>CAVXHE010000006.1:0-257728 GCA_963761595.1 uncultured Alphaproteobacteria bacterium
CCCGGACTTTGTCCAGAAATTGTCGGCAGTCAAGCATGGCGACCGCCGTCAGACATCCCAACGCGCCGGCACCCAGCCAAACCGCATAACCCGATAAGACGAGCGCCGAACCGCCGAGTTCGATCAATATCGTCAAGGCCGCGCAGAGCCAGCCCGGACGGAGACCGAAGCGCTCCTGTTCAGCAATTGCCGCTGAAAAATTGAGGAGCTTGGTCATGCCGCCCAGCAGATAAGCGCTTGTCAGCGCCAGCCGAGCCGCAAACAAGACCCACTGCCAATGCAGGATTTCGCTGACCCAGGCAGGATTTTCCTTGAGCCAGGCCAGCATCACACGGCCCAGCAGGCACAGCCGAGCACGCCCCAGAACGATTGCAGATCGGCGATCGGCAACCGGCTCGACCATGCGGCGGCGTGGTTATGGCCGTGGACGTTGCAGGCATTGGCGCAGCCGCAGCTCATCGCGAGTTTTTGGCCGAGCTCGGATTTGCCGGTGGCTTTCGCATCGCCCCAGGCGCCATAGCCGCCGAAGCTACGCACCGGCGACCAATCCGGCATGGCCGGCGGCGGCTCGGCCTTGTCGAGTGAGGCAAAATCGCCCGCGCCATAGACGACTTTGCCGCCGACCATGGTCAGATCCGAGGTGATGTCGGCGATCTCGTCCTCGCCGCAGGCGAAATAGTCGCGGTCCGGCACCATCAGATCGGCCAATTGGCCGACTCTGGATGCGGCCCTTCTTGCCCTCTTCGTTGGAGAACCAGGTGACGTTCTCGGTCCACATCCGCAGCGCCGTTTCGCGATCGAGGCAATTGCGCTGCGGATAGAGGCTGCAGGCCCGCGACCGTCTTTCCCGTCACCAGCCAGGCGAGCGAGACCCAGGGATTGTACGAGGCGACGCGCGTCGCATCAGTGCCGGCCGAGATTTTCACGCCGGCCCGCATCATGCGCCCGATCGGCGGCGTCTCTTCGGCGGCGCCATGGCCATAGCGCTCGACGAAATATTCGCCCTGATAGGCCATGCGGTGCTGAACCGCGATGCCGCCGCCAAGCGCCGCGATGCGTTCGATCGACTGATCGGAGATCGTCTCGGCATGGTCGAAGAACCAATTGAGACCTTCGAGCGGAATGTCCTGATTGACCCGCTCGAACACGTCGAGCGCGCGCGAGATCGTCTCGTCATAGGTGGCGTGCAGCCGCCACGGCCAGCGGTTTTGCGCGAGGATGCGCACGACCTCGTCGAGTTCGCCCTCCATTTCCGCCGGCATATCCGGCCGCGGCTGGCGGAAATCCTCGAAATCGGCCGCGGAAAAGACCAGCATTTCGCCGGCGCCGTTGTGGCGGAAATAATCGTCGCCCTGTTTGTATTTCGACGTCTTGGTCCAGTTGAGGAAGTCGGCCTTCTCGCCCTTCGGCTTCTGGGTGAACAGATTATAGGCGAGCCGCACCGTGAGCTGGTTGTCCTTGGCGAGCTTCTCGACGACGGCATAGTCCTCGGGGTAGTTCTGAAATCCGCCGCCGGCATCGATGGCGCCGGTGAGGCCGAGCCGATTGAGCTCGCGCATGAAGTGACGCGTCGAATTGACCTGATAGTCGAACGGCAGCTTCGGCCCCTTGGCGAGCGTCGCGTAGAGGATCGCTGGCATTCGGCTTGGCCAGCAGCAGCCCGGTCGGATTGCCGTTGGCGTCGCGCACGATTTCGCCGGCGGGCGGCGCCGGCGTGTCCTTGGTGTAGCCGACGGCGCGCAAGCGCTGCGCCGTTGAGAATGGCGCGATCATAGAGATGCAACAGAAAAACCGGCGTGTCCGGCGCGACCGCATTCAACTCGTCGATCGTCGGCAGGCGCTTTTCGGCGAACTGATGCTCGGTAAAGCCGCCGACCACCCGCACCCATTGCGGCGGCGGGGTGATCGCCACCTGGCGCTTGAGCATCGCCATGGCGTCGGCGAGGCTACGCACGCCGTCCCAGCGCAGCTCCATGTTGAAGTTCAAGCCGCCGCGGATGATGTGCAAATGATTGTCGATCAGGCCCGGCAGTACGCGGCGGCCCTTCAGGTCGATGATCTGCGTGTTAGGGCCGGCTAGCTGCATCACCTCGTGATCGCGGCCGACGGAGGTGAAGACACCCTTTTCGATCGCGGCCGCGGTGGCGTTCGGATTGCCGCGGTCGAGCGTGGTGAACAGGCCGTTTTTGAGAATGAGATCAGGATCGCTCATAATACCTTCTCTCCAACGTTCGTGGTGGACGATGTAACGTCTGCATGTCGTCCGGGCAGCATTCCAAACGTGTGAGGCGCACATTTTGCTTCTCGCCATGCGGCGGCAAGATGCGAGCCATCGAGCATGTGCTTGGCGACTGGGACGATCTGCTCGCCCAAGAGGATGCCAAGCGCCCCTATCAGCGCTACTAAGGGCGGTGCCGGCGATCCTACGTTGAGGAGGCTGTAAACAACCCCAACCAGAAGACCGGCACCAAGCGACGGAAGATAAACGCGCATGTTGGTAATCCCGCGAGGGACCGCACTACGCAGCTACCGGTGCCAATGCCTCGTGAACCTTCGATGTACGCTGCGGTGCCTTGTGCAGCATGGTGTAAGCGTAGTCGACGCCCATGCCGTAAGCGCCAGAATGCTCACGCACGATCGCCATCACCGCGTCGTACGTCTCCTTGCGCGCCCAGTCGCGCTGCCATTCCAACATGACCTGCTGCCAGGTTACGGGAACAACTCCTACCTGGATCATACGCTGCATGGCGTAGTCGTGCGCATCCTTGGACGTGGCACCAGAGGCGTCGGCGACCATATAGATCTCATAGCCGCCCTCCAAAATCGCGCACAATGCAAAGCTGTTGTTGCACACCTCGGTCCATAGCCCCGAAACCACGACTTTGTTGCGGCCGTTGGCCTTCAGGGCGTCGCGCACTTTTTTGTCGTCCCACGAGTTCATCGACGTGCGCTCGAGCACCGGCTTGTCGGGGAATACGTCGAGCAGTTCAGGATACGTGTACCCGGAGAAACTCTGCGACTCGACTGTGGTGATGGTAGCCGGGATTTTGAACACCCTTGCTGCCTTCGCGAGGGCCACGACATTGTTCTTCAGCGTTTGGCGATCCATCGACTGCACGCCAAAAGCCATCTGCGGCTGCTGGTCGATAAAGAGGATCTGCGAGTTCTGCGGCGTGAGGACTTCGAGCTTCGGATTAGTCATGGGTGACTCCTGAGGTGATGACGATGCGAGCGTGTCGCCGATGATCCCGCAGCACTTTTTGCAGGACGATGCGGAGTTTCGACTAATACGTCGGCCGCTCGCTCATAGCCTTGACCAAGCGGCCAATACCTTCGTGGCGAAAGCCATTTGCGATTGAAAGTCGATCAGATGAGCGTGTCCGGTTTTGCCTGAGCTTGAGCTATTGAGTATCCTCCCTTGGGCAATGCCGCTTGGGCTGGTCTTTGCTAATTAGGCTTGGCGGCGTCGGTTGAACAGAAGTTACCTTGGAGTAAGGGTGCGATGGCGGAAGACGGGAATGCCGGCGACGGCGCGGAAGGTTGCCCGCTCGACCCGGTATTGGGTCTGCTCGCGCAAAAATGGCTGGTGCATATCGTATGGCTGCTCGGCCGCGGCGAGAGCCTGCGCTTTGCCGAACTGCAACGGCAATTGCCCGGCGACATCTCCGCCAAGGTTCTCTCCGCACGGCTCAAAGAGCTCGAAGCGCTGAAGATGGTAGCGCGCGACGACAAAGGGACGAGCCCGCCCCATGTCGAATATCGGCTCACGGCCTATGGCCGGTCGATCAACGACTTGCTCGAAAATCTCGAATTGAAGGCGCGGGGCTTGGCTTTACCGGTCATGTCACAGGACCCGCGACCTGAGAAAGTCGTCGAAACGTAAATTACATCATAAAACGGCGCAGGTGAAGGGCACATGACACGCGCCATTCCAGCGCCGCGCGGTCGTTGCCGACTCGCGTCCTCATTCCTGCGCCGACTACTCACGTGCCATGGGCGCGACGACCTCATCGTAAGGGTAAGCCTGCGGCATGATCTTCATGTCGACCGAGATTTTCTGTGTCTGGTCGACATTGGCGCGAGTGAATTTGCCGTTAGGCGAATACCACTTGCTCAGGCGGTCGAAGGCGGCCGACAGCACGGCGGGGTCGGCATTGGCAAAGGTCTTCTTGGCGATGTCGAGCGTGCCCGATGGATTGGCGTGAATGTAAGCGAGCGCTTCGGCGAGCGCGTCGAACACGCCGCGCGCGTCGTTGCCGGATTTGTCGAGGAAGGCCTTGCTGATCGACAACGGCGACGACGAGAACGCATCGAGCTTCTGCGGCACGTCGACCAGCATGGTGGCAAAGCCTTGCTGGATAGCGATGGTGACGAAGGGCTCGAACAGCATCGCCGCGTCGGCCTTGCCGCTCTTGAGCGCGCCCAAAATTTCGCCACCGCCGCCGACCGAGACCAGGCTCACATCCTTGTCGGGGTCGAGTCCCGCTTGCTGGACGAAGTAGCGCGCCAGGTTGGCCGTCAGTGAGCCGGGCGACGTCACCGCGATGGTCTTGCCCTTGAGATCGGCGACCGATTTCAGATCCGCATCCTTGCGCGCGATCATGCCGAACGGCACGCGCGAGGTCTGCGCGAAGAACAGTTCGACGTCGACATTGTGCGCGCGCATCAGCCCGACTTCGGGGAATCCGGTGCCGACGATCTGCACGTCGCCGGAAATATAGGCCTTCATCGCCTCGCCGCCGCCGCGGCTGGTGATGACGTCGACGTCGACATTGTGCTTTTTGAACAAGCCGTTCGCTTGCGAAATGTAGATCGGCAGCGACTCGAGCGAAGCCACCGGCAACGCTATTTTCACGCTGTCGGCAAATGCGGGCTGGCACGCCAGCGCCAGCATGGCGCCGATCAACGTCACCCAATGTCGCATCATCCCATGTCGCATTATCGAATATCGCATTGAAGTCTCTCCCTTGATTGCCGCCGGCTTGGTCGCGCGGCTATTTCTCGTCGGAAAACCGGTAGCGCACCAGCACGGGGCCGAGCGCGTCGATGGTGAAGCTCAGGATCGCGGCGAACAGCGCGAGCGTGATGATGCCGAAATAGAGCGTCGGCGTATCGAGCGTGCCGGAGGCGTAGAGGATCATATGGCCCAGCCCCGAACGCGACGCGACGAACTCGCCAATGACCGCGCCGATCAGCGCCAGCCCGGAACCGATCTTCAGCCCGGTATAGACGCTCGGCAGCGATGACGGCACGATGACCTTCCAGAAAATCTGGTTGTTGCTCGCGCCCATGACGCGCAACGCATCGACGAATGTGGTGTCGAGCCGCAGCGACGCCGTATAGACCGGAATGAACATGGCAAAGAACACGATATAGACGCTGATGCCGATCTTGGAGAGGATGCCGAGCCCGAGCCACAGGATGAACAGCGGCGCGATCACGATCACCGGAATGCCGTTGAGAACCATCAGAAACGGCTCGAAGACATTCGACAGGAGTCGAAGCTGCGGCAGGATCAATCCCATCGCCATGCCCAGTAGCGAGCCCGAGACGAGGCCGAGCAGCGTTTCGAGCACCGTGATGCCGGCATCCTGCAAAAAGCTGCCCTTGTCCCACTGCGTCAGCAGCGCCTGGAAAATCTCGCTCGGACTCGAGAAGAACAGCTGACTCAGCACGCCCGAGCGGACGCCAATCTCGGCGCCGACAAGGATCACCGCCAGCACCGCGAGCCGGCCGAGAATGACGACAAGGCGATGCGAGAGCGTCATGCCGCGGAGCTCATGCCGGTGACGCTGATATCGAGCGCATCCCAAATCCGCTTGAAGAACTGGGTGAATTCCGGCGTGCTTTGCACGTCGGCGACGCTTGCCGCCTTGCGGCTCAGCGGAATCTCGATAAACTTCCTTCACCGTCGCCGGGCGGCGGCTCAAGACCACGACGCGGTCCGCCATCGAGATGGCTTCGGCGATATCGTGGGTGACGATGATCATGCTGCGCTTGCCGGCGCGGCAGATTTTCACGACGTCGTTTTCGATCACGACGCGGGTCTGCGCATCGAGCGCGGCGAACGGCTCGTCGAGCAATAGCACTGTCGGCTCGACGACGAGCGTCTGCGCCAGCGCCGCGCGCTTTTGCATGCCGCCGGACAAAGCGTGCGGATATTTGCGCTCGAAGCCGCCGAGCCCATATTGATTTATCAGCGCCAGCGCACGCTCGCGGCGCGCCTGCTTCGGCTCGCCCCTTATCTCGAGACCGAGCTCGACATTTTCCAGCACCGAGCGCCACGGCAGCAAGGTCGTCTGCTGAAACAGCATACCGAGCCGGCGATCCGTCCCTTTGACGGGACGCCCATCGATCAGCACCTCGCCCGAGCTCGGCTTGCGCAATCCGTTCGCGAGACTGAGCAAAGTCGACTTGCCGCAGCCGCTCGGTCCGACCACGGCGACGATCTCGTCTTTCTTGCAGGCGAACGAGACGTCGCGCAGCACCTCGACCGCGCCGCGACGGCCCGGGAACGAAAAGCTGATATTGCGGAATTCGAGCATCTTGGAGAGCTTTAGCGCGCGTTGGCGGTTCCGAGCACGGGCTTGCCGATGCCGAGCGGTTCCGCATCGATCAAGACGAAAGCAACACGGGCGCGCGCATTGCTGCGATTGGCCCAGGCGTGATTGGTGCCGCGCTGCACCATGACGTCGCCGGCTTTCAGCTTCACCGTCGAGTTATCCATGTCCATGTCCATCTCGATCTCGCCTTCGAGAACGAGGACGTAGTCGACCGTTTCGGTGCGGTGCATGTGCGGCTTGTTGTCCGGCGGAAAATCGATCACGGCGAAACGGGTGCCGTTCACTGGCGGCGCGGTGCCGAGAATCCGTGCGCCCATGTCTTCGAAGTCTTTGCCGGCGGGCATCGCGGCCGGCGTTTTATCGGTAGACCAGATCAGCGTCGATACGTTGCCGGACCCAGGAAATTTCGCATTGGTCGCGGCGGCATCGATCATGACTTTCGCGACTTCGCCGTCGTGCCCGGTGACGACGCGGCGGATCGGCGGATAGTTCGGCTTGGTCTCGGTCACTTCTAAGCTCCGGCGTTACGCGGCTATGGTCTGGAAATTCATCGGATAGGAATGCATGCGCTTGGCACCAGTCTCGGTGATCACCACCGTCTCGGCGAAGACGCAGCCTGTCTTCCCATCGTGAAATTTGGGATCGAACAGGTCGATATTGAACGCGAACACCATGCCCTGACGGAATTCGTCGCCGAGCCTTCTCAGCGCCGCCTGATCGGCGGCGATGGCGTGGTGGCGATAGCGCGGATATTCGAGCGAGGCCAATCCGTGGCCATGAATGCCGGTCTCGCACATGCCGAGCCCCTGCGCGTGGATGACGTCGCGCACCTTGTCCATCGCCACCGAGATCGGCCGGCCCGGGCCAAAATTCTTCATGCCTTCTTCGTAGGCCGCGACACAGCCGTCATAGATGCGGCGCTGCTCCGGCTTCGGCTCGCCAAGGCAGAAGGTACGCTCGACATGGGTGTAATAGCCGCCGATCTTGGGATGGATTTCGCAAATGATCACATCGCCGTGCACAATCTGGCGCGTCGTCGGCATGCGGAACGGATGCGGATAGGGCAGCGCATCGCAGGCCCACAGGAACAGCGTCGGCTCCTCGCCGCCATTGGCGATCATCGCTTCCATCATGCCGCCGTAGACTGCCGAATTCTCGGACGCCCGGCTTCGCCGTGTCGCGGCAGGTCGACAGCATCAGATCCCCCAGTTGCGCGGCGCGCCCGAGGATCTGCAGCTCCTCGTCGCTTTTCACCGTGCGCAGCATTTCCATCATATCTTCGAGATTGACGAATTCGGCCTGCGGCAAAAGCTCCCGCAGCCGGGTGTAGACGCTGTGCGGCAGCCAGCCATCCGGATCGAGCGGACCGGCAAGACCGTCCATGCCGATGCGCGCCTTGCCGAGGCCGAGCTCGGTGAGCCGTTCGACGACGGAATCCGCCCAGGTCTTGCGCCGCGGCCGCACGTCGGAAATCCAGTCCTGCGCCGCGCGCCAGCCGTCGACAAAGGTCGGCATCATCACATAAGACGTGGGCTCGCCGTTCCGCGGAAATACCAGCACGTTGAACTCGGCATTGCCGCCGATCGGCGACAGGTACCGCGCATTGGCGGTGCAGAAATCCCACACCGCGGGCCAGCCCCACAGCACGAGGCAATCGAGGCCGCGCGCCTCCATTTGCTGGCGCGTCACCGCCCAGCGGCGATCGCGCTCCGCGAGCGACAAGCGGGGCAATTCCAATCTATCGCGCATCGTGAGCTCCGTTTTTCAAAACGGCCGTCAATAGCGGCTTTCGATCATGGCCGTTAGTAACCTTGCGCGCGCATGCGCTCGAGGCTTTTCACGTAGTCCGCCACGGCGGCGTCGAAGTCGTATTCCGGTCTGAAGCCGAGCTCAGCGCGGGCGCGGCTCACGTCGTAGACGCCGTGTGGCGGATAAGGCATGCCGAGGAAATTATCGCCGGGGCCGATCGCGATGTCGGCGCGCGGAATGCGCTTGCGGATGGCCGCGGCCATATCGTTCAAGGTCAGCCCCGCGCCGCTGCCGATATTGTAAACGCGGCTCGGCACTTTCTCGGCGACGGTCGCCAGATAAACGCCGAGCGCGGAATCCTTATTGTAGATGAAATCGTCCTTGGCTTCAGCGCCGTAAGGATGGTGGAACGGCTCGCCGTTGAACGGCGCTTCGACGATCTGGCTGGTGACGCCCATCTTGCCGTGGCGCGCGGTCTTGCCGGGACCGTAGGTGGTCGCAAAGCGCAGGATCGCAACATCGAGACCGAAATTATTGGCGTAGTAGAGCGCGGTCTGCTCGCTCATCAGCTTGGCGCTGTCATAGATGCGCTGCGGGTTCTTCGGCATGTCCTCGGGCATCGGCTTGTAATGCGGTGGGCCGTAGTCGCCGAGCACCGGCCCGTAGATGCCCTTGGCGCTGGTATAGACGATGCGTTTGACATCGAAGAGCCGCGCGCCTTCGAGCACGTTCACTGTGCCCATGACGTTGACCTGAATGCTCAGCGCCGGATTGGCGGCCGACACCGCGCCGACGAAGGCCGCGGCGTGAACGATATGCGTGACCCGGTGACGCTTGATGACATCGAGGAGGCGGGGCATGTCGAGAATGTCGCCGGGCTCGAAATCGATCTTGTCGGCAATGTCACCGACCAGCCTGCCGTCGTAGTGACGGGCATAGACGACCGGCCGGTGCCCTTCGCCGACGAATTTCCGGCTGGTCTCCGCCCCGATGACGCCCATCCCCCCGGTGATGAGGACCTTCATGCGCTTCCTCGCGTACCCGGTTTTCCGGGGTTTTCCCTGTGTTAATTAACTCGTGAGTGAGTTAAATGTTTGGCCGGAAGCCTGTCAAGTTCCTCGCCTTCCGCGCCGCGACCGGCCTTCGTTTAAGGCTTCAGATAGGCCTTGATCATATCGACGACGAGCGCTTTGCGGCGGCGCAAGGCCGCGGCTGCCGTGACGTCGGTGTTGAAAATCACGCCGAGCGTGTGGCGATTGGAGAACACGAAGAAACCGAGCGCACAGATCGACAGATAAAGATCGAGCGGATCGACGCCTTTGCGCAACACGCCCATCGCCTCGCCGCGCTCGAGCACGCGCTTGATGACGGAAATCAGCGGCGCGCGCATTTCCGCGATCCGGCGCGAGGTCTTCAAATGCCGCGCCCGATAGAGATTCTCCATCTTCACAAACTCGACGTAGTGCGGATATTTGACGTAGTGCTCGAACTTTGCCGACACCATGGCCGCGATCGCCTCGATCGGTCCGAGCGCATCGACATCGATCCGCTCTTCGACCTCGACGAGTTCGAAATAGGCGGCCTCGAGAGCGGCGAGATAGAGCCCCTCCTTGCTGCCGAAATAGTAATAGGTCATGCGGCGGTTGGCGCCGGCCAGGTCGGCAATATCCTCGATGCGGGTGGCGTCGAGCCCTTTGGCGGCGAATTCCTGCATCGCCGCTTTGAGGATCCGCGCGCGGGTCGCCGCCGCGTCGCGCCGTTTGACCGGACGCGGGCGGCCGCTCGTCAGCCGCGCCGGCCGGACTGCGCCCGCGCGGTGGTCTAGCTTGAGAGGTCGCGACTGGGTGGTCGTGCTCATCGACGAAACTTAGCGCAATCACCCTCCGGAATGTTAGTGACTTTCCGATGCCGCCCGCGCCCCCGGCCGTTCCCGGGGGATGGCTCCCCCCGCCCCACGCAGATGCATAGCTTCGCCCGAGACGTGCTTTCGAAGGCCGTGACTTGGTTTTCACGATTATCTATTTTGCCCGGCGGAGGACGCCAGAGGACACCATGACCGCTTTGCAAAAGAAGATGAGACTCGGCGCGTTTTTCAACCCGACGGGGCACCATGTCGCGTCCTGGCGGCACGAGGAATCCCAAGCCGACGCCGGGATCAACATCGCGCATTATCGCGAACTGGCGCAGACCGCCGAGCGCGCCAAGTTCGACATGGTCTTCCTCGCCGACAATGTCTGCGTGCGGAAGGCCCATATCGATGCGCTCAGCCGTTCGGCGCAATACATCGCCAATTTCGAGCCGATCACGCTGCTCTCGGCGCTGTCGGGCTCGACGAGCCATATCGGCCTCGTTGCCACCGCGACGACGAGCTACAACGAGCCCTATCACGTGGCGCGCAAATTCGCTTCCCTCGATCATATCAGCGGCGGCCGCGCCGGCTGGAACCTGGTCACGTCGGGCCAGCAGGAAGAGGCGCAGAATTTCGGCCGCGACGCTCACTTCGAGCACGGCGAGCGCTACGAACGCGCCCGCGAGTTCGCGCAGATCGTCACCGCGCTGTGGGACAGCTGGGACGACGACGCCTTCATCCGCGACAAGGCCAGCGGACAGTTTTTTAATCCGCAGGGGCTGCACACGCTCGACCACAAAGGCAAGTTCTTCTCGGTGCGGGGGCCGCTCAACGTGCCGCGCTCGCCGCAAGGACGGCCGATCATCGTGCAGGCGGGCGGCTCCGAAGACATGATCAATGTCGCCGCCGAGTTCGCCGAAGTCATCTTCTGCGCGCCGCTGACGCTCGAAGCCGGAAAGAAGCTCTACGGCGATCTCAAGCAGGCGATGGCGCGGCACGGGCGCGACCCGGACGGCATGAAGATCATGCCCGGGCTGAGCACGATCATCGGTGAGACCGAAAGCGAGGCGAACGAAAAATACGACGAGCTGCAGTCGCTCATTCATCCCGATCGTCGCGCGCGAAATCCTCGGCACCGTTCTCGGCGGCATCGATCTCTCGCCGTATCCCTTTGACGGACCGCTGCCGGACGATCTGACCATAACCAATGCCAGCCAATACGCCTTCCAATCCGCCGTCGACCTCGCCAGGCGCGAGAATCTCACCATCCGCCAGCTCGCCATGCGCATGGCCGGCGCCCGCGGCAAAGCCGTCGTCAAAGGCACGCCGAAGCAGATTGCCGACATGATGGAAGAATGGTTTGTCGGCGGCGCCGCCGACGGCTTCAATATCATGCCGCCTTATTTGCCGGGCGGGCTCAACGACTTTGTCAGGCACATCGTGCCTGAATTGCAGCGGCGCGGCCTGTTCCGCACCGAATACGAGGGCTCGACGCTGCGCGAGAATCTCGGCCTGCAGCGCCCGCAGAGCCGCTACCGGGCAGCCTGATAAGCACCCGATGAGGATGCTCAGCCGGCGGTGAGACATTGCCCACAGCGCCGAACGAATAAGCTTGAGAGGCTTGCGGAATATCATCAAACTCCGGGGTTCCTAAGGAGCCCGCGATGACCGCTATTCATGCCGACCTGTCCGAACCCGCCGATCAAATCGGCTCCTTTCCTAAGAAGGCGCTTGCCGCATCCGCCATCGGCTATGCGATGGACGGATTTGATTTGCTCATTCTGGGCTTCATGCTGCGGGCGATTTCGGCGGAGCTGCATCTGACGCCGCCGCAAGCGGGGTCGCTCGTGACCTGGACTCTGATCGGCGCGGTCGTCGGCGGCATTTCCTTTGGTATCCTCAGCGACTATTACGGCCGCGTCAGGGTGTTGACCTGGACAATCCTTCTGTTCGCGATCTTCACCGGGCTTGGCGCTTTCGCGCAGGGCTATTGGGATCTGCTGTTCTATCGCACCATTGCCGGCCTCGGGCTCGGCGGCGAATTCGGCATCGGCATGGCGCTCGTCGCCGAGGCATGGCCGGCGAAATACCGCGCGCGCGGCTGCACCTATGTGGCGCTGGGCTGGCAGGCCGGCGTGCTGGCGGCGGCGCTTGTCACTCCCCTGTTGTTGCCGGTCATCGGCTGGCGCGGAATGTTCCTGGTCGGCCTCGTCCCCGGCCTCATCGCCTTTGCCGTTCGCCGGACGGTGCAAGAGCCGGAGATTTTCCTCCAACGCGCCAAGGCGCGGCGGGGAACAATGCCGCTCGGCCTGCTGGTGAAGGATGGCGCGACGACAAAAATAAGTATTGGAATGCTGATCCTCTGCGCAGTGCAGAATTTCGGCTATTACGGCTTGATGATCTGGCTGCCGAGCTACCTGTCGACGCGGTTCGGCTACACGCTCACGCAATCGGCGCTGTGGACCGCGGTGACCGTATTGGGCATGGCATGCGGCATCTGGATCTTCGGACAATTCGCCGATCGCATCGGACGCCGGCCGGCTCTGCTCACCTTCCAAGCCGGCGCTTTCATCATGGTGCTGGTCTATTCGCAGTTGACGGGCCCGACCGCGCTCCTCATCGGCGGCGCGATCATGGGTGTCTTCGTCAACGGCATGTTGGGCGGCTATGGCGCGCTGCTGGCAGAACTCTATCCGACCGAAGCGCGCGCCACGGCGGAGAACGTGCTGTTCAATCTCGGACGCGGCGTCGGCGGTTTTGGACCTTTTGTTGTTGGCAGCCTGGCTGCGACCTATTCGTTCACGGTGGCGATCGCGCTGCTGGCGACAATTTATCTGATCGATATTGTCGCCACCGCCTTTCTGATCCCGGAAAAGAAGGGCGTGCCCCTTGGATAACGGGGTTTAGAACCCCATATTTAACAGGTCATTATCCGGCCTGGCGTTATTGTTTCCGCCATTGTTTCCGGCTTTGTTTCTACCTTGGGAACCGGTATAGTTCTCGATAGCGGGCCTAAAGGCCGCGCGATTTAATTGATATGGTGGTGATGCGGCTCGTCATAGTGGCGGGCCGTAGAGCTTTTGGATTCGACTGGCTATGACTCTGCCAAATCGTACCGAACACATCCGCCTCACTTCGCATCCCGAACCCGGGGCAAAACTGCGCTTCCCGATCAAATGGGGCGCGCCGACCGCGCGCGAACGCGGGCCGATCATCGGCACGGTTTCGCATCCGCAGGATCGCAACGTCATCGGCAGCCATGGCGGCTCCTATTCGGTGTACCGGGCGCTGGCCGTTTCATCCGGCGCGCTCGATCCGATCCGCCGTCCCGATCTCACCAACACCTATCCGGCGGCGACTATCGGCCCATTCGAACAATGGACGGAACCCAAGCGCATCGTGTCGCTCGATCCTTGGGGACATTTGGTCGCGGAGAATTTCAAGGCGGAGATCGCGGAGGGAATCGACATCCGCCCGACGATCGCGGTCACCCGCGCGCGTCTTGATCTGCCGGAAATGCAGGCGGCGCTCAAGGCCAAACGGCTCAAGAACGACGGCGACGTCGTTCACGACAACGGCAGCATTTCGGTGGTCAAGATCGCCATCGATCCGGTGTGGTACCTCCCCGGCATCGCCGAGCGCTTCGGCACGTCCGAGAATACGCTGCGCCGCGTGCTGTTCGAGCAGACCGCCGGCATGTTTCCTGAACTGGTGACGCGGCCCGATCTGCAGGTCTTTCTGCCGCCGATCGGCGGCGCGACCATCTATTTGTTCGGCGACGTCGCAAAACTCGCCAACCCACGCACGCAGATTACCTGCCGCGTGCACGACGAGTGCAACGGCTCGGACGTCTTCGGCTCGGACATCTGCACCTGCCGGCCGTATCTGATCCACGGCATCGAGGAATGCGCCCGCGGCGCGCAGAACGGCGGCCTCGGCATCATCATCTACAACCGCAAAGAGGGCCGCGCGCTGGGCGAGGTGACGAAATTCCTCGTCTATAATGCGCGCAAGCGCCAGGAAGGCGGCGACGCCGCGTCGGCCTATTTCGAGCGCACCGAATGCGTCGCCGGCGTTCAGGATGCGCGCTTCCAGCAACTGATGCCGGATTCCGTGCATTGGCTCGGGCTCAAACGGATCGACCGTTTCGTGTCGATGAGCGACATGAAATATGACGCACTGGTGTCGCAGGGCGTCGATATCGTCGAACGCGTTCCCATTCCGGACGACATGGTTCCCGCCGACGCCCATGTCGAGATCGAAGCCAAGAAGGCCGCGGGCTACTACACACCCGAGCCGCCGAAGCCACAGGATCTGACCGATTCCGTCGGCCGCTCCCTCGATAAGTACTGAGCTTGCATTCGGTATCTTCCGCGAACTCCGAAACTGCCGCGGCGCGCTCGTTGTTAAGCGCGCGGGCCGTTCGCGAGCGCGCGCAGCGGATGCTCGCGATCGGGCTTGACGACAAGCTTCCGCATTTCCGCGTCGATCTGGCACGCCTGCCGGCGGCGGTCGATCTCGTGCTCGAGATCACACGGCAGAATTATCCCGTCGCTCGACGTCCCATTCCATTCGCGCTGGCGCCACTTTGTCCACAACGGCAAGGACCGCTGGGCTTCGATCGATGAAAAAACCAAATGGCCCGACGCTGCGGCGCGCGGCGCGAGCGGCCTTCGACTTGGCGATCGTCAGTGTCTTGCTCGACGCTGGCGCCGGACCGCAATGGCATTATCGCGACGCTCGACCGGACAGAGCATCGGCCGTTCGGAAGGCTTGGCGCTCGCGAGCCTGGCGATGTTTGTCAAGGCGCGTTCTCGTCCGATCCGGCCGATCCGCTCCGGGCCGACGCCGAAGGGCTGAAAAATCTTTCGAATAATGCGCACTCGCGAGCGGCTTTCAGGTCAGCGAGACCAATCCGCTTGTCGGCAGCGAAGGCCGCGCCGATTTGCTGCGCCGGTTGGGCAACTTGATCTTTGGCAAGCCTGACATCTTTGGCCAAAGGGGCACGCCGCGCCCGGGCGGCCTGTTCGATCATTTTGCGGCGCTGGCGGTGGCCGGCGCGATTTCAGCGCCGACCATTCTTGCCGAGCTTCTCCACCATCTCGGTCCGATCTGGCCGTCGCGGCTGACACTCGGCGGCGTGCCGCTTGGCGATTGCTGGCGTCACCCCTCATTGACGGCTCCGGATTCCACAAACGGCATGGTGCCGCTGCACAAGCTTTCGCAGTGGCTTGCTTATTCTCTTATCGAGCCGCTGCAATGGTCCGGTATTGCGGTCTCCGACATCGACGGTCTCACCGGCCTGTCGGAATATCGCAACGGCGGTCTCTTCGTCGATAGCGGCGTCTTGCAGCTTCGCGATCCGGCCGACGCCGGGCGCGCGCACGACGTCGCGTCGGCGTTGGTGGTCGAGTGGCGGGCGCTGACGGTCGCCCTCCTCGACAAATTGGCAGATGACATGCGGCGCCGTCTCAACATGGACGACAAAACCCTGCCGCTGGCCAAAGTTCTGGAAGGCGGCACGTGGGCGGCCGGACGCATCATTGCGCGGCAATTGCGCGCCGACGGTTCGCCACCGATCAAAGTCATCAGCGACGGCACGGTGTTCTAAGGAAAGTCCGGGAGGCAGTCATGGACGGCGTTACGATCGTCAAACATCCTTTGGTTCAGCACAAGCTGACGCTGATCCGCGATAAGGACCTCTCGACGAAATCGTTCCGGCAGTTGCTCAAAGAGATCGGGATGCTGTTGTGCTACGAGGTCACCCGAGACCTGCCGCTGGTCGACGTCGAAATCGAAACGCCGCTGGCGCGGATGATGTCGCCGAAGATCGCCGGCAAGAAGCTTGTCTTCGCGCCGATCCTGCGCTCGGGCGTGACCTTCGTGGACGGCATGCTCGATCTGGTGCCGGCTGCGCGCGTGGCGCATATCGGCCTTTACCGCGAGCCGGAATCCTTCATCGCCGTTGAATATTTCTTCAAGGCGCCGTCCGACCTTGGCGAGCGGCTCGTCATCGTCGTCGCTCCGGTCATTGCCACGGCGAATACCGCCGCCGCCGCCGTACTCCGCCTTAAGGAACGCGGCGCCAAGGACATCCGGTTCGTCTGCCTCTTGGCGTCGCCGGAGGGCATCGAAAGACTGCGCGGCCTGCACCCCGACGTAGCGATATGGACGGCCGGCATTGATGAAGGCCTCAACGACGAAGGTTTCATCCTTCCCGGCCTCGGCGACGCCGGCGATCGCGCTTACGGCACGAAATAGAAGTCATCGAACCTAGCCCACGACAAAGCGTGTAATTTCCCGGCATTTTATGGCATATGCAGCGGCAAGCTCTTTGGGAGTGGCCTATGCAGTCCGCCGAAACCCTCGCCTCCTGCGTGCAGCCGGCTCGCGTTCATCGCAGCATCTATTCGGATCCGGCCATTTTCGAGCTCGAGCTGCAGCGCATATTTGGCGCCGCCTGGATCTATGTCGGCCACGAAAGCCAGGTGAAGAATCCGGGCGACTATTTCGCAACCTTCATCGGCAAGAAGCCGGTCGTGCTGGTGCGCGACGCGGATGGCGAAATCCGCGTCATCCATAATCAATGCGCCCATCGCGGATCGCTCGTCGTCGCCAATGACAAGGGCAATGCCGACGAATTCCAGTGCTGCTATCACGGCTGGACCTATCATCTCGACGGGCGGCTCAAAGCCGTGCCGCTGCAGAACGGCTATCCGCACGACTTCGATCCGAAAAATCCGAAGACCGCGATGACACAGGTGGCGCGCGTGAAAAGCTATCGCGGCTTTGTCTTTGCCAGCGAGGCCGAGGACGGGCCGAGCCTGGAAGACTTCCTCGGCTATATGACGACATCGCTCGACGATATGATCGACCGCGCGCCGGGCGGCGAGATCGAGGTTGCCGGCGGCGTGTTCAAACACGCCTATGACGGCAACTGGAAGATCTATCTGGAGAATCTTTGCGACGCGGCGCATCCGATCTTCACCCACCGCTCGTCGATCGACGCCGCGCAGCAGCAATCGGACGAGGTCTATTCCGACGGCTCGGGCGAAATCGCCATCCGCCAGATGCGCCAGAACGGCGCGCCCTATAGTTTCTGGGAAACCCAGGTCGGCATCTGGACCTATCCCAACGGCCACTCCTATCTCGGCGACTATCACGACGACAGCTAAGTTGGTGGCCGCGCTGCAAGATCCGGTGTTCCGCGACTACATCGCAGCGCTGGAGAAGAGCAAGGGCAAGGACGAGACCAAGCGCATTCTCGAAGTGCGGCGCTGGAACAGCAATGTCTATCCGAACCTGTCGTTCATGAGCCAGTTCCAGCAGCTTCGCGTCGTGCATCCGATCTCGGTCAATCGCACCGTCGTCTACACCTATAATTTTCGCCTCAAGGGCGCGCCGGAGCAGATGTTCCGCAACACCATAAGTTTCGCCAATATCGTCAACGGCACCGGCTCGCTGGTGCTCACCGACGATCTCGAAATCTACAATCGCATCCGCCTCGGCCTCTCGAGCGAAGGCGCGGAATGGATCGAGATCGGCCGCGGCATGCAAAGCGACGTGCCGGACGCGCATGGCGGCCGGCGCGGGCAAAATTCAACCAGCGAAGTCTATATCCGCAACATGCTCCAGGCGTGGCTCGGCTACATGACCAACGGCCACGCCGAGATGCGCGCGGCGTCCTGATCGAGATTCGCATTCGCATCATGGCCAAGACCGGAAAGACCAGAAAGCGCAAGCGCAAAACCGCGGCAGCGCCGCGCCGGCAAATTGTCGGTTCCGGGGCGGATCACCAGGCTCTCCGGCGCGTCAGGCGCTCGACCTTCGCAGCTGCGAGCAATTCCTGTTGCGCGAGGCGCGGCTTCTCGACGACGGCAAGTTCGACGAATGGCTCGCGCTGTTCGCGCCCGAAGCCTGGTACTGGGTGCCGAGCGAACCGAATCAGACCGACCGCTTCGAGACCGTCTCACTGATCAATGACGACCGGCGGCTCCTCGAAACCCGCGTCCGCCGGCTCGCCAGTCCGCGCATGTATTCGCAGGAGCCGCGCTCGCGCACGAGCCGCATCGTCGCCAACGTCACGATCGAGGAAGCCGCGACCAATTCCTGCACCGTGCGATCGAAATTCCTGATGATCGAATATCGGCGCGAGCAGCAGCGTATTTTTGGCGGCACCGCGCTTCACGGCCTGGTCCGCGCCGACGGCGGCATCATGATCGCCTGGAAGCGCGTCGATCTCGTCAATTGCGATGCGCCGCTCGACGGCATCACCATTCCGTTTTGACGCGGCCCGACGTCCCATCCTTTACGCACCCTTCTTAGGTACCTGTCGGCCGGTGCAATGCTGTCCGCGTGCGTTGCCGCACCAGCCATTTCGAGCGGCCGGCAATGCCGAGCGCCGCGGCGCGCAAGGCCGGCGGCCAGGTCGTCGGCAAGCCGAGAAAGTACGAGATGCGCTGCGTGTGCTCGGTGAGCGGCCGCTCGTTGCGTTCCCAGAGGGCGAGCGCCGAGCGCGAGATCGTCTGTCGCGACTCGAGATAGACCGCAAGCGACAGCGCATTCATCATCGCGCAGCCGCCGCCCTGCCCGATATTCGGCGGCAAGGCATGCGCGGCATCGCCGATGAACGCCACCCGGCCGGCCGACCAGCGTTTGAGCTTGATCAGATCGAAACGATCGTAACGGCCCTGATCGCCAATGCGATCGATCAGGGCTTCGAGATGCGGAAACGCCGCGCTTCCATTCGTCCTTGCGCACCGGCACGGCCTTCGCGATCTCGTCGCTGTCGAGCATGGTGAGCGCGATATAGATGTCGGTCTCGCTGCACGGCGTGTAGAGCACACGGCGGGTGCCCGACCAATATTCGATGGTCTTGGCGCCATCGGTCATGGCGCGCTCCACCGCGGTCTTATCCATCAGGAGCCGCGTGCAGCCGTCGACCAGATATTTGCGCTTCGCCAGAAGGCCAAGCGAATCGCGCAGCCGCGAATTGCTGCCGTCGGCGCCGACGATAAGGTCCGCCTTGAGCTTTCGGCCGTCCGCCAGCGTCAGTTCGCCGTCGGCCGTCGCGCTCACCGCGGCCGAGTTGGTTACGATCTCGACGCCGGCGCGCCGTCGCCGCATCCGCAAGCGCGTTGATGACGTTCTGCCGCACGACGCTGAACACGCGGCTGCCGGCCCAGCGATGCACCGAGATCAGCCGGTCGTTGCCGTCGCGGACCTCGCGCGTATGCGCGAACGGCGCGCCCTTGATTGCGGCATCGTAGGCGCCGACCGCTTCCAGCACGCGCAGCCCGTTCTCGTAGATATAGATGCCGGCGCCGGTCGTACGCAGCCGGTCGCCGCGCTCATGCACCCGCACGCTCCAGCCGCGTTGCGCCAGTGCACAAGCCGCCGTGAGGCCGGCAAATCCGGCGCCGACGATCTCGGCAGTGGCGCTTGCTCATTCTTTAAGCCATGCCGGACCGGCGTGCTCCTGCTAGCAGCGGCCGCAAAAGGGGGTAGCCCTTTCATGCTCCGTGCGTATGATAAGCAGCGACCGCGTATCGCTTTTGAACAGTGGAGACTCTTCATGGCCCGTCTGCGCCATTTCGCCGTCTGCGTGAACGATCTCGACAAGGCCGCGAAATTCTACGAAACCGTCTTCGACCTCAAGCGCATCGACCGCGAGGATCTGGAGATCGGCTCGGCAATCTATATGAGCGACGGCGTCATCAATCTGGCGTTGCTCAATTTCACCGGCGGCGCCGGCAGCAAGGCGTCCGACCTGAAGAATCCGGGCGGCTTCGTCGGCGCCCATCATTTCGGCTTTCAGGTCGACGACGTCGCCGAGACGCAGAAGCGCATCGAGGACAATGGCGGCAAATTCTTCTTCGACCTCGGCGACGAACGTCACGGCAATTTCGAGCGCAAGTTCAAGGATCCGGACGGCGTCATTTTCGATATTTCCGCGGGCGGCTGGCAAGGCACGGACAGCTACAAGAAGTAAGACAATCGTCGCTTCCGTGCCTCAAGCTGGCAGTATTCGCCCCTTGCCTACTGCACGAACTGATTGGTGTAGAGGTCGTCGACCGGCGACTTTTTCTCGATGATGCCCTTGGCGAGATAGAAATCCTGCAGCTTGGACAGCCGCTCGGGATCGATCGCGCCGAGAACTTTTTGGCCCGGATAAACGAGCTTGTCGTAATACTCGAAAGCCTCTTTGACCTGGCCTTCCTTGCCGGTCCACTCCGGCACGAATTTGACGAAATCGGTGGCCGCCGCGGCCGGATCGTCCATGATGTCCTTCATGCCGTGCAGCGCCGCCTTGACGAAGGCGCGCACCATGTCCGGCTTGTCCTTGATGATCTGATCGGAGGCGGCAATGGCTTGCGCCATATGCGGGAAGAACTCGTCGGTCGGCAGCACTTTGACGGCAACGCCGGCGGCCTCGAGCGGAGGAATCCAATCCGGCACGCCCGCCATGCCGACCGATTTTCCGGTGGCGACCATTTGCCAGACGCCGACCGGGCCCGCGGCCTGGATGTCGACGTCGTCCTTGGTCAGGCCCGCGCTCGCCAGCAATCCGAGCAGCGCATAGAAGGTCGTGTCCTGGTAGGACATGACGGTAATGGTCTTGCCCTTGAGATCGGCCGGCTTGGTGATGCCGGAATCGGCGCGGACCACGAGCTGCATGAAGCCCTTGCCGCCGAACACGGCGACCATTTTCACCGGCACGCCGTTCTGCCGCACGATGATCGGCGCGTCCGCGACGATGCCGCCGATCGGCACATTGCCGGCGCCGACTTGCTTGGCGACGTCGACGCCGCCGCGCCCCACCGCGAAGCTTACGTCGAGGCCGGCTTGCGAGAAATAGCCTTTACCTTTGGCGAGCTGGATCGGCCCGAAGGCCGGCAGCAAAGGCGGCGCCGGGAAGAGATAAGTGATCTTTTCATCCGCCTGCGCGGGCGACGCTTGGCTCAAGATCGCGCCACACAGTAGCCCAATACATAGCGCGATCGCGGCTTTCACGGATTGCACGCGGCCCAAACACAGCTTGCGCACGAACATCATCATTGGCCCCCTTCTGGGAAGCCGCGGCGACGGAGATGGTTGCCGCAGCATTCTCTAGCCTATCGGCGATCCCGGCATTTGCTACTATACTTGACATAACTGGCCGGAGATAAGCGTGCAATCGGCCCAAGCGTAAAATGGTCGATTGGCTTATGGCGCCCGTGACAGCCCGCGTTGCAACCCCGGTCCTGCGTCTTGAATACCGCAACGTCACGATGCGTTTCGCCGACAACAGCGGGCGCAGCGCGCTTACCGCCATCCGTAACGTCAGTTTTTCGGTCTGCGACGGTGAGGTCGTCTCGCTGATCGGGCCGAGCGGCTGCGGCAAGAGCACGCTCCTCAATATCGGGTCCGGCTTGACGGCGCCGAGCGAAGGCTCAGCCTTTGTCGACGGCGAGCGGGTTGCCGGACCGAACGCTCACGTCGCCTTCATGCTGCAAAAGGACTTGCTGCTGCCGTGGCGCACCATCCTGCAGAACGTCATGTTCGGCGTCGAAATCCAGGGCGTACCGCTTGCCGAACGCCGGCGGCGCGCGGATGGGCTGCTGGCGAGCTTCAACCTCGCCGAATTTTCGGGCCACTACCCGCATCAATTGTCGGGCGGCATGCGCCAGCGCGTGGCGCTGGCGCGGACGCTAGCCGTCGATCCGCACGTCCTCCTCCTCGACGAGCCGTTCTCGGCGGTCGACGCGCAGACCCGGATGGTCCTGCAGCGCGACCTGGCGCAGACGCTTAAGCAAGCGGGAAAGACCGCGCTCCTCATTACACATGATTTGTCGGAAGCGGTGACGCTGTCCGACCGCGTTTTGGTCATGAGCGCGCGGCCCGGCACCATTATCGACGAGATCGTCATCGATCTGCCGCAACGCGACGATCCGATCGCACGGCGTCGCGAGCCCAAGCTGAACGATTACGTGGCGCGGCTTATGGACCGTCTCGATATCGGCCACGCCAATCTCGCGCCGCCAACACCGGGAGGCGCGGCATGAGCGGCACTTCGGCCATGTCCTCAGCCATGCGCAAGGGTACGTTCGCCAGCGTGGCACTGCTCGTCGTTTTTCTGGCGGCCTGGCAATGGGGGCCAGATCTCCTCGGCGTTCCGACCTTCATCGTCCCGCCCTTGTCGATGGTCGCGCGTCGAATTCGTTCATGCCTGGCAATTCGATCATCTGCTCTTTCACACTGGCGTTACCGTAGGCGAAGTCCTGGCCGGATTCGTTCTCGGCAGCCTGCTCGGCGCGCTTATCGGCTATCTGCTCGGCATGTCGCCAGTGGCGGAGTTCGCGCTGTCGCCTTACATTCTCGCTTTGCAGATCGCGCCGAAAGTCGCGTTCGCGCCGCTGTTCATCCTGTGGATGGGTTTCACGGTCTATCCGAAAATCCTGGTCGCGATCCTGATCGTGTTTTTCCCGGTCATGGTCAATGTGCTGACCTCGATCGCAGAGCGTCGATCCCGATTTGATCAATCTGGCGCGCTCGTTCAAAGCGACGCGGGCGCAGATTTTCTGGAAGATCGAGTTTCCGACATCGATGCCGCCGATGTTTGCGGGGTTGCGCATCGGCGCGACGCTCGCGGTGGTCGGCGTCGTGGTCGGCGAGCTCGTCGGCGGCAATCAGGGCCTTGGCTATTTGCTGTCGTTCGGCGAAGGCCAAGCCGACACGCCGATGGTGTTCGTCTCGATCGTCATGCTGACGCTGGTTGGCGGCATCGCCTATCTCGGCGTCATCATCGCCGAGCGGCGCGTGCTGCACTATCTGCCGACGCGATCCACCGGCCAGAATGTCTAGACCCTGATCCATTCAAACTGAACAGGATCAGGGTCTAGATTTTGCGTTGGAGCATGATCTTTTCGGAAAACCGGTATCCACTTTTCCGGATCACGCTCTAATGTTCAGTGCGAATCCTTGGGGAAATGCTCGGCGTGCCAATCGGCCTCGAGATTCGGGATTGATCTTGCCGTCGATGACAAACACGCCCGGTGCGCCTTCCGCGACCCAGGCTTTGACCGGCCCGAGATCGTCGAGCGTGCGCACCGTCGCGCCGCGCGCACCATAGCCGCGGGCAATCGCGGCAAAATCGGTTTCCGGGAAGCGCACAATGTCGGTCGAGAAACCCTGAGGTCCGAAATAATGCACCTCGGCCGCGTATGAACTGTCATTATAGATGAGAATGCATAGACGCAGCTTCAGCCGGATCGCCGTCTCGAAATCGGCAATCGACATCATGAAGCCGCCGTCGCCGGCGCCGAGCACCGCGAGCTTCCCCGGATTGGCGATGGCGAGCCCGATGGCTGACGGCAGACCCAGGCCGACCGACTGGAAGGAATGACTGAGGCACGAGGCGCGCGCATTCGGCACGCGCAGGTAACGCGGAACCCAGCCGCAAAAGTGCCCGGAATCCGAGGCCACCACGCGGTCGGCCGGCAGCAGCGCATCAACGGCCTTGCTCAAAGTGCGCGGATCGATGAATTGCGCGCTCGATTCGTCGGGATGCGGGAAATGATGATTGTCTCCGGCGCGGATGCGCCCGCGCATGGCGTCGCTGCGACGGCCGGTCCGCGACGCCGCCAAGCCGCCGCGGTCGAGCTCCGCCAGCAACGCTTCGGCCGTCGTTCGCGCATCGCCCTGCACCGCGTGCTGCATCGCCATCTGATAGCCGAGCTTCGTCGGCTCGATATCGACCTGCGCGACGACGGCGCCGGGCGCGATCAGCTTGCCCTTTTTGGTCGTCCATTGCGTAAAGCTCGCGCCGAAGCCGAGGATGAAATCGCTTTCCGAAATCAGCTCATCCGCAGCCGGCGATGAAAAGCCTCCGCTGATGCCGACTGACCATGGGCTTTGCGCAAACAAGCCGTGGCCGCATACCGATGTGGCGAGCAACGCGCCGACGCGATCGGCGAGCGCGAGCAATGCCGGCTCCGCGTCCGAAATGACCGCGCCGCGGCCGCCGAGAATGAGCGGCCGCTTGGCCTGCGCGAGCGCGTCGGCGAGTTCCTTGATCGCCTGCGGATCGGGATGCAGACGGCCGGGCGCCGCCGGCAATTCGAGCGGCGGCAGGTTGGTCGCGAGTTGCGCATTCTGCACGTCGAGCGGCATGCTGAGCACGACGGTCTGGCGGTCGCGCAAGGCGCGCGTGACGGCGCGGAGCGCATCTTCGCGCGCCGAGTTGACGGTGTGCAGCCGTTCCGACACCGCGCCGACGGCGCGCACCATTTCGGCCTGCTCGATATAAAAATTATTCTTCACCGCGCCGGTCGGCACGTCGCCGGCGAGCACAACGAGCGGCGTCCGGCTTTTGGCCGCCTCGCCGATGCCCGTCAGCGCATTGGTCAGCCCGGGGCCGGAATGCACGCTGACCAAAGTCAGTTCGCCGGTCGCCTTGGCATAGGCATCGGCCATGCTGGCGGCATTGCACTCGTGACGCGCGGTAATCAGTTCGACGCCGTTTTCGACCAGCGCATGCGACACCTTGAAATTCGCGGTGCCGAGAAGCCCGAAACAGCGCCGCGCGCCGTAGCCGGCAAGATCGCGCCCGATGACGGCTGCGACCGTGGAATTGTTACTCATCCGCCTTGCCTTCCCTGCCCCGCCGAAGCTAAAAGCTCAAATATTACAAGATCATGATGCCATAACCCGCGGCGGCTGCGAAAGAGATGCCGGTTTTCCGTGGGAAAGCTTCAACCTTAAAGGTTTAAGCTTGAAATATCTTCCCGGCGGTGCGATGCTGTGGCGGTCTTTCGATCTGGAAGGCGATAGCGCATGAAGATTGCCTGCCTCGGCGGCGGTCCGGCTGGCCTCTATTTCGCGATCAGCATGAAGCTGCGCGATGCCGGGCACGACGTCACGGTCTTCGAGCGCAACCGGCCCGACGACACGTTCGGCTGGGGCGTGGTGTTCTCCGACGAGACGTTCGACAACATCACCGCCAACGATCCGGAGAGCGCCGCGGCGATCCGCGCCCATTTCGCCTATTGGGACGACATCGCCGTGCATTATCGCGGGCAGCGGATCGTCTCGAGCGGCCATGGCTTTTCCGGCATCGGGCGCAAGAAGCTCTTGATGCTGCTGCAAGAGCGGGCGCGGCAGCTCGGCGTCGATCTGCGTTTCCAGACCGAGATCGCAGACGTGAGCAAAGTCGCAAACGACTACGACGTCGTCATCGCGGCCGACGGGCTTAACTCAAAGACGCGCGCGCAATTCGCGGAATATTTCAAGCCCGCCATCGATAGCCGCAAGAACAAATTCGTCTGGCTCGGCACCAAGCAGAAATTCGACGACGCCTTCACCTTCATCTTCGAGGAAACCGAGCACGGCTGGATCTGGGCGCACGCCTATCAGTTCGATACCGACACCGCGACCTTCATCGTCGAATGCTCCGAGGCGACGTGGGAGAAATCCGGCTTCGGCGCGATGAGCCAGGAGGACAACGGCCGCGCCTGCGAGCGCATCTTCGCCAAATATCTCGGCGGTCATTCCCTGATGTCGAACGCGACGCATATCCGCGGCTCGGCCTGGCTGAGTTTTCCCCGCGTGCTTTGCGAGAAATGGTCGCATCGCAACATCGTGCTGATGGGGGATGCCGCGGCCACGGCGCATTTCTCCATCGGCTCGGGCACCAAGCTTGCCATGGAGAGCGCCGTCGCCATGGCAAACCATCTCAACACCGAGCCGACGCTTGAGGCGGCGTTTACGAAATACGAAAACGCGCGGCGCACCGAAGTCTTGCGCCTGCAATCGGCGGCGCGAAATTCGCTGGAATGGTTCGAGGATGTCGAGCGCTACCTGCATCTCGATCCGGTGCAATTCAACTATTCGCTGCTGACCCGCTCGCAGCGCATCAGCCACGAGAATTTGCGGCTGCGCGACAAAGCCTGGCTCGAAGGCGCGGAAGCGTGGTTCCAGCGGCTCGCCGGCGCCGCCGACAATACGGTGCGGCGGCCGATGTTCGCGCCGTTTACGCTCCGCGGCATGAAGCTGAAAAATCGTGTCGTCGTCTCGCCGATGGCGCAATACAAGGCGGTCGACGGCTGTCCGACCGATTGGCATCTCGTACACTACGGCGAGCGCGCCAAGGGCGGCGCCGGTCTGGTCTGCATCGAAATGACCTGCGTGAGCCCGGAAGGCCGCATCACGCCCGGCTGCACCGGCCTCTATGCGCCGGCGCATGAAGCGGCGTGGAAGCGCATCGTCGATTTCGTCCATGCCGAAACCGATGCCAAGATCTGCTGCCAGATCGGCCATTCCGGCGCCAAGGGCTCGACCCAGCTCGGCTGGGAAGAAATGGACGCGCCGCTTCGCGACGGCAACTGGCCGCTGCTGTCGGCGTCGGCGACGGCCTGGTCGGAGCGCAATCAGCGCGCCCGCGCCATGGACCGCAACGACATGGACCGCGTTCGCGACCAATTCGTCGCAGCGGCGAAGATGGCGGCTCGCGCCGGCTTCGACATGCTCGAAATCCATTGCGCGCACGGCTACCTGTTGTCCTCTTTCATCACGCCGCTGACCAATCTGCGCACCGATGCCTACGGCGGCGCGCTGGAAAACCGCATGCGCTATCCGCTGGAAATCTTTCATGCGGTGCGCGCGGCGTGGCCGGCAGACAAGCCAATCTCGGTGCGCATTTCCGCCAGTGATTGGGTCGGCGCGGACGGCATCGAGCCGCAGGACGCGGTCGCCATCGGCCGCATGCTGCAAGAGGCCGGCGTCGATATCTGCGACGTCTCGGCGGGCCAGACGTCGATCCAGGCAAAACCGGTCTATGGCCGCATGTTCCAGACACCGTTTTCCGACCGCATCCGCAACGAGACCGGCATGGCGACAATGGCGGTCGGCAACATTTTCGAGCCGGACCACGTCAATTCGATCCTGATGGCCGGCCGCGCCGATCTTGTCTGTCTGGCGCGGCCGCATCTGGCCGATCCGTATTGGACGCTGCATGCCGCGGCGAAGTTCGGGGACCGCGGCGAAATGTGGCCACTGCCGTACCATCCCGGACGCGACCAGCTCTATCGGATCTCCGGAAGCGGCGAGCCGACGGCCAACACGGTGTGACGATGACGAATCTATCCGGGAAACATGCCCTGGTGACCGGCGGCGGTTCTGGGATCGGCGCCGCGATCGCCTTTGCGCTCGCAAACTCAGGAGCGAATGTCACGATTTGCGGGCGCCGCCTGCCGGACCTCGAATTCACCGCCGAGCGCCATCCCAACATCCACCCGCTCGCGGCCGACGTCACCGACGAGGCTTCGATCAAGAAGCTCTATCAGCACGCGCAAAAGGTACACGGCAAATTCAATATCGTCGTCGCCAATGCCGGAACGGCGGAGAGCGCGCCGGCCGAGAATGTGTCGTCGAAGCTTTGGAAGAAAATTCTCGACGTCAATCTCACCGGGGCTTTCTTCTCGGTCAAGCCAGCTCTCGCCGCAATGCGCGAGCACAAATGGGGACGCATCGTCTTTGTTGCTTCGACCGCCGGCTTGAAGGGCTATCCGTATATCGCGCCTTATGTCGCCGCCAAGCACGGCGTCGTTGGATTGACGCGCGCCTTGGCGCTTGAAACCGCGAAGGCCGGCATCACCGTTAATGCGGTCTGCCCGGGTTTCAGCGAAACCTCGCTGCTCGACCAAGCCGTCAACCACGTCGCTTCGAAGACGAAACGCGGCGAGGCCGAAGTGCGCAAGATGCTCGAGGCCAATAGTCCGCAAGGGCGGTTTTTCCAGCCGCAGGAAACGGCCGATGCCGTGTTGTGGCTCTGCGACGATGCCAGCGCCGGCATCACCGGCCAGACGATCTCGATCTCCGGAGGCGAGACGTGGTGAGCGCGCCCTTGCCCGTGCGCCGGCCGGACGCCGACAGCAAGGCGCGGCTGCGGCTGTGGATCAGGCTGCTGCGCGCGAGCCACTTGATCGAGAGCGTGGCGCGCGAGCGACTCAAGTCGCAATTCAATGCGACGCTGCCGCGGTTCGACGTCATGGCGGCGCTCTATCGGCAGCCCGAGGGCATGCTGATGAGTGAGATCTCCCGCTTCCTCATGGTGTCGAACGGCAATGTCACCGGCATCGTCGACCGCCTGGTGTCGGACGGTTTCGTCGTCCGCTCGCAGCGCAACGGCGACCGCCGCACCTCGTTCATCAGCCTCACCCGCAAGGGCCGTTCCGTTTTCGCGGAGATGGCGGCCGCGCACGAGCAATGGGTCGACGAGCTCCTCGGCGGCATCTCCGCGCGCGATGCCGATCAACTCTCGGTCAAGCTCAAATCGTTTCGGAGCGAATGGGAGGGCGGCGCATGACCGCAATGGCTGCCTTGAAGCCTGCACATTTTTTCTGGCGCATGGACGGCGCGATCGCCGTCATTCAGTTGAACCGGCCCGAGCGCAAAAATCCGCTCACGTTCGAATCCTACGCCGAGTTGCGCGACACTTTCCGCGATCTTGCTTATGCCGACGACGTCAACGCGGTCGTCTTCCTGCCGAACGGCGGCAATTTTTGTTCCGGCGGCGACGTTCACGACATTATTGGCCCGCTCATTGCCATGGACATGAAAGCCCTACTCGCGTTCACGCGCATGACCGGCGATCTCGTCAAGGCGATGCTCCACTGCGGCAAGCCGATCATCGCGGCGATCGACGGCATCGCCGCCGGCGCCGGTGCGATCATCGCCATGGCGTCGGATTTGCGCATTGCGACGCCGCAAGCGAAAACCGCGTTCCTGTTCAACCGCGTCGGCCTCGCCGGCTGCGACATGGGCGCCTGCGCGATCCTGCCGCGCATTATCGGCCAGGGGCGCGCCGCCGAACTTCTCTATACCGGGCGCGCGATGACGGCGCAGGAAGGCGAGCTTTGGGGCTTCTTCAACAAGCTCGTCGCCGCCGAGGCGCTGGAACACGAAGCGCTGGCGCTCGCGCGCCTGATCGCCGACGGCCCGACCTTCGCCAACGGCATCACCAAGACGCAGCTCAATCAGGAATGGTCGATGAGCCTCGATCAGGCCATCGAGGCGGAAGCCCAGGCGCAGGCGATCTGCATGCAGAGTAAAGACTTCGAACGCGCCTACCGCGCATTCGTCGCCAAAGAGAAACCGGTATTCGAGGGCAATTAGTGGCCGACACGACGTTCCTCACCTGGCCGTTTTTCACCGACCGCCATCGCGCGCTGGCGGATGCGATCGAGCGCTGGAGCGCCGCCAATTTGCCGGTCGGTCACGGCGACGTGGACGAGGCCTGCCGCGAGCTGGTCAAGCGGCTGGGCCGTGACGGCTGGCTCGCGCATACCGCGCCGGAGCCGGACGCGCCCACCCCGCTCGATGTCCGCACGCTCTGTCTGATGCGCGAGACGCTGGCGCGCCACGATGGGCTTGCCGATTTCGCCTTCGCCATGCAGGGCCTCGGCGCCGGTCCGATCAGTCTTTTCGGCGGCGCCGAGCAGCGGGCCTGGCTCAAGCGCACGCGCAGTGGAGCGGCGATCGCCGCCTTTGCGCTCACCGAGCAAAAATCCGGCTCCGACGTCGCCAGCATCGCGATGACGGCGCAACGCGACGGCAACGGCTATGTGCTCGACGGCGAGAAGACCTGGATTTCCAACGGCGGCATCGCCGACCTCTATGTCGTGTTCGCACGGACTGGAGAAGGTCCTGGCGCCAAAGGCCTCTCCGCCTTTGTCGTACCCGGCGACATATCCGGGCTCAGCGTCGCCGAACGCCTCGACGTGATTGCGCCACACCCCCTTGCGCGCTTGAAATTCGATCGTGTGCGCCTCCCGGCCGCGGCAATGATCGGCGCGCCGGGCGAGGGTTTTAAGATCGCCATGGCGACGCTCGATGTCTTCCGCGCAACCGTCGGCGCCGCCGCGCTCGGCTTGGCGCGCCGGGCGCTCGACGAAGCCGTCGCCCGGTCAAAATCCCGCGAACTGTTCGGTGGGCCGCTCGCCGATTTGCAGATGGTGCAAAGCCACATCGCCGAAATGGCGGTCGATGTCGACGCCGCGGCGCTCTTGGTCTATCGCGCCGCCTGGACCAAGGACAACGGCGCCGCCCGCGTCACCCGCGAAGCGTCGATGGCGAAACTCTTCGCCACTGATCGCGCGCAGCAGGTCATCGACAAGGCGGTGCAGATCCATGGCGGCGACGGCGTCCGCCGCGGCCACATTGTCGAACGGCTCTATCGCGAAATCCGGGCGTTACGCATCTACGAGGGCGCATCGGAAGTGCAGAAAGTCGTCATTGCACGGCAGACGCTTGCAGGAACATGATCATGGTTGGTCACGCAATTGGTCACTCACTCGGTCACTCACTTGGGCGTACGGCGCATACCGATACGTTCACACGTGACAATCTTCCGCCGTCGCAACAATGGCCGCAGCTGCCGCTCAACGGCTTCGACTATCCCGAGGAACTCAATGCCGCCGTCGAATTGACCGACCGCATGGTGGCGCGCGGCTTCGGCGACCATGTTGCGCTGATCGGCAATGGCCGCCGCCGTACCTATAAGGAGCTGTCGGATTGGACCAACCGCATGGCGCACGCGCTGGTCGAGGATTTCGGCATAAGACCCGGCAACCGCATTCTCATCCGCGCCGCGAATAATCCGGCTCTGGTCGCCTGCTGGCTTGCCGCGACCAAGGCCGGCGCCGTCGTCGTCAATACCATGCCGATGCTGCGCGCCGGCGAGCTCGGCCAGATCGTCGACAAGGCCGAAGTATCGCTCGCGCTCTGCGATACGCGGCTGATGGACGAGATCGTCACCTGCGCCAAGACCAGCACGTTCCTCAAGCAGGTGATCGGCTTCGACGGCACCGCCAATCACGATGCCGAGCTTGATCGCATCGCATTGAGCAAATCCGTGACCTTCGATGCGGTAAAGACCGGACGCGACGATGTCGCGCTGTTGGGCTTCACCTCGGGCACCACCGGCGAGCCCAAGGCGACCATGCATTTCCATCGCGATCTTCTGATCATCGCCGACGGCTACGCCAAGGAAATACTCGGCGTCACCCCCGACGATATCTTCGTCGGCTCGCCGCCTTTGGCGTTCACCTTCGGGCTCGGCGGCATGGCGATCTTTCCGTTGCGTTTTGGCGCCACCGCAACGCTTTTGGAAACCGCTTCGCCGGCCAATATGATCGACATCATCCAGACCTATAAAGCGACGATCTCGTTCACCGCGCCGACCGCCTATCGCGCGATGCTGGCGGCGATGGATCAGGGCGCCAATCTCTCGTCATTACGCGCTGCCGTCTCCGCCGGCGAAACGCTGCCGGCTCCGGTGTTCAAGGATTGGGTGGCAAAGACCGGCAAGCCGATCCTCGACGGCATCGGCTCGACCGAAATGCTGCACATTTTTATTTCCAACCGTTTCGACGACGCCGCGCCGGCCACCACTGGCAAGCCGGTCATCGGCTATGAGGCCAAGATCGTCGACGACGATATGAAGGAGAAGCCGCGCGGCGAAGTCGGCAAGCTCGCCGTCCGCGGCCCGACCGGCTGCCGTTATCTCGCCGACAAGCGCCAAGCCGCCTATGTCCGCGAAGGCTGGAACCTGACCGGCGATGCCTTCTCGCAAGACGAGAACGGCTATTTCCATTTCGCCGCAAGGAACGACGACATGATCGTCTCCGCCGGCTACAACATTGCCGGACCCGAGGTCGAGGCCGCGCTCCTCTCGCATCCCGACGTCAAGGAATGCGCCGTGATCGGCGTGCCGGACGAAGATCGCGGCCAGATCGTTCAAGCGCATGTCGTGCTCAAGGACGGCACGCTCCCGAGCCCGGAAACCGTCAAGCGATTGCAGGATCACGTCAAGGCGACGATCGCGCCGTTCAAATATCCGCGCTCGGTGAATTTCACCGACGCGCTGCCGAAAACCCAGACCGGAAAAATCCAGCGCTTCCGTCTGCGGCAGAAAAAATGAGCAAGGCCGCAGATATGACAGAGGCGCACAAACTGTTGCACCCGCGAGGCTGGAAAGAAACCAAGGGCTTTGCCAACGGCATCGTCGCCGAGGGGCGCCTCGTGTTTCTTGCGGGTCAGGTCGGCTGGAACGCCGAGCAGAAATTTGAAAGCATGGACTTTGTTCCGCAAGCTCACCAGGCACTGAAAAATATCGTCACGCTCGTTGAAGAAGCCGGCGGCGGGGCGGAGCACATTACGCGCCTGACCTGGTTCGTGACCGACAAGAAAGAATACATGGCGCAGTTGAACGATCTCGGGCAGGCTTATCGCGCGGTGATGGGAAAGAACTTTCCGGCCATGACGCTCGTGCAGGTGACGGCCTTGGTGGAGGACGACGCCAAGGTCGAAATCGAGGCAACGGCTGTGCTGCCAGCCTCCAAGTAAGCGCACCGGCACGACGCCCCCCGCAGACATTATCTCTTGCATCCGCGACCGGGCCGTCGACGGTCACGCTGTCTCACGTCGCCGCCGGCTGCCTAATTAATGTGCGGCGGCTGCTCCCGATCGCCCGGATGCCGATGAAGAGCGCGGCAGCCCTCCGAGCAAGCTCATTGATTCAATGACTTACGCTGCGGCAATCGCGGCGCGCCGAGTGGCATGCGCCTTGCGGAAGGAGTCCTGAGCGGACCATTTCTTCATCCGCCCAAGCGCCAGCCCTGGGAGGCATCGATGAAGCGCCGCGACTTTCTCAAATCCGTGACCGCGCTCACTGCCGCCGCCGCCGTTCCGGCGCCCGTCGTCTGGTCGCCGGCCAAAGCGCAATCGCGCCAGGAGACCTTGCTCATCGTCTCCGAAAGCGGCCCGAACAATCTCGACATCCACGGCGTCGGCACCAATGTACCGGGCTACGAAGTGTCGTGGAATTGCTACGACCGGCTGATCAGCCACGAGATGAAGACGGGGCCGAACGGCATACCCTACTACGACAAAACCAAATTCAAGCCCGAGCTCGCCGAGGATATGAATATCGGCGACATGTCGGCGACCTTCAAACTGCGCAAGGACGCCACCTTCCAGGACGGCACACCGGTGACCGCGAAAGACGTCAAATGGTCGTTCGACCGCGCCGTGACCGTCGGCGGCTTTCCGACCTTCCAGATGAGCGCGGGCTCGCTGACCAAGCCCGATCAGTTCGTAGTCGTCGACGACGCCACGTTTCGCGTCGACTTCATGAAGAAGGACCGGCTCACCGTTCCCGATCTCGCCGTCATCGTGCCCTGCGTTCTCAATTCCGAACTGGTGAAGAAGAACTCAACCGCGCAGGATCCTTGGGGCCTCGAATATACCAAGCTCAACACCTGCGGCAGCGGCGCCTTCAAGGTGACGAACTGGACCGCGGGCTCGCAGGTCGTTCTCGAGCGCAACGACAATTGGAAAGGCGGCCCGCTGCCGAAGATGAAACGCATCATCTGGCGCATGGTGCCGGACGCCGGCAACCGTCGCGCGCTGCTCGAACGCGGCGATGCCGACGTATCCTACGATCTACCGAACAAGGATTTCTCCGAGCTGAAGGCCGACGGCAAGCTCAGCATCATCTCGACGCCCTACTCGAACGGCATCCAATATATCGGCATGAACGTGGCGCATCCGCCCTTCGACAATGTGAAGCTGCGCTATGCGATCGCTTACGCCATCCCGTACCAGAAGATCATGGATGCGGTGCTCTACAATCTCGCCAAGCCGATGTTCGGAGCCGCGGCCGAGGCGCCGACCGACGTCGCCTGGCCGCAGCCGCACAAATTCAACACCGATCTCGCCAAGGCGAAAGCGCTTCTTGCCGAGGCCGGCTACCCGAACGGCATTCCCGAACCGATCCCGATATCGTTCGATCTGGGCTTCGCCGGCGTCAATGAGCCGACCTGCGTGCTGACGCAGGAAAGTTTGGCGCAGATCGGCATCCAGACCACGATCAATAAAGTGCCGGGCGCGAACTGGCGCACGGAGCTGACCAAAAAGACCATGCCGCTATTCACCAACGTGTTTTCGGGCTGGCTCGATTACCCGGAATACTTCTTCTACTGGTGCTACCACTCCGGCAAATCGATCTTCAACACCATGGACTATCAGTCGCCGGCGATGGATGCGTTCGTCGACGGCGCGCGTTCCGCCGCCGCCACCGGCGACATCGATAGCTACGACAAGGACGTGAAAGGCTTTGTCGATCTCGCTTACACCGACATGCCACGCATTCCGCTCTATCAGCCCTATGTCAACGTCGCGATGCAGAAAAATATCACCGGCTATCAATATTGGTTTCACCGCCGGCTCGATTACCGCAACTTCGCAAAGGGGTGAGATTTCATGCCCGTCATGGCCGGCCCATGATGAAGAAGCCCGTGACGAAGAAGAGGACGCAGCTCGATGCTCACGATGATCCTCAAACGGCTGGCGATGGCGATCCCGAGCCTGATCGGCGTGGTGGTTGTCACCTTCCTCCTGACGCGCGCGCTGCCCGGCGATCCGGCGGCATATTTCGCCGGCCCAGCGGCAACGCCACAGGCGATCCAGGAAATTCGCGTCAAGCTCGGTCTCGACCAGCCGCTGACCGTGCAATTCGGCCATTATGTCGTCGATCTCGCCCACGGCAATCTTGGCAATTCGCTCACCACCGGCCAGCCGGTTGTGAGCGAGTTGCGCAATCGGCTGCCGGCGTCCGCCGAACTAACGCTGCTCGGACTCATCGTCTCGATCATCATCGCGGTGCCGCTCGGTATTCTGGCCGCTACCAAGCCGAATTCGCTGCTCGATCACGCCTGCCGCATCGTCGCGACAGCCGGCGTGTCGCTGCCGGTGTTCTTCACCGGCCTGATCCTGGTTTACGTCTTCTACTATCAACTCGGTTGGGCGCCGGCGCCGCTCGGACGGCTCGACGTGTTCTTCACCGAGCCGCCGCATGTGACCGGCTTTTATCTGATCGACAGCCTGATCGCGCGCGATCCCGAAACCTTCATGGCAGCGCTTAAGCAGCTCATCCTGCCGGCGCTGACGCTCGCTATTTTCTCGCTGGCGCCGATCGCCCGCATGACGCGCGCCTCGATGCTGGCTGTGCTGTCCTCGGACTTCGTGCGCACCGCGCGCGCCAGCGGGCTCTCCGCCTACACGGTGGTCATCACCTATGCGTTCCGCAACGCCATGCTGCCGGTGATCACCACGCTCGGCATGGTGTTCTCGTTCCTGCTCGGCGCCAACGTGTTGGTCGAGAAGGTTTTTGCCTGGCCCGGCATCGGCTCCTATGCCGTCGAAGCGCTGCTCGCCTCCGACTTCGCACCGGTGCAAGGTTTCGTGCTGACCATGGCGGTGATGTATGTCGCCATCAACCTGATGATCGACGTGCTCTACGGCGTCATTGATCCGCGCGTGAGGCTCGACGCGTAAGGGAACATGAGGCAACCATGACCGATATTGCAGCACCGCCGCCGCGCGAAAGCAGTCTCACTGCGCTGTTCAAGCATTCGCGTTACGTGCTTGGTGAGAATCCCGTCACCGGCTTTGCCTTTGCGCTCTTCGTGCTGATCGTGCTCGCCTCGGTGTTCGGCCCGCATATCGTGCCTTATGACCCGCTGGCGAGCGACACCACCCAGGCGCTGAAGCCGCCGAACGCGCATCACTGGTTCGGCACCGACCAGCTCGGCCGCGACGTATTCAGCCGCGTCGTGGTGGCGACCCGGCTCGATTTCTTCATCGCGGTGGCTTCCGTAGCGCTGGTATTTTTGATGGGTGGCCTCGCCGGCGTCGCCGCCGGCTTCTTCGGCGGCTGGACCGACCGCATTGTCGGCCGCATCGCCGACACCATCATGGCGTTCCCGCTGTTCGTGCTGGCGATGGGCATCGTCGCGGCGCTCGGCAATACCGTGCAGAACATCGTGCTGGCGACCGCGATCGTAAACTTTCCGCTTTATGCGCGCATCGCCCGCGCCGAGGCCAACATCCGGCGCGACGCCGGCTTTGTCGAAGCGGCGCGTTTGTCCGGAAATTCCGATTGGCGCATTCTGACTTTTCAGATCCTGCCCAACGTGTTTCCGATCCTGGTCGTGCAGATGTCGCTGACCATGGGCTACGCCATCCTCAACGCCGCGGGCTTGTCGTTCATCGGGCTCGGTGTGCGGCCGCCGACGCCGGAATGGGGGATCATGGTGGCGGAAGGCTCAGCCTTCATGGTTTCGGGCGAATGGTGGAACGCGACGTTTCCGGGCGCGGCGCTCATGGTCGCCGTATTCTGCTTCAATCTGCTCGGCGACGGATTGCGCGACATGGTCGATCCGAGGAGACGGACATGAGCGCGGCGGAGACACTATCGCAAACCAATAAAGCTCCGGCGCTTGCGGTCAAAGGCCTATGCGTCGAATTCCGCACGCGCTCCGGCATCGTGCGTGCGCTCGAAAATGTGAGCTTCAGCGTCGACAAGGGTGAAACCATCGCGCTGGTCGGCGAATCCGGTTCCGGCAAATCGGTCACCGCCTATGCGGTGATGGGGATCCTCGATCCGGCCGGCCGCGTCACGGCCGGGCAAGCCATGCTCGGCGGGCTCGATCTGCTTCACGCCAAGCCCAGTCAGCTTGCCGAAGTGCGCGGGCGCGATATCGCCATGATCTTTCAGAATCCACGCACTGCGCTCAATCCGATCCGCCCGGTTGGCCGCCAGATCGCCGATGTGCTCGTCCGTCACGGCAACGTGCCGCGGCGCGAGGCGCCCGAGCAGGCCGTCGAGATGTTGCGCGCGGTCGGCATCACCGATCCGGCGCGGCGCGCCAAGGCCTATCCATTCGAAATGTCGGGCGGCATGTGCCAGCGCGTCATGATTGCGATCGCGCTGGCGGCGAAGCCGTCGCTGCTCATCGCCGATGAACCGACCACCGGCCTCGACGTGACCACGCAGGCCGTGATCATGGATCTCGTCAACGATCTCGCCGGCAAAATGGGCATGGCGACGATCTTCATCACCCACGATCTGGCGCTCGCCGGCCAGCGCTCAGCGCGCATCGTCGTCATGCATGCCGGCCACGTGGTCGAGAACGCGCCGACCAAGGAGCTGTTCACGTATCCGCGCCATCCCTATACGGCCGAGCTCATCGCCGCGACGCCGGATTCCGCCGCGAGCCTCGACGAGCTCGCATCCATTCCCGGCTCACTGCCCGATTTGCGCCGCGCCGATCTGCCGCCGTGCCGCTATTCCGAGCGCTGCCCGCGCAAGATCGACGCCTGTGCGCAACCTTTGCCGCAGGCCACGCCCGGCGCCACCCATGTCGTCGCCTGCTGGAACCCCATTCCCGCCCCGGCGCTCGGCGCGCCGATCTTGGTCGCATCGACGGAGAGCGCAGCATGACGGTCCTGCTCGACGTTGCCGAATTTTCGAAACAGTTTCCGGTCAGCGGCGGCCCGGGGCCATGGCAGCGGCTGAAGCGGCGATTCCAGGGCGGGCCGGAAAAGCTGCCAAAGGTGTACGCCGTCGATAATGTGAGCTTCGTCATCGACAAGGGCGAGACCGTGGGCCTCGTCGGCGAATCCGGCTGCGGCAAATCGACTTTGGTGCGCGCACTCACCCGCCTGATCGACGCCAGCGACGGCAGCGTCAAGCTCGGTGCCCGCGAACTCACTCTGACGCCAGCGCGCGAATTCGCCAGCGATCCCGATCGCGCCCGCATTCAGATGGTGTTTCAGGATGCCGGCGAAAGCGTCAATCCGCGTTTCACCGCCTTCGACGCCATCGCCGATCCGCTGCGCCGCCTGCGGAAATTGAGCGGCAAGGCGCTGCGCGAACGCGTCGAGACCGTGGCGACCCAATGCGGCCTGCCGCTGCAATTACTCACCCGCTTTCCGCATCAGCTCTCCGGCGGCCAGCGCGCCCGCGTCGGCATTGCACGCGCCATCGCGGTCGAGCCCGATCTTCTGGTGCTCGATGAGCCGACCGCGGCGCTTGACGTTTCGGTGCAGGTCGTCATCCTTCAGCTCCTGCAGCGGCTGAAGAAGGAGTTCGGCATGAGCTATCTGTTCGTGTCGCACGACCTGTCGGTGGTCAAACTCCTGTGCGACCGCGTGCTGGTGATGTATCTGGGCAAGATCGTGGAATCCGGACCGGCGATGGAAGTGTTCGAACATCCGTTGCATCCTTATACGCAGGCGCTGGTCGCCGCCGTGCCGCGTTTCGGCGAAGACAATGATGCTCGGCTGCGGCTCTCCGGCGAGCCGCGCAGCCCGATCGATCCCGACCCGAATGTCTGCCGCTTCTACGGCCGCTGCCCACGCGGCACCAATGCCTGTAAAACGGCGATGCCGGAGCTGCGCCGCTTCGGCGCGCATCAGGTCGCCTGCCACTACGCCGAAGAATTCTTGCCGCAGCCCAACCCGCAGCCCAGCCGCAAGCCGCGTCATGAAGCGTAAAGCTGCACGCCAAGCGAAATCCGGGCGGCCCGCAAAGAGCGTGGTGAAAAAACCGCGTCGCGAAAAAGCGGTCGCTGCTAAAGCCGCGGCCAAAAGGCTGGATAAAACACCACAGCCTGACGCCATCGACGCGATGATTGTCGCGAGCGCGCAGGCGCTCGGCTTGACGCTCGACCCGAAATGGCAGGCGGGCATCAAGTTCAATCTGCAACTCGTCCTGCGTCACGCCACGCTGGTCGACGAATTCCCCCTACCCGACGATGCCGAACCGGCTCCGGTGTTTCATGCTTGATACGCCAAGCGCGCCGCTCAGTACGGCGGCGGACATCGCCGCGGCGGTATCGTCCGGCCGCACCAGCGCGCAGGCGGTGGTGGAGGCGGCGCTGGCGCGCATTCGCGAGCGCGATCCGATCCTCAATTCCTTCACCGCCGTCACCGAGCAGCGCGCCCGCCGGCGCGCGCAGGCGATCGACGATACCCGCGCCCGCGGCGAGCCGCTCGGTCCGCTCGCCGGCGTGCCGTTCGCGGTGAAGAACCTGTTCGATATCGCCGGCCTGCCGACACTGGCCGGCTCGAAGATCAATCGCGACGATCCGCCGGCCAAGCGCGACGCCGCCTTGATCGAGCGGCTCGAAGACGCCGGCGCCATCCTCGTCGGCGCGCTGAATATGGGCGAATACGCCTACGACTTCACCGGCGAGAACATCCACGACGGCCCCTCGCGCAATCCGCACGATGTCGCGCGCATGACCGGCGGCTCGTCCGGCGGCTCGGGCGGCGCGGTCGGCGGCGCGCTGGTGCCGCTCGCGCTCGGCTCCGACACCAACGGCTCGATCCGCGTGCCGTCGTCGCTCTGCGGCACGTTCGGATTAAAGCCGACCTATGGCCGGCTGACCCGCGCGCGCACCTTCCCCTTCGTCGCGAGCCTCGATCATCTCGGGCCGTTGGCGCGCACCGCGCGCGATCTTGCGCTGTGCTATGACGCCATGCAGGGTTTCGATGCCGACGATCCCGCCTGCGCAAACCGTCCGGTCGAGCCGGTGACGCCGCTTTTGGAGCTCGGCGCCGATGGGCTGCGCGTCGCTGTCGCCACCGGCTACTTTAAATGCAAGAGCGCGGAAGCCTGTTATGCCATCGACCGCGTTGCCTCGGCGCTGGGCGCCAATCGCGACATTGAAATCCCGCAGGCCGAGCAGGCGCGATCGGCTGCCTTCATCATCACCGCGACCGAGGGCGCGAGCCTGCACCTCCATCGGCTGCGCACCCGTGCCAAGGATTTCGACCCGGCCACGCGCGACCGGCTTTTGGCCGGCGCCATGACGCCGGCGGCTTTAGTCAACAAGGCACAAAAATTCCGCCGCTGGTATCGCGACGAGGTTTTGAAGCTGTTCAAGCACGTCGACGCGATCCTGGCGCCGGCGACGCCGATCACCGCGCCGCTGATCGGCCAGAAGACTTTCATGCACGGCGGCGTCGAACTGCCGGTGCGCGCCAATCTCGGGCTCTACACGCAGCCGATCTCCTTCATCGGCCTGCCGGTTGTTGCCGTGCCGGTGCCGCTGGTGCCGCTGCCGATCGCGGTGCAGATCATCGCGGCGCCATGGCGTGAGGACGTCGCGCTGCGGCTCGCGCATGCGCTCGAAGTCAAAGGCGTCGTCTCAGCGATGCGGCCGCCGCTCTAAAAAACTTCAGGAGGACGTCATGGAGATCGACCTGTCGGAGGTCGTCGCCGAGGTTCAGGCCGCGTTCGATTGCTACGAGAAGGCACTGGTGTCGAACGACGTCGCTGCGCTCGACGCGCTGTTTCACGACGACGCACGCACCATCCGCTACGGCAGCGGGGAGAATCTCTACGGCTATGCCGAGATAAAGTCGTTTCGTGCCGCGCGCTCGCCGGCCGGCCTTGCGCGCACCTTGGCGAAGACCGTCATTAGCACCTATGGCCGCGATTATGCCGTGGCGGCAACGCTGTTTCACCGCGCCACTTCGCCCGGCAAAGTCGGCCGCCAGATGCAGACCTGGGTGCGCTTTCCACAAGGCTGGCGCGTCGTCGCCGCGCATGTGAGTGTTATCGACGAGTAGCCTTAGCCGCCGCAATCCGCCGACGGCTAAGGCTCGATCGGTCGAGAGCAAACGGCATGCCGCGCATTTTTCTGATTATTTGCTTCCTGCTTGCCGGCATTGCCGTTGTCGACGCCGGCAGCCCCTTTGTGCTGCAGCCGTTGCGCATTCTTCTCGGCGGCGATCTCGGCGTGCTCGAAGCCTTATTCGTTCGCCCGAGCGAACCCGGCCGCTATCCCCTGGCGCTCCTCGCGCACGGTTCGCCGCGCGCGGCGGCCGATCGCGCGAATATGACGCCGCTCGGGATGCTGCCCCAGGCCCTCGAATTCGCCCGCCGTGGCTGGGCGGTGGTGATCGTGGTGCGCCGGGGTTACGGCGGATCCGACGGCGGCTTTGCCGAAAGCTTCGGCAGTTGCGACAACCCGAATTATGTAGCCGCGGGCACCGCCGGCGCCGCCGACCTCAAAACCACGCTCGAATTCGTGTCGCACCGGCCGGACGTCGATCCGACCCGCATGATCGCCGTCGGCGTTTCCGCGGGCGGCTTCGCCACCGTGGCTTTGACCGCCGATCCGCCACCGGGTCTCGTCGCCGCGATCAGCTTTGCCGGCGGCCGCGGATCCCCGGAGAGCGACAAGGTTTGCCGGCCGGAGCGGCTGATCGATGCCTTTCGCATCTTCGGTGCGCGCTCGCGCATTCCGATGCTGTGGGTCTATGCCGCTAACGATCATTTCTTCGCGCCGGCTTTGGCGCAGCAATTCAAGGCGGCGTTCACGAGCGGCGGCGGGCGCGTCGATTTCGTCGCCGCGCCCGCATTCAGCGAGGACGGCCACAACCTGTTCTCGCCGGCCGGCATCCCGGATTGGACGCCGGATGTCGAGGCTTTCTTGCAGCGGCAGAATTTGACACTGCGGACAACACCCTTGCCATTGCCGCCTCCCGCCATCGCCGCGCCGCGAGAGTTGGGCGCCAACGGGCAGAAAGCCTTTGCGACATTTCTCATCGACGCGCCGCACAAGGCCTTCGCGCTGTCGCCGGACGGTTTCTTCGGCTGGCAGAGCGGCATGCGAACCGTGGAAGCGGCGCGCGCCGGTGCGCTCAAATTCTGTCAGCAGAACGCCAAGAACTGTCGCGTGATGTTTGTCGACGATGCCGCCGTGGCGCCCTGACGAACTCAGGGGGGCATGATCTTTTCGGAAAACCGGTTTCCACTTTTCCTCATGCTCTACGACGCGGCAAATTTACGCCAGCCGCCGAAGCTTGAGATATCGCGCGCGCCCGTGACCGCCTCGGCCTCGACCAAAAATCCCTTGACGGCGCGGCCGTCGGCGAGTTCGAGCGTGCCGATGGAGAGCGGCGCCGGGATATTGGCGACGAAGCGGCCGAAAGCGGCGTCGGACAGCGCCCACACTTCAAGCTCGATTCTCACGCCCTCGCCGTTCACGCGCAGCAGTCCCGGTTTCGGCGGCTTGGTGCCGGCGAGCGCAAACAGCCGGTAATGCGGCGCGGTCTTGGTGGATTCGAGCAAGCGCGCCCCCGCCGAACGCAATTCACCATTGAGCGGCATGCCTGACAAGTGCGCGCCGACGACCGCGATGGCGATCTCGCCTGCTCCCGCGACCGATACGAATTTTTGCAGCGGCGGCTGCGGAGCTTTGAGCGCGCCGAGCGGCAAGCCGGTCGCGTGATGGAATTGCCGTCCGATCGCCGCCAGTGCCGCATCCTCGCCGCCGGGCGCGAGCAGCGTGATGCCGAAGGGAAGGCCATTCGCGCCGATCGAGGACGGCACGGCGAGCCCGCAGAGATCGAGCAGATTGACGAAATTCGTATAGGTGCCGAGCCGGCTGTTGAGCATGACCGGATCGGCCGTCACCTCGTCGATGCTGTAGATCGTCGGCGCCGTCGGCAGCACGAGCGCGTCGACCGCGAGGAAAGTCGCGTCGCGGATGCGGCGAAATTCTTCCAGCTTATAGAAAGCCGCGAAGGCGTCGGCGGCAGTCGCGGTTTCGCCGGGGGCGATGATCTGCCGCGTCACCGGAAGAATGGCATCGGGTGACGTGGCGAGAAGATCTTTGGCGGTGAGGTACCGTTCAGCCACCCATGGCCCCTCGTAGAGGAGCCGCGCCGTGGCGTAGAACGGCTCGAGATCGACCTCCACGATCTTGGCGCCGATGCCGGCGATGCGCACGAGCGCTGCGTCGTAGGCTGCGGCAAAAACCTTATCGCCGAAGAACTCGCGCTGAGCAGGCCGCGGCACGCCGAGCTTCAGCCCTTCCGGCATCGGACCGACGGCGTGCAACGGGCGCGGGCGCGAAAACGGATCGTCGGCATCGGGAGCGCCGATTGCGTCGAGCGCCGTCATGGCATCGTCGACCGTGAGCGCGAAGACCGACACACAATCGAGCGAACGGCAGGCCGGGACGACGCCTGCCGTCGACACCAGGCCCAGGCTCGGTTTCAGCCCGACAATATTGTTGAACATCGCAGGCACGCGGCCCGAACCCGCCGTATCGGTGCCGAGCGTCAGCGGCACGAGGCCTGCGCCGACCGCGACGCCGGAGCCCGAGCTCGATCCGCCCGGGATGAGCTTGGCATCGAACAGATTGCGCGGCACGCCATAGGGCGAGCGCACGCCGACAAGCCCGGTGGCGAACTGATCGAGATTGGTCTTGCCGAGAATGAGCGCGCCCGCGGCGCGCAGCCGCGCGACCGAGGTCGCGTCTTTCTCGGCCTGATATTGATAGGCCGGGCAAGCCGCGGTGGTCGGCATGCCGGCGACATCGATATTGTCCTTGACCGCGACCGGGATGCCGTAGAGCGGCAGCGATTTATCGCTGTCGCGCATGAGAGCCTGCGCATCGGCGATAACATCTCCCTCTTTGCGCAAAGTAATGAAGATGGCCGGATCGTTCAGCGCGCGAATGCGCGCATAGCTGCGTGCCACGATATCCTCGGGCGTCGCAGCGCCACAGCGATAAGCAGCCAGGATTTCAGCAACCGTCTCGGTCACGTCAGGCTTCCCAAAGCTACGCTATAATGTACCGGCCCGGCGACCGCGAGTGACAACCAATTCCTAAAACGCCTTGGCGTTTGGCGCAATCGCCGGCGCGTTGCTAACCGGCGGTGGAGTTCACCGGATTGCGGCCCGCAAGCTGCCGATGAGTCTTGACATCGATGGGACGGCTGACCACACTCGTTTGTATACAAACGACATCGCGGCTGGCCGGGTCTTGTCAATCGTCTAAGATGCTGCGGATCGAAGGGTCTCCGTAAGGACAAAGACCATGGCGGAACAGCAGGCAGCGGCAGCCGGAAACGACGACAAGCTCGTCATCAAGAATATCGGCCTCTTGCTCAGCGGCGATCTCCATCGCCCGATTCTGGAAGCCGACAGTGTCGTCGCGATCGGCGGCAAGATCTCGGCCATCGGCCGTTTCGCCGAGCTCGATACCGCTGGTGCCAAGACCATCGTCGATGCCCAGGGCACTGTGCTCGCCCCCGGCCTGATCGACAGCCACGTTCACCCGGTCGCCGGCGATTGGACGCCGCGGCAGAATCAATTGGGCTGGATCGACTCCACCATGCATGGCGGCGTCACCACCATGATCTCGGCCGGCGAGGTGCATACGCCGGGACGCCCGCGCGACATTGTCGGGCTCAAGGCGATGGCGGTCTATGCACAACGGACATTCGACGCTTTTCGCCCCAATGGCGTGAAAATCCATGCCGGCGCGCCGGTGCTTGAGCCGGGCATGACCGAGCTCGACTTCAAGGAGCTCGCGGCGTCCGGTGTGAAGCTTCTCGGCGAGGTCGGCCTCGGCGGCGTCAAGGACGGCGTCACGGCCAAGCAAATGGTAAGCTGGGCGCGCAAATACGGCATTCAATCGACCATCCATACCGGCGGACCGTCAATTCCGGGCTCGGGATTGATCGGCGCCGACGTCGTCCTCGAAGCCGACACCGACGTCGTCGGACATATCAATGGCGGGCACACTGCGCTCCCCGACAAGGAGATCCGCTGCATCTGTGAAGGCTGCCGCCGCGGCTTGGAGCTTGTCCACAATGGCAACGAACGCGCTGCGCTTTACACGTTGCGCGCAGCCAAGGAGATGGGTCAGCTCGAGCGAGTCATACTCGGCACCGACGGCCCCGCAGGATCTGGCGTGCAGCCGCTCGGCATCGTGCGCATGATCGCGATGCTTTCGTCCTTGGGCGAGGTGCCGGCGGAGACCGCCTTCTGTTTCGCGACCGGCAACACCGCCCACATGCGCAATCTCGACTGCGGCTTGATCGAGCCCGGGCGAGCCGCGGATTTTGTTTTCATGGACAAAGCGCAGCATTCGGCGGGAACAGGATTCCTCAACAGCATCGCGCTTGGCGACTTACCCGGCATCGGCATGGTCGTCATCGACGGCGTGGTCCGCAGCGGTCGCAGCCGCAACACGCCGCCGGCAGAAAAGATTCCCGTCGTCGTCACATGACCCGCGCAGGCTCCTACTGATGCGAACGGCAACTGCTTACACGTTGCGCGTTAACGGCAAGCAGCATGTCGTCACCGGCGAAGGCAGCACGCCGCTCATTTATTTTCTGCGCAACGATCTGGCGCTCAACAGCCCGAAATTCGGCTGCGGGCTCGGCGAGTGCGGCGCTTGCACGGTGATCATCGACGGCGCAGCGGCACGGAGCTGCGCGCTGCCGCTGCGGCTTGCTGAAAAGCGGGACATTGTCACGCTCGAGGGATTGGGCAGCACGGACGCGCTGCATCCGATCCAGCAGGCCTTCGTCGACGCCCAGGCCGCGCAATGCGGCTATTGCATCAGCGGCATGATTATGACCGCAAAGGCGTTTCTCGACACCCATCCCGCACCCGACGACGCGGCGATACGGCAAGCGCTGCGGTTTAATCTCTGCCGCTGCGGCACGCATATTGAGATCGTGAAGGCCGTCAAATTGGCCGCAGCGCGCGGGTGGCGGCAAGATGCTGACAAAGACACGGATAGGGGCAGCGGGTGACATCGGAAACGACATCGCCGCCATCGCGCCGTGAGCTTCTCAAGCGAAGCGGAATTCTCGCTGTCGTTGCGCCGCGGAATGGGGACCACCAAAACGACGCAGCCCCTGAAGACGCTTTGGACATATATGTTTGCGTCACCGCCGAAGGCCGCATCGTCGCTTTTTGCGGCCATGTCGATCTTGGGACCGGCATCCGCACGGCGCTTGCGCAAATCATCGCCGAAGAGCTGGACTTCGCTTTGGCCGCAGTCGAATTGGTGCTGGGCGATACGTCGGAGACGCCCAACCAGGGGCCGACCATTGCCAGCGAAACCATCCAAGTTACCGCCCGGCCGCTCCGGATCGCGGCAGCGCAGGTGCGGCAAAATCTCGTAGAGCTCGCTGCGGAAGCCCTGCAATGCTCCGCCGCGGACCTGAGGGTTACAAACGGCAATCTATGCCGGCACAACGACGACACGCCGGCCATCGCTCTCGAAACACTACTCGGCAATCGTCGTATCCTGCTGCCGCTCGCCACGGATACTGCGCTCAAACCGGTCGATCTGCATCGCGTCGTCGGCCAGTCCGTCAACCGCATCGACATTCCGGCAAAAGTCACGCGGACAATTCGCTTATGTGCACGATGTTCGCCTCCCCGGAATGCTGCATGGCCGTGTGGTGCGCCCGCCCTATGCGGGGATCGACAGCGGCGAATTCATCGGCAAGAGCTTGGAAGCGGTCGACCGTGCCTCGCTTGATGGAATTCCGGGAATTCGCGCCGTGGTGGTCGAACGCGATTTCGTCGGCATCGTCGCCGAACGCGAAGAACATGCCGTCGAGGCGGCGCTCAAGCTCAAGGTGCGATGGAAGGCCTGGCGGACATCGTCAGATCTCGGCGATATCAATGCGGCGCTTCGCGCGCATCCGGCGCAGCAGCGACGTCTGTTCGAGCAAGGCGATGTCGACACAGCGCTAAAGGCAAGCGCGACTCGACTCGATTGCAGCTATGTCTGGCCCTACCAGATGCACGGCTCGATCGGTCCGTCTTGCGCTGTCGCCGACGCAAGTGATGCGCGAATTACGATCTGGTCCGGCACCCAGAATCCACACACGCTGCGCGCCGATATCGCGCTTTTGATTGGCGTGCCGCAGGAGCGGATCGACGTCATCCGTCTCGAAGCGGCCGGGTGTTACGGCCGAAATTGCGCGGACGATGTCTCGGCCGATGCCGTTCTGTTGTCCCGCGCGGTCGGCGCGCCGGTGCGTGTTGCGCTGTCGCGCGAGCAGGAACATCTCTGGGAGCCCAAGGGCGCGGCGCAAATCATGGATGTCTCCGGCGCGCTCGGACCGAACGGCGCGCTCGCCGCTTACGATTTTCAGACGCGCTATCCATCCAACGCTGCCCCGACATTGGCGCTGCTGTTGACGGGCCGGCTGCCGCCGCTGGCCGCGACCCTGCAAATGGGCGACCGCACCGCGATCCCTGCCTACGATTACGAAAATATGCGCGTCACGGCCTACGACATGCCGCCGATCGTGCGCGCCGCGTGGCTGCGCGGCGTCTCGGCGCTGCCGAATGTGTTCGCGCATGAGAGCTTCATCGATGAACTCGCGCATCAAGCCGGTGAAGATCCGGTCGCGTTCCGGCTGCGCCACCTTAATGACCAGCGGGCGGCTGAACTGGTGAAAGCGACGGCCGAGCGTGCCGGCTGGGAAGCGCATGTCGGGCCGAAGGCTCAAGATCAGAAGGCGACAGAGACCGTGCGCGGCCGCGGTTTCGCGCAAGCGCGCTACGTGCACGGCGATTGGCCGGGCGTCGGGGCGGCCTGGTCGGCTTGGGTTGCCGATGTCGCGGTCAACCGCGCGACCGGCGAAGTCACCGTCACACGCGTGGTCGTCGGCCAGGATACCGGCATGATGATCAATCCGGCCGGTGTCGAACACCAAATTCACGGCAATGTCGTGCAGTCGACCAGCCGCGTGCTCAAGGAAGAGGTGAGTTTCTCCGAGACGACTGCGGTTGCGAGCCGCGAATGGGGCAGCTATCCGATCCTCACCTTCCCTGAACTGCCCTTAGTCGACGTGCTGTTGATGGATCGGCAGCGTGAGGCTCCGCTTGGCGCAGGTGAATCGGCGTCGGTGCCGAGCGCCGCCGCGATCGTCAACGCCGTTTATGATGCGACAGGCGTGCGCTTTCGCGAATTGCCGCTGACGCCGGAACGCGTCCTGACCGGCCTCGGCCGGCCGCTGCCATCTCCTCACCGCCAACCATCATCCGCAAGACGCTGGGCCTTCTGGGCCAGCCTTGGGAGTCTCTTTGTCGGACTCACAACCTTCGCGTCCGTTGCATGGCCGATCAGGCTCGGGATAGCGCCGATCGACCGGCCCGATCCGGCGGCTTATTCCGCAGCGACCATCGAAAAAGGCCGACGCCTTGCCGCGCTCGGCGGTTGCGCGCTCTGCCACACCGCCAAAGACGGGCTCCCTTATGCCGGAGGGCTTGCGCTCCATACGCCGTTCGGCATCGTGATGACGACCAACATCACGCCGGATCCGGACACCGGTATCGGCAACTGGTCCTATCCGGCTTTCGAACGCGCGATGCGGGACGGCATCCACCGCGACGGCCGTCACCTTTATCCGGCCTTTCCCTATCCGAATTTTGCCACAGCGACCGAGGCCGATCTGCAGGCGCTCTACGCTTTCCTCATGACGCAGCCGGCCATCAGCCAAGCGAACAAACCGAGCCGTCTGGTCTTTCCCGTCAATATCCGGCCGCTGCTGGCGGTCTGGAATTTGCTCTTCAACCGGACAGACGGCCAAGAGACCGAACCGGCCCGTTCGGCACTGTGGAACCGCGGCCGCTATCTCGTCGACGGTCTCGGTCATTGCAGCGCCTGCCACTCGCCGCGCAATGCGCTCGGCGCCGAGCGCGCGGGAAGCGCTTATCTCTCAGGCGGCACGGCCGAAGGCTGGGATGCACCGGCCCTGACAAGAGTTTCGAGCGCGCCGATCCCATGGAGCGAAGCGGATTTCTACGCCTATCTGCGCACCGGAACTTCGGCGCATCACGGCACGGCATCTGGCCCGATGGCGCCTATGATCGAAGAGCTCAAACAATTGCCGGACGACGATATCCGCGCCATGGCCAGCTATCTCGGCTCGCTCAACGACGCCTTGCCCACGGCCGAAGCAACGACGTCCGCCCAACGCATCATAACGTCGACCGCTACCAGCATGGGCGGCGCCACCGCGCGCCTCTACGAGGGCGCGTGCGCGGTTTGCCACCAACCCGGCGGTGCTCCGCTCGCCAATCGCGGGCCCGCCTTGGGGCTAAGCTCCAAACTGCACGCGGCGAGCCCAGCCAATTTCCTCCGCTTGCTTCTTGAGGGCGGCGGCCACGCCTCAGGCTCGATGCCGGGCTTCGCCGCGTCCTTGGACGACCGTCAGATCGTCGATCTGACACGCTATGTCCGCAGCCGGTTCGCCCCGGGACAACCGGAATGGAACGGGGTCGATGCGGCATTGAAGTCGATTCGAGCTGCGCGGTGAAGGAACAAAAAGCCGGCGCAACGCCGTACCGAGACATCTTGACTCCAGCACGATCGGCACTCATTATTGTTAGTGTACAAACGATATGAGCTGGGAGGATGGTGGCGAAAAGTGGTTGCCGGTATCCGCCGGTAATATGCTCAATCGCGATGCGAGAGCCCGAGTCAAATCCATGAGTGCCGATTGGGCGCTGGCAGCATCGTCGGCCAAAACTATGCCTAGGACCGCGCTATGACCGTCACCGAAGGCGAACCGACCGCAGACGACAAGATACGCTGCGACGCTTGTCCGGTGATGTGTTACATCAAGCCCGGCGCACTCGGTGCCTGCGATCGCTACGCCAATGTTGAGGGCAACCTCGTCCGGGTCGACCCCCATGTCACGCTCAATCGGACGATCGCCAAAGGCGGCGACGTCATTCGCTTCGCCGAAGCGCCGGAGTGGAACGGCGGCATTCTCCATCAGGGCGAAACGTTCGTCACCGCGATCGGCGCCGGCACGACCTATCCCGATTACAAGCCGGCGCCATTTATCGTGTCGGCCGAAGTCGACGGCGTCGACATGGTGACCGTCGTCACCGAGGGAATCTTCAGCTATTGCGGCGTCAAGGTGAAGATCGACACCGACCGTTTCCTTGGGCCCGAAACCAATGCCGTGCAGGTCGAAGGCGAGACCGTCGGCCACGTCACGACCGGAGAATACGGCTCGCAAATGCTGTCGCTCGGCGGCGTCAAACATCTCACCGGCGGATCGAAGAAAGAGGGGCGCGTCACCTGCGATACGCTGTTGTCGCTGTGCAACGGCAAAGCCGTGGAGATGTCGATCGACGGCGGCGAGACCGTGATCGTCCAGGCCGGCAAGCCGCCGATTGTCAACGGCGTTGCCGAAGAGCGCATGCGGGTGGGCTGCGGTTCGGCGACGATCGGGATCTTTGCCAAACAGTGGCAGGATAAAGTCGACGATGTCGTCGTCGTCGACGATCACATCACCGGCGTGTTGTCGGAGCACCAGGCTGGCAAGTTTCTCGGCATTGCGGCAACCGGCATCAAGGTCAAGGGACGCCGCTCGACGCCTGGCCGCTATTTTCAGGTCGCCGAACCTGGCACCGGATGGGGCGGCACCAATATCAAAGATCCGCTCACCATTCTCGGCCCCTTCGATCCGAAAACGGCGCGCCCGGGCTTGCGGCTCCTCATGGTGTCCACCACCGGCGAGCATGCAGCCTATTACGAATTGGACGAAACGCTGCGGCCGGTGCAGAAGGACATGCCCGGGGCGCTGATCGAACCCGTCGCACGCATCGCGGAGAATTGCGAGCCGGCTTTATCGACCGTTCTGTTTATCGGCGGAGCCGGCGGTTCGTTGCGCGCCGGCGTTACGGAAAATCCTGTCCGACTGACACGCTCGGTCAAAGATGCGCTGACTTATGTGACCTGCGGCGGCGCGCCGGTCTATGTGTGGCCGGGCGGCGGCATCACTTTCATGGTCGACGTGACGCGGCTGCCGGAGAATGCATTCGGCTATGTGCCGACGCCGGCGATCGTCGCGCCGCTCGAATTCACGTTGCGACTGGCCGATTATAAAGAGCTCGGCGGCCACATGGATTCGGTCCAGCCGCTGTCGAATTTGACCGGCGCCGTGCGCCGCAGCCTGCCGCACCGGCAGGACAATCCGTGGCCGTTCGCGCCGGGCCGCACGCCGCGATCGCACGGATAGGCGCGATGATCGAAAAGCCCACCGCGAGGTTTCTGCCTGACGGGAAAAGGCTCCTTCTGCAGCACGGACCGATCGATCTGGTCGTGCAAGCTTTTGGTGACGACACAGCGGTGCGTACCGCTTACCAGGCGGCAACGCGCCGCTTCGACGGCCTCTTGGCCGAGCTTTGTCAGGAACTCGAGCTGTTGCGGTCGCCGGCCGGCAGCAAGTGTGCGCTGCCGAACGGGCCGGTGGCGCGCCGCATGGTGGCCGCGGTATCGCCGTTCGCTAAGAGCATATTCATCACGCCGATGGCCGCGGTGGCCGGCGCCGTTGCGGAAGAGATCATCGGCGTCATGATAGGCGCAGCGCCGTTGACGCGCGCCTATGTCAACAATGGCGGCGACATCGCGCTGCACCTGACCGATAAGCAGCGTTTCCAGATCGGCCTTGTCGATCGGCCCGATTGTCCAAGTCTGTTCGGGGCGACGGAAATCCGCGAAGAGAATAATATTCGCGGTATCGCGACCAGCGGCTATCTCGGTCGAAGTTTTTCTCTGGGCATCGCCGAAGCGGTCACGGTTCTCGCGCGGACCGCAGCGATGGCGGACGCGGCCGCGACCGTGATCGCCAATGCGGTCGACCTGCCGGGCCACCCCGCCATTCAACGTCTGCCCGCTAACGCCTTACAGCCGGATAGCGACCTCGGCGCGATCCCGGTAACGCGGGCGGTAGGGCCGCTCACGTCTGATGAAATTGAAACCGCGTTGGCCCGCGGATTGCATCGGGCGGACATGCTGGCGAAGCAAGGGCTGATCGCGAGCGCGGCGCTGCATCTTAAGGGAACGAGCCGCGCGCTTAGTCCCTCGCCTATTGTTGCGCAGCGAAGATCAGAACTTGTGCGAGCGGGCGAAACTTCGAGTTTTGCAAACTAACGAATGGGACGGTCTGCGATGAAAGCCAAGATCCGGAAGCTTCTCACTTTCGTCGAAGAAACCCAACTCGAAATAAATCAGCGTGTCGAGCCGCCGACGCGGCGCGCTGCCGCAGTCGCGGTGATCGAGAATCCTTTCGCCGGCCGTTACGTGGAAGATCTCTCCGAGCTGATCGATATCGGCGAAGAGCTCGGCGAATTGCTGGCGCAGCGCGCGGTGGCCGCGCTCGGCATCGAAGGGCCGCGCGCCGAGAGCTACGGCAAGGCGGCGGCCGTCGGCGAGAACGGCGAGCTCGAACATGCGGCGGCGATTTTGCATCCGAAACTCGGCGCCCCGGTTCGCAAAATTCTCGGCACCGGCGCAGCGCTGATCCCGTCGTCGAAGAAGCGCGGCGGACCGGGCGTGGCGCTGGATATTCCGCTCGGTCATAAGGACGCGGCTTTTGTCCGCAGCCATTTCGACGGCATGGAAGTGCGCGTCACCGATGCGCCCCGCGCCAACGAAATCATGATCGCGGTCGCCGTCACCAATTCCGGCAGGCCGCTGCCCCGCGTCGGCGGCTTGAAGAAGAACGAGATCAAAGGCGTCGACGGACTTCGCTAGTGAGGATGACGCCGTAGCACATCGCGATGCTCTATCCCGCGCTCTGAGCTCTCAGCCAAGTTTTTTGAGGAGACGCAGCAATGTCTCTTGCTCTTTCTCGGACAGCGGATCGAGCGTCTTCTGCGTTATTTTCGCCGCCGCAGGGATTGCCGCTTCGACCAGCCGCCGGCCGGCAGGGGTAAGCGCAATCACGTGCCGGCGGGCGTCCCGTGGGTCGTCTTTCGACGTGATAAGACCGCGGGTTCGAAGCCGTCCGACGACGCCTTTGATCGTCGCCACATCGAGATAGATGAGTCGGCCGAGATGGTTCTGAGACAGCGGGCCGGCTTGCATGAGCTTGACCAGGGCGGAGAATTGCGGCGCCGTCAGACTGCCGACAATCTCCGACGTGAAAATGTTGGAATGGCGCTGCATCGCGATCCGCAGCAGGAACCCGACCTGATCTTCCAGAAAATAGCTCGACGTCGGCGAATTCTTTGGGCGTTGGTCGAGCGTGGCGCGGGACATGATGCGTGGAAATCCATGGGGAAGCCTGCGGAGAATCGCAAGCGCCGCCCGATACTATTGAGGTCAGTCGTCAAGTTGCAATGCAAGCGGGGCAAGATTCTAATGGATGGAAGCGACTGACCGCCGCAAAAGCGTGACGCTTACAGCCATATTTTCCTCGACGCCACGCACCAGGCGTCAAGAGACTTGATGTGAATAGGCGGCTGCGGCCGCCCGATCGCGATTTCACTCCTCCTTGTAGCCGTAGGCCTGCGCATTGCCGGTCGCGCCGTAATATTTATACGGCAAGAATTTTCCGGACATTGCGAGCCTGACGCGGTCGCCCTTGGGATCGGGCTGGCGCTCCATGCTCATGTCGAAATCGATCGCCGACATGATGCCGTCGCCGAACTCCTCCTCGATCAGCACTTTCAGCGCCGGGCCGTTGACCATGACGAGCTCATAGAACCGGTAGATCAGCGGATCGGTCGGCGGCATCGGCGAGCCGCGGCTCGGCACTTCGTTGAGCAGCGCCTCCTCGCTCTTGCTCAGGCCGAACAGTTCGGCGGCCTTGGCCGCCTGCGGCTTGGTCATTTTCATCTGACCGAGCACGGCGCCGGTGATCAGCACCGGCGACATGCCGCCGATCTCGGCGCAGATATGTTTCCAGGTCCAGCCTTTCGCCCGCTTGATGTCGAGCAATTTCTCGGTGAGGTCGGGCCGTTTCATATGTCGTCTCCATTTTTGCTCGGGTCGGTCATTGCAAGCTATTGAAAAGGCATGTTTCGTGCCAATCCGGTCGTGGCCGCCCTACACCGCGCCCAGTTCGACGATGGTGTCCTTGTTTGTTTCCTCGGCGATCCGCCGTCGCGCCAGCATATGGGCGCGCCCGTCATTGACGGCGTCCACCGCGATGAGCCGGCCGTTGCGGCGGTATTCGACCGAAAAGCGGCCGCTCGCCGTGTCGCCGATTTCCGCGACGTCGTCATAACCGTCAAAAAGTCCGGCGATCTGCAGCTTGAACTCATATTGGTCGGACCAGAACCACGGCACCGGATCGTAGCTCCCCGGCGCGCCGAGGATCGCGGCGGCGGCAGCCTTGGCCTGATCGATGGCGTTCTGCACGCATTCAAGCCGCAGCTGCCGACCGTAGCGGATGCTTGGAAATCGCGCGCAATCGCCGACGGCAAACACATTCTCGACGCCGGTACAGCCGATAGCGTCGACCAGGATCCCTTCGCTGCAGGCAAGGCCCGCGGACTGCGCCAATTCGTCATTGGCCTTGGCGCCGGCGGCGAGCAGGATCGCGTCGGCGGCGATGTCCGTCCCGTCGGCCAGTCGCAGCGCCGATGCGCGGCCCTGCCCGCTGATTGCGGCGACCCGCGCGCCGACGCGAATATCGACGCCACGCTCGCGATGCACGCGATCGAAGAATTTGGCGACCGGCGGCGCGGTGACGCGCTTGAGCACGCGGTCTTCGGCTTCGACGACGGTCACGTCGCGATTTTCGCCGCGCATCACCGCCGCCGTCTCAAGCCCGATGTAGCCGCCGCCGAGAATGGCGACGTGCCGCGCCGCGTCGAGTGCCGGGCGCAGCTGCTGCACATCGCCGATCGCACGCAGCGAGAACACGCCTGCAAGATCGACGCCCGGCAGCGGCAGCCGCCGCGCGCAGGTGCCGGTGGCAAAGACCAGCGTGTGGAAAGGGACTTCGCGGCCGTCGGCCAGGGTGACAATGCGGGTTTGCAAATCGGCCTTCGCCGCGGCAATGCCGAGCACGAATTGCACATCGCGTTCGGACCAGAACTGTGCCGGCCGCAAATAAAGCAATTCCGGCGCCGGCCGTTCGGACAGAAATTTCTTCGACAGCGGCGGGCGCTGATACGGCAGAAACGGCTCGTCGCCGATGACGGTGATCGGTCGGGCGAAGCCGCCGCCGCGCAGACTGACCACGAGCTGAGCTGCCGCCTGCCCGGCGCCGACGATGACAACGCCCTGTCCCGCCGCCATATCATTTGCCATTCCGCAATCTCCTGGTGCGCGATGCCGGCTTCCGGCGCCGGCTGCGCGTACACTCTATGAGATGTCTTCGGCCGCCTCTACCGCCGGAGCCATAGCGGAAGCGGCCCAAGTCCAGGGCTCAGTAAATCTGGCAAGGACATAGTTCCAGTTACGGCGAAATCTCCTCCAGAACGCGCTTTTTGGTCTCGATCGCGAACCAAGCCGTAACGATCGCGGTCACCAGGGCCACGATGCCGAATGCCAGAAAAACGGAGCTCAACCCACTCGCAATCATGAAGCCGACGGTGGTCGGACCAATCATCGACGCCAGCCGCAACCATGCCGTCGCCGTCCCCACCCCGAGAGCGCGCACCCGTGTTGGGTAGAGCTCCGGCGTGTACAGATAGACGCCCAGGTTGATCGCGTTGACGAAAAAGTATGCAGATCGTGATGAAGACCAGTACCTGCTCGGGCGACGGATTTGGCGATTTGCGACAGAACTATCAATCCGCCCGCTGCACCGGCGAAACACGTCGCGAACAGAGGCTTGCGCCCAACGTGATCGATGATGAGAGCCGCGATCGCCGCGCCGACTAGACCGGCTGCGGTCGTAATCAAGCCGTAGCGGAGCGCGACATCGAGCGGTAGCTTGTACACGGTGCGATAGACCGTCGGCATCCAGATCGTAAGGCCGTAATTCACCAGATAGGCCGTGAACCAGACCAGCCAGACGACGAGCGTTCTCCGCAAGTAGAGCGGTCCAAAAAGGTCGGAGAGTGACGCGGACTTTTCCGCGACCTTGACGATCGGCTAGCGCCGCCGGCAGCGGTTGCCCTGTGGCCTTCTCCGTTTCGCGCTCGATCTGCGCGATCGCAAGCTCGGCTTCTTTCAACCGGCCGGCATTTGCCAGCCAACGCGGCGATTCGGGCAAAACTCGACGAAGGAACAACACCAGCACGGCAGGGATGGCGCCGACCACGAACATGTAGTGCCAACCGAGCGTCGGAACCACCCAAAGACCGAGCACGCTCGCGGCCACAATGCCAACCGGGAAGATCAATTCGTACAGCATGACGAACCGACCGCGCACATTGGCGCGCGCGAGTTCGCTGATATACACGGCCGCAATGGGCACTTCGCCACCGAGACCAAATCCCTGAACAAGCCTGAAGGCCAGAAGCAATTCATAATTCCATGCGAAAGCGCAGACCAAGCTCATGACCGCGAAGGTCGCGATTGACCAAATCATGCCGGTCATGCGGCCGTATTTCTCGGCGATCCAGCCAAAAAATAATGCGCCGAGCAGTTGGCCCAGAAAGCCCGCCGAAATGAGAAACGCCGATCTGCGGTGGCGTCAGCTTCCACATCGGCACGATGGCCGGCAGCACCGAAGCGATGGCCAATGCGTCGAACGCATCGAAGAACGTCGCAACGCCGATAATGATGCGCGTCTTGACGTGCCACCAGGACACCGGAAGTCGCTCGACGCGAGCAATGATTTCCTCTGCGGTCGCCACTTGAGTTTGAACGGACACCATTCCCTCCCCTATTCGAATTCAAGTGCCGGTTTCCGGTCTTTTTTCTGATAGCCGGCCGACAGCGGCCGGCCTCGATCTCACGGCGACACTTCAACGGCCTCAAACCCGCGAGGCATATGCCAGCGGCCGCAACAGGACGGCAGGAGGCAGCGGATGGGCAGATGGCCCGGTGGCATCGTGTCGAGTTGCTTTGCGCTCGATGCGCCGCGGGGCTTCACTCTGTTCCACGACGCGCTGGCGATGCATGTCGACCAATTGCTCGCGTTGCCGCTTGGTTGCCGCTTCCTCGATGTCAAGCGTATCGGGATCGAGAACGACACCGTAATAGTCGCGCGCGGCCGCAATTGACACGTAGCCCTTGCGGACATCGTGCGGCACGCGCTCGGGCGGCCGCTCCAGCGGCGAGCCAAATCCGCCGCCGCCGCCCGAATGCAAGAGAAAGGCATCGCCCGCTTTGACCTTAGCCCGGAACACCTTGGCATTCGGCACGTCGTCGTGCAACGACACCGTCGCGCCGCAACAGCATCTCGTTGCCGGTGCCTTCAAGACCGCCTTCAAGGCCCCAAGGCAAACAGACCGCCCGCTCGATGCTGGTATTGACGTTGAAATCGGAGAGCGCCTGGACGACCGTTTCCACGCCGAGCCCGCCGCGATAGCGCCCGGGTCCGCCGGAATCGGCAATCAGCGAAAGGCTCTCCACCATGACCGGATATTTCGCCTCGAACTGTTCGTTGGGGCTGTTGTGGGTATCGCCGTCATTGATGCAGACGGTGGCGGACACGCCGTCCTCGCCGCGCTTGGCGCCCCAGCCGCCGCCGAGCGGCCCGAAGCTCGTGATAAAAAGCTTGCCGCTATCGGGATAGAAACCGTCGAGCAGCGCAACGCAGAGGTCGGCATGATGACCCGCAATGACTTGGTCGGGAATTGCCTTGGACAACGCCTTGAAGATGGTGTCGACCACGGTCATGGGAAAAGTCATCCACCACCGCATCGGCGCAGGGCGCACAGCGCTGACGATACTGCCGGGCGGCAGCACCACCTTCAGGTTGCGGAATGAACCGTCGTTGACCGGATAATCCGTCGGGGAGGTGACGCATTTGAACGCCACTTGCGCGCAGGCGATGCCCGTTGTCGGGCCTGAATTGTAGAAGCCGCGGACCTGCTTGGCGACGTCCGTGAGGTCCACTGTCATCTCATCGCCGGACACAATGACCTTCACGCGGATGGGAATGCGCTTTGCGACATCCACCGCGTCGTCGTCCATGAAGCTCTCAGCTTCATAAACGCCATCAGGAATGGCCCGCGTGCGCTCGCGGGCGGCCGCTTCAGCGTGGTCCATCAGGACCTGAATGCAGCCTAGAACGGGCTCTTGGCCGTATCGGTCAAGCAGTTCGAGAAAGCGCCTTTCACCCGTCTTTATGGCTGTAATTTGTGCACGCAGGTCGCCCATTGCGCGTTCCGGCAGTCGCACATTCATCCGGATGATCTCGTGGATCTCCTGATTGACCACGCCGGCGCGCGTATATTTCACGATCGGGATCTGCAGCCCTTCGGAATAGATGTCGGTCGTGACTCCGCCGAGCGTGCCGCCGACATCGGGCCAATGCGCCATGCAGCAGGAGAATCCGATCAGCTTGCCCTCGTGAAAAATCGGGACCGTGAATGTGAGATGGTTGAGATGGCTGCCGGTGATGTAGGCGTCATTGGTGAGCAGGATGTCGCCCGGCTCAAATCCGTCGGTACCGAAGTGCTTGATCTTTGCCTTCACCGTCTCCGACATTCCGCGGATGAACATCGGCAGTCCAAGTCCGATCGATACCGTATCGCCCTCCTTGGTGAAGAGGCCGACCGTGAAGTCCAGCGCTTCGTAGATGATCATGTTGTAGGCGGTGCGCATGAGGTTGACCTTCATTTCTTCGGTCACCGCCATGACGCCATTGCGCATGATCTCGACGAGAACCGGATCGGCGGCGAGCTCGCGGTCACTCATGCGCGCGCTCCTGAAATGGTGATGATGAGATTGCCAATCGCGTCGACTTCCACGCTATCGCCGGGCAGCACGACTGTTGTCGAGGCATGCTCTTCGATCAGTGCGGGGCCTTGAATGCGATTTCCTGCCAGCAGCGCGGCGCGCGCGAATGTCGGCGTATCGGCGAACCCTACATCCTGAAAGAAGGCCTTACGGCTGCCGGTTTCGGCCTCCTTCGGCGGCGTCGCGTCGCCCGCCTCGATGCGCTCCAGTCCCGGCTTTTCGACCATGCCTGTTATCGTGGTCCGCAGACTTGCGATCTCGGCCGGCTCGTCCGGAGCCGACGTCCCATAGCGCTGCGCATGCACCGCATCGAACAGGTCTTTGATCGCCTTGCGGTCGCTGCGCGTTGAAATGATGCTTTGGAATCTCGACCGTAACGGAATGCTCCTGCCCGACATAACGCATGTCGAGCGCGCGCTGCACGATGACCTCCCGAGGTGAGATCGCGGAGGCGGCAATCGCTGCGCGGCCCTCTTGCTCCAGCTCGCCAAAAACAGCCTCGAATGCTGCGAAGTCCATAGTCTCCAGCGAGATGAACCAGGTCCGCACAAAATCGTAGCGCAAATCCGAAAACAGCATGCCGAAGGCGGAGAAATGCCCCGGCGCGCGCGGAATGATGACCTTGCGAATGCCGATCTCGCGCGCAACCGCCGTGGCGTGCAACGGACCAGCTCCGCCATAGGCAACGAGCGCGAAGCTTCCGGCATCGAGACCGCGCTCCGTCGTGACCCCTTTGACCGCATAGGACATCTTGGTCGCGGCGATGCGCAGTATCCCGATAGCGGCCTCGGTCGTGCTCAGCCCGAGCGGCTGCGCTACGCGCATTGCCATGGCGCGTTCCGCGGCCGCGACATCAAGCTTCATCTCGCCGCCAAGGAAGCGATCGGCGCCGAGGCGGCCCAGTACCAAATTGGCGTCGGTGATTGTCGGTTCCGTGCCGCCGCGGCCGTAGCACGCGGGCCCCGGTTCTGCGCCGGCGCTCCTCGGTCCGACATGCAATGCGCCGCCATGTTCGACACGCGCAATGGATCCGCCGCCGGTACCGACTTCGAAAATATCAATGGTGGGAACTTGGATGGGCAGCGCCCGGTCGTAACCGCCGATCAACGCATGGCCCTGTCGTCAGCGCCCTGCCATCGAGAATGACGCCGGCCTTGGCGGTGGTGCCGCCCATATCGAAGGCGATGGCGTTGTCCATGCCCAGCGCATGGCACAGCGCCTGCGTGCCGATGACGCCGGAAGCCGGCCCAGATTCCAGAATGCGGATGCATTCGCTGCGCGCTTTGTCGAGCTCGAACAAGCCGCCGGTCGATTGGACGACGAGGAATGTGCCCTTGAACCCTTCCTGGTGATGCGTTCACCGATCTCGGTGAGATAGCGCTGCACGCGCGGCCCGACAAAGGCGTTGGCAACAACGGTCGAGCAGCGCTCGAACTCACGATATTCCTGCGATAATTCGTGGGAAGCCGAGACGAAGACGCCGGGAAGGCGTTGCTGCAAGGATCTCCTTCGCGCGCAGTTCATGCGCCGGGTTGCGGTAGCAATGCAGAAAAAGGATCGCAACCGCTTCGATCTCTCGCGCGCGAAAATATCGGCAAGCGCATGCAGCTCGGCTTCATTCAGCGGTTTGCAAACACGGCCGTCGGCAAAAAGGCGCTCTGTCACCTCGTAACAATGTCTGGCGCGGCACCAGCGGCAAATGTTTCTGGAAGAACAGATTGTAGGCGTCGGGCCGATTGATCCGTCCGATCTCGTAGACGTCGCGAAATCCGCGCGTCGTCACCAACGCCGTTTTGGCGCCGGTGCGCTCCAGCATCGTGTTGATCGCGACTGTCGAGCCGTGCAGAAAAAGGCCCGCTTCCGCGAATGTGGTGCCGGCCTTGGTGACGCCCGGCTTCGATGCCTTGCACCATGGCCCGCGGGGTGGACAGGCTCTTGCCGAGAAGAAGCCGCTTATTCGTTTGATCGAACGCGGCAACATCCGTGAACGTCCCCCCGATATCGGCGGCAAGGCGCAAACTGGCGAGATTGGATTGTGGCGTGTGACCCGGCATCTGACAGCAGCGCTCCCGAACGTTCCTCGCGCCAGGCTTTGCTGGCTCGACGGGGCTTTTGATGGTGCGCGCCGATTGTCGTACCATCGCCCTCGCGTTTCTCATTGGCAAATTATTTGTCCATATAGCAAATGGAGTTTTTATGCGCGACCAGCGTAAGGGCATCCAATCCGTCGAGCACGGGGCTAAACTATTGGAGGCCCTCATAAATTCTAGAAAGGCTTGCCCCTGAAAACGCTCGCCGCCATGGCCGGCATGTCCGCCAGCATGGCGCATCGTTATCTCACGAGTTTTATTCGGGCCGGTCTCGTCGAGCAGGATCCGGTGAGCAGTCATTATGATTTGGGCACATTGGCGCTCGGCTCGGGCTTGCCGCCTTGAGCCGCACGGACTTTATGCGGATTGCCGACGACGAATTCCGCCAACTTGGTCGAGCGGGTCGACATTGATGGGCATATCTCGGTCTGGGGAGCCTATGGCGTCACCACCGTGCGATACTATAACCGGCACGTGCCTATTCTATCGAACTTCCGCCTCGGAGACGTTCTGCCGCTTTTGGATTCCGCTGCGGGCCGGATCTTCCTGACCTATCTCAGCGAGCGCACGACGCGACCCATTTTAAAGGCCGAAGCGTCGAAGTCGGAGGAGAGCAAACTGTCCGCCCAGGAAATCAAAGCGGTCACTCAATTCATTCGCAGAGAGGGATATGCCTGGATCGACGGTCAAGTCTTCCACAGCATACGCGCCATTGCCGTGCCGATCTTCGATTCCCAAGGGGAGCTGCAGGCCACGATTTCTCTGGTGAGCAATCAGGCGTCTCTGGTGCAATTTCCAAATCCGGTCCTGGATGATCTAAAGGCAACCGGAAAGCGAATTTCACACCGGCTCGGATGGTCAACTTAATCCAACCCGAAGCCGGCGAACGCTCAACTGCTCTTCAACAAAGCGCTGAGGTAACTGGTCGCCGCGTTGCCTTTGAGCGCGCGGCGCCACACGTCCTCGACCAAGTTCTGATGCAGCAATAACGCCTCGGGCGCCGACGTGATCATCGCCACGCCAACCTGGATGTTCGGCTGCTCCCCAAGACGAAACGGACTCAAGACCAGAACAGATCGATCCGGCTGCCGATAGATGTGGAAACTCGAGTGTGGCAGCGTATCGGTCACGATGCCGATCTGAGTTCCGATGGGCTGCTCTTCGATGATCTTGGCGAAATATTCGACCTCGGCGCGAGCCAGCAGCTGCCTTTCGCGCGCGACTTCCGGGGCGAGTTTTGCCGTTCCGACAAAACCGTCGCGAAGAAAGCGCTTTATTTCATTCGCCGAAATCAAATTGACGATGCCGGGGCGCCGGCGCCGGAACATCTCTTTCCGCTGGTGCAAGATAGCGATGATTTTTGGGATATCCGACAGCGCGCGATCGCTGCTCAAGCCACTGCCAATGAGGCTCTCGGTGAGGACCTCTTCCAAAATTCCTTCAAATTTGTCGGAGGCCAAGAGCGAGGAAATCGGCCCTGCCAGAACCGATATGTGGTCTGTGGTCTCTTCGATTTGCCGCATGCGCTCGAAATAGACGACGGCTGATGGAACGTATTCGATGCCGACGCCGAGGAGCGTGGGGATCGAAACATTGAGCATCTCGGCGAGCCGCTCGAGCGTTTCGATCTTCGCCAGCTCGCCCTTCTCAAAGCGATAAAGGGCGGTCCGCGAAATGCCAAGACGGCGCGCGATCTCATCGGCACTCAATCCGGAACCGAGCCGGAAGGCGCGCAGGCGATCGCCGATCTCGTCATAGCGAAAAGGCGGGGTCGCAGATGCCATCAGGGCTCTCAGTGCTCCATCTCGGCGCCTCCGTCGCAATCGCGGAGCTGCCGGCGAAGGGTATTTCACGGATGGTGTTTTTCAGGACCAGCCCGGATCAGTCGCATATTGTCAAAAAAAATACAATTTCCGACAATGGCTTCGTCGTCACGCACGGCGGCTTCAAGAAGACCGCGGCGCCAAAGTGACGCGCGCAAACGGCCTTCATGAATTCGAGCGCGGTCCGAACAGAGCCGCGATTTGCAGCAGAATGACCCGCAGCATCAAAGAAAAGCCCGAGATGGGTTTGGCGGCGGCGGGCTTCGGCGCGGCGCCGGCTTCCGGCGGGCTCATCTGCGCGGGTAGCACGGGCGAGGACGGCACCGGCTGCTGCGCCAGCTCGGCGCGAAGATTGTCGGCGAACTGTTTGATGATTTGCGCCGCGGTCGCCTGGATCATGCCGACGCCGCGGCCATATTGCGCGACCGCGCCGGACAGCATGAGATCGGTGTGGATCAGCACGATCGACCCGGCATCCTTCGGCTCAACTTTGAAAGTCGCCGTGGCATTGGCCGCGCCGCGTCCCTTGGCGTCACTGCCCTGGGCTTTCACACGCGCGCTGTGTTTTGAGTCGTCGATTTCGTCGAGCGCAATCCGTCCGGCGAAGGAAAGCGACACCGGGCCGAGCCGCACCGAGATTTTTCCTTTGTAGTTCTGCGCGTCGGTGATTTCGGTCAGCTCCGCACCGGGCATGCATGGCGCGATGCGGGCGACATCCATCAAGACCGGCCAAGCCTGATCCGGCGACACAGGGATCTCGAAAGAATTGTCGAATTCCATTTCTCAGCAACAACCCCGTCGTCGAATCCGGGCAAAGCGCCCATTCAGGCCAGTTCAATCCAATCATTCTTTTTTATTACAGCAAGCCTTTCTTGGGCCACAAAGCTCCAAGGACTTACGAGCTTCTGCAAGATATGACAGATAGTTGTATGCTGTCCAAGACGGAAATAACGATGTACAAATATTGGAACTAAATTCAATTATGCGTAGGTAAAGGGCGGGCGGTGACGTCCACGGACAAGCGCAATGACGCCTGAACCAAGTTTCGAAAGCGCGCCCGCTGAACGGACCAGGACCGAGTTCGAGAATCTGGCCGCCGCCGCTGCCGCCCACTATCAAGCTGGGCGGCTCACGGACGCGGAAGCGTCCTATCAAGCCGCTTTGGCGCTTGAGCCCGGCGACCCAGCCATCATCCACAATCTCGGCGTTATCGCCGCGGCGCAGGGCAAGCAACATGACGCGATCGCATTGTTCGACGACGTCATCGGGAGCCAGCCTCGCTACGTTTCGGCCCATTACAATCGCGCGCTCGCGCTTCTTGCGCTCGGCCGGTCGAAAGCAGCCATTGCGGGCTTCCGCCGCACTTGCGCATTGCAGCCCGAACATTATGACGCGCACCGCGCCTTGGGCTTCCTGTGGTTGTCGGAAGCCGACAGAGGCCGCGCGCTCGATCATTTTGCCCGCACCCACGAGCTGCGGCGCGGCGAGGACCGTTCGGATCTGGCGGCAAAATCACTGACGCATGCCACCCGCGACAAGCTTCTTCATGACGCCGAGCAGTTTCGTTTTTTGGCCGCGCGCTTGCGCGATGCGCAGCGGTTCGCCGCACTGGCGCGCGTCTACGAGGAGATAGCGCAAGCCGTCGCCGAGCCGATGGCGAAACTGTCGGATCGGCAGATCGAAAGACTCGGCGGCGATTACAATACGCCCATCAATATTCGCGGCGCGCCGGAGCTCGCTGGGCGCGCGGTCAACGAGCGGTCCGATCTCGGCGTTCTCATGCGCGGCTTCCGCGACGAGTCGGGCCGGAGCGATTTATTTCGACGATCTCCTGACGCCGCAAGCGTTGCAGCGGCTGCGATCTTATTTGCTGGAAAGCACGATCTGGCATGACTTCAGCCATATCGGCGGCTTCGTCGCGTCTTATTTGGAGGATGGTCTCGCCTGCCCTCTGATCCTGCAGATCGCCGACGAAATTCGCAGCAGCTTTCGCGACGTGTTGGGCGAGCATCCCCTCACCCAAGCCTGGGCCTTCAAGGGGCTCCGGGCCGCCTCTGCCATTGACGCTCATGCCGACGACGCGGCGATCAGCTTGAATTTTTGGGTCACGCCCACCGAGGCCAATCTCAAGCCCGGCCGGGGCGGCCTTGTCGTTGGGCTGGTCCCGCCGCCGGAGGATTGGCAAATGAAGGGGTACGATTCCGATCACGAAAAGATTGTCGCATTTTTGGAACGAAGCGCCCGTGACCGGCTCAGAATATCCTATCGGGAAAATCGCGCGGTGCTCTTCGAGTCGCGCCTTTTTCACTGGTCCGACGCCCCTGAATTTGCGCTAGGGTACGAGAATCACCGGATAAATCTCACATTCCTGTACGGCCGGCACAGCGCGTCTGCGCCCAAATTACCGCATTGAGCGCCGCGCCGAACGGTGGAAACCGGTCATACCAAAATTGACACACTAGGCGTTGAGCCGTATGTAGAGCCCCGGGGAGCGCCGCCGCCCGCGGATCGAAGATAAGCCGAGACACCATGTCGACCGAGCCAAAAGGGAAATACACAAACTCGGCCCTTCGGGTTGGCGACAAGGACCTCTATCCGCAGCGCCGCGTCGGCGAGTTCATCGGCACCATCGTGTCCAACGATTTCGTCAACGAGGAATACAAGCATCTCGTCATGGCCGTGCATGAGCACGCGCTCAACGCCTATGCGGGGCAGATGTTTCATCTATTGTGCCCCTCCCCCGACGGCGCGGAAGTGTGGATGCGCCGCCCGATGAGCGTTTATCGGGTGAACAAGGACGTTCGCCAGATCGAATTTCTCTACAAGATCGAGGGCCGCGGCACCCAAGGCATGGGGCTCTTGCGCTCCGGCGATGACTTCAATATCGCGGGCCCCCTCGGGGTCGGTTTCAAGCTGCAACCCGACTGGAAAAACATTGTTGTCCTCGGCCGTGGCGTTGGCCTGGCGACGCTCGCGCCGTTGTCGCAGCTTGCCGCCGAGAACGGAATTGGCGTGACCGCCATTTTGAGCGCCCGCAATTCCAAAGTCGTGATGTCGAAGGATCTGTTTGAAGGTCTTGGCGCCAAGACCGTGGCGGTGGTCGATACCGACAACGGCAGCGCGGTCGAGAACGTCGAAAAGATCGTCGAGGGTCTTATTGCGCAGAACAAGGCCGACGCCTTCTTTACCTGCGGCTCAAATCGCCTGCTGAAGCTCATGCAACGGCTCGGCAAAAAGCATAACATTCCCGGCCAAGTCGCCATGGAACAGATCATGGTGTGCGGTTTCGGCGCTTGCTACGTGTGCATGCGCACATTCGAAGTCGACGGCGTGCGCGTACTGCGGCGCGTCTGCCGGGATGGCCCGGTGTTCAATATGCAGGAGGCCGTGGGATGGTAGATCTGTCGGTCAAGATCGGCGACATCACACTGCAAAATCCGGTGACGCCGGCGTCCGGCGCGTTTTCCTGGGAATATAACGACGTCATCGATCTCAACCGCCTCGGCGGTCTGGTGGCAAAGACCATTTGCCGCGAGCCGCGCTTAGGAAATCCGACGCCGCGCATGGCGGAGACCGAAGGCGGCATCATTCAATCGATCGGGCTGCCCGGCAAAGGCATCGAATATTTTATCGAACATATCGTTCCGGAATATGCGCGATTTAGGCCGCCGCTCATTGTCAGTGTGTCCTCGGAAAGCATCGAAGATTTTGCCGCGCTCGCCGAGGAATTGAGCGTGCCGGATGTCGACGTCATCGAAGCCAATATCTCGTGCCCGACCCGCAACCCGACCGGCGGCAATTTCGCGATGCACGAGGATTACACAAGGAACTGCATCAAGGCGATCCGGGCCAAGACCAACAAGCCGCTATGGGTGAAGCTATCGCCCAATGCCGGCGACATCGTCTCGATCGGGCAAGCCGCCGAGGACGCGGGCGCGGACGCGCTCGTTATCGCCAACACGTTTTTGTCGCTCAAGATCAGAACCGACAACTTCCGTCCGGCGCTCGGCAACAAGTTCGGCGGCCTGGTCTCGCCGGCCTTGAAGCCCATCATCCTGCGCATGGTCTATCAGGTCGCCAAGGCCGTCAAAGTTCCGATCATCGGCATCGGCGGCGTGACCAAAGCGGAAGATGTCGTCGAATATATGCTCGCCGGCGCCAGCGCCGTCGGTATCGGCTATGCGGGATTCCGCAATCCGACGGCGCTGATCACGATCATCGAAGATCTCGAAGCCTGGTGCGACGAGCGTGGCATCAAGAAGGTCTCCGAACTGATCGGCGCGGTGCGCGATGACGACATGGAGATGGATCCGCTCGTTGCGGCTTCATCCGGCGTCTAATTGCGTCGTTCATACGCCGATCGCGATTTCTGCACGAGACAATGATCCATATGGCAGGCGCCAACGGCGTCGGTCGCAGAGGACGTATTGCCGAATATGAAAAACGGAGAAGCATCACCATCGACGCGAAGATCAAAGTAAATTAGCCGCGATCCCTTTTAGCCGCGATCACCTGGGGTGATAAGCGTCGATCGCGGCTTTCAGCCATTGCGGCTTGATCGGCAGCGACGTGACGGTTGCGATATCGCCGAGCGCGTCGTCGACCGCCGACGCAATCGCGGCGCCGACGCCGGCGATGCCGCCCTCGCCCGCGCCTTTGATGCCAAGCGGATTTGTCGTGCTCGGCGCATCCTCGGTGATCAGAACGTCGACTTTCGGAATCTCGCGCGCCGTCGGTATGAGATAATCGGCGAAAGTCACCGACAAGGGCTGGCCGCGTTCGTCGTACTGGAATTCTTCGAACATCGCCCCGCCGAGGCCTTGCGCGAAGCCGCCGACAATCTGGCCGCGCACCAGAACGGGATTGATGGCGCGGCCGATATCGAACGCGATCAGCATCTTTTCGATGCTCACGCCGCCGGTGCCGCGATCGATCGTCACCAAGGCGATTTGCACGCCATAGGGATAAGTCATGTGCGAGGTCGTGAACCAGCCGTCCGCACTCAGTCCCGGCTCGCGCCCGCCGCGCGTCTTTGACGTCGGACGCAGATGGCTCGCGATGTCACCGAGCGTCATCAGTGGCTCGTCGGGCGCCTCCAACCGCACAACATGGCCGTCGATGATGGCAAGGCGGCTCGCTTCGGTTTGCAGGAGCTGCGACGCCATATCCAAGGCCTTGGCACGGACATTCTCCGCGGCGATTGCCGTGGCATTGCCGGTCATGACCGTGGCGCGCGTGGCGTGGGCGCCGATGCCAAACTCGATGCGGTCGGTTTGGCCGTGAACGACGCGCACGCGGCGATAGTCGACGCCGAGCGTCTCCGAGCAGACCTGGGCCATGGCGGTCTCAAAGCCCTGCCCGACCGAAGCACCGCCGGTGATGACCTCGACGTCGCCGCTGTCGTGCACGTGAATATGCACGCCGTCGGTTGGACCGAGTCCGCTTTTCTCCACATACATGGCGATACCCAGGCCGATCAGTTCACCTTTCTTGCGGCGCGCTCCGACTTCAAGCTCCAGTTTGTCCCACTCGCAGCGCAGCAATGCTTTGTCGAGCAAGCCGGGATAGTCGCCGGAATCCAGCACGACTTCGTCGCCCAGCGCGGTGAGAGGACGCTCATGCGGCATGTCAGCCGGCTGAAGCAGATTACGCCGGCGAATCTCGATGCGCGACAGGCCGAGCTTTTTTGCGATCGCATCCATCAAGCGCTCGCGCACGAAATTCGTCTCGTAGCGGCCCGGTGAGCGGTAGGTGGCGGCCGGCGTCTTGTTGGTCAGTCTGAAATGACATTGCACGCGATAGCTCGGCAGGCGATACGGCCCCGGCAGGATGCCGGAAGCCGTCTCGGCGACACGCGTGCCGTGGGTGCGGATATACGCGCCTTGATCGTGGAAAAACCGATCGTCGATGCCGAGCAGACGTCCCTCGGCGTCCACCGCCGCGCGGATGAGATGGCGCTGCTGGCGGGAGTGATTGGCCGCAATCATATGCTCGCGGCGATCTTCCAGCCATTTCACCGGCCGGCCCAAGCGCATGGCCGCGACCAGAACCAGAATATCTTCCGGATAGATCTCGCCGCGCACGCCGAAGCCGCCGCCGACTTGGCCTTCATAACAATGGACGGCAGCGGTACTGCGGCCGAACATCCGCGCCAGCGATTCTCTATTCCTGTGCGGGACCTTGGCCGCGCCATGAAGCTCGAGAATGTCGCATGCCGCGTCATAACGGCCGATCGCGCCTCGCGTTTCCAGCGGCACGCCGGAATGGCGGCCGATCGCCACATCGATTTCGACGACGTGGGTGGCGCTGCGGAAGACGGCATCGACGTCGCCATAACCCTGGCGGCATATCGTCGGCTCGGTCGTCAGACCATCGGCGAAATCGGCGACGGGCGCCGCCGCATCGATGGTGACCGGCAATTCGTCGACTTCGACGGTGACGAGATCGGCGGCGTCCTCCGCAATATACGGATCGGTCGCGAATATCGCGGCGACCGGCTCGCCGACATAGCGGACATGGTCGCGCGCCAGCACCGGCTGACGGAACGGCGCAAGCTTTTCGATCGGTCCTTCGCGGAAATCGATCGGCGGTAGGTCTTCGATGTCGCGCGCGGTCCAGACGGCGACAACACCACGGAGCGCCTTCGCCTCCGCCACATCGACGCTCTTCAACAGGCCGTGCGCGTGCGCCGAGCGCACGACGCGCATATGCAGCTGGCGCGCGAAGGATATGTCGCCGGCAAACTGACCGCGGCCGGTGACAAGCGGCAGGTCCTCGAGCCGCGCCACCGAAACGCCGATGCCGGTGTTTTTGCTGTCCTTCACGCGTTCTTTCATTTGCCGACACTCATCCGCGCTGCGGCGGCTTTGACGGCTTTCACAATGTTCTCGTATCCGGTGCAACGGCACAAATTGGACGACAAGACGTCGAGCAGTTCCTCCTCGCCGACCTTCGGCTTTTGCTCGAGAAGGCCCACAGCCAGCATCAGAAAACCGGGCGTGCAAAAGCCGCACTGCAAAGCATGATGCGCGATGAAGGCCTCCTGCAGCGGGTGCAGCTCTGCGCCGCGCTGCAAGCCTTCCACCGTCCTGATCTTCTTTTGCTGTGCTTGCACCGCGAACATCAAACACGACCGAACCGGTGCGCCATCGACAAGCACGGTGCAGGCGCCGCACACCCCGTGCTCGCAGCCGATATGCGTGCCGGTGAGACCGCAATCGTCACGGATGACGTCGGCCAATATGCGCCGCGGCTCGACAGTCGTTTCATGCATGGCGCCGTTGATGTCGAGAATGATATCGATCTTGTCCATCAGGACGCGCTCGCAAGGGCTCGACAGGTGAGCGTCCGGACAAGGGCGCGGCGATATTCCGCCGGATTGTTGTTATCTTCGATCGGTTCGATCGCGGCGGCCGCAGCGGCAGCCGCCGCCGCGAAGACCGCCGGTTCGGGCTTTTTACCGTTGAGAAGCGCTTCCGCTTCCGCAATACGGCGCGGCACCGCCTCGGCGCCGCCGAGCCCGATCCGTGCATCGGCCATGCGGCCGGTCTCCAGCCGATAGGTCGCAAGCGCCATGGCGAGCGCGAAGTCGCCTGAGCGGCGGCTGAATTCGCAGAAGCCGCTACGCGTGTCATCGGCAAGCAGCGGCAATTCGACCGCGGTGATCAGCTCGTCGTCTCTGATGTCCGTGGTCATCAGAGCCTTGTAGAAGTCTTTCGCCGCAATCCGGCGTGTGCCGCGTTCGCTTTGCGCAATGACGGTGCCGTCAAGCGCGGCGGTCACGCAGCACCATTCCGACGACGGATCGGAATTGGCAATGCTGCCGCAATAGGTGCCGCGTTGCCGTATCGGATAGTGCGCGATGAAATGAACGACCTTGCGCAACAATTCGCCAAGGCGTCCCGGAATTCTGTCCGACTCGAAATAGGCGTGCCGCGTGCAGGCACCGATCCGCAGGCGGTCGCCATCGGTGGTGACGCCTTCGAGTTCGCGGATGCCATTGATATCGATCAGATGCGCCGGCCGCGCCATCCGAAACGCCATCGTCGGGACCAGCGTTTGCCCGCCCGCCAAGATGCGCCCATCCTGCGGCGCCAAAACCGCGAGCAGCTTCAGGGCTTGCTGCAGCTGCGTCGGTGCGTGATAGGAAAACGGCGCGGGCTTCATGGTGCCGATCTAGCAGCCAAGGAATGTTTTGTACACTTATTGTTACACTGGGGTCCATCTCTCGGCCACATGCTTATTTTGAGAAGCCATCAATTGACAGCCATTATTTGGCACCCCGCGACCGTGCCGCGACGAGGCGAATTTCGTTTGTAATAAAAACGGTACGAAGCCGAGGGACGACAAATATAATCCAAGATCGACGCCTCGTCCGCGCGCGGCCTCCTCGAAGAGCATTGATCTGTGGAGGCGGCGCGGCCATTACTGAGCATGATCGTTCGAGAGCGACTCGGCCGGCCAACGATCGCCGACGATTTCCAGTGCGCGGGGGAAAGTGAATTGAAATCGACGCAGCGCCAGCTTCGCTCGAAGAAACGCACGCCGGAGCGGCGGCTGCCGTCGAGCCCGGTCGCGACGGGTTCGAGCTTTTTGACCACGCTGGACCGCAATTCACTCCACACCGGATCGCGGGCGGATTTTGTCTATCAGAGTTTGCGTAACGCCATCTGGGAAGGACGTTTCGCCCGCGGCGAACGCATTCGCGAAGAAGACATTGCCCAGAGTCTTGGCGTGAGCCGCACTCCGGTTCGCGAAGCGCTGCAGCGGCTGCAACAGCGGAGCCTGCTTGTCGTTCGCCCCGGCCGCGGATTTGCGGTCGCGCAATTGTCCAACAAGCAGGTCTTCGACCTCTACGCCATGCGGGAAATTCTCGAGGGCTCCGCGGCGCGGTTTGCCGCCCAGCATGCGACCGAAAGCGAGATCGCGGTGCTCTATCAGCTGCAGAAGCAGCTCAGCAAAGAAGGCCACGACCTGCTGGCTCTGGTGACGCTCAATCGCCGCTTCCACCAGCACATTTACGAAGCCACGCATAATCAATATTTGCTGGAAACACTGGAAGTCTTAAACAACTCTATGGCGCTTTTGCAGAATCTCACCGCCCAGATGCCGTCGCGGCATGGCCAGTCCGATATCGAACACCTTCGCATCGTTCGCGCCATCGAAAAACGCGATCAGGACGGCGCGGAGAAAGCCGCGCGCCATCACATTCAACAAGCGCGCAAATACCGCCTTGAATATTTCGCGGCGCACGAGATGTAGCTACCGATTGCGCTTTAAGTCTTCGACCCCGGCACAATCCAAACCGAGAGCGCTGTTCCGGCACCCGCGGGACGGCGCCGCTGGTCACGTTGCTTGTCGGGCTCGCTTCGTTGCATACAATGGCATACAGACCGGGCTGGGACAGCAAGCCATCGTTCCCAGAACGCCGGAGGGCGCGAAATTGATCGGACAAAGTGTTCCTCGGATCGAGGACGAGGCGCTGTTGCAGGGACGCGCCCGCTTTGTCGATGACATCGCGCTTCCCGGCCTCCTCCATGCGAGCTTCGTCCGCAGCCCGCATGCGCATGCCGCAATCGGCGCGATCGACACCCGTCTCGCCGCAGCAGCGCCCGGCATTCACGCCGTCCTGACGCTCGATGACATCAGCGCGGCCATGCGGCAACGGCGGATGATGCGCCATTCGAATTCCGGCACGGCGCTCGATCTGGTGTGGCCCTTTGCGCTCGCGGACAAGGAAGTTTCCTATGTCGGCGAGGCCGTCGTTATCGTCATCGGCGACAGCCGCTATGTCGCCGAAGATGCGGCGGCGCTGGTCGAGGTGACCTACGACGTTCTCGAGCCGGCCGTGGATTGCCGCTTGAGCGAACATGCGGCGAGCCCGCGCGTCCGGTCGGAGCTCAAGTCGAATGTCGTTGCACGTTACAAAGTCGGCTATGGCGACGTCGACCAGGCCTTCAAGACCGCCGCGCATGTGTTCGAGGAGGAAATCATCCAATGCCGCGGCGGCGCCCATTCGATCGAGGGAAGGGGAATCGTCGTCGAATACCGGGACACCGACGACTCGCTATTTGTGTCGGCATCGACGCAGAAGGCGCACGATCTGAAAAACTCCATCGCCGTCCTCCTCGGCCTGCCTGACAGCAAAATCAGGGTCGTAACCCCCGAGGTCGGCGGCGGCTTTGGCGCGAAATTGTGCGTCTATTCCGAAGACATTGCCGTTGCCGCCGCCGCAAAGCTTCTCAAGCGCTCGCTGAAGTGGATCGAGGACCGGCGCGAGCACTTCACCAACGCGGTTCAGGAGCGCGACCAGATATGGCAGCTCGCCATCGCCACCGACAAAGACGGCGTCATTGCCGCGATTCGCGGGACGCTTATTCACGATCAGGGCGCTTACGCGCTTCAAGACGTGAACCTGCCGTACAATTCCGCGTCCGCCGTCACAGGGCCTTACGTCGTGCCGTCGTTGGCGATGGACGTTCGCGTGGTGCTGACCAACAAGACGCCGGTGTCGTCGGTGCGCGGCGCGGGCTATCCGCAATCCGCGTTCGCGATGGAACGCCTGATGGATCTCGTTGCCGGCAAGCTAAAGCTCGATCGCGCCGAGGTGCGGCGGCGCAATCTGATCGCCGCCGAGGACATGCCCTATGAAAAGCCGATCAAGGCGCGCTCGGGCGTATCGATCACTTATGACACCGGCGATTATCCGGCGACGCAAGTCGCCGCGTTGAATGCCGCCAAATGGCAGGACTTTCCCCGGCGCAAAGTGGAAGCGCGCGCGACCGGCCGATATATCGGCATCGGCATCGCCAACGCGGTGAAGGGTACGGGGCGCGGTCCGTTCGAGACCGGCATCGTACGCATCGATCTGACCGGTCAGATTTCGGTTTACACCGGCGCTGCGCAAATGGGGCAAGGCCTGAAGACCGCGCTCGCACAAATCTGCGCCGGCGAATTCGGACTCAAGGCGTCCGACATCAATGTCGTCACCGGCGATACCGGCCCTGTTCCGCTCGGACAAGGGGGCTTTGCCAGCCGGCAGCTCATCACGGCGGGATCGTCGGTGCTGCTCGCCTCACGTGCGGTCGCCGCCAAAGCCAAAACGCTCGCCGGGCGCATCATCGAAGCCGACGAAAGCGATCTCGAGCTGAGCGGCGGCACAGTTCATGTCGCCGGCGCCAAGGATGCAAGCGTCAGTCTCGCCGAACTGGCGCGTATCCTGCAGGGCGCCCCGGGATACAGCTTTCCGGAAGGGATGGAGCCGGGTCTCGACGCCGTCGCAAACTTTCGCACCGACGCCTTGGCTTACGCGAATGCAAGTCACATTGCCGAAGTCGAGGTCGATCTTGAAACCGGCGGCATCACGCTTGTGAAATACGTCGCGGTGCAGGACGCGGGCCGTTTGATCAATCCGATGATCGTCGATGGCCAGATCAAAGGCGGCATCGTCCACGGCATCGGCAATGCGATATTCGAGCACATTGTTCACGACAATGCGGGCCAGCCGCTGGCGACGAATTTTGCCGACTATCTGCTGCCGACAGCGACGGAGCTGCCGCAGATCGAGACGATCTATACCGAGAGCCCCACCACGCTCAATCCGCTCGGCGCCAAGGGCGTCGGTGAAGTCGGAACGGTACCTGCCGCGGCCGCCATTATCTCGGCGATCGAGGATGCGCTCAGCGAATTCTCGATTAGAATTTCCGAGGTCCCGATATCCCCGCACTTCCTCAGGGCCCGCATCGAACAAGCGATCCGTTAGGATCGGCTTTACTATTGTATACAATTGAATACAATGGCGGCCAACACCCGCACCCCCAACGTCGAGGACACAGTCATGGCTTTCGTCGACACGGAAATGAAACCTCAACTTTACTACCGCGACGGCTTGCGGGGCTGGCTCAACGAGGTTCAACGCATCGGCGAACTGCTTCACGTCAACGGCGCGCACTGGGATACGGAAATGGGCAGCATCACCCAGATGCTCACCGAAAAGAGCGACAACACCGCGCCCGCGATCCTGTTTGACGAAGTCCCCGGCTATCCGAAGGGATTCCGCACCCTCTACGGACATTTTTCGACGATCAAACGCGTCGCCCTGACGCTCGGCCTGCCACTGGAACGAAAGCGCAAGGTCGACATCGTCCAGCAGTTCCACGCCCGCATGCAGAACATGAAGGCCATTCCGCCCCGCTTCGTGAAGGATGGCCCGATCCTGCAAAATGTCATGGAAGGCGACGCCTGCGACGTCCTCAAATTTCCCGTGCCGCGTCACCACGAGCAAGACAAAGCCCGCTTCATCGGCACCGCCGACTGCGTCGTCACCCAGGATCCCGACAAAGGCTGGTTCAATCTCGGCGCCTACCGCTCGCAAGTTTACGACGGCAAGACGATCGGCTGTCAGATCACCGAAGGCAAACACGGCCGCATCCACCGCGACATCTATTTCGAGCGCGGGCAGCCGATGAAAGTGGTGATCCTGTGCGGCCAGGACCCGCTGTTGTTTTTGCTGTCCGGCGCGCCCATGCCGGATGTGAGCGAGTACGATTTGGCCGGCGGCCTTCGCGGCGAACCGATCGACGTGATCCGCGGCCCCTATACCGGATTTCCGATTCCGGCCGATTGCGAGATCGCCATCGAAGGCGAGACCATACCGGGACAAACCAAACCCGAAGGTCCGTTCGGCGAATGGATGGGCTATTACTCCGACGACACGCAGCCGCGTCCCTACGTCAACATCAAGACGATCCTCTATCGCAACGATCCGATCATTTGCTGCGCCCCGCAACACAAGCCGGTCGACGAGACCGGGTTGCTCAAAGGCATTGCCGGCGCGGCGCAGATCTGGCGCGCACTCGAGGCGGCGGGCGTGCCGGACGTGCTGGGCGTCTGGAATCACGAGGCCGGCCCGGCGACACGTTTCACCGTGGTGCAGATCCGGCAACGCTACCCCGGCCACGCCCGTCAGGCGCTGCATATCGCGGCTGCCTGCCAAGGCGGTGCCTATGCCGGCAAGTGGAATGTCGTGGTCGACGACGACATCGATGCCGGCGAGCTCGATCAAGTCCTGTGGGCGATGTGCACGCGGTTCGACCCGAAGGTCGATATCGATCTGATCCAGAAGGCTTGGGCGTCGAAGCGCGATCCGCTTTATCTGCCGGGCAACTTCAACAATCGGATCTTGATCGACGCCTGCATTCCCTACGACATGAAGCTCAAGAACACTTTCCCGACCGTGGTGGATGTCAGCGCCGATCTGCGGACGAAGCTGCGGGCCAAATTCCCGCACATTTTCCCGCCGGCTTGACGGGGACGCCGCGGACCGCTTGGTAAGATCAGCGCACACTGAGAGACGTTCGGCGGGACCGCAGCATGAAGCCCCCAAATTTTTCATATCACGACCCCCGGACCACGGCGGAGGCGGTCGGGCTATTGTCCACCTTGGAGAACGCCAAATTGCTCGCCGGCGGGCAATCGTTGATGCCGATGCTCAATATGCGCTTCGTGCTGCCTGATCACGTGATCGATCTCAACCGCGTCGAGGGCTTGAGCTACATCAATGAATGCGGCGACACGCTCGAAATCGGGGCGATGACGCGGCAGCGCGACATCGAATTCTCCGACGCCGTGAAACGAAAATGCCCGCTGATGCATGAAGCGATCACCCATGTCGGGCATCGCCAAACGCGCAATCGCGGCACAATCGGCGGCTCGCTGTGCCATCTCGATCCGTCCGCTGAGCTTGTGTCGGTCGCCGCAGCGCTCGATGCCAAGGTTTCGGTTGCGGGAAAGAAAGGCCCGCGAAGCATCGATTTCGCGGACTTCCCCGTCGCTTATATGACGCCGGCGATCGAGCTCGACGAAATGCTCACGGCGATCTCCTTGCCGTGCTGGCCGGCCGGCCACGGCTACGCTTTTGTCGAATTCGCAAGGCGACACGGCGATTTTGCCATAGTTTCGGCGGCAGCCCTCATCGAGGAGGATACGGGCGGCAAGATCACGCGCGCCTCAATCACTCTCGGCGGCATTGGTCCGGCGCCGGTGCGCTGCCATGAGGTCGAACGCGCGCTGGTCGGGGAAAAGATCGAGGAAAAGCGATTGGCCGAGATCTGCGAGACGTTGCGCAGCTTGGATGCAGTTGACGACATTCACGCGCCCGCATCCTATCGCCAGCAGCTTGCAACGGTGCTGCCGCGCCGCGCGCTTCTTAAGGCGCATAAGCGTCTCGCCGGCGAGGTTCTGTCATGAGCGAAACGCGGAAAATCTCGGTCACGGTCAACAACAAGACATACGACGAAACCGTTCCGGTGCGCGTGACGCTGGCCGATTTCCTGCGGCATCAGCTTAGGCTCACCGGCACCCACCTCGGCTGCGAGCATGGCGTGTGCGGCGCCTGCACAATCTTGTTCGACGGTCATTCCGCCCGGTCTTGTCTCATGCTCGCGGTTCAGGCCGACGGCCATGACGTCGTGACGATCGAAGGCATCGCACCGGACGACAAATCACTGCACCCGCTGCAGGAGGCCTTCCGCGACAATCACGGTCTGCAATGCGGCTTCTGTACGCCGGGAATCCTGACCACGCTCATCGAGCTGTTGCGCGACAATCCAAGTCCGACCGAACAAGACGTGCGGATCGCGATCTCCGGCAATCTGTGCCGCTGCACCGGCTATCAGAACATTGTCGCCGCAGCGCTGGATGCGGCGGGACGGCTGAGAGCGCAAAAGTTAGAGACGAAGTCGCCAAATAGGCCAAAGTGATCAAGGACGCGAATATTCAAATCGGAGATTAACGAGACACCGGGCGCCTCCGGTGCGATGATGGGGCGGACATTCAAAGCAACCGAGGCGAAGCGACCGAGGCAGAACATGAATACGATGGTGAAGCGGGCTCACGCGACCAGCAATATCTCCAAGCAGGATTTGCGGTCCTGGCTCAGCGAGATGGATGCGGCGGGCGAAATCCGGCACATCACAGGAGCCAACCGCGAGCGCGAGATCGGCGGCATCGTCGACATCTATCAGCGCAAGATCGGCAATCCCGCAGTCCTGTTCGACGACATTCCAGGCTACCCCAAAGGCCATCGCGTCCTCGCCAATCTGCTCACCTCCATCCGCCGCATCAATCTCACCTTGGGCAATCCGGGAAACGGCACCGAGATGGAACTCGTGCAGTATTGGCGCCGCTACATGAAGCAGGCGAAGATGATCCCGCCGGTCGAAGTGAAATCGGGCGCGCTGTTGGACAATGTCTTCACCGGCGACGACATCGATCTGTTCAAGATCCCGGTGCCGAAATGGCACGAGCACGACGGCGGCTATTACATCGGCACCGGCGACATGGTGGTCATGCGCGATCCCGACACCGGCTGGATCAATTACGGCGCCTATCGCGTGCAGGCGCACGACAAGCGGCTTGCCACCGTCATGTGCTCGAAAGGCAAGCACGGCGACATGATCCAACGGAAATATCACGAGCGCGGCCTGCCCTGCCCCGTCGCCGTGGTGTGCGGCATGCATCCGGCGTTGTTCATGATCGCGGGGCTCGAGATTCCGTACGGCAAGAATGAATACGATGCAGCCGGCGGCCTTCTCGGCGAACCTGTCGAGATCATCAGCGGCCCCAAAACCGGATTGCCGATCCCGGCGCATGCCGAAATCGCGTTCGAGGGCTTCATTCATCCCAATGACAGGATCGATGAGGGCCCGCTCGGCGAGTGGACCGGCTATTACGCCGGCGGCTTGAAACAAGAACCGGCTATCCGCATCGAAACCATGATGATGCGCAACGACCCGATCCTGCTCGGCGCTATTCCGGGCATTCCGCCCGATGACGATTCCTTCTATCGCGGCTCTTACCGCTCGGGCGCGGTGTGGAACCAGCTCGAGGCGGCCGGTGTGCCTGAAGTGAAAGGCGTGTGGTCGCACGCCGCCGGCGGCAGCCGCCTGTGGCTCACGGTTGCAATCAAGCAGCAATATGCCGGTCACGCCAAGCAGGCCGGGTTGATCGCGTCGCAATGTCATGCCGGCGCTTACGTCAATCGTTTTGTCGTGGTCGTCGACGACGACATCGATCCCGCCGACATGGACAAGGTCATCTGGGCGATGTGCACGCGCTGCGATCCGCGCGAGGGCATGGAAATCCTGCGCGGCTGCTGGAGCTCGGCGCTCGATCCGATGGCCTATTCCGAAACCGATCCGCGCAATGCGCGCGTGGTGATCGACGCCTGCAAGCCGTTCGGCCGGCGCGCAACATTTCCTATCGTCGTCCGCGCCAGCGAAGAGCTTGAACGCGATGTCCGCGCCAAATTCGGACACTCTGCTGCCGCACTGAGCGAGCTTCACCGGAACGAAACCATGAAGCTCCCGCCGTTTGAATACCGGGCTCCGGCAAGTGTCGGGGAAGCCATTCAAATTCTGGCAGACCGGAACGGCACTGCGAAACTGATTGCCGGCGGCCAAAGCCTCATTCCATTATTGGCTTTTCGTTTGGCGAGCCCGAGCGTGCTGGTCGATCTGAACGGCATTGCCGGCCTCGACGGCATCGCGATCAGCGAATCCGGCGTTTCGATCGGCGCCATGGTGCGGTGGCGCGAGCTCGAGGAACATTCCGGGCTGCGCACCGCATGTCCTCTGATTGCCGCCGCCGTCGGTCATATCGCTCATTATCAGATCAGGAATCGCGGCACCATCGGCGGCAGCCTCGCCCATGCCGATCCGGCTGCGGAGATGCCGGGCATCGCCGTCACGTGCGATGCGCGGATCGAAATTGTCGGCAAGACGAGCCCGCAGCTCATCGACGCGCGCGACTTTTTTCTTGGGCCGCTGACAACGTGTTTGGCTCACGACGAGCTCATCAAGGCCGTCCATTTTCCGCCATGGCCTTCCGCCCGGCGCTGGGCTTTCGAGGAATTCTCGCAGCGGCGCGGCGATTTCGCTTTTGCCGGTATCGCGCTCTATTACGACGAGCGGCCGGACGGCACGATGGAAAACGCCCATGTCGGCGTCATCGGCGCGACGCCCGTTCCGCGCCGCCTCGATGCGGTCGAAGACATTCTCAACGGCGGAAAGCTCCACGATGGCACCGTTGCGCTCGCCGCAACAACCGCATCGGCGTCGGTCGAGCCGGACGACGATATTCACGCCAGTGCCGTGTACCGCCGGTCGCTGGTCGGAACGCTGGTCGAACGCGCGCTTCTTGCCGCCGCGACGCGGGGTCGCGCGTCATGAAGCTTCGCTTTGAGGTCAACGGCCGACCCGTCGAAGCCGATGTCGCGCCGCGGACGACGCTGTGCGACTGCTTGCGGGATCATCTCAATCTCACCGGCACGCATGCCGGATGCGAACACGGCGTCTGCGGCGCCTGTACCGTGATCGTCGATGGCCGGGCAGTCCGATCCTGCCTTCTGCTCGCGGTCCAGGCGGCCGGCGCAGTTATCGTGACGGTCGAGGGCCTCGCCGACGGCGATGACTTGTCGCCGCTGCAGCAGGCCTTCCGAAAGCACCATGCGCTGCAATGCGGCTTCTGCACGTCGGGAATGCTGACGACGCTGCACGCGCTGTTGAGCGACGAACCATCCGCCGACGAAGAGCGGATCCGCGACGTGTTGTCGGGCAATCTGTGCCGCTGCACGGGATACATCCCGATCATCGAGGCGGCGCTCGAGGCGCGCGAGCACTATGCCAAGAAGCAAGGACCAAAGGCCGGATGAGACCCGTCAACACCTATATCGGGCGGCCGATCGAGCGCGTGGAAGATCTGCGCTTTCTTCGTGGCAAGGGCCAATATATCGGCGACCTCAAACGTGACGGCCAGTGGCACGCGGCGATCGTCCGCAGTCAGGTCGCATTCGGCCGCATCATCAAAATCGATACGGCACCGGCGCGGGCCATGCCCGGCGTCAATGCCGTCATCACGGCGGCCGATATTGCCAAGCCGGTTCCGACGATCCCGTTCCGCCGCAAGAATCCGACGATCGCGCCGTTTGCTCAGCCGATCATCGCTGCCGACTATGTCCGCTATGTCGGCGAGCCGCTCGCGGTCGTCCTCGCGGCAAGCGCCGAGCTTGCCGAAGACGCCGCGCAGGAAGTTGCGGTCGAGATCGACGCGCTGCCGCCATGCGTGGATTGGCAGGCCTCTACCGCCGGCACGAAGCTGCTTTTCCCCGGAACGAATACCAACATCGCCTCGACATTCACCGCACAATGCGGCGATGCCGATGCGGCCTTTGCCGCCGCCCCCTATATCCGCCGCGAGCGCTTTCGCGTGCAGCGCCATACTGCGCTCCCCATGGAAACGCGAGGACTGCTGGCGGAATGGCACGACAATCGCCTGACGGTCTGTGGCGCCGCCAAGTTGCCGTTCTTCAATCGCCGCGCGCTCGCCGGAATGATGGGACTGCCGGAAACCTCCGTCGACTATATCGAGCTCGATGTCGGCGGCGGTTTTGGCGCCCGCGGCGAATTCTATCCGGAGGATTTCCTCGTCGCCTTCGCGGCGCGGAAATTCGGCCATCCGATAAAATGGATCGAAGACCGGCGCGAGCACTTCACGGCGATCGGCCACGCGCGGCAGATGGATGCCGACATCGAGATCGCCTGCCGCACCGACGGCACCGTCGTCGCGATGCGCGGGACCATGTACGTCGACATCGGCGCCTATGTTCGCCCCAATGGCATGACGCCGGTGCGCAACGTCATTCAATTCACCGCCGCGCCCTACCGGATTCCAAATCTCGACTTTACCGGGCACGGCGTCCTCACCAACAAAACCCCGGCCGGCACTTATCGCGGCCCGGGACGTTTCGAGGGCTGCTACTTCTGCGAACGCATGTTCGACATCGCGGCACGCGAATTGGGCGTCGATCCCTTGGACATGCGCCGGCGCAACCTGCTTACCGATCGGGACATGCCCTATGCGCTCGTCGGAATAGCGCCGGAGGACGGCTTCGGCGATACCGAATGCGACAGCGGCGATTACCGCGTGACCTTCGAGCGCTGTCTTGAGGAATTCGGCTGGGAACACAAGAAAGCGCTGCGCGGGAACATTTCGCGACGGCCGCTATCACGGCATCGGCATCGGCTGTTTCATCGAAGGCGGCGCGTCCGGCCCGCGGGAAAGCGCACGGGTCGAAGTCGCGCCCGGCGGCAAAGTCGATGTCTATGTCGGATCGTCGGCGATCGGCCAAGGCATCGAAACCATCATGGCGCAGATTGCGGCCGACACGCTCGAAATCCCGATGGATGATGTGCGCGTACTGCACGGCTCGACGAATTATCTGAAGGAGGGATTTGGCTCCTACGGTTCCCGCGCGACCGTAATGGGCGGATCCGCCGTCGTGCTGGCGGTCGAGGACATGCTGAAAACTTTTCGCGATGCTGCCGCGCAAAAGTTTTCTGTTGCGGCGGAAGACATCTCCGTCTCAGGCGGCGTCGCGCGGGCGCGAGACGGCCGCTCCATGACGTCTCGCGGAAGCCGCGGCCACCGGCCCGTTGACCGGAGAGGGCACTTTCAGCAGCGACAAACGGACCTACACTTACGGAACCGCGGCCGCACATGTCGCCGTCGATCCCAAGACCGGGTCGGTCCAGGTGCTGGACTATGTCGTGGTCGACGATGTGGGACGCGCCATCAATCCGTTGACGCTTCACGGCCAGGTCGTTGGCGCGGCCGTCCAGGGCTTCGGCAGCGTGTTCAGCGAACATCTCATCTATGACGCGGACGGCCAGTTGCTGGTCGGATCGCTTGCCGATTATCAGATTCCGCTTGCGACCGACTATCCGCATATTCGCGCCGTTACGCTCGAGCAGTTCCCGGCGCCGCATAATCCTCTCGGCGCCAAAGGCGCCGGCGAAGGCGGCATCATTCCGGTCGGCGGCGCCGTCACCAATGCGATTGCATCGGCGCTGAGCAGTCTGAATGTCCAGCCGCACGGAATTGCCGCTGACGCCGCCGCGGCTGTGGGAACTGATCGAAAAATCGCGCTGCTGCAATAAAGGCATAGAACTAACTAGCGTCGATTTGTCTAATGTCCGCTTGGCTCCGGAAGCTGACATGGCTTGGCCCGATTGTGACGTCCGCCAAGTGCCAATACGCGACATCGGGAGTCGCCGCATAGGCTGCACGAGGCAAACGCCACTTCCGTACATTTAGTGGACTCAGACAAATTCTAGCCGGAAGTCGAGGACTCACGGAACACGCTATCCGGTCCGACTCAGCCAGTCCATGCCCGTCGCGCAAACGCAAGCTCCTGATATTCCGCAGGACATTGCCGCTCGTCCCTTATCAGACGACTCCGTTGAGCACAAGAGCCGCCGTGGACTGCATGAGCCATCCTTATACGGTTCGTTAGCGGCCGAATCGCATTCCGGATTGCGACGCCCGTAACGAATATCGTCAGCTGAGTGCAGATAGACAGCATTGGAACATCAAAGCTACATTTCGTCAAATGCGACGTCATCCGAGGCTGCATCGGGCGCATATGTAGTCGTCGTTGACACGATGTTTTCGTCTCCAACTGGTCCGCAATGTAGCAGACGGCTACATCACTACGATCGATATGAACGAGTTAGCGCTGAGCGCGCCTCAGGTGCGCTTTCGACAAACTCAAAGCAAAATTGGTACAGCCGACAAATCCGCAGAAGTACACCAACATACCATCTGGATCCAGAAAGCGGTTTTCAGCGATTGTAGCTGCCCGTCCATACGGCTCCGAGTCCCTTGCCAGCGCCGTGCTCGAGAGTCCAGCACGGTACTGTATTCGCGAAATCAAGCTCCGATCGCCTTGTGACATTCGATGGAAATTTGCGAGGTCCTGATAACGCCAGACCCGACTAATAACGATGCCGTGCTGGCGATTGCTCGTGCGTTGGAGCAAACTAAACGCGACCCCGATGGACGATCCCGTTCTGTACTGCGCAACGAGCCTGTAGCTGCTAATACGAGTTCGCCACTGAGAACTATGCTCAATCTCAGCGCCAGGCAGCGCCGGCAAGGATTGAGGAGTCCGCGCAGTCAAATCTCCCATGAGCTGGACCACCAAACGTCCAGCCTCGCGTCAAAAGCGGACTTTAAGACGCATGCACCGCGATGTCCGCTGTTCCCCCAACAATGGCCGTCGGCTTAGTTTAGACTAATGAGTAACACCGACGGCCCTGTCGCGCATCAAACGCTGCCGCGGCCAAGCTGCGGCAAAAAGCGCGCCGGGCTTGATCGGAATCTGGCGGATGCGGACGTCAAACGGCGACAGCGCATCCTCGACCGCCGACGCGATCGCCGCCGGAAGCGGAATGACGCCGGACTCGCCCACCCCTTTCACGCCGAGCGGATTGAGCGGCGTCGGCAATTCCCGATGCGCGATCTCCATCGGCGGCATTTCGGTGGACGTGACCAGAAGATAGTCGGCAAGATTTGTCGTCAGCGGCTGGCCGTCATCGCCGAAACCCATCCATTCATAGAGGGCGTTGCCGACGCCATGGGCCAAGGCGCCCATCAGCTGTCCGTCGACCATGCTCGGATTGACGATCTTGCCGGCGTCGTGGACAAAGACGATGCGCAGAATTTTGACTTCGGCCGTTTCCGGATCGACCTCGACTTCGGCGACCGTGCATCCGTTGGCATAGGTCATCGCATTGATGACCACGGCTTCGCTGGCTTCGACGCCGGGCGACATGTTTCCCGGCAGCAGAAAACCGGGCGAGCCGACCATTTCCTTTGCGATCCGCGCCATCGACACTTTCATGTCGGCGCCTTTGACGTGGACATGGTCTCCCGTAATGTCGAGATCGGCTTCGTTGGCTTCGAGAAGATGGCTCGCGATCTTGAGCACCTTTTCGCGCACCTTGACGGCGGCGACATGCGCCGACGATCCGGCCATCACGGTCTGGCGGCTGTTGAAGCCGCCGAACCCCATGGCGACTTTCGCCAAATCGCCCGTCGAAACAACGATCCGATCCATCGCGCCGCCGAGCTGCTCGGCGACGACTTGCGCCAGCATGGTCTTGATCCCCTGTCCCATGGCGGACGCGCCCGTCGCGACATGGATCAAGCCCGACGTATCGACGCGGACATTGACCTGCTCGAAGGGTCCCCGGCCGGTGCCTTCGACATAATTTGCGATGCCGATGCCGATATAGCGGCCCTGTTCGCGCGCCGCTCTCTGCCGCTCTCGAAACGACTGCCACGCCGAGCGTTCCAAGGCTTCCGCCTGGCACGCCGGATAATCGCCGGAGTCGAGCTCGATCGGAATCCCGCCGCGGGTGACAAACCCCTTCTTGAACGGCATGGCGGACGCGGGAACGAGATTGCGGCGGCGAATTTCGGCGCGATCGAGGCCCATTTCTCTTGCGGCTATGTCGAGAAGGCGCTCCATGACGAAGACGCCCTGCGGCTGCCCGGCGCCACGGACCGGCGTGACCGGGACCTTGTTGGTGAGAACAACCTTGACGTCGAGCCTATAGGCCGGAACGACATAAGCGAGCGTGAGCGAGGCCGCGGATCCTTGCGGGACAGTCAGCCCGCGCGCCGTATAGGCGCCATGATCGTGCAGCAGCGAACCGCGCACGCCGAGAATCTTGGCGTTGGCATCGAGCGCGATCTCGGCATCCCAAAACTGATCGCGCTCTTGCGTCGTTGCGACAAAATGCTCGCGGCGATCCTCGATCCACTTGACCGGCTTGTTGAGCGCGAGTGCGGCGACCGCGACGGCAGCTTCCTCGGGATAGAAGACGAGCTTCGGCCCAAAGCCGCCGCCGACATCCGGCGCCGCGACCCGGACGGAGGCCTGATCGCGTCCCAGAATTTCCGCCAGCAAGCGCGCACCGACCAGCGGCGTCTGCGTCGAGCTAAAGAGCGTCAAGCCGGCCTTCACTATCCGTAGAGGCCACGGCGCCGCGGCACTCGATCGAATGCGCGCAGCCGCGGTGCTGCACAAACGCGCCTTTGAAGACATGCTCGGCCGCGGCGAATGCGGCATCGGTATCGCCATATGCGCTCGTGAACTCGGCCAATAGATTGGTGCTGGCGTCGCCGTGGACGCACGCGGCATTCGGCTCGAGCGCCGCATGGCAATCGGTGACGGCGAGAAGCGGCTCGTAGTCGATATCGACCAAGGTCGCGGCATCCTCGGCGAGATACGGCGTATCGGCAATGACGACGGCGACAGCCTCGCCGGCATAAACGGTTTCGTGTTTCGCCAGGATCGGCCGGTCGCGCTGCTGCTTGTAGGTGCGGTCCGGAAGGGCGACGGCGAGCCGGTCGGTCGTGACGTAGTTCGCGATGTCGTCTGCCGTCAACACCGCGCGGACGCCCGGCGCCGCAAGAGCCGCGTCTTTACCGACGGAAAGAATCTTGGCATGCGCATGCGGGCTGCGCACGAACACGGCATGCAATAGTCCCTCGATATGGATGTCGTCGACGAACCGGGCCTTGCCGCGGATCAGGTCGGGATCCTCGAGGCGCGGAACGCGCTTGCCAATTGTCTTCGTCGTCACGCCGGCAGCTCCGCCCATCCTTATTCAATCCGCGATGTTGCTGAGCAGCTTGTGAGCAGCCTTGCCCGAGGCCGATCAGCCGACGACCACATGAGATTTTAATCCTGAAGTCGCGCAAGACGTACCAAATTTGGTACCTGTCCCATTTGCGGCACATTAGCCCATCGTGTTACACATGCAATCTCACTGCTTCAACCGGCCAGCGACGATAACGCAGTTCGATGCTTTGTCCGCATTCCGCTACACAGTCACGCGCGTGTTCGCTTCTCGGCTGTCGGTCTCCCAAGAAATCTCCCAAGAGTCTTCCAGAGTTCGATCTGCCGAAGTTAGGAATATGTGAGCCGCCCGGTGCAGAATTGGGCGGCGCCACCCTCTCTTTCGGCGCCTCCGCCAGGTTAAAGAAATCTCGCCATGAATATTGAGCCATGATCCCTGACAAGAAATTCGACACGATCGTGATTGGCGGCGGCAATGCCGCGCTGTGCGCCGCCATCGCCGCGCGCCGCGAGGGCGCGTCGGTTCTGGTGCTCGAAGCGGCACCGAAATTCTATCGCGGCGGCAATACCCGGCACACCCGCAATATGCGCTGCGCCCACGACGCCGCCACCGAGACTTTGACCGGTCCATATTATGAAGAGGAATTTTTCGACGACCTGCTGCGCATCACCGGGGGCAATACCGACGAAGTCCTCGCCAAGCACATGATCCACGAGTCCAAGGAGATGCTGACCTGGATCGCCGAACAGGGCGTTCGCTTTCAGCCCTCGCTGGGCGGCACGCTGACGCTCGGGCGCACCAATTCGTTCTTCCTCGGCGGCGGCCGCGCCATGCTCAACTCGCTCTATCAGACGGCGGAGCGGCTCGGCATCGAGATCTATTACGACGCGCCGGTGACCAAGCTCGATATCCAGAACGGCATGTTCCTGTCGGCGACGGTCGATTATGCCGGCGAAAGTAGAACCGTGCGCGCCGCGACTTTGGTTGCGGCCTGCGGCGGTTTTGAATCCAACATCGAATGGCTCAAGCAATATTGGGGCGATGCCGCCGATAATTTTCTCATCCGCGGCACGCGCTACAACCGCGGCGCGGTCCTCAAAATGCTGCTCGACAGCGACATCCAAGAAGTCGGCGATCCGACGCAATGCCACGCCGTCGCTATCGACGCCCGCGCGCCGAAATACGACGGCGGCATCATCACCCGGCTCGACTGCGTCGTCTTCGGCGTCGTCGTCAATAAGCTCGCCAAGCGCTTCTATGACGAGGGCGAGGACGTGTGGCCGAAGCGCTATGCGATCTGGGGCCGGCTGGTCGCGCAGCAGCCGGACCAGATCGGCTACATCATCTTCGACGCCTCGTCGCTGCGTCTGTTCATGCCGTCGCTTTATCCGCCGCTGCAGGCCGATACGATCGGCGATCTGGCGCGAAAATTCGAGCTCGATGCCGCCGTGCTGGAAAAAACCGTGGAGGATTTCAACGCCGCCGTTCGCCCCGGCACGTTCAACCACACCGATCTCGACGATTGCCGCACCGAAGGACTGACGCCGCCGAAGACGCACTGGGCGCGGCGCATCGAGAAGCCGCCGTTCTACGGCTATCCGGTGCGGCCCGGCATCACCTTCACTTATCTCGGCACCCGCGTGAACAAGGAGTCGCGGGTGCTCATGAAAGACGGCACGCCGTCCGCCAACATATTCGCGGCCGGCGAGATCATGGCCGGCAATGTGCTCGGCAAAGGCTACGCCGCCGGCATCGGCATGACGATCGGCAGCGTATTTGGACGAATTGCGGGACGGGAGGCCGCGAAAAATGCCCGCAATTAACATGCACACGACGACGCATCACACCTCGCCGGTCCTGGCTGAAGCGGACCGGCTGATGGTCGTGTGCAATTCATGCCGCTACTGCGAGGGGCTTTGCGCGGTGTTCCCGGCCATGGAAATGCGCCGCATCTTCAATGACGGCGACCTGAACTATCTGGCCAACCTGTGCCACGGCTGCGGCGCCTGCTATTTCGACTGTCAGTTCTCACCGCCGCACGAATTCGAGGTCAACGTGCCGCGCGTGCTCGCCCAAGTGCGCATCGAAGTCTTACCGGGCCTACGCTTGGCCGCGCCTGCTCTCGGGCCTATTCGCGCGAAACGGCGTTGCGGTCGGAGCCATCGCGGCGCTGAGCGCGCTTCTCTTTATCGCGGGATTTTTCACTTATTACGATCCGGGCCTGCTGTGGAACATCTATTCCGCGCCCGGGGCGTTCTACGTCTTCATGCCGCACAACGTCATGGTTCTCATTTTCGGCGCGGCGTTTCTTTATGCCGTCGTCGCCATCGTGATCGGCGCGATTACGTTTTGGCGCGATATCGGCGAGCCCGTGGCGGCGCTCGGCGCGCCGGCGCCGCTGTGGCAGGCCACCAAGGACGCTGCGCATTTGAAATATCTCGACGGCGGCAAAGGCGGCTGCGCCAGCACCGAGGACCAGCCGAAGGACCGCCGCAAAATATTCCATCACATGACGTTCTATGGCTTTGCGCTCTGTTTTGCCTCGACTGTCGTCGCGACGGGTTACCATTATTTTCTCGGCCGCGAGGCGCCCTATGCCTGGTACGACCTTCCGGTAATTTTAGGCACGCTCGGCGGGCTGGGCCTGGTGATCGGACCGATCGGGCTATTCGCCGCAAAGAGCCATCGCGATCCGGTCCTGCTCGATCCCGGCAGCTACGGCATGGATGTTGCGTTCATATTCATCTTGTTTGCGACCGGCGCGACCGGACTTGCCTTGCTGTTGCTGCGCCAGACTTCGCTGATGGGCACGCTGCTGGCGCTGCATTTGGGCGTGGTCTTCGCGCTGTTTTTGCTGTTGCCCTACAGCAAGTTCGTGCACGGCATCTACCGGTTTCTCGCGCTCGCGCGCTACGCCAAGGAACGGAAGGCGCATCAACCGATATCCGAGTGAGGGGTCGCCTCGTCTGCCGATGCCGCAGAGCGGCGAATTTCGGGCTGACTAACGCGGCTTTTATTGTCCCAGAAGGAGACTGGCTTGCCGAAACTGCAGTTTTTCAGGGGCGCAAGCGCGGCGTAGAGTTTCGAGTTTAAACCGGTTCGGGCGCGCTTTGTCCTAAGCCGGCGTACTCAATACAAGCGGCGCTACGGACGATTGCATGAATATCAAGCATAATTGGACACGCGATCTCGCAAGCCTGGTCATTGTGTTGGCGCTCGCACAACCTGCCGCCGCCGACAAGCTCGACGACATCAGGGCCCGCGGGCAGCTGCTCGTCGGCGTGACCGAAAGCTCGCCGCCGTTCAGCTTTCGCGAGCCTGGCAAAGACATCGTCGGATATGACGTCGACCTCGCCGACCGCGTTGCCAAAGACCTCGGCGTTTCAACCCGGAAGATCTCGATCATCAACGCCGAGCGCATCCCGGCTCTCCAGCAGGACCGCGTCGATCTCGTTGCCGTAGGCATGACCCGCTCCAAGGGACGCGCAAACGACATCGACTTCAGCTTTGCCTATCTCGACTCGCCTCACAAAGTCCTGGTGCGGAAGTCGGGCGGCATCGTCCACATAGCGCAACTCGCCGGCCGCAAACTTGCCTTGGTGAAGTCGGCGAGCGTCGATGCCGAACTCAAAGCCGCCGTTCCGACCATGCAGATTGTCTTTTTCGACGATTACAACGCAGCCTTCGCCGCGCTTGCAGACGGTGCCGTCGACAGCTTTCTGGCCGACAAGATGCTGCTCCTGTGGTTCGCGCAGAAGAGCGGGAGCCCGGCGGATTTCGCCCTGATCGATGAGTACGAACTGCCCCGCACCGCCGGCTTCGGGTTAAAGAAGAACGAGCCGCGTTTCCTCGATTTCGTCAATCAGAGCCTGCTCGGGCTCGAAGTCTCCGGCGAAGCCGCGAAGATTTTCGACACTTGGTTTGCACCGCTGCCGCGGACGTTTCGAATTCAACCCGATTGACTTGCGCGACAGAGATTACTCGACCTTGATGTTAGCCGCGGCGATCACCTTCTTCCACTTTTCAGAACTCGACGCGTATCATGTCTGAAAATGCCTTCGGGTCGCTCGCGATCGAGTAAATAAAGCTTGGCTCCAGTGTCTTCTGCACAAACGCGGCGTTGCTGAAAGCAGCCTCCGTATCTTTGCTGATCTTTGTGATGACGTCCTGCGGAGTGTCCTTCGGTGCGACCAGGCCGTACCAGGAGCCTGTCTCAAATCCCGCCAGCCCGCTCTCGGCCAGCGTCGGCGTTTCCGGGAACTGCTTGAGTTCGATCCTTGCTGCCGATCGCGAGCACTTTCAGCAATCCGGCTTGCCAAGGCTGCGCGACGAGGCCGACGCTGACGATCATAAATTGGATGTGCCCGCCCAGGAGGTCATTGATAGCCGGCGCAGCACCGCCATAGTGCACCGGCGTGAACTGGGCTCCCGTCATCATCTGGATCAATTCGATGTTCAAATGACCGCTCGAGCCAATGCCGAACGTTCCGTAGTTGAGCGCCCCCGGTTGTTTGCGGCCGTAAGAAATGAGATCCGCGACATTGCTCACCGGTACACCGGGGTGAACCACGAGCGCTTGTGGGCTTACGCCGAGACCGCTGATAGGCACGAAGTCTTGCAGCGGATCGTATTTCAAGTTGCTGTAAAGGTGCGGAGCCATCACAAAGGTGGTGTCGGCGCTGACCAATAGCGTGTAGCCATCGGGTGGTGATCGCACCACGTATTCCGCGCCGATCTGCGAGTTGCCGCCGGGCCGATTTTCGACGATGACCTGCTGTCCCCAACGGTCCGCTAGCTGCTGCGCGAGAGCCCGCGCCAGAATGTCGGTAATTCCACCTGCTGCGAATGGCACGACGATGCGTACGGGCTTGTCGGGATAGGCCTGCGCCGCAGCCGACATGTTGAGGGCAAGCAGCAGAACAAACGCGACAAAACTGAAGATTCTCATGTTCACAAATCTCGATCACGGCCTCGGAACAGTCACACGGCCGAGTGTTGGCGTTTTCCGCCGTTCAGCAAGGCGCCTCTGTCGTTTCTGAGTTGGGCACTGGCGTGCTCATCGATGGCGCCGGCCTCGGTTATAACAACGCCATGCCGGCTCCGCGCGAATTCCGGCGTGACCTTCCCGTTGAGCAGGTCTTCGCGCACTAGTTCCGTTTGGCGCTCGAATGGATCACCAAAGCCGCCGGCGCCGGCCTGCTCATGCACGATGAGCGTACCTTGCGGCACTGTCATCGTCACTTTTGCCGGAATGGGCGTCACATTGCCGTCAATCTCGATCGTATTGCGAGATGCGCGCCCCTCGCCGCCGCCGTCGAGCCCATAGGGCCGGAATGCAACCCGGTCGGAGCGCAGTTGCAACAATGCCTCCGGCGCAAGGATGCGATAGCTGCGCCGGATGCCCACTCCGCCACGCCATCGCCCTGCGCCGCAACTGTCGGGAATGAAGGAATAGTCTTCGACGCGCACCGGATGTTCGGCCTCGAGAATTTCCACCGGCATGTTGGAGAGGTTTTGTGAGGCGTTGGTAATGGCCTCGACGCCATCCTTGTCCGGGCGGCCACCCCAGGCGCCACACAGCATGTCGACGATGATGAACGGCTTTCGGTTCGGCCGCAGCCCGCTGATGCAAATGACGCTGTTGCCGCCCTCTCCCGCCGCCGGAACTTTGTCGGGCACGATCTGGGCGAGCGCTCCGAGCATGGCATCAAAAACGCGATAGCCCGTCAGCGCGCGTGCAGCGCAGGCCGCCGGCATCTGCGGATTTAGAACCGAGGCCTCTGGCGCCTTGACCTTGATACATCGAAAAAGGCCGACATTGTTCGGGATATCGCGCGCCAGAACGCAGCGCACGCTCAAATAGGTCAACGAATGCGTAAAACTGAGAGTCGAATTCAGCGCGCCCTTCACTTGCGCCGACGATCCGGAATAATCGACGAACAGCGTGCCGTCTTGCCGCACGGTAATCGCCACCACGATCGGGATCGGCGTGTCGGAGAATCCGTCGCTGTCGACATAATCGGTGAAACGATAGGTGCCGACCGGCCATAACTTGATCTCTTCGCGCGTGCGCCGTTCGGCATAGTCGAGCAACTCCTTCATGTAGGATTCGACCATTGCGGCGCCGTAACGCTTGAACAGCTGGACGAGCCCTCTCTTGCCGACTTGCGCGGCCGCAAATTGCGCCAAAAGGTCGCCCCATACGCGATCGGGAACGCGGACATTGATCCTGATCAGCGTCTCGAGCGTCGTGTTCAATTCGCCGCGGCTGTACAGCTTGAGCGGCGGAATTCTCAAGCCCTCCTGGTAGATTTCCGTCGAGTCGCAAGCGTTCGAACCCGGCACGCGGCCGCCGACGTCGGTGTGATGGCAGATGATGACCGCGAATGCGCAGCGCCGACCCGCCGCGAAAATCGGTACGAACATGAACACGTCGGGCAGATGCATTCCGCCGTGATAGGGATCGTTCATGATGACGACATCGCCGTCGTGCAGATCGTCGCCGAATTTCGCAAGGACCGCTGCCATTGCCTCAGGGATCGCGCCGAGATGCTGGGCAATGGTCTTGGCTTGCGCCACCATTTGCCCGTCAGCCGCACATAGAGCCGCGGAGAAGTCCATCACGTCCTTGACGATCTCCGAGCGCGCAATCCGGATGACGGTATAGGCCATGTCATCGGCGATCGAATCGAGACCGCCCTTGATCACCGCAAACGTGATCGGATCGATCTTCACGCGTCGTCTCCCAAATCGATCACAATGTTTCCGATCGTGTCGCGGCATACCGTGGCGTCGCCCGGTACGACAATCGTCGCGTCAAATTCCTCGACCACAAGCGGCCCTGCCGCAGGCGTCGGCGACAAATTCGATCGGCTCACAACCGGAACCGAAACCGAAGGCCCACCTCGGTTGAACGATATTGCACGGTTCTTGGCGCCCGCGGCCGGCTGCCGCACTGCAATCGGAATTCTTTCGAAATCGAGCCGATATTCACGCAAGCCGCGAGCGGTGAGGCGAATTTTGACGAGCTCGATGGCGGTCTCGTCGCGGTAGCCGTAGGTCTTGATGTACTCGGCAATAAAACGTTCCTTCATCGAAGCAATGATATCGCCGTCGGCCTCGAACGGGATGGCAAGCTCGCTCGCCTGGCCGTCGTGCCGAAGGTCGGCCTCCCAGTCGAGTGCAATGCGAGAGCGCGGATAGCCGTCGGCTTCGAGCAATGCGATCAGCTCATCGGCCAGCTCGTTCATGATGGCGCGCAGGGACTGCACACTCATCTCTGCCAAGGGCCGAAGCAAGGTCCGCAGGCCCGAATGCGAGAGATCGCTCGCCAGCATGCCGACGGCGCTGAACACGCCGGACAGAACCGGAATGACGACCCGCTTGATGCCAAGTTGGCGCGCCACATCGAGCGCGTGAATGCCGCCGTTGCCCCCCATCGCGATAATGGTGAAATCGCGCGGGTCCAATCCGCGCTCGACGCTCACGGCGCGAATGGCACGGGCCATGGTCGCGTTGGCGACCGCCCGGATTCCGTGAGCCGCATCTTCCAATGATATGCCAAGCGGCCGGGCGACGTGATCGCGAACGGCTTCCTCGCTACGACTCTTTTGAATAGTCAGCTGACCGCCGGCCAAGGCGTTCGGATTGATGAACCCAAGCACGACGTTGGCGTCGGTCACCGTCGGGCTGGTGTTGCCGAGCCCGTAACACGCCGGTCCCGGGTCGGCGCCGGCCGATAGCGGGCCGACCGTCAAAAGTCCGCCGGCATCGACTAAGGCCAGCGATCCGCCGCCGGCGCCGACTTCGGCAAGATCGATCGCCGGGACTTTGAGCATGTAACCCCCGGCCTTGATGAATCGGCTCGACGTCGACATTCCGTCGCGGAATTCATATTCCGACGTCATGCTGGGCCGACCGTTCTCGACGATCGCCGCCTTGGCGGTCGTGCCGCCCATGTCGAAAACGATGACGTTCGGCAGATTGAGGCTTCGACCAAGTCTTGCGCCGCCGACCACGCCGCCGGCGGGACCCGAGGCAACGACCATCACCGGCTTCGCCGCGGCCGACCGAGCCGCCAACATGCCGCCGTTTGACGTCATGACGAGGATCGGCGCCGTCATACCGATACCGCGAAGCCCGGATTCGAGACGATCCAGGTAGCCTCGCATCGCCTTCAACAGATAGGCATTCACCACGGTCGTGCTGGTGCGCTCATACTCCTTCATTTCCGGCAGCACCGCGTAAGAGGCGGATACGGGCAGGTCGGGATAGCGGCCCTTGATCAGAGATTCCGCCCGGCGTTCATGGATCGAATTGCGGTAGCTATTGATGAAACAGAGTGCGACGGCCTCGATCCCGTCAGACAGCAACTGCTCGGCGGCCCGAAACAAACTTTCTTCGCCCAGCGGGCAGACGATGCTGCCATCCGCGGCAATCCGCTCATCGACCTCGACGCGGTAGCGGCGCGGAACCAGCGGCGCAGGCTTTGTCCAAGTGAGATCGAACATTTCGGGCATGCGAATGCGCCCGATTTCCAACACGTCGCGAAAGCCGCGCGTGGTCAACAAACCGGTCTTGGCCCCGCAACGCTGCAGAATTGTGTTTGATCCGACCGTGGTGCCGTGGAGAACCTCGGCAACCTCGCTTGGCTTGATACCAAGCTCGCGCAATAGCGCGAACATGCCGTCGATGACCGCACGGCTCGGATCGTCCGGCGTCGTCGAAACCTTGCTCTCGTGCAATACGCCGTCGGATTTCATCACCACGATATCGGTAAACGTACCCCCGATATCGACCGCAGCCCGGACGCCCCCACCCAAATTCATCGCGCCCTTCGCCTAGCACCGAGTGAAGTGGTCCGATCTCAAGATACCGTAGATGGGTGCCGCGAAGGCCGTCAAGCCAGGCACAAAACAGGCGCTAAAGACGGCCTCGAATTTGCTCGGCGGTTTTCGCGCGAAGGTATTTCATAAAATTTCGGCTGCCGTCGCTGAGCGTCCCGGTGTAACCGCAATACAAATTCAGTTGCGGAAGCGCCGTCGCAAGCTTCAGCGCCACCAAAGAACCGGCGTCCAGCTCGGCGGCGACCGTGCAGATTGGCAGGCACGCGACCGCGCGCCCGCGGCGCACCAGCTCTTTCGTTGCCGTCAACTCCTCCACTTCCATGGCAGCTTCGTAGGATGCGATACCGATTGTCTTGAGCGCGGCATCGGTCATTCTGTAGAACCGCGAGTTGCGCAAGCCGGTCACGAACGGATGACGGCGCAGCTCCTCCGGGGCAACGGCGCGCTTCTTGACGAGCGGATGATGCGGTGCCGCCACGATCGCCAGCCGCTCGTGGCCCAGGACTTCACAGCGGATGCCGGAGACCGGTTTGAGCGCCAGGAAAAGCCCGATCGTGGCTGCGCCGGTGCGTATGCGACTTACGACTTCGTCGATCGTGCCGACGCGGGTGATCACGCGCACTTTCGGATTGTTGCCGGCAAAGGCAGTCAACCGCTCCGGCAGGAAATACGCCGCGACGTCGCGGTGCACGGCGATGGTGATCTCTTGTGTCGCCACCGAGCGCAGATCGGCAAGCGTTTTGGTGGCCACTTCGGAGCGCTGCAGCACGTCGACGGCAAAGGCATAGACGGCCTCGCCGGCTTTGGTCAGGCGCGGCCGGCTGCCCCGGTTGCGATGAAACAGCGGTTGGCCGAGTTGCGCTTCGAGCGCCTTGATATGCGCGCCAACTGACGGCTGGGCGATGCCGAGCTGATTGGCCGCGACATTAAAGCCGCCGCAGTCGACGACACTCTTGAACACGCTCAATCGGCGGGGACTGGCGGAGATCATGGGAGCCCAAGGGCTTTGGCCGGTTCGTGCGGGTTATAGCCAAAGCACTATAACTATATAGCCGCATATCCCGTTGCTTGGCTAGCAGGCTGCGGCCACTCTGAGCCAACAAGAAGCCGTAAGCGGCAGGGGAATGGAAACGTGATTGCGGTCGCGATCGATATCGGCGGCACTTTTACCGACCTGGTCGGTTTCGACGACAAAGCCGGGCGCTTTGTCGATGCCAAAAGCCTGACGACGCCGCACGATCTGGTCCAGGGCATCATCGACTGCCTGCACAAGAGCGGGCTCACCGCCGGCGCCATCGGCGAGCTCATTCACGGCTCGACCATCGCCATCAACACCCTGATCGAGCGCACCGGCGCCAAGACGGCGCTGGTCGTCACCGACGGCACCCGGGACGTCTACATCATCGGCCGCGGCAACCGGCCGGAGGCCTACAATCTTCTGTTTCATCGTCATCGCCCGCTGGTGTCGCGGCGGCTCACGCTTGAAGTGGCCGAGCGCGTGCTCGCGTCAGGCGCGGTGGAGAAACCGCTCGATCGTGACGGCCTCGAACGCGTCGCGCAGGCGCTCAAGGCAGAAGGCGTGGACGCGGTCGCGGTTTGCTTCCTGCACTCTTACGTCAATCCCGATCACGAGCGGGCGGCCGGCGAGGCCATCCGCGCCGCACTGCCTGAGGCCTATCTCTCGCTCTCGCACGACATCCTTCGCGAATATCGCGAGTTCGAGCGCACCTCGACCACGGTGGTGAACGCTTATATCGGCCGCAAGGTCGGCGGCTATGTGCGTGTGCTGAAATCCAAGCTCGAGGCGATCGGCTTTGCCGGCAACCTCTCCATCATGCGCTCCAATGGCGGCGTGATGACGCCGGAAGTCGCGCAGGCGCGCCCGGTGGCGATGATGGAATCCGGTCCGGTCGGCGGCATCATCGCCTCGGCGAAGATCGGCGAGAAGCTCGGCTACGACAACGTCATCTCGTTCGACATGGGCGGCACCACCGCGAAGGCGAGCCTGATCCGCGACGGCGAGCCGACCATGGCGCCGGGTTATTATGTCGGCGGCTATGCCAGCGGGCACCCGGTCATGGTGCCGATGATCGACGTGGTCGAGATCGGCGCGGGCGGCGGCTCGATCGCCTGGCGCGACGAGATCGGCGCGCTCAAGGTCGGACCGCAAAGCGCCGGCGCCGAGCCCGGCCCGATCTGCTATCGCGGCGGCGGCACCGAACCGACCATCACCGATGCCAATGTCGTGCTCGGCCGACTCGACCCCAACAATTTCCTCGGCGGCACGATGAAGCTCGACGCCGATGGCGCGCGGCGCCGGCATCGAGGCGGCCATCGCCAAGCCGCTCGGCATGAACGTAGCGCAGGCCGCCCAGGCGATCATCGATATCGCCGTCAACAAGATGTCTCTGGTGGTGCGCGAAGTGTCGGTGGAGAAGGGCTACGACCCGCGCGATTTCGTCATGTTCGCGTCCGGCGGCGCCGGTCCGCTGCATGTGCTCGCCATCGCACGCGAATTGCACATCCCGACGGTCATTGTGCCGCTGTTTCCGTCGCACTTCTCGGCGCTGGGCATGCTGCTCGCCGACGAGCGCCATGATTTCATCCGCACTTATTATTCCGATCTTGTAAGCGTCGACTTCGGCAAGCTCATCGAGGTGCACGACGAGATGGTGGTCGAAGCACGGGCCGGGCTCCGGCACACCAAAGGCGCCGAGCAGCAAGTGCATCTCGACCTTCGCTATACCGGTCAGGAGTTTACGTTGCCCGTGCCGGTCACCCTGGCGCAGCTGAAAAAAGGCGATCACCGCGGCATCCGTACTGCTTTCGACAAGCTCTACGAGCAGCGTTACGCCCACCACTCTCCCGATGAGCCGGTCGAGATGGTCAATATCCGGCTTGCTGTCATCGGTCAGCGGCCGAAGCTGAAATTCCCGAAAGGGCGCAGTGGCAAGCCGCCGCAGCCGCGCCGCCGTCCGGTTTATCTCGGCCAGGCTGCCAAGCCCGTCTCTTGTCCGGTTTATGCGCGTGATACGCTTCCGGTCGGCATGCGCATCGCGGGGCCGGCATTGATCGAAGAGCACGGCACGACGACGGTTCTTTACGCGGGTGACCGGTGCCGCGTGGCGCCGTCGGGCGAGTTGATCATTGCGGTCGGAGGCAGCCGATGACCCGAAAACCTGCGGCCAAGAAAAAGATCAAGCCGGTAAAGTCGGCGGCGCGGCAATCGTTCGCGCATCGCTCCGGCAAGAAGCGCGGCGTAACACTCGATCCGGTTACTTTGGAAGTGATCCGCAACGCGCTGCCGGCAATCGCCAACGAAATGGCGGCCGATCTGCAGCGTACGTCCTATAACATGATGATCTACGAGGTGCGCGATTTCTGCACCGCGCTGGTCGATCCCAAGGGCCAGCTCATCTCGCAGAATGTCGGCGGCGTTTCCCACTTCGTCGCCGATCTCGGCGTCATCATCACCGACGGCATGAAGCGCTACGGCGCCAAGGGGTTCGAGCCGGGCGACGTCATCATCACCAATCATCAAGCGGTGGCGGGGCAGCACCTCAACAACATCGTCATCTACATGCCGTACTTCCACAATGGCGAGCTTTTGATGTTCGCCATGGTGCGCGCGCATTGGATCGACGTCGGCGGCACGTCGACCGGCTTCGGCGCCGGACCCCAGGTCGCAGATCCGTGGCTCGAGGGCCTGCAGCTCGATCAGCTCAAGATTTATAAGAAGGGTGTGCTCGACGAGACGCTCTATCGCGTCATCAAGGACAATATCCGCTTTCCGGAATCCTCGCTCGGCGACTTGAAATCGCAGATGGCGGCCTGCCGCCTCGCCACGCGCCGCATGGACGAATTGTTCGGCAAGTATGGCCACGACACGATCCTGGCGGCGATCGACCGCATCTTCGACGAGACCGAGCGCAAGTGCCGCAACGTCGTGGCGCAGCTTCCGGACGGCGTCTACGAAGCTTCAGCTTCCATCGACGACGACGGCGTACGCAAGGGCGAACCGGTGCCGATCCATGTCAAGGTCACGATCAAAGGCTCGTCGATGACCATCGACTTGTCGGGTTGCGCCGGCGAGCGCAAAGCAGGCATCAATTCGCGCACGCTTGCCGGCGCGCGCGTCGCCTATAAAGCACTGACGGGGCCGCTCGACCCGGTCAACGAAGGATCGTTCCGCGCGCTCGACGTGATCATTCCGGAAGGCAATATCATGATGGCGCGCTTTCCGGCGCCGATGGCCGGCTGGAGCGCGATCGTGCCGACGGTGGTCGACTGTATCGTCGCCGCATTGGCCAAGGCGATGCCCGACCGCGTGCCGGCAGGCCATCACGGCCTCCTCGGCGGCGCCGTGGTATTTTTCGGCCTGCATCCGAAAACCGGGCGGCGCTTTATCGTGCAGAGCCTCGAAGGCGGCGGTTGGGGCGGGCGGCCTTATGAAGACGGCGAGTCGGCGACCGTCTCGGTTTGCCAAGGCGACGTTCGCAACGGCTCGATCGAGGGCATCGAGTTGAAATGTCCGGTGCTGGTCGAGAGCCGGGCGTTACGCCAGGATTCCTGCGGCGCGGGCAAATATCGCGGCGGTCTCGGCATCGACATGCGGGTTCGCAATCTGGTCGAAGGCCTCTGGAATTTCGAGCAAACCCGGCGCGCCCAATGTCCGCCTTGGGGGCTGTGGGGCGGCACGCCCGGCGAACCCGGCGGCTACCTGCTGCGGCTGCCGGAGGAAACCGAATTCCGGCCGCTCGCCGGCGCCCGGCTTCCGGTCCCCGTCGGCGCCGCAGCGATCGTGCGCACCGGCGGCGGCGGCGGTTGGGGCGATCCTTACCAGCGCGATCCGGCGCTCGTGGTCGAGGACGTGCGCGAGGAACTCATCTCCCTTAAAGCCGCGCGCGAACTCTATGGGGTCGTCATGCGCGACGATTTCACGCTTGACGCTGCGGCAACGGAGGCTTTGCGTAGCGAAAAACGGGCCAAGCCGGTCGGCGCGGAGATACGCGGCTAGAGCTTCGTCATACGAGGATGCGGATAGCTAAAGGGGAAGGTTTCGCAATGGCGCGAGCGTGGTTCGCTGGGCCGGTTCGGCAGACGCTGTTCGGGTTGATCAGCCTGACGGCGATGGCGTTCGCGCCGCCGGCCGCAGCGGAAATGCTGCGGGTCGGCAAAGCCGGCGCCACCGCCTTTTCCTTTGTCCCGGTCGACGTCGGCATCGAAACCGGGATCTTCAAGAATAACGGCCTCGAATTTCAGGTATCGAGCTTCGGCGGTGACGCCAAGCTGCAGCAGGCCATGGCGGCCGGCAGCATCGACATCGGGCTCGGGTCGGGGCCGGGGCTTGCTTTCATCGTCAAGGGCGTTCCGGTGAAAGGCATCGCCGCCATGGCCGGGCCGCCGCTTCTCTTCGCGCTGGTGGTGCGCAACGACGGCAGCGTCAAATCGGTCGACGATCTCAAGGGCCGCCAGGTCGGCATCTCGACCGTCGGTTCGGTGACAAGCTGGATCATCGACGAAGTCTCGCGCCAGCACGGCTGGGGGACCGACGGCATGGTCGAGGTGGCGATCGGTGACGACGGCGCGCGCGTCGCCGCGCTGAAATCCGGCGCGCTCGACGCGGCCATCGTCAATCTTGCCGCAGCGCTCAATTACGCCGACCATGGCGGCGGCCGCGTCATCTTGCGCTTTGGCGATCTGGTGAAGCATTTTCATATCCACGTCATCTATGCGACCGACACGGCGATTGCGGAAAAGCCGGACGCGCTTCGCCGCTTTCTGCAAGGCTGGTTCGAAACCATCGCTTTCATGCGCAGCCACAAGGACGAGACGGTGAAGATCGCCATGCCGGTGATGGGCACCGATGCCACGATCACTGCCGGCATCTATGATGAACTCATGCCGATGTTCTCGGACTCCGGCCGTTTCGATCCCGAAGCATTGGCGGTCCTGCGGCGCTCCTTTGTCGAGATGAAGACGCTGCCGGAGGAGCCTGATATGAACAAGCTCGTCACCGACGCATTCCTGCCTAAACAATAAAAACAACAACATCACCACTTGAGCGAAGGAAACGTACAATGCTCAACCGATCCAAGGCGCTACGCCCCATCGCGGCCGCTGTACTCAGCCTCGCCATCGCGTTCGGGTTGTCCGCTCGGGCCCAGGCCGGTGACGCATTGCGCGTCGGCAAGGCGGTGGTGGAGGCGTTTTCCTTCGTGCCGCTCGATGTCGGCATCCAAGAGGGCATCTTCAAGAAATACGGCGTCGACGTGCAGCCGACGGCCTTTACCGGCGACGCCAAGCTGCAACAGGCGATGGCGGCCGACAGTATCGACGTCGCACTCGGCTCCGGCCCCGGCATGGCGTTCATCGTCAAGGGCTCGCCGGTGAAGGCGATCGCCGCCATGGCCGGAGCGCCGCTATTGCTGGCTATCGTCGTACGTCCCGACGGCCCGAAGACCGCCGCCGACCTCAAAGGCAAGAAGGTCAGTGTCTCCACTGCCGGTTCGCTGACCGCGTGGCTCGTCAGCCAGACCTCGCGCCGTCAGGGCTGGGGACCGCAGGGCATCGAGACCGTACCAATGGGCGCGTTGCCTAGTCAGATCGCAGCGCTCAAGCGCGGCGACATCGACGGCACCGTCATGGATATCGGCAACGCGTTCGATCTGGAAAATAAGGGCGAAGGCCGCATTCTGATGCGCTTCACCGACATCAAGGATTTCATTATTCACGTCATCTACGCCACCGACAAAGCCATCGCCAGCCGGCCCGACGATCTGCGCAATTTCGTCAAGGGCTGGTTCGCGACGATCGCCTTCATGCGCACGCACAAGGATGAGACCGTCAAGATCGCGGAGACCGTCACGAGCAAAGATGCGGACATCACCAGCCGCACCTATGACGAACTGATGCCGATGTTCTCCGATGGCGGCAAATTCTCGCCGGAGGCCCTAGAGGTTCTTTCAAAGTCGTGGGTCGAACTCGGAACGCTGCCGAGCGAGCCGGATCTCAAGACCCTCTACACCGAAGAGTTTCTCCCGAAGTAGCGCGATACATTTCCCAAAATGACCTCCGCCGAAGCCGCCATTCGCGTTCGCGACGTTTCGCACCAGTTCGGCGAGGCCGGGCAAGCGCGCCATGTACAGGCGCTGCAAAACACCTCGCTCGACGTCGCGCGCGGCGAATTGCATTGCCTCATCGGCCCATCGGGCTGCGGCAAGTCGACTTTGCTCAGCGTCATTGGCGGACTGACGACGCCCACCACCGGCACCGTGACCGTTGCCGGCAAACCGGTGCGCGGACCGATGCCGCGGGATCTCGCCTTCGTGTTCCAGGAGAACGCGTTGTTTCCGTGGAATACCGTGTTCGAGAACATCGTGCTTGGGATGAAGTTTCAAGGCGTCCCTAAGTCCGAACGGCACGAGCGCGCGCGCCGTGCGCTGGAGGCAGTTGGCCTTGACGGCTTCGCCGAGCATTTTCCGGGACAGCTTTCCGGCGGCATGCGCCAGCGCGCGGCGCTGGCGCGCGCACTGAGCCTGGAAACCGATATCCTGTTGATGGACGAGCCATTCGGCGCGCTCGACGAGCAGACGCGCATGGTGCTGGGCGAGGATCTCTCGGTTCTCTTGTCGCGCTCGAGCAAGACCATCGTTTTCGTCACCCACAGTCTCGGCGAGGCGGTTTTTCTGGCCGATCGCGTCGCGGTGTTCTCGGCGCGTCCCGGTAGCATCAAGGAGATCATCACCGTCGACGAGCCGCATCCGCGCAAGCCTTCGTTCATGACTGCACCCAAATTTCATGCGCTGCGCGATCGGCTTTATGGCTTGCTGCATGACGAAATCCGAAAATCCATATCGGAAACGGCGCAGCCGCGGCGGCGCTACGACGAGGCGGCCAAGACTAACGCGGCCAAGGCTAACGGAGGCGCCGCATGAACGGCGACGCCCGCGAGCCTTTCGCCATCCGGCTTGCCAGCCATTTCGTGCAAGCGGCGTTCGTCGTCGCCGTCCTTATCCTGTGGTTTCTCGCGACGAATGTTTGGGGCGTCAGCAGCATTTTGCTGCCGAGCCCCATCAATGTCTGGCATCAGCTCCTTAACGTGATCGGCACCGGCCAATTCATTCCGGACCTTCGCGTGACGCTCGGTGAATTGTTCGCCGCATTCGCCATCTCGACCTCGCTTGGCGTCACGCTCGGATATTTCATCAGCCGCTCGCCGTATTTCATTAAAGTCTTCGAACCGCTCTTTGCCGCCATTTACGCTATCCCGATCATCCTGTTCTTGCCGCTTTACGTCCTGGTCTGGGGGCTCGGCCCGGCGTCCAAAATCGCACTCGGCGCCACGATCAGCTTCTTTCCGATCGTGCTCTCGACCATCGTCGGTTTCGGCAACGTCGACAGGACTTTCGTGACCGCGGCGAGATCGATGGGCGCAAATAACGTTCAGATGTTCCGCCATGTGCTGGTGCCGGCGGCGCTGCCAGTGGTGCTCGCAGGACTGCGCATGGGTTTCACGGTCGCATTGTTGTCGGTGATCGGCAGCGAGACTATCGCGTCGCTGGCCGGTCTCGGTCACCGCATCGTCAATCTCGCCGAAAACATGGAGATGGCGCGGATGTTCGCCTACATCGTCTTCGTCGTGGCGATCGTGGCCTTTCTCAACTCGGTATTGTCGATGCTGCAGGCGTATGGACGATGGCAGTAACGCGCGCAGAAATAGGGATCGTCGCGGCGCCGCGTGGACAGGCGCCGCTTCGGCGCTGGCTGTTGCAACACCCCGGTGTTACGCGGCTGGCGGTCGTCGCGCTGCTTCTGGTGATCTGGGAAGTGGCGGCGCGGTTTTTCCTCGATCGCGATTTCATCAGCCCGCCCTCGCTGGTGCTGATGTCGCTTCGCAATCTGTTCGCCACCCCGGGCGTACCGGCGGCGCTGCGGCTCACTTTATATGAAATCGCGATCGGCTTTCTGCTCTCGACAGTCATCGGCACCGGGATTGGGCTCGCGGTCGGGCTCAGCCGCTTCGCGCATCGCAGCTTCATGCCGATCGTTTTCTTGCTCTACGGCCTGCCGCAGGTCACGATCCTGCCGATTTTCGTGCTGTTATTCGGCATCGGCGCGGCCTCCAAGATCGCGTTCGGCGTCAGCCACGGCATGTTTCCGATCATGATCGCGGTGGCCGCCGGCGTGCAGAAGATCAATCCGATCCTACTCACCAGCGCCCGCTCGATGGGCGCGAGTCGCGGTTCAGGTCCTATGCTATGTGATCTTCCCGCATACCGTGCCGACCTTTTTCACCGGCTTGCGGCTGGGCATGACCGGCGTATTGCTCGGCGTGCTGTTGGCCGAGCTTTACGTCTCGACCGCCGGCATCGGTTATTTCACCAGCATTTTCACGCAGAACCTGGACCCGACGAAACTGATCGGGCTCGTTTCGATGCTGGCGGCGATCGCGATCGTGCTTAACGAAATCGTCCGCCGCGCCGAAGCGTATTACGGGCGGTGGCGCGCCTGACATGCACGTGAGAAGGAATGCACGTGAGAAAGAGAACGTAATGAGCAAGCTCAGATTGACGATAGCCTGCGGCGACTATGACATCGTGCGCCCGCTCAAGGAGGGCGTCGTCGAGGCCGATGGGCTTGACCTCATCTTCCTGTCGGATATGGGACCGCGCGAGCGCCATTGGCGGATGGGCCGCAAGCACGAATTTGACGTCTGCGAGGAAAATGTCGGCGCCTATTTCATGATCCGCGATCAGGGCGAGCCGCTCACCGCTATTCCGGTGTTTCTGCATCGCCGCTTCCGCCATGGCTTTGTTTTCGTCAATACGGCAGCCGGCATCAAAACGGCGAAGGATTTGAACGGCAAAGTGGTCGGCGGCACCAATTTTCAGCCGGCCGCCAGTATCTGGATCCGCGGCGTCCTCGACGAGTATTACGGCCTCGATCATCGTTCGATCACCTGGCTTGTCGATCGCAGCGAAGATATCGCGTTCAAGCCGCCGCCCGGACTGCGCATCGAGATGAAGAAATCCGACAAGCCGCTGAGCGACATGCTGGCCGACGGCGACATTCCGGCGATGATCTCGCCGACTTTGCCGCGGCCGTTCGTCGAAGGCGACAAGCGCATTGCCCGCCTGTTCCCCGACCACAAGGATGTGGAACTCGCCTATTTCAAGGACACCGGCATTTTCCCGATCATGCACGTCACCACGATCAAGCAGGACATCGCCGAAAAATATCCTTGGGTGGCGACCAACCTGGTCAAGGCCTTCGAAAAGTCGAAGCAGCTCGCCTACCGGCGGCTTGCCAATCCGCGCATGGTGCCGCTTGCTTTCGTGCGCACCGCGGTCGAGGAGCAAGAGTCAACGCTCGGCAAGGACCCCTGGTCCTATGGGCTGACGCCCGCCAACTGCAAGAACTTGCAGACCATGCAACGCTACTGTCATCAGCAGGGATTGATCGGCGCCGTCGCCCCGCTCGAAAAACTGTTCGAAGACACCGATCTTGGCGACGCCGCCGGCTCCGAAGAGTTCTGAAAACGCATGACATTCGAGCAACGCCTCGCCGCGATCCGTGCCCGCTTGGAGGCGGCGCAGCTCGATTGCGTCATCGCCGTCCATGACGGCGCGCATTTCATCGAGAAGCCAGATCCGGTGATGGTGCTCACCGGTTTCAAGGCGCTCGGGCCGGTGGCGGCGGTGCTCGACCGCGCCGGCGCAGTGAGCCTCGTGGTGACGCCGTCCTTCGATGCCGAACGCGCCGTCGACACTTGTCCGGGCATCAAGATCGTGCCGGCCGAGGACGTCATCGCCGGCCTGGAAGCGGCCCTCGGTCCCGCCGTCGGCCGGCTATCGGCGGGCATCGCCGGGCTCGCGGCCACGCCTTACGGCATCGCTCGCCGTCTCACCGATCTCGTTCCGCATAGCAGCCCCGCCGACGCCATCGTGTTCGAACCGGCCCAGCGCAAGACCGAGGCCGAGCTTGCTTATGCGCGCGAGGCAACACGCATCGCCGAGCTTGGCTATAAGCATCTTCTTGACGTGGCGCGGCCCGGGATGAGCGAAGACGAATTGGCGATGGAGCTGCGCTGGCACTCGAAATCGCTCGGCGCGGAGGACAATTTCGTCCTGCTCTGCGCCGGTCCACATAACAGAGCCGTCGCGCCGTCGAACGGCCGCCGCATGCAGGCCGGCGACACTATCGTCTGCGAAATCACCCCGAGCTATCGCGGCCAGCTCGCGCAAATCTGCCGCACCATTGTGCTCGGCGAGGCGCCTGCTTTGTTGCGCAAGAAATACGATCTGGTGGTGACCTCGATGAAGGCCGGTTTCGCCGCCGCCGTGCCGGGCGCCACGATGGCCGACATCTGCCGCGCCATGAACGCGGTGCTGGAGGCGGAGGGCTATGGTGAATTCTGTCATCCGCCGCATATTCGCCGCCGTGGCCACGGCCTCGGTTTCGGCTCCATCGGCCCGGGCGACGTGGCGCTCGATAATGCGACGGTGCTCGAGCCCGACATGCTGTTCATGATCCATCCGAACCAATATCTGCCGGAAACCGGCTACCTGCTCTGCGGCGAGCCTGCGGTGCTGACGCAAGACGGCGCGCAAGCGCTGACCCGCGAGCACGCCGCACTGGCGGAAATCGCGCTTTAGCCGGAGCGGACCGTCGCAATGCAAACCATGCACCCCACCTTGCTGATCGGCCCCGGCGATTGGGATCCGCAGCAAATTCCGCGTAAGGATTATGACGATCGCCTCGCCGCGTTATGGCACGACCATGACAAAGCCGGCGGCGCCATCATCTATGGCGACAGCAGGAACCACGCCGCGCTCGCTTATCTCACCCATTTCACGCCGAAATTGGAGGCCGCGTTGGCGCTGATCCCGCGCCGCGGCGAGCCGCGCATGCTGATCGGCGGCGGCGTCAACATGCTGCCGGCGGCAAAGCCTCTGACCTTTATCTCCGCACTGGCGCCGCTGCGCGACGCGGCGAAGTCCGCGGCCGACTGGGCAGACGGGCTTCCGGCCGGCACGAGCCTCGTTTTGATCGGCGGCGAGGCGATGCCCAACGACCTTCGCCGCGCGCTTGATCGCGCACTCGGCGGCGGGCTGCGCTTTGAGAACGGTGACGCGCCGTTGCAAGCGCGCATGAGCCAAAAAAGTCCACGCGAATTGCACGTGATCCGCAAGGCCTGCGCCACCCTCGGTGCCGCCGTCGTGGCGTTGCGCGATGCCGTGCGCGGCGGCAAGAGCGTCACAGATTGTATCCTTCATGCCGAGCAAGCCGCATTGCAGCGTGGCGCTCAAGACGTGCGCAGCCTCTTCAGCCTCGACGGCGGACGCACGTTGCGGCCGTTCGATGTTCCGGTCGCGCAGCCCAGCGATCCGCTTCAGATCTATCTGGCCGTGCGCCACGACGGCTATTGGGCGGAAGGCTTTGTCCGCGCTGCCGTTGCGGAGGACGCCCTAGGAGGCAAAGTCGAGAGAATTTTGCGTGCGATGGCGGCGGACGCCAAAGCCGGACTGTCGTGTCAACAGTTGCAGCAGATTCTTGACACCGGGCGTGGAACGCGAAAGCCACACCCGCTCGCCGACGGCCTGTTCGGAAGTTCGATCGGGTTATCGTTGGATGAGCCGCCGCTGCTAAGGCGCGATAGCGACGCAACGCTTGAAGAAGGCGCGGTCTATTCGCTTCGCGCCGGCCTCGTCGACCAGGCCGGCGCCGGCGCGATTGTCTCGACCATGATCGCCGTGACCACTGGCGGCAGCGAAGTCCTCTGGCCCGGCAAGCTATCATGAATGGAATCGATGAACTCACCGAAATCGTGCGGCTGCGAACCGCAGAGGCGGACGCGCCCGCGCTCGAAAAACTTCGTCTGCATGTTGCCGACACGATCGGCGCCTGGATCGCGGCGACCCAGACTGCCGAAGGCAGAGCGCTCATCGCGTTCCGCGACCGGATGCGTGCGACGAGACAAGCCGGGACGCGCGATCTGCACGATGACCTTGCGATGCACTGCGCCTTGGTCCGGCTGAGCGAGATCGATGACATTCATCTGGCATCGATGACAACGCCCGGCTCAATCGCAATTCCCGCAACACTGACGATGGCGGCGACACTGCCCAATATAAATATCGGCGACGTCACGGCGGCGATGCTCGCCGGCTATGAAGCTGCGATCCGCCTCGGCCTGGCAATCAAGGGCCCGAATGTCCTTTACCGGGGCATTTGGCCGACTTATTTCGCCGCCGGCTTTGCCACCGCCGCAGTCGCGGCGCGGTTGATGCGGCTCGACCACAAGCAGACCGCGCACGCGCTGGCACTGGCGCTGACCACGGCGTCACCGTCGGTCGGACAGCATCATGCCGTGACCTCCGCGCGATGGTTCTCCGTCGGAAACGCCGCGCGCAACGGCCTCGTGGCGGCATTCGCGGCGCAGGCCGGCTTCACAGCCGATGTCGAGGTGATGCGATCGCGCTTGTTTCCGGATGTCTACGGTATCGAGCCGGACCTTGCGGCGATGACCGGGAGCGGCGCGCTGGCGTTCTCGCAGGTGTCGTTTAAGCCGTGGTGTGCCGCGCGCCAGACCATGGCCGCAACGCAGGCGCTCCGCGAAGTGCTGGACACCGGAATTGCCGCGGGCGACGTCTCCGAGGTCGCGGCCCATGTCCTGCCGCCGCACCTGAAAATGATCGACCATGGAGTTAGACCGGGCGACCGGGCGTCTTATCTTACGAGCCTGCCCTATCAGTTGGCGGTTGCAGCCTTGCAGCCAGCGCCGATCGCAGACCTCACTCTCGCCGTCGACGTGCCATTACCATCGTTGCAGGCGTTCATGACGCGCGCCAAAGTCACCGCCGACGAAACCTTGCTTGCCGACTACCCTGCATCCTGGCCGGCCCGCGTCGTCGTCACGACGTCGTCGGGTCGCCACGAGCGGCGAGTCGACCATGTTCCGGGCGATCCGGCGCGTCCCCTCACGGAAGCCGACATCAGCAGCAAATTCCAACACTTCGTGGCGCCTGTCCTTGGCGAAGCGACCGCGGCATTCTTGCAGACGAGTATGGCCGCGCTCCGCTCGCGAGACTCGCTATTATCTTTGCTACAGGACTTGCAACGCGTCACGGCGCACGCCGCTTAATCCGGCTTAGCAGAAGATGCCGCGGCTTCGACCCGGCGAAACCTGAGCAAGGCCTATTTTGAAAGAGCACTTCTAACCGTCGCCACAGCACCTCCCGCTGCCCGCCAGAAATAGGACGGGCTCAAGGGTCCCGCGCGATCACAGGGATCACGAAGGTCGTCTCGCCACTGCAGCATCGGCTCCTGCATCTCCACGCTGGTAAATGATCGTGCCCCTATAAGACGCTGGCGGCAGATATAGTCCTGTCGCTGGTCGGCCGGCATCAACACGGTCGGATCGAGCTGCCATAAGCGCGCAGTCCGGTCTACCGACGCGGTGACAACGCGTGAACCGTCAGAGCTGAACGCCGCGCTGACCACTTGATCGCTATGCCCCCAAAGTTCGGCCAATGCGGCACCCGTTGCGGCATCCCAGACACGCGCGGTCTTGTCGGCGGATGCGGTAACGATACGAGAACCGTCGGGGCTGAATGCCGCGCTCATGACTCGATCCGTGTGCCCCAGTAGCACGGCAACGAGAGCCCCGGTCTTGGCTTCCCAAACCCGCGCACTATCGTCAAACGACGCAGTGACGACGCGAGACCCATCCGGGCTGAACGCTGCATTGTTCACCCAATCCTTGTGCGCCGATAGCACGGCGACAGCGGCGCCAGTCCTTGCGTCCCAAATGCGTGCGGTTCTATCCGCCGATGCCGTGACAATGCGTGATCCGTCGGGACTGAACACCGCGCTGAGCACCCGATCAGTGTGCCCGGACAGCGTGGCGAGCACCCTTCCCGTCTCCGCGTCCCATACTCGTGCAGTGCCATCAAAAGATGCGGTGACGACGTGCAAGCCGTCAGGGCTGAATGCCGAGGTGTTCACCCAACCCGTATGCCCTGCAAGCGTGGCAAGGATGGCGCCTGTTCTCGCGTCCCAAACTCGCGCGGTATTGTCGAACGAAGCAGACACGACGCGCGAACCGTCCGGACTGAATTTAGCATCGACCACGCGATCCTCATCCACCGAAAGCATGGCCAGCACCCTCCCGGTCCGCGCGTCCCAAATTCGAGCGGTATCGTCGTCGGACGAAGTAACCACGCGCGAGCCGTCTCGATTGAACACTGCGCTATTGATCGCCTTCGCATGACCGGAGAGCGTGGCAATCATGGCGCCGGTCTTTGCGTTCCAAATTCGCGCCGTATTGTCCTCGGACGCAGTGATCACGCGTGAACCATCCGGACTGAATGCTGCGTTGTTCACAGCCTCCTCGTGGCCGGACAGTGTCGAGAACGGAGCACCCCTGCCGATTTCCCACACGCGCGCGGTGTTGTCGAAGGAGGCCGTGACGACCTCGGAGCCGTCCGCGCTGAACGCCGCCTTGAATACCGCGCCGGTATGTCCAGCAAAGGTGGCAATGGCAGTGCCCGACGCCGCTTCCCAAAGTCGTGCCGTTTGATCCGCGGAGGCAGTGACGATGCGCGCGCCGTCAGGGCTGAAATTCGCCGTCCAGACCCAGCTGTGGTGTCCCGAGAGCGTACTCAGCAAAGTCCCTGTTTCTGCGCTCCACACGCGCGCGGTGCCGTCAAACGACGCGGTGACGACGCTATCGCCGTCTGGACTGAACACCGCGTCGAGTACCGGCCCCTTATGCCCGGTGAGGGTAGCTACGGCAGCACCGGTACCCGCATCCCACACGCGCGCCGTCGCGTCGTCGGATGCCGTGACGATACGCGAGCCATCCGGACTGAATGTCGCCCCCCACACCAAAGAACTATGGCCCGAGAGCGTTGCCAGTGCAGTGCCCGTATTCGAATCCCACAGCCGCGCGGTTCCATCGAAGGATGCCGTGACAACGCGAGAACCATCCGGGCTAAATGCCGCGCTGGTTACCGCCTCCTTGTGTCCGGAGAGAGTCGCAAGCGAAGCCCCGGTTTTGGCGTCCCAAACCCGCGCGGTATCGTCGTTCGACGCGGTGACAATCCGAGAACCGTCGGGACTGAACGACGCCCTGTTCACGGGATCGGTGTGGCCCGAGAGCGTTGCGAGCATGGCACCCGTCTTCGCATCCCACACTCGTGCCGTCTTGTCCCAGGAGGCTGTTACAATACGGCGTCCATCCGGACTGAACGCCGCGCTGTTCACCCAGCCGCTATGCCCCAGCAGGGTGACGAGATGGACGCCCGACCTGACATCCCACACTCGCGCTGTCCCGTCCCAGGATGACGTGACGACGCGCGTGCCGTCGGCGCTGAACACAGCGCTGTTCACCAAGCTGGTATGTCCGGCTAGGCCGAATTGAGAATAGCAGTCGTGCTTGGACGCAAAAAACGAAAGCTCGCCTTGCAACTGCGGCGAACTAAACGACAGCGGTGACGCGCCGCGCATCGGCGGCAGCCCAACAACAGCCAATCTCAATGCGCGATCGCAAAAGCCTTGTTCGAACGCCGTCGCACTCAGGCTGGCGAATATTGCAGCTTCACGCTGCGAAGTACGATACGACGCCCACATTGCACTGCCCAAGGCTACCAAGACTCCTAAGGTTCCTATCGCTGCAAGAACAGCGGGCACCACCAAGCTTTTCGTAATTTTTCTCATCTATCGCAGCAAGCCCGTTCACAAGCAGCTTAAGTCAGACCTTTCGAAGAGAAGCGACGAAAAATTGTTGAAAAACAATTGGTGCTGCGGCACCATTTCAAGTGCGGCCCAATTCAATCGGTCCGCAGCTTAGCCTTTGTATTTCGCGGTTTACACATGACACAGTTATTTAATCGACGAAAGTTTACCGGAAGCGCAGTCGCTGCCTGTCTGACGCCAATCGCCCAACGTCGTGCGATTGCCGGCTTTGTCGACGCCGGCGGCCTCGATGTGCTTGCCTAGTTCTTCACCCTCGCAGCATTTGAATTGCGAACCTTCCAGAAACATGCAGAACGAATGCTCGACAAAGACACCCATCGCAGCCAATCCTTTGACGTCGTTCATGCTGGCGTCGGCGATTTCTTCCGGATGCGTGAGACATATTCGGTTCACGCCGCAGCGCTTGGCCTCCTCGAAGACCAGCCAGATTTCGCTGACATGAAGAGAAGATAAGAGAGGGAAGAGCCGGAGGAAGCAGAACCTGTCGGCTGAGTGCATGCCTCAATTGCCAAAATTCGCGGCCAGATAGTCGGCAATGGTCTGCGCTTCATCGGGCGAGGCCGTTCCACCGCGCGCGACCATGTTGGCGACAATGATCGGCCAATCCCCTTTGTGGCGGGGGACCGCCGTTATGCGCTCGAGGCCATGACACAAATTGCAGCGCGTCTCGACCAAATTCTTACCTTTCCCGTCCGGCAACACGACCGGTTTTTCCGGCGGCAGATTTATGCCCGGACCCAAATTCAGCGCGAGATAGTTCACGACAGTATCGATTTCGGGGGCCGTCAATTGCGCACCGCGAAGCACCATGTTGTTGACAAAGAGCCTCCAGCCGGGCGCGCCATCGCGTACCTTTGCGATTGTGCCCAAGTAGTGGCATTGCGAGCACACCACCGAGACGAGGTCGCGCCCGTCTCCTGCCGGCAAAGGGTTGGTGGCTTGTTGCGCACGGCTCGGTAAAGCTGCGGCGACCGTCACGAGCGCTGTGAGAAACAACACTGCAGCACGCATGGTCACACCTTCCGGGTGCGCAAATTGGCGAGCGAATAAGGTGGATGCCATTCGGACACCGCACCGAGCCCTTCGCGCTTGATGTGAATATCGAGGAGATAGGGTCGTCCCTCTACCATGGCACTCTTGGCGCGATCGAATGCGCCCTTAAGTGCAGACGGCTCCTTGACCGTCTCGCCCTCCACCCCGAATGCGCCCGCGGCCTTCGCATAATCGACGTCAGGGTCACCAAGATAGCAAGTCATGTCCCGGCCGGCCTCGAATTGCCGGCCGGCGCTGTTCCAGATGCGATTGCGCTCGTTATTGTAGCTGTGGTTGTTGAGCACGATCACGGTGACCGGCGCCTTGTACCGTGCCATGGACCACAACGGCTGCGGCCCGCTGAAACAGAAGCTGCCGTCACCGACGACGGAAACCACCGGGACGTCGGGCCGCGCGAGCTTCACGCCGAACGCCGCCGCCATGCCCCAGCCCAGCACGTCGGGGCCGGTGCCGAAATATTGCTTGTCATCGCCGCCGAAACTCATCAGCGCTTCCATGGCTCTTCCGGAATCCACGTCGGCGACGTAGCAGGTGTCACGATCGAGATTGGCCTCTAGTTCGAGCCCGAGCCGCTCCATGCTGATCGGCGCGGTGTCGGCAAGGCCGCGCGCGATGGTCTGGCGCAGCTCGATCATTTGCGCCGCATAGGCGCGGGTCCGCGCCGCGCGTGCCTCGGCGATGTCCTTGAGCCGCGATGCGGTCGCCATAGCTCTGATCGCCGCGGTGAGATCGGCGATGGCAAGCCGCAGGTCCGCCACGATCGCGAGGTCGACCGGCGCGCCACGGGCAAGACTCGTCGGGTCGAGCCGGATTGAAATCAATTTCGTACCGGGCGACGCCTGCTCGCCGAAACGATTGCCGAGGTTGAGCAGAACATCGGGCTTGCCCGGATAGCGCATCGTCTTCACCAGCGGGCCGATGTAGAGCGGGTGTCGGGTCGGGAAGGGCTTTGACCAATAGCCCAGTGCCGAACCCTGCGCGCCGTCGCCGGCGACCGGCAAGCCCAGGAGCTCGGCGAGTTCGACCAGTTCCTTTTCGCCGTGGCACATGGTGATCTCGTCACCGACGCTCACCAGCGGATTGCTCGCCTCGATGAGCATCCGTGCCGCCTTGTCGATATCGTCCTTGTCGGGCCGAATCCGCATCGGCACGTCGAATTTGCTGCGCTCCCAGATCTGCGCTTTGGCATGCGCATCGAGCGTATTGCTCGGCAGCGACAGGAACACCGGGCCGCAGGGCGGTGTGGACGCGAATTTGAGGCCGCGCCGCGTTGTTTCGGCAATCGCTGCCGCCGACTGCGCCTGCCAGAACCATTTGGTGATGGGCTGCGTCATGAGCTCGTGGTGGTCGGCTTCCTGGAATTGGTCGCGGCCCAGCGCGTCCTGATCGACCGAGGCGACCACGACCAGAAGCGGGATCTGGTCCTTCGCACTATTGACCATCTGCGTCATGGCGTTGGGCAGTCCGATATTGGCGACGACGACAATACCGGTGCGCCCGGATGCGCGTGCATAGCCGTCGGCCATGGCGACCACGGCGCCTTCCTGAATGCCCTTGATCAAATGAATCCCAGGCTCGTCGACCAGTGCGTCGAAGATCGAATGATCGCCGGTCGAGGGATTAAAGAAAATGTATTCGACGCCGGCCGCCTTGAGCTGCGCCACGAAAAGGGCGCCGCCAGTGCCTTCGGCATCGCGGACCGCTGAGGGCGCGTCGGCAGACGGCCCGCTTTGGCCGAGCGGCGCGAGATTTTGCGCTACCGATTTTGCGGCGACGGTACTCATCCCGAGCGCGCTCAGCCCGGAGACCAATTGCCTGCGAGACATCCCCTGATCGAGGTACTGTTTGATCAGTTCCTTCACCGAAACCTCCCCTCGCGCCGACACACATAAATCGGCGGCCGTCGACGCCTTCGCTTCTTGTCGTGCAGCAAGACTAGCACCGCCAAGACCGCGGCTAAAGAGTGAGGCCTGTTTAACCGGTCGGCGAACTTCGGTGCGCTTCGTTGGGCTCCAAGGCTCACCGGCCTGCGAAGAGTGGTCCCGGCTTACTGGATCTTCAAACCAGCCTTATCGATAACCGCCTTATACATCGGCACTTCATTGGCAATACGCGCGCGAAATACGTCGGGACCTTCGGCAACCACCGGCAGTCCGATTTTTGCGAATTTCTCGCGAATGTCCGGCCGGGCAAGGATTGCAGCAAGCTCTTTTGCCAGCCGGTCGACGATCGGCTGCGGGGTGCCGGCCGGCGCGAACAGCGCCTGGAACGTATCTGTCGACGGGCTCTTGATGCCGAGTTCGGCAAGCGTCGGCGTGTCAGGCAAATCCGGCCATCGCTTATCGGCTGTCACCGCCAGCGGCCGCACGCTGCCTAGCAAACTGGCCATCGATCCATAATTGCCGGCATACATGTCGACCTGACCGCCGAGCACGGCCGTCATCGCGGGGCCTGCACCGGTAAAGGGAATGTGGACGATGTCGATGCCGGCTGCCGACTTCAACAGTTCGCCGGCGAGTTGCGGCGTGGTGCCGGCGCCGGGACTGGTCCAATTCAGCTTGCCTGGATTGGCTTTCGCCTCGGCGATGAAATCCGCCATGGTGTTGATCTTGGATTGCTTGGGCACCACGAACAGGTTTGGCGCCGCGCCGATCACCATGATCGGTACAAAATCCTTGAATGGATCGTAGGCGACGTTGGCATAGAGACTCGGATTGACGACAAACGCGCTCGAACAGCCGAGCAGCGTGTAACCGTCGGCCGGCGCGCGCGCGACAAAGGTGGTGCCAAGCGAGCCGCCGGCCCCGCCGCGGTTCTCGACGATCACCGGCTTACCGAGCGCCTCACCGAGTTCGGTATTGATCAGGCGCATCGCGATATCGGTGCCGCCCCCGGCGGGGAAACACGCCACGATCGTCACCGGACGATCGGGATATTCGGCCCGTGCGCCGCCGGCCGAGACCGCGGCAAGCGCAGCGATGGCAAGACAAATAGTGCGCCGCCGGGTCTGCAATTCCTTGAGGGCTGCTAAGATCGTCGACATATATCTACTCCAGATGTTGTCTTGAATGCACGGTGCTACGCGCCGCCGCGTTTTGACAGCCGATCGGCTTCGGACATTTCGGCGGCATCCAGCCGCCACGTGCTCGCCGCCACGTTTTGCCGAACCTGTTCCGCCGTGCTCGCACCCGCGATCACGCAGCCGATCACGGACTTTGACAACAGCCAACCGAACGCGAGTTCAAGAAGCGAGCGACCGCGCCGCGCGCCGAACGCGCGCAAGTCTTCGACGATGCGGAAATTCTCGTCGTTGAGGAAACGATCGGAATAACGTTTTTGCGACAACCGCGTGCCTTGCGGGATCGGAGCCCCGAAATGATATTTACCGGTCAGCATGCCGCTCGCCAGCGGGAAATAAGGCAACAGCGTCAGGTCATGCTGCGTCATGGCCGGGATGAGATCGGCCTCGATCTGTCGCGATAAAAGATTGTATTGATCTTGGCAGGAGATGAAGCGGTGCAGACCATTCGCCGTCGCGACTTGCTCCGCCTCGACGACCTGTGCGGCTGACATGTTCGAACAGCCGACATAGCGTACCTTGCCCTGCGCGATCAGTTTTTCGAGCGCGCCCAAAGTTTCTGCGACTGGCGTCGTCGGATCGGACCGGTGAAGATAATAGAGATCGATCCAATCCGTCTTAAGACGCTTGAGGCTCGCCTCGATCGCGCTCATGACGTAACGCGCGGAACCGCCTTTCAACCGCCCTTCGTCATCCATTGCCACGCCGAACTTGGTGACGAGCACAATGTCCTTGCGCCGCGCGCCTAGCAGCTCTCCTAAAACCGTCTCCGAACCGCCGCGCTCGCCGTAAATGTCAGCGGTATCGAACAGCGTGATCCCGGCGTCGAGTGCCGCATGGACGACGCCCTGCGCGCCCGCCCGATCGAGCCGGGTGCCGAAATTGTTACAGCCCAATCCGACCGCCGAAACGCGTAAATCCGTCGTGCCGAGTGGATGCTCACGCATGCGCGTGCGCCCCTTCCCCAAACAATGTCTGCGCATAGCCGCCGAGGATGAGATCGCGCGCGTCGGGTGCGATATCCAGCGCCTTGACGCGGGCAACGCAATCGAGATTTCCCATGTCGAACGGATAGTCGCTGCCCAGCAGCACGCGATCGGAGCCGACACTGCCGATAAGAAATTCGAGCGTCGGTTTCGAGTGCAGGATGGTGTCGTAGTACAAGCGGCCGAGCGACTTGCCGGGCGGCTCTTTGAGATGTGCCTTGGGCTCGCCGCGTACCTCCCAACCGTGCTGGAAGCGTCCGGCCTGATACGGCACAAAGCCGCCGCCGTGCGAAAGGCATATCTTGAGCTCGGGATGGCGTTCCACGACGCCGCCGAATACCAAACAGGCGCCGGCAATCGTCGTTTCGAACGGCAGTCCCACCAGGTTCTTCAAGTAATATTCGTTCAACCGCTCACCCGCTGCCCCCGCATGCGGGTGAATGAAAATGAAGGCACCGAGCTCGGCCGCCGCCGCCCAGAACGGTTCAAGCGCGGGATCGTCGAGATTACGGCCGTTGACGTGGGTACCGATCATCGCCCCGCGCAAACCGAGTTTCGTCATGCCGCGCCGCAGCTCGTCGGCGGCGATCTGGGGCGCCTGCAGCGGCACGCTGCCTAGACCGATGAAGCGGTCGGGATGTTTTTGCACAACTGCCGCGATTTCCTCATTCTGCAGACTGGCACAAGCCAGTGCCAGCGCGGCGTCGTGCCCATAGAAGAAAGTAAATACTGTCGGCGACAAAACCTGGACGTCAACTTGGTTCGCGTCCATATCGCGCAATCGCAGGCCAACATCCCAGATTTCGCGCGGCAGCGGCTGCTGCACCACTTTGCCGGCGATCTCAAGCGTGGCATCGCGCGCGTTGAGATTCTTCAGGACGGGCGCCACCGACGGGGACTCTTTGGCGAGCCGCCGCATTGCCTCCTCGGTGAGGATATGGGTGTGCGAGTCGACGGTACGAAGTTTTGTCATCGTCATTCCAGGTCAGAAGTTTGAGCCGCCGCGCTCAGCGCACATTAATCCTTCAGATACGCCGCTCAATTCACCGTAAGCTTTGCTTCGGCGATGACGTCGCGCCACTTGGCGACTTCGGCAGAGATCAGTTTCTTAAGTTCGGCGGAACCCGATCCGGAAACGGCGAACCCGGTTTTGAGGAGTTGGTCGCGCAAGTCCGGAGCCGCCAGCACCTTGACCACCGCCTTGCTGAGGCGGTCGGTGACGTCGCTCGGCGTTTTTGCCGGCGCCAGCAGGACCTGCAATGTTTCGGATTCGGCGTTGGCGATGCCGGCTTCTTCCATCGTCGGCGTGTCGGGCAATTCGAACCAGCGTTTGGCGCCGGTCTGCACCAGAGCCCGCAACTTACCCGCTTTGATGAGTGGCATCACGGCGGAAATGTTCACGCCGGCAAGATCGGTTGTGCCCGATAGCGCCGCTTGGGCCGCAGGTCCAGCGCCGGTATAAGGCACATGTGTCAATTCAATGCCCGCACGCAGATCGAGCAATTCGACGCCGAGCTGCGAAATGCTGCCGATGCCGGGGCTGGAGAAGGTGATATGCCCAGGATCGGCTTTCGTGCGCCTGATCAGGTCGGGAAAGTCCGCGATGGGACTTTCCGTTCGCGTCACAAGGGCGTCCGGCGAGCCGCCGAGATCGGCGATCGGGGTAAAGTCTTTCTCGGGATCGTGGCTATCGGGCCGCTTGAGCAGTTGATTGACGAAAATGACGCTCGACGCCACGAGCAGCTTGTAACCGTCGGGATCCGAATTGGCGACATAAGCGATGCCGACATTGCCGTTGGCGCCGGCGTGATTTTCGACAACGACCGGCTGGCCGAGCTCTTGCGCCAAAGGCGAGCTCAGCACACGCGCGATCAAGTCGCTGGCGCCGCCAGGCGCGAACGGCACGATCAGCCTGACCGGACGATCCGGGAACGCCGCTTGCGCTGAAACCGCGAATAGAGCGATCGCCAGCACGATCCCGCCTGCCGTAATGAAACACGCCGGCTCACGAACCGCTCGGCGCTCTAGCCGCCCGGCGAATGTGACAATTGCCATAGATCCCTCCCCTTTTCTCTTCTTTTTTCGCGGCTTCTGTTTTTTCGCGGCCTGGGCCACGCTTCGGCAGAAAATTAGAACTTCGGCGTAGTGCGCTTACTGCTTGGCCAGCGCAAGGATTTGACGCGCCTCTTTCGGCGTCGCCACGTCGCGCCCGAGACCTTGCGCAATCTTCATCATCCGCTCCACCAAGACGGCGTTGTTCTTGGCGAGCTCACCGGGCGCAATATATGGATTGTCTTCATAACCGACGCGAACGTGGCCACCGAGCGACACCGCGAGCGAGAGCAGATCCCATTGTTTTAAGGGATTCATGACGCTCACGTTCCAAATACAGTTCGTCGGCAGATGATCGACCATGTAGATGAGCGCTTTCTCGGTCGGCGGCGTCCAAGTGCCGCCCGGCCAACCAAGGAACAGCGTCGTATAGGATTTCTCTTTCAGATATCCCTCTTTGCGAATGAATTCGAGATTCCAGAACGCGCCGGTATGGAAGCATTCGACCTCGAGCTTTACTTTGTGCTTTTCAGCGGCCTTGGCGTAGTCGAGCAGTTCTTCCACCGGATGGATCGCCATCATGCGCTTGGGCGGGAATTGCGGGTCGGGATTGAAGTATTCGTCGTGGGCGTTGAAGGCGACCGCCATCATGTCCGGGCTGAGCGTCATCAGCTTGACCTTTTCTTCGAGACGTGCGCTGGCGACACCGAACTGCATGACCGGATCGGTCTTTGCCAGAATGGCGTCCTGAAGCCGCTTCCAGCCTTCATGATTGATGCGCGACACCTGTTTGCCGTCGGCTTGCATCAACTCTTCAAGCGTGCGGATACCGTGAATGTGCGCAATGGCGGCACCAGCCTTGATGCCGTCGATATATTGCTGTGCCACTCCCTCAATATCTTCCTGCGGCGGACAATAGTGATTGATCGGATAAGACGTTCTTAAATCGCAGGCGACAGTGATGATCAACTTTTCCATTTTCTTTCCTGAAGTTTCCAGATTTCGTTTTTGCGTGCTGCGATCACAGCAGGTGGTGGGAGACTATTTCAGCGGTTTGCCGAACCAGATCATGATGCTTGAGCATCGGTTGGAGTTCGCGGCCGCTCACACCGATGGCCCCGATCGGTTGATTGCCGGCATCAAAGATCGGCGCGGCGACACACCACGAGCCGGACACATGTTCGGCGCGATCAATGGCGTAGCCGCGCGCTCGGGTCTCGGCGAGTTCTTTCATGAAAGCCGCGCGGCTGGTGATCGTCGTCGGCGTATAGGCAGTGAGCGGCTTGCGGCCCAGCAATTCGCGCACCTTGGCCTCGGGCAGAAAAGCCAGAATAGCCTTGCCGAGCGAGCAACAGTGCGCCGGCGCGTTTTTGCCGAACCGGGAATAGATGGTCGGGAGCGCCGGCTTCTCGACGCCGGCGATATAGAGGACGCAATCGCGATACAGGATGCCGAGATTGGCACGCTCACCGGTTTTGCTTGCCAGATTATGCAGATGCGGCAGCGCTTCGATACGCAGTCGATTGCGGTCGAGCAGGCTTGAAGCAAGCGGCAGCACGGCAAAGCCAATCGATAATCGCCCGTCGACCGGATCCTGAGCGAGAAAGCCGGCGGCAACCAAGGTCTGCACCAAGCGATAAGCGCTGGGCCGGGCGATACCGGCATTGACGGCCACCTCCGCGACCGTAAGGGGACGTGGCGCGCCAGCAACGGCAGTGAGAACGCTCAGCGCCTTACGCAGGCTTTTTACCGCGGAAATGTCGGCGCTGTCGGCTGCATCTGCAGCATGGGAAGAGATCGAACGCGGCACTTTTCAGCCTTTCACTCTGTCCGCATTGTGGACAGAGTGTTCGAACAGAATTGAATAAACCGATCCTCGGGTCAAGCGCAGCGCGCATTGCGCGGCTAAATACCCGCAAAAGAAAGCGCAGACCGGGGGGTGTATTGAAGAGACCCATCACCGTTAGACAGGTAGAACAGTGTTAGTCTGCCTTCGTAGCGCTGTGCCGCTGCGTTCGCCCATTGACTTAAGCTTTAGGGGTATCACGGAGATGTTCGTGTCTGGCGGTCGCGGCGCCACCATGCCGCGCAAGTTCACCCTATCGCGCCGGCGTCTGCTCCATGGCGGCGTTGGCGTGGGCTCGCTGCTTGTGCTGCCGCGCCGGGCCGTCGCCGCCGATGCGCACGACCACGGGGAAATGTCGGCCGCGATGGGCCTCGTCCCCAACAAAGCGGTCCCGCCGATGGATCAACCGCTTATGGAGCCCGAAGTGCGGCGGTCCGCCAACGGGGTCCTGCAGACATCGATCAATTGCCATTATACCTACAAGGACATCGGCGGCGCGCGGCTTTACATCCGAAGTTATGACGGGATGGTCCCGGGGGGGACGCTGCGCATGAAGCCTGGCGAGGTGCTCCGCATCCGGCTCACGAATGATTTTCCGCCGAACCGGGACATCATGCCGATGGACATGAGCAATCCGCACCAGTTCAACAACACCAACTTCCATTTCCACGGCTCGCACACCAGTCCCAGCGGCATCTCCGACAACGTCATGCGCTCGATGGAGCCGGGCCACAGCTACGACATCGAGATCGAGCTGCCCAAAGACCACACGCGCGGCACCTATTGGTACCACCCGCACCACCACGGCAGCGCCGACATCCAGATGTCCAGCGGCATGGCGGGCGTGATCGTCGTCGAAGGCGACTTCGCCGACGTGCCCGAGATCGCCAACGCCCGCGAGCGCGTGTTGGTGCTGTCCCAGGTCGTCTATGACGCATGGGGAATGATCGAGACATTCGACACGCTGTTCCCGGAAACCGCGACCCGCTTTCTCGCCGTGAACGGCCAGCGTCGGCCGGTCATCGAGATGCGGCCGGGCGAAGTGCAGCGCTGGCGGATTCTGCACGCCGGCTACCAGGACGACATGCTGGTCGAATTGGAAAAGCACGACCTTCATGCCGTCGCCTATGACGGCATCCAGCTCGGCAAGGTCGAACATCAAAAGCAGATGCTGATCGCGCCCGGCCAGCGGGCCGACGTGATGGTGCAGGCCGGCGCGGCGGGAACCTACGAGCTGCACGCGCTGCCCTACGACCAGGGGCACCCCGCACCCATCGGGCCGTTAGCCCGGGTGGTGGTCGCCGGCGAACCGATGTCCATGAAGCTGCCGACTTCGCTGCCCAAGCCGCCACTCGAGAGCATCAAGGACTCCGAGATCACCGGCCGACGCAAGATCGTCCTATCAGCCACTGCGCCGGAGGCGGATGCAGCCGGACACTGGCAGGAATTCGACTTCTTCATCGACGGCAAGAAGTTCGATCCGAACCGCATCGACCAGCGGATCAAGCTGGGCTCGGTCGAGGAGTGGACCATCGAGAACACGCACGCCCACGACGACCACGTGTTCCACATCCACACCAATCCATTCGAGGTCGTCAAAGTGAACGGCAAGCCGCTGGCGACGACCCAATGGCGTGACACGGTGATCGTGGAGCGCAAGGGCGGCACCGTCACGTTCCGCTCACGCTTCCTCGACTACACCGGGATCTACATGATGCACTGCCATATGATGAACCACGAAGAGATGGGCATGATGGCGACCGTCGAAGTCTACAAAGACTGAAATCTGCGAAGACTGACGGGCGCGCCACGAAACATGGGTGGGCTGTAATCAATGGCGCGCTCACGCCGCGAGTTCATGAAGGCCACCTGACATTGCTGTCGAAAAGTCATGTTGCAGTGCATGAGTTCGTTTATGGCCCATAACTGCTGCGCCGGTCGGCAACAGCCGCGGCAGCTTTCGGGGTGAAAACGGACATGCCTGTCGCCGGAGCGCGTGGCAGCTTGTGACCCGGAGGGGACATTTATTGCCAGTGAGTGTATTGCCAGTAAGTGCTGACCCCAAATTTCTCTGCCAATTCCTCAAATTCGCAAACGCGAATCCAGCGACTTCAGCCACCATTTCTAGTGCCCGTTCAATTTATAGATTCTCTCCAGCAATTTCCTTACCGCCTCCTCCGTGGCGCGGGTAGCTTTTGCAGAATAGGCCACATGAGCACCTCGCCCCAGGCAATCGTCGGCAAATGTGAAGGGCTTATCTGTCGCCATATTGATGATGGTCCCAACCGGTTCTTCCCTCAGGATGCAATGCGTCGTCTCCGCGTAGGGCACGACAACAGGATGGGACGGAAGCGACGGATAATCAAATGCGTGCCCAGTATTGGGGAATTCCGTCATTTGGACATCCTTGGACGTCCGTTTGAGGCGCTCAAAATAGGCTCGGCAAGGAGTGATTTCGACCCAGTCGTCGGACCTTCCGTGAAAGATTCGGATTGGGTGTTCGGTCACCCGGGTATCGTCGATGTAAGTCGTGATGCAGGGCGCATATAGCGCAATATAGACCGCAGGATCGATCCCGCTTGGGTTCCACATTTTTTGGAAACGTTTGAGGGCCGCATAAAGAGTCGCTTGCCCCCCGCGCGAGAATCCCATGACAGCAATTCGGCCCGGATCTATCCGCGGATCCGCGGCCAACACCGCAAGACTGCGATACAAGTCGAGAACCATGTTTAGTCGTCCGAGCTGGGACTGATCAGCAACAGTGCTGACGATCCCTCGTCCAGTAAATGAATCAATTGCAAAGGTGGATATGCCCAACGACGCAAATACTCTCTCCCATGCGGCGACGTTCTCCTCAATTCCACCTGAGCCGTGTACGAGGATAACCAGCGGAAGCCGTCCAGAGCCTTGAGCGACCCGCAAAGTTCCGGAAATCGTAGTGAGCTTTCCAGAGGAATCGCCCTTCAGAAATTGTTCGTCCGATATAGTCAGGGTCTGAATCGGAATTGTTTCGATGTGCCCGCCAATATCATTAGAAAGCACGTTCGCCGCCAACGCTGACTGAGCGCCAGCGACCGCGAACGCCGCAAGCACACGGACGAAGAATGGCATCATACTAACCGTCCTACCAACGAATTGCTTGATCAAACGGCACATTGGTGACGCGCAAGATGTTTCCATTGTCTCACCAACGCAACGTTTCCGCGATTTGTAACTTGCGTTGTGGACCGGATTTTTCATACGGAGTCGCTTCAATAGACAAGTTGCCCCAGTTTCGCTAATCTGCAACTGCGTGACTTGCGAGTGGGGATGCACATGACCGAGAGCGCAGCGGACGGCACGGCAGTTGAAAACGCTTATCGAGACATCGACCGGTATGTTTCCGAAACGTCACTGCCCGCGTCAAGCGATGCTCGGTTGCTAAGCCCCAGCCAAAGACTGCGCGTCCTGGGCATGCAACAGGCAGGATCATCTAAGATACCATCTGCCGCACAGGAAATAGCAACACCGCTATCAGCAAATGAATTTTGATCGACCGGGGGGTGAAGCGGACTCGCGGTCGATGGGTTCATTCGCTCGCTATTGACCCATCTCGGACATTCGCCACCGTCAATTGACGCATTGCGAAACGATCAGCCGCGGCCTTACGCAAGCGACATTCGCCCAACGAAACGTTATGGAATTCATTCCGTGACGTGTCATTTGGCGAAAGCGACAGCGCGCACGCCAGTACCGGTCATCGAACTCCGAATTAAAATTGGCGCAGATCAGTTACCCGGCAGATCCCACACGTTATCGAACCAGACATCCTTGACGGATGTCACCCTTAGTTTGGCTCGAGCGCGCTTCCGCCGCTCAAAGAACGGGTGCTATAAGACGAAAGGTCCTCTGCTAAAGGTCGGTGCGTTCTCAGATTCGATCATGAGCGATAAATTCGAAGATCTACGAACGTTCGTCGCGGTTGTGCAGGCTCGGGGATTTGCTTCGGCTGGAAAGCGCTTGGGAATCGCCAAGTCCGCGATCAGTCGGCGTGTCAACGACCTTGAAGATCGTTTGGGCGTACGCCTTTTGAATTGAACAACCCGCCAGCTCAGCCCTACTCCGGCTGGCGCTGAGCTTTATCAACGAGGGCTCCGGCTCCTTACGGACTTTCAGGAGACCGAAGATGCCGTGTCGAGTGGGTCAAACGAACCTGCCGGCAAGCTAAGGGTTTCGGCGCCGGTCTCGTTCGGATCGCACTGCCTCGGTCGGGTCATCCCGGAATTCATGAGCCGCTTCCCGCGTCTGCAGGTCGAACTCGAGCTAGAAGACCGTCTAATCGATCTGGTGGCCAGCGGCTTCGACGTGGCGGTTAGGATAAGTCGCTTGAAAGATTTCAAGTTTGATCGCGCGGAAAATCGTGACGATACGTCATGTTATCTGCGGGAGCCCGGAATATCTTCGACGCCGGGGGCAGCCGAAGCTTCCGGAAGATCTCCACGATCACACGACGCTGCGGTATTCCTACGTGGACGACCACTGGGAGTTTACAAAGAACGAAGCACTTTCTCCCCCGTCCAAGTTCCATTGCAATAACGGCGACACATTGCGCGAGGCCGCAATTGCTGGCGGCGGCTTAGCGTATCTGCCGACCTTTATCGTTCATGAGGCCGTGGCGGATGGACGACTGGAAGTTTGCCTATCGGGTTTCGAAAAAGATCCGATCGCCTTGTATGCCGTGTATCCCACCACCCGTCATCTCTCCGCGAAAATACGCGTGTTCATCGATTTTCTCGTCGAGAAGTTTGGCATAGATCCCTTCTGGGATAAAGCAATCGGTCTGAAAAAGCCAAAGTCGTAATCTCTTACGTACATCCCCTTTAGAGACCCGCAGCGCTTTTCTTTAAGCAGCGATCAGGTCCGGTGGGCGACGCTGCCCGATCCCACCGCCACGTCCGGCGTCGATCCCATGCGAGCGAGCGCCGTGAAGAAGAATGCAGCAATCCAAAGTGCCGGCCCGAGCAGCCCAGGCCACCATGGTGCGTATCCGGGAATCAACACCCAGAAAATGAATGGGATGTCAGCAACGCCGACCATCACGGCGTTGGCCCAAAAGCCAAACCTATCGTTGCGCCAATTCAACGTGATCGCGAATATGATCGCCGCTGTGGCGAAAGCCGCCAAATAAAACGCCGTCTGCATCAGGCGACCCTGCGTCATGGTCGCCGGCGAATTCTGTGCCAGCTTGAAAACGCCATAGGCTGCGGTGAAGTGCAGCAGGCCCCAACACACATAAAGCACTGCGCCGAGCTTTGCAGCAATCTTTTCCATGGCGTTTTCCTAGGCGTTGTCAGGCCGATTCGCGCCAGATTTGTGGATCGACCACAGCAGAGTATGCCGACCGTACTTGGCATTTTCGATTCCCATTTCAGAGAACGCAGTGTTCTCCACTTTGCAACAATCCCTCGTAAGGTGGATCGCCATGCGGGTTTTTGACCGATGTACATCCGCCGGGCGAACGGCAAAGCGCGATCGGAACTTAGCTCAACGAGCTTTCACAGAACTTCGTAAACATAATAGATTGGGCCGACTGGCTTTCTGTCTCCCGTGGCAACGGCGATAATATTATTCATCCAATAATACTTCTCAGATCCCGTTTCGAATTGCAGGGACGTACGCATATAGTAATCTGACGTGTCTACGGGTTCGCCGCGCTCAATGGCTTCCAGGGCTTCCTTTTTCCCATGACGAAGGCCTCGGTACTGACAATAGATGAACTGATTGTCGGAGGTCTCAAGCGTAATTCGCACATCGAGCACTGTCGTGCCATCGGGACGATTAAGTATCCAGTCAGCGCCGTTTGGACGAACTATCCCCTTAAGCCGCTCGCCATAAAAGTCGCCGCCTTTTATCGGCATGATAAGCCGGTCGCCGCTCGGAGTATTGATTAGAGGTGCCGGAGGTGGATCGGCCAGCAGCTGAAGCGTCATCAACATTCGTGTTTCGAGCTTCATCATAACTACACCACCCTGCGAAATGACATCAGACATTAAGCTCACGCACGGCAACTCACGGCTCTCATCGGCCGCGCGGTTCTTTCGTAAGGTGTTCTTCTTGGTTGCCCGACCGACTTAGTTCTTCACTGTCGGCGGGCCAGAGCGGGTCATGATCTGCAATCTTCTCTCGCTGAGCTAGTGCGCAAAGGGCGAACAGCGTGTTCTTCTCCCGGCAACGCCGACCGTAGTAAACCGCTCCTTGGGCCGTATATTGAGGCCACTAAAGTCAAACACAGGAGCCGATCATGTCTGAACCGCGTATCCGCCCACTCAGCGATGACCAAGCTGACGGGACGCAGGCTTTGCTGATCGCGAACGCCGAGCACAACGGGGCACCGGACCCTCTTTGCGCCAGAATCTACGTCCGCACAGAGGCTGGCCGAAACTGGCTGCGCCACTGGAACGAACTTCTCAACGGCGGGTCCCTGCCCGTGCCGCTCAAGGAGATGTGCCGCGTTCTGATCTCCATGAAGCATGGTTGCGGATATTGCTCCACAGTGCGTTCCCGCATCGCGTTCGAGAATGGGCTCAGCGAAGAAAAGCTGATGGCGACGATGGATTTCGAATCTAGTCCACTCTTTGACGAGCGCGAGCGCGCGGCTTTGCGCTTTGCTTCTCTCTTCAAGGAAGGAGACCAAGCGATCGATAGCGACGAGGTCTACGAAGACCTTAAGCAGCACTTTACCGAGGAAGAGATTGTCGAACTGGGCCTGTTGTGCGCCGAGACTGATGGCGTTGGAAAATTCGCGCGTTCCCTCCGCATGAGGACGTGGGACGAAGCCTGCGCTATCCAGCCGCGTCTGCGTACAGGGACGCCCGCCATGCAAGCGGCGGAGTGAGGAACGACGGATGTTCCCGAATCTCGAGTCTTGCGAAAACTCTCGGAGACAGGACTGGTTGGCTGGGGCGGGAGGACTCGAACCTCCGAATGGCGGAATCAAAATCCGCTGCCTTACCACTTGGCTACGCCCCAATGCGCACTGGGATTGCCGCCGGGTCGCCAACACGCGCGTCGCCCGCGGCCGGCCGGACCATAGCGGCACACTCCAGGCCGATCAATGTTTGCCGAGGCACTGGAGCGGTCAAACCAGTGGTAGAACGCGAAAATCGCGCCTTTCTGGCGCTATCCGCCCTCGCCGCCCCTCCTATAATGTGCCCCTATAAAATGTCGCCCGGTCCGCTCGCTCAGGCACCCGGAGGGAAAGTATGACCGACTCAGTCATCGTGCAGGACGAAGGCGCCGTCCGCATCATCCGGATGAATGGCCGGAGAAAAAGAACGCGCTGACGCAGCCGATGTATGCCGAAATGACCCGGGCTCTGCGCGAGGCCGGAGCGAGCACCGCCATCCGCGCCATTGTCCTTGCCGGCGCCCCGAACGCGTTCTGCGCCGGCAGCGATATCGGCGATTTTCAAAAGCGGGCCGAAGGTGGACTTGAACCGGTCACCGTAGACTTCCTCCACGCCTTGGCGGGGAACGAAAAGCCGCTGGTCGCGGCCGTCGGCGGCACGGCGGTCGGCATCGGCACCACCATGCTGCTGCATTGCGACCACGTCGTTGCCGCGACCGGCGCGAGTTTCGCGACGCCGTTTCTCAAACTCGGGCTCATTCCGGAAGCGGCATCGAGCTTGCTCGCGCCGGCGCGCATGGGGCATGCGCGGGCGTTTTCGCTTCTGGTCATGGGCCGGCCGCTCTCCGCCGCCGATGCAAAGGAAGCCGGCATCGTCAACACCATTGTCGACGCCACAGCGGTGGACGACACCGCGCTCAAGGCGGCGCAAGAGATCGCAGCCCTCCCGCCGAATGCCGTGATGCTGGCGCGCCGGCTGATGCGCAGCCAATCCGAGAGCGTCGCCGAGCGGATCGAGACCGAAGCCAAGCACTTTAAAGGAATTGCTCAAATCCGACGAGGCACGTGCCGCTTTCGCGGCGTTCTTCTCGCGCAAGAAATAGGAACCACAATGTCGCTTGCCGGCAAAACTCTTTTCATCACCGGCGCCTCGCGCGGCATCGGGCTTGCTATTGCGCTCCGCGCCGCGCGCGACGGCGCCAATATCGCGATTGCCGCGAAGACCGAGACGCCGCATCCGAAGCTCGCCGGCACCATCTACACCGCCGCCGAGGATATCGAGCGCGCCGGCGGCAAGGCGCTGCCGCTCGTGGTCGACGTCCGTGACGAAGCTTTGGTGGCGGACGCGCTCGCCAAAACCGCGGCGCACTTCGGCGGCGTCGATATCGTCGTCAACAATGCCAGCGCCATTTCGCTCACGCCGGTCGCGCAAACCGACATGAAGCGCTTCGACCTGATGCATCAGATCAATGCACGCGGCACTTTCGTCGTCTCGAAATCGGCAATTCCCTATTTGGCGAAGGCCGCCAATCCGCACATCCTCATGATGTCGCCGCCGCTCGACATGAAGGAGAAATGGTTCGCGCCGCACACCGCCTATTCAATGGCGAAATTCGGCATGAGCATGGTCGTGCTCGGACTTGCCGGCGAGTTGCGGCCGCAAGGCATTGCCGTCAACGCCTTATGGCCGCGGACGCTGATCGCCACCGCCGCCGTGGCAAATCTCCTCGGCGGCGCGGAAATGATGCGGCATGGCCGCAAACCGGAAATCGTGGCGGATGCGGCCTACACCGTGTTTTCCAAGCCATCGCGCCAATTCACCGGCAATTTTCTGATCGACGATAATTTTCTCGCCGCAAACGGCGTGACGGATTTCGAGCGCTATCGCGTCGATCCGGCCGCCGCATTGGCGCCGGATTTCTTCGTGCCGGACGATATCCCGCCGCCACGGCCTTAAGCGATTGAGGCCGGAATAGTAATATCCCTATAATGTCGGTAGGCACCCGGCCGGATGTGCCCGACATATGGTCTTTCCCATGACCTATAAGGCTCCGCTTGCCGATATCACTTTTGCGCTTCGACACGGGGCATCGCTCACCTCCGCGATCGAGCAAGGTCTGTTCGGCGACTTGACCCTCGACGACATCGACGCCGTGCTGACCGAAGCCGGGCGCTTCGCCGGCGAAGTCATTGCGCCGCTCAACCGCGCCGGCGACACCTACGGCACGCCGTTCAAGGACGGCGCCGTCACCACGGCGCCGGGCTGGAAGGAAGCCTACAAGGCATGGCAGGCGGGCGGCTGGAACGGACTAGCCGCGCCGCTCCAATGGGGCGGGCAAGCTTTGCCGCAGATCGTCAACGCCGCCTGCACCGAGATGTGGCACTCAGCCTCGATGGCCTTTGCCGACGGGCCGATGCTGACCATGGCGGCGATCGATGCGCTCGAAGCGCATGGCAGTGACGCGTTGAAGAAAGCCTATCTGGAAAAGCTCGTGTCCGGCGAATGGATGGGCACGATGCAGCTCACCGAGCCGCAGGCCGGCTCGGATGTCGGCGCGCTGCGCAGCCGCGCCGAGCGGGCGCCGGACGGCACTTATCGCCTCACCGGGCAAAAGATCTTCATCACTTACGGCGAGCACGATCTCACCGACAACATCATCCATTTCGTCCTGGCGCGGCTCCCCGACGCGCCGGCCGGCACGCGCGGCATTTCGCTGTTCCTGGTGCCGAAATTTCTGCTCAAGCCCGACGGTTCGCTCGGCGCGCGCAACGACGTGCGCGCGCATTCCGTCGAGCACAAGCTCGGCATTCACGGCTCGCCGACCTGCACCATGATTTTCGGCGACGCAGGCGGCGCCACCGGCTACCTGATCGGGCAGGAGAATGCCGGCATGGCCTGCATGTTCACCATGATGAACCGCGCCCGCCTCGCCGTCGGTCTGCAAGGCGTCGGCATCGCCGAGCGCGCGACGCAGCAGGCGCTCGCTTATGCGCGCGACCGCCGGCAAGGTCGCGAAGCCGGCACCAAGCCCGGCGAGATGGCGCCGATCATCGCGCATCCCGATGTGCGGCGCATGCTGCTCACCATGCGCGCGCTCACCCAAGCCGCGCGCGCGATCTGTTATGCCACCGCGATGGCGCTCGATCGCGGCGAGCGCAGCGAGCGACGAAGCGGCACGCAAGGCCGCGGAGCAGCGCGCCTCGCTGCTCACCCCGGTCGCCAAAGCGTTCTCGACCGATATCGGCAACGAGGTCGCTTCGCTCGGCGTGCAGGTGCATGGCGGCATGGGCTTTATCGAGGAGACCGGCGCCGCGCAGCATTTTCGCGATGCGCGGATCGCCGCGATCTATGAAGGCACCAACGGCATCCAGGCGATCGATCTCGTCACCCGCAAATTGCCGCTCGCCGGCGGCGCGGTGGTAACGGCGCATATCGACGAATTGCGTGGCATCGTGCAGGAACTCGGCGCCAGCAATGATCCGGGTTTCGGCTGGGCGCCGGTACGGCTCGGCGACGCGGTCGAGAGCCTGTCGCGCGCGACGAATTGGCTGCTCGCGCGCCTCGACAAGGAGCCTGACTCGGCACTTGTCGGCGCGACGCCCTATTTGCGGCTGTTCGCGCTTGCGACCGGCGGCGTCCTCCTCGCCAAGGAAGCGCTCGCGGCCATCCGGCTTGGCGGCGATGCGGCGGCACGCATCGCCGTGACGCGGTTTTTCGCCGAGAATTTCGCCGTTCAGGCGGGCGCCATCGAGCGCACCGTGGTCGAATGCGCCGAAGGCGTCATGGGCGCCGATGCCGCGCTTGCTCCTAGAGCATGATCCGAAGTGGAAGCCGGTTTTCGGAAAGATCATGCGCAAACGAAAAATCTGCCACCTTCCATCCGCGGCTTGCGCACCTTAAGTGTGAGACATGTCGACGCTTCTGATTTCCCATCCCGCTTGCCTCGACCACATCGTGCCGCAGGGCCACCCGGAACGGCCCGACCGGCTGCGCGCCGTCGAACGCGCGCTCGAGGTGGAAAAATTTCAGACGCTCGCGCGCGCCCAAGCGCCGCTGGCATCTTTCGAGACCGTCGCGCTCTGTCATCCGATGGATTACATCACGGCGCTGCGCGACGCGTCGCCCGACGAGGGATTGATCCAGCTCGACGGCGACACCTCGATGTCGCCCGGCACCTTCGAGGCGGCATTGCGCGCCGCCGGCGGCGCCGTTTTCGCCGTCGACGAAGTGCTGGCTAAAAAGGCGAACAACGCTTTTGTCGCCACCCGGCCGCCCGGCCATCACGCCGAGACGGCGCGGCCGATGGGATTTTGCCTGTTCGACAATGCCGCCATTGCCGCGCGCCATGCGCAAAATCATCACGGCATCGCCCGCGTCGCGATCGTGGATTTCGACGTGCATCACGGCAACGGCTCGCAGGAGATTTTCTGGGCCGACAAGACGGTGATGTATTGCTCGACGCACCAGATGCCGCTGTTTCCCGGCACCGGCGCCGTCAGCGAGAGCGGCGAATATAATACCGTCGTCAACGCGCCGTTGCGGCCCGGCGACGGCGCCGAAAAATTCAAGGCCGCCTTCGAGGACCGCATCCTGCCGCGGATGGCCGAATACAAACCGGAGCTCGTCATCATTTCCGCGGGCTTCGATGCGCATCACCGCGATCCGCTCGCCAACATCAATCTCGCCGAAGAGGATTTCGCCTGGGCGACCAAGAAACTCATGGACGTCGCCGAGAGCTGTGCCGGCGGCCGCATCGTTTCGCTGCTTGAAGGTGGCTACGATCTACAGGCCCTGGGCAATTCGGTCGCGGCCCACGTGACGGCGCTGATGCGCGCGATGCGTGGATAAATTCGTCGCCCGGATTGCGCCGCGCGCAATCCGGGAGCAAAACACCTCCAGATTACGATGTCAGGCAGGCGATGGCGCAGAAGAACAACGACGATATCAAGCAATTGCCGTTCGAGCGGGCGATCGAGGAGTTGGAATTGATCGTCAAACGGCTCGAAGAGGGCAAGGTGCCGCTTGAGGAATCGGTAACCATTTACGAACGTGGCGAAGCGCTCAAGCGCCGCTGCGAGGAGCTGTTGCGCCAGGCCGAAGCGCGCGTGGAAAAGATCACGCTCGACGCCGGCGGCAAGCCAACCGGCACGACGCCGCTGGATGTTGAGTGACATTGGCGTCGCGACGCTCCCTATAGTGGCTCGACCGGCCGCCCCGACCGCTCAGTTTCCCCTGTAAAATCAGCGTTTTTTCTTGACTTTTCGGAACAAACAGGGAACAATCTCCCGTTCGGATCAAGGGGTAGAACAATGATGGATTCGGACACCCGCAGCACTGACAACGTAGCGCCGACGAACGCAGCGCAGACAAACGCAGCGCTTGGCTGCGCCAGCTCGACGAGGAATGCCCGTATCAGGTGGTGCTGCCGCGGCAGCAGCTCTGCGACGACAGCGAGATCTTGAATTTCCTGATCGACCATGTCGGCAGGTTCGACATGTATGTCGAAGACGAATACGCAGCTTTCGTGCGCTACTGTTTCGAAGACCCGCTCGACGCGGAAATCTTCCGCGCCCGCTTCGAGCCGAAAGGCGGACCGCTTCAAGCTCGCGGGCTAATTGCGCTGCGGCAGCTAACGCGTCACCGAGAAGCGATCGTTGAACGTCGAGCTGTCGATCGTGCGCACCACGCTCGATATCGGCCGGGAATCGGCCGACGCGCCGCCGAGTTGCTTGGTGACCTCTTCGTCGTATTGGGCGAGCGTCGTCACCGGCGCTTTGGCCCGCACCTGCACGATCCTGTAGCCGTTGGCTTTGAGTTGCTCGAGAATTTCCGGCAGCGCGAGCGCCGTTCCATGCTGGAAGTCGTGCATCAGGATGATGCCTTTGCCGTTCTTCTTCAGCTTGGTCATGACCGACGCAATGACCAGATCGGGCTTGTGGATCTTAAAGTCCTGCGAATTGAAGTCGGCGGAAAAAGCGCTGATATTGCGCGTTCCGAGATACGAGACGAGTTCCGGCGTGTGACGCAGGCCGGGGAAGCGAAAGAACGGCGACTCGGGCTGGCCGAGCGCCGCATGGACGGCGCTCAAGCCCTTCTCGATTTCTTCCTGCGCCTGATCGGCCGGGAGCTTTGCCAGATCGGCATGCGACCAGGTGTGCGATCCGATCGTGTGTCCGGCCGCCGCGACCTGCTTGAGCAGTTCGGGATGCCACATCGCGTGCTCGCCGATCGGGAAGAACAGCGCCTTGGTGCATTGCGCCGCCAGCGCCTTGAGCACGGCGGGCGTATTGCCCGGCCACGGCCCGTCGTCGAAGGTCAGGACGACCTCGCCCGGCTGCAGGAAATCATAGGTCTTGAATTGCTCGGAGCCGAAGCCCGGACCGCCTGTGGTGTCGATCTCGACAACGCGGGACACGCCGAGCGCATTCGGATTGCCCGGACATCCGGCCGAGCCGCCGACCCTGTGCCCGACCCCGTGGTCCGCAAGCGTTCCCGTGACGTCTTGAGCCCAGGCAGAAGTCGCGACAAACGCCGTCGCACACACCAACGCGCAGATACGCAACACACGCATTGCAAGCTCCACTCTGAACTCTATTCGGAGAATCCGCCCTGTCCCGCTCAGGCCGCCGTGACCCCGGCGCCCCGCATCGTTGCCTGCAAGGATTAAGAAACCCTAATCGGCGCTATGCGGCCTCGCCGGCACGCATAGACCGCCAAGTTCAATGGCGGCGTCACGCGACGGCAGCCCTTCATCGCGAAAGCCCGTCATCCGGCTGCGGCACTTGGCGAACCAACCGCGGCGGCACCGGCAAGCCCGTCAACTGAAGAAACCATGTCGCAGCAACTCGGCGCCCGCGGCAATGACCGCGATCAACACCAGCTTCTCGAATGTCTCAGGTGCAATTTTATCGCGCATATGTTGTCCGACGTACATGCCGAGCACGACTGGCAACATCGCAGCCGTCGAGACTAAAACGTCAAGCCAATTGAACTGGCGGCTGGCCGTCAGAAGAATTGCCAGCAAGCCGGCGGAAACGACGAGATACAGCGATGCTTCCTTTGTGAACGCCTTTCCGCGCAGTCCCTTTGCAAGCAGAAATATGAAAACAAGCGGTCCCGGCATCGCTGCGATGGCTCCCAGAATCCCGCCGAAAAATCCGAATGTGATGCCGGTTGGTAAAACCAAGCGAGACTGAAGCTGCAGCTTCGGCGCGAGCAGCGTGACGCCGCCGACACCCATAACCACCAGGCCTGCGATAATCTCTGCAACGTTCGCATCGAGCGCCAACAGGACGCGAACTCCAAGGAAGAGGCCGGGAATCATGCCGAGAATCACCGGCATCAATTGCATCAGGCATCGTCCGGTCTTTCCGCCCTCCAGCGCCTGCGGCACGTTGCTGAAGATCAAAGGCATGCTCAGCAGCATGACCGCTGATTTGATGTCGATGAACAGCGACAGCAGCGGCAGCGCGACGACTGGCATGCCGACCCCGATTATCCCCTTCAGGAGGCCGGCGACGATCAGGCTGCAAACCACGGCAGCAATGATACTTGCTTGCTCGAAATAAAGGGTGCGGATCAACATGACGTTTAACTCCTGGAGGCAGCGCATTCTTGCTGCGAGGTTCGCAATTGTCTCGCGCGAACAGTTCGGCCCATGCCGAACTGTCTTCGATTGATATGCTTCCGGTATCAGCGATAGGGTTAAGGATGGTCGCGGCGGCAAATCTGGTGGAAGTGGCCGCTCTCGTGGGTGACACTGCGCGAGCGACGATGCTTAACGCCCTTATGGGCGGCCAGTCGCTGACGGCCACTGAGCTTGCTTACTGCGCCAATGTCTCTCGCTCGACGGCGAGCGGCCACCTGAGCAAGCTGGTTGCCGCGCGGCTTTTGACTGTCACTCACAAGCGCCGCTTCAGCTATTATCGGATCGCGTCCCCGCTGGTCGCGGCAATGCTGGAGAGCATCAAGGTCGTCGCCGCCATAGAGGTGCCACCCCGCCATCGGCCGCGGTCAGCAAACGACGATGCACTCCGTTTTGCCCGAAGTTGCTACGATCACCTGGCTGGCCAGGTAGGAGTCGCTGTTACCGATGCGCTTGTGGCCATGGGGCACATCGTACTCACCGATGAAGGCGGTGAGGTCACGTCTTCGGGCGGGCGTTTCCTTGCCGCGTTCGGCGCTGATCTGAGGCCGCGGACTCGGCGGATTTTCTGCCAGCCTTGTCTCGACTGGAGCGAGCGTCGTTATCACCTCAAGGGACTCGTCGGAGCTCGGATTCTGGATCGTCTATTGGAGCTCGGATGGCTCAAATGTGTGTCGGGCAGCCGTGCACTCCAACTCACGTCGTCTGGAAGGGCGGGCTTGTCCGAAATCTTCCAGATCGAGATCAACAACGAGGGTGTGCCAACCGGTCGATTATGCGCCCCACGACGGCTGACAGCTTAGGCTTACGCGAAGCGCCATCTCGCGCAAATGCTGCAGGTCACCGTTTCCAGCCCAGGCATGATGGCAGAAAAAGTTGTCACAATTCTATTGACTATTGTCACCGTTTGTGTTACATGATTTGCCGAATCTCGCTCGTGAAGGATCTGCGCCGGAGGCACGCCGGTGGAGGGAGCGAGAGGGCGGTGCCCGCGGGCGGCGTTGCAAACCGCGCTCGGGCAGCTTCGGGCATCAGCATCCCAGCACTACGGACTGGGCCGCGAGGTGCTCGCTGGACGGGGACAGGTTCGGGCGGGTAACACCCGCAAAAACTGCGTCCGATACTGCCCCCTGACGGGGGAAGCCTACGGATCGGCGCTCTGCCAAGTCCCCGGAAGCATGGCCTGAGGTTGCTCCTAGGGATGGAATACTCTCTAGGGCAGAGCCGCGGTGGAACGCCGATAGATGTGCGCATCCGCAGGATGCGCGGCCGTGTTGCGGCACGGCAGGTACGGATTTGCGTCTGTCGGCGTTCCGCTTCCTTTATTTTCGTCATTGGGAGTGAACGAAGAAATCCAGGGCAGCGTCTAGGAGATGGATTGCTTAGTCGCTTCGCTCCTCGCAATGACGAGCGGGCGAAGCGAGTGAAGCGCGCAGTAAAACGAAGGCACCACCCCTTCTTTTCCTCGCGCTACTCCCTTCGCCCTCACGTCGCGTAGCGTCGGCAAAACTCGGGCGCGCGGACGCGCTCGCAGAGACAGGCGACTTCTTCACCTCTCACTTTCGCGGGCGTCGTCGCGCCGTGCAAACACGGCGGGAGCACGTGATCGCGGAGGAGTAGTCATCACCGCCGCGTCTTGCCGAGCTCGGGCAGCTTCTGCTTGACCTTGCCGATGTCGGCCCAGGCATCGCGCGCGGTTTTCAGATTGGGCAGCGTGAATTGGTTGCCGCCCGTGGTGCGGCCAAGGCCTCCCACGACACCGGCATGGACACCGGCGCGCCGGCCCGCGCGCGCGTCGAATAAGCGCGCGACCGAGGTCGCCTCGCGCGTGTTGCGCAAATAGTCGATGAAGATCTTGCCCTGCGCGCAGCGATTTGGTCATTTTGGCGAGATAGAGCTCGGGACTGTCGGCGGCCATCGCCAGGGCGATCGCTCGCGTGAACGCCTTGGTCGTGTCCCAATCGGCGTCCGGCGATCGGCAAGCACGACATGAATGCCTTTGCCGCCCGAGAGCTTGGCGAAGCTTTTCAGCTTCAGCGCGGCGAGCCGGTCGCGTATCTCCTTGGCGGCGGCAACGATCTCCTTCCACGTGACGCCCTCGCCCGGATCGAGATCGAACACGATGCGGTCGCAGCTTTCGAGACTGTCGAGCCGCGAGCCGCGGACGTGAATCTCGAGCGCGCCGGACTGTACCAGCTCGATCAGATCGTCGAGCTTCTCCACCGCGATGACGTCGTGTTCCTTGGCTTGACGACGTGGCGCAGCGGCGACTACTTGATGTTCGGCGGCGATGTGCTTTTGGAAAAAGCACTCGCCGGCCGTTCCCTCCGGGCAGCGCAACATAGCGAGCGGCCGTCCGACGACATGCGGCGCCATCCAGATCCCACACGCGAACGTAATAGTCAGCGAGATCCTTCTTGGTGACACCGGCATCGGCCCAATAGACGCGGTCGGGATGCGTCAGGCGCACGTGGGCGACTTCGACATCTTTTTTGTTGCTCGTGCGCGCCGGCTTCGCGGCGGACTTTGCCAGAAAATTTGGCCGATTTGCGCACCGGCTGACGCTGCGTCATCGCGGCTGCCGCGGTTTCGCGCACCACTTCGCGCGCCGGCTTGTCTTCGCGCACGCCCTTGAACGAGGCCTGCCGCAGCAAGCCGTCATGCGTGATGCCGCGGAATTCGGCCTCGATCACCATCTGGGGCTTCACCCAGACGACGTCCTTGCGCCGCTCGTCCGGCGGCAGCGCGACCGGCGGCTTGCCGATACGCAGCGGCTCGAGCCGCTTCCACAGATCGCGCGCCGTCTCGCGCGTATAGCCGGTCCCGACACGCCCGGCGTAGCGCAGCTCGCCGTCCTCGTGAAACGCCGCGATCAGCGCACCGACCGCTTTCGGCATCGCCGCCGATGGACTAAAGCCGGCGACGACGAATTCCTGCTCGTCGTGACATTTGACCTTGACGAAATTGTCCGGTCCGGCCGGAGCGATAGGGCGCGTCGCGCAGCTTCGACACGATGCCTTCGAGATGCATCTCGCAGGCATGTTTGAAGATCACGCGGCCGTCCTCGTCGAAATGCTCGACATAGCGGATGAGGCCGTTGCGGCTCTCGCCCTTGCAACAGCCGTTGCAGCGCGGCTTTGCGCTCGATCAGCGGCTCGCTGGCGAGATCGCGGCCGTCGAGATACAACAGATCGAAAACCAGATAGACAAAGCGGTCGCTGCGGCCGTCTTTCAGATCGGTTTGCAGCAGCGAGAAGCTCGAGACGCCGTTCTCATCCTCGACGACAAGCTCGCCGTCGATCAGCGCGGTTTGCGCCGGCAGCTGCCTTGACCGCCTCGCGCAATCGGCTTGAAGCGATGCGTCCAATCCAATTGCTTGCGCGTCAGAAGTTGCACTTTGCCGTGATCGAGCCGCGCCTCGATACGGTAGCCGTCGAATTTGATCTCGTGCAGCCAGTTCTTTCCGCTCGGCGCGGTCGTCGTGCAGCGTAGCGAGGCTCGGCGGAACGAAAGCCGGCAAGCCGCCGTGCCGACGCCTGCCCGCTCTTGCGTGCAACTTTGGCCGCGGCCGGTTTCGCGGGCGCGCGCGATTTTGCCGCGGGCTTTACCTTCGCGCGCGCGGCCGATTTGCTCGGCAGACGCCTTTTTGCCGGCCGGCGCTTTGCGCGCGCTCGCCAGCGCCTTCAATTGCGCTTTGAATTCGCGCTGCGATTGCGGCCGGCCGGATTGCTGCGGCGGATCTTTGGCCGCATCGCCGGCGGGGCGGTTGCTGTGCCAGACGCGCTTCCTGCCCTTGCCGGCGGCGATCTCGTCCATCGAGCGGCCGCTCACCGCCGACAACGGCTCGGCGTCGAGAATATCCGGCAGCGCGGCCGCTCTTCGCCTCCTCGTCCTTGGCTTTGATCAGAAGCCAGTTGTCATGACCTTGGTCACGGCGATCGCCCGGACGCGCGCATGCGCACGAGATGCCAGCGGCCTCGCAATTTCTCGCCGTTCAGCATGAATTCGAGATGGCCCTTGGCGTAGCCCTTGTGCGGATCGCCTTCGGGCGTCCAGGTCCCGCGATCCCAGATCATCACGGTGCCGCCGCCGTATTCGCCCTCCGGGATGGTGCCCTCGAACGAGTTGTATTCGATGGGATGGTCCTCGACGTGGACGGCAAGGCGCTTGTCGTTGGGGTCGAGGCTCGGGCCGCGCGTCACGGCCCAGCTCTTCATCACGCCGTCGAGTTCGAGCCGCAGGTCGTAATGCAGCCGGGTCGCGTCGTGCTTCTGGATGACGTAGCGGTTGCCCGCCGCCGCGCTGCTTGACGGCCCCGCGGTTCGGAGGTAACATCGAACTGTCGCTTTTTGCGGTAAGTTTCGAGCGCCACGGTGCAACTCACTGGCTATGTGCCGGTTTATACCACTGGAGTTAATCGCCCCATTTCGGTCACATCGGCCCGGCAAACCCGCCCACCCTTATAACCGTACCGTCTAACCGTACCGTCGCATGCCCGTCTCGGGCCCCTGGCTAAAGCCTCGAACTGAACCCACCTGAACCGAAGTCACTGGGGTTACGTCAAAGGGGCAGGCTTAAAGGACATAACGGGACCAGGAGATAAGGCATTGGAGAGCTTGAGAGTTCCCTATAGGCGGAGGTCCAGTCCCTGCCGATTAAATTGCGTACCGGGCCCATAATAGGTGTAAGGACCCTAATTGGGACGCTAAAATCCGCGTATTCCATCCGTGGGCCCTTGCTGGGACCCCAACAATCGGCCATTAGGCCGAAAAAACATTCATTGAAACTAAGGAGCGTAGCGTGACGGTTTCGTCCAAGACCCCATTGCTCGACCACATCAAAACCCCAGACGATCTCCGGCGGCTTGAACCCGGCCAGCTTCGGCAGGTCGCCGACGAACTGCGCCAGGAGACGATCGACGCTGTCGCCGTCACCGGCGGCCATCTCGGCGCCGGCCTCGGCGTGATCGAACTCACCGTGGCGCTGCATTACGTCTTCGACACGCCCGCCGACCGGCTGGTCTGGGACGTCGGCCACCAGGCCTATCCGCACAAGATTCTCACCGGCCGCCGCGACCGCATCCGCACGCTGCGCCAGGGCGGCGGGCTTTCCGGCTTCACCAAGCGCGCCGAGAGCGAATACGACCCGTTCGGCGCCGCGCATTCCTCGACCTCGATTTCCGCCGGCCTTGGCATGGCGGTCGCGCGCGACCTGCAGGGCAAGCAGAACAACGTCATCGCCGTGATCGGCGACGGCGCGATGTCGGCCGGCATGGCCTACGAGGCCATGAACAATGCCGGCGCCATGAATTCGCGCCTGATCGTGGTGCTCAACGACAACGACATGTCGATTGCGCCGCCGGTCGGCGCGCTGTCGGCCTATCTCGCCCGCCGCGTCTCCGGGCGCGGCTATCACCGCCTGCGCAAGATCGTGCGACAGGTCGCCAAGGCGCATGCCGACGAAGATGCTCGAGCAGCGCGCCCTCGCGGTCGAAGAATATGCGCGCGGCCTCGTCACCGGCGGCACGCTGTTCGAGGAACTCGGCTTCTTCTATGTCGGTCCGATCGACGGCCACAATATCGATCACCTCCTGCCGGTTCTGCAAAACGTGCGCGACGCCAAGAACGGGCCGATCCTCGTTCACGTCGTCACCCAGAAGGGCAAAGGCTATGCGCCGGCGGAAAATTCCGCCGACAAATATCACGGCGTCGTCAAGTTCGACGTCGCCACCGGCGCGCAGGCAGAAATCCAAGGCCGGCGCGCCCGCCATATCACCAAGGTGTTCGCCGAAAGCCTGATCAAGGAAGCGCGCAAGGACGACAAGATCGTCGCCATCACCGCGGCGATGCCGTCGGGCACCGGCCTCGATCTGTTCCAGAAGGAATTTCCCGAACCGCACCTTCGACGTCGGCATTGCCGAGCAGCACGGCGTTACTTTTGCCGCCGGCCTCGCCACCGAAGGGTTCAAGCCGTTCGCGACGATCTACTCGACCTTCCTGCAGCGCGCCTACGATCAGGTCGTCCACGACGTCGCTATCCAGAGGCTGCCGGTGCGCTTTGCCATCGACCGCGCCGGCCTGGTCGGCGCCGACGGTCCGACCCATGCCGGCTCGTTCGACGTCGCCTATCTCGGCTGCCTGCCCGGCTTCGTGCTGATGGCGGCGGCCGACGAGGCCGAACTCGTCCACATGGTGGCGACCGCGGCGGCGATCGACGATCGCCCATCGGCGCTGCGTTATCCGCGCGGCGAAGGTCTCGGCGTGCCGATGCCGGAAGAAGGCAAGCCGCTCGAGATCGGCAAGGGCCGCATCCTGCGCGAGGGCACCAAGGTTGCGCTGTTCTCCTACGGCGCGCGCCTCGGCGAATGCCTCAAGGCCGCCGACGAGCTTGCGACCTACGGCCTGTCGACCACCGTCGCCGATGCGCGCTTCGCCAAGCCGCTCGACGTCGACATGCTGCTGCGGCTCGCCCGCGAGCATGAAGTGCTGCTGACGATCGAGGAAGGCTCGATCGGCGGCTTCGGCGCCTATGTGCTGCAGACGCTCGCCGAGCATGGCGTGCTCGACCGCGGCCTCAAGGTCCGCCCGATGGTCCTGCCGGATATCTTCATCGATCAGGATTCGCCCAACGCCATGTACGCCCAGGCCGGCCTCGACGCCAAAGGCATCGTCACCAAGGCGTTCGAGGCGCTCGGCCAGAACATGCGCGGCGAAGTGGTGAAGCTCGCCTAAAGAGCGGCCATTCGATTTTCTTCGTCATGCCCGGCCTCGTGCCGGGCATGTGCGTTTTAAGGGGCCCCCATAAGCCATAAACCCCGCCGCAACCTTGTCGTATAATGCGCACATGACCACCCGAGAACGCGCCGACCGCCTCCTGGTCGCGCGCGGCCTGTTTGAGAGCCGCGCCCGCGCGCAGGCGGCAATTGCGGCCGGGCTGGTGACCGCCGACGGCGTGCCGGTGCGCAAGGCCTCCGACGCGATTTCGTCCAGTGCCGTCATCGCCGCCGAAGCTGAGCACCCCTATGTGTCGCGCGGCGGCGTGAAGCTTTCGGCCGCGCTCGATCACTTCGCGCTCGATGTCCAAGACTGCATCTGCCTCGATGTCGGCGCCTCGACCGGCGGCTTTACCGAAGTGCTGCTCACGCGTGGCGCGCGGCGCGTCTATGCCGTCGATGTCGGCTCCGGCCAGTTGCATCCGCGCTTGCGCGGCCGCGACGATATTCGTCTCCATCGAAGAGACCGATATCCGCTCGCTCGATCCGGCCCGCTTGGCCGAACGGCCTGGCTTTGCGAGCGATCGATGTGAGCTTTATCTCGCTCAAGCTTGTCCTGCCGGCGGTCAGCACGCTTCTTGCGCCGCGCGCGCAGAATCTTGGCGCTGATCAAGCCGCAATTCGAGGCCGACCGCCGGCACAGCAAGAAGGGCATCGTGCGCGACGAAGCGGTTCACAAAGTGGTCTGCGACGACATCGGCGCCTTCGTCGCGTCACTCGGCTGGCGCGTCGGCGGCATCGTTCCATCGGCAATCCTCGGCGGCGACGGCAATCGCGAATTCTTCATCGAGGCCGAACGTGGTTGAAGATCGTGATTGAGCATCTCGTCATCGATCGGATCGGCCATCGCGGCGATGGCGTCGCCGACGGCGCCGAAGGGCCGATCTTCGTCGCGGCGACCCTGCCGGGCGAGACGGTCGAGGTGGAGAACGTTCCCGGCCATCCCGACCGGCGCCAGCTCCTTCGCGTCGAGAACCGAGCGCCGCAACGCATCGCACCGATCTGCCCGCATTTCGGCGTCTGCGGCGGCTGCGCCATGCAGCACTGGCAGACCAGCGCTTACCGCGCCTGGAAGCGCGGTCTCGTTATCGAGGCGTTGCGCCAAGCGGGCATCGAAGCGCCGGTTGCCGATCTCATCGATGCCCACGGCGACGGCCGCCGCCGCGTCGTCTTTCATGCCCGCCGCGGCACGCACGACGTCCTCGAGGTCGGCTTCTCGGCGGCGCGCGCACATCACGTGATTCCGATCGATCGCTGCCCGGTTCTGGCCAAAAGCCTCGACGGTGCGCTCAAGGCGGCGTGGGCCATCGCCGAATTGCTCAACCCCATCCGCAAGCCGCTCGACATTCACGTGACGGCGACCGATGTGGGCCTCGATGTCGACGTGCGCGGCTCGGGTCCGCTGACTGCGACGACGACAGCGGCTCTCGCGCGCCTCGTCGCCCAGCACAATCTGGCGCGGCTCACCCGCCACGGCGAGCTGATCGTGCAGGCGCGCCCGCCGACAATTCGCATCGGCCCGGCGACCGTGCTGCTACCCCCTGCTGCCTTTTTGCAGGCAACGGCCGAAGGCGAAGCCGTGCTGGCGCGGCTCGCCTGCGATATCTGCGCCGCGTCCGGCGCGAAGAAAGGCGTCGCCGATCTGTTCGCCGGCGTCGGGCCATTCGCGCTGCGGCTTGCCGAACGGACCGCGCGTCGCGGCAGCCGATGACGATGAGGCGGCGCTCGCTGCCCTCAAGCGCGCGCAGCAATATGCCGGGCCTCAAAGCCGTCACCACCGAGCGGCGCGATCTGTTCAAAAATCCGCTCCTTGCCTCGGAGCTCGATCGTTTCGACGCCGTGGTGTTCGATCCGCCGCGCCAGGGCGCGCAAGCGCAATCGCGCGAGCTTGCGGCAAGCCGCGTTCCCGTCATCGCCGCGGTGTCGTGCAATCCCGGCACATTCGCGCGCGACGTGCGGCTATCTGATCGATGGCGGCTACCGGCTGATCGGGGTCACGCCGGTCGATCAGTTCCGCTATTCGGCGCATGTCGAACTGGTGGCACGGCTCGAAAAATAGCGGTGGCGGACTTAGCCAGCGCAGATTGACATCGCGCTCACAGCTCGACGCCAACCTCTTTGGCGATCGCCTGCGCCGTCCGCCGTAACGCCTCGCGAAATTCGGCACCCCGGTCAGGAGTAAAGCGCGCTGTCGGCACCGCCAAATTGATAGCGCCGTAGAAATTCGCTTCACTTCGGACCGCAGTGGCGATTGCGGTGATGCCCAAGGTGAACTCTTCTCGCGAATAGGCAAAGCCGGTCGCCTTGACCTTCTGAAATCTCATTCTTCAGACGGTTCTTGAACCGAACCGTATACGGCGTCACGGGCGCAAACGTGACGCGCGCCAAGTATCGGCTCAGCGCATCGGCACCAAGCTCGGCCAGCCCGATCTTGCCTGCAGAAACGGCATAGAGCGGCGCATTCATACCGACCTTCATCGTGTACGACAGCGCCTGCGTGCTGATGGCGGAAGCGACCACCTCCACCGAATCCGCAGCATGGACATAGAAGCCGCACGTTTCGCTGACCTCGACGCTGAGCTGACGCAGGAACGGCGTAACCCGATCGCCCAAGGAAGGCTTTCGCAGCTTCCGCGCCAGCTGAACGACGCCAGCGCCCAGCCGATAATGCTCGGTCCTCGGGTCGCGCTGGAGAAAATTCCGCGACAGCAAATTGGTCAGGAGATGAAAAAGACTGCTGCGCGGAATGCCGAGGTTTCCCAGCAATTGCGAAAACGACGGCGGCTCGGGGCAAGCGGCCACATACTCGAGAATGTCGAGCCCACGATCGAGCGACTTGACAGCGGAAGACGGGCCTAGTTTCATATCATACATTAGTTCAACAGGTTGAACCTACATACCGAAGCTCAGCCGCCATGGCAAGCGGCCAATGCACGGGCTGCAAACGCGGCCAACCGAAGAACAACGTCGCGAGCAGCAATATTGGCCGAGGCTTCTCCAAACAAATGCTCCGTACTGATCGTCGGCGGCGGTCCGTGCGGACTGATGCTCGCCAACGAACTTGGCCGGCGCGGCGTCAGCGCTGTTCTGGTCGATCAAAAGCCGAGCACCTCCTTCAATCCTCAGGCCAATGCGACGCAGGCGCGGACCATGGAGCACTTTCGGCGCCTCGGCATTTCCGAGGAGATCCGATCGCTCGGCTTGCCCGTCGATTTTCCAACCGACGTCGCCTATTTCACGCGCTACGCCCACCATGAATTGGCGCGCTTTCGCCTGCCGTCGGCCGGCCAGGCGATCGAACGCGTCAAGCAGCTATCCGGCTCGTGGAGCGCTGCCGAACTGCCGCATCGCGTCTCGCAAAAATTTGTCGAGCAAGTGCTGCGCCGACAAGCCGAAAGGCTTGCCCGGCATTTCGATCAATTTCGGCTGGCGGCTCGTGCGTTTTTCCGAAGACGCGCGATGGCATTCGTGCGCTGGTCGAACGTATCGCCGACGGGCAAGACGCAGACCATCGAGGCCGCCTATCTTGTCGGCGCCGACGGGCCGCGAAGCACAGTCCGGCAAGCGCTTGGCATCGAGTATCTGGGCGACCAAGAGGTCGAACGCGATTTTTTCGGCGGCCGGATGCATGCCATCTATCTGCGTGCGCCCGATTTTTACCGGGTCGTCCCTCACCCTCCGGCCTGGATGAACGTGACGTTCAATCGCGAACGCCGGGCCTTCATGGCGGCGGTGGACGGCAAGGGCGAGTTCGCCTTCCACACCCAATTGCGACCGCACGAGAAAGAAGACGACGATCACCGACGACCGCGCCGCCGCCATGTTCCGTGCGGCTGTGGGCGCGCCGATCGAGTTGAGATCTTGTCGCGCGGCACATGGACGGCCGGCTTTGCCCTCGTCGCCGAAAGATTTCAGCGCGGACGCGTGTTCATCGCCGGCGATGCGGCGCATCTGTTCACGCCGACCGGCGGGCTCGGCTACAACACCGCGGTCGAGGATGCCGTCAATCTCGGCTGGAAGCTTGCCGGCGTGGCTCGCGGCAGGCGGGCGCCGGGCTGCTCGATAGCTACGAGGCCGAGCGCCAGCCGGTCGCGATCCGCAATACCGGATTTGCAAAGAAGTTCGCCAATTCCATCGGCACCTACGGGCCGGTACCCGAAATCGAGGATGACAGCGACGGAAGGCGAACAGGCGCGCCGCGAAGCCGGCGAATATCTCGCTATTCACGGCAAGAGCCGAGTTCAACATTCCCGGCATCACCTTCGGCGCTCGCTACGACGGATCGCCGATCGTCTTCGATGACGGCACCGCGCCGCCGCGGGACGAAGCGAATGTCTATATCGCCAACGCAAAACCCGGTGGCCGCGCGCCGCATGTCTGGCTGCCGACGGTCAATCGCTCTATGACAGTTTCGGCTTTGATTGGACGCTGCTGCGATTTTCGAGCGAGGCCGAAATCGACGGTCTGACTCGCCGCCGCGGCCCGAACCGGTATCGACCTGAAAGCTCTCGATATTTCGGCGAACGGCGTTCGCGACATCTACGGGGCCGATCTGGTCCTGGTGCGGCCCGACCAGATCGTCGCCTGGCGCTCAAACAGTGCGTCGGACCCCCAAATCAATTCTCAACCGCGCGCTCGGCTTTCACATGAACTCATCGCGTAAATATGCGACCGGCTGAGGAAACGGCAATTAACGATCGCGATGGCGATGACGATGCGAGTTCGGTCAGGCCATTGAGCGCGAGACAGCGATACGGCGAGGTAAAAATGATCGACGCATTTCCGAGTGATCGAAAGCTGAAGAGAGAAGCTCTTCTCGATGCGGTGGACAAAATCGCTCCTGTTCTGCGGGCGTCCGGCGCCAAGAGCGAAGAGCTCGGCACTCTGGCGCCCGAAGCTGTCGCGGCACTCCGAACAGCGGGCATTTTCAAGCTCAAGCTCTGCACGGATATGGGCGGCGCGGAGGCCGATCCCGTAACCGAAATGATGGTGCTGGAACAGCTCGCCTATAACGACCTGACCAGCGGCTGGTGCACCATGGTTGGCGCCACGGCCGTCGCGTCGCTCGGCACCTTCCTGCCGCAGTCCGGCCTCGACAAAGTCTTTGCTAACAGACATGTGCCGACGGCAGCCATATCTTTCTTCCCCGCGGGGCGCGCCGTGCGCGAGGGAAGCGGATTTCGCGTCCGCGGCCGTTGGCGGTTCAACAGTGGAATTCGGCACGCCGAATGGGTGTTGGGCGGAACCGTCGTCGAAGGCACGGAAGCCGAGAACGGCGGACGCCCGATCGTAATGTTCTCGGCTTTCGCGATCAATGACGTGACCATTCATGACAACTGGGGCGGTGTGGTTGGGCTTGCGGGGGACCGGCTCGTGCGATTTCTCGGTCGACGACTATGCCCTGCCCGTGGATCAGACTTTTGTGTGGGATCTTTTGGCGCCGAAGCCGCGCCGTGGCGGCCCGTCATATCTGTTTCCGCCGTTCAGCTATGTCGCCAAGGAACACGGCAGTATCGCCATCGGCGCCGCACGGCGCGCGCTCGACGAACTGATCAGCCTTGCGACCACAACCCGCGGCACGTTCCGTTCCTCGCGGCTCGACGAACGCCAGGTGGTGCATCGTTTTATTGCCGAGGCTGATCTTAAATTACGGGCGGCGCGCGCATTGATGCATGAGCGCTATGACCGTTTGTACGACAGTGTCAGCGGCGGCACACTCCCCGACGGGGCAGCCATTGCCGACGTGCGGGCGATTTGCGTCTATGCAACCGATATCGCGATCGAGACCGCGACCATGTGTTACCACTTTGCCGGCAATACCGGTTTGCATCACCCCCATGTCATTGGCCGCCTGCTGCGCGACCTCAACACCGCGGGCATCCACCAGGTCATGAGCGACACGGCCTATGAGAACCATGGCAAATTCTGCCTCGGTTTGCCGGCCGATCCCCTGGCGTGATACATGCCATCTGCACGGCTGGGCCAGAAATGGCGGCTTGCCGGACGTAATCTCAAGTCACCCGGTCTCAAGTCAGTCACGCAATCTCAAGGCGCCCAATCCCAAGGCATCAAAGGGCCTCAACAAAGGATTTCTATTTATGGCTAGCGTCCTGTTTTCCCCGATCACGCTGCGCGGTCTTACGCTTCCCAACCGCGTCGTGGTGTCGCCGATGTGCCAGTACAATTCCGACAACGGCTCGGCGAACGACTGGCATCTGATGCATCTCGGCAATATGTCGCTCGGCTGCGCCGGGCTCGTAATGTGCGAGATGACCGACGTCAATCCGCAAGGGCGGATCTCGCCAAAATGCGCCGGCATGTGGTCGGACGAAAACGAGAAGGCGCTCAAGCGCGTCCATGATTTCTGCCGCACTTACGGCGTCGCCAAGCTCGGCGTGCAGCTTGCGCATGCCGGACGCAAGGGGCCGACCACGCCGCCGGCCGCCGGCGGCAAGCCGATCCTGACCAAGGAGGAAGGCGGCTGGACGCCGGAGGCGCCGTCAGCCCTTCCCTACGACACCGGCTGGCCGGTACCGCACGCCATGACCAAAGACGATATCAAGCGCTGCATCGGCGAATTCGCTGCCGCCGCCAAGCGCGTCGACCGCATCGGCTATGACGTGATCGAGCTGCACGGGGCGCACGGCTATCTCGCGCATCAATTCCTGTCGCCGATCTCCAACCAGCGCACCGACGAATATGGCGGCTCCACGGAAAACCGCATGCGCTTCGCCATCGAGATGTATGAGGCAGTGCGCGCAGTGTGGCCGGAGCAGAAGCCGATCGGCATGCGCGTCTCCGCCACCGATTGGGTCGACGGCGGCTGGACGCCGGAGGAAACCGTGCTGCTTGCCAAAGAGCTGAAGCAGCGCGGCATGGATTATATGGACGTCTCGACGGGCGGCCTCGATCCGAAACAGAAGATTCCGCTGGCGCCCGGTTATCAGGTGCCGTTCGCCGAGAAGGTGAAAAAGGAAAGCGGCATCACCACCATGACCGTCGGCCTGATCGCCGGCTATCAGCAAGCGGAAGACATCGTGGCGTCCGGCAAGCGCCGACTTGATTTGTCTTGCCCGCGGCGCCATGTGGGATCCGCGCTGGGCCTGGCACGCCGCCGAGGAGCTCGGCGCCGACACGCCCTACGCGCCGAAAATGATGGGCTGCCATCCGAAACTGCGGCCGCAATTGTTTCCGAAGCGCGCCGTAGCGACTTGAGCGACACGAGCGCGCGCTAGACCCTGATCCAATTCGATTGAATCGGATCAGGGTCTAGATTTTTCGTTTGAGCATGATCTTTTCCGAAAACCGGTCTCCACTTTTCGGGATCATGCTCTAATCGCGCGCGCTCAACTGCGCAGGCTTTTGCCGATCTTGAGCGCGGCCTCGTCCACGACGCGGAACGAAGCTTCCGGCGATTCCTGTTTCATCAGCACGAGCCGATCGATGGCGATCGACGACTCGACCTTCATCTGACGGAAGCCGTTGAGCAAGACCGCGAGGATCGCCTTCTTGCGGCGCGGCGGCACTGCGCCGGTCAGCGTCATGTGAAAGCGGAATTCGGAAAGCACGTAGGGATAACCCCAACGATCGAGGTTCTGAATCTGAACTCTGGCTCAGCCCCGAGGCGATGCGGCGCGCGCGTTCCTGCGGCGATATCGGCGCGCGATAGGCGTCGAATATCGTCGTGCACGATGCGGCAAGCGCGTTGAGTGAGCTCCTCGACCTGTGATGGCACGATGGCAACGAAGTCTTCCAGCTCCCGCAAGGCGGGCGTGAAGCTGTGCACCGCGTGACCAAGGCCTGAGAAACTGCGCAGCGCGTTGATTAACTGCTGCTCGCTGCAGGACGGCGCCAGGCGAAATGGCGCCTTCAATGTGGCGTGAAAACCATAGCGCCGCGGCGTCGCCGTAAGCTCGTTCCAGTTTACCGCCCCGAATTCGTCCGGAAACGCGACGGCATTGCCGGTATACGAATCGTAGCCGAGCACCGAACTGCCGTAGCGATAGAGTTGCGACGCCGGCGCCGGCACGAAATAGATCGCGTAGCGCGGGCCGTTATCTGCGGGGCTTTGTGCCAAAGGAATCCGCTTTCCCCGAATGCCGCCGCTAGGCCTTGATCCGATTCGATTGAATCGGATCAAGGCCTAGATTTTCCGTTTGAGCATGATCTTTTCCGAAAACCGGTTGCCACTTTTCGGGATCATACTCCAAGCGCGGTAAACTCGCGGTTCCATTATGATTGTTTGATGACGGTCAGGTGACGTGCGGGGCAGTACGTCCCGTCACATAACATATAGCCGGTCCGGAAGCTCGTTGGGCGACCCATCGGGCGGCGCATGCCGGGCCAGGACCTCACCGCAGCGCTCGATGGCGGCGGTAAAGCCCGCGGCGATCTGGTCGTTGCGCATATGCGCCGTCAGCGCATCGATTGCCGCCTGCCATTCGCTGGTCTGAACTTTGGCGGCAATGCCTTCGTCCGCGATGATCCGCGCATAGTGCTCGGCGAGCGACACGAAGATCAGCACGCCGGTGCGGTTCTTGGTGCGGCTGATGCCGCGCACCACGAACTGCTCGATCGCGGCGCGATGCGCACGCGCCTGCTGCACGCGCGCGCGGGACAAGCAGGAGACGCAGCGGCATCCATGAAAATACCAAGCCGGCGACAATAAAGACTGCAAGCTGAATCAGGAAAATTCGCTGCACGCTCCAATGCGTGAAGTCGATCAGCGGCCACGGTGTGAATAGCGCCAGCGCAGTGGCCCATAGAATGGGGACATGTACATAGCCCGATGAAGAATGCGCGAGCACGCAGACGATCTGCCCGGAGGTCTTCTTCTCCGCCGCGCCGATCGCGGCCGCAACCGCCTCGTAATCGTCTTTGCCGAATTGCATCACCAACTCCCGGATGCCCCACCGCCGCCCGACGACCCGCCGCCGCCGGAAAAACCGCTGTCGGACGAACTGCTGCTGGAGGAATCGCTGCTCGAAGAGCCGCTCCCGCTTGAGCCGGAGCTCGACAGCCAACCGCTGCGGGCACGAAAACCATGCGTCCACGACGCTGAACATAGTGGCCAGACGGCGCCGGATGCCAATCGCCATAGCGGAGGCCGCAGTAGATATCCCGAATGCCGATGGCGATCATCCGCACCACAATCATGAGGCCGATGCAGAACGCCAGCGGGAAAAAAGCCCACAAAATGGACGGATTGTCCTCGCGCACCTCGCGGCTGCGGCTGCCATTCGGAGGTATCGCCGCCGAGCACATCAAGGATGCCGCCGACCCCGCGTTCGATCCCGCCGGGAAAATCGCCGGCCTTAAAGCGCGGAATGACGGCGGTGGAAACGATGACGGATGCCAAAGCATCGGTCAGCGTGCCTTCGAGACCGTAGCCAACCTCGATGCGCACCTTGTGCTCGTTCGGGGCGACGAGAAGAAGCACGCCGTTGTTCTTTTGCGCCTGCCCGAGCTTCCAGGTGCGGAACAGTTCATTGGCATAGGTCTCGATGTCGCTGCCTTGCAGCGACGGCACCGTGGCAACCACGAGCTGGATTCCGGACTTCTCCTCCAAGTCCTTCGATTTCCCGGCGATGTCGCTTTTGATTTCGGCGTTGAGAATCCTGGCCTGATCGACGACACGGCCCGTCAGCGGCGGGAAGTCGAGCGCGGCAGCTGACGCCGCGCCACAAAGCGCCAAAAGACAAAGCGCCAGAACACCGGCGGCCATGGTCTGCAATATCCGCATCACCAGCCTCCCGAGGCGCCGCCGCCTCCGGACGAGCCGCCGCCACCGCCAAAGCCGCCGCCGAAGCCCCCGCCAAATCCTCCGCCGAAGCCGCCACCGCTGCCCCAACTCGAGCCGCCATAGGGAATGAAAAGCGGGCCGCCGCCGCGCGCGCGGTGCCGCCACTCGACGGACCACCGCCGCCGGCATTGTGAATCAAGTACCAGCAGATAAAGACGATCAGCAGGAAGAACAAAATCGGAAACAGCTTGTCGAAATCGCCCGACGGATCGTCCTGGCGGACATCGATCTTGCGCTGCCAATCCGAAGTGTCGCCTGAGAGCACGCTGATGATGCCGTCGACGCCGCGGCCGATACCGCCGGAGAAATCGCCGGCCTTGAAGCGCGGAACGATGGCGCTCGAAATGATGACCGACGACAAGGCGTCGGTCAGCGTGCCCTCGAGTCCATAGCCGACCTCGATGCGGACCTTATGTTCGTTCGGCGCAACGAGGAGGAGCACGCCGTTGTTCTTCTGCGCCTGACCGAGCTTCCAATTGCGGAATAGCTCGTTGGCGTAAGTCTCAATGTCGCCGCCCTGCAGCGATTTTACGGTGGCGACGACGAGCTGAATGCTGGATTTGTCTTCGAGGTCCTTCAGCTTCGCTTCGATATCGTCGCGGCTCTGCGGCGTCATGATATTGGCCTGGTCGACCACGCGGCCGGTCAGGGGCGGAAAATCGAGCGCGAAGGCGAAAGCGATAAGAAGCAGAGAGAGCGCGACCGAAAAGCACAGCGTCATTCCGGGTCGCGGCAAGCGCGAAGGCGGAATCCATAGCCACGAACGGCCGCAATTTGCGCTGTCTGAGGTCACGCCATTGACCTGCGGTTATGGATTCCGGATAGCCGCTTCCCGGCTTCCGGAGTGACGAGGCATCAGAATTTCACTTGCGGCGGCTTGTCGGAGCCCTCGGTCGCGGTGAATTCCGCCATCGGCTGCTCGCCGGAGAACACGGTCTTCGCCCAGAGCACGGTCGGGAACGTGCGCAGCGACAGGTTAAAGGCGCGGACCGCGTCGATATAATCGCGCCGCGCCACGGCGATGCGGTTCTCGGTGCCCTCAAGCTGCGATTGCAGCGCCATGAAGTTGTCGTTGGATTTCAGGTCCGGATAATTCTCCGTCACCGCCAAGAGCCGTCCGAGCACGCCGGTCAATTGGTTCTGCGCGTCCTGGAACGCCTTGAGCTTGGCCGGATCGGTCAGATCGGACGCGTCGAGCTTGATCTGGGTTGCCTTGGCGCGGGCCTCGACCACCGCGGTGAGCACGCTCTTTTCCTGCGCAGCGAAGCCCTGCACGGTCGCCACCAGATTGGGGATCAGATCGGCGCGGCGCTGATATTGGTTCTGGACGTCGGCCCAGCGCGCCTTGGCGGTTTCCTGCAGCGTCGGAATGGTGTTGTAGCCGCACGCCGACAGCGTAAGGCCGAGGCCGATGACGGCCAGGATGGTGCGGAAATTGGTGCGAATATTGCCGAAAAAATTGGGCATGCCGCCCTCCTGATTTGCATTTGACGCACAAACGCGGCGAAACGTTCAACCTTCGACCGGCTCCGTCCCCGCGATCTCGATGCCGAAGCCGGACAGCCCGACATAGGTCATGCCGCGCGATGACGTTAAGAGCCGGATCGACTTGACGCCGAGATCCTTGAGGATCTGCGCACCGAGACCGACCTCGCGCCATTGCCGCGAGCGCGCTTCGCCGGACGCGGTCTCCTCGCCTTTTGGTATGGAGACGACCGGCACGCCCGCGGTGCCGTCACGCAGCAAGACCAGCACGCCCTTGCCCTCGGCGGCAAAGCGCGCCAGCGCCTGGTGGATGGGCTTGGCGCCGCCGAACACGTCGGCAATGATATTGGCGCGGTGCAATCGCGTCAGCACGTTTTTGCCGTCGCCAATATCGCCGTAGACGAATGCCATGTGATAGGTCGGATCGAACGGCGTGAGAAAGGCATAGCCGGTGAGCGTGCCGATTTCGGTCTGCACCGGAAATTCGCCGGCGCGCTCGATCAGCTTGTCGCGCGACTGCCGGTAGGCGATCAGCTCCGAGATCGAGATGCGTTGCAGCTTGTGGCGCTCGGCAAAGACCGCAAGCTCGGGGCCGCGCATCACCGTGCCGTCGTCGTTCATCAGTTCCGACAGCACGCCGACGGGCGGCAGCCCGGCGAGCCGGCACATGTCGACGCAAGCCTCGGTATGGCCGGAGCGCATCAACACGCCGCCTTCCTTGGCGACCAGCGGAAAGACATGGCCCGGCCGCACGAAGTCCGACGCACCGGCATTGCCGTTAGCGAGCGCCCGCACCGTATTGGTCCGCTCCTCGCCGGAAATACCCGTGGTCAAGCCATGACGGACGTCGACGGAAACGGTGAAAGCCGTGCCGAGCGGCGCGTCGTTGTGCGCCACCATCGGGTCAAGATGCAGCCGCCGCGCCTCCTCGAGCGAGAGCGGGGCGCAGACGATGCCGGACGTGTGGCGGATGATGAACGCCATCTTCTCCGCCGTGCACAGGCTCGCCGCGACAAATAAGTCGCCTTCATTTTCGCGATCGTCGTCGTCGGCGACGATGACGATCTCGCCGCGCCCGAATGCGGCGATGGCTGAGCGAATACGTTCGTGAACGTCTTCCATTTCTGATCTTTGCCCGGTCTTTGCCCCTTGGCGCGCCGTCAGCGGGTGGGCGGCGCGAACGGCCAAGCCGGCGTTTCACCGACCTGGCCGCGTTGACGTAGATAATGATCCGCGATCACGCACGCCACCATGGCCTCGCCGATAGGGACGGCGCGAATGCCGACGCAGGGGTCGTGGCGGCCGGTGGTCGAAATATCAGTCTCGCGGCCATAGCGGTCGACGGTGCGGCGCGGTGTGAGGATCGACGAGGTCGGCTTGACGGCAAAGCGCGCCACGACCGGCTGGCCGGTGGAGATCCCGCCGAGAATGCCGCCGGCATGATTGGAGAGAAACAACAGCTTGCCGTCATTGCCCATGCGCATCTCGTCGCCGTTCTCCTCGCCGCTGAGCTCGGCTGAGCCGAAGCCTGCGCCGATCTCGACGCCCTTGACCGCATTGATGCTCATCAGCGCGCCGGCGAGATCGCCGTCGAGCTTGTTGTAGATCGGCGCGCCGAGCCCCGGCGGCACGCCTTCGGCAATAACCTCGACGACCGCGCCGATCGACGAGCCGTTTTTGCGCAACCCGTCGAGATAATCGCCAAGCGTCGCCGCGAGCTTTCGCATCCGGACAGAAGAACGGATTGTTGTCGACCTCGGCCCAATCCCAGCGCGCGCGATCGACGCGGTGCGGGCCCATTTGCACGAGCGCCGCACGTACTTTCAGATCGGGGACGACCTTGCGCGCCACGGCGCCCGCCGCAACCCGCATCGCGGTCTCGCGCGCGGATTGCCGTCCGCCGCCGCGATAGTCGCGCAGGCCGTATTTGATATCGTAGGTGAAGTCGGCGTGGCCTGGGCGGTATTTGTCCTTGATGTCGGAATAGTCCTTCGAGCGCTGATCGACATTGTCGATGAGGAGCGCAATCGGCGTACCGGTCGTCACCTGCGCGCCGCTTTGCTCGTCGGTGAAAACGCCGGAGAGAATTTTGACCGCGTCGGGCTCCTGGCGCTGCGTGGTGTAGCGCGATTGGCCCGGCCGGCGGCGGTCGAGGTAGGGCTGAATGTCGGATTCGCGAAGCGGAATCCGCGGCGGACAGCCGTCGATCACACAGCCGATCGCCGGCCCATGGCTTTCGCCGAAGGTCGTGACGCGAAATAAATGGCCGAATGTGTTGAACGACATGACGCGCGCGTGACAAATGTTTGAAACAACAGGCTGCGGCTTGGTAGCCCGCGCATCCTATCCGGTCAAATGCGGCTTCGCGCTGCACGCGAGATCGTTCGCAGATGCGGCAGGAATCATCGCGTTTCATTCGCGCCCGCAAAATCTTTTCTTCGATTCTGCCGCAATAATGCACAGGACCCGACGCGCATTGTTTGAGCCGTTCATGCCGTATTCATCTCGCTGAACGCCGATTAATGAAAACCTGAACAACCGTTAAGCTACGGAAAAATAAAGGTTTTTCGCGATTTTTCGATTGCGCTCTGAAACGCCGTATGTCATTGTCGTCGTCGGTAAGGGGGCTAAGGCCCAGGGACCGAGATCGAAGATCAACCTGACTGAACCAACCCTGCCGTAGGTTCATCACACCAACACCGAGGATCGCCACCATGGCTGCCAAGAAGAAGAAAGCGAAGAAGAAGTCGAAGTAAATGATTTGCGTGGGCCTCGTATTGGGGCAGCGCTGTCAGCTTCAGATTTCGCGAGGTCTTCGTGATCTCGCACAGCGGCCGGACCAAGGTTCGGCCGCTTTCGTTTTTGGGCAACCTGTTTCGTGATGCTCTTTTGTTTGCCCGCGCCCACGCGCTCACGCGTAGCGCGCCATCGTGCCGTCGGCAAAGACGTAGACGACGCCTTGGGCGATCTGCGCGTGCGTCGCTTCCTCTTTCGGCAGCACATTAAAGAGCGCCATCAGTGCCCGCACACCGCCGCCATGCGCCGCTACCACTGTGTCGCGCGTCAGCGACGCATACCATTCGCCGATACGCGCCGTGAGTTCGCGATAGCTCTCTCCCCCGGGCGGCGCAAAATCCCATTTGTCGCGCTCGCGCTCCGCCAGCATGCCGGGCATGCGTGCCTCGATTTCCGGCAGCGTCAGTCCTTCCCATTCACCGTAGGAAATCTCCAAAAGCCGATTGTCGGTGGCGTAAGGATGCGGCGGCAGACCGAGCGGCGGACGTAGAATCTCCATGGTCTCGCGGGCGCGCTGTAGCGGGCTCGACACATAGACAAAGTCGCCGGCACCGCGGTCGTCGCGCGCGAACAGATCGCGCAGCAACTCGCCGGAATCTTTCGCCTGCAATCTGCCGCGCGCGTTGAGCAGCGTGTCCCGGCGGCCCTGCAGCCGCTGCTCGGCATTGAAGTCGGTCTCGCCATGGCGGACGTAATAGAGGATCGGCATGCTCAAACTGTCGCTTGTCCCACAGGTTGCGGGACCGGCTCAATAATTACTGGATTCTCGCAGGAGCTGATACGTCACTCTTTGCCGACAGCAATGTCGGGCGCGTCGGGGTGCTTCATACCGACGATATGATAGCCGGCATCGACATGGTGCACTTCGCCGGTGACGCCGCGCGACATGTCGGAGAGCAGATAGGCGCCCGCCTGCCCGACTTCCTCGATCGTGACATTGCGGCGCAACGGCGCGTTGTACTCGTTCCACCTCAAAATATAACGGAAGTCGCCGATGCCGGATGCCGCCAGCGTCTTGATCGGGCCCGACGAGATGGCGTTGACGCGGATGTTCTTTGTGCCGAGATCGGCGGCGAGATACAGCACCGAAGCTTCGAGCGCGGCCTTGGCGACGCCCATGACATTATAGTGCGGCATCCACTTCTCGGAGCCGTAATAGGTCAGCGTCAGCATCGCGCCGCCATTTGCCATCAGCTTCTCGGCGCGCTGCGCGATCGCGGTGAACGAGAAGCAGCTGATCAGCATGGTCTTGGTGAAATTATCGGCCGTCGTGTCGACGTAGCGCCCGTCGAGCTGATCCTTGTCGGAGAAGGCGATGGCGTGAACCAGAAAATCGATCCCGCCCCAGGACGACTGCAGCGCGGCGAAGACCGCATCGATGCTCTTGGGCTCGGTGACGTCGCAATCGCCGACGACAATGCCGCCGATCTCCTGGGCCAGCGGCTCGACGCGCTTTTTAAGCGCCTCGCCCTGATAGGTGAAGGCCAGTTCGGCGCCATGCCCGTGGCACGCTTTGGCGATGCCCCAAGCCAGCGAACGGTGGTTGGCGACCCCCATGACCAGGCCGCGTTTGCCGCGCATGAGGCCGGAGCTTTCTGGCATTCCCTGTGACCCCGTGCACTGATTTTCCAGCCCTGGCCTCCTATGGCATAGGGTCATTGGCCCATCAAGCGCGGGTAGTAACCGCCGGCCGGGCAAGTGCTGGTGGTCAAGACGGAGCCTCGTTAGAAGCAGCTGTGGCGAAAAGTGCCGCCACTTCCGGTAAAAGGGGCCGCGACAGCGCGCCGCGGAATACCAAGCCGCGGTTGGGGTTTTTGAATGTGAGCATGTCGGATAGACGGCACGCGATAAAGCTTAACGTCCCTTAATAGGGTGACATGCTTGAGTGATTTCCGGGAGCAGATCGAGGCGGCAATTCCGGCGCTGCGCCGTTACGCGCGCGCGCTGACACGCAATGCCGAGACTGCCGACGATATTGTGCAAGACACGCTGGTACGAGCCTTGCGTTCGGAGCATTTGTTTCATGGCGGAGATACGCGGGCATGGCTCTACACCATCCTGACCAACCTCAATCGCAACCGGCTGCGCAGCCTGTCGCGGCGGCCGGTGCTGACGCAGATTCACGACAACGACGCCGCGACCGCGGGTCCGGATTCCGGCGGCCGCGACATCGGGCGGGCGCTCGACGACCTCGCCGAAGACCAGCGCTCGGCGCTACTGCTCGTTGTGCTCGAAGGCCTCACCTATCGCGAGGTCGCCGAGATCCAGGGCGTGCCGATCGGCACGGTGATGTCGCGCCTCGCGCGGGCGCGCACGCAAATCAAGGCCTTTCTTGACGGCGAGCGTCCGGCGCTGCGCCGCGTGAAATGACGAAGAGAGCGAACGATGATTGATCGAGACCAAATTGTGAGCGAAGACGAGCTCAACGCTTATGTCGATGGCGAGCTGCCGGCCGAACGCCTTGGCGCCGTCGAGGCATGGCTCACGACCCATCCTGACGACGCGATGAAGGTCGCGGCCTGGCGCCAGCAGGCCGAGGTCATTCGCACGCGCTATGGCGCCGTGATCAACGAAAAGCCGCCGCAACGGCTCGACGTCGATCGGCTGACGCGCCGCCGTTATGGCGGGCTGGCGGCAGGCATTGCCGCGACGCTTGCGGCATTGCTCCTCGGCGGCGCCGCCGGCTGGACCGCGCACGGCGCCATTGTCGCGAGCCCGTCCAATCTCGCGCTCTTCACCACCGACGCGCTCGATGCCTATCGGCTCTACACCGTCGAGGTCCGCCATCCGGTCGAAGTGCCGGGCGACCAGCAGCCGCATCTTCAGGATTGGCTGTCGAAGCGCGTCGGCTCGCAGTTGCGCCCTCCCGACCTCAACAAACAGGGATTGAAGCTTGTCGGCGGCCGGCTGTTGCCGGGACCGACCGGGGCCACCGCGTTCTTCATGTATGAGGGTGCATCGGGCGAGCGCTTCACGCTTTATTGCGGACGCACCAGCGATCAGCAGACCGCGCTGCGCTACACCGCAGGCGAGCGTAACGCGGCCTATTATTGGGTCGAGGGCAACCTCGCCTATGTGCTCAGCGGGCCTGCTCAACAGGACCGGCTGCACGAGATCGCAAAGACGGCTTACGATCAGATCGATCAGCGCACGCCGCTTTAAGGCGGGCTGCCGCCGAGGCGCGGAACTCGCCCGCGCCTCACCCGATTGTCACAGATTGCTAAATATGTAAATCGGGCTGGCCGGCAACGGCAGGCTTGCGGCTTTTGCCGTTCATCGCGTGGCGCGCGGCCGGGGCTCGGCGCCCGAAGCGTGAGGTACCCATGTCCTCTTCAAGCATAATGCTTCTTTTCCGATCTCTTCTCTGCCCGGCATTTGGATCTGGATCGGCATCATTCTCTGCATCGTCCAGTCGGCGATGTTCTCCGGGCTCAATCTCGCGGTCTTCAGCCTCAGCCAACTGCGCCTTCAGATCGAAGCCGACGGCGGCAATGCCGATGCGGTGAAGGTGCTCGACGCTGCGCAAGAATTCCAATCAGGTCCTGGCGACCATCATCTGGGGCAACGTCACCACCAATGTGCTGCTGACGCTGTTGTCGGATTCAGTGCTCGCCGGCGTCGCCGGCTTCCTGTTCTCGGCCTTTGCTATCACGATGCTCGGCGAGATCATTCCGCAGGCCTATTTCTCGCGAAATGCGCTGCGGATAACGGCGCGATTTTTGCCGTTCCTGAATTTCTATCGCGTCGTGCTTTATCCCTTGGCCAAGCCGACGGCGCTATTGCTCGACGGCTGGCTCGGCGTCGAGGGTGTCAATTATTTCCGCGAGCGCGATGTCCGCTCGCTGATCGCGCGCAGCGCGGCGAGCGGCGGCGATATCGGACAATTGGAAGCGACCGGCGCACGCAACTTCCTCGATCTCGACGATATTCCCGTGACCGACGAAGGCGAGACCGTCGACGCGCAAAGCATCATCAGCCTGCCGCTCGCCAACCGCCGCTGCATCCTGCCGCATTTCACCCGGTCTCCCGACGATCCGTTTCTCCGGCAGCTCGATGCGTCGGGCAAGAAATGGGTGATCGTCACCAACCTCGACGGCGAGCCGGAATTTGTTCTCGACTCGCACTACTTCCTGCGCGACGCGCTGTTCGATCAGCTCGAGATCAACCGGGTGTCTATTGGCACCGGCCGATCATCGTTCGCGACATGAAGACCCGGCTGGGCGAGGTCATCGGGCAAATGAAGGTGCTGCCGGAGCGGCCGGACGATGACGTGATCCATCACGACATCATCCTGGTCTGGGGCGTACAGCGCCGGATCATCACCGGCTCCGATCTGTTGGGGCGCCTGCTACGAGACATCGCAACCGTTGTGACGGCATCGCCACAACCGTCCAGTGCGGCAACGCCGGGAGACACAACGGCGCGCGCCGCCGGGGCGACGGCAGCCACCAGCATTCCGCTTCCGAACTGAAACGGCTTACATATCCTTGCGCGGATCGTAGGGCTTCTCGGCCTGCCACTTCTTCATCAGCGCTTCGAGATCGGGATCGCTTTTGTCCGGCAGCGCGATGCGCACCGTGGCGAGAAGGTCGCCGTGGCTTCCTTTGGCGGGGAAGCCTTTGCCCTTCAGACGGAACGTGCGCCCGCTCGACGTCCACGGCGGGATCGTGATCTCGACCGGTTTGTCGAGCGTCGGCACGCGCACCTTGGCGCCGAGCGCCGCCTCGTAGAGCGTGATCGGCAGATCGAGCCGCACATCCGTGCCTTCGAGCTTGAACACCGGATGCGGCGCGATCGAGATCGTGATCAGCACGTCGCCTGAGCCGGCCTGGCCGGCCAGGCCTTGGCCCTTGAGCCTGACCTGCTGACCCTCGGTGATGCCGGCGGGAATTTTGACGTCGACGTCCTTGCCGGTCGGCAGCCGCAAGCGTTCGGTGACGCCCTTCGCCGCTTCCGGCAGCGTGATCGTCAAGGCCGCATGCACATCGGCGCCGATGCCGAAATCTTCCTGCTCGAAAGTCGATCCGGCGCCCGGACGACCGCCGCGCCCGGCAGCGCCGAAGGCTTCCTTGAGGATGTCCTCGAAGCCGGCAAAACCGCCACCGCTCGCGCCGCCGCCCGAGCGCCCGCGCCGGGTGCTGCGCGTGAACCCCTCAGGGCCGAAATTGAAACTCTCGAAATTCATGTCGGGACCGAAGCCCGCGCCCGCGCCGGGCCTTCCCCCGCCGCCGCCAAATCCTTGGAAGCGTGGCTTGCCCTCGGCATCGATCTCGCCGCGATCGAAGGCCTTGCGCTTGTCCTCATCTTCGAGGAGCTCATGCGCGGCATTAAGCTCAGCAAAGCGCGTCGCCGCCTTCGGATCGTTCTTGTTGGCGTCGGGATGCAGCTTTTTTGCGAGCCGCCGATAGGCGCTCTTGATATCGCCCGGGCTCGCCTTGCGGTCGATACCCAGGACTTCATAGGGATCACGCATCCCTAAAGGACTCCGAATAAGCTTTCGGGCTGGCCCCGCCCGCCCAGTTAGCTTCAATGTGGGCATAAAGTGGCCGTCACGCAATGCAGCAATCGCCTGCAACAGTGCAATCTGACAAGCGAATCGGCACGTTGCCGGGCGATGATAGCGCGCTCAGCCGTGATTGAGGGGCTTTAGCCGCCGAACCTCCCACGAACCGCCCGCAGTGCGGCAGGCCGCTCCCTGCAGCCAATCCTGCGAGCCGCCATGGACATAGCTGGCGAGGAAATCGCGGCACGGCAGGCCGCCCTCCGTATAGGAGGTGGCAAGCGGCGTGATATTGCCGCCGGCGCCGGTCTGCGGGTTCTGCCAAGGCACGCTCGCGTCCTTACCGCCCCGGGCCAGCGCGTCGGACGCGGCGGCGCGCGCATAGGCGAGGTCGACCTCCGCCCGCGGCGAGGCGCTAGAGACCTCGACGGGCGGCCCGGCCGGAGCCGCAATGGAACCGGTCGTCGGCGGATCGCCGTCGTCTTTCGAACCCAGGGAAGACAGCCGGTAGGAACAACCGGAAACGGCAAGCGCGCTCAGCACCGCCGTCACGCATGAAAGCTTATGCCACCGGCCACGTAGGCGTAGCGCGCGCTGTTCCACTATATAGAGACCGGCGGCACGCTTCCCGATCACCCCACACCCACACTTGGGTACTCCGAGAATGTCCGACGCAGCGCCTATTGAACACCCGATGTGGTTAACGGGCGGTGACTTCACCGAGGCCGACGAGCCGTTGCGCCTGTTCGCCGCATGGTTTGCCGAAGCCAGGCGCTCCGAGCCGGTCAATCCCGAGGCCATGACGCTTTCCACCGTCGATGCCGACGGCATGCCCGACGCCCGCATGGTGCTGATGAAGGGCTTCGATGAGCGCGGCTTCGTGTTCTACACCAACCTCGACAGCATCAAGGGCCGGGAACTCGCGGCGGCGCCGAAGGCCGCGCTGACGTTTTATTGGAAATCGCTGCAACGGCAGGTGCGGCTGCGCGGCAATGTCGAGGCGGTGACCAAGGAAGAAGCCGACGCCTATTTCGCCACGCGCTCACGCATGGCGCAAATCGGCGCCTGGGCGAGCAAACAATCCGCAGGCGCTGGAAAGCCGGCTGGCCTTCGAAAAGGCGGTCGCAATCCAGACCGCAAAATTCGCCATCGGCACGGTGCCGCGCCCGCCTTATTGGTCGGGCTTCCGTGTCATGCCACATCAGATCGAGTTCTGGCAGGAGCGGCCGTTTCGGCTGCACGATCGTATTGTCTTCGCGCGTGCGGACTTGAACGCGCCGTGGAAGAAGACGCGCCTTTATCCATAATCACGAGCAAACAACCCGAGCAAACAATTTATGGCAACGAGCAACCAACCGCGACGCACGCTCCTCCTGACCGGAGCCAGCCGCGGCATCGGCCACGCCACGGTGAAGCGCTTCTCCGCCGCCGGGTGGCGCGTCGTTACCTGCTCGCGGCATCCGTTCCCGGAAAATTGTCCGTGGGAGGCGGGACCTGAAGATCACATCCAGGTCGACCTCTCCGATCCGGAGAATACCGAGGCGGCGATCATGGAAACCAAAAACCGGCTCCATGGCGAATTGCACGCGCTCGTCAACAATGCGGCGATCTCGCCGAAAGCCGCGGGCAGTAAGCGGCTGTCTTCGATCGACACTACGCGCGAGGACTGGCATCACGTTTTTCAGGTGAACTTCTTCGCCCCGATCATGCTGGCGCGCGGCCTTCTCGACGAGTTGAAAGCCGCCAAGGGCTCGGTGGTCAACGTCACATCGATCGCCGGCTCGCGCGTGCATCCGTTCGCCGGCGCCGCTTATGCGACGTCGAAAGCGGCGCTCGCGGCGCTGACCCGCGAAATGGCGGCGGATTTCGGCTCGGTCGGCGTCCGCGTCAATGCCATTGCGCCGGGCGAAATCGATACCGCGATGCTGTCGCCGGGCACGGAGAAGATCGTCGAAAATATTCCGATGCACCGGCTCGGAACGCCGGACGAAGTGGCGAAGATCATTTACGTGCTGTGCACGGACACCTCGTCTTACGTCAACGGCGCCGAGATCCACATCAACGGCGGCCAGCACGTTTAGGACGATAACATCATTGAGCGTGCACCGCCTTCGCTCCCGGTGATTCTCGGACCAAGGCCTCCGAGCGCTTTCTCGCCGAGACAAAAACGGCCGCTTCTGGAAAATCCCTTCCTGCCCACCGACGTGCGCCGCCTGATCGACGAATTGCTGCCCACGAACGGCGGCGCGCGTTAAGGCGTCGTACCGCCTTTAGTCTGAGAAGAACCGGCTTGCCGTCCGGGGGCATTGGGATAGACTTGTCTGTAAGCCGTCGCATTCAAGCAAAAGACGGCAATTCCAGGGAGAACATACAATGAGCAAATCAGATAGGCGTATTGCGTCCACGCGTCTGACGCACGTGCTGTTGGCAGGTGCGGCGATCGCCGCACTTGCGATCGCGAGCCCAGCTCCGCACAGGCCGCCGATCCCATCAAGATCGGTGTGATCGCCGAAGCGCAGGCCGTTGCCGGCTCGTCGATCCCGCAAGCCGCGCAGCTTGCCGCCGACGAGATCAACGCCGCGGGCGGCGTCGACGGCCGCAAGATCGAGATCATCACTTACGACAATCACTCCTCCGCCGCCGAATCGGTGCGCGCTTTCCAGCGCGCCGCGACCGAGGATCACGTCAATGCGGTGATCGCCAGCTATATCAGCGAAGTCGTGCTCGCGCTCGAACCGTGGACCGGCCGGCTCAAGACCGTGATGGTGACGCCCGGCGCCGCCTCCGACGTCATCACCCAAAACATCGCCAAGGACTACAACAATCTCAAATACACGTTCCACGGCTATCTCGACCTCGACCAGCATCGCCGACCAGGTCTGCGATGCGGCCAAGGAACTTCTGGTCAACGAACTCCACATGAAGTAGCGCGGTCGTCATGAGCGAGGACGCCGCCTGGACCACCCCGCTCGACGCCGAATATATCAAGTGCCTGCCCAAGATCGGGCTCAAGGTGCTCGACCACATCCGCTTCTCGCCTGACACGACGGACTTCACGCCGATCTTCAACAAGATCGAAGGTGAAAAGCCCGACGTGATGATCACCGGCATCTCCCATGTCGGCGTGCAGCCGACGGTGCAATGGAAGCAGCAGGAAGTGCCGATCCCGATGTTCGGCGTTTCCTCGCAGGCGACCAATTCGAGCTTCTGGAACGACACCAATGGCGCGACCGAAGGCGTGTTGTACCAGGCCGTTTCCGGGCCGGGCGTCGCCGTGACGCCGAAGACGCTGCCGTTCGTCGGCGGCGTTCAATAAGCGGTTCGGCAACAATCCGTCCTATTGCGGCTACACCGCCTATGACGAGGTCTACTACATCGCCGACGCGATCAAGCGGGCCGGCTCGACCGATCCCGACAAGCTCGTCGATGCGCTGGAAAAGACGGACTATGTCGGCACCATCGGCCGCGTCCAGTTCAAGGGCAAGGATCGCCCAATCCGCACGCCCTCAAGATCGGCGCCGAGCACGATCACCGGCCTCATGCTGCAATGGCAGGACGGCAAGCAGGTCAATCTGTGGCCGGCCAAAGTCGCCAACGGCAAGCTGAAGTTCCCGAAATTCATCAAAGTCGGCTCGGCGAACTGACGAGCGGAGATCGGACCTTGCAATCCCTCCCCGTCCGCTGCCGCGGGCGGGGAGACGTTTGATGGGACGCGTGCAAGCCAGCTTTAAGCGTTCGTGCGTGAGCGTGGTCTGACCGATGCTGTTCTGGCAAATCCTGATCGACGGCTTTGCGATCAGTTCTTTGTATGCGCTCGGCGCCACGGGCTTCGCTCTGATTTTCGGTGTCTCCGGCGTCCTCAATCTGTCCCACGGCGCGCTGATGGTCGCGGCCGTCGTCGCCGCCTGGGCGGCCGGCAACGATCTGCACGTCGGGCCCTATGCCGGCGCAGCGATCGGCGTCGGCGTCGGCTTTGCCGCCTCGCTTCTTACTTATTTCGTCATCGTGCGGCCGCTGCAGCAGACGCGCAAAATCCGCGAGGAGGAAAAAGAGATCTTCATCCTCACCGCGACGCTGCTCTGGGGCATCATGATCCAGGAGCTGATCGCGTATCTCTACACCAACAATGCCAAGACCGTGGCGCCGATCGTCAACGGCGTCATCTCCATCGCCGGCGTGCGCACGCCGACAAAACGAGATTTTCACCGCGGTCGTGTGCTGGCTCGTGATCGGCGTGCTGTGGCTTCTGGTGAACCGCACACGCGCCGGCAAAGCGGTGCTCGCGGCCTCGATGAATCCGCGCGGCGTGACGCTGCTCGGCATCGAACTGTCGCAGGTCTATATCGTCGTCTGGGCGATCTACGGCGTGCTGGTCGGCATCGCCGGCGTGCTGCTCGGCATGTTTCTGGGCGTATCGTCCTATAGCGTCGGACCGCTGACCGCGAGCGCATTCTCGATTGTCGTTCTCGGCGGCCTCGGCAGCGTCTCGGGCGCGCTGATCGCGGCCTATATGGTCGGCTATCTCGAAACCATCACCGCCTATCTGATCTCACCGGCCTATCGCACCATCCCCGCTCTCTTGCTCCTGGTCGCGGTCATGTATGTCAGCCCGCGCGGCCTGCTGGGACGGCGCTAGATGGGCTCGCTGTCGACCACGCGCATCCTTCTGATCGCGCTCGGCGTCGTGGTGCTGGCGTCGTTCCTGCCGCTCGGCGTTTCCGGCTACATCCTCGGCCTTCTGACCATCGCCTATTATTTCGGCGTCTTCGCGATGGCCTGGGATCTGCTTTTCGGCTTCGCCGGCGAAGTGAATTTCGGCCCGACATTCCTGATCGGCACCGGCGCCTACACTGCCGGCATTCTCGATAATCTCTACCAGCCGCCGATCTGGCTCTGCGTCGCCGCCGGCGCGCTGGCCGCGGTTGTCGGCGGCGTCGTGTTGGCGCTGCCGGCGCTGCGCGTGCGCGGGCCCTATTTCGGCCTGACCACGCTGGTCGCCGTGCTTGATGCTGCAAAACTTTATCGTGGTCGATGCGAGCCTCACCGGCGGCGAGATCGGCCTCACCGTGCCCGACGTCATCACCATCAGCGATACCAAGAATTACTGGATCGCGCTCTGGTTCATGGCGGTCAGCGGCGCGATCCTGTTCGCGCTGTCGCGCTCGCCGGTCGGCCTGATTTTGCAGGCGAGCGGCCAGGACGCCGTGCAGGCGGGCGCGCTCGGCTTCAACGTCACCAAGCATAAGCTTGCGGCCTTCATCATCAGCGCGTTCTTTTCCGGCCTCGCCGGCGCGATGCTGGTCTTCTATTTCGGCTCAGCTTCGGTGGGCACGCTGGTCGACATTACCGTCGGCGTGCAGATCATCATCGCCGCGGTGCTCGGCGGCCGGCGCACCATTCTCGGCGGCGTACTCGGCGCCGTGTTCCTCATCGCCATGAGCGAGGCGCTGCGCCCGCTCGGCGATCTGTCGAACTTCGTCGTCTTTGCCATGGCGCTCGTCGTCGTGCTGTTGTTTCCGAGCGGCTTCTTCGGCCTGCTCACACGCAGCAGGGAACCGTCGTGACCATGGCGGACGAAGCGCAACTCGAGGTCTCCGGCCTCACCAAGCGCTTCGGCGGCCTCGTCGCCGTCAAGGACATGGCGCTCAGCGTGCAAGCCGGCAAGATTCTCGGGCCTGATCGGCCCGAACGGCTCCGGCAAATCGACGGTGATGAAGCTCATCATGGGCATCGAGCGCCCCAATGCCGGCTCGGTGCGCATCGACGGCGTCGAGGTCGCCGGCTGGCCGTCGCACAAGATCGCGCGCATGGGCGCCGGCATCGTGTTCCAACATTCGCGCCCGCTGCATCGCCAGACCGTGCTGGAAAACATCAAGCTCGCACTGCTGCCCGATAAGCTGACGCGGCTGTTCGCCGATCCCCATACCGACGAACACGCCCGCGCCATCGCCGCGCGCGTCGGCCTCACGCCGTGTGCTGGACCGGCGCCCCGCAACGCTGCCGTTCGCCGACCTGCGCAAGATCGAGATCGCCAAGGCGATCGCACGCGATCCGAAAGTGCTCTTGATCGACGAGCCGTTTGCCGGCCTCACCTCGACGGAGACGAACGCGTTCTCCGACCTCATCTGCGAACTGCGCGACGACGGCCGCGCCATTCTCCTCGTCGATCACAACGTCAAGAGCGTCGCGCGTCTGGTCGACCGGGTGCTCGCGATGTATGTCGGTGAGCGTATCGCCGAAGGCACGGCCGACGAGGTGATGCGCGACGAAACCGTGCGGCGCGTCTATCTCGGCGGCAGCATGGAAACGGCGGCGCGGCCGGAATCCTCGTTCCGCGACCGCACCACGCCGTTCCTCGAAGTCGACAATGTCAGCGTGTTCTACGGCAAGGCGCAGGCGCTGCGAGAAAGTCTCGATCCATGTCCATGCCGGCGAATTCGTTTCGGTCGTCGGGCTGAACGGCGCCGGCAAGACCACGCTGTTCAACGCCATTTCCGGCCTGCTGCCCTATACCGGCGACATCCGCCGCGAGGGTGCTTCGCTCCGCGGTAGGAGCGCGGCAACGATCGCGCGGCACGGCATCGTGCAAAGCCCGGAAGGGCGCGAGCTGTTCACCGACATGACGGTGCGCGAAAATCTCGATATCGGCGGCCACCATCTGCCGCCCGCCGAAAGCGCCGAGCAGATCGCCTGGCTGTTCGATCTGTTTCCGATCCTCAACGCCCGCCAGAAGCAGGCCGCCGGCACGCTGTCCGGCGGCGAGCAGCAGATGCTGACTATCGCGCGCGCGCTGATGATGAAGCCGAAGCTTTTGATCCTCGACGAACCGACGCTCGGCGCTGGCGCCGGTCATTCTCGAGCAGATTTCCAAGGCGCTGGAGAAATTGCGGCAGACCACCGACATCACCGTGCTGCTCGGCGAGCAGAACGTCACCTTCGCGCTGCCGCATGCCGACCGCGTCTATGTGCTCGAACATGCGCGCATCGTCTGGGAAGGCGAGCCGGCAAAATTCGCCGCCGGAGCCGGCGCGGGATATTTGTAGATCAGCGCGCCGGATGTGACCGAATTTGTCCGCCGCGTGCGGCGGCGAGGAATTTCGGCTGAAAGATCTCCAAGAACGCCTGCGACGCCGGCATCAGCGTCTTTTCGGACAATCTGAGGATTCCGATGCGGCGGGTGATCGCCGGCCGCAGCGGCTTGACCGTAATCGAGGATCCGTTCGCGGGCGGCAAAGCCGAGGCGGGAACGATGGCGACGCCGAGCCCGCGCGCCACGAAATCGAACAACGATCCGAACTGATTGGTGATGATGCTGTGATTGAAGACGACGCCGCGGTCGTTGGCGGCGATATCGAAGGTCCGCCGCAGCCCGGAATTGCTCGGCATCGAAATCATCGGCTCGTCGCCGATATCCTTGAGCGCGACGAACGACATCGCCGCGAGGCGATGGCGTTTCGGCATCACCACATAGCAAGGCTCATTGACGACAGTCTCCGCGACGATGCCTTCGCTCAGTCCCAGCGCATTGCCGATGCCGAAATCGGCAATGCCGCTGCGAACATCCTCCGCCACCGTGCTGGTGAGACCTTCCCTGATCTGGATGTGCATCTTCGGGTGCTTCTTGCGGAACGCGACGAGCGCCGCCGGCAGGACGCGATGCGAGATCGACATCAGGCTCGAAATGATGAGCTGCCCGCGCATCTGGCCGTCGAGCTCGCGCGCTTTCTGCGACTGCTGCAGGAACTCGCCGAGCAGCCGTTCCGCCGCCGGAATAAATTCACGGCCGGCTTCGGTCTGCGACACGCTGCGCGTGCCGCGCGCGAACAGCTTTACGCCCAATCGCGCCTCGGCCTGCTGGACGATCCGGCTTACGCCGGGTTGCGACATGCGCAAATAGGACGCCGCCGCGACGAAGCTGCCGAACCGCGCCAGCGTCACCACGGCGCGCAGATGCTTCATCGACAAGTTGGGAACATCCTGCAAATCGGCCATGCGCGCCTCCATTCATGCCATTTCCGCATGAAATATCGTCATTCATTTCAAATTGACATTGAGGCCGCCGGTTTGTCAAAGTCGCGGTTGTGCGGTTTTGCCGGCGCGCCGTTTTTACTGGGGTCTCATGTTTGCTGGGGCCTCATGTTTACTGAGGCCTCATGGCGCCCGGCCGCTCCGGCGCGGAGCGCGCAAGTCCTGAAAAGGCAAAGAGGGTCATATGCAGCGCGATCGGGTCGAAGTGAAAATGTATTCGGACTTCAAGAGCCCCTACGCCTATCTGGCCTTCGACCCCGCCTTCGCGCTGGAGGACAAATATCACATCTCGCCTGAAATGGAAGCCGTTTCAGCTGCGGCTGAAGGGCAAGGGCGCAGCGCAGCCAGTATTCCGAATACAAAGTGAAATACTCCTATATGGACGCGCGGCGCTGGGCCAATATGCGGGGCGGCCTGATGATCCGCGGCCCGCTGAAGATTTTCGATACCACACCGGCTTTGATCGGCGGCCTTTACGCCGAAAAGCACGGCAAGCTTCGCGACTACGGCAACAAGGTTTTCGACCTGTTCTTCAAGCGCGAACTCGCCGCCGACGAGGCCGACGCCATCGCGCCGGTGATCGAAAGCCTCGGGCTTTCCGCGCAAGGTTATCGCGACTACCTCGCCGGCGAATGGACCTGCCGACTACGAGCGCGCCCAGGAAGACGCGGTCGCCGACCAGGTGTTCGGCGTGCCGATGTTTTATTTCCAAAACGAGCCGTTCTGGGGCTACGACCGCATGGGCCTTCTGGAACACCGGCTGACCGAGGCCGGCCTCAAGCGCGAGCAGCCGCTCAAGCAGGCGGTGTGAAGGCTGAGCGATGCTCGACCTTTATTTCTGGACGACGCCCAACGGCTACAAGGTCACGATCCTGCTCGAAGAGCTCGGGCTTCGACCTACAACGTCGTCCCGGTTCACATCGGCAAAGGCGAGCAGTTCAATCCCGACTTCCTCAAGATCAGTCCGAACAACAAGATTCCCGGCGCTGGTCGATCACGAGGCGTCCGGACGGCAGACCGATAGCGCTGTTCGAATCCGGCGCCATCATGATGTATCTCGCCGGAAAAGGCGGGCTTGCGCTTCATGCCCGCCGATCTGCGCCGGCGCTACGAAGTGATCGAGTGGCTGATGTTCCAGATGGGCGGCATCGGCCCGATGCTCGGCCAGGCGCATCACTTCCGCCGCTACGCCAAGGAACAGATCCCCTACGCCATCGAGCGCTATACCAGCGAGGCGACGCGGCTTTATCGCGTGCTCGATACGCGGCTAGGCGAAGCCGAATACCTCGCCGGCGATTATTCCATCGCCGACATGGCGGTCTATCCCTGGCTGCGGCCTTACAAGTGGCAGGGCCAGGACATCGCCGCATGGCCGAACCTGCAGCGCTGGTACGGCGCGGTGCGCGCGCGGCCTGCCGTGCAGCGTGGTCTTGCGGTGATGGCGGACCGGCTCGAGCGCAACAAGGAAAAGCCTGCGGGCGAGTCCTGGGACGTCCTATTCGGCCGGAAACAATTTGAAACGCGGTGATCGCGAGCCCGAGGCGCGCCGCAACACGAGTGACAAGCGATGAATAACTTGCCGATGCTCAAAGGCTACCGTGTGCTCGATATCGGCCAGTTCGTCGCCGCGCCGACCTGCACGCGCATCCTCGCCGAAATCGGCGCCGAGGTCATCAAGCTCGAGCTTGCGCCGTTCGGCGACCGCGGCCGCTTTTCCGGCGACAAGCCGCGCGATCCGGAGCTGAAGAACATCATCGCAGAGCACCTATTACTTCCAGCACAATCATTCGAAGAAATCGCTTGCCGTCGACATCAAGCAGGACCGCGGCCGCGCGCTGGTCTACGCGCTCATTCCGAAGGTCGACGTCGTGGTGGAGAATTTCGCGCCCGGCGTCATGGCGCGCGCAGGGCTCGGCTACGACAAACTGTCGAGCATCAATCCGAAGCTGATCATGTGCTCGATCTCGCTCGCCGGCCAATCCGGTCCGCTCAGCGACAAGCCGGGCTTCGACTATATGGGCGCGGCCTATGCCGGCATCACCTCTTGCATCGGCGAAGACCGACCGCGGGCCCGCGCAATTGCCGATCGCCATCAGCGACAGCGCCACCGGCGTCACGGCGGCGATGGCGGTGGGTTTTGCGCTGCTGCATCGCGAGCGCACCGGCGAAGGGCAATATATCGATTGCTCGCTGATCGACACTTATTTCAACATGCACGAAGTCAACGTGCCGAAATCGTCGCTGCGGGGTGCGCAATTTCACCCGCCGCGCTTGGGCTCGCTGCATCCCGACGGCGGCCCGACCGGCGTGTTCCGCTGTCGCGGCGACGAATTTATCTCGATCATGGTGATGCCGCACCAATGGCCGCTGATGGTCAAGGCCATGAACATGCCGGAACTGGCCGACGACGTCCGCTTTCGCGACCCGCGCGGCCGGCGCGACAACAACGAGGCGCTCAAAGCCATCATCGAGCATTGGCTCGGCCATTTTGCCAGCCGCGACGAGGCCATTGCCGCGCTCGAAGCGGAACGCGTGCCCTGCGCGCCGGTATTGAGCCTGCACGAGGCCATGGCGCATCCGCATTTGCGGGAGCGCGGCACCGTGCGCCGCGTCACCGATCGCGACATCGGCGACATTCGATATTCCGGGGCTCGCCGCCAAATTCTCGCGCTGGACGCCTGAAACCGAGATCAGAGCGGACCGCCTCGGCGAGCATAACGAGGAAATTCTGCGCGACATTTTGGGATTAAATGACACCGAAATCCTGGAACTCTATCGCGACAAGACGATCGTTCACGATCCTTTGCTCGAACGGCACGCCCAGGGCGCTGACAAAGAGCGCGCCGCCGCCATAGATTAGGCTCCTCTACGACGCCTGCCGCAAACGCTTCTCGGCGGCCGGCAAAAACAATTTCAGCACAGGAGACTTCGATGATCCGCAAGGCGAAAGCGGTTTGGCGCGGCACGGGACGCGCCGGCAACGGCGACCTGTCCACCGATTCCGGCGTGCTCGCGCAAACTCCCTACTCTTTCAAGACACGCTTCGAGAACGAGAAAGGCACCAATCCCGAGGAACTGATTGCCGCGGCACATGCCGGCTGCTTCACCATGGCGCTGGCGTTCCAGTTGCAAGGCGCGGGCTTCACGCCGACCGAGCTCGCAACCGAAGCGGCCGTCAGTCTCGATCCGGAAGGCCAAGGCTTTCGCATCACCAAGTCGGCGCTGACCTTGCGCGCGACCGTGCCGAATCTCGACGAGGCGACGTTCAAGAAGCTTGCCGGCGAAGCCGAGAAGAATTGCCCGGTGTCGAAGGTTCTCAACGCCCAGATCACGCTCGACGCAAAACTTGCCTGACGGCCGCAAGGCTGGATCTTCGTTCGCGCAGAGCTTGTCCGAGCCGGTCCACTTTCGGGATCGATGCTCTAACGTAGAAAATCAATTATTGCGGTCTCCGCGAGCACGGCTTCCGGAATGCTGTGCCGCGCCGATCGCGCCCGTTCCTCCGCGGTCTGCGTCGCTTGCAGATAGGCGCCGAGGTGGCGGGCGCGCTCGATGATTTTCCGGTTGTCCGGCAGGCGTGCCGCCTCGAAGCGGCGCAGCGCGCTTTCGACATTGTCGCCGTCGAGCGCCTCGGCGAGCGCCGCCGCGTCGTCGGACGCCTTCGACACACCGGCCGCGACATGCGGCCGCGCCACGAAGGCCGCGTCGCCGACAATAGCGACGCGGCCGAACGCCAGGTGCGGGCTTTCGAGATCGTAGATCGGCTGCAGGATTGGCTCGTCGATCAGCCGAATGATCTCGCGCAGTTGCGGCGCCAATAGCCGCTCGGCCGCTGCCCGCATCGCGGCAATCGGTTCGGCACGAATGAGCGGCGGCGGGATCGAGATCGAATGGCTCACGCCATTCTTGTCGGTCAGGAGCTGCGGCAGTTCGCTCGTCTCATCCGCCGGCCGATACCAGACCACATTGTAGCGGCGCTGGCCCTCGCGCAGCTCATTGTCCGGCCCGGCGACCGGATAGCCCAGACATTGCTCGCCGGGCGGCAGGGCGAACGTCATCAGCATAAAAAGCTCACGATGGACCGCCGGCGGGAAATCGCTTTCGGACAACAGCGCGCGCCAGGCCACGTAGCCGGCATAGAGCGGCGCGATATCGGGCAGACACTGCTGCCGCACCGTCGAGCGCAGGCCGTCGGCGCCAACGAGCACGTCGGCGCGCATCGAACTGCCGTCGCTGAAATGGGCAAGGACGTCGTCCGGTGTCTGCTGAAAATGTCTTCAACCCACGCGCGCGATGATAGCGCTGCGGCGGAAAAGCATCACGGAGGATGCGATAGACCCGCTCCCAAGCGGTGAGGATCTGCGGGCAATGGCTGGTGGCGGTGACGCCGCCGTCGCGGTTGAGGATTTTTCGCGTCGTGATGGCAACGCCGAGGTCGCTGGTATTAAGGCCCAGCGCCGTGAGCCGCGCGATCAATTCGGGTTGGGCAACGATCCCGGCGCCGCGGCCGGCAAGCTCATCCTCGGCGCGCTCGCAAATATCGACGTCCCAGCCCCGCCGCATCAGCATGATCCCGGCCAAAAGCCCGCTCATCGAGCCGCCGATCACGAGCGCCCGACGTTTCCTTACCATTCGAGAATCCTGCTGTTTCCAGGCTTTTGCGACTATTTCCTAAGCCGGAAAGGTTTTCTATATTGTGTTCAGAATCTTGGTGGAAAGCCATCCTTACGGAGAAGCCAATGGCCCTGACCATGTTGGATAAGACCAGCGACCGCGCCGACAAGTCGGCCTGGCCGCCGGCAATCGCCGCGGAATTCGAGCGCGAGCGGGGGAGCCCCAACGGCTGCGTCGGCTCGACGCTCTTGTCCGAGAACGAGAAGGTGCGGGTCTGGATCATCCGGCTGGCGCCCGGCGAGCGGATCGGCTTTCACCGCCACGTGCTCGATTATTTCTGGACCGCGGTTTCCGGCGGCCGCGGCCGCCAGCACATCCACGACGGCACCACCGTCGAATATAGCTATGTGCCCGGCGAGACCCGCCACGAAACCTATGGTCCCGGCGAGTTCAAGGTCCATGACCTCGAAAATCTCGGCGACAAAGAGATGGTCTTCATGACCATCGAATTCCTCAACAGCGCCAATAAGCCGCTCGCTATTCCGGACAAGGTTCGCGCCGCGGCATGATATAGATGAGCGACGATGCCCCGCGACAGCGGGGCATCTTGTGTTCCGGGCCACGGGGAAAGCCTCGCGAGAGGTGGAATGGCCCAACTGGCTTAAGGCCCAAAGCGGCTGAAAGCCCAAAAAGGTTACTTGATCATCCGCCGCTACGGATGATGACTAAAAGAAAGTGTAGCCAGAGGGGGAAAGCCGGCGCGCAGGCGTGCGGCTCTGTAGTCGAGTAATGATTTTTTCGTTCGATCTGCTCATCAATGCCATCGTCTCCGGTATCTTGATCGGCGGCTTCTATGCCGCAGTGACGTCGGGCGTGTCGCTGTCGTTCGGCATCCTCGACATCGTCAATATCGCCCATCCCGCCTTCATCATTCTCGGCTCTTACGTCGCTTACATCGCCAACGCGACGTTTGGCATCGATCCCATCCTCGCCGCGATCATCGCGATCCCGCTGTTCTACGTGCTCGGCGCCGCGATCTATCAAATCTATTACGTCTCGTTCGAGAAACGCGGCCAGGAATCGCTGCGCGGTCTCGCGTTCTTTTTCGGCCTGCTGTTCATCACCGAAGTGACGCTGGTGCTCTATTTCGGCGTCGATTACCGCTACGTCGATGCACGCTATATCGGGCCAAGCTTGCACTTCGGCTTCGTCGATTTGCCGCTGCGAATCCTCGTTCCGTGTCTGGTTTCGCTCCTGCTGATCGCGGTGCTGCAGCTCATCCTCACCCGCACTTTCATCGGCCGCGCCATCATGGCGGTGGCGCAGGATCAGCTGGCGCTGCGGCTGATGGCGGTGGATCCGGTGCGCATCAAGCGCATCGCCTTCGGCATTTCGATCGCCACCGCTTCGCTCGCCGGCGCGTTTTTGATCATCATCCAGCCGGTCGAACCGTCGGTCGGCCGCGAATATATCGGCCGCGTCTTTGCGATCTGCGTGCTGGGCGGCATGGGCAGCCTGCCGGGAACGGTGATCGCAGCGATGCTGCTCGGCATCGTCGAAAGTCTCACCGCGACGTTTTACGGCCCGTCCTGGGCGCCCGCGGTCTCGTTCGGATTCTTGTTGCTGACGCTGGCGGTCAGGCCGGCCGGCCTATTGGGACGCTGAACCGTGCGCACGCCGCTATTCTTCCTCATGTGGCTTGGCATCGCCGCCGCCGTATTCGGCGGCGCGGTCGCGTCGGCAACGACTACGTGTTCTTTGCCGGCTATGTCGTGCTGCAATATGTCGTGCTGTCGACGGCCTGGAACATTCTCGGCGGCTATTGCGGCTATGTGAATTTCGGCTCGGCGGCGTTCTTCGCGCTCGGCGCTTATTCGACGGTGGCCATCTACAAGGTCATCACCGAAAACGAGTTTTATCGGCTGCCAATGCCCATTCTGATCCTGATCGGCGGCGCGGTGTCGGGCCTGGTGGGTTTCGGCATGGGCTACCTGACCTTGCGGCTGCGCGGCGCATTCTTTGCCATCGCCACGCTCGCGCTCGCGGTCGTGCTGCAAACGCTGATCGTCAACTGGGATTTCGTCGGCGGATCGCGCGGCGCCTATATCGTACGCCCCGAGGAAATCTGGCCGTTCGGCAACTACATCAGATATCTGTTCCTGATGATGCTGCTCCTTGCAGTGGCCGCGATCACCATCGCGCGGCTAATCGAGCACTCCCGTCTCGGCTACGGCTTCGCCACCATCCGCGACGACGAATTGGCCGCCGAAGCGTCCGGCGTGCCGACGCTGAAGTTAAAGCTCATCGCGACGACGATTTCCGGCGCTTTGATGGGAATGGCCGGCGCGCCGTTCCCCTATTACATCGGCTATCTGCAGCCCGCATCGACCTTCGGGCTCGATTACGCCGTCAACTCGATCGCCATGCCGATGATCGGCGGCACGACCAGCTGGATCGGGCCGCTGGTCGGCGCCGTGCTGCTCGGCTCGCTGCAGCAGATCGCGACCGTCACGATCTCGTCGGCGGTCAATTTGCTGATCGTCGGCTGCCTTCTCGTCGGCTTCGTCATCGTCGCGCCGAACGGCATCGTCGGACTGGTGCAGAAATATTTCCGGCGCAAGCCCGAAGAATTCGTCGGCCGCCGCCACGTCGAGACGGAATCGCCGGAGACCGTGCCGTGAGCGAAGCACTCCTTGCCATCGACAATCTCAGCAAACGTTTCGGCGGCTTCGTCGCGCTGGACAATATTTCGCTGTCGATCCCGGCCGGCGAACGCCTCGGGCTGATCGGGCCGAACGGTTCCGGCAAATCGACGCTGGTCAATTGCATCTGCGGCACGCTGCATAACGAGCAAGGCACCGTGCATTTCGACGGCAGAAAGCTCGATGGGCTCGAAGCGCACCGGCGCACCCATCTCGGCGTGTCGCGCAGCTTTCAGCTGCCGCGGCCGTTCGCCAGCATGAATCTCGCCGACAATATCCGCATCCCCCTCCTCTACACCGTCGCCGCCCGCGGCATTCATCTGTCCCGGCAGTCGATCGAGGAGCGCTGCGCGACGCTGCTGCACGAGGTCGGCCTCGAACCAAAGGCACGGCATTTCCCGCGCGACCTCACCCAAGTCGAGATGCGCAAGCTCGAATTGGCGCGCGCCATGGCGGCGGAGCCAAAGCTTCTGATCGCCGACGAAGCGATGGCCGGCCTCACCCATTCCGAGGTCGAGGATATTTTGACGCTGCTGGTTCGACTGAACGACAACGGCGTCACCATCATCCTGATCGAGCACATCATGAGCGCGGTGATGAGTTTTTCGCGCCGCCTGGTCGTCCTGGTCTCGGGCAAGAAGATCGCCGACGGCAAGCCTGACGACGTGATGCGCGATCCGGAAGTGGAGAGGGCCTACCTTGGCCAATAGCCTCATCATCAACGGGATTCACGCCGCCTACGGCGCGGTGCGCGTGATCGACGACGTCTCGATCAAGGTCGGCGGCGGCGAAACCGTGGTGCTTCTCGGCACCAACGGCAACGGCAAGTCGACGCTGATGAAATGCATCATGGGCATCGTGCGGCCGCGCCAGGGTTCGATCGTCGCCGAAATCGACGGCATCAATCACGATCTCGTCGGCCGCACCACCGAGGAAATCGTCGATCTCGGCATCGCGCTGGTGCCGGAAGGCCGGCGGCTGTTTCCGCTCTTGACAGTCGAGGAAAATCTTCTGCTCGGCGCCTACCGGCAGACGGCGCGCCGCGAGCTCGCGCGCAATCTTGCCGTCTGCTACGAGACGTTTCCGCGCCTTGCCGAGCGCCGCAAGCAGCTTGCCGGCAGCATGTCGGGCGGCGAGCAGCAAATGCTGGCGCTCGGCCGCGCCGTGATGCTGGCGCCGAAAATCCTTTTGGTCGACGAGCCGTCGGTCGGGCTCGCGCCGATCCTGGTCAGCCGCACCATCGACGCCATCAACGAGATGAAGCAGCGCTACTCGCTCACGGTGCTGATGGCCGAGCAGAACTTCAATCAGGCGATCCGCATCGCCGACCGCGGCTATGTCATCGTTCACGGCAAGATCGCGTTTGAAGGCCGCTCGACCGACGAGCTCAACAACAACGATCTGATCAAGAAATTTTATCTGGGGCTGTAGCGTCGCGGCAACAGCCTTCCTCTCACCGCACCGGGAAATTGAAATAGGTGTCCGGGAACGGCTCGGGCGTCAGCGTGAAGTGCCACCATTCCTTCTCGTAATTGCGAAAGCCGCGCCGGCGCATCGCCGCGACCAGCAATATGCGGTTGGCATGCTGCTCGGCCGTGACACTCGCATCGTCGGTCCACGATGTCGGACTGAAGAAATCGAAATGGCGTGCCCATGTCGAGCTCGGCGCCATCGGCGCGCACCAGCGTCATGTCGATGGTCGAGCCGCGCGAATGGCCGGAATGCGAGGCGATATAGCCGTCGCGAAACAGCGTGCGCTTGTCGACATTCGGATAAAACTCCGCCCGCGCCGTCTGGTCGTTGAAATCGCGCGCCCAGCGGATGAAATTCTCCACCGCGCGCGTCGGCCGGTAGCAGTCGAAGGCCTTGACGACGAGACCGCGCGGCGCGAGATCGCGCGCGACACTGGCCAGCGCCTCGGCGGCCTCCTTGGTCAGCAAGCAGCGCCGCGCTTCATAGCCGTCAATCGGCCGTCCGGTGAAATTATGCGCGGTCGCGTAGCGCATTTCCGGGACCAGCCCCGGCACGATGGTCGCAGCATCGACGAAGCCTGCAGGCCGTTCCTGTGCAGCATCCTGGGCAATCGCCGCAGGCGCGCCGAAAGCCGCCACCAGCGCGACAGATCGGGCAAAAGGGGATTTCAGCATTTCAGCACGGGCCGGCATTGACTTCGACAGTGACGTGGCAAAGCCCGGCAAGGCCATCGAGCCGCTGCTTGTAGACCGCAGGCGCTTGCGGCGTTTCGGAAACCACCGACGCCACGACCGCTATATGTCCCGGCCCGATCTGCCAGACGTGCAAATCGCAGAGGCGGTCGCCGTTGATCTCTATGCGCGACCGGATTTGCCGGGTCAGACCGGGATCGGGAACGGCGTCGAGAAGCACCCGGCCGGCGGCGCGAAGCAGGCTGAAGGACCAACTCGCGATCACTGCCGAACCGACCAGCCCCACCAGCGGATCGATGAAATTCCAGCCGAGCTTCCAGGCCACGCACAATCCGGCAATGGTGAGGACCGACATCAGCGCATCGGCCAGCACGTGGATATAGGCCGCGCGCAGATTGATATCGTGATGCGCCGCGCCGCTGCCTGCATCATGGCCATGGTCATGATCGTGGTCGTGGTCGTGGTCGTGGTCGTGGTCGTGCACATGATCGTGATCATGCGCGTCGTCATGAGATTGTGAATGGCCGGCACCATGACCGTGGGCGTGGTCATGCTCGTCGCGCAGCAACCACGCACTCGCCAGATTGACGCACAGCCCGAGCGCCGCGATCGGGACGGCATCGCGAAAATGAATGACGACGGGGCTGGTGAGCCGCATGATCGATTTGTAGGCGATGCCGAGCGCGACCATCCCCAAAATGATGGCGCTGGAAAACGCGGCAAGCTCGCCGAACTTGCCGGTGCCGAGCGAAAAGCGCTGATCGTCGGCGTGACGGCGGGCGAACAGATAGGCAAATCCGGCGATGGCCAGCGCCGCGACATGCGTTCCCATGTGCCAGCCGTCGGCGACGAGCGCGATCGAGCCGAACAGCGTGCCGCCGACAATCTCGGCGACCATCATGCACGCGGTCAGCGCCACGACGCTCCAGGTCCGGCGCTCGTGCGCGGCGTGATGCTCGCCGAGGAAGGCGTGATCGTGCGTCCACTGGTCGACCGAGTGTGAATGCGTAGACGGTGATTGCATGAGCCTGCGTCTTATTCCGATGTGAAAGCAGCGAAATTTTGCTGCGGCCGTCAGTCTAGCATCTGCCGCGAAAAATCGCATAGTCCGTCTAAATTTGCATATATTTATTGCTCGCGGCCGCCGTTGTTCCCGGCGATACTTACCAGACGGACCGAAACCGGGAGCAGGAATCTGGAACGTGAATTGAAAGTTGAATATTGACGATATCTCCGTTGCGCGGCGCCCGTGGGATGCGGGCGATGTTGCCAATATCGGCGTGGCTGCGCATTTGAGTCCTTCGAGCTAACATGGCGCGCTCCATTGTCGCGACTGTGCAACGCAAGGGTGGTATGGGAAAAACCACCATCGCCGTTTGCTTATGCGGCGAGCTCCACGCCCGCGGCAAACGTGTCACCTTGATCGATGCCGACCCGCAGCAATCGTCCCTGCATTGGGCGGCGCCCCGGCAGTTGCCGTTTGCGGTTCGCGGCGTTCCTTTCGACGCGGAGCGACCCTCGCGCTGGACTAAAACGATCGTCGCGCCCTCCCCCGATGATTTTACCATCGTCGATACCGCGACGACGGAGGAGGCGCTGCGCGCCGCCGTCCTATCGGCGCGGCTGATCTTGTTGCCCTGCACGCCGTCGGGCCTCGATATCGAAGCGACCATCGAGGCGCTTTATTTCGTCAATTGCATCCGGGTGCAAAATCAGCTGCATGTCGACGCGTTGCTGGTGCCCAACCGGGTCGATATGCGAACACTCGAGGGCCGGCAGTTCCTGGAGGTCCTGGAGCGGCTCGGCGAGGATGTCGCCCCCGTGCTCGGCAACCGGACATCTTTCGTGCGCGCGTTTAATTCGGGCCACGCGGTCAACCAGCACGCGCCCGGAAGCGTCGCTGACGCGGAGGTGAAGGCGCTCGCCGATGCCGTCGAGCGCCGTCTTCAGGCGGCACTCCGGACGGCCAAAGCCAGCTGAGATTTTTCGTTTTGAGCCTGATCTTTTCCGACCTTCCTTCGCCCGCCGAAGCGGGCTTCGCGAAGGCGGGAAGCCGGTTTCCACTTTTCGGGATCATGCTTTAGCGCGGTTACTGACAGGCCGACACCCAGTGCCCCTCGAGCATATCCAGCGTGTCAATCGTTTGCCCGCCTATGGCGGCCTGGGTATGCACCGTCGCGGTGTAGTGACGCGTGCTGTCGAAATTGAACGCGCCGGTCAATTCCACATTGAGCTGGCCCTTGCAGACGAGGCGCCAGTTGAGGTGCGCGCCGTCGAGCGTGCGCTCGATCGGGGCGCATTCCGAGTTGACCATGCGCGGCACTGGCGAGAATGTCGTGCCGAGGTCTCGCGTCTCGTCGGCGGTGAGGCATTTCGCCGATTCGTGCGGCGGGCTGACCATGCCTTCGGATTTGGTCTGGACGGTGATCTTCCAGAGGCCCGGCTCGATGCCGTCGGCGAAGGCTGGCGCGGCCGCACCGGAAAATAGCGCGACCAGGGCGAAAGTCCGCCCAATTGCGCCGCCAATCACGAAAATACGCACAAACATCATTCGCCATCGCCTTTCCGGCGTGACCTCGCAAGCTTCGCGCGGACCGCCGTTAACCGGCCAGTAACCATAAACCCGGCACATTTTGCCTAGGAGGCGTAACAGCTTGGCGTACCGCTTTGGCGTAACCCTTTCCACCTCACTCTTCGGGGCCAGCCTTGGACGCAGGCGCAGGTCCAATTCTCCACTCGAGCGGCATTTCTGCCGCAACCCACAGCTTTGAATCCCGTGACCGCAGACGGAGCGGATCGACCGGCATGACCGACGCAACTTCAGCGCCGAGCGGGGACCCCACCGCGCTATCTCGGCTCGTCGACCTCGGTACCATGCTGCGGCGTGGCGATATCGGGCTCGCGCTCGGCATCCTGACGATCCTCGTGATCCTCATTTTGCCGTTGCCGCCAGTCCTGCTCGACTTCGCGCTGGCGGTTTCGATCACGTTCTCCGTGCTGATCCTGATGACGTCGCTGTTCATTCACACGCCGCTCGAATTCTCGGCGTTTCCGACCGTGCTGCTGATCTCGACCATGCTGCGGCTGTCGCTCAATCTTGCGTCGACGCGGCTGATCCTGGCGCACGGCCACGAAGGCACCGCCGCCGCCGGCCACGTCATCGAGGCGTTCGGCCACTTCGTGATGAGCGGCAATTTCGTGATCGGCATCATCGTGTTCACGATCCTGGTGATCGTGAATTTCGTGGTCATCACCAAAGGCTCCGGCCGTATCGCCGAAGTAGCGGCGCGCTTCCATTTGGACGGCATGCCCGGCAAGCAGATGGCGATCGACGCCGATCTCAATGCCGGCCTGATCGACGACCAGGAGGCGCGGCGGCGGCGCAAGACGCTCGAAGACGAATCCGGCTTCTTCGGCGCCATGGACGGCGCCTCCAAGTTCGTCCGCGGCGACGCCATCGCCGGCCTGCTCGTCGTCATGATCAATGTCATCGGCGGCATGATCATCGGCATCGTGCAGGAAGGCTTGAGCTTCGCCGAAGCCGCCCGCACCTATACCCTCCTCACCGTCGGCGACGGCCTGGTGACGCAGGTGCCGGCGCTGATCGTTTCGACCGCCGCCGGCCTTCTGGTGTCGAAGGCGGGCGTCAGCGGCGCCGCCGACAAGGCGCTGCTTGGCCAGCTCTCGGGTTATCCCAAAGCGCTCGGCATGTCGGGCGCCGTCATGCTGGTCATGGCGCTCCTTCCCGGCATTCCCATGATCCCGTTCTTGGCGCTCGGCGGCGGCACCGCAGCCCTCGCCTATATGATCGACCGCCGCGGCAAACAGGCCGTCGTCGCCGAAACCAAGAAGACCGAAGCCGCCAAGGCAGCACCTGCCGAAGAGCCGATCGCGCAGTCGCTCAAGATCGACGAGCTGAAGATCGAGCTTGGCTACGCGCTGTTGCCGCTGGTCAATGCGCCGGACGGCACCGATCGGCTGACCGAGCAAATCAAGGCGCTGCGGCGGTCGCTGGCGATCGAAATGGGCTTCGTCATGCCCTCCGTACGCATCCTCGACAATATGCAGCTCGACGCCAACACTTATGCCATCAAGATCAAAGAGGTCGAGGCCGGCAGCGGCAGGGTTTGGCACGGCCAGTTCATGGTCATGGATCCGACGGGCAATCAGGTGACGCTGCCGGGAACGCATACCACCGAGCCGACCTTCGGACTGCCCGCGACCTGGATCGACCCGGCGCTCAAGGAGGAGGCTTCGGTCAAAGGCCTGACCGTCGTCGATGCGGCGACCGTGCTCGCCACGCATCTGACCGAGCTGATCAAGGCCAATATGTCGGAGCTATTGTCCTACGGTGAGGTGCAGAAACTGCTCAAGGAGCTGCCGAAAGAGCAAAGCGAATTGATGAAGGACATCGTGCCGAGCCTGATCACCGTTTCGGGCATCCAGCGCGTTCTGCAAATTCTGCTCGCCGAGCGCGTCTCGATCCGCGACCTCTCGACCATCCTCGAAGGCATCGCCGACGGACTTGCGGCAACGCGCAACACCACAATGCTCGCCGAGCATGTGCGCGCGCGGCTGGCGCGCCAGCTCTGCGCCCAGCATCTCACCATGGACGGCACGCTGCCGATCATCGCGCTGACGGCGAAGTGGGAGCAGGCCTTCGCGGAATCGATCGTCGGCCAGGGCGACGACCGCAGCCTCGCCATGCAGCCGTCCAAGCTTACGGAATTCATCAATCTGGTCCGCGAGAAATTCGAGCAGGCGGCCCGCGAGGGCGAGGCGCCGGTGCTTGTCACCTCGCCCGCCATCCGGCCGTTCGTGCGCGGCATCGTCGAGCGCTTCCGCGCCCAGACGACCGTGCTGGCGCAGTCCGAAATCCACCCGCGGGCGCGGCTGAAGACGGTCGGCAGTATCTAAAAGCCACTAGAGCATGATCCGGAAAAGCATGCCCTTGGACTTGTTCCGAGCGTGGCGGCCGGTCTTCCGAAAAGATCACGCTCCATCAAAGAGCACTACGGCGCGACCGAAAGTCCGACAACGTGATGCTTTTCGATCAGGCGCGCCACGAGTCCTGAGCTCTTTGCTTCGGCAACAAAGTCACGCAGAAACGCGGCACCGGCCGTGTTGCTCTTGTTCGTACCAATCGCCTGCTGCACCGCGGTAAAATTGCCGGCAAGGATTTTTGTCCCCGGCACCTTCTTGACGTCTTCCAGCAAAGCCGGCCGCAGGCTTGCCATGGCATCGAGCTTTTCGGCGACGAATTGATTGATCGGTCCGTCGGCGGTGTCCGACCGCAGCACGGTGGCGTGTTTGATATTGCGTTCGAGCCACAAATCGTAGGCCGTGCCGCGCTTGACCGAAATGCGCGCGCCGGCCCGGTCGACGTCTGCGGCCGTCCTGAACGGCGAATTTGCCGGCACCAGATAGGTCGCTTCGATCTCGCAATAAGCCGCGGTGAACGCGATCTTTTCCGCCCGCGCCGGTTCGGCGCCGATGAGGCCGATATCCCAGGCATTTGTCCCGGCGGCGTCGGCCAAGGCCGAAGGTTTTTCGTATTTGACGTAACTGACCGGAACGCCGAGCCGCTTGGCGATTTCGGCGGCCATGTCGGGGGACACGCCTGCCGGATCGCCGGACGGCGCACGTCCCGTGACCAAAAGCATATTGCTCATATTGATGCCGGCGCGCAGAACGCCGGTCGGCGCGAGTTCTGAGATGACGTGTTCGGATGCGATCTGGCTCACGGCTTTTAATCCTCAAGGTATCGAACGAAGCAAATTTGTTCTGATCTTTCGGTTCATCCGGCAGGGACTGTAGGAACTTACCTTCGGATCAACCGTTATCACGGCAGATCAAGCTTCTGTGAAGACGCGTTTTTGTGTCGAAGGTCACACCCTAATTGTCCGGGTTGAGACAAGTTAATTTCAAGTCCAGGTGAACCCTTTTGCCCGGCTGCCCCGACTAAGAAGCAGAAACGGGAGGTGGCAATGAACCATTCAATGTACAGCGCCGACCGCGCGACCCATTTGAAGATCGTAGTGATTGGCCTTCTCTGCGCGACCGTTGTCGCGGTGGTTGGTATTTTCGCCAATATGGGCAGCAGCCTCGATCTCGGTACGGCGGCGCTGGTCAAGGCCGGCGAGCCGACCACGATGAGCGGACAAGTCCCAACCATCCGGTAGTTCGTTACTTATTCCGATATTCCGAGGGCCCGCGCCCGGCGCGGGCCTCAAATGCATTTGTTACATGCGCTAACCTGCCGATCCCGGCAGCGATTCCACCATTCGTCCCTTGAACAGGATCGGCCCCGTCGGCACACCGGTTGTCGAGCCACCGGCCGGTTCGAGCGAGATGGCGTAACTCGCCGTTTTGATCGTATCGGCGTCGAAACTCGCCGGGATGGCCCGGGCGGTGAATTCGTCGGCGCCGACGACGCCAAGCGAGCGGGGGGTAGGATATTTGTTCGAGATCAGCCAAAGCTCGTAGCTGCGGGCGGGCTCGGGCGCCGCGGAGACACGGCGCACCGTGAGCGTGCGGCTTTGCGGATCGACCGAGACCAGGAAGGCCGGGGTGGTCGGATCCTGTTGCAGCACCGCGACGAGGCGCGATGGCGGCGGCGCCGCCTGCGCCGTCACCGCCGGAGGCGCTTGCCGGCTCACCGGCAGGAGGCCCGGCGCGAACTGGGACACCACGACATAGACCGCAAGCAGCGCCGCGATCGCGCTCATCGCAACCGTGATCCGGCGCCAGCGCCGCACGCCACGGGCAAGGACAATCACGTCGGCGCTACGCTCGACCTTTGGCGGGGTGAGCGGCGTGAACGGCTCGGGCGCCGGACCTCTTGCCAAATCCCTGCCCGAGTCCCTTTTCAAATCGTCTCTTTTCAAGTCCTGCAGCACGACCGCTTTCAGGTCCGCCTCGAAATCCTGTTCGGTCACCGGATCCGGCGCCTTCGTCGAATCGGGCGTCTTGTCGGATTTCTGGGCGGGCTCCGGTTCGGGCGGCAGCAGGCTCGATGCCAGCACTTCCGCGGGCTCATCCAAGTCCCGCGGCACTTCGGGCAGCGGCTCCGCCAGAAGATCTTCCAAAGACTGAGAGGCGGTCGGCGGAGGCGCCTTTTCGGGTTCTTCCGTGGCAGCGTCGGCGGCGGGTTCTGGCGGCGTCTCGGCTGTCAGTTCCGGAGCCGTTTGCGGCGACGCCTCCTCGATCGGCGGGAACGAGAATTCTTCCTCGGCCGTCAGCCGCGGAGCGGAACCCGCAGCTTCGGAGCTTCTGACGTCGGCCTCAGCGCCGTCGGAACCGAGGACCTCAGTTTTGACCTTGTCCCAGACTTCCGGCGGCGGCTCGACCGCCTCGACCATGACGTTGAGTTCGCCAAGCCGGCGCTCCCACACACGGACGATCTCGGCGAAACCCGGATCAATGGCGAGCAGCGCTTCGGCCTGGTCGCGCTCGTCGGCGGACAGCGTCCCCAGAACATACTCGGCGGCAAGCGCATCTCTGTCGTCGTCGTACATAGCTACCTCAAGTGCGCTCAGGGATCGTGCAAGCTCTCGTCAGGCGATCTCTCTTCAAGCAAGTACTCATGCACGTTCTCAGGAACATCATCGTGGCCCCATACACTCGCGAATTTCGAGCAGACTGCGGCGCAGCCAGGTCTTGATCGTGTTCACCGGAATATCGAGCTTTTCCGCAAGCTGGTCGCGGCTCCAGCCGCTGTAATAGGCGAGCAGCACGATGCGCTGCTTTTCCGGGTCGAGCTTGCCGAGACAGGATAACAGCCGCTTGAGCTCTTCGGTCATCTCGCGCCGCGCCAGCGGCGCCGGCGTTTCGGCGGCGACCTCGAGCGCCTCGGGCTCTTCCTCGATCGAGAGATCACCCCGTTTGCGCACGATATCGATGGCGCGGTTGCGCGCGATCGCCACCATCCAGGTGATCGGGCTTGCGACCTGCGGGTCGAACTGGTCAGCCATCTTCCAAACCTTGAGATAGGTTTCCTGCATCACCTCGTCGGCCAATGCCGGTCGACCCAAGATACGGAGCAAGACCCCGTAAAGTTTCGCGCGGGTCGCGGAATAGAGGCGCTCGAACGCGGCCTCGTCGCCTTTGGCGACGGCGCCGAGTAGCCAGACGAGCTCCGTCTGCATCAACATAATTGCCCCAGCCATCGCCGAGCTGGCCCCCAGGCCTTGCCCCGGATGATTATCGCCGCTCGGGCCGGGTTTCGTCGAGAGCGAAACGAGGGGTGAAGCGGCCGAACTAACAGTAATGGCGTCGCATTTTGAGACAAAGCGGGCCGGTTCGTGCGCCGGAATGCCGCCGCCAACGCAAAAAGCCCCGGATCGAAGGCTCGACCCGCGGCAGGCAGCCGATCAGTTCGCAGCGATAGACCTTATGCCGGAGCGGTGCCGCGCACGCGCAACAGCGCGATGCTGTCGAGCTCGGCCTGCTCGGCGGCTTCTTCCGCCTCGCGCTCGCGCATCTGGTCGCGTTCGTCGAGCAGTTCGACTTTTTTCAGTTCGTCGAACGCCTCGCCGAGCGCCAATTTCGCGTCGTCGAGCTGAATGCGCAGCTCGTCGGCCGAACGCTTGAGATTTTCGCGCCGGGCAATTGCCGCCTTGGCATAGGTCGGGTAGGCAAAATGGCCGGGATCATGGATTCCGGCGCGATCCTGCTCGACCTTGATCTCGCGCTCGAGATCGCCACCCATGCGCTCGAACTCGGCGATCATGGTTTCGATCTGCGCGACCTTGCGCCGCTTCTCGTCGACCTGAAACTTCTTCAGGCGAATAAGCGTCTCACGGGACTTCATCGACTACATACTCCCCCGAAGCCACAGGTTGGTGCCCCGCCCCAAACCGGGCGCGGTACCCCCCAAGGTCCGGATCGTGGCATGATAACGTTAGCGTTCGGTTTCCGCGCTTGCCACGATTTGCGCCAACCGGAGATATCCTTCGGCCAAGCTGGTTGCTTCTTCCTTACCTTGGCGCAGGAAGTCCTCGAGCGGCTTATGCAGGCGGATGGCCTCGTCGACATCGGGGCTGGTTCCGGCGCGGTAGGCCCCGAGCCGGATGAGTTCCTCCATATCCGCATAGGTCGCCATGACCTGACGGGCTTTGGTCAGGGCCGGCAAATAGGCCGGATCGGCCGCCCGCGGCATGGTGCGGGAGATCGATTTCAGCACATTAATGGCGGGGTAGCGCCCCCGCTCGGCGATGGCGCGCTCCATGACGATATGGCCGTCGAGAATGCCGCGCACGGCGTCGGCGATCGGCTCGTTGTGGTCGTCGCCGTCCACCAGCACCGTGAAAATGCCGGTGATAGTGCCCTGCTCCGTTCCCGGCCCGGCCCGTTCCAGAAGCCGCGGCAGCTCAGTAAACACAGTCGGCGTGTAGCCTTTGGCGGTCGGCGGCTCGCCGGCGGAGAGCCCGATTTCGCGCTGCGCCATGGCAAAGCGCGTCACCGAGTCCATCAGCACCAGCACATCCTTGCCCTCGTCGCGGAAATATTCGGCGATGGCGAGCGTCACATGGGCAGCCTGGCGGCGCATCAAAGCCGGCTCGTCCGAGGTCGAAACCACGACCACCGAGCGGGCGAGACCGGCCTCGCCGAGATCGTCCTGCAGGAATTCCTGCACTTCGCGGCCGCGTTCGCCGACCAGCCCAATGACGGTGACGTCGGCCGCCACATTGCGCGCTAGCATCGACAACAGCACCGATTTACCGACGCCTGAGCCTGAGAAAATGCCCATGCGCTGGCCGCGGCAGCAGGTGATGAACGTATTGAGCGCCCGCACGCCGAGATCGAGCGGCCCGCCGACCCGGCGGCGGGCATGGGCCAAGGGCGGCGTATTGCGGAACGAATAAGGCGACGGCCCAAACAGCAGCGCGCCCTTGCCGTCGATCGGCTCGCCGAGCGCATTGACCACCCGGCCGAGCCAGCCGGCGGACGGCCGCACCGCGCCGGCAACCGAGGTGACCAGCGCCCGGCAGCCGCGCCGCACGCCTTCGAGCAGTGCAAACGGCATGAGCAGCGCATTGTTGTTGGAGAAGCCGACCACCTCGCAGGGGATGTTCTTGCCCGGCGTTTCGATAACCACCCGGGCGCCGACCGACATCGCGTGCAGCGGCCCGGCCACTTCGACCATCAGCCCGCGCACGCCGACGACCCGGCCATAGATCTCGGTACCGTCAAGTTCATTAATTTGTTCGGCTAGCGCCTTCATGGCCGGGCCAAAAACCTCCCTCGGTTACCATTTCGGCCACACCACCACAGATATCGGCACCTCCAAGCAAGAATGGTTACTTCGCGCGCTGGTTTATTAATCGCTTGTTTACCCGGGCCGTTAATCATTGCGCAGTCGTCCTTAGGGGCAAGGCAGGCTCTCCAGCCAGAATGGATGGGCGAGTCGTATGAATCGGTTAGCGCCGAAACTTAATTTGGAACATGAACACGGCCGTGGCGAAAAACTCACTGTCACGCAACATCTTAAGGCGATTCGCAAGAATTTGCCCACAGAATGCTTGCGCGGGAGAATCAGGTTTTGTTAACCATAGCCCCGTTAGTGTCCCGAATCAGTTTGTGAAGGGCGTTTTCCAGGGGCCGCCGCTGCGGCGCCGACCTTGAGCCTGCGCGGCGAGGAAGGGGACTGGCATGCGCGTATTGCTGATTGAAGACGATAGCGCCACGGCGCAATCGATCGAGCTGATGCTCAAGTCCGAGAGCTTCAACGTCTATACGACGGATCTCGGCGAAGAGGGCATCGATCTCGGCAAGATCTATGATTACGACATCATCCTGCTCGATCTGAACCTGCCGGACATGTCGGGCTTCGAGGTGCTTCGCAGCCTTCGCGTGTCGAAGGTCAAGACGCCGATCCTGATCCTCTCCGGCCTTGCCGGCATCGAGGACAAGGTCAGGGGTCTCGGCTTCGGCGCCGACGACTACATGACCAAGCCCTTCCACAAGGACGAACTGGTGGCGCGCATCCACGCCATCGTGCGCCGCTCCAAGGGCCATGCCCAATCGGTCATCCAGACCGGCGATCTGGTCGTCAATCTCGACACCAAGACCGTCGAGGTCAACGGCGCCCGCGTGCACCTGACCGGCAAGGAGTACCAGATGCTGGAACTCCTGAGCCTGCGCAAAGGCACGACGCTGACCAAGGAAATGTTCCTCAACCACCTCTATGGCGGCATGGACGAGCCGGAGCTGAAGATCATCGACGTCTTCATCTGCAAGCTCCGCAAGAAGCTCGCCAATGCCTCGAACGGCAAGAACTACATCGAAACGGTGTGGGGCCGCGGCTATGTGCTGCGCGAGCCGGCCGAGGACGAGGTCAAAATTCCGGCCTAAGTCACTTCAAGAGCCTAGAATTAAAAACCCCGGCCACGTGGCCGGGGTTTTTTGTTTGGGGGAATTGCATCCGCGCTCACCTTCCGCCGCGGATCGCAACCAGGCGCGGCGGCGATTTCATACCGCCGAGAATGGAAGCACGCGGCGGGTCGGTGTTCGGCGCATAAAGCCCGCGCCGATCCACCAACATCTTGAAGCGATCGGTTAATCCGACCACGGTTTCGGCGGCGCCAAGCACCAGATAGCCGTCAGGCGCGGTGACACGCGCCATGCGGTTGAGCACGTCGGTCTTGGTCTCGGCATCGAAATAGATCAGCACGTTGCGGCAGAACACGAGATCGAACGTGCCGAGCTGGGAGAAATCGGCGAGCAGATTGAGCTGCCGATAGCGCACCATGGCGCGAAGCTCCGGCGCGATCTGCCAGAATTCTCCGGACCGGGTGAAATGCTTGACCAGAAGCTGGATCGGCAGCCCGCGCTGCACTTCGAACTGGCTGTAGATGCCTTGCCGCGCCTTCTCCAGCACTTCGCCGGAGAGGTCGGTCGCCAACAACTCGATGCGCCAGCCGGCGACCTCGCGCTCCATCTCTTTGAGGCACATCGCCAGCGAATAGGGCTCCTGGCCGGTCGACGCCGCCGCGCACCAGATGCGGATGGCGCGCGCCTGGCGCCGCGCCGCGATCAGCGCCGGCATGATCGTTGCGCGGAAGTGCTCGAACGGCGCCTTGTCGCGAAAGAAGAACAACTCGTTGGTCGTCATGGCTTCGACGACCGTGGTCATGAGCGCAGCATCGGGCGCGCCGCGTGAGCAGGCCAACCAATTCGCCGAGTGTCGCAAGCCCGGCCTTGCGCGCCACCGGAAGAAGCCTGCTCTCGACCAGATATTGCTTGTCGGCCGACAGCACGAGGCCGGAGCGCTCTTTAAGACATTTGCGCAGGAAGTCGTAATCGTGCGGGGTCACGAGCGATCCCCCGAGAACAGGCGAATAATTTTCGCCGCGATCTGATCGAGCGGCAGCACGGCCGAGCACAAGCCGGCCTGGGCGACCGAACGGGGCATGCCCCAGACCACGCTCGTGGCCTCGTCCTGCGCGATCACGCTGCCGCCGGCGGCCACAATATCGGTCGCGCCGTGCGTGCCGTCCGCGCCCATTCCGGTCAGAACGAGTGCCAGACCCGCCGGGCCCCACACCGCGGCCGCCGAGCTGAACAGGGCATCGACGGCAGGTTTGCAGAAATTGATCGGCTCATCGTCGCCGATGGCGATCCTGATGCCGTCGGCATTGCGCGTCACCCGCATATGGCGGCCGCCCGGCGCAACATAAATGCCGCCGGCCAGAACCGGCTCGCCGTGCTCGGCTTCATGCGCGCCGCGGCCGCCGACGCGCGACAAATGCTCGGCCATGACCGTCGTGAAGGTCGGCGGCATGTGCTGCGTGATCAGGACCGGCGCGCGGTCGATGGCGGCGGGTAGTTTTTCGATCAGTGCCGTGAGCGCCTGCGGCCCGCCGGTCGAGGAGCCGATCAAAAGCGCGCGCGGCGACGTCAGCGCGAAAGGCCGCAAATGTATGGCCTCGTGATCGTGGCCGTAACCAGGGCCATAACCAGGGCCATGGCCCTGCTCGTGCGCCGCGTTCTTGTGAACCCGCGGCGCAGGATGCGGCGCGCCGTGCGGCGCCGCAACGGGCTTAGGTGGCGGCACCAGCGCCGGCGCCTCGACGCGCGCCGCCGGCCGGCGCCGATGGCCGAGGGCGCGGATCTTCTCCAGGAACTCGCGGCGGAACGAGACCGAGGTCGTGACTTCGCGCGTGCTCTCAGGCTTGGGGATATAGTCGGACGCGCCCAGTGCCAGTGCGCGCAAGCTGATCTCGGCGCTGCGGCGCGTGAAGCGTCGAGACCATGATGACGGCGAGGTCGCGCTTTTTTTGCAGCAAGAGCGGCAACGCCGAAATACCGTCGAGATCCGGCATCTCGATATCGAGCATGACGACGTCGGCGTCGTTTTTCTCGAACCAGGCGACCGCTTCGCGCCCGCTCGCGCAGCGACGCGACGACATGCAAGTCCGGCTCGGCATCGATCCAGCGCGCCAACAGGCTGCGCACCACGACGGCGTCATCCACGACCATAACGCGGACTTTTTTGTCGATCGGCGGCGCCGCATTGGCGCCTTGATGCCCGGTGACGAGAACGGTACTCATGCTACTGAAACTTTCCGCGCTCGAACTTCAGCAACGCACATACATCGATGCGAAGTACGCGGCTTAGATCAGCCCGACTTCCTGAAATTTGGCTTCGACGATGTCCTTGTCGAACGGTTTCATGATGTATTCGTTGGCGCCGGCATGCAGCGCGCGCGCGATGTGAGCGACATCGTTCTCGGTGGTGCAGAACACCACTTTCGGCTTGTCGCCGCCGGGCAGCCGGCGCAGCACGCGCAGGAAATCATAGCCGTCCATTTTCGGCATGTTCCAATCGAGCAGGATCGCGTCCGGCAATTGGGCCTTGCAGGTCTCGATCGCCTCTTCGCCGTTCTCGGCTTCCGAGATCTGGAAGTCGAGGCCTTCAAGGATGCGCCGCGCCACCTTGCGGATGACGCTGGAGTCGTCGACAACCAAGCACGTTTTCATTTTGTCCTCACTCTCCCCGATGCGCGGGCGAAGCCGCTTGTAATTTCCACCTTCGGTCCTAACAAATTGCGTTCAAGATCATGTTGCGTTCACGATCACGCCGCCGCCGCCTCGGCGCCGAAATCGAGCACGCGGTCGACGTCGAGCACGACAAGAAGCTGCCCGTCGAGCCGGAACACGCCGTCCGAGACCCGCGCCAGCTTGCGGTCGAGATTGATGGGATTTGGCTTCGCGCTCGGCATTCCGGCAGCTTGAGCACCTCGCCCACCGCATCGACCAGAAGGCCGAACGACTTCGCGCCGCATTCGATGCCGATCGCCATCGGCGGCTTCTTCTGCGCCGTCGCGCGCTCGCGCTCAGATCGAGCCGGTTGCTCAGATGTGATAGCCGTGACGATCCGGCCGCGCAGATTGAGCACGCCCGCGATCTCCGGCCCGGCGAGCGGCACGCGCGTGATCTGCGACGGCTTGAAGACGTCCTGCACGCGCCCGATCGGCAGGCCGAACATCTGGCCGGCGGTCGGTGAAGGTGACGTAATTCGGTGAGCTTCGGTTGTCGTTCATCGCGATCACGCTGCCTCGATTGACGTCGGCGCTTTGTTCCTTGATCGCCGCGATCAGTCCGGTCCGGTCGAACTTGGCGACGAAATCGTGGAAGCCGACGGCGCGTCCGCGCTCGATCGCTTCGGCGGAAACCATGGCGGACAGCGCGATGATCGGCAGTGCCGGCCGGCCGGCATGCGCGCGCATCGCTTCGGCGAGCGCGAAGCCGTCCATGTCCGGCATCTCGATATCGGTAACGACGAGATCGAAGCGCGTGCCCGATTTCAGCAGCCTCGAGCGCATCGGCGGCCGATCCGACGGCGATGACCTGATAGCCGGCGGCCTTGATCAGCGGCGCCAGCATGTTGCGGAAGAATGCGGAATCGTCGACCAGGAGCACGCTGCGCGCCGGCCGGCGCCGTCGACGCTGTCGCGGCGGCGGAACCAGTCCTCGAAGGCCTGCGGCAGGAAATGACCGACGTCGATGATTTCGGTCGTGTTGCCCTTGATCACGGCATAGCCGAGCACGCCGGGACGGTTGCTGGCCACTTCGATGTCGAGCCTGTCCTCGACGATATCGACGATCTCGTCGACCGCGAGCCCCATGGAGCGGCCTTGATCGGAGAACACCAGGATCGGCTGCGCGCCTTCCTTCTTCAGGCCGGTCTCGTCGTCGATGCGCAGCAGCGGCATCAGTTGCTCGCGATATTGCACGAGATGGCGGCCGTCGGAGATTTCGATGCGGCGGCAATCGATCTCCTCGAGCCGGGTGACCAGCGACAGCGGCACGGCTTTCGGCTGCTGCGAGCCGGCACGGAACACCAGCAGCGAAACGGTATCCTCGTTCGCCGGCGTCCTCGTCTTCCGTCGCTCGTATTCGGCTTCGGCCTGCGACCTGCGCGGCGCGGCCGAGCGCCTGCGCGACGCCGTTCGGATCGAGGATCATGATCACCGAACCGTCGCCGAGGATGGTGGTGCCGGAGAACACCGCAATGTGCCGCAGCTTCGACGACATCGGCTTGATGACGATTTCCTCGGTGTGGAACACGCCGTCGACCACGGTGCCGAAAATCTGGCTGCCGACTTGCGTGACCACGACAAAGCCATCGTCGCCGTCGCCGTCGCCGAGCCGCAGGACGTCCTTGAGATAGAGCAGCGGCAACAGCGTATTGCGCAGCCGCAGCACCGGCGTGTCCTTGATCCGCTCGATGCGGTGCTCGCCGCCGCCGCCGGCGCGCACCAGTTCAAGCACCGAGAGCTGCGGAATGGCGAAGCGCTCGCCGCCCGACTTCGACGATGAGCGCCGAGACGATCGCGAGCGTCAGCGGAATTTTGATGGTGAAGGTCGTGCCGGCGCCGGGAACGGACTTCAGATCGACCGTGCCGCCGATCTGCTCGATATTGCTGCGCACGACATCCATGCCGACGCCGCGGCCGGAAATGCTGGTGACTTCGCGCCGCGGTGGAAAAGCCCGGCGCGAAGATGAAATTGCAGATTTCGGCGTCGGACTTGGCCGCGAGCTCGGCTTCGCTGGCGAGCCCGAGATCGAGCGCCTTGGCCCTGATGCGCGCGGTATCGAGGCCGCGACCGTCGTCGGCGATCTCGATGATGATGTGGCCGCCCTGATGGCAGGCGGTGAGCCGGATCGTGCCGCTCTGCGGCTTGCCGGCGGCAATGCGCTCGGCCGGGCGCTCGATGCCGTGATCGGCGCAATTGCGCACCAGATGCGTGAGCGGATCCTTGACCAGTTCGAGCACCTGGCGGTCGAGCTCGGTCTCGGCGCCGTGCATCTCAAGCTCGATGTCCTTGCCGAGCTCGGCGGACAGGTCGCGCACGATGCGCGGCAGCTTCTGCCAGGCATTGCCGATCGGCTGCATGCGCGTCTTCATCACGCCTTCCTGCAGCTCGGCGGTGACGTTCGACAGCCGCTGCAACGGCACCTTGAAGTCGGAATCCTCGTGCCGGCGCACGATCTCGAGAAGCTGGTTGCGCGTCAGCACGAGCTCCGACACCGTCGTCATCAGATGATCGAGCGTATCGACGTTGACGCGGATCGAATGATTGGCGAGCTTGCTCGGCTGCGTTCCGTCGTCGGGTTTCTCGGCGATCTCGGCGCGCTTCTCCGCGGCTTGCCGGGCTTCCGCGGGCGGCTCGCGGCGCTCGGCTCCGGCCGACGCTGCCGTCTGTTCGGCGCGGTTCCTCGCGGCTGCGGCGCGGATCGCGGCTGTTCGCGCCGCGCCATGCGGCCGAGCTGGTCGATCAGATCGCCGTCGTCGCCCTCGGGCTCGTGCTCCTGGCTTCGATGCTCGTCGAGGATCGACTTGATGCGGTCGATGCGTGAGAGAATGAGCGTCACGGCGTCGGCGGTGACCGGCATGCCGTCGCGGAATTTGCCCATCAGCGTTTCGGCGGCGTGCGCCAGCGTTTCGAGCCGCGGCAAAGCGAGAAAGCCGCAGGTGCCTTTGATGGTGTGGACGAGGCGAAAAATATTGCCGAGGATCTGGCCGTTGTTCGGCTCCTGCTCGAAGCGCACGAGTTCGGCGTCGACGCGATCGAGACTCTCGCTGGTCTCGGTCAGGAAATCCCGCAACAACTCGTCCATACCAGGCGCCTCGTCGCCACCGGCGCATAGTCCCGCCGGCGCACCACAACGTGTTCATCACTCGAACGCGCGCGCACGGCGCGCGCTGTCGTCGCCAGGCGCGACGCGCCTGATCGGACGCGCCTCAGTGTGTTGCCAAAGGGTTTAATTTCGGTTGCGGAAACAGCCGGATAATCGCGATAAATGGCTTGGCAAAGCCGTGAAAAGGCCCGCTCAGCGGGCGGTTACGACCACCGCTTCGCCCTCGCGAGCGGCCGAGAGCGCCAATCCGCAATCCCGCGCCAGGATGCCGGTATAGACCGGCTGGATGGCATGGGCGTCGACGGCATCGCCGGGCTGCGCCAGCGATCAGTTCGGCCGTGGCCGCGGTCAGCCGGGCATTAAGCCCGGAAGCGGTGATCCGGAAGCCCGTTCCCGCCATCGGCCGGATCGACCGTCAGCGTACCGCCGCGCGGAATGGCGCCGACGGCGACCACGAGCATATTCAGCAGAAGTTTTACGCGGTTTTTCGGCCACCAGTTCGCGGGGCAGGTTCCAGGTGATCTTGGTCTTGTCGTCCTCGATGCAGGCCGCGCGCCACCTTTTCCGCATCGCCGAGCTCGATCTGCGCGCCGGCCGAACCGGCCGCGCCGAAGGCCAGCCGGCAGAATTGCAGCTTGGCGGAGGCCTGCTGCGCGCTCTTCTTGATCAGATCGAGCGCAAAGGTCTTGGTTTCCTCGTCCTTGTCCTCTTCCAGAACCTCAAGGCCATTGACGATGGCGCCGACCGGGCTGATCAGGTCATGGCAGACGCGCGAACACAGCAGCGCCGCAAGATCGAGGGCTCCAAGGGTCGATGGGACCGGATTCGGGGGCGGACATGAGAGGCTCCGCTGCGGCGCAATAGGGTCTCGTGCCGTGTCACAGCCGGGCGATTCGGCAATCGTGCCGCTTGTGCAGTGCCGTGCTACACCCGCCCCCTTGTCGACCTCGCCCTGGTCCGCCCATCCGGAGCCGAATGCCACTCAGGAGCCATTCGTGCCCACGCTCGATGCCGCCGCATGCGCGGAACTGATGGACGCGCTGACCGAAATCGGCGTGCGCGCGAGCGCAGGCGATCCTGCAAGTGGCCGGCAACGCCGGCGTGCGCATCAAGGCCGACGGCTCGCCGGTCACCGCCGCGGACGAGGCCGCGGAAGCCGTGATCTGCGACGGCCTGGCGCGGCTTGCGCCGGCCGTGCCGGTCATTTCGGAGGAACAGGCGGCCCATGAAAGCCGACAGCCGGCCGTGCGCGGCAGCTATTTCCTGGTCGACCCGCTCGACGGCACGCAAGGAATTCATCGCCGGCCGCGACGAATACACGATCAACATCGCGATCGTGACGGATGGCGTGCCGATCCTCGGCATCATCGCCGCGCCGGCGCTCGGGACTGTCTGGCGCGGCATCGTCGGCCGCGGCGCCGAGCGGTTGCCGATTGCCGGCGGCAAACGATCGCGCCGAGCGCGCGATCCACACCCGGCCGCGGCCCCGGCGACGAACTCGTCGTCATGGTCAGCCGCTCGCATCTTGAGGCGCGCACGCAGGGCTTTCATCGACGGCTTTCCGCACGGCGAAGCTCGTTGCAATGCGGCTCGTCGGTGAAATTCTGCCGGCTCGCCGAAGGCGCCGCCGACCTTTATCCGCGGCTGGCGCCGACCCGCGATTGGGACATCGCGGCCGGCCACGCGATCCTCGCGGCGGCCGGCGGCAGCGTGACTGCACCGGACGGCTCGCCGCTCGCCTATGGCACGCCGAACTCCTGTTCCCGGGCTTCATCGCCTGGGGCGACCGAGGCGCCGTCAGAGTTACGGCGTGAGCGTGCGCAGCACGTCCGGCCATTTGCGGTCGGCCGAGGCGATCACGCGATCCGGATCGCCGGCGAATTTCTGCGCGCCGGGCGCTGTCATAGAACAGAAACAGCCGCTGGCCGGTGATCAGCCAAACATTCGGATTGCCGGCGACCGCAACGCCGCGCGCCACGCCGACCGGGTCGTAGCCGCCATATTGCGGCATATAGACATTCGGCGTTGCGGCAAAGGCGGCGCGATTGCCGACATTGCTGAAGCGCCAGACCGCGCCGCCATAGCGCAATTCGAGATCGGCGACTGCCCGGCACCGGCTTGCCGTCGGTGAAAAAGGCGACCGGGTCGTAGCCGTCGATCGCGAGCCGGTATGCCAATCGACAACGATCCGTCGGTCCGCCGAGCGCCGGCGCCCGCGGCCGAGCACAAAAGCGACGCCGGCATAGGCCAAGAGCCCGGCGAAGGCCAGCATACCGAAGCAGTATGCTTCCGTTTCTGCCGTGCTGCCGTCATAGTTGTGGCAAAAGCTGGACTGATTCGGATCGATTCTGCCTCGACTTAGACCGAGCGCGTGAGCAAGGGGTTAAGCGGGGAACTGGCCATGAATTTCGCGCTTGCGGATCGCCGCTATCGTCGCGCTTCTGGTCGCGGCTGCGCTGTGTCGGAGTCAGCCGGCTGCGCAGGCGCGCCGCCGCTGCCGCCGCCGCCCAGTTCCGGCACAGCCACCGCCGCCGCCCAGAGCACCGCAGCCGCCACAGCCGGCGCCGTCCAACCAGTTCTCGCCGGACGAATTGATCGACGCCGGACATCGTTTCTTCGGCGGCGTGTCGCGCGGGCTCGCCATGATCGTCGAGAAAGCGGTCAGCCAGTGGGGCCAGCCGAACGGCTATGTTCTCGGCGAGGAAGCCGGCGGCGCCTTCGTCGGCGGCCTGCGCTACGGCGACGGCACGCTTTACACCAAGAATGCCGGCGATATGCGCGTGTTCTGGCAGGGCCCGAGCGTCGGCTTCGACGCCGGCGCCGACGGCGCGCGCACCATGATGCTGGTCTATAATCTGCCGCGCACCGAGGCGATTTTCGACCGTTTCGGCGGCATCAACGGCTCGGCCTATTTCATCGGCGGTTTCGGCATGACGGCGCTGACCGCCAATAACATCGTCGGTGGTGCCGATCCGCTCCGGCGTCGGGCTGCCGGCTGGGCGCCAATCTCGGCTACCTCAAGTTCACCGCACGCCCGACCTGGAATCCGTTCTGATCCGCCGGATATCGCCGCGCCGACGCGCGAGTCAAGTCCAAATAGCGCGAAGTGCTTGGCGCGGCGGATCAAGTCGGTTTAGGTTAACCCATGGTGAAAGTGGTGCAGCCCGCATCCCGCGTGGCATGGTTCTGCCACGGCGGCGGTGCGGCTGGAGGCGTTGAGTCATGATCGAACCGGTCATGTATTTCGGGATCGGGTTCCTGGTCGCGGCTCTGCTCGGCCTGCTGTTCGTTCCGCTCGTCCACAATCGCGCCGTGCGCCTGACCATGAAGCGGCTCGAAGCGGCGACGCCGCTGTCGATCGCCGAAATCCGCGCCGACAAGGATCAGCTGCGCGCCGAATTCGCGATGTCGACCCGACGGCTCGAAATGAGCGTCGAGAAGATGAAGACCAAGACGACGTCGCAGCTTGCCGAACTCGGCAAGAAGACCGACGCCATCAATCAGCTCAAGAAAGAGCTCGGCGAAAAGACCGCGACGATCTTTGCGCTCGAAGCGCGCGACAAGACGCTGCGCGAGCAATTGCGCGCCACCGAAGAGGAATTCGAGATCAAGATCGGCTCGCTGCGCGAAGCCGAGCGCCACCTCGCCGACAAGGAAGCCGAACTGTCAAAGCTGCTCGGCGAACTCGGCGAGCGGTCGTTGATCGCCGACAGCCAGCGCACCGAAATCGCCGCGTTCCGCACCCAGGTCGAGGCGATGAAAGTCAGCGTCGCCGATTACGAGCGCGCGGTGGCGGAGACCGAACAGCGCCTGACGCGCGAACGCGCCGATGCCGACGCCGTCGCCGGCGAACTGACCGACGGCGCGCGGCAAGCTCGGCGACCTCGGCACGCGCACCACCGATCTCGAGCGGCAGCTTTTCGTGCAGACGACCGAAGCCGAATTGCTCAGCCGCCGCGTGCAGGATCTCGAAACCCGGCTCGGCGATCAGGGCCGCATGCTGGCCGAGCGCGAATATCAGCTCGACCGCATGCGCCACGAACTCGACGCCGCGCGCAAGACCGAGACCGATCTGCGCGCCGAGCTGTCGACCACCGGCAACCGCAGCAGCGCCGCCGTCGACCGTTTCCGCACCGATATCGCCCAGCTCGAGGCGCAACTCGCCGCCGCGATCGAGGAGCGCGCCAAACTGCAGCGCGAGATCGGCACCATGAAGCGCGACGCGGAATCGACCTGGGCGGCCGAGCGCGTCGAGAATGCGCTGCTGCGCGAGCGCATCAACGACGTCGCCGCCGAAGTCGCCCGCCTCACCGCGACGCTCGAAGGCCCGGGCTCGCCGATCGAATCGCTGCTCGCGCGAAGCCGTCGAGCGCCACCCGCGCCGCCGCCAATAGAAGCGGCGAGACGACCGACGGAAGGCGGCGACAACGGCGAGAACAAGAACACGCTGGCCGACCGCATCCGCGCGCTGCAATCCACCGCCTCGCGCGTCGCTTCGAACTGAGCGTTCTCGACAGCGCCAGGCTTTCTTGACAGCCCATGGGCCCGCATCCTTAAATCGCGGCCCGATCCGGACATTGGCTGATATATCCGTCGGCAGCATCTGCCGATATAGTCGCTGATACGGGCGCTTAGCTCAGCGGGAGAGCGTTCCCTTCACACGGGAGAGGTCGTAGGTTCAATCCCTACAGCGCCCACCAGCCCCTGGCCGGCCCGCAGCCAAGTCCGCTTTCGCACCATCAAGTCCGATGCAAGAGACGGCATCCTTCCAAGTTCGTAGGACAATGCCGCCAGCATCTGCAAACTGGCGTCTACTGAATTACGCCGCTGACCGCGACGATGTTGAACTTCGCGTACTTCATGCCGATCGCGTGCGCCGCCACGAAGTCCGGTGAATTTTTCCAGGCGTTCAGGGCCTCCAGACTGTCCCAGCGAAGAATGACGACGGGTCCTTTTGGCAGATCCCCTTCGATCATAGTTCCCGGCCCCGCTGCGACGTAGACGCCGCCATGGGCTTTGACGGACGCCTGAGCGGCCGCAACGTACTCCTTGGCATAGTGCTCGATGTCGGTCACTTCATTGAGTGCGACCATGTAGACGGGCGGCTTCGCCTGCGCACGAAAACTTTGGACCGCAACCGCGCCGATCGCCATGCCAGCTAGCATCGACAGCGCTACGGTGTATTTGGTTTTCATTGCGGTTCTCCTGCCTGGAAGCGAACTTTAGTACGGTGAGCTTCAACATTATTCCCGCTGGACAATTTCTCACGACCGCCTCGACATGAGTAGTTTTGCTGCCGACCGATCCATATCCATCGCCTTTGACAATTCTGATCAAGCGATCGGCAACTACGCGCGCCGCGCCAAAGATCGATGCGTAGTCCTTTATCTGAGGAAGTGTTAGCGTCGCGTATTCTGCATTGATTCTCCGGGAGAAGCGCAATGCGAGGCTATGCACTTTTGAAGCGCCTCTTTTTTGTGACAATTGCGTTCATTGTGCTCGCGGGCGCGGCCGGAATGACGAAAGCCGACGATTTGCCAGACTACATGCGGCCGATCACTGGGCACACCTCCACAAGTCCCGCCGAGGTCGCAACGGCGAACGTGCTCGCACTCAATACCGGCATGTTCGAACTTTACGGTGACGCGGCCAAAATCTTCCAAAGCAACATCCTCGCCCAGCATCCCGTCATCCTCGGCCTGTTTTCCGGCGCCGGCGGACGGTTCATTCTTTATCGGCCCGGCCAAGCACCGCTCGAAGCGCCCTCGGTCCCGATCGTCTATCAGATCCTCAAGTCCATCGGCCACAGTACGATGGCTTTGGCCGAAGTGGTGGGGCCCTATCTGAACAATCCCAACGACCAGTCGTGGCGCGGCGCGATGCTGGCCTATCGCAGCCGGATGAAGTCGGCGCTGGATGGGCTCGATGCGACGCCGATGCCTCAGGAATGGCTCGCCAACAACCGAACCATCCTTGAGAACAATATCGGCTTCATGGACGAGTGCCTGGCCAAGGGCGCGATCTCATTCGATGCGCTAAAGGCATTTGCGCAAAAGCAGGGCCCCTATTTGAAGCTCAACGTAACTTGGGCGGCGCAGACGCAGGTCGCGCATTGGATGACCGTGATCGGCGACTGGAAGAAGATGCTCGGCAGCGACTGGGACAAGACCTATGCCGCCAGCAACACAATCTATGTTGCGCGCCAGAACAACGTTCTGTTCAGCGTGTTGGCGCAGTTCTTCGGCCCGGACGCCATCAACGACCGGTTGCTTCTGATCGAGACGATCTCGTTCACCACGACGCCCGCGGAAATGCTGGAATCGCTGACGCGCATCATCGCGGATCGCTCCGTCGGCGCGCTGTTCTTCGCCAATTATCATCTGATGGACTATGAATTGATGGGCGGCGATGCACGAACCGCGATCGTGGCGGAAGACGCCAAGCGCGGCATGGCGCCGTTCCTGCCTCCGGCGGTGCCGTTCGGCTCCAAACAATGGCCGACTTTGGTCACGCCCGGGACCGGACCGGCGTCGATTGCCGATCTTCACTAGAGCATGATCCCGAAAAGCGGAAACCGGTTTTCGGAAAAGATCATGCTCAAGCGAAAAACTAGACCTTGATCCGATCGGTCGGTCTAATCGGTGGCGCAACGGCAATATGTACCGGCCGCCGACGAAAGGTGACGGGAAATGGCGATTTCTCGACGTCGGTTTGTCACGTTGGCGACTTCAAGCGGGATCGCGCTGAGCCTGTCGCGTGCGGTGGCCGCTGAAACGCCTCGAGTCTGAAACGCCCGGGTTCGATACGCGCGAGACGCTGCCGGGACGTCAGAATTGGAATCCGGCGGCAAGCGGCGCGGGACGCATCGACGGCCCGGCCAAAGTCACCGGCACAAAGCTCTACGCATCGGATTTTCGCGCGTCCGACATGCCCGGCTGGCCTGCAAAAACCTCGCACGCCATGCTCATGCGGGCCACCGATGCGACACATGTCTTCACTGGAATCGATCTGTCGCGCTTGAGCGGCGATCTCAAACCGTCGCAGATGGTCACGGCCGCCGATCTGGCACGCGCCGGCATCCGCGTGCCTGAGTTCTATACCGGCGATCTGTTCTGTCCGGCCGGCAAAACACCGCTGTATCTCGGCCAGCCGGTGGCGCTGCTGATTTTCGAGCAGTTCGACGCCTTCGATCAGGCGCGGCTCGCGCTACGCGACGGAAAATTCCTCGAGTTCGGCGAGGAAACCGGTCCCGTCGCGGCACCTAACTACGGCGCATTTCGTTTCACGCGGATGGCCGGCCCAACTCCTGACGCGCCCGATATTTGCTCGCCGGTCAAGAACGGCTGGGTCAGTCCCGGACGTTTCCAGGACAGCGGGGTCCCGATATGGACGCGGCTGCCGATTCCGACCGGGCAAGCCTACGCCGAAGCCGCGGCCCATGGCGAGAAGATCCGCGCGGAACTTGCGGCGAGCAATCCGGCCGTTCTGGTGCTGGATCGCGAATTCGAAACACAATCGGTCGACCCGATGTTTCTCGAGCCGGAGTGCGGCATCGCCTGGTACGATGTGAGCCGCAAATCCCTCGAACTCGTGGTCGGGGTGCAGTCTCCATACGAGGCAGCGGAATCGGTCGCGTACCTTCTGGGCGAAGCCAGCACCGGCCTTCAAGCCGGCGCGCATCAACACTTATTTCGCCTATGTCGGCGGCGGCTTCGGCGGACGCGACCATACCCCGTTCCCGCTCTACGTCGCGCTGGCGGCGATGTTCCTGCCCGGCCGCCCGGTCCGCCTCGCTCAGGATCGCTATCAGCAGTTCCAGGGCGGCATCAAGCGGCACGCATTCAAGATGCAGACGCGGATCGGGGTCGATCGGACCAGCGGCAAGGTTGTCGCCTTCGCCGCCGACCACGTCCTGGATGGCGGCGGCCTCACCAATTTCTCCCCCAGCGTCGCGACCGTCGGCGCCAATGGCGCGATCGGCATCTACAACGTTCCGAAAGTCGACGTGACCACGGTCGCACTCCATTCGCGCGCCGTGACCGCGGGGTCGATGCGCGGCTATGGAACGCTGCAGACAATGACGGCACTGGAGACTTTGGTCGATGAAGTTTGCTCGGCCCTGCCGCTCGACCCCATCGAATTCCGGCGGCGCAATGCGCTCAAGACCGGCGGCCGGATCATGGCGGGAAACTCGTACAGCGTCCCGATCCGCGCGCCCGAAATCCTGGACAAGCTGGAGCAACATCCGATCTGGCAGCAGCGGGCCGCAGAGAAAGCCCGCGCCTCAGTGGGGACACTCGTGGGCACCGGCGTCGCTTGCGTCACTAAGAATTACGGCACCGGAGGCGACTCCTCGATCTCGACGGTGGAGATCGATCCGGATGGCCGGATTGCCATCCATTGCGATGGCTGCGAGATGGGCAACGGCATCGCGACGGCGATCGCCAATCGGGTAGCGGCCTGTCTCGGTGGCGTCGCCGACGAAGTCGCGGTCATGCAAGTCGGCACGTTCGGCCCGCTCGCGCTGGTGACCTCCGGTAACTCCTTCACGATGGACCAGGCGACACAGAACGCCGCGCAACGCAATCCACGCTGGGTGCCGTCGGTCAGCTCGGCCACGGCTGCCTCGAGCGGCGCCCATGTCGGGACACATGCGGCGGCCGAGGCCGCGCGCGTCGTATTCCGGTTCGGTTTGTGGCCGGCGGCGCTGGAACTGTGGGGCATCGCGCCAACCGATCCAAAGGCCAAGGAATGGCAGACGGCGCGCTGGAAAGACGGGCAGTTGGTCATGCCGGGACTGCCGCCGCTCGCATTGCCGGCGGTGGCGGCGAAGGCGCACGCACGCAACGGCGTCACCGGTGCGATGGCGCACGCCTTTAATCGCTGGGCGTGGTCGCAAGCGAGTTTCGCGATTTCCGGGCAGCCATGGACCGGCGACATCGACGCGCTGGCCGTGCGCAAAGGCGCCGGCAAATTCGTTCGCCTCGATCGCACCAGCATCAAATTTCCGCCCACGGACTTCAACCGGTTTGGCACCACCTACACGTCGCCGTGCGGCACGCTGGCCCGTATTGAGATCGAGCGCACGACCGGCGCGCTGCGCATCGCCAAGGCATACACTGTTCTCGAATGCGGTCAGCCGTTGGTGCCGGAGGTCGTGCTCGGGCAGGCACAGGGCGGCTTCGCCATGGGCGTCGGCTACGCCTTGCTGGAATCGCTGCCGCTCTATGAAGACGGTCCCGGCAACGGCAAATGGAATCTCGGCGACTATGTGATCGCTCGCGCGTCCGATCTGCCGCTGAACGATCTGGAAATCGAAGTGCTGCCCCCGCTCACAGCGAACGATCCGCCAAAGGGCATGGCGGAAGTCGTGATGATTCCAATCGTTGCGGCACTCCTCAACGCCATTTACGACGCCACGGGCCACCGCTTTCAATCCTTGCCGGTCACTCAGGCCATGATCAAAGGGGTGCTCCAATGAGCGCGATGAGCATCACGATCAATGGCAAGGCCTATGGACCGTTCGAGGTGCGCGACGAATTATCGATGAACGATTTCCTGCGCGAATATCTGGGATTGACCGGGACGAAATTCGGCTGCGGGCGCGCGCAGTGCCTGAGCTGCGCCGTGATCGTCGACAATCCCGATGGGACGAGCCAGACCAGTCCGACATGCATCATCCCGGCGGCAAGTTTTGCCGGCAAGTCGATCCGCACTGTCGAAGGCCATGCGCAGAACGGGCAGCTATCCGTGCTGCAAAAGGCGTTCATCGAGCATTTCTCGTTTCAATGCGGATATTGTACGGCGGGATTTTTGAACGAAGGCCAAGTGCTGCTGGAGCGTCTGGCAAAAACGCAGGTGGCGCGCGCCGACCTCGACAAGGCGATCCTGGAAGCTCTCGACGGCCATCTCTGCCGCTGCACCGGCTATGTCAAATATCATGAGGCTGTGCGCGACGTAATCCTGTCCGACCCGAAACGCTATCTGAGCTAGAGCATGATCTGGAAAAGTGGAAGCTCGTTTGCTTTGCTGGTCGCGGCTTTGGCCCTGGCGCAGGTAACGGCTGTAAATTCCGCGGGCGCACCTGCGACATTGGCGACGCCGGATAGTTTTGCCAATCTCAGCGACCCGGCGGCGCGGTCGGCGGCCTTGTTCACGGAAGCCACCAAGGTGCTGTCCTCGCCGCGTTGCGTGAACTGTCACCCGGCCGGCAACCGGCCGCTCCAAGGCGACGCACAACGGCTGCATCAGCCGCCGGTCGAGCGCGGCAGCGATGGCTTTGGAACGGTGGCGATGCGTTGCTCCACATGCCACCAGGACGCCAACTTCGATCCCGCCGGCGTACCAGGTCACGCACACTGGCATTTGGCGCCCAGGGAGATGGCTTGGCAGGGTAAGACGGCGGGCGAGATTTGCGCGCAGATCAAAGATCCGGCGCGAAACGGCGGCAGGTCGCTCCAAGACATCACGATGCACATGGCGACCGACTCGCTGGTCGGCTGGGCCTGGGCGCCCGGATTCGGCCGCACGCCGGCTCCCGGCACGCAAAAGGAATTGGGCGCACTCATCGAGGCATGGGTAAAAACCGGCGCGGTTTGTCCGGAGTGAAAGTGCCGCCCGCAGACCTTTGCCCCTTCAGTCATTTCAACTCGGCTGCCGCAAGGATGGCATCGGTATTAGCCAGCCAGACTTGGTCATCCTCTTTGAAGCGCGAGAGAATACGTCGCAAGGCGGCCGCCCCATCGGGGGTGCCGATCACAAAGGGGTGGATTCCAATGACCACCGTCGTCGCCTCTCGCGCAGGATCGGCGCGGGCCTCATTGGCTAGTTCCAACACGTAATCCAGCCAGAGGGTCGCGATCTCCGTGGCTGTCTTCGTCCGTGCCAGATACTGGCCCATATCGACCGTGACGGTCGGATAGGGCAGCAAGATCAACGCCCCGTCGGGCGTCTTCAAGCGCGAAATAATATCGGAATCCATCTGGTCGAGAGTGGACGTGATGCCTTCGGCGGCCATGGCCTGCATCGTGTCGCCATTGGAATAAACGCTCGGTGACGACCAGCCGGTGGGCCTGACGCCGGTCGTGCCGGCGATCAGGTCCAGAATCCGACGAATATAGGCTTTCTGGTCGGCGAGCCCTTGTCCGAGCGGCAGCATGTGGCTGGTGTTGTTCATGCCATGGGCGATGATCGGGGCATTCGGCTGCGCGGCGCGGAATTCCTTCCACACGGAAGCGTGGGCACCGGGAAATTCGGCGTTCAGCACCACGCTGAGCGGCACACCCAACTCCTTGAACAGGCGGCCGACGCGCGGGATGCCCCAGTCGATCGCATATTGGCGGAATGCCTCATTGACGAGGTCCGGGCTGCGGCTCGCCAAGTCCGGACGGAACACCGGGCCCTGGCCGAAACCGAACTCCTCGACGAATAGTGCGAAGCTGACGGCGACCTTTTTACCCGCGGGCCAAGCGGCAACATGGGTCGGTTCGCGAGGGAACCCGGTGACTGTGTCGGTTCCGTCCTGCGCCAAGATCGCGAAAGGAAAGTAAACGAACAACAGGACCAGTCCGGCGACCAAGCCGGCTCTCCAAGTTTTCTGAGTCATGCGGTGCCTCATCCGTGCCTTGGTAACGGCAATTTCCGCTGAACAAACACGCACCTTGGTTCGTCAGCCTATGATCCGAAGCTGAAGCTTTCCCAAAAAAGGACATGCAATTTCAACTCGCGCGATATTTCCTGAGAACCGTTTCGTCGACGTCAATACCAAGCCCCGGTCCATTCGGAACGCGGATGAATCCGCCGGGCGCTTCCACCTGTTCGCCGAGCGGGCTTGCTTCCAGATCGAGATAGAAACGCTCGATGGTCGGCTTCTCAGGCAGACTTGCCGCGAAATGAATCGTAGCGATCAGGCCGGGGCCGAAATAGGGCGAATGCGGCGCAATCTTCGTTCCGGCGCGATGCGCCATGCCCGCGATCTCGAGCATCGCGCTGATGCCGCCGATTTTGGTGATGCTGGGCTGAACATAGTCGACGCCTGCGGTGCCGATGAGCTGCGCGATGTCCGCAAATGTCCCGGCGTTCTCACCGGCCGCGATGGCCATGCCGCCGCCCTCGGCCTTCAGGCCCGCCATGCCGGCGTAATCTTCAGGCGGCCATAGTGGCTCTTCCAACCATGTGAGATCGCAAGGTTTCAGCTTCCTCGCCATGTCGATGGCTTGCGGCACGGTCCAGGCACAGCTGGCGTCGACCGTCAGCACCATGTCCGGGCCGATCGCCTCGCGCGCCGCCGCGATTTCGGCGGTGCCGATCTCGTGAACCTTGACGTTCCGGTAGCCGCGCTCGACGGCCTTCGCGCTGTTGCGCCGCACGACGTCGGCATTGCCGTAGCGAAGGAGGCTCGCATAGGCCGGCATGCGCTCGACCGTTTCAGTGCCGCCAAGCAGCCGATAGAGCGGCTTGCCGGCGCGTTTGCCGGCGATGTCCCACAGCGCGATGTCGAGCGCCGACAGCGCAAAGCCGACCGGGCCGTTGCGCGAACAGTTGCGTTGCTTGTAGGCGATGTCGGCCATCAGTGCCGCGATGTCGGTCGGATCGCGCCCGAGCACTAATGGCGCAATCGCCTTTTCGACCGCGACTTTGGTGACCCCGCACGCCGCCAGGCCGAATCCCTCGCCCCAGCCGACGACGCCGCCGTCGGTCGTCACCTTGACGAACAGCGTCTCCATTTTCGGCCACTGGATCGCCGCCGCGTTCTCTGCGGAATTGCCGAAGTCGTAAGGTACGCTGATATGGAATGATTCGACGGCGGTGATTTTCATTGCTGACGCCTCGAACGGCGCGATCTACAGAAGACCGGCGATCCTCGCCTTCTCTTTATAGTGGTCCCACACTTTCGCAGCACGGAAGTCGTTCTTGGCGAAGCTCGCCTTCAAAAGCTCCGCCTCTTGCGGCGTGATCGGCTTGAGCGCGCCGAGACTCGCGGCATGAACCGTGCTGCGGGCGTTCTCCTCCATTTCCAGACTATCGAGGAAAACCTCGGCGACGCTGTTTCCGGCAACGACGCTGCCGTGGGCGCGTAAAAGACAGCAACCGCATGTGCCGAGCGTGCGCGCGACGGCATCGCCTTGCTCCACCGTGCGGATATGCGTCGGGTCCGGATGCACCGGCGTGCCGACGAAGCGATAGCCGTAATTGCGCATGGCGACCATCGGCCGGTCGACCATCGTGAACAATGTCGACATCGGCGGATGGCCGTGGCCGACGACCGCAACATCGTCCCGCGCCCGATAGACGCCGGCATGAATCTGCGTCTCGGCCGGACACGGCCCGGCGCCTTCGAGGACCTTGCCGCCGAGATCGACAACGAGAATATCGTCGGCCGCAATGCCGGCACGGCTGGCGTCGCGCATCGGAATGAGAAAGCGATCGGTGCCCGGCAGTCGGGCGCTGACGTGGCCGCTGTAATCGAGCAGTTCGGCCATAACCATCATGCGCGTGCAGTCAACCAGCTGCTCGCGCAGTTTTTCTTCGCTCACGGACATTGCTGACGAATCCTCAGGCGACGCTTTCCGATTGGCTATCGGAATTGGATTCGGATGTCGACTTCGCCCAATAGTCAGTCCGCGACTTCGTCGCTTTGAGGCGCTTCTTGTCCTCGTAGCCGGGCGCCATCGACGCCGAAGTGCCGGCCATTACTTCGTGGTGCTCGATATTGAGAAGCCGCAGCCAGCTCTGCTGGCCGAGCGTGAGCCCGATCATGCAGCCGAGTTCGACCAGTTCCGGCTCGGAGAACTGGCTGTGCATACGATCCCAGAACACGTCGTCGGCGTTGAGATGCCAGACGATGGCCTCGGCATAAGCCAGCGCCGCCTTCTGGCGATCACTGTAACGCGTCGATTTCTCGAAATTCAAGAGGTCAAGCACATGATCCTCGATCAGCGCGCCGCTTGCCGCCGCCTTCACCGAGCGCTGATTGCCGCAATACTCGCAAGTGACGGAGCGCGACACATAGAGCCGGCACAATTCCTTGACGGCGTGATCGAGAACGCCGGTGCGGAAGATGTTGTGCCACGAACTCGGCGAAGAACCAGAAGCAGGACGGCACGTGCGCACGGATCGCGGAGCTTTCCGGCCGCGGCGTGCCTTCGCGCTGGCAGCGCTCCATCTCGGCGCGCATTCTGGCGTCCATTTTGTCGAGTGCGACGTAGCTGATCCGCTGCTTGGCCATGGCTATCCTTTCGGCGTTTCCCTGCTTCTTGCGTCCGATCCCGGAGGATAGCATCCTTTCGTCACGCCTTGGCAGCAATGATTTCCACCTCGACGAGAATCTACGGCCGTCAGTTCTTATGTTCGCTCCGTCCAGACTGCAGACCAAAGACTCCAAAGCAAAGGCTTGGTACCGATATGACCTTTCAAATCAAGCGTGTTTATGAGCCGGCAAAACCATCCGACGGCATTCGCGTCCTGGTCGACCGCCTGTGGCCGCGCGGAGTCAAGAAATCGAGCGCCCGCCTCGATCACTGGATGAAAGATGTTGCGCCGAGCCCGCGCCTGCGCCTGTGGTTTGGTCACAGACCCGAGCGTTTTGTCGAATTCGGCCGGCGCTACAAAAAAGAACTGGCGCACAATCCCGAAGTTCCAGAGCTGCGCCAGCTCGGCAAAGGCGCTTTGGTGACGCTCCTCTATGGCGCACGCGACCCGGAAGTAAATCACGCCATCGTCCTGCAGACCGTCCTTCGCAAAGGCGGAAGCACAAAGCGCGCGAAGACGACCGCATAGGCCGCTAGCCCCCCCCTTCGCCGCCGTTGCAGAATTCCGGCCGCGCAGCCGTGCGACGTTATGCCTGGCCGTCGCCGGAAACTCGCACCCCATAAGGCTGCGCGCTTTCAATCGGACGCCATTTTCGCCTTCAAGTTCAGTATTTAGGCCCCGCTCGCCCGCACATAGTTACCGCGTATTAACGACATTGGGCTCTTCTATTTCTCGACCAGGCTCGGCGGAGCGCCGGCGATGCCGCGGTGCCGTACGCGGGAAGTCATGGTGCCGGGCGGCTGCCGCGAGCCGGCTTGGGGCATCACGTACTTGGAAGTTCTGGACCTGGAAGTTCTGGACCTGGAAGTTCTCGTCTTGGAAGTTCTGGACTTGGAAGTTCTGGACTTGGAAGTTCGCGCCGTTTCCCGGTCGAAACGCCGTCTGCAAATCGATGCAATGCCGTTTCGCGGCCATCGGAGGGTCCCCCCTGGGGCTACACGGCCGCTGTGAATTTTCGAGCGGAGCCATTGTCGCGTTATGACCGATCTCGCCCTCGCCCAGATCGCTACGGGCGAAAATGCCGCGGCGCCGCCCATCAAGCCGCGATTCCTGTCGCGATTCGCGCCGCGGCTGCGCAAATTCATGCCCCGCCTCGGCATCGTGCCGCGCCTGACGCTGATCGGCGTGCTCAGCATCTTCGCCGCCGTTGCAGTCGCGATTTGGGCTTCGGTGAAGATCACCGAAGGCGAAATGTATCGGCGCGCGCAGATCAACCTGTCGATCAATCTCAAGCTCCTTGATTCCATCCTCTCGGGCTACGGCGCTCCATCCCGCAAGGGCGACGAGTTCTATTTCGGCTCGACGCTGATCAACGGCAATTTCGAAGCGGTAGACCGGGTCAAAGCGGTCGCGGGCGGAACGGCTACAGTCTTTCTCGGTGATCAGCGCGTCACGACGAACGTGATGAAGCCCGACGGCTCGCGCGCGGTCGGCACCAAGCTTGTCCCGGGGCCGGCTTATGACTCCGTGTTCAAGGAGCACCAGACCTATCGCGGCGAAGCCAATATTCTGGGCGAGACTTATCTCACCATTTACGAGCCGATCGTCAGCGGCGGCAACGTACTCGGCATTGCCTATGTCGGTGTCAAGAAAACGGAATTCTTCGACGTGCTGCAAAGCCTGGTGATGACCAATCTCGAACTGGGCGCCGGCACTGTCCTCTTCGGCGGCCTCCTGATGTTCCTTCTGGTCAGACGCGTCTTCGCGCCCATCGGCGCGGTCAGGCGCGAACTCGTCGCCATGGCGGAGACGACGACACAGCAGGGCCTTGATGCCCGAACCCTCACCACGCTCGACAATCTTCTCGACGAGCTGCGCCGAACGCTTTATGGGCGCGGCGAGCCACGCCGCGAGGGCAATACGCTGTTGTTCGGCGAAGCGCCCGTCAACAACGACTTGGCGCTGGCCGACGGCATCGCCGCGCAAGACGGGATGCTGGTCTCGGTTTTCATGGGCGATGAGCGCGTCACCACGAATGTACGCGCGGCGGATGGATCGCGTGTCATCGGCACCAAGCTTGCCGCGGGCCCGGTCTACGATCGGGTGCTCAAGCACGGCAAGACCTACCGCGGCGAAGCCAAGATTTTTGACCGGCCGCATTTCGCGATCTACGAGCCGATCCTCGTCAACGGCGAAGTCGTCGGCATCCTGTTCGTCGGCACGCCGCGCCTTGCTGCGACCGAAAAGGCCGCGCAATCCTCCGCGGCGCGCCCGACCGACGAGATCGGGCAAATGCGCGACGCCTTACACGAACTCGGCAAAGCCGCGAAGGACAAGGAAATCGCCGAGACGGAAGCGGCCGAGCATCGCCAGGAAGCCCGCGACGTGCAACGCCGCTTCGAAGCGTCGCAGCGCGAAACGCAGCGCCGCATGGAAGACGAGCGCGCCAAGAACGCCGCGCAACAGACCGGCGTCGTCCAAGCGCTCGCCCATGGTCTCGCAAAACTGTCGGACGGCGATCTGACCATCCGCCTTCGCGACGGGTTTACCGAGTCCTCCCGGCAGATCCGGGACGATTTCAACGCCGCCGTCGAACATCTGCGCGAGACCATCGGCTCGATCGTCGGCGCAACGCAGGGCATCACCAGCGCCTCCGGCGAGATTTCCGGCTCGACGTACGATTTGTCGCAGCGCACCGAGCAGCAGGCGGCGAGCCTGCAGGAGACCTCGGCGGCGATGGAGGAAATCTCCGCCACTGCCAAGAAGAACGCCGAAAACGCCCAGCATGCCAGCCGATCGGCAAGCGGCGCCCGGGAATTGGCCGATCGCAGCGGGCAAGTTGTCGCGAGCACCGTCGAGGCCATGGCGCGGATCAAGGAATCGTCGGGGAAAATCTCAGACATCATCGGCTTGATCGACGAGATCGCGCGGCAGACCAACCTGCTCGCGCTCAACGCGGCGGTCGAAGCGGCGCGCGCCGGCGACGCGGGCCGCGGCTTCGCCGTGGTGGCGTCCGAAGTGCGCAGCCTCGCGCAACGCTCATCGCAGGCCGCCAAGGACATTTCCGACCTGATCACCGCCAGCAACGGTCAAGTGAAGGAAGGCGTCGATCTCGTCAATAAAGCCGGCTCGGCGCTAACGGAGATCGTCCAGTCGATCAAGGAAGTCGCCGGTATCGTCGCGGAAATCGCCTCCGCCAGTTCCGAGCAAGCAGGCGGCATCGAGCAGATCCAAAAAGCGCTCACCGAGATGGACCAGATCACGCAGAAGAATTCGGCGCTGGTCGGACAAAGCGCCGGCACCGCAAAGACGCTGGAAGAGGAGGCCGCGGCGATGAGCGCGCAGGTCGGCATCTTCCGGATCGATACGGACGACGCGGCGGGCGCGCTCGCCGCGGACGACGCGGCGTGACACCACCTCGTCAGTCGACGGCTAAATCGTCACTCGACCGCCAAATCGTCACTCGACTGCAATGACGATCTTGCCGAAATGCGCACCCGAGGCCATGTGGTGATAGGCCGCTTTCGCCTCGGCGAAGGCAAACACCTTGTCGATCACCGGCTTGATGGCGCTCACTTCGACCGCGCGGTTCATCGCCTCGAACATCTGCGTCGAGCCGACGGAAATGCCCAAAACATTGGCGCGGCGCGAGAAGATCAGTCCCGGATTGAGCTCGGACGCGCCGCCGCTTAGGCCACCGATCAAAGTGACTTTGCCGCCGACGCGGAGCGCGCCGAACGAGCGCGCCAGGGTCGCTGCGCCGCCGACCTCGACGACGTGGTCGACGCCGATCCCGCCGGTGAATTCCATCGCCGCTTTGTCCCAATCCGGCGTCGTCTTGTAATTGATCCCGAACGCTGCGCCGAGCGATTTCGCGCGCTTTAGTTTCTCGTCGCTCGACGAGGTGATGACGGCGCGAATGCCCATCGCCTTGGCGAATTGCAGCCCGAAAATCGACACCCCGCCGGTACCTTGCAAGAGGATCGTATCGCCGGCCTTGAGCTTGGCGTGCTCCATCATGGCATGCCACACGGTGACGGCCGCGCATGGCAGCGTCGCGCCCTCCTCCAGCGACAGATGCGCCGGGATTTTCACCACGCCGTCTTCCTCCAGCACGACGTACTGCGCGAGCATGCCGTCGATGCCGCCGCCGAGCGCGCTCTTGTGCGCATCCGGTGCGGGCTCGCCGCCGGACCAGCGCTGAAAGAAATTGCCGGCGACGCGATCGCCGGCCTTCACGCGAGTCACGCCGGGCCCGGTCTCGACCACCTCGCCGGCGCCGTCGGAGAGCGGCACCAAATTATCGCGAACCGGCATGCGGTAGCTGCCGCGGGCGATGGCGAAGTCGCGAAAATTGAGCGCGCAGGCTTTGACCTTCACCAGAACCTGACGGTAGTCAGGTCTCGGCTCGGGACGTTCGACCTGTACCAGAGCATCGACCCCGGCGCCGCCTTTCGACAATTGATAGACACGCATGTGCTTCCTCTCTTGGCCCGCTCATTCTTGGCACGCATATTCTTTACCGGCTTATTCTTGGCCCACTCATCATCGCGATGCGACGTGCATTGCGCGTCAGCCGCTGCGCAACCGCCGACGTTCTTGCAGCACGGCTTCCACGATCTCATGCGCAGCCGTTTTCAGAGCGGGCAAATGAACGCTGGCGAATTCTTCGACCGGAAATGCCGTCTTGATCCATAGCAGATTGATGGCGCCATACACACGGCGACCGTGAATGAGCGGCACCGCAATTGCAGCGAGACCGTCGACGAAATTCGGCCCGCCGTAAGCGCCGCCGGTATGCGACGGATCCCGCCCGGCGTAGCCTTTGAGACGAACTTCCGAAAGTATCTCCTCCACCTGTTTCGGATCGCGCGCCGGACGATCGTCGCGAAGACTGGATTTGCGCAACACGGCGATGATTTGCTTGAGTTCCTTCTCCGGGCAGAACGCGAGATAGGCGCGCCCGACCGCAGAAGCCAGCCACGGCACCGGATGTCCGATCTGATCGCGGTTGATCAGGAAGGGACTGTGCCCACGGCTCGAATTCGCGGATTTCCATGTGATCGCCGGCCGGCACCATGAGGTCCGACGGCCACGACAGGGTCCGGCAGAGCCGCTCGAGCACCGGACCCGCCGCTTCGGCGATCGGATCGTAACGGTCCCGCATGCGGGCCACTTGATCGAAATGGGTGCCGACGCGATAGCGGCCGTCGGCGAGGCGTCGCGCCGCCCAGCCGGACTGCTCGAGGGTGCGCAGAATACGCAGCAAGCTCGGCTTTGGGATTCGCGTCAGCAGGTTCAAGTCCTGCAGCGAGCAGGCTGGCTTGGTGTGCAAGGCCTGCAGCACCGCAAGGCCGCGCTCGAGGCCTCTGATCGTTTCGGAGTTTGACATCGATGCGCCGTCGCGGTAGCCGCACGGTCCTTCGGAGAGCCATGTTCCAAGAACATAGATCGATTCCGCCAGACGGAATAGTATGTTCCGCCTGGCGGAATCTTATTTTTTTTCAATGGCGGGTTTCGTGACGCGCGCCAAGATGCGCCCCTAGCCAAATCGCACGACCTGGGGTTGAACGTGCACGGAGGGGAGTGGGCCGGCCTGGGCAAATTGGGCCTAATGGCCGCTCCCCGTGCAACGTGAGGGGGAGACTTCGAGATGACGCGCCGAACGCGGTGGGAACAAATCGTCCCACTGATGCTGTCACTTATGCTGTTTTTCTCGGCTCCGCATGTGCTGGCGCAAGCCTTTGCGCCGAGCACCGTTCGGATCGTCGTTCCGAGCGCTCCGAGCACCCCACCCGACATTATAAGCCGCATCGTCGCGCAGCAGCTCGTCACCGACAAGGATTGGAATGTCGTTGTCGAGAACAAGCCCGGCGCGGTCATGACGATTGCCGGCACCGAAGTTCTCCGGCGGCCGGCCGACGGATCGTCGATCTATGCCTTGAGTTTACCGGTATCCGCAGCGCCGGCCTTTGTCCCGGACATGCCGTTTAATCTCGGCCGCGACTTCGCCCCGCTGATCAAGGTTGCGGTCTCCTACAATGTGCTGGTGGTCAATCCCAGCCTGCCGGTCTACTCGGTGTCCGATCTGGTCGCTTTGCTCAAGAGCAAGCCCGACAAGCTGACATTCTCCTCAGGCGGCTACGGCACGCCGGCGCATCTGATCGGCGAGCTTTTCCAATTGCGCACCGGCACGCATGCCATTCACGTCCCCTACCAGCAATTCCCGCAGGCCATCGGCGATCTTCTCAGCGGCACCAATCAGTTCATGTTCGTCACGATGCTGCCGGTGGTGGATCTGATCAAGGCGGGCAAGCTTCGCGCGCTCGCCGTGACGGCACCGAAACGGGTTGCCGCGCTTCCCAACATTCCGAGCATCGTCGAAGAAGGCTATCCGGACCTCGTCGTCGAAGATTGGACCGGCTTTGACGTCAAAGCCGGCACGCCCGGCGACACCGTCAACACTCTTAATGAAGCGATCAATATGGCGCTCATCAAGCCCAATGTGCGCGCGGCACTGGGAAATCTCGGTGCCGTGCCGGCAGGCGGCACACCAACCGCATTTGGCGAGTTCGTGAAATCGGAAATGTCGCATTGGGCGGAGGTCGTCAAGGACTCCGGGATGAAGATACAGCAATGAGCGATGCCTGCGATTTTCGCATCACTCTTCTCGGCACCGGCGTTCCAATACCGAGCCCCGAACGTTTCGGGCCAGGCACATTGATCGAGGCCGGGAACGAGAAGCTGCTCATCGATGCCGGGCGCGGCGTAACAATGCGACTGTTCCAGCTCAAGATTCCGATCGGCAAAATCAACCCCCTGTTGCTGACCCATTTTCATTCGGATCACACGTCCGGTTTTGCCGATCTCTGGCTCACCGGCTGGCTTGAATCTTCGTTCGGCACGCGGCGTGCGCCGTTTCGCGTCATCGGCCCGACCGGCACCAAAAATCTGACGTCACATCTCGAACAGGCCTACGCGGATGACATCAGAATTCGCATCGAAGACGAAAAGCTGCCGCCGGAGGGTATTGCCATCGTCGCCGAAGAATTTGCCGCCGACGGCGTCGTCTACGAGAAGGACGGCGTCCGCGTGATCGCGTTTGAGGTCGATCACGGCGACGCCATCAAGCCGGCCTATGGCTACCGCATCGAATATGGCGGCCGCTCCGTCGTCGTCTCAGGCGATACGCGGTACAACGAGAACGTGGTGAAACACGGCACCGGCGCCGATTTGTTGATCCACGAGGTCGCCGCAGCGCGTCCGGCTTTGATGGAACAGGCCTATATGCGGCGCATCATCGCCCACCACACCACACCGCGCGAAGCCGGCCTGGTATTTTCGCGAACCAATCCGAGGCTTGCGGCCTACACCCACCTTGTGCTGCCGGCGAGCGACACCGTGTTGCCGGCGACCGTGGCCGACTTGATCACCGAAACCCGCACCACTTATTCGGGACCGCTGGAAATCGGCGAGGACCTGATGTCGTTTGAAATCGGCACGGCGGCGATCACCGTTCGGCGCGGCAAGAGCATCAGAGTCTATTAGAGCATGATCCCGAAGAGTGGGAGCCGATCTCCCGCCTTCGCGAAGCCCGCTTCGGCGGGCGAAGGAAGGTCGGAAAAGATCATGCTCGAATAAGACATATGGCGGCCGGCGACTAACGCTTTCGCCCATTGTTTCCCGTCGGGCGGCCCCGCGGCCCCGCGGGCGCGCGTTGCAAGCGGTTGAACGGTTGCTGCCCGCCAGGCCCGCCACGGTTCGGCTGGTTGCCGGGACGCTGATTGTTCGGCTGGTTGCCGGGACGCTGATTGTTCTGCCGTTGCCGATTGAGGGTATGGATTTGCCGGCGCTGTATGGCGATCTGCCGGCCGACGGTGTGCGAGGTATTGAGCCGTTGCAATACGCCGCGGTCGCGCGCCGCCTCTTGCGGCGGAATCCGATAGGGCACCGCAGTGATGCGGCCGTTGGCGCCCGGCCGCAGCGAAAACGCGCTTTGGCCTTGCGTCAGCGCGCCGAGGCGGCCGCCTTGGCGGTCGAACACTTCGATCCGTCCGACATGGCCGTCGGCATCCGGATAAAGCTTGATCGTCGGCGCGTTGGCGCCGCCCGCCGCCGGTACTTCGACGACGCCCGTCGTGCCGCGAATGCCGAGCGTCGCATTGTCCGTCGATACCGTCATGTCGCCGGTCTTGGCGACAAAGCTGGCGACAAAAGCCGCCGTGCCGGTCGCCACGTGAAACGATGCGGCATTGCCGCTGGCGCCTTCCTCGTAGACGAACTTGTCGACGACAATGCGCGTATTCGCCGACAGGCTGAAGGTCGTCTCGTCATCGAAGGTAACGCCGAGCGCCGAATTCACACTGGTTTGCAGCGTGTCGTTCTCGAAAATATGGTCGGCAACCTTCAATACGATGGCCGCAGCGGTGCCGCGCGTTACGTTGGCGCTGCCGGTAAGCGTTGAGATTTGGCCAACCGATTTGTCGTCCGGCGCGGTCGCAGCCTGATTAGCCGCTGCCGGCGCGGCTTGATTTGGCTGCGCCTGAGAAGGCTGCGGCTGATGCGGCGGCGCTTGATAAGGCGAATTTTGATAGGGCGGGACTTGATACGGCGATGTTGGATAGGGCGGCCCACCGTAGGGCGGCCCTGGATATTGCGCCCGCGCGGCGAACGGCCAGATCGCTGGCCAGATTGCACCCGACAAGAATTTCAGGAATTCGCGGCGCTTCATGCCCGGCTCAGGAAGGAATGCAAGGTAATAAGGTACGTCAATGGACAAGTGATCGTAGCGGCTCAATGCGGCGTCGCAACGGCATAATTTCGCCAATAAAAAAACGGTTCGAGCTTCGGCGCGGATCGGCGCCAGGCCGCCGCCAATCAGCGCAGCGCCGCCGCCAAATCCTTCGCACCCTGCTTCTTGGTCTCCTCGTCCATGCGCGTGTCGGTTGCCGCGATCAGTTTGGCGACGACATTGTTGTGTTGCGCGACCGGGTTGTCGAAATACCCGCTGGGCCGGAAGAAGTTCGATGTCGGGACCTGATCCCGCCATGGCAACGGCATCGTCACCATGTCGAAGCCGTTGCCGTCGCCGGTGAGATTCATCATCTCGAGCTCGGCTGCCGTGAGCGTCCTGGTAAAACCCTTGTGTCGCGCGAACACGACGGAATCCAAAAGCTTTTGCGTCTGCAGCAACGGGCCGACATCGATATCGAGATTGAGCGCGTGAACGCCGAGACCCTTTTCGGTATTGGCGAGGATTTCGTGCTGATTCCAATCATCCGGAACGCTGCGCGCAAACGCCACCATTTTCCGCAAGACTTCGATCTTGTTTTCCAGCGCCGGGCGCTGCCCGTCCACAAGCCGGCTGGCTTCGCTGCGAAATCCCTCGATGAATTGGCTGCCTTTTTCGGCGATGATTTCCACCGAATTGGTCGCCAGAAGCTGATTGTAGCCGAGCGCCGTCGTGATCGCGCGGGCGTGCCTGTTGTATTCGAGGCCCGCCTCGACGTCATAGTTGCCGTTCCCGGTGGCTTCGAAACTGTAGATCCGCACGATCTGGTCTTTGGTCAGCCCGGCGGCCTGCGCCACCTGGGCATAGACCTGTTTGAACGCAATATCGCTTTGCGGCATCCGCGGCACGAAGTTGAATTGCTGCTGCGCGGCGGCGACAAAATCGGCGACGATAGGCACGGCGGCACGGCGCTGCGGCGCTTCCGGTTTCAGCGGATTGCGCGGCTTGGGCGGTCCGGTATAGACCGGCGGCTGATCGAGCACATAGTCGTCGATGGCGAGCGCCTCGCCGGCCGCACGCTTTGCATTGCGCAACTTCCGCTTCTCGGAGATCGACGACCAGTAGGCGTTGGCCATCGCCGTGTACCGGTCGTGCGCGGCGTTATAGGCGTCGAGCGCGCGGCGATATTGCTCGCTCACCGCCGCGGGGTTTCCCGCCGCGCCGATTGTTTGATCGCTTTGACCGGAGGCGGATTGAGCAAGAAGCACGGCCCCCGCCAGCAGAAAGCCGGCAAGCAAACAAATCGCACCGCGATTTTGCGAACCAATTCCCATTGTTCAGGCACATACCATTGCAGACAGATAGATGTGCCTTCATATCCGATTCTTTGACGTAAAGAGGGCGGCATTGCTGCCGCCCTCCAAGCAATTGCGGCGCCGTAATGCGGCGCGAAGCCCTATTGGGTCTTGTTGATCGTGCCGGCCGCGGCCATGCAGAGGGCCTCATCCTGGGAGCCGGTGCCGCCGGAGCAGCCGACCGCGCCGATGATTTTGCCGTCCTCGACCAGGGGAATGCCACCGCGCGAGGCGGTCACATCATCCAGCGTCAAGATGTAATTGAAGCCGAATTTTTGCACTGCGTCCTCTAAAGCCCGCGTCGGACGGCGGTATCTCGCCGCGGTGCGCGCCTTGTGCTGGGCAATGGCGATCGAGGCGAGCTGCGCGCCGTCCATGCGCGTAAAGGCGACGAGATCGCCGTGGTTATCGACCACCGCGAAAACCTCCGGCCAGCCACGCTTGGTCGCTTCGGCGGTGGCCGCTTGAATTACAGACTGTGCTCGATCGGCCGAAATCGGCGTGCCGAAGGGGAGGTTGAACGGCATCTTATCGGGGATGGCGTTCAAATCCGGCGGGGCGGCGGGCGCCGCAGCGGGCGGCGCCGCCTGTTGTGCAGTAGCAGCGCCAGCGGCAAGCAACCCCGCCGCAAGCGCAATGGCTGTGATGGTTCGCAATTTCATCGGACTTCCTCCCTAAGCTGCAGCTCTGTTTTCGGCTGCTGTGCCGATCCTAGCATTTTCGCGGCTTGCGCAAGCGGCTTTCGCGCACAGCGGCCGGCTACGATCGTGCCCGGACCAATCGGGAGATTTGGTAGCGCTGCAAAACGCGCTGGAACGCGCCGTCAACCATACTTGCAGATCGCGGCGCGAGGCGGCGCGCATTTGCGCTGTGCGTGAGCGGGAAACGCTCCGCAAGCCGGGACCGCATAGGGCTGGCGATCGTTCCGCAAGGACTTGTAGGCGCAGCACCGGCCGGCGGTCTGACGGTTTCTCAACACTTTGATGTCGTGAGGAAAAATAGGTTTCACGGAAAACAGACGCCGAAAATGCGAACGGCCTTGGCCCCGAGGGAGGTTGACCAAGGCCGTTCTGATGTCGGCAGGTACCCCATCAACGCCCCACCCCGACACTGTCCTCATCTTGCCGAAGCGAAGTTGACCGATCGTTGATACGCCAGGGCAAGAAAAAGCCAAGAAAAAGCCTGGCAGAGCGCGGCAAGCCGATGCTAGTGCGCCCGGTTGGAGAGATCAGCTGGAGCCGCATCCAGGCCAGTGCCAAGCGCCGCCACCGCCGCAATGATCGCGACCAATATGCCGACCGCGAGCAAGCCCAATTCGATCGCCCGCCCGCCGCGCTCATCCACCAAAAAATGCGAAAACAACTTGCGCATATCTATAACGAAGTGACGCTCGCTCATGGGAATTCTCTCATCCGCCGACATCGCCCACTTGGCCCGCTAGATCCGATGCCGGCATGCGCAATACAGCCCTTGCCGGCAACACCGACTCTACGGATGCCGACACAGCGAGGTGTTAAGTAAACGGGAAAGATTCTCGGCAATTAAGCCAGCAATCTCCTGCGATCGCGCGGGGCGAAGCTAGTGCACAGGCTCTCGCGACAGGCTCTTGTCCTTGAGCTCGAAGAGATACTCGCCCCAATATTTCTCGCGATTGCGGCCGAGCTCGAAGAGATAATCCCAACTGAAAATTCCGGTCGAGTGCATGTCGTCGAAGACCGGCCGCACCGCGTAATTGCCGACCGGAAGCAGTTCGATGATCTGCACATTTTGCTTGCCGGCCACGGTACGCCGCTCGCTCGGCGAGTGGCCTTGCACTTCGGCGCTCGGGCTGCGCACCCGCAAATATTCCGCGGGGAGCTCAAAACTCTCGCCGCTGTCGAAAGCGACGGTCAGAGCCTTGCGATCCTTGCGCAGACGCAATTCGGTCGGCCATGGGTGCGGCAATGGAGTCGGCGAAGGGTCAGTCATTTGAAAGGCTCTCTTGCGCTTGCCGGAGAGAGGATACTCAATCGAGTGTAATGTGTTTGTCCTCGATGACCTTCTTCCACTTGTCATATTCCGATTTGGTGAAGGCAGCACTGTCCGGCACGCTAGTCCAGACCGGTGCGAGGCCGAATTTGGCGAAGGCGGCGACCAGTTCCGGGTCTTGCAACGCCTTTTTCACGGAGCCGTTCAATTTAGCGAGCACGTCCGGTGGCATGCCGGATTTGCCGTAGAGCGTCATCCAGACGTCGACGTCATAGCCCGGCAAGCCGGATTCGGCGACGGTCGGCACATCGGGAAAGATCGCGGAGCGCTTTAGCCCGGTCGTCGCCAGCGGCAGAATACGATTGTCGCTGGTGAACGGCAGGGCGCCGGGAATGCTGGAAAACGCCATCTGCACCTTGTTGCTCATCATATCGGTAAAGGAGCCGCCGATTCCCTTGTAGGGCACGTGCACGGCATCTATGCCGGTGCCGGCCTTCCACATTTCGGCGGCCAGATGCGGCGTGGTGCCGATGCCAGCGGAAGCGTAAAAAAGCTTGCCGGGATTGGCCTTGCCGTAGGCGACGAGCTCCGCATAGGACTTCACGCCAAGCTGCGGCGCGACCACAAGCACCTCGGGCGACGAACTGACACGCGAGACCGTCACCAGATCCTTGAAAATATCGTAGGGCAGCGATTTCTGCAGCGTCGGATTGATGACGATGGCCGGATCCATCAGCACGACATTGTAGCCGTCAGGATCGGAATGGGCGACAAAGTCGACGCCGACGATGCCGCCGGCGCCGGGCCGGTTATCGGCGACGACCGGCTGGCCGATATTTTCGCTCATTTTCTGGGCGAGCTGGCGTCCGGTAAAATCGACGATGCCGCCCGGCCCGTAAGGAATGATCAGATGGATCGGCCGCGACGGGAAATCGTCGGCGCGCGCCGCCATGTCCGACGCGATGGCCGATGCGAACAGGCCGGCGGCGAAAAGCAGCGCCGACCAGAGCAGGAGATCCCTGCCGGATTTAACGCTCGTCATATCGGTTCTCCATCTGCCGGCCCAATGCTGGTGGCGCAGTTTGGCCCGGTCGGAATGGCGGGTCAAAAAGTTTGTGGCATGAAGTTCGTACCATGGCCATCGCCGTTTCGATCAAATCGTCCGGTCGTTCACTCGTTGGCGATCGCCTTGATGGTCTTTTCGAGCACGTCCTTCGGCGTGGCATAGGCGTCGGCGAGAATCTTGTCGATCGTTGCGCCGGTCACCGGCCGCACGTCGAAGGCGAGCTTTTGCGCCTCGGCGAGAAAATCGGCATCTGTCATCGTCGCATCGAAGCCTGCGATCAGCGCGGCCTTGCGGTCCGCAGGAATGTCCGGCGGCGCCACAAAAGGCCGCGCCATGCCCTGGCTCGCCGTCAGGACTTTGAGGATCTGAAGCTGTTCGGGATTGACCGCGAGATCGGTCGCGCGCGGCACGCCGGGAATCTCGTCCGCTTTGTTGATCGCCGCTTGCACCAGGATGTTGACCAAATGATTGGGCATCCAATCCGGATGCGCCGCATTGATCGTGCTCCAGGATATGCCGCAAAGGCCGTCGACCTCACCGCGCTGCATCGCCAGCACGATGTCGTTCGTTCCCGGATAGCCGCTGACCAGCTGATCCTTGGCGCCTAGCACATTCTTATAAGCCAGCGCCCAAATATCCGGATCGGCGCCCGCGCCCTCGCCGCCGACCTTGGACGGCTTGCTGACGAAATCAGCCCAGGTCTTGATCGGCGACGTATTCCAGGTGAGGCAGACCGTATTGTCATCGGTGATGCTGCCGAGCCAGGTGAACTTGCGGCTGTCGAACTCGGCTTTGTCGATCAGCGGCGAGATGCCCATGCTGCGCGAAAACGTACCGAACACGGAGCCGTCCTTCGCCGCGACGGAGAAAATGTAATTGGCCGAACGCAGGCTGCCGGCGCCGGTCATATTCTGCGGCACGATGGTCGGATTGCCGGGAAGATGCTTGCCGAAATAGCGCGCCAAGAGGCGCGCATAGACGTCGTAACCGCCGCCGGCGCTATAGCCGATGATCAGCGGCATATTCAGGCCCTTGTAAAAGCTCTCGACGCTATCGGCTGCGGCAACGCCGAAGGCGAACAAAAAAACGGCGAGAATAGCCGCGGCATTACGCAAGATAAGGGGTTGCATCCAGTCCTCACTGACCAGTCAGTCCACGGCACGCCGCATTGATGCAAGAATGATACCCAATCGAGCTACGCCTAATGCCTCCGGCTCACGCCGACCATGTCTGGCGCCCCGATCTTCTGCCAAATCCAGCGCGCGCAGGCGAACAACCGGTCGTCATCGTAACGCTGCGCGACCAATTGGATGCCGACCGGCAAATTGTTCGGCCCGCGATGGGTCGGCAGCGTCATCGACGGCGTATGCAGCGCCGTCCAGATCGCCTGCATGCTGGGATCGCCGGTCGCAGCCAGGCCTTTCGGCGCTTCGCCCGGCACGCACGGCACCAGCAGCACATCGAAGTCTTCGAATACCGAGGCCAGCAGCACGCGGCATTCGTCGAGCCGCCGCAAGCCCGCGATATAGTCGTCGCGCGGAATGTTGTGACCGTTCTCGATATAGCGCTGCATCTGCGGCGAGAGCTGCTCGCGCCGATGATCCCAGAAGAATGCCATGCATGCCGCGCGCTCATAAAAGCCGATCGCGGAGCGCGCGACGACATGCAATCCGAGGAAAGCATCGGGCATTCGGGCGTCGCGCACTTTGGCTCCGGCCGCGGCAAGCCGCGCGGCAGCGCCCTCCACGGCCGCTTTCGATTCATCCTGCGCCGTATCCCACAAATCGGTGCGCCAGACGCCGATCCGCGGCGGGCCGCTCAAGGGGCGCGGCGGCTGCGGGGTTTGCATGCGCAGGACCGCCGTGAGGAGCTCGATGTCGTCGAGCGCCCCGGCAAGCCAGCCGACGGTGTCGATCGAATTTGCCGCCGGCCAAACACCCTCTTTGTTGAACATGTTGTAGGTCGGCTTGTAGCCGAATATCCCGCAAAACGACGACGGCCGCAGCACCGAACCGCCGGTCTGCGTGCCGAGCGCGGCCGGCACCATGTGATCGGCGACCGCCGCCGCCGAGCCGCTCGACGAGCCGCCCGGCGTGCGCGCGGCATTGTGCGGGTTGGTCGTTTCCGGCGGCGCGCTGCCGGCAAACTCGCAAGTCGCCGTCTTGCCGAGGATCACGGCGCCGGCGCGGCGCAACAGCGCAACGCACGAGGCGTCCGCGCGCGGCCGATGGCCGCGATAGATCGGCGAGCCCATCTCGGTCGGCATATCGAACGTGTCGATGGTGTCCTTCAGCCCGATCGGCACGCCGTAGAGCGGACCGCGATGCGGCCCGCGATCGAGCGCGCGCGCCTGAGCGAGCGCGTGCTCCGGATCGAAATTGACCCAGGCTTTCACCACGTCGTCGCGCGCGGCGATACGCGCGAGGCAATCCCGCACGACCGCCTCGCAGGTCGCTTCGCCCGCCGCGATTTTTTTGACGATTTCAGTCGCGGACAGTTCGTTGAGCGCGTGATCGGTCTTCACGTCCATATGCGGCTCCGCCTCGCTTTTCCGGCCTATCCGCCACGCTGGTCCGTGGTCGTCACTCCGCCGCCTGCGCCGCGCCGCCATGCGCCTTCGACCAGCCGGCCGGATCCTTCATGAACTTCTCGACTTCCTTGAGCTTGTCCTTGTCGAACTTGCCGCTCTTCTTGGCGACTTCCAGGACATCCCACCAAGTCGCCAGCGAGTGCAGCGTGACGCCAAGGTCGCCGAGGATCTTTTTGCCTTCGGGGAAGATGTCATAGAAGAAAAATACGAAGACATGCTCGACCACGGCGCCGGCTTCGCGCAGCGCTTGGCAGAAATTGACCTTGCTGCGGCCGTCCGTGGTCATGTCCTCGACCAGAAGAATGCGGTCGCCGGTCTTGAAATGCCCCTCGATCTGCGCGTTGCGGCCAAACCCTTTCGGCTTCTTGCGCACATATTGCATCGGCAGCATCAGGCGGTCGGCCATCCAGGCCGCGAAGGGAATGCCCGCGGTTTCGCCGCCGGCCACGCCGTCAAACTGCTCGAAGCCGGCGTCGCGCATGATCGTCGCGGCGCCGAAATCGATCAGCGTCTGACGCACCCGCGGAAACGAGATCAACCGCCGGCAATCGGTATAAACCGGGCTCGCCCAGCCCGACGTGTAGATGAAGGGCTTATCCGTCATGAAGCGAACGGCATCGACTTCAAGCAGCATCTTTGCCGTCAATTCGGCCATCACCTTTTTCTCAGGGAAGCCCGTCATCGTCGTCTCCGAAGTCTAATTGACCACCTTCCAACTGATGGTCTCGCCACCGCGATAGATCAAGGCCCGCTCGTCGGGACCGGCGACCTTCACTTCTTCAGGCGCGGTCCACGGCGTCTTCTCCAGCGTGATCGTCTCCTCGTTGGGCGGCATGCGATAATGCTTCGGCCCGTTGAGCGAGGCAAAAGCCTCGAGCTTGCCGAGCGCGCTTTCCTCTTCGAAAATCTGCGCATAAGTCTCGATGGCAACCGGCGCGTTGAACATGCCGGGAATGCCGCTGGTCGAAACCTTTTTCGCATAAGGGTGCGGCGCGGAATCGGTGCCGAGGAAATAGCAGGCATCGCCGGATGTCGCGGCCTGGCGCAGCGCCAGGCGGTCGCGCTCGGTTTTGATCACCGGCATCACATACATATACGGCTTGAGCCCGTGGCCGAGCCAATCGTTGCGGGTCAGCATCATGTGATAGGGCGTAATCGTGCCGCCGACTTGCGGCGCAGCGCTTTTCACGAAGTCGACGCCCTCTTTCGACGACAGATGTTCGAGGATCATGCGCAGACCGGGGAATTGCTTGATCCATTTCGACAGCAAACGGTCGATGAACACCTTCTCGCGGTCGAAAATATCGACGTCCGGTGCGACATATTCGCCGTGCATCAGAAACGGCATGCCGATCTTTTCCATACGCTCGAGAACACGCATGACCTTGGCGTAGTCGGTGACGCCGAAGGCCGAATTGGTCGTCGCATGCGCCGGATAGAGTTTTACGCCGGTGAACAGCCCGTCGCGAAAACCGCGCTCGACATCGTCCGGATCGGTGTCGTCGGTGAGATAGCAGGTGATCAGCGGCTTGAATTTCGAGCCCGTCGGCACCGCCGCCATGACCCGCTCGCGATAGGCTTTGCCGTCGGCAGTGGTGCGCACCGGCGGCACCAGGTTTGGCATCAAAATGGCGCGGCCGAAATGCTTCGCCGTGAACGGCATCACCGCCTTGAGCATTTCGCCGTCGCGAACGTGCAGGTGCCAGTCGTCCGGCTTGCGGATGGTGATACGCGTGGTCATGACGTTACTACCCTGCCCGATTGGCGCGGCGCGGAGCCGGCATGGAATTCGCACGCCGCCGATCCGATCGGAGGTTCATAGTCTATCATCCGGCGGACTCCGCATTCGTGCGCGCAATATGAATGAACGAGACCCGTACCAGAATCAATATTTTTACCAATTTTTGGACATATTGATTTATTCTATAGAAATAACAATGTCTTAGAGACGCCGCGGTGACACCCGTTTGACGCATCTATGCGGCCACCGCCGCGGCGACGGCTTCCGCGTCCGGCTGCCGATAGGCCTTCAGCCGCGGCAGAACCTCGCGTGAGAACAGCGTGAAATTGTCGATGGTCTGCTCGTGGGTCAGGAAGCCGGCCTGCCCCATCATCAGAAGATTGCCCATGCCGCCGCAATGTTCGCAGAAGGCCGCGAGCTGCTCGTAGACATCGTCGGGCGTGCCGCAGAACAGAACGCCGGCATCGATGAGATCGTCGATCGGCGCGGATTGCATCGAGATGACGCGGCCGCCTTTGGTGTAGGTGCGGGGCGGGCTTTCGCCGCGCAGCATTCGCGCATTATCCTCGGGCGGCATATAGCCCGGCGGATTGCGGAACGGCAGGTGCACGATCGGGCTGGTGCGCAGATAGCCGGCGATCAGTTCGCCGCGCTTCCTCGCCTCCTCGCGATCGTTGGCGACCGCGACCAGGCCGAGATAAGCGAAACGATCGGCGCCCGGCGCCTTGCCGTGTTTGCCGAGATAGCTCTTGCGATAGGCGTCGTAGAGCTTGCGCGTGCCGAAGCCGGTGCCGAGCGTCGCCATGACATAGCCGCGCTCGCCAAGGACGCGCGCCTGCGTGCTGCTGCCTGTGGTTGACCAGACCGGCGGATGCGGCTCCTGCCAGACGCGCGGCCAGATGTTCACTTGGCGATAATGGAAATACTCGCCTTCCCAGTTGAAGGTCCCGTCGTGCGTCGTCATCGCCTTGATGATGAAATCATGTGCCTCCCAGAACCGGTCCATCAGATAGACCGGATTCTGGTTCGACGCCGCGACCTCGTAGGGAATGCCTTTGATGAATCCCATATCGAGCCGGCCGCGCGAGATCACGTCGATAGTGGACAGCTCTTCCGCGACACGCAGCGGATCTGGCCGATGCCCGATCGGATAGCCGAGCACCAGAAGCCGCGCCCGCTTGGTCGCGCGCGCCAGGACCGCAAGCCCGACAGCGACCGTCGACGACATGCAGGTCGCGGTCTGATGATGCTCGTTGAGCATGATGTCGAGGCCGAGTTCGTCGGCCGCCTGATACTCGTCGTAATAACGATGGAACAGATCGGCGGCGACGCGCGGATCGCATTTGCGGTTCGGCAAGATGACGCGCAGCGAGCCGTTATGATCGTTCCAGGCCGGGGGATAGGCCTGTTCGCTGAACTGATAGACTCTCATGCCACGCGCTCCTGAACTTTTCCGGCGAATGCCAATACTTTCTCGGCAAATGCTTTCGGCTGCTCCTCCTGCGGGAAATGCCCGGCACGCTCGATGGTCTCGAACCGCGCGCCCGGGATCATCGCGCAATAGGCGCGGCCGTAGGATTCGCTGAGCATGCGGTCATGCGTGCCCCACAAGAATAGAGTCGGGATGCGGATGCGATGCAGCCGGCTCTTGAGCCGCGGATTGTGGAAATAGGGATTCCAGGCAAAGCGGGCCGTCGCCTCCCGCGCCCGCGCCGCGGCAAGCACCTCGGCGTCCGGCAGCGTCTCGTAATCGCGCCGTCCGGCGGCGGGATCGCAATAGACCATGGCGAGATATTCCGGCTCCGTGACGGCGAAAATATCGGCGATGTCGCGCGTCTCGCGATCGCCGACTTTGACGCCGACGGCATTGGCCATGACCAGCCGCGATAGGCGCGCCGTCGATTTCACCGCGATCTCGGCCGCGATCCAGGCGCCGAAGCCGACGCCGACCAAGGTGACGTCGCGAAGGTCGAGCTGGTCGAGCAGATCGAGATAGAAATAAGACAGGTCGTCGACCCAACGCATGCCTTTGGGCAATTCCGAGCGCCCGAAACCGGGATGCGTCGGCGCCAGCACATGCGCACTCCTGGCTAGCTCGCTAATCGCGGCCGCAGACGGCTCGATGCCATTCTCGGCGTGAAGAAAAAGCAGCGGCTTGCCAGTGCCCCGCTCGATCAGATCGATCCGCGCGCCCTCGACCACCAGCGAGTCTTTAGACTCCCGGCCGCACTCTCCGCCGCAAGCGACATTCCGCCTCCCAACTCCCTTGCGCATTTTTCGCGCAATGATTTTTCCCGATACCCGGCCGTACTGCAGCGGCCTTCTCAACACCGGCCCATTGTTCTACCACGTGACACCCATTTTGCCATCGCACTGGAAGAACGGAGCCATGCAATGACGGACGCCGGAGCCACTCAAAACGGCATCGCTTATGCCAATCACGACGGCGTCGAGCTGTTAGCCGACCTCTATCTGCCGGCGAACCCGAAAGCCGTTCCGGCGCTGGTCGCCGTGCATGGCGGCGGCTGGGTGCAAGGCGTCCGCGGGGCCTTCCAATATTGGGGGCCCTATCTTGCCGCGCGCGGCATCGCCGTGTTCTCCATCTCCTATCGGCTGGCGGGGAAGACCAAGACGTTCCCGGAAGCGGTGCAGGACGTGCTTGCCGGCGTGCAATTCCTCCGCGGCAAGGCCACTGGCTTCGGCATCGACCCGCAGCGCATCGGGCTTCTTGGCGCGTCCGCCGGCGCCCATCTCGCAACGCTTGCGGCACTGAGCGGCAAGAAATTCCTCGGCGCTTATCCCAGCGATCCGTTCGCTTCGACCGACGCCTCGGTGAAGGCCTTGGTCGGCGTCTACGGTATTTATGACGTCGCGGCGATGTGGACGAACTATCAGGTGCAAGGCGGCCGCGACAACAATATCCAGAAATTCATGGGCGTGCCGCCGATGGAGAACCGGCAAGCTTATTTCGACGCTTCGCCGATCAGCTACGCGACCTTCGATAAGAACGCGATCGGCGTGCTCCTTGTCACCGGCACCGAGGACGATCTGGTCGATCGCAAAGTGCAGACCGATCCGTTTCAGCTCGCGCTCAAACAAGCTAATTTCTTCGTGCGGCCCTGCATCGTCCCCGGCGCTCCGCATTACTGGATGAACGATCCGGTCGAAGAGCCGGGCGGCTATTGCGCCTTTCTCGCGCCGCGTCTGCTGCGCTTCCTCGCCGAAAAGCTTTGAGCGCCGGCGCCTCCGCGCGTTTACCGGTTCATCGTTAATCGGGAGGCCGATTCATTTACCATGCGCTTTCTGTCATGGTGCCATGCAGCGAATAGACATTCGGCAGAGGCACCAATGTTGAAGCAGATGCAGCGTTTCCTCAAAGACGAATCCGGCGCAGCCGCGATCGAATACGGGCTCATCGTTTCCGGCGTCTCGGTTGCCATCATCCCCGGCGTGAAGAGCGTCGGCGCGAAGCTGATTCAGGTCTTCACGGTTCTGCAGAACGCGCTTTAATAGCCGCCGCGCTCGATCTTAATTCTGCGTCATGCCCGCGCTTAGCCGTTCGAAGAACGGCTATGTCCGGCCATGACGGAATGAGAATTTTCTCCCTTTCTTTGCATCGACTCCTCACGCCCCCTCCATCACCGGTAGCGTAAGCGCCGAAGGGTGCTCCGCCGAATGATAGATCGTGTCGGTCCCGATCTTGTTCGGCGCATAATAATGCGACCACAGCACGTCGGTGACGGCGGAATCGCCGTTGACGATTTCCAGCCTGACGCGGCTTGCCTTTTTGAACCGGTGCGCCATCGGCTCGACGCTGATATCGAAGCGATAGACTTTTCCGGGCTCGATCGGGGTCGGATCGGCGTGGCTGTGATAGGGCTCCATCTCGGTCGATTTCTTCGCGTCGAGCGCGCGGTGCGAGGCGCGCAGCCAGCCTTTGGTGATCCAAAACGACGCCGGATTGACGCCCTTGCCGCGTTCCTCCGCCGATTGCGGCATCTGCTCCGAAAGCTTGACGAAGAAATCCATCTCGTCGCGCGTCGATGAGGCATAGAGCACGAGCTTGATCGGCCCCGCGATCTCGAGATCGGCCTCGAGCGGCGCAGTGGTGAAGGTGAGCACGCGGCGCGCCGGATCGGGCGCATTGTTCGGGCCGAAGCCGACGACGCCGATCATCCAGCCCGGATTGGGATAAGTGTAAGACGTCTGTTGCTCGCCCGAGGCCTTGTCGCGGGTGAGCCCGCCGTCGTTGAGTGAGGTGACGCTGCCGGTCGTTTCCGCGCTCAAATTCCAGGCGAGATAGCGCACGCCGTTCGGCGGCCAGGTTTGCGAATTCCGCACTGCATCGGCCCCGCGCACGAAATATTCGACCTCTGGCCGCTCCGCATAATCGGTCTTTTGGCCTTTGAGATAATGGTCGTAGAACGGCAGCAGGAGCTTTTCGTGCAGTTGCGGACTGTTGAACTCGCGATTGGCGACGAAGGCATTCACCGGGCCGATCATTTTCAGTTTCTTCGGGCCCCGAGCGCTGCGGAAACCATCGATATTGCCGCGGGTATGCAGATCGACCTTGCCCCAGACGCCGACCGAATAAAGCGGCACTTCGATCTGATGCAGATGCTCGGCAGCGCTTCGCTCGCGCCAGAACTCGTCATAGGTCGGATGCTGCTGCAGATGCAGATTTAGGTCGTAGGGCTGCTCGCGCGGAAATTCGCCGTTGGCCGGATGGCGATTGATGATGCGGTTCTGATTCCACCAATAGCTGCCGAAGAAATCGCTGAGCATGCCGCCTTGATAGACCGAGGCGCGGTACGGATCGTTGAGCCCGTCGAAGGCAGCGATGCAGGCGAGCGACGGCGGCCGCTGGATCGCCATCCACCATTGCAGCATGCAGAAGTAAGATTGCCCGATGCCGCCGACCTTGCCGCTCGACCAGTTCTGGCGGCCGAGCCATTCGACGATGTCGTAGAGATCCTTCTGCTCGTTGCGATCGAGAAAGCGGAACTCGCCGCCCGACTTGCCGCAGCCGCGCGCGTCCATTTGCGCATAGACATAGCCGCGTTCGACATAAAGCCCGACCGGCCCGGTCTCGCGCCAGAGAAATTGGGGTGACGCCGGCAACGCATTGTTGTCGTAGCGGTAAGGCGCCGCCCCCAGTACGACCGGAAATGGGCCGTCTCCCTCAGGCATATACAGCGCGACCGCGATCTCGACGCCATCATGCACGCGGATTTTGACTTCACGGCGGTAGGGCTCTTTTGCATTGGTCATTGTTTTCCCCCGGGCCTCGGTTCGAAGCATAGGGGAAGAAGTATCGAGCAGGCAATGCGAGCGCGGCGCTCTCTCTTGCCCCGCGATAGTGGGGAACGCGGATCACCCAGGAAGGCTGCAGAGGGTAACGCCCACAGTTCTCCTATGAAATCGCCGCTCGATCCACATCGAATTTTTATGGGGGAAAGACTACATTGGCAGGTCAGAGCCCATCGTGATGGGAGCGTGCGATGCAAGCCGAAGAATGGCATCATACCGAGACACAAGACGATGAAAATGATGTGGCCAAATCCGAAAGTCCCGAGGATTTGGCGGATCGCTTCGGAATCAATCTCGCGCTGCTGGTTTTATGCGTCGCGTTCCTGATCGCAGCGATATGGCTGTTCAGCAGCCCCAGTTTCGAGAAGTGTAGCGCGCTGGATAACGTCACGCAGCGCATAGCCTGTTACGGCGAGCTCAGAAATAATCTGATGAAGCCGCCGGCCAAGGGCGGAGAAATGCCCGCGGGATGAATTCGGCTATTTCCCGAAGACCCTCGGCAGGTCGGAGCTTTGGCAAACAGAGACCTGGGCGCGGCCGCGCGAAACGACCGCGCCCTCGGCAGATGGTGAAATTACTGGACCCGGGTATGCGCCGAACGGCCCGCATTCTGGATGAGCTGCCGCGTCGGCCGCAGCGCCTGGTGACGAACGACAGGGGTCGCGGCTTGCTCCTCGCCCCACGATCCCCATTTCAGCTCGCCCGACTTGTCGAAATAGTGCGGCAACAAGCTGCCGTCGTGACTGAGGGCCTGCGCTGATGCGGACGCCGAGCCGAGCGTGGCAAACGCTGCCACGGCGAGAGCGACGGAAAGAGAAATTTTAGCGGCAACAAGCTTCTTCATAGTACATCTCCCTAACTGGCCGACGGCAGCCTTGCCGGATCGGTTTTGTGGAGATGTGGCGGAGTGTCGCGTTCGACTATTGAGCGGATCGGAAACAGTCTGTTCGGGCGCGGTGAATAATCAGAAATCGACTGGATATCGGCTTTACCGGCGTCATCGCGCCTCGGGCGGCACGCCGCTGCCGCCGATGGCGGGATCGCGCGGAAAGGCTGCGACCGTGCCGATGAGCGCCATGGCGCAGCCGAGCAGAATGTCCTTCATCCGCTCCATCAACAGATCGGTCATGTCTTGCGCGTTCAAGCCCGCAGTACTGAGTTCGGTCAGATCGTAAGCGAGCAGCACCAACAGCGCGATCAAAGCGGTATGCAGCCAATAGCGGCTGCCGATGTGGTGCGGAATGAATGGCGCGATAACGAGAATCGCCAAGCTGATCAAGAGGAGCGAATGCGTCGTCACCGTGATCGCCCAGGCTGCAACGACGCCGGCGAATGTGCCGGTGATGCGCTCGACGATGCGGCGATAGCTGGCATTGGCGTCCGGCAGCATGACGATCAGCGTGGTGATGACGATCCAGAATCTGTGCGTTGGATCGAGCGAGCCGCCGATCCACAGCGCCATGGTCGAGGCAAAGGCGAAGGCACAGGCGAAACGCAGCCAGCCGCCATGTCCGGACGGCCTTTGCACCGGCGCGACCGGCACGAGCGGCAGCGGACCGCAGGGCCAATGATCCGCTGCGCGCGCCACGGCAGTCACCGCGAGCACGCCGAGCGGATACCAGATCATTTGCATATCGAAGGCCGGCATGGTGCCGCCGACGGCGAACGCCATGGCGCCATTGCGCGCAACGATCAGCGGCTCGCGGCCGCGGCGTGCCGACAGGCCGGTGGCGAAAGTCACCGCGATAAAGAGTGGCCACAGGACCGCGGCGGAGTTTCGCACCAGGTAACCGGCGAGCGCGCCGGCGGCGATACCGAGACCATCGAGGAACAGCAAACGCAAACGGCGCGGCAGATCCTTGTCGCTATCGGCGAAGGCGAGTGTCAGACCGAGCACCGCGCCAAGCTGCGCCGCCTGCGGCTCGTCGCGCAGCACCGCGATCACCACCGGCACGCCGATGGCGACAAAAAACAAAGCGCCGCGCCGGATCTGCGCGGTGTCGATGGAGGCTTGCATCAGGTCTCACCCGGGCTTCACGCTCAACGCTCGGAAGAGTTTTAGGCTATTTTGGGAAGGATAGTGGCCGCGGAATCCTGCGAACGCGCTTGGAAAGCGCATGGCGGCACGGGCGCTTCGGCGACCTGATCATGGCCTAGGCCTGATCGCGTTGCTCGTGCAGCCACGTTTTCACTCTCACGACCATTTCGTCTTGCGTGCAGGAATTCCGCTCGACGATCTTTTTTGGTGTGGCCCGCGCAGCCTTCGTCAGAAAACGATCCGGATAATTTCCGCCGCTATCGACCAGCCGAAATGCATTGGTGGCATCGCAGGTGATTTCCAGCGTCGTTCGCGATTGGCTGAGCAGCTTGATTTTGCCGTCGGCAATTTCCAAGGCGATATTGTCTCTCTTAATGGTCGCGAGCAGGTCATCGGACACGCGCCGAACGATATTTTGCGAGTCCGTTTCCTCGATTAAATCTACTTCTCCGCCATCGAAGATTCCCATTGTGTTTATCCTTTAGCTTTACCGGCGGCGGCGATATTCGACGCGACGTCAAAAATCCGCAGCCACGAGCTCATAAGACCCTTTTTGCGCCCGCTTATACGCCTTGGCTGCCGCGGCCTGGATCGCCGGCCGGTGGGCATCGAAGGCGAGAAGCAGGCTTGCCTCTTCGCGATCGAGCTTCGGCTGCAATCGCTTGAGCGCGTCCTCGGTCACGAAAAACGACCACTCCATCGCGCTATCATGCCCCCAGAACCGGACGGCACGCCGGGTCGGATCGAAAAATCGGGCTTGGTTGGGGAAATTGAGCATGATCGTGTGCGTCTTTCCCGCGCGTGTCAGTGTTGTCCGAGTCTGTATGGCGCGTATCTGTGTCGCGCGTGTCCGTGTCGGTCATGACGAAGACATCGCGCTTCGACATGTCTAATCTAATGCACAGAACGGATAGTGAAAGTGATTGAAAAATATATCTGGGCGCAGTGTACCCGCATTGGCGCGCCGCGACCAGTAGCGGATCAAACTGCAGATCGGGAAAATGTTGGTCGGAGTGATAGGATTTGAACCTACGACCCCCTCGTCCCGAACGAGGTGCTCTACCAGGCTGAGCCACACTCCGCCAATACCGCGATAAGGTTATAGCGCGGCTTATACAGTCGCCGTTCCGGCCCTGCAAGGTGCCGTTATGCGCTTGCACACACACGCTATTTAGGCACTCTGTCGGCGCGATGACAGTCTCCATAGTGACCCGCCTGGTGACGCCCGGTGCCGCCGCGACTGGCGACGCGGTGCGCGTTTTCGCGGCCGGGGGGCTCGTCGCCTTTCCGACCGAGACGGTCTATGGGCTCGGTGCCGACGCCACCAATGGCGCGGCGGTGGCCCGGATTTACGAGGCCAAGGGCCGGCCGGCCTTCAATCCGCTGATCACGCATGTGACCGATATCGCCGCAGCGCGGCAGCTCGCGCAATTCGACGCGGACGCGGCACGGCTCGCCGCGGCATTCTGGCCGGGGCCGCTGACGCTGGTGCTGCCGAAGGCCGCGGGCTGCACCGTCAGCGAACTCGCGACTGCCGGCCTCGACAGCATTGCGGTGCGCGTGCCGCATCATGGCGTAGCGCAAGAGCTGCTCGCTGCGTTCGGCCGGCCGGTGGTGGCGCCGTCGGCGAACCGCTCCGGGCATGTGTCGCCGACGACGGCCGCGCATGTGCTGGCCGATCTCGGCGGCCGCATCGAACTGATCGTCGACGGCGCCGCAACGCCGGTCGGCGTGAAGTCCACCGTCGTCGCTTGTCTGGGCCCACCTTCGCTGCTGCGGCCAGGCGGCGTGCCGCGCGAGGCGATCGAGCGCGTGCTTGGACACCCGCTCGCCGCGCCGCCGCCCGGGATTGCGGTGGAGGACACCCCGCTCGCGCCAGGCATGCTCGCCTCGCATTACGCGCCGCGCACGCGCTTGCGGCTCGACGCCGACAGCATTGAACCGGGCGAAGCCCTGCTGGCGTTTGGGCCGGCGGCGCCCAAAGGCGCGGAAAAGGCGGCGAAGGTATTGAACCTTTCCGCGCGTTCAGACCTCATAGAGGCGGCGGCCAATCTGTTTTCGCATTTGCGCGCACTCGACGCCGCCGGCGCTCCAATGATCGCGGTGATGCCGCTGCCGCATGAGGGGCTCGGCGAGGCTATCAACGACCGCCTACAGCGCGCCGCGGCGCCGCGCTGACCTTCCTCAAGGCGAATTGATCGACTATCTTACGTACGTCATCCGTAACGGAAGCGCCCAATGCTCGATAAGCCGGACAGCAAGCCGACACCAGCCATCAGCCCCGAACTGCTCGCCCGCTTCGCGGCCATCGTCGGCGAAAAATTCGCCATCACTGACCCGCAGTCGCAGACGCCCTATCTCGTCGAGATGCGCGACCTGTTCCGCGGCCATACGCCCGCCGTCCTGCGGCCGGGTTCGGTCGCCGAAGTCTCGGCAATTTTGAAGCTCGCCAACGACACCGGTACGCCGATCGTGCCGCAGGGCGGCAATACTGGCCTCGTCGGCGGCCAAATTCCGTTCCACAACGAGATCGTGCTTTCGGTCAACCGGCTCGACCGCATCCGCGAGGTCGATCCGACCTCGAACACCATCACGGTAAATCCGGCGTCACCTTGGCGCGCACGCGCGAGGCCGCAGCCGTTGTCGACCGGCTCTATCCGCAATTGCTGCCGTCGGAAGGCACCTGCACCATCGGCGGCAATCTGTCGACCAATGCCGGCGGCACGGCGGCGCTCGCCCACGGCATCGCGCGCTCGCATGCACTCGGGCTCGAAGTGGTGCTGGCCGACGGCCGCGTGCTCAACAATCTCAACAAGCTGAAGAAAGACAATACCGGTTACGATCTGAAAAACCTGTTCATCGGTGCCGAAGGCACGCTCGGCGTTATTACCGCGGCCGTGCTGCGGCTGGTGCCGCGCCCGCGCGCCATCGAAACCGCTTTTGCCGGCGTCAAGTCGCCGGAAGCGGCGCTCGACGCTTATGATCTTTGGCATATCTATCCCGTGGTACGCGGTGCACTTATTTGACGCAAATGGCCGGGTTTAGAACCAGTGCCGGATAATCTGCATCCCTAGCAAAGCATACAGCCCCGCGGCTACATCATCGAGCATGATGCCCCATCCGCCGGGCAGGTTTTCGAGTTGGCGGGCGGGCCAGGGTTTCACAATGTCAAAAGCGCGGAAGAGCAGGAGCGCCAGCAGGGGGTGCCACCAGTCAACGGGGCAGGCGATCAGGGCGATCCACTGGCCGGCGACCTCGTCGATGACGACGTGCTGCGGATCCTCCTTGCCGGTCTCGCGGGCGACGATGGTTCCCGCAGGAATTCCGATGGCGGTAACGAGAAACGCGGCTACAGCGGTAGCGAGCGCAAGCTGGGGGCCTGTGAGCGGAGCGAGGTGGGCGAGAGCCAGCCAGAGCAGCAGGGCGGCCACCGATCCCCAGGTGCCGGGGCCGGGCTTGCCCAGTCCTGCTCCGAAGAACGTACCTGCAACCCAGGCCCAGCGGGTTTTCATGCCCGGGAATCTATTCATCGTCGCGGCCAGTTCGTTCGGCCGTTGGGGGCAGGTCTTCCAGGACCTCAAGATCAAGGATGGGCGATGAAATCTTATAGACTCCGCTGGCCCACTTGCCGAGGTCGATCTGCCGGCAGCGGTCGCTGCAGAAAGGGAAGTCTTCGTCCTTCATGGTGACGATGTTCTTGCAGGTTGGGCAACGCAGTATCTTTTTTTTGCTGTCTTTGCTCATGGCACGGTAACCGGGTTCTGAATTCAGGTTCTACTGGGGAAAACGCTAAACAATTCTTGCCACCACATCGTACTCGTGTGCTTCGGTGATTTCGCAGCGGTAAAAGTTTCCGGCGACGATTTCTTCCTTGAGGCCGAAGTCGTTGATGTAGAGCTTGCCGTCGATCTCGGGCGCATGGAACTGGGTGCGTCCCTCCCACAGCATCGGTGTCTCGGCAGATTCGCCCTCGACCAGCACGTCGAGCGTGCGGCCGATCCATTGCTTGCGGGCGCGCTTGCTGATGCCCTTCTGCAGCTTCATCAGGGAGCGGCGACGAGCCTCGATCGTCCGCTGAGGCAGCTTCTGTCAAGATGAAACGCCTTGGAGCCCTCCTCGTCGGAGTAGGTGAAGACGCCGAGCCAGTCGAAGCGGGCTTCCCTCACAAAGTCGGTGAGCACGGCAAAGTCAGCCTCGGTTTCGCCGGGAAATCCCACAATGAAGGAGGTTCGCAGCGCGATATCCGGAACGGCTGCGCGGACTTTTTCCAGCGTCTTGAGAAAGATATCGGCGCCTGCACCGCGCTTCATGGTTTTGAGCACCGAGGGCGAGGCATGCTGCAGCGGCACGTCGAGGTACTTGCAGATGTTGTCGTGCTTCGCAATGGTCTCAAGCAGCGCCGGAGTGATCTTGTTGGGGTAGGCGTAGAGGAAGCGCAGCCACTTGAGTCCGTCAATGCGGGCGAGGCGATCGAGCAGCAGCGCAAGGCCATCCTTCATGCCGAGATCTTCGCCGTAGCAGGTCGTGTCCTGGCCAATGAGGGTGAGCTCGCGAACTCCCTGGGCCACCAGGCGCTCGGCCTCAAGGACCACCGACTCAAAGCGGCGGGAGCGGAACTTGCCGCGCAGGTTTGGGATCACGCAGAAACTGCAGGGATGGTCGCATCCCTCGGCGATCTTGATGTAGGCGGAGGAGCGCGGTGTGGCCAGCAACCGCGGCGTTGTGTCGTCGTAGAGGTATTGCGGAAGGGCAGGTGCGGCGCCGTCCCACTCGGTGCGCGCAAAACGGCCCTGCGACTCGCGCAGGTCGCCCTCGGCGCGCGAGGTTTGTGACGGCTCAGGCTTTGAGCTTCTGGCTTCAACGGAAGCGGCCGGACCACCGCCCAGAATTTTGAACGGAGAATCGGAGATATCCGGATTGGCAGCGACACGTTTGCCGTCAAGTCCTGCGGCGGCGAGGATCTGCTCCAGTTCGCCGGTACCGACCACGGCGTCTACTTCGGGAATATTTTTGCGGATCTCGTCGCGATAGCGCTCCACCAGGCATCCGGCAACGATGAGCCTTCGGCCCGCGCCGTTAGCCTTGTGCTGCGCCATTTCGAGGATCGCATCGACGGATTCCTGCTTGGCCGAATCAATGAACGAGCAGGTATTGACCACGAGCACGTCGGCATTCTCGGGAGAGGCGGTCATCTCCGCTCCCGCGTTGTGGAGAAGGCCCATCATGACCTCGCTATCGACGAGGTTCTTGGGGCAGCCGAGGCTTACAAATCCAACTTTGACCCGCGCGGGGGCGTGGGGAGTGGCGAGATCGACGGGGACTGCGGACTGGCTGGTTGGGGTCTCAGATGAGGCCGCTTCCGGTTGTTGGGGAAGGAGAATATGCGTCACCTTCCTATTCTATCGGAGTATGGCGGAAAAGCCGCCCAGATAGGCGGTTTGCGGCGTCCCGGGAGCCCAGGGACGCCGCTGAAGCTATTGGCCTAGATACATAACGTGTACATAGGTGCCCAGGCGGACGTTGTAGGCGAGGTACCAGCCGGGATGGTCGGGATCTTCGTAGATGACGATGTCGTCGGCATCCCATAGCCAGCCATCGGCATAGCCGACATCCCATGGAGCTACGCTGAAGTAGAAGCCGCTGAACCAAAAGCGATTGGGGCCGCCGCCGACGAGATGCCAGTGATGCGAGGGGCCAAAGCCGCCCTCGAAGTGCCCGTGTTCGTAGGGATGTTCGAGGTGGTAGTGAGGATCGTCGTGGCCGGAGTCGTGTCCCACCCACTGGCCGTCGTCGTGGACATGGGGAGAGTCAGGGTGGCCGGGCGCATCGTTGTAGTTTTGCCTCGGCTCCGGGGTGGCCTGCCGTTGAGGCACTGTCTTGTGTACTTCCTGATCCGGGTCATTATTCTTCGGCGGCTGCGGCTGTGGTTCCGCCTGGGCTGGCGGGTGGGCCGCTGGCGGTGGCTGTGGGGCGGATTTCGGAGGAGCCTTGGCGGGCTCCGGCCCTTTGGCGGGCGGCGGAGCTCCTCCATAGTGACCTGTGCTCGGAGGCGGCGCGGGGTGGCTCTCTACCTGTTTTTGCGCGAAGCTGGGCACTGCGAGAACTGCTACTGCCGCAAGTACCGCGATTTCCCACTTCATTTTGGGTTCCTCGCAATTGCACATAGAGAATTGGAGGGAGGCTTGAAACCGAAGGGTTTTCCGTGCTGTGAGTTGCGTTTTGACAGGATAGTGACTTTGTTTTCACGAAGATTCGCGTCGAGGGGCTACAGACCTCGCGGAGGATCAGAGTGTTTTGCACACGCAAAGTGGGCTGCTTTGGGTACCCCTTGCGCGGTGATATGATTTGAGAGTGCCGGGTCCTACGCGACCCAATCCCGCCAACCCCGCCAGGTCCGGAAGGAAGCAACGGTAACGGGCCATTGCGTGCGCAGTAGGTCGCCCGGTACATAAACCCAGCCCTGTCCTGACCGTGGACAATCCTTCCCCTTCATAGAGAATATGGGCTGCAAGCGAGCCATTCAGGAGAAGCCAATTGAGCTTAGAAGTGCGTCCGCGTGTATCAAGACGCGCCAAGATCAGTGCCTTGGGAATCTATGTTCCTCCCCGCATAATCACCAACGCAGATCTTGAAAAACTGGTGGATACCAACGACCAGTGGATCATCGAGCGCACCGGAATTCGCGAGCGCCACGTTGTGGAGCGGGAGTGGCTACCAGCGACATGGCCGACAGAGGCAGCACGCAGCTGCCTGGCCCAGCGCGGGATCGCAGCCAGCGAAGTGGAAGCGATCATCGTGGCGACAGTAACGCCGGATATGTTCTTCCCCGCCACGGCCTGCCTGGTGCAGGACAAGATCGGTGCGAAGGGCGCATGGGGATTTGACCTCTCCGCGGCCTGTTCCGGCTTCTTTATGCACTGCAGCTAGGCGCCAAACTGGTCGAATCCGGTGCTCACTCAAAGGTGATGGTGATCGGCGCGGACACCATGTCGTCGATCCTGGACTACACCGACCGCTCCACCTGCGTCTTTTCGGCGATGGCGCCGGCGCGGTACTGCTGGAGCCTGCCGAAGAGGGTGAAGTCGGCATGGTCGATTTTGCACGAGATTGATGGCTCCGGAGGACCTGCGCTCATTATGCCCGGCGGAGGAAGCCTGCATCCCTCCACCGCCGAGACGGTCGCCCAGAATTGCACTACGTCCACCAGGATGGCGGGCCGGTTTACAAATACTGCGGTGCGCAAGATGTACGAGTTCAGCGATGGTCTGCTGAAGCGCAACAAAATTACCGTGGCGATATGGGTTGCTTCATTCCTCACCAGGCGAACAAGCGCATCATTCTGTCCACTGCGGAGAAGCCTGGGATGGACCTGGAGCGGGTCGTTATCAATATTGATCGCTATCGGGAACACTACGGCGGCGACGATTCCGCTGGCCATGCACTCGGCTGTTGAAAATGAAGCTGAAGCGCGGAGAGAATGTTCTGTTGGCGGCCTTTGGTGGCTGGATATACCGTGGGCGCCGCCCTGCTTCGCTGGGAGATGTAGGAAGGCAGCTAAGAAGCGGTTAGCTAAAGAGCGGTCAGCTAAAGAGCGGTTAGCTAAAGAGCGGTCGGCGAGTCACTGGTCGTTTTTCTTTTGCCTCTTAGAGCCACTTAATCGCAGGGGCCGCAGGTAGCGCGCCACACTGTGCAGCATATTCGAAGAAGAGCGACATGCCGTCGCGGCAATCCTGATCCAGCACGTAGTGAATATTTTCGGTTAGGTAGCGACGGATCGCGTCCTGTGAGAGCGCGATCTTCGTAGTCCACTCGGCCGCAATATCGCCGATATGCCTGAGCCCATGATCGCGGGAATGTAGAAAGTCATCCACAACCGAGGTTATCGCTCTGCTCTCAGAGGGCAGGGCCTGTTGTCGCACGGCCCAGAAGGCTGAGACCCATGGGGTGCTGGTGTGCTGCCGCCACTCGTGGGCGAGGTCGATGTACTCCAGCCGCTCACCTGTGCGTGTTTCGCGGATCATCGCGTCCTCAAGCGCAGCGAGAGCCGGATCGCCGATGAGTAGCGCTGCATCGCAGCGGCTCAGCATCTGATCGAGGTTCGGGGGATGGGGGATGAACTCCGGCGCGGCCTGCCAGACGCGGCGGAAGAGGATCTGGGTATAGGCCACCGAGGTGAGCGAGGAGGTATCCGCCGCCACCGTCTTCACGGCGTGAACGCCGGGAGACTGCCGAACCACCAGCAGGATGGAGCGGACGCGGTCAATGGAAGCGATGGTGCAGCCGGGAATGACGGCCAGGCCGGGTATGGTGGCGTAGGAGGCGATCGGAATCAGGCCGATATCAGCCGTGCCATTGGCCAGTTCGGCAGCACATTCAGACGGCATGGTGCGGTGGATGCTGTAGCGTTCCGCAAGCCGGGATTGCTCCGGATCGTGCTCAAAATCCCACATCAGAGGGGCCGGGTTCAGAAAGTCAATCGCTGCAATGCGCAGGCGCGAAGAATTGGAAAAGCTCACTGCCCTAGTCTAGCAACCTCTATATTTTTGGCCGGAATGAATGAGGCAAGTGTGACGGCTGCGCTTGACACGAAACGGCAGCCCATCTAATGTGGGCCCAACTATCAAAGAAATAGGAAGTCTGCAGGATTGGGGCTTTTCAGGCTTCAATGCGGACTGTTTTTGGTGCTTAGATGACCACTTCGGTGGCGAATTCGCGTAGTTCTGCGCCGCCGGTGGCGCCTCCCGCCTCTAGTTTGTGGACAGAGGAGCGGCTGGCGTGGCTTGCGCTGGTGCTGACGCCGGGCCTTGGACCACGGCGAATTCTGCAGGCGATTGAGAGGCTCGATAGCGCGGCACACCTGTTTCGTTTGGCGCTGACTGAGCTCGAGTCCCTGACGATTCCGGCGCAGGCAGCGCAATTTATTTTGAGGGCAAGGCACGAGCTGAGGCGGAAGAGGAGTGGAAACGCACCTGCGATGCCGGAGGTTCGCTGTTGACCTACTCCGACGCGGATTATCCAGAGCGGCTGAAAGAAATCTACGACCCGCCTGTTGTGCTGTGGGTCCGGGCGACCGATCACTGCTGTCGCGGCCGTCTCTGGCGGTGGTAGGGACGCGGCACCCGACCCCTATGGATCGGGAATGGCCGAGATGCTTTCCCGCGACCTATCGCATCGTAAGCTGCTGATTCTAAGCGGCATGGCCCGTGGCGTCGATACGGCGGCGCATAACGGCGCGCTGGCTGCCAAGTCTCCTACGATAGCGGTGTGGGGCACTGGGATCGACGTTATCTATCCCAAAGAAAATAAGTCGCTCGCGGAGCGAATCCTGGTGAGCGGCGGGGCCATCGTTAGCGAATACCGCATGGGGACGTTTCCCGCGCCGCAGAATTTTCCCCGGCGAAACCGGATGATCAGCGGCATGAGCATTGGGGTGCTGGTGGTGGAGGCGGGTGAGGCCAGCGGGACCCGGGTAACGGCCCGTTGCGCGCTGGAACAGAATCGCGACGTGTATGCTGTACCGGGCAACGTAACCAGCAAGAACGCCTGGGGGCCTAATACCTTGATAAAGCAGGGTGCAAGGCTGGTGGCCACATGGGAGGACGTTTGGGAGGATCTGCCGTCGCAGGTTCGCATTGAACTGGAAGAGCAGTTGGAAGCCGCATCGAATGTTGGAGTTGCAGAAGGTGCTGAATCGAAAACGGAGGCTGGTGCATCTTTAAACACCGACGCCCCCCTGGCACCGAATGACACCATCGTGCTGCAGGCGCTGCACCGCGACGAGGCGCTGCAACTGGATGAGATCATGGAAAAGCTTGAGGACCAGCTCACTTCTTCGGAAGTATTCACTGCATTATTCGAGCTGGAACTGGCCGGCCGCATAAAACAGTTACCGGGAAAAAATTACGTAAGAAGCTTCTGACGTTCCTTGCGCTTGAGAGTCTTACTCTGTGTGCCGCAGATGGATTTGCGGCTGCTTCAGGTAGATTCAGAGTGCTAAGGCGTGGTAGCTTCCAGAAAATCAGGTGGGTGGCGTTGTATAAGTAAGCGCCGTGCCGGCTGTGAAGGAAAATGATGGGTAAATCACTGGTGATCGTCGAATCGCCTGCGAAGGCAAAGACGATCAATAAATATCTCGGCAGCGACTATGTGGTGGAGGCCTCATTCGGCCACATCATGGACCTGCCCAAAAAAGAAATTGGCGTCGAACTGGCAAACAGGACGTTCGAGCCCACGCTGATCGTGACTCCCGACAAGGAGAAGCTTGTTGCCCGGCTGAAGAAGCTGGCGGAGAAGGCCGATGCTGTGTACCTGGCGCCCGATCCTGACCGCGAAGGCGAAGCGATTGCCGCGCATCTCGCGATGCAGCTCACGGCCGTCGGTGAAGGGCAAGACCAAGATTCGTCGCGTCACTTTCAACGAGATCACCAAGAAGGCGGTCGTTGAGGCTTTCAAGCATGCTCGCGATGTGGATGAGAATCTGGTGGATGCGCAGCAGACGCGTCGTGTGCTCGATCGCATCGTGGGCTACCAGATTTCTCCGCTGCTGTGGGACAAGGTTCGCCGCGGACTTTCCGCGGGACGCGTCCAGACCGTTGCGGTTCGGCTGATTGTGGAGCGTGAGCGCGAGATCAAGGCATTCAATCCGGTTGAATACTGGACGATCGACGCCATTGCTGAGTCCTGCCCGAAGGGCCGGATTTCGTTGCGCGCTTTGTCGGCATCGACGGCAAGAAGGCGGAAGTTCCAACTGTGGGGCACGCCAAGCCTGCCGGATCGGCGGCAACCGATGCAGTACTGGAGCGCTTGAAAAGGCCGACGTGGCGCGTGCGCTCGGTTGAGAAGAAGGAACGCCGCAAGAGCGCGCCGGCTCCATTCACCACCAGCAAGCTGCAGCAGGATGCGTCGCGTCAGCTTGGATTCAGCGTGAAGCGCACGATGGGCGTGGCGCAGCGTCTGTATGAAGGTGTGGACATCGGCCCCGAGGGCACGGTCGGTCTCATCACCTACATGCGTACCGATTCCACGCGCGTTTCGCCGGATGCGATTGCCGCAGGTTCGCGACTATATCGGCAAGAAGCTCGGCAAGCAGTATCTGCCAGCGCAGCCGAACGCATACAAGTCGAAGAAGGATGCGCAGGATGCGCACGAAGCGATTCGCCCGACCAACGTCAAGCTGCATCCGGATGAGATCCATCGCTACCTGAGCGAGGAGCAGTACAAGCTCTATCGCCTGATCTGGCAGCGCTTTGTAGCCTCGCAGATTGTTCCGGCCATATACGACCAGACAACCGTCGATATTGAGGCCAAGGCCGATCGCTCTTACGATTTCCGCGTCACGGGATCGGTACTGAAATTCGACGGATTCCTGCGGGTGTATGAAGAAGCCGAAGGACGACGAAGGACGAGGACGACGAGGAGCTCAAGAACAAGCTTCCGGCACTGACCGATGGCCAGAAACTGAAGCTGAATTCGACATTGCCGGAGCAGCACTTTACCGAGCCGCCGCCGCGATACAACGAAGCGTCGCTGGTGAAGGTGCTGGAGGAGCGCGGCATCGGACGTCCGTCGACTTACTCGTCGATCATCACGACGATCCAGGATCGCAAGTACGTGACCAAGGTTCCACCTACCGGGCGTGCGGGGCGCTTCTATCCCACGGAGATTGGCGTGGTGGTCACCGACCTGCTGGTGGCGAATTTCCCTTACATCTTCGACACGCATACACGGCGCGCCTGGAAGAAGAGCTGGACGAGATTGAAGAAGGCACCGAGAAGTGGACCGACCTGCTGGGCGGCTTCTACGGCCACTTTGAGGAAGAGCTGACCGAAGCCGGCAAGCACATGGAAAACGTGAAGCGCTGGGAGAAGCCGACCGATCAGAAGTGCGAAGTCTGCGGTTCTCCGCTGGTGATGAAGTGGGGCAAGTTCGGCTCCTTCTTCGCGTGCAGCGCTTACGACAAGAAGAAGAAGGATAGCTGCACCTTTACCAAGGAAAATTTTGAAGGCAAGCCCGACCTGAGTTCGGCCGAGGGAGCGGAGGGCGAGCAGGCCGAGGAGTATTGCGAGGCGTGCGGACGCGTGATGGTGCTGCGCAGCGGACGCTTCGGCACGTTCATGGCGTGTCCCGGATACAACGAAGATCCGCCGTGCAAGACCACGCGCAAGCTGGACCAGAAGGTGCAGCAGAAGCCGCCGGTTCCGCTGGACGAATACTGCCCCAAGTGCGGCGAGCAGCTGGTGCTGCGCAATGGACAGTACGGCGAGTTCGTCTCGTGCTCAGGCTATCCCAAGTGCAAGTACATCAAGCAGAACCTGGTTGAGGGCATGAACTGTCCCAAGTGCGGCAAGGGCGAATTGCCGAGCGAAAGACGCGCTTCGGCACGATGTTCTACGGCTGCACGAACTATCCGAAGTGCGATTTCAGCGTGAACAGCAAGCCGGTTCCCACCCCCTGCAAGGAGTGCGGAAGCCCGTACCTGATTGAGAAGACGCTGAAGTCCGGCGTCTATCTGACCTGCCCGAACAACAAGAAACCGGCGGCGGTAGACGACGCGCCCAGCAAGCGGAAAAAGAAGGGCAAGGAACCTGAGGTGGAAGCTGAAGGAGCAATCTCCTGCAGCTTCAGCAAGCGCATTGGGGATGCTCCCACCGCGGCCGCGCCCGAGCCGAAAGCGAAACCCACGGCAAAGACTCATGGCCCGATCGTTGAAGACGCGCATCCGGTCCCCGTGAGCTGACGTGGCCTGAAACCGGGGTATCCCTGTGGCCTCGGCCTGTTGAATCTGTACCAAAGCGGAAGAGGCCCGGGCTGCATTTTGCAGTCTGGGCCGTACTCCGTTGAAGAAGATCACGAAGCACAACCGCACCACGAAGTGCAGGAAAGATGCAAATGGAAAAGCTTTCGACCAATAACGACGCTGAATTAATTCTCAAGCTCTATGAGCTACGCACGGAAGCGACCATGCGCCAGGCACGTGCCTGGATCATGGGCGAATTCTGGCCAAAGAACGCAGAAGAGTTTTTCGCAGTGCAGCGAGCCTTCGGATCTCGCGAGAATGCTTTTTTCCGCCAGGTGACGACTTACTGGGAGATGGCCTCGGCATTCGTTCTGCACGGCTGTCTTTCGCCGGAGCTGTTTCTCGATTGCAATGGCGAGAACATCTTTATCCTGGCAAAGTTTGACGCTTTCATCGGCGAGATACGCGAACAGGCTCCCGGGTTCATGTCAAAGACGCAGGAAATTGTGCGCAGGTATCCCGAAGCGACTCGGACTTACGAACGCGCGTTGAAGACGATTGCGCGTCTTCGTCCGGCAAAGCCGTAGTTAGGGTTTCGTCGTGTAGTCTCGTCACTAAACGAGCCGCAGTGTTTGCGCGACGTGAAATGAGCTGCTTGCCAAGTTCGAGTGCTGTGAGTGACACTCAATGGTTGGCTGGCCAGCCCAGTTGCTGGCGGAGGAAGTAAAGCGATGAAGCGACTTTTATGATCTTTGCCATGACCAGCGTTTTCGCGCTGGCCGCTGATCAGAGTTCCAAGCCAGTGACGGTCAACGGTTGGGTAAGCGATTCGATGTGCGGCGCCAAGCATGTTGGCGGCGGCGGCACGGAGTGCGCCAAGAAGTGTGTGGAGGGCGGCGGCAAGCCGGTCTTCGTGGACGACGCCAAGAAACAGGTCTGGACGATCGACGATCCAGCGAGCGTGACCAGTCACTATGGGCACCATGTGGCAGTGGTGGCAACGATGGACAGCACGAACAAGTCGGTCCACATTACCAAGCTCACGATGTTGCCGGACCAGGGCTCAGCGAAGCAAGATACGAGCATGCACTAGGGAGATTTGCCCGCAGTTTGCCGGGATGAAACTCTCGGGGAACGCCCGGCGTCCTCACTATGGACACGAGGCTGTGCCCGTCGGTTGGCGTTAAGAAAATGAGTATCGCGACCCCACCGCACCCAAGGGTGGGCGGCCGGAAAGTAAGTGTGATGGCAAAAGCAATCTGGAATGGAAAGGTAGTCGCCGAGAGCGACGCCTGTGAGACCGTCGAAGGCAATCTTTATTTCCCGGAGTCCTCAATCAACCGGGACTACTTCCGCCCCAGTTCTACGATTTCCACCTGCCCGTGGAAGGGACAGGCGCGATACTACAGCCTGCTGATCGACGGGCAGGAAAACCCGACGCCGCCTGGTATTATCCCGACCCAAAGCCAGCCGCCCGCAACATCAAGAACCACGTGGCCTTCTGGCGGGGCGTTGAAGTCGAGAAGTAGTCTCGCGCGGCATCGGAACCGACTTAGTACGCCTGTAGCTGATCGATGGGCAACCTGACCTGAAAGCAGGTACAGCCTGTTTGGACTGCACAGTGACATAGCCCCTGTGCTTGCGCACGATCGCGTAACCGCGTCGAGCCCCAATCCGAGGCCTTTGCCCGGCGCCTTGGTGGTAAAGAATGGCTCGAAGATACGGTCCTGCATCTCTGGCGGAATTCCGGGGCCGTTGTCCCAGACCTCGATCACGATCAGGTCTCCGGCCTGGCGACAGATCAGTTTCAGACGACCCTCGTCGTCCATCGCGTCGAGAGCGTTCTCGATCAGCGCGGTCCAGCCTGGTTGAGTTCGCTGCCGTAGGCGCTGATAGCCGGCAGCCCGGCTCATACTCCCGCTCAACCTCAACGTGCTGCAACCTGGATTGCAGCATGGAGATCGTGTTTTCAAGGCCCTTGGGAATATCGATCTCCTGGATCGGCGCCTGGTCCATGTAGGAGTAATCCTTGATGGCGTTGATCAGGTCGAAGATGCGGTCGGTCGAGTGCAGCATCGCCTCGGCGATGCGCCGTGCGCAGGGACGAAGCGAACTGCGCGAGCACCACGTCGACGGCGTAGGGATCGAGGAAACGTGCGAGTTCGTCCAGGCGCTCGGTGACGCGCCAAGTTCCGCCAGATCGGGCGCAATCAGCCAAGTCTCCGGAATACCCTTAGCTTCGAGCCAGAGTGTCATGCGGTCTTCGCGCCGCGACTGCTGGGTCGTGTCCTGCAGGGCGCCTACCCGTTGCCGCGGCGCAGGGCACTTTCCCAGGCATCGATTTTGTCGGCCTGCATTCGTCGAGGCACAGGCTGCCCAGGCGGAACTTCTCGTGCCCGTAGACCCGAGTTCCTCCATCAGCCCAGATGCCGCCCGCTGCGCCGCCGACGCCGGATTGTTGAGCTCGTGCGCAAGATTCGCAGCAAGTTTGCCCAGGGCGGTGAGCTTCTCGGCCTGCTGCTCGATGCGGGTGACTTCGCGAACGCGATCCAGCAGGACCGAGACAATCCGCTGGCTGAAGGAGGGGATCGCCTCCAGCATCTCCGGGAAAAGCGAGCGATCGATTCCAGCGCCCAGGTATCCGCAGTCGTGAACCCGAAGCCCCGTAGCACTTCATTCGGGAGAAGGGCAGCAGCGCGGTGATCTGCCCGGAACGGCCGATGAAGAGCGAACTGTCGCTGCCGCGCTCCGGGCGGACCTGAACCTCGCCGCGCAGGATAACCATCATCTTCGTTGCGGGATTGCCTTCGTGAAAGAGGGTGCTTCCGGCTGGAGCGAAGAGCTCGACGCCATGCGTAGCCAGCCATTCATATTCGCTGTCAAAAAGGCCGCTGCAGCGGGGCAACGCGTTTGAGCGCGGCAACGATTTCTGTCAATGGAGTGGGTCGACCCGAGTTAGCAAACTGGCTCGAGACCGGTGTCTCAGCTGCTGCGGTCGGTTCAGTATGGGTAAAGGAATTCATCGCTTCACCTGTCGCATTCATGGTAAAAGATGTATGTGGAAGGCTGCGAGGTGCGGGTTGGTCGCCGATTTCCTCGGCGTTTAGCTTTCGATTCTGGAATACTAGCAAAGGAAAAACCGGGCAACCCAAGCTGCCCGATTCTAAGTGGATGAAAGTTGCGTAAATCGTAAACTTTAACGGGTTCAGGAGTGCCGCTTTCGACCGTAACGGGGTCGAGGAAAGGCATGGCCGCCCGCAATTTGCTCCCACTGCCTCGATGGCATGAGCGGCTTCCTTGCTGCATCTGGTCAAATTGCTTGCCGCCCGGTCTCATTTTCCGTGATCCAATTTTTGGCAAAGGTTCCGTCCTGGATCTCGGCCAGAATCTTCTTCATTTCCGCGCGCGTCGCATCCGTAACCAAACGCGGCCCTGCGGTGTAGTCGCCATACTCGGCAGTATCGGAAATGGAGTAGCGCATGTAGCCGAGGCCGCCGCGGTAGATAAGATCGACGATCAGCTTCAGCTCATGCAGGCATTCGAAGTAGGCCACCTCCGGCTGATAGCCCGCGTTCGACCAGCGTTTCAAAGCCGGCCTTGATCAGCGCGCAGACTCCTCCGCACAGAACAGCCTGCTCGCCAAAGAGATCGGTTTCGGTTTCTTCCTTGAAGGTGGTCTCGATGACCCCGGCGCGCGTGCAGCCGATGCCCTTGGCATAGGAGAGCGCCAGGGCGTGGGCCTTGCCGGTGGCGTCCTGTTGAATGGCCAGCAGGCCCGGAACGCCGCCGCCTTCGGTGAAGACCTCGCGCACGCGATGGCCCGGAGCCTTGGGGGCGACCATGGCGACGTCAACATCCGCGGGCGGCTTGATGAAGCCGTAACGAATGTTGAAGCCGTGCGCGAAGAGCAGCGTCTTCCCCTTGGTCAGGTGCTGCTCGATCTCGTTCGTTGTAAATCTGCCGCCTGCGACGTATCCGGCGCCAGGATCATGATGACGTCAGCCCACTTGGCCGCGTCGGCAACGGAGAGAACTTCAAGGCCGGCTTTCTGCGCCTTCGCGATGGACCGGCTCGTGGCAGGCAGGCCGACGCGCACGTCTACGCCAGAGTCCTTCAGGTTGAGGGAGTGGGCATGGCCCTGCGATCCGTAGCCGATGATGGCTACTTTCTTTTCCTGGATGAGGGAAAGGTCGGCATCTTGATCGTGGTAAGTCTTCGTCATTCTCTTTTTCCTTTTGAAGTGAGGAACGTGGTATGAAGTCTAAGCGGGCACTCTTCGTCAGTCACAGTGCAGATCGCTCTTCGTCCGGCATAAATCTGGCAAAGGTTTGGCGAGCGTCGCCATTGCCTTGGCGTCCCCATCGCCTCCAACACGCGGCTGGTATGTTGTCCGCGACGCATCACCATGCGGCCGGTGCGGGAAATCTCAAGCATCCGGTCTTCATTCTCGTTGAGCACCTGGATCAGGCCTTCGATTTTGCTCTCGACGCCGGTGATTTCGATCATCAGCGACTCCGGCGCCAGATCGACCACCCGCGCGCGGAAGACCTCAACCAGCTCGAAGATATGCGAGAGCGTGTTGCGGGCGTGGCAGCAACCTTGATCAGCGCAAGTTCGCGCACAACGCAGGAAGCTGGCCCACGTCATCTACCTCGATAACATTTTCCAACTTGTAAAGCAGGCCTTCATGCGATGGGCGGCTCCGGCCTCGGCATCGGCGACAAGCGTCATGCGCGAAACTCCGGGACGCTCCGAGGCACCTACAGTGACGGAGACGATGTTGATATTCAACCGGCGAAACAGCGACGCTACCCGGGTCAGCACTCCGGGTTTATCTTCCACGTAGTGCGACAAAAGTATGCAGCATTTGAAAGCTCTCTTCCTCGGGGCCTAGAAGTCCGAAAGAAGTGACGCTTCAACAAGTGGGTTTGCCGATGGCGGCGAATCATCTCGTGCAGCGCCTTCCCCCGGGAATCATGGGATAGACGGAGTCTTCCTGCTCTACCAGGAAATTGATGAGATACGGTCCGTCCGTTTCGCGAGCGGCGTCGACCGCGCGAGCACCTCCGCCGCGCATGCTCACGGCCTGGCCCGGATGCCGAAGGCATCCGCCAGCTTGACAAAGTCGGGACTAAGAATGCGGCGAGCGACTGGTAGTTCTTCTCGTAGAAGAATCTCTTGCCACTGGCGCACCATGCCCAGGTAGCCATTGTTGATGATGGCGATATTGATCTTGAACTTCTCCTGCACGATGGTAGCGAGCTCGGCCATCGTCATCTGGAAGCCACCATCGCCGACGATAACCCAAACTTCTTTATCGGGCCAGGCGAACTTGGCCCCGATAGCTGCGGGCAACGCAAAGCCCATCGTGCCCAGTCCGCCGGAGGTGATCAGCGATCGCGGCTCTTCGTGGTTGTAATACTGCGCTTCCCACATCTGGTGCTGGCCCACATCGGTGACGACGATGGCTTTGCCCTCGGTGCGCGCCAAAGGTCGTTGATCACGTGGGCAGCGTAAAGATGGCCATTGTCGGGAAGATTCTTGATATCGCGGACGGCAGCATTGCCCTTCATGTCGTGGATCGTGCGCAGCCATGCGGCGCCGTCCGCTTGGGCAGCACGCGGCAGTAAGATTCTCCAGCACATCCTCTAAGATCCCCAATGAGCGCAACATCGCACGGCGACATTTTTGTTGATCTCTGAGGGTCGATTTCGATGTGAATCTTCTTGGCGTTGGGCATAGGTGGAGGGAGTCCGGTAACACGATCGTCAAACCGCATACCGCAGGCAATCAGCAGGTCGGCTTCCTGAATCGCATTGTTGACCCACGATTCACCATGCATACCCATCATGCCCAGATTCAGCGGATGCGAAGCGGGAAAGGGCCCAGTCCCAGCAGCGTCAGCGCCACAGGAATTTGCGCGCGTTCCGCCAGCGTGCGCACCTGCTCCATCGCGCCTGAGCGAATGATTCCGTGCCCAGCCAGGATGACCGGACGCTTGGAGTCAAGAATCATGTTGGCTCGCTTCTGCCATGATGCCTTGACTCACGCGAAAGCATCGGGTGCGGACGATCGGCTCGCGGGCAGCGGCATCGAAATCGAAGTCGGCGGTAGCCTGCTGCGCATCTTTGGTAATATCGACCAGACCGGGCCGGGTCGCCCGGACTTGGCGATCAAACGCTTCGCGCAGTGCCGGCCCACATCCTCGGCACGGGTAACGAGAAAGTTATGCTTGGTGACGGGAAGCGTCATGCCAGTGACGTCGATTTCCTGGAAGGCATCCGTGCCAAGAACTTTATGAAACCTGGCCGGTAATGCAGACGATAGGAATCGAATCCATCATAGCCGTGGCGATGCCGGTGACCAGGTTGGTGGCGCCAGGGCCGGAGGTGGCAATCGCGACGCCGACTCGGCCCGAAGCACGAGCATAGCCGTCGGCCATGTGGCCGCACCCTGCTCATGGCGCACCAGGATATGGTGAATGGAAAATTGCGCATGGCATCGTAGGCAGGCAGGATCGCCCCACCCGGATAGCCGAAAACTTCGCGACGCCTTCCCTTCGAGCGTTCCCAAACTATCTCCGCTCCAGTCAGGCGTGCGGGCTGGGCCGATGCGGAGGTTCTCTGTGCGATTGCTGTCTTTGCTCCTACGGAGCTCCTCAATATTCCGTCACAGCCATAGATACATTAAGGTCTTAATTCGAACGCTCCTATTGGAGCGGACGAAACTGTGTTGGCATATTGGCCAGCACGCCACGCTGGTAGCGGGGTAGGGAGGCTTCCACTGTTTCTTGCGTTGAGCAGTTGCTCATCGGTGAGATTGACCGAGAGGCTGCGGTTGGGGATGTCGAATCAACCACGTCGCCGTCGTGTATGCAGCAATGGGGCCTCCGACATAGGCTTCGGGGGCAACGTGGCCAGCCATCAGGCCGCGGGTAGCACCGCTGAAGCGGCCATCAGTGAGCAGGGCGACGCTATCGCCTAGCCCTGCACCCGCAATAGCGCTGGTGACGCTAGCATTTCGCGCATCCCCGGCCCGCCCTTGGGGCCTTCATAGCGGATGACGATGACATCACCAGCCTGGATCTGGTTCTTCTGCACGGCAGCAAAGGCGCTTCTTCACCATCGAAGCAGCGGGCAGGGCCTTGATGGCGGGGCTGACCAGAACCCGAGGCTTTGACCACACAACCTTCCGAGGCGAGGTTGCCATGCAGGATGACGAGGCCGCCAGTAGCTTTGAAGGGCTTCAGTGTGGTACAGACAACTTCCTGACCGGGGGTTTCCTTCGCCTGTGCCGCTTCATCACCAAGAGTGCGTCCGGTCACGGTGGGACAATCGTTGTGCAGCATTCCTGCACTGGAGAGCCGTTGAGCGACCAGAGCGATGCCACCTGCGTGGTGGAGATCAGCAGCAACGAAGCGGCCTGCCGGTTTGAGATCAGTGATGAGCGGTGTCTTCATGCTCAGGTGATGGAACTCATCGATATCAAGCTTCACCTCGGCTTCGTGAGCGATGGCCAAGAGATGCAGCACCGCATTGGTCGAACCGCCGGTGGCAGCGACGCCGACGATGGCGTTCTCCAGGCTCTTCTTGGTCAAGATGTCACAGGGCTTGGTCTGGTTCTTGACGAGTTCCATCACCAGTTCGCCGCAGCGCGTGGCTGCATCGCCTTCGGGGGATCGTTGGCGGTGATGCTGTTGAGACCCATCGGCGAAATGCCCAGGAACTCCATAACGGCAGCCATCGTGTTGGCGGTGAACTGTCCGCCGCAGGAGCCGGCACCGGGACAAGCATGGTCTTCGAGGTCTTTGAGCTGACTGAGCGACATCCTGCCGGCTGCCTGAGCGCCGACTGCTTCGAAGACATCCTGGATGGTGACGTTGTGATTCTCGTATCGGCCGGGATCGATGCTGCCACCGTACAGAACCAGGCCAGGGAGGTTGAGACGGGCGAGGGCCATCACCACGCCGGGGTTAGTCTTGTCGCAGCCCGAAAGGCAGACGAGGCCATCCAGGTGATTGCCCCGGGCGACGAGTTCGATGGAATCAGCGATCACCTCTCGGCTGATGAGCGACGTTCGCATCCCTTCAGCACCCATGGTGATGCCATCGGAGATAGAGACGGTGTTGAACTCCAGGGGCGTACCACCAGCGGCCCGAACACCGGCTTTGACATGCTCTGCCAAGGCCCGCAGATGGAAGTTGCACGGGCCAATCTCGGTCCATGTGTTGGCGATGCCGATGAGGGGCTTGTGCAGATCCTCTTTTGAAAATCCAACGCCGCGCAGGTAGGAGCGTGCAGCCGCGCGGTTGGGGCCCTCGGTAAGAGGAATGCTGTACAGCTTTGCGTCGTGCTTCTTGCTGCCATTGCTCATCGTGCGATCTCTGCTTTCTGCTGTGGCCGGGGCGCGAGCCAGAATGCGCCGTCGTGTTTCTGTTCAAAGGAGTCCAGGGCAGCCGCATGACGGAGCGTCAACCCGATATCGTCGAGGCCTTCCAGCAGGCACTCGCGACGGAAAGGATCAATCACAAAGCTGGCGGTAAAGCCGTGCTCATCACGAACGGTCTGGTCTTCGAGAGAAACGGTCAGCTTATAGTCCGCGATCGTATTCTGCGCGATCCATCAGCGTTGCGACTTGCTCTTCCGGAAGCGTGACCAGCAGGATTCCGTTCTTCGCGGCGTTCGAGAAAAAGATGTCGGCGAAGGTGGATCCGATAACGCAGCGGAAACCGTAGTCAGAGAGCGCCCATGCCGCATGTTCGCGCGACGATCCGCAACCGAAGTTCTTCGCGGTCAGCAGAATCTCGGAGCCCTTGTAGCGAGGCTGGTTCAGCGGAAAGTTGGGGTCAGGCCCGCCATCCGCACCCTTGCGCCAATCAAAGAAGAGAAAATCGCCATAGCCCGTGCGCTCAATGCGCTTCAGAAACTGCTTCGGAATGATCTGATCGGTGTCCACATTTACGCGATCAAGCGGCGTTGCAACAGAGGTAATTTTGCGAAATGGCTTCGTCGTATCGCGCCGCCTTTCCGGCCAGAGTCGTTGAGTCTTTGAAGATCCAGTTGCGCACGTCGGTGAAGTGGCCTTCGACGGCTGCGGCTGCGGCCATCATGGGGCTGACAAGGTGCGTTCTGCCGCCCTGTCCCTGGCGTCCTTCAAAGTTGCGATTGCTGGTGGAAGCGCAGCGCTCGCCTGGTAACAGAATGTCAGGATTCATAGCGAGGCACATGGAACATCCAGGCTCGCGCCAGTCGAATCCGGCTTCGCGAAAAATGATGTCGCAATCCTTCGCTGCTCGGCCTGCGCCTTCACCTGCTGCGAGCCGGGCACCACCATCGCGCTGGACTTTCGGATGCACATGGTAGCCGGGAGACAACGGTGTGCGGCGGCGCGCAGATCCTCAATGCGGGAGTTGGTGCAGGAGCCAATGAAGACGCGGTCGATCGTCACGTCCTCGATGGGCCACGCAGGGTTTCAGATCCATGTAGTCCAGCGCGCGCTCGAAAGCGCGGCGGTCAGCGGGGGTGACGCCGCGGCCGCGGGATCGGGAACACGCGAAGTGATTGGCGCAACCATTCCCGGACTTGTACCCCAGCTCACGAAGGGCGCCAGATCTTCCGCGCGTAGCACGAGTTCGCGATCAAACTTCGCATCGGGATCAGCATGGGCAACTTGCGCCACTCCGCCACTGCCTGCTTCCCACGCTGCGCCCTGAGGCGAATAGCGACGGCCTTCAAGATAGCGGAAGGTGGTCTCGTCTGGAGCAATCATTCCGGCACGCGCACCCGCCTCGATGCTCATGTTGCAAAGCGTCATGCGGCCTTCCATTGAGAGCGCGCGAATCGCAGAGCCGGCGTATTCGATCACGCATCCCGTTGCGCCATCGGTGCCGATGTGGCCAATGATTGCGAGCGCGATATCCTTCGCGCCCACAGCTGGGGGCAGCG
>CAVXHE010000007.1:0-1044380 GCA_963761595.1 uncultured Alphaproteobacteria bacterium
GGCCGCCGCGGCGGCGGTCAGTTCGAGGCGCGAGAAGGCGCCGAACGACGCCGTCGTCGCCACGGCGAAAAACGCGGCGAGCCGCCGTTCGGCGGTCGCGCCGTCGAACACGTCGCGGGTGAGCGGCATCACCGCCGGCCAGACGCGCAGCAGCGGCGCCAGCTCGGCGTCACCATAAAGCGCGTCCGACACGACGATCTCGCCCGGTTCGATGCGCGCGATCTCGGCGCCGACGCCGGCGCGGTCGCATTCGGCGACGCGGAATTCGCCGGTCGAGATGTCGATCCAGGCAAGCGCAAAGCGATCGTCTCCCGTAGACGCGCGTGAACGCGCTACAGCCAACAGATAATTGTTGCGCGTAGCGTCGAGGAGCGAATCCTCGGTGAGCGTGCCCGGCGTCACCAGCCGCACCACGTCGCGTCGCACCACGCTCTTCCCGCCCCGCTTGCGCGCCTCGGCCGGGTCTTCCAGCTGCTCGCAGACGGCAACGCGATGGCCCTGCGCGATCAGGCGATGCAGATATTCGTCGGCGCGCTCGATCGGTACGCCGCACATCGGAATGTCGTTGCCGAGATGCTTGCCGCGCTTGGTCAGCATGATGCCGAGTGCGCGCGAGGCGATCTCGGCGTCGCCGAAGAACATCTCGTAGAAGTCGCCCATCCGGTAGAACAACAGGCAATCCGGATTGGCGGCTTTGATCTCGATATATTGCTCCATCATGGGAGTGACGCGGCCGATATCGTCGCCCGCTTTGGGAGCAACGCTGGCCGGCGCTTCGGGCGCAGGCTCCGGTTCGTCTGTCATGATAGTGCGTGCGGCGTCCATGATGCCCGACGCTAGCAAATATTCAGCCGTCATGCCCGGTCAGCGGGAACATTTCGGCCGGGCATCCACGACTAAGAATCAATGTGAGTGAAGCGTCCGCGGCCGGGACGATCTTTATCTCCCTCTCCCCGCTGGAAGAGGGAGTTCACTTGCGCAAGCGGGATGCGGCTGTTACTTCACCAGTTTCTTGCCGGTGACCGCTTCGAGGTTCTTATAGAACACCTTGTCATGGGTGGTCTTGTCCATCTTCAGCGAGTCGAGGATGTCCAAGGTTACGCGTGGATACATGGTGCCGCCTTCCGGATCGAACGGGCAATCCGACGCGAACACGATCTTGTCGATGGGGAAGAATTCCATGCCGGCCTTGGTCGCCGGCACCGCGGTGAACGCCGCGGTATCGGCCCAGAAATCCTGCTTGAAATAATCGAGCGGCCGCTTTTTCAGGCTCTTGCGCAGCGAAACGTAATCTTCGTCGGTGGTGCGCGAGCCCATCACGTCGTTGCCGGGCCCGATGCGACCTTCGAGCATCGGCACGATGCCGGCGAAGTGATGGGTGATGATTTTCAGGTTCGGATGGTTGTCCATGATCTTGGAATAGACCAGCCGCATCATGGCGCAGGCGGTTTCATACGACCAGCCGAAGGTCCACCAGATTTCGTAGAGCGACTTCTTCTCGTCGATGTAATCCGGCATCTCGGCGCCGCGCGCCGGATGAATCCAGATCGGCGCGCCGAGCTCGTTCATCTTCTTCCAGAACGGCAGATATTCCGGCCGGTCGATCGGCTTGCCGGCGACATTGGTGTAGATCTGCACGCCGAGCGCGCCGTTCTTGAGCGCGCGTTCGGCTTCGCCGACGCCGGCATCGGAGGCCGCGAGCGAGACCTGCGCTACCCAGCCCGGGAAATGATCCTTTTCTTTGGCGATCAGCTCGGCGAAACCGTCATTGATGATCTTGCAGAACTCGTCGATATCTTTCGGGCTCTTGGCGAATTTTTCGACCGGCGGCTGCGGATAGGACAGGATCTGCTGATAGTCCTTGTGGCCGTCCACGATCTTCTTGCGCACATTGAGATCGAACAAAGCCGGGAGCGAGCGGATACGCTTGCCCATGTCCTTATAATCGCCGGCGACTTCGTTGAGCTTGGTGAAGAATTTTTCCGGAAAAAAGTGGGTATACGCGTCAACTCGCATCGGCGTTCATCTCCCTTTGACGGCCGCCTTCTAGCATATCCGCACTGCCCCGCGGCAAGAGAAGCAAAGCGCAGCCAAGCCGCAGGCGCGGTCCTTGCGCTATTTGCTATGCGTCAGCCGCGCGACAAACTCGGCCGGGATGGGCTGGCCTTTGATGCGCTCAGGATCGGCCGGATCGGGAGCGACAAAAACGCGCGTCTCAAAGCCCTCGACCGACACTTCGCCGGCTTTCATCAGGCGATGCTCGATCTTGATGCTCGACTTGCCGAGCCCGGCGATCGCGGTCTCGATCGAGACCTTGTCGCCGAAGCGGTTGGGGATGCGGAAAATGGCGCGGGTCTCGACAATCGGATGGCCGATGAATTTGAACGCCTTGAGATAGTCGAATTTGCTCATCCCGATCGCGGCTTCCATCATCTCGGTCGTCGACGTGTCGAACATCGCGAAATAGCGCGGATAGAACACGATGCCCGCCGGGTCGCAGTCGCCCCATTCGATGCGCAGATGCCGGGTATTGCTGAACATTGTGCTCATCGCGGCGCCATTATCTTGGCGCCATGCGCAGCGCACCGTCGAGGCGAACCACCTCGCCGTTGAGATAGCGGTTCTCGATCATGTGCCGCACCAGCGCGGCATATTGGGGCGGCTGCCCAAGGAGCTTGGGAAACGGCACCGCCGCGGCGAGGCTTTGCTGCGCGGCTTCGGGCAGCGCATGCAGCATCGGGGTGGTGAAAATTCCAGGCGCTATCCCGGTGACGCGGATGCCGAACTGGGCGAATTCGCGCGCCGCCGGCAGGACGAGGCTGACCACGCCGCCCTTCGAGGCGGCATAGGCGGCCTGGCCGATCTGGCCGTCATAGGCGGCGACCGACGCCGTGCAGACGATGATGCCGCGCTCGCCGTCCTGCATCGGCTCGATGTTCTGCATTTTGGCTGCGGCAAGCCGCATCACATTGAATGTGCCGATCAGATTGATCGAAACGACGCGCGCGAATTCGTCGAGTGGCATCACGCCGTCGCGGCCGACGATGCGCTTGGCCGGCCCGACACCGGCGCAATTGACGACAATGCGCGCCGGGCCGTGATCGGCCGCCGCCGCGGCGAAGGCTTTTTCCGTTGCGTCAGCATTCGTGACATCGCAGTCGACGGCGATGCCGTTGACGTCGATCGCCACTTCGGCGGCGGCTTTTTTGTTGACGTCGAAGATCGCAACCTTGGCGCCGGCATCCGCCAGCATGCGCGCCGTGGCTGCGCCAAGACCGGAAGCGCCGCCGGTGACGATCGCGGCATGTCCCTTGATGTCCATGCGTCAGTTTACCTGTTCGGATGCGGCGTGCCGGCGACAATGACGTGCCGCGGCGCCGCCTGGGCATACAGGTCTTCAACCAAAGTCTGGCGATGGGCAAGCACGGCGCGCTGGTTGATTGAACCTTTATCGGTCATTTCGCCGATATCGAGCGACGGCGGCTCGGCGAGCAGAATGGCGCGGCAGACGCAGTTCGAGCTTCCGGTGCTCGACGTGGCGAGCGCTTCGAGCAGGCTTGCGAATTCGCGCCGCACGCCCGCATCGCCGAGCACTGCGGCGGCCGGCGCATCGGCGGCGAGGCCGGGCGCGAGCTTACGGCAGGCCTCGAGTTCGGGGAACACCAGCGCCGTGACATCGTCGCGGTCCACGCCCGCCAGCGCCACATCGCGCACCAGCGGGGCGCAATGCGCGATGAATTTGGCCCGCAGCGGCCCGACGCTCACCCAGGTGCCGGTCGCCAGCTTGAAGTCCTCGGCAATGCGGCCGTCAAACAGCAGGCCTTTCGACGGGTCGTTCGGATCCTCGAATTTCAGCGCGTCGCCGAGTTTGTAGTAACCTTCCTCGTCGAACGCCGCGGCGGTTAGCGCCGGCGCGCGCCAATAGCCCGGCGTGATGTTGGGCCCTTTCAGCCGCGCTTCGAGCTTGCCGCCGCTCGGCACCAGTTTCAGCTCCACGCCCGGCGCCGGCAGGCCGATATTGCCGGCATGGGCGCATTCCCAGGTGCAGGCGAGCGCGAGCGGCGCGGTCTCGGTCGAGCCGAGGCTCGCCAGAAAGATGATCCGCTCGCCCGTTGTGTCGATGGCGAGGTTTTCCAGCTCGTCGCGCACATGCTGGGCGAGACTCGCGCCGGCGTAGAACAGCACCTTGAGCCGGCTGAAGAACCGCACGCGCAATTCCGCGTCGCTGCGCAAATAGGGCAGCAGCATCTCATAGCCCTTCGGCACGTTGAGGTAGATCGTCGGCGCGATGTCGCGCAGATTGCGCACCGTGGCCTCAATGGCGCCGGGCAGCGGCTTGCCCTCGTCGATATAGAACGAACCGCCGTTGTCGAGCACCATCCCGAAATCGTGGTTGCCGCCAAAGGTGTGGTTCCACGGCGGCCAATCGACGAGGACCGGCGGCTCGTCAGCGAAAAAAGCAAAGCCCGCGCGGATCATCGCCTGGTTCGCGCACAGCATAAGCTGGGTATTGATCACGCCCTTCGGCTGGCCGGTCGACCCCGAAGTGAACAGAAATTTGGCGACGGTGTCGGGTCCGACCTTGGCGTGCGCCGCCTCGACCGCTGGCGTCGGCTGCGCGCCGGCGAGCTCAGCAAACAGCGTTGCCGCTCGATCGCCCGGCGGGTTCGCCGTGACCACGACTTCCGCGCCGTCCGGCACTGATGCAGCGATGGCGCGCGCAAAGGCTGCTCCATTCGCCGCAAAGACCAAGCCAGGCGTCAGCGTGGCGATGATCGTTTTGATCTTGCCGAAGTCCTGCGACAATAGCGAATAGGGCACCGAGATCGGCGCATAGGGAACGCCGATATGCATGGCGGCAAGGCCGAGGAGCGCGTGCTCGATGTCGTTGCCGGAGAGGATCGCGATCGGCCGCTCGGGCGACAAGTCGCGCCCAAGAAGCGCCGCGGCGATCGAACGTACTGCGACAAGCGTTTGCGCATAGGTCAAACTACGCCAGCCGCCCGCCGCGTCGCGTTGCGCCAGGAAAATGCGATCCGGCGCGGCTGCGGCCCAATAGACAAGCCGCTCGGTCAGGTTTTGCGGATGCGGCGGCAGTTTGTGCGGCGAGCGCAACAGGATCGCGCCGTCGCCGCGATGCTCGGTGACGACGTCCGGCCGCCCAAGCTTCACCGGCCGCAGTGGCGGCGGGCTTGGTCTGGTCAGCGTCGTCGCAGATGCCATGTCAGGTTCGCGTCATCTCAACTCCGCGCCACTTTGGGCGCGCGCTTTTCCAGAAATGCTTTGAGCCGCGCTTTCGCTTCCTCGTCGCCCTGGGCAATGGCGGCGGCGAGCGCTTCGGTGACGAAGCCGGCTGACGGATCGCTGCGCGCAATGCGCGGCAGCAAATGCATCACGGCGAAATTCGTAAACGGCGCGTTGCCGGCGATGCGGTGCGCAAGCTCCATGCCTTTGGCGAGGCCTTGGCCTTCGTCGACCAGATATTGCGTGAGCCCGATGGTCTGGCCCTCTTCGGCGGAGAGCGTGCGCCCGGTCAGCATCATGTCCATGACGCGTGCGGTGCCCATCAGCGGCGGCAGCCGCACCGAGCCGCCGCCGCCGACATAGATGCCGCGGCTCGCCTCGGGCAGTGCATAGAACGCCGAGCGCTCGGCGACGCGGACATGCGCGGCGGCGGCCAATTCAAGCCCGCCGCCGACCACGGCGCCGTGAAGCACGGCGACCACCGGCACGCTGCCGAATTCGATGCGCTCGAAGGCGCGGTGCCAGGAGCGCGAGTGCTCGACGCCTTCGAATGTATTGCGCTCGGACAGTTCGCTCAGATCGAGGCCGGCGGAAAAATGCTCGCCTTCGCCGGCGATGACGACGGCGCGAATGTCGTCGGGCAGCGTCGAGAAGAAAGCCTCGATGCCCTGAACCGTCGGGTCGTCGAGCGCATTGCGCTTTTGTGCGCGCGCCAGCTTCAGTACGGCTACTGCGCCGTGGCGCTCCGCCTTGAGCGTTGGCGGCAGGCCGGCAAATTCGGCTTCGGCGGACGCGCTCATGTGGCGCTCATTGTTCCTGACTGTGGTGGCGGGCCGGCCATTTGACCCGTTCCGCCGCGGCCCGTAAATAGCCTGCAAGTGCTCAAACGCGCTGAAATGGTCCTCAAAGATGGAGCGGCCGATGCGAGAAGTCTTTATCTGTGACACCGCACGCACCCCGATCGGCCGCTATGGCGGGGCGCTGGCTAAGGTGCGCACCGACGATCTGGCCGCGGTTCCGATCAAGGCGCTGGTCGCCCGCAATACCAAAGCCGATTGGTCGCGGCTCGACGAGGTGTTTTTCGGCTGCGCCAACCAGTCCGGCGAGGACAACCGCAATGTTGCGCGCATGGCGCTGTTGCTGGCCGGCCTGCCGGATTCAATTCCCGGCGTCACCGTGAACCGGCTCTGCGCTTCGGGGCTCAATGCGGTGGGCGACGCCGCGCGCGCGATCAGCCTGGGTGAGATGGACTTCGCCATCGCCGGCGGCGTCGAATCGATGACGCGGGCGCCGTTCGTGATGGGCAAGGCGGGCGAGGCGTTCTCGCGCTCGGCGGAGATTTTTGACACCACGCTCGGCTGGCGCTTCATCAATCCACTGATGAAGGCACAATACGGCGTCGATTCCATGGCCGAGACGGCTGAGAACGTCGCCGAGGAATTCCAGGTCACCCGCGCCGATCAGGACGCCTTCGCGCTGCGCTCGCAGCAGCGCGCCGGCAAGGCCATCGCCACCGGCTATTTCGCCAAGGAGATCGTCCCGGTCCAGGTGCCCAACGGCAAGGCCGGGCCTTCTACCGTCGACGAGGATGAGCATCCGCGACCCGATACCACGATCGAGAATCTGCAAAAGCTCAAACCCATCGTGCGAACCCCCGGCACCGTCACCGCCGGCAATGCGTCCGGCATCAATGATGGCTCAGCCGCGATCATCCTCGCCAGCGAAGAGGCGGCGAAGGCGCATGGGCTCACGCCGCGCGCGCGGGTTCTCGGCATGGCCTCGGCCGGCGTGCCGCCGCGCATCATGGGCATCGGCCCAGTGCCGTCGACGAAGAAGCTCTTGCAGCGGCTCGGGATGAAGATCACCGATTTCGACGTGATCGAGCTCAATGAGGCGTTCGCCGCGCAGGGGCTCGCGGTTTTGCGCCAACTCGGCGTCCCCGACGATTCCGAAGTCGTCAATCCGCACGGCGGCGCCATCGCGCTCGGCCATCCGCTCGGCATGTCGGGCGCGCGGCTGACGCTGACGGCCGTTCACGGCCTGGAAAGGTGCCACGGCAAACGTGCGCTCGCCACCATGTGCGTCGGCGTCGGGCAGGGCGTGTCGCTCGCGGTGGAGAAAATCTGAACAAGCTGACGGCAATCCTTAAATGCCCTGCCCTCGGGGGGCATCAATCATGACTCATGAATCACGACACTTGAATATGGAGAAACCTCGCGTGCCGATGTCCCCCGGTTACATTCCCTTCCATCCCAACCCGTCGAAGCCGAAATACAAGCCGCCGGCGGGCGCGGTGGATGCGCATTGCCATGTGTTCGGCCCGGAGGCGAAGTTTCCTTATGCGCTGGAGCGCAAATACACGCCCTGCGACGCACCGAAGGAGAAGCTGTTCGCGCTGCGCGATTTCTTAGGCTTCGACAAGAACGTCATCGTGCAGGCGTCGTGCCATTCCAAGGACAATAGCGCCATGGTCGATGCGGTCGACGCGTCGAACGGTCGGGCCAAAGGCGTCGCTTTTGTCGGCGAAGAGGTCACTGACGACGAATTGAAATGGATGGACAAAGCAGGCGTGCGCGGCGTGCGCTTTAACTTCATCAAGCGGTTGGTTGACTTCACCCCGCGCGACGTTCTCCAGCGCATCGCCAAGCGTGTGGAAAAACTCGGCTGGCATGTCGTGGTCTATTTTGAAATGCCCGATCTGCCCGAGCTCGAAGGCTTCTTCACCGAATTGCCCACGACCGTCGTGGTCGATCACATGGGCACGCCCACCGTGAGCAAAGGCGTCAACGACCCGGAGAACCAGCGCTTCCACAAGCTCATGGACAAGCACAAGAACCTCTGGGTGAAGGTGACCTGCCCGGAGCGCATGACCATTGCCGGGCCGCCGTATAACGACGTCTTGCCGTTCGGCAAGGCGCTGGTCGAGCATTTTCCCGACCGGGTGATCTGGGGCACCGATTGGCCGCATCCCAATATGAAGAAGGAAGCGCCCGACGACGGCGTGCTGGTCGATTACATCCCGAGAATCGCGACCACGGCGGCGGCTCAGCAGAAGCTCTTGGTCGACAACCCGATGCGGCTTTATTGGAGTTAATCAAAAGTACATGATGGAAGACAGACAAGCCGCTTACGTTGCCAAGCTTCCTCGCGCTATATATGTCAAACCAATTGGGAGAACAGCTGATGGCCCGCGAACGGCACGATTACGACGATATCCCGGGCACGTTTGTGTTCGACGCCGAACGGTCCCGGGAAGGGTTCGGCATCAATATGTTCTGCATGTCGCTGATGAAGGACGCGAACCGCAAGGCCTTCAAGGCGAACGAGGCGGAATATCTGAAGAAGTTCAAGCTGACGCCGGAACAGACCGATGCCGTGCTCAAGCGCGATTACAACCGTATGCTGGAGCTTGGCGGCAATATCTATTTCACCGCGAAGCTCGGCGCCACCGACGGCCATTCGTTCCAGCATCTGGCGGCGGTGATGACCGGCGCCACGCAATCGGATTATGCGGCAATGATGCTCGGCGGCGGCCGTTCGGTCGAAGGCAACCGCTCGCGCACCGGCAAGAACGCGCCGTCGAAATTCCTCAAGGCTGCGCCGGCGAAAAAGGCCGCGGCGAAGCCGAAGGTCAAAGCCAAATCGAAAGCCAAATCCAAGGCGAAAGCCAAAGCCGGCAAACCCAAATCCAAATCTCAGAAACGGAAGTGACACCGTGGCCAGGATCATCGCAGGAATAGGTTCATCGCATGTCCCCGCCATCGGGGCGGCGCTCGACAACGGCAAGACCGAGGAGCCCTATTGGAAGCGGGTGTTCTCGGGCTTTGAGAAATCGCAAGAGTGGATGCGCGAGACCAAGCCCGATGTCGCGATCGTCGTTTATAACGATCACGCCTCGGCCTTCTCGGTCGAGATGATCCCGACTTTCGCGCTCGGCTGCGCCGCGGAATTCCCGCCCGCCGACGAGGGCTGGGGCCCGCGGCCGGTGCCGGTCGCCAAGGGCCATCCGGCGCTCGCCTCGCATATCGCGCAATCCTGCATCCTCGACGAGTTCGATCTCACCATCTGCAACAAGATGGAGATCGATCACGGCATGACGGTGCCGATGAATCTGCTGTTCGGAAAAATCCCGAAGGAGGGCCATTGGCCGTGCCCGGTCATTCCGCTCGCGGTGAACGTGGTCATGTATCCGCCGCCGACCGGGCATCGCTGCTACATGCTCGGCAAGGCGCTCCGCAAGGCGGTGGAATCCTTCCCGGATGATCTGCGCGTGGTGATCTTCGGTACCGGCGGGCTGTCGCATCAGATTTCCGGCCCGCGCGCCGGTCTGATCAACAGCAAGTGGGACAAGAACTTCCTCGACAATCTGACGAAGGACCCGGAGAAGCTCGTCAAGATCCCGCACCTCGATTACATGCGCGAAGCCGGCGCCGAAGGCATCGAGATGGTGATGTGGCTCATCATGCGCGGCGCACTCGACGACAAGGTGGAGGAAGTCTATCGCTTCTACACCGTGCCGGCGTCGAACACCGCGGTCGGGCATATCATTCTGGAGAACAAGGCGCGCAAAGGCGGAGCGAAGCGCAAACCGGCCGCCAAGCACAAACGCGCAGCTGCCACTGCAAAAGTACAACGCATCCGCAGTTAACACATACGCGCGTCATGGCCGGGCTTGTCTTCCACGTCTTTGGGCCCCTGAGTCTCAAGTCGTGGATGCCCGGCACAAGGCCGGCATGACGGCCGAGAGCCGCGGCCATCGATCCAGATAGTCCAAGAGGCATGAAATGAAAATCTGCGTAGCGGGACAGGGCGCGTTCGGCCAAAAGCATTTGGATGCGCTCAAGCGCATTCCCGGCGTCGAAATCACGTCGCTGGTCGGCGGCAATCAGGATTCGACCGCCCAGGTCGCCAAGAAATACGGCGTCCCGCATTTCACCGGCGATCTCTCCGAAGGCATCAAGCGCGCCGACGCCGTCATCCTGACCACGCCGACCAAGATGCATTTTCGCCAGGGCGAGCAGGTGATGCGCGCCGGCAAACATGTGCTGGTCGAAATCCCGGTCACCGACAGCGTCGAGGACGCCGAAAACCTGGTGAAGATCGCCAAGGAGACCGGCGTCACTGCCATGGGCGGCCATGTGCGGCGCTTCAATCCGAGCCACCAATACATCCATAAGAAGATCGTCAAGGGCGAGCTGAAAATTCAGCAGATGGACGTGCAGACCTATTTCTTCCGCAGGAAGAACATCAATGCGGCGGGCAATGCGCGCAGCTGGACCGATCATCTGTTGTGGCATCACGCCGCGCACACGATCGACTTGTTCCAGTTTCAGGCCGGCGAGACTATTTCCGATTGCTACGCGGTGCAGGGCCCGATCCATCCGCAGCTCAATATCGCCATGGACATGGGTATCGTGGCGAAGACGCCGTCCGGCTCGATCCTCACTCTGTCGCTGTCGTTCAACAATGACGGCCCGCTAGGCTCGTTCTTCCGCTACATCTGCGACAACGGCACCTACAAGGCGTTCTACGACGATCTGTCCGACGGCAAGGACAACAAGATCGACGTCTCCAAGGTCGACGTGTCGATGGACGGCATCGAGCTCGAGGATCGCGAATTCATCGCAGCGATCAAGGAAAAGCGCGAGCCGAATGCGAGCCTGGCGCAACTCCTGCCCTGCATGCATGTGCTCGGCAAGCTCGAGAACATCATCGATCCGCAGCGCAAGGCACACGCTTAACGACTGACGGGCCGTCCGTTTCTCCGCTATAGTCCTCCCCAAGAAAAAGTCACTTGCGGAGGATTTTTGATGCTCGCATTGGTTCGCGTTCTGGCGGCCGCCATCCTGCTGGCGGCGTTCGGCGCCACGGCTTTCGCCGATGACGCCTATCCGTCAAGGCCGGTCCACATCTTTGTGCCGTATCCGCCGGGCGGCGCGGTCGACATCGTGGCGCGGACGCTCGGCGACGCGCTGGGCAAGCACTGGAATCAGTCGGTCGTCATCGAAAACCGGCCGGGCGCCGCCGGCATCGTCGCCGAACAGGCTTTGATCCAGGCGCCGCCGGACGGTTACACGCTGATCCTGGTCGCTTCGGGCCACGCGCTGCTGCCGCATTTCTACGACAAGCTGCCTTACGACACGTTCAAGGATTTTACGCCGATCTCGCAGATCGGCTCCGCGCCCAACATGCTGTTGGTGCGCGCCGATTCACCCTTCAAATCGGTGGGCGACGTGATCGCTGCGGCGCGCGCCAAGCCGGGAGTGCTGTCTTACGGCCATGCCGGCAACGGCACGTCGCCGTATCTCTCCGGCGAATTGTTCAAATACATGGCAAAGGTCGAGATCACGCCGGTGCCGTACAAAGGCGGTGCGCCGGCCTTGATCGATCTGATCGGCGGCCAAGTTCCGATGACCTTCAACAACATTCCGGAATCGCTCGGCCAGGTCCAAGCCGGCGCGGTGCGTCCGCTCGGCGTGACCACCGCGGCCCGCTCGCCGGTTCTGCCCAATGTGCCGACCATCGCCGAGTCGAGTGTACCCGGGTATGACACCGGCGTGTGGTGGGGCCTCTTCGCGCCGGCCGGATTGCCTGCGGCGATCCAGGAAAAGCTCGCCAAGGACTGCGCCGATGCCGTGCAAACGCCGGGCATGCAGGGGAAGCTGTTGCAGCTCGGCGCGACGCCGATCGGCTCGACCTCGGACGTGCTCGCCAAGGCCACGCGCGACGATTACGACAAGTGGGGCCCGGTCATCAAAGCGGCGGGTCTCAAGATCGATTGAACGGCCGATTGAACGGCCTTCGCCGCTCGGCGGCAGCGTTAACCGCTCTCACCATGTGAGACAAAGCGCTAACTGGACAACGTCCGTCCAGAATGTTGGTATGCGCGCCAATCGCCTATCTCTATTAAAGCTCCGGGAGGAATCCATGAAATTCAGGCACTTTTTGATGGCGGCGTGCGCCGCCGCGGCGCTCGCCATGCCGCTCACCTTGGCGAGCGGCGCGCAAGCACAGGACGTCAAGATCGGCTTCATTCTGCCGATGACCGGCCAGCAACAATCGACCGGCAAGCAAGAAGCCGCCGGCGCCAAATTGTTCATGCAGCAGAACGGCGATACGGTCGCCGGCAAGAAGGTCGAACTCATCATCAAAGATGACGGCGCCGTTCCCGACAATTCTAAGCGCATCGCGCAAGATCTGATCGTCAACGACAAGGTGACGTTCCTCGCCGGCTTCGGCGTGACCCCCGCGGCGCTCGCCGTCGCGCCGCTCGCGACCGAATCGAAGACGCCGCAGGTCGTCACCGCCGCCGGCACCTCGATCATCACCACCAAATCGGACTACATCGCGCGCACGAGCTTTACGCTCGCGCAATCCACGGTGCCGATGGCCGACTGGGCGGCGCAGAACGGCATCAAGAAAGTCGTGAGCATGGTGTCGGATTATGCGCCGGGGGCCGACGCGGCAAAATCCTTCGCCGCCGAGTTCACGGCGAAGGGCGGCCAGATTCTCGACAGCATCACTTTCCCGCTCGCCAATCCGGACTTCGCGCCGTTCCTGCAGCGCGCCGCCGATCAGAAGCCCGATGCGGTCTTCGTCTTCGTGCCGTCGGGCCAGGGCGGAGTTTTCGTCAAACAGTTCGTTGAACGCGGCATGGACAAAGCCGGCATCAAAATCATCGGCCCGGGTGACGTCACCGACGACGATCTGGTCAACGGCATGGGCGATCCCGTGGTCGGCACCGTCACCGCGCATTTCTATTCGGCCGATCACGATTCGGCCGCCAACAAGGCCTTCGTCGCGGCGTTCGAAAAGGCCAATAACGGCATGCGGCCGAACTTCATGGCGGTCAGCGCCTATGACGGCATGCGCTTGATCTACGAGACGCTGAAGAAGACCGGCGGCAAGACCGATGGCGATTCGCTCATCGCCGCCATGAAGGGCATGGCCTGGGAGAGCCCGCGCGGGCCGATCTCGATCGATCCGGATACGCGCGATATCATCCAGAACGTCTATATCCGCAAGGTGCAGAAGAAGAACGGCGAGCTCTACAACGTGGAATTCGCCACCTTCCCGTCGGTCAAGGATCCGATCAAGGCCGCGGCGAAGTAAGCTTCACGCGTGAGGAAAAGCGAGCGGGGTGGGGGCCCCGCCGCTCTTCCGAGCCAAACGAAGATGCCCCCTTGTCGCAGCCGGTGCCGTGCATCGGCGCTCTGACTTGACTACGGTGGCTGAAGGCCGCCTATGCCTTCTGCCGCATGTGGCAGAGGGCGGAGTGGGGAACGGGCGTTGAATAAATCATGCTGACTATCCTGTTCGACGGCGTCGCCTATGGCATGCTGCTATTCGTCTTGGCATGCGGGCTTTCCGTCACGCTTGGCCTGATGAATTTCATCAATCTCGCCCATGGCGCTTTCGCCATGGCGGGCGGCTATTGCACCGTCATCCTGGTCAACCGCTTCGGCGTGCCGTTCGCGCTCGGGCTGCCGCTGGCCTTTCTGGTGACGGCGCTGCTCGGCGGCTTTTTCGAGCGCACGCTCTACGTTCACGTTTATGCCAGGAGCCATCTCGACCAGGTCCTGTTCACCATCGGGCTCGTCTTCATGTCGGTCGCCGCGGTCGATTACACGATGGGCTCGTCGCAGCAATTCGTGCAGATCCCGGATGCCCTGCAGGGCCAGATCAATGTGCTCGGCATCGGCATGGGCAAATACCGCCTGCTCATCATCGCGGTCTGCGGCCTCCTCACCATCGCCTTGCAACTGATCCTGACCAAGACGCGGTTCGGCAGCCGGCTGCGCGCCGCGGTCGACGATCAGCGCGTGGCGCGCGGGCTCGGCATCAATGTCGGCGCGGTGTTCGGCCTCACCTTTGCGTTCGGCTCGGGGCTCGCCGGCCTGGGCGGCGCGCTCGGCGCCGAGATCCTCGGCCTCGATCCGACCTTCCCGCTCAAATACATGATCTACTTTCTGATCGTGGTGACGGTCGGCGGCACGTCGAGCATTACCGGGCCGTTCTTCGCCTCGATCCTGCTCGGCATCGGCGACGTCGCCGGCAAATATTATGTGCCCAAGCTCGGCGCCTTCGTGATCTACGCCATCATGATCGTCGTCTTGATCTGGCGTCCGCAGGGCCTGTTCGCCCGCTCGACGGCGCGGTGACGGCTGATGACGACGTCCGTGCTCACCGATCAAGTCTCCGCTTATCTCAAGAGCCGCGCCCGCTGGTCGCCGCTCGAGATCGCGTTCTGGATCTTTGCCTTCGCCACGATCTGGCTGTTTCCCAGCAAATATCTGATCCTCAAAGATACCGCGATCCTCGCGCTGTTCGCGCTGTCGCTTGATCTGATCCTCGGCTATGCCGGCATCATCTCGCTCGGCCAGGCGGCGTTCTTCGGCTTTGCCGGCTATTTCGCCGGCCTCGTCGCCAAATACGGCTACATCAACGAGCCGGTCGTGGCCCTCCTCGCCGCCGGCTTGGTGGCCGCGGCGCTCGGCTTCGTGACGAGCTTCCTGGTGCTGCGCGGTTCGGACCTGACGCGGCTGATGGTGACGCTCGGCGTCTCGCTGATGCTCGGCGAAGTCGCCAACCGTTATTCCGACATCACCGGCGGCGCCGACGGTTTGCAGGGCGTCGATATCGAGCCGGTCCTCGGCCGGTTTCGCTTCGATCTCTACGGCAAGACCGGCTACATTTATTGCCTCATCGTGCTGTTCATCTGCTTTGTGATCGCGCGCCGCGTGGTCTATTCGCCGTTCGGCCTGTCGTTGCGTTCGGTCAAGGGCAATCCGCTGCGCGCCTCGGCGATCGGCATTCCGGTCAAATGGCGCATGGTCGCGATCTATACATTTGCCGCCGGTATCGCCGGCATTGCCGGCGCGCTGCTCACCCAGACCACGGCGTTCTGTTCGCTCGACGTGTTCTCACTGGATCGTTCGGCCGATCTCTTGCTCGTGCTGATCATCGGCGGCACCGGCTATCTTTATGGCGGCTTGATCGGCGCGGTGATCTACAAGTTCTTGCAAGACTATCTGGCCAATCTGACGCCGCAATATTGGCAGTTCTGGATCGGCCTCGTGCTGGTCACCATCGTGCTGATCGGCCGCGACCGCATGCAATTCTGGATCGCGACGGCGCGCGGCACGATTGAAGACTTCGCCGCGCGGCTTGTGGCGCGCCCGGCCAAGCTCGCCGCGCCCGACGGGAAGTGAGCGATGCCGATCCTGCAAACAACGGGCCTCGAAAAGCGCTTCGGCGGCATCGTCGCGACGAGTAACGTCAGCCTCAGTGTTGAAAAAGGCGCGCGCCACGCTCTGATCGGGCCGAACGGCGCCGGCAAGACCACGTTCATCAACCTCCTGACCGGGGTGCTCAAGCCGAGCGCCGGCCGCATCATGCTTGAAGGCCGCGACATCACCGATACGCTGCCGCATCAGCGCGTGCGGCTCGGCATGGCGCGCACCTTTCAGATCAACCAGCTGTTCCCCGATCTTACCCCGCTGGAATCGGTCGGGCTCGTGGTCTCCGAGCGGCTCGGCTCCGGCGCCGATTGGTGGCGGATCGTCGGCACCAAATCGGCCGTCACCGAAGAGATCGTCGAGATCATCGAGCGCTTCCGGTTGACTGACGTCATGCTGGAACGCGTCGCGGTTCTGCCTTACGGCAAGCAGCGGCTTCTCGAAATCGCGCTCGCTTTCGCCTGCCGGCCGCGCGTGCTGCTGCTCGACGAGCCGGCCGCCGGCGTGCCCGAGGCCGAGCGTCATGAACTCCTCGCCACCATCGAAGCGCTGCCGGCGGAGGTCACGGTGCTCTTGATCGAGCACGACATGGATCTGGTGTTCTCGTTTGCCGACCGCATTTCGGTCCTGGTCAACGGCGCGCTGTTCGTCGACGGCGCGCCCGAGGACGTGGCGCGCGATCCGCGCGTCAAGGCGGTCTATCTCGGCGAGGATCTGGATGCCTGATCTTTTGACCATCGAGCAATTATGCGCCGGCTACGGCGAGGCGGTCGTGCTCTCCGACGTCTCGCTGTCGCTGCGCGAAGGCGAGGCGATCGCGCTGCTTGGCCGCAACGGCATGGGCAAGACCACGCTGATCAATACGGTGGTCGGCGTGACCAATTATTTCGGCGGCAAGATCGCGCTCGACGGCGCGGATATCACCAAGATGCGTCCGGAACAGCGCGCCCATAGCGGCATCGGCTGGGTGCCGCAGGAGCGCAACATTTTCAAGTCGCTCACCGTGCACGAAAATCTCACCGCGGTGGCACAGCCGGGGCGCTGGACCCCGGACAAGGTCTATACGATGTTTCCGCGGCTCGGCGAGCGGCGGCAGAATATGGGCAACCAGCTCTCCGGCGGCGAACAACAAATGTTGGCCGTCGGCCGCGCGCTGGTGCTCAATCCGCGCGTCATGTTGCTCGACGAGCCGCTCGAAGGCCTGGCGCCGATCATCGTCGACGAGTTGCTGGCGGCGCTCCGCCGCATCATCCGCGACGAAGGCGTCTCGGCGATCCTGGTCGAGCAGAACGCCAAGAAGATTTTCCCGGTCACCGACCGCGCCATTATTCTGGAGCGCGGCTGCGTGGTTCACGCCGCCGACAGCGGCACGCTCGCCGCCGATCGCGCGGCGCTCGAGACGCATCTCGGCGTCACCGATCACGGCCCGCGGCGGATCGGGCGGGCGAAGCCGGCGTCCTGACGAACTTCGACTTGCCGTCGAGGCCGCGGGGAAAAAGCCATCTCACGGGCGTCGAGTAAATCATGCTGACCATCCTGTTCGACGGCGTCGCTTACGGCATGCTGCTGTTCGTCTTGGCATGCGGGCTTTCCGTCACGCTTGGCTTGATGAATTTCATCAATCTCGCCCATGGCGCTTTCGCCATGGCCGGCGGCTATTGCACCGTCATTCTGGTCAACCGCTTCGGCGTGCCGTTCGCGCTCGGACTGCCGCTGGCCTTTCTGGTGACGCGCTATGCTCGGCGGTTTTTTCGAGCGCACGCTTTACGTTCACGTGTATGCGCGGAGCCATCTCGATCAGGTGCTGTTCTCCATCGGGCTCGTCTTCATGTCGGTCGCGGCCGTGGATTACACGATGGGCTCGTCGCAGCAATTCGTGCAGATCCCCGACGCGCTGCAGGGCCAAATCAATGTCTTCGGCATCGGCATGGGCAAATATCGCCTGCTCATCATCGGCGTCTGCGGCCTGCTCACGATCGCCTTGCAGCTGATCCTGACCAAGACGCGGTTCGGTAGCCGGCTGCGCGCCGCGGTCGACGATCAGCGCGTGGCGCGCGGGCTCGGCATCAATGTCGGCGCCGTGTTCGCTCTCACTTTTGCTTTTGGCTCGGGCCTTGCCGGCTTGGGCGGCGCGCTTGGCGCGGAGATTCTCGGCCTCGATCCGACCTTCCCGCTCAAATACATGATCTACTTTTTGATCGTGGTGACGGTCGGCGGCACGTCGAGCATTACCGGGCCGTTCTTCGCCTCGATCTGCTCGGCATCGGCGACGTCGCCGGCAAATATTATGTGCCCAAGCTCGGCGCCTTCGTGATCTACGCCATCATGATCATTGTCTTGATCTGGCGTCCGCAGGGCCTGTTCGCCCGCTCGACGGCGCGGTGACCTTGATGACGGCATCCGCGCTCACCGACCAAGTTTCGGCCTATCTCAAGAGCCGCGCCCGCTGGTCGCCGCTCGAGATCGCGTTCTGGATCTTTGCCTTCGCCACCATCTGGCTGTTTCCCAGCAAATATCTGATCCTCAAGGATACCGCGATCCTGGCGCTGTTCGCGCTCTCGCTCGACCTGATCCTCGGCTATGCCGGCATCATCTCGCTCGGCCAGGCGGCGTTTTTCGGCTTCGCCGGCTATTTCGCCGGCCTTGTCGCCAAATACGGCTATATCAACGAGCCGGTTGTGGCGTTACTCGCCGCCGGCCTGGTGGCCGCAGCGCTCGGCTTCGTGACCAGCTTCCTGGTGCTGCGCGGCTCGGACCTGACGCGGCTGATGGTGACGCTTGGCGTCTCGCTGATGCTCGGCGAAGTCGCGAACCGCTATTCCAATATTACCGGCGGCGCCGACGGCCTGCAGGGCGTCGATATCGAGCCGGTCCTCGGCCGCTTCCGCTTCGATCTCTACGGTAAGACCGGCTACATCTACTGCCTCATCGTGCTGTTCGTCTGCTTTGTCGTCGCGCGCCGCGTCGTCTATTCGCCGTTCGGCCTGTCGTTGCGTTCGGTCAAGGGCAATCCGCTGCGCGCCTCGGCGATCGGCATTCCCGTCAAATGGCGCATGGTCGCGATCTATACGTTTGCCGCCGGTATTGCCGGCATCGCCGGCGCGCTTCTGACCCAGACCACGGCGTTCTGCTCGCTCGACGTGTTCTCGCTGGATCGCTCCGCCGACCTTCTGCTGGTGCTGATCATCGGCGGCACCGGTTATCTCTATGGCGGCCTGATCGGGGCGGTGATCTACAAGTTTCTGCAGGACTGGATCGCCAACCTCACGCCGCAATATTGGCAGTTCTGGATCGGTCTCGTTCTGGTCACGATCGTGCTGATCGGCCGCGACCGCATGGGATACTGGATCGCGACGGCGCGCGGCACCATTGAAGACTTCGGCGCGCGCCTCTTCGCGCGCCCGGCGAAGCTCACGGCATCCGACGGGAAGTGAGCGATGCCGATCCTGCAAACGACAGGCCTGGAAAAGCGCTTCGGCGGCATCGTCGCGACGAGCAATGTCAGCCTGAGTGTCGAAAAGGGCGCCCGCCACGCCTTGATCGGGCCGAACGGCGCCGGCAAGACCACCTTCATCAATCTCCTGACCGGCGTGCTCAAGCCGAGCGCCGGCCGCATCACGCTTGAAGGCACCGACATCACCGATACGCTGCCGCATGAGCGGGTGCGGCTCGGCATGGCGCGCACCTTCCAGATCAACCAGTTATTCCCCGATCTGACCCCGCTCGAATTGGTCGGGCTCGTCGTGTCGGAGCGGCTCGGCTCCGGCGCCGATTGGTGGCGGATCGTCGGCACCAAATCGGCCGTCACCGAGGAGATCGTCGAGATCATCGAGCGTTTCCGGCTGACCGACGTCATGCTCGACCGCGTTGCGGTCCTGCCCTATGGCAAGCAGCGGCTGCTCGAGATCGCGCTCGCTTTCGCCTGCCGGCCGCGCGTGCTGTTGCTCGACGAGCCCGCCGCCGGCGTGCCGGAGGCCGAGCGCCATGAGCTGCTCGCCACTATCGAGGCGCTGCCGGCGGAGGTCACTGTGCTTTTGATCGAGCACGATATGGATCTGGTGTTCTCGTTCGCCGACCGCATCTCGGTCCTGGTCAACGGCGCGCTGTTCGTCGACGGTCGCCGGAAGACGTCGCCGCGATCCGCGGGTGAAGGCGATCTATCTCGGCGAGGAACTCGATGCCTGATCTTTTGACCATCGAGCAGTTATGCGCCGGCTATGGCGAGGCCGTCGTGCTCTCCGACGTGTCGCTGTCGCTCCGCGAAGGCGAGGCGATCGCGCTCCTGGGCAGGAACGGCATGGGCAAGACCACGCTGATCAATACCGTGATCGGCGTAACGCATTATTTCGGCGGCAAGATCGCGCTCGACGGCGTCGATATCACCACGATGCGCCCGGAACAGCGCGCCCATAGCGGGGTGGGCTGGGTGCCGCAGGAGCGCAACATTTTCAAATCGCTCACCGTGCACGAAAACCTCACCGCGGTGGCGCAGCCGGGCCGCTGGACGCCGGACAAGGTCTATACGATGTTTCCGCGGCTCGGCGAGCGGCGGGGCAATATGGGCAATCAGCTCTCCGGCGGCGAACAACAAATGCTCGCCGTCGGCCGCGCGCTGGTGCTCAATCCGCGCGTGATGCTGCTCGACGAGCCGCTCGAAGGCTTGGCGCCGATTATCGTCGACGAGCTCCTGGCGGCGCTGCGCCGCATCATCCGCGACGAAGGCGTCTCCGCGATCCTGGTCGAGCAGAACGCCAAGAAAATCCTCCCGGTTACTGACCGCGCCATTATTCTCGAGCGCGGCGCCGTCGTGCATGCCGCCGACAGCGCAACGCTCGCCGCTGACAGCGCGGCGCTGGAGACGCATCTCGGCGTGACCGATCACGGGCCACGGCGGATCGGCCGGGCGAAGCCGAATTCCTGACGGAAGTTCGACCGGCCGTCGTGGCAGCGCGCCGCCAAACGCGTGCCGCGACGCATATTTGTCGCAGAAACTGTAATATGGTCCGGCGGGGGTTTTTTCGTTTGAGGAGGGGCATCATGGGGCGGCGTCAGCGCGCCTTGTTGGCGGCTATTATTGCCGCGGCGACGATGCTGGCGGCGTTGCCGCAGGCACAGGCAAAAATCCTCGCGCAATGGGTCGAGCTCGGCGCGGACGGCGCCTCGAGCGTGCGTGCGATCACCGAGGATGCCTGTCCGGCGGTGACCTTCGACGGCACGGCCGTGCCGATGAATGTCCGCTCCGAGCCGGGGCAGAGCTTCGGCAATATCAGTCCGGCGCAATTCCCGGTGCGCGGCTGCGAACTGCCGGTGCCGCCGGGCGCGATCTCGGCGATCCTCGACGGCAAGCCGCTGCCGCTGCCGCGGCCCAATCCGCAGCGCATCGTGATGTTCGGCGATACCGGCTGCCGGCTTAAAACCGGCGATGCCTGGCAGGCCTGCAACGATGCCAATGCCTGGCCGTTTGCAAAAATCGCTGAGCTCGCGGCCGCCGCCCGTCCCGATCTCGTCATTCACGTCGGCGATTACGAATACCGCGAGGAACCATGCCCGTCCGGCAATGCCGGCTGTGCCGGCAGCCCCTCGGGCTATGGCTGGGCGCCGTGGAACGCCGATTTCTTTGCCCCCGCAGCCCCGCTGTTCGCCGCCGCGCCCTGGGTCATGGCGCGCGGCAATCACGAGGATTGCAGCCGCGCCGGCGAAGGCTGGTTTCGTTTTCTCGATCCCGCGCCGATGGAAACGGCGTGCCGCGATTTGACCGGCGATTATGTGGTGCGGCTCGGCGATCTCGGTATCGTCGTCGTCGATAGCGCCAAAGTGAAGGACACCGCCGGAGCCGACAGCGATCAGGTTCCGATCCTGCGCCGTCAATTGATCGACGTGCTCGCCAAGATTCCAAACAATGCGTGGCTGGTGACGCACAAGCCGGTCAATTCCATGCTCGCCAAGCCGGGCGATCCCGACGTCAACATCGTCTCGAACAAGGTGCTGCAAGCGGCGCTCGGCGCCGATATGCCCGCGAGCGTGCGCATGTATGTCGCCGGCCACATCCACTTCTTCCAGGCGGTCGATTTCGGCAGCGTGCGGCCGCCGCAGCTCGTGGTCGGCACCGGCGGCGATAATCTCGAAGGCATGCCGAAAGCGAGCGTCACCGGCGCCGACATCAACGGGCTTAAGGCCGTCAATGCGATCACCTATTCCGGCTTCGGTTACATGGTCTGGGACCGCGTCGATGCCGATACCTGGACCGGCACGCTGTTCGATGTGGGCGGCAAGCCGCTCAACCATTGCCGTCTCGGCGACCGCGTGCTGAGCTGCGGCTCCTGATCTGCTGATTGTTCGTTTGAGCATGATCTTATCCGAAAACCGGTTTCCACTTTTCGGGATCATGCTCTAACGCCTCGCTTCGAACACTTTAGTGCCCATTACCTCTGCGACATGATGCGGAGGATCATGGAGGTCGTTATGACGGCATCGCGCTTCGCGGCACTACGCTTTTCACGTCTCGCCTTGGTGTTCGCAGGGGTGATTTTGGTCGGCACCGCCCACGCGCAGCAGCAATCCGCGCCGGCTCAACAGGCGACGTCGGCGCCCGACGGCCGCGTGGTGGTGATCGGCGAGGGCAGCGTCAGCGTTGCGCCGGATTATGCGCAGATCTCAGGCGGCGTGACGACGCGCGGCAAGTCGGTCAAGGAGGCGACCGATGCCAATTCGAAGCTGATGGCCGCCGTAACGTCGGCGCTTGTCGACGCCGGCATCGCACAGAAGGACATTCAAACGTCACGCTTTTCGATTCAACCGATCTACGTGACGCCGGACCCGCATGGCGAAGCGAAGCTGTCCGGTTACAGCGTCAGCAACCAGGTCAATGTGGCGATCCGCGATATCGGAAAGGTCGGCGATGTCCTCGACCGGCTGGTCGCTGCCGGCGTCACCAATGTCGGCAATATCGAATTCCTGCACGCCAATCCGTCAAAGATCCTCGACCAGGCCCGCGAGGCCGCGGTCGCCGACGCCAAGCGCAAAGCCGAGATTTACGCCAAGGCATCCGGCCTGACGCTCGGCCGCGTGCTGTGGATCACCGAGGACCCCGACTATGCGCCGCCCATGCCGATGATGCGAATGGCGGCCGGCATGCCGGCGTCGGCACCGGTGCCGATCTTCGCCGGCGAGGACTCCTCGCGCGTGAGAATTACGGTCGGTTTCGACATCGCCAAGTGACGGCACCCGCCGGGGCGAGACGATTTTTGGCGCGGCCCGCCTAAAATCTCAGCGCCCACGGCGCCTCGAGACTCCGTATAATCGGGCGAGCCCATTCAATTCTCGGGACCTCGTGATGTACAGCGTGACGATCGGGACCCGCCGCTATGCGTTCGCCGATCTCAAGACGCTCTTGGCAAAAGCTTCGCCGCCGCGCAGCGGCGACCGGCTTGCCGGCGTCGCCGCGGACAGCGGCGAGGAACGCGTCGCCGCGCAATTCGCGCTCGCCGATCTGCCGCTTGCGACGTTCCTCAACGAAGCGATCGTTCCTTATGAAAGCGACGAAGTCACCCGCCTCATCATCGATAGCCACGACCGCAAAGCCTTTGCCCCGGTCGCGCATCTGACCGTCGGCGGCTTTCGCGACTGGCTGCTCGCCGACGAAACCACCGCGCCGGTGCTGTCGGCGCTGGCGGGCGGCCTCACCCCGGAAATGGCGGCGGCGGTCAGCAAGATCTGCCGCTTGCAGGATCTGATGGCGATTGCCGCAAAATGCTCGGTGGTGACGGCGTTCCGCAACACTTTGGGCCTGCCCGGCCGGCTCTCGGTGCGGCTGCAGCCCAATCATCCGACCGACGATGCGCGCGGCATCGCCGCCAGCATTCTCGACGGGCTCTTGCTCGGCTCCGGCGACGCCGTGATCGGCATCAATCCCGCGACCGACAGCCCGGCGAGCACGCACACGCTGTTGTCGATGCTCGACGAGATCATCAGGAAGCTCGACATCCCGACACAGAGCTGCGTGTTGACGCATGTGACCACCACGCTCGGGCTCATCGGCAAGGGCACGCCGGTCGATCTCGTGTTTCAGTCGATCGCCGGCACCGAGGCGGCCAATAAGAGCTTCGGCATCGATCTCGCGCTGCTGCAAGAAGCGCGCGACGCGGCGCTGTCGCTCCGCCGCGGCACGGCGGGCGACAATGTGATGTATTTCGAGACCGGGCAGGGCAGCGCGCTCTCCGCCAACGCGCATCACGGTGTCGATCAGCAGACCATCGAAGCGCGCGCTTATGCGGTGGCGCGGGCGTTCAAGCCGCTCTTGGTCAATACCGTGGTCGGCTTCATCGGCCCGGAATATCTGTTCGACGGCAAACAGATCACCCGCGCCGGGCTCGAGGATCATTTTTGCGCCAAGCTGCTCGGCGTGCCGATGGGCTGCGACGTCTGCTACACCAACCACGCCGAGGCCGACCAGGACGATATGGACGCGCTGTTGGCTTTGCTGGTCGCCTCAGGCGTGAATTTCGTCATGGGCGTGCCGGGCGCCGACGACATCATGCTCGGCTATCAGAGCACCTCGTTTCACGACGCGCTCGCCATGCGCGACCTGTTCGGCCGCCGCCCGGCGCCGGAATTCGAAGCCTGGCTTTCGCGGCAAGGTTTGATCGACGCGGCCGATCGCATCCGCCCGCGCAGCCTGCCGAGCAACTTCCAGGCACTCCTCACGCATGAAGCCTGAAAACGAAATCTGGACCGGTTTGCGCCGATTGACGGCGGCGCGCATCGGGCTCGCCCGCTCGGGCGCGTCGCTCGCAACCCGCGACATGCTCGATTTTCAGCTCGCGCATGCCCGCGCCCGCGACGCCGTGCATGCGCCGCTCGATGAAGCGAAATTAGTGGCAGATCTGGCTCTCCTCGGCGTTCCGACCGTTGCCGTCGCGAGCGCGGCCGGGGATCGGCAGACCTATTTGATGCGGCCCGATCTTGGCCGCCGCCTGGCTCCAAGCGCCGGCGCGGTGCTTGCGCCGCATCGCGGCAACTATGACGTCGTCTTCGTCATCGCCGACGGATTATCGGCGCGCGCCGTGGAGCTTCACGCCCAGCCGGTCCTGTCCCGGACACTGCCGGCGCTGCACGCCGAAGGCTTGGAGCTCGCACCGCTCGTCATCGTCCACCACGGCCGGGTTGCCGCCGGCGACGCCGTAGCAATCGCGCTCGCGGCCAAATGCGTCGCGGTTCTGATCGGCGAACGGCCCGGCCTGTCGGCGCCGGATAGCATGGGCGCTTATCTGACGTGGCAACCGCGCGAAGACACCAGCGACGCCGAGCGCAATTGCATCTCCAACATCCGCCCCGAGGGCATCGACTATGATGCCGCAGCCTTCAAGCTTCTCCATCTTCTCCGCGCTATGCGCACGCGCGGCTTGTCCGGCGTGGCGCTCAAGGACGACTCGGACCTGTTGCGGATCGGCGACAGATCGTAAATCATCGGCATCCTTCGAAAAGAAAGAGATGTGCGATGCGCCTCGATTTCATCACTGTCGATGTCTTCACCACGAAAAAATTCGGTGGCAATCCGCTGGCCGTCGTGATCGACGCCAAGGGGCTTTCGACGGCGCAGATGCAAGCCATCGCCGCCGAGTTCAATCTCGCCGAGACGACCTTCGTGCTGCCGCCGCAAGCCGCCGCGCATACGGCGCAGGTGCGGATTTTCACGCCGCGCTACGAAATGCCGTTTGCCGGGCATCCCAATGTCGGCACGGCCTTTGTGCTGGCGACCGAAGGCAAAGGGCTTGCCGGGGACTCGCTGACCTTCGAGGAAAAGGCCGGTTTGGTGCGGCTTGATCTGATCAGGGACGCTGGTGCGATTGTTGGCGCCCGCCTCACGCCGCCGCAACCGCTCACGTTCGGCAATGAGATCGCGCCGGACCTTGTCGCAACGGCTTGTTCGCTCGATGCCGCCGATATCGAGACGGCCGGTCACGCGCCGTGCGTCGCCTCGTGCGGCGCCGCTTTCGTCTTTGCCGAACTCAAGACGCGCGCGGCGCTCGCCAAGGGGCGACCGCGCACCGAGATATTCTCGGCGCATGTCAAGGCCGATATCGCGACCGGCATCTTGCTCTATGTCAAAGATAGCGACGGCGGCGCCGACATTGCGGCGCGCATGTTCGCTCCGCTCTATGGCGTGCCGGAAGATCCGGCGACGGGGAGCGCCAATGTCGCGCTCGTGGGCCTGTTGGCGAGTCTCCGCCCCGAGCGCGATCTGATGCTCAAGCTTACGATTGCGCAGGGCGTCGACATGGGTCGCCCGAGCCTCCTCGAAGCTGCGGCCGAAAAGCGCCACGGCGAAATCACGGCGCTCTCGATCGGCGGCCGCTGTGTGCCGATGATGCGCGGCACGCTGAAGTTATAATTGAGGCGAAAGATGGAACATCTGGGCGGCTGCCACTGCGGCAACATCCACGTCCGCCTGCGGCTGACGAAAGCGCCGCAGGATAGTCCGCTGCGCGCTTGCGGCTGCGCGTTTTGCCGGGCGCACAATACGCGCACCGTCGCCGATCCCGACGGCCTGTTCGAAATGTGGGCGGACGACTGGGACCTGGTCGAGCCCTATCGCTTCGGCTCGCGCACCGCCGACTATTATGTCTGCCGCCGCTGCGGCAATTATATCGGCGCGGTGTGCGAGACAGCGGCCGGAACCTGTGCCGTGGTCAATGTGAACTGTCTCGCCGACCGCGCGAGCTTTACCCAAACCCCCGCCGCGTCGAACTATGACGGCGAGACAGCCGAAACGAGATTGTCGCGCCGCGCCGTCAACTGGATGCCGGCATCGGTCAAGCCCCGTGAGGTCGAGGCAATTAATGACTACGCGACGAGGCTTGTCGCCATGCCATTTCGATCGCTCGGTAGACCTCGTTGTAATCAGTTTCCAAGTCTGAGATCTCGCAGTCTGTTGTGGGACCGTATTGACGGGACAGGAGAGGAATAAACTGTCCTGGCGGTGGCGGCGGATTGGCGGACTTAAGCAAAATCTTCGCATATTCGTTGCCGCGACGCCCATCGACTAAAGATATCGCGGCAACATCCGACCACCGGGTTGGTGTCCCGCAGATGAGAAAATCACGGGTGATAGTAACTTTCGGTGTTGATCCAAAGAACGTCACGACCCCGGTCACAACCGCGATCAGCTCCAAAAGCGCTAAGAAAGCAATTCCAAGGCGCGCTCGCGTCTTCCCAACGCGCTCCACGAAACGATCGAAGTGCGACAACGTTCCAAATAAAAACATCCCGCTGATAATCGCGAACATGATATTCCGTGAAAGGCCTGGATAAAAGGTGAAAACTCCCAGGTCGCCTTTTAGTGCGTACAGCCTTGCGTCGTACAGATGAAGAATGAGCCAAATTAGCGCAGCCGCTACTGCCGCTACTATTCCCAAGCGCCAGAATGCGCGTGCAGTTCCTGGATCACCTCCAACATGTTCGAGTCCCCAAATCAGCTGTCCCGCGAACCAAATGAACGCACACCGAGCAAAAAAGACCGCGACTGCAATTGGACCGACGAGCCAGCAAAGGGCCTCGAAGGATGGCCTCTGCAGAATAAAGAAGAAAGCGAATAACGAAATGCTGCCGAGCGCCAACGAAACATAACGGAGAAAGTACCTGTTGAATTTGCGAAACCGTTCGTGCGCCTCGCGTAGATCGCGTTCTCGGTCTGCGTCGGGTATGACATAACCGCGTCCACTCGGTGCGAATGGAAAGTAGGCGATTCGCCCGTCCTGCATCACGATGAAGTTAGACGGCTGGCCCGTGGTTGCCGGCTCGGCCTGATATCGCTCCGGCTTTCCCATGTGCGTAATGGTCACATCGAGAGAATTGAGTTTCCGGTTCGGCGTTACCAAATGCGCCGAACCGACGATGGCTTCGCTCGCAGGTTGTAACAATTGCCGAAGGTCTAAGGCAACCGTGAGTAACTTTCATTGTTAAGCGTGGGGAGTGGCTTATCACTGCGTCGCCGCGGCCGCCTTGGCCTTGGCGATGATGTCGGAGGGCGTGGCATAGACGTCCTTGACCAGCTTCTCGACATCTTCGCCGGACACCGGATTGACCTCGAGCTGGGCCTTGTCGGCCTCGGCCAAAAAATCCTTGTCCTTCATCGTGTCCACGAAGGCCTGGCGCAGCGTCGCGAGACGATCCGCCGGCAGATTGGGCGGCGCCAGATAGGGCCGGCCCATGACGTTGCGCGCGAAGATCAGTTTGAGGATCTCACGCTGCTCGTCGGTCTTGGCGAAATCGGTGACCAGCGGCACGTCGGGCATTTCCGGATGCTTGGCCAGCGACAGCTGGACCAGGACGATCATGCGCTTGTCGTCGAGCCAGTCCTTGTGGGTCGTCTTCACGCTCGACCACGACCAGCCGCAGCGGCCTTTGACCTCGCCGCGCTCCATGGCCAGCACCACGTCGTTGCCACCGGGGTAGCCTTCGACGACTTTGAAATGGGTGCCGAGCACGCCGTTGAGCACGCGCGGGAACTGGTCGGTATCGGCGCTGGTGCCGGTGCCGCCGACCGTGAGCTCCTTGGTGAACAGGTCCTCGAATTTGGTGATGCCGGAATCCTTCATCGCCACGCAGACGCTGACTTCGTTATTGGCGCTGCCGATCCAGGAGAATTTCTGCGCGTCGAAGGCGTCGCCTTGGCCGATGAGAAGCGGATCGAAGGCGATGCCGCGCCCGATCGTGCCGAGCGTGGAGCCGTCATGCGGCGCGACGCGGTAGAGGAAATTGGCCAAACGAAGACTGCCGGCGCCTTCCATGTTCTTGGGCACCAAAGTCGGATTGCCGGGGATATGATTGCCGATGTGGCGGCCGATGACGCGGGCGTAGAAGTCGTAGGCGCCGCCGGTCGAATAGCCGATATAGAGGTCCATATCGCGGTTCTTGTAAAATTCCTCGACGCTTTGCGCCAGCGCGATCGCGGCAGGCGCAACGACCGCGACCAGTGCAGCCGCGACGACGCGAACAAATCCTTGGCGCCCAATTCCCATAAACACGTGTCGTCCTTCCTCGATTGGCGTTCCGCCCTGATCGCCTTTTTGCCTTCGCTTGGGTTCTGCCCTGCGGCAATAGGCTAGTCTAGCATCACCCTAGCATGGCTATCATGGGTGCCGTCATTGGGCGCCGTTATGGGGCGCCAATGTGGGGCGGCATCATGGGCTTGACGCCATTGCAGGTTTCGGGCGCTGTCCGCGAGGAGTAAGGGGAGTTATCGCCACATGCAGCCGGATATGTTGGCCAGCGCGTTCCACGCGCTGCAACTCCTGCTTGAGCCGGCGCGGCTCATGTTCCTGTTCCTCGGGGTCTTGATCGGTCTCGCTATCGGCGTGCTCCCCGGGCTGAGCGGCATTGTCGGTTTGGCGATGCTCATTCCGTTCACCTACAACATGGACGAATACACCGCCTTCGCGCTTCTTCTCGGCATGGCGGCGGTGATCACGTCGTCGGATTTCATCACCGCGGTGCTGTTCGGCGTGCCCGGCCATGTCGGCGCCGCGGCGACCGTGATCGACGGCCACGCCATGGCGAAGAAGGGCGAGGCCGGCCGCGCCTTCGGCGCCGGCTTTGCGTCGTCGCTCGCCGGCGGCATTGTCGGCGCGATTGTCTTGGCGATCAGCATTCCGGTGCTCCGCCCGATCATGCTTGCGATCGGCTCGCCGGAGCTTCTCGCCTTCACGCTGTTCGGCATGTCGATGGTGGCGACGCTGTCCGGCCGCGCGCCGCTCAAGGGCCTCACCGCCGCCGGCCTCGGGCTGATGATCTCGATGGTCGGCTCGCGCGCGCAAAGCGGCACGCTGCGCTGGACTTTCGACTGGCTCTATCTGTGGGACGGCGTGCCGCTCATTCCGGCAACGCTCGGCATTTTCGCATTGCCGGAACTCGCCGAGCTCGCGGTGTCGCGGCGGCGCATTGCCGGCGATAATGCGCCGAAGATCAGTCTCTCGAACCAATGGGAAGGCGTGCGCGACGTTGGCCGCAACTGGTGGCTCGTGCTCCGCTGCGGCGTGCTCGGCACCGGACTTGGCGCCATTCCCGGTATCGGCTCGGCCGTGATCGACTGGATCGCCTATGGCTATGCCCAGCGCACCGAGAAGAATCCCGAGACGTTCGGTACCGGCGACGTGCGCGGCGTGATCGCGCCGGAGGCCTCGAACAATGCCAAAGAGGGCGGGCACCTGGTGCCGACCATCGCGTTTGGCGTGCCGGCCGGCGCCTCGATGGCGATCCTCCTCGGCGCCTTCCTGATGCACGGGCTGACGCCCGGTCCGGACATGCTGACCAAGCATCTCGATCTCACCTATATGATCGTCTGGAGCCTGACGCTGGCGCATGTCATCGGCGCCGTCATCTGCATTTTGTGCAGCGGCTGGCTCGCGCAAATCTCGCGCGTTCGCCCCGAAATTCTCTTGCCGGTGATCATCGCGCTGGTCTTCGTCGCCGCCTTCGACGGCGAGCACGATTGGGGCGACCTTTATTCGCTGTTGTTCTTCGGCGTGATCGGCTGGACCATGAAGCGGCTCGGCTGGCCGCGGCCGCCGATGGTGCTCGGCATCGTGGTCGGCGCCATTTTCGAGCGTTATCTGTTCATCTCGACGCAGCTTTACGGCTGGGGCTGGCTCACCCGGCCGGCGGTGCTGGCGATTCTTGCTTGCGTCGTCTGGGCGCTGTACCGGCCGATCTCGCAGATCGTGTCGACGCTCTTCACCGAGTTCCGGCAAATCGGCAGCCGCAAGGTGCAGTTCGGCGCAGGCCCCGCCTTCTCGCTCGCGGTCATCGTTCTCATTGTCGCGGCGATCATCTCGTCGGCAAGCTGGCCGCATGACGCCAAGCTCGTGCCGCTCACCGCCTGCGGCATGGCGCTGGTCGCTGCCGTGCTCAATCTCGTCTACGAGCTCTTCGGCCCGCAGCAAGCCGTCGTCGCACACGCCGATTCCGGCATCAGCCTGAGCGCGCAAAAGGTCAGCGCGCACGTCAACGATCTCGGCGTCACCGACGACGTCGCGCGATGGCGGGCGATCTCGTTCTTTGCCTGGATGGCGGCGTTCATCGGACTGGTGGCGCTGATCGGCTTCATTCCCGCGATCGCGGTGTTCGTCTTCGCCTATATGAGCTTCGGTTTCGGCGAGCCGCGGCTGCATGCGCTCGGCTATGCCGCGGCGACCACGCTGTTGTGCTGGGTGGTCTTTCAATGGGGACTGCAAGTGGCGTGGCCGCAATCGCTGCTCGGCGATCTGTTCCCGGCGCTGCGCGATTATAGCCGATTGATTTGAAGCGTCCCGTCATTGCGAGCGAAGCGAAGCAATCCAGGGTCGCTCGCGCCAAAGCTGGATTGCTTCGTCGCTCCGCTCCTCGCAATGACGGACGAGAATCCTAATGCAACGCCGCCGCGGCGGCCTTCTTCACGATGTCCGGCGGGGTCGCATAGCCCTCTTTGACCAGCGCTTCGATCTGTTCGCCGGGCACCGGGTTTATCTCGATTTTATTTTGCGCGGCGTCGGCAAGGAAATCCTTGTCGGCCATCGTGTCGTTGAAGGCTTTGCGCAGCGCCGCGAGCCGCTCGGCCGGTATGCCCGGCGGTGCGAAAAACGGCCGGCCCATGACCTGGCGCGAGAAGATCAGCGTGAAGATCTGGCGCTCTTCGTCGGTCCTGGCAAAGTCCATGATCAGCGGCACGTCGGACAGATCGGGGTGCCTGGCCAAAGACATCTGCACCAGGACGACGATCTTCTTGGTCTCGACCCAGGTCGGCCGTGTCGTTATCACGCTCGACCACGACCAGCCGCAGCGGCCGTCGACCTCGCCGCGCTCGATCGCAAGACTGACATCGTTGCCGCCCGGATAGCCGGTGACGATCTTGAACTTGGTTCCGAGCACCGCGTTGACGACGGCGGGAAACTGATAGGTGTCGTCGGAGACCCCGGTCGAGCCGATGGTCAGCGACTTGGTGAAAAGGTCGTCGAATTTCCCGATCCCGGCGGTTCGCAGCGCGACGCAGACGGAGACCTCGTTATTGGCGCTGCCGATCCAGGAGAATTTCGACGCGTCGTATTGCGCCCCGCCTTCATTGAGCAAGGGATCGAAGGCGATGCCGCGCGCGGCCGTGCCGAAGACGGTGCCGTCGCGCGGCGCCGCCGCATAGAGAAAATTGGCGAGCCGCAGACTGCCGGCGCCTTCCATGTTCTTCGGCACGATGGTCGGGTTGCCCGGAATGTGCTTGCCGATATGCCGCGCCAGGAGCCGGCCATAAAGGTCATAGCCGCCGCCGACGCTATAGCCGATCTGCAGATCGACCGATCTGCCGGCGTAGAACGCGGCGGGATCTTGCGCGCGGGCCGCCTGAGGCAAGAGGGTCGCCAAGATGAGGGCCGCCATGAGGAGCGCGCCGAGCTCCCGAACCGCGGCCGTAATCCGCGCGGTTCCGGCAATCGCGTTCGACCTCATTGCACGTCCTCCACCCATATTGGTTTATGCATAGTAACGTGTCGCCTGCGTCTTGCCAGCATCGCCGCCGGCATCGGAGTGGCTCCCGCGACAGACGCGGTCCTTCGATTGCGCGCCTTGCGGAAATCCCGTAAGGACCACGGCGAAGCGCCACGCGGGTTGGTTTTCCGGAAGTTGCAGCCGCACCCGCGTTCGCCGCAGCACCGCGAAAACCACGGAGCGCGCATGACTGGAATGCTCGAACACGAAGCCCCCGGGCTTGGCCATAACAAGCCGTCCGAGGAGGACGCCGACGAGATCAAGCACGGCAAATGGGAACGCTGGTCGAAGAAGCGCACCTTCGTGCGCGCGCTCGAAGGCACCTATAGCCACGTCTATAAGCAGCTGATCGAGGAGCCGCGCGTCTACTCGTCCAAGGATCATGCCTGGAAGGGGGGACCGGCGATGTACGGCAAGCACGTCATTTCGCCGAGCGCCGTCAACATCGTGCAGTCGATCGAGTCCCACATCGAATGCTATGCGCCGCTCAATGCCGGCCAGAAGCACGGCCATCTCAACAGCGCGGTATTCTACGTGCTCAAGGGCCACGGCCATGACGTGCATGACGGCCGCTACATGAAGTGGGAAGCCGGCGACGTGATGCTGGTCGAGAACGGCTGCGTGCATCAGCACTTCAACGACGACGAGAAGGAATCCTGCATTCTCCTCGTGTTCAAGGCGAAGCCGCTGTTTCTGTTCATGCATCTTCTGTTTCAGAAGATGGTGGAATGGCCGACCGACAAATTGCCGCCCGGCGTCGAGGAATTCCACCCGCCGACCGACCTTTAGAGCTTTTGGGACAATTGAACTTTTAGGACGATCATGCCGACAATCGAAGAAAAACAAGCCGCGCTGTCGGGCTCAGCCAGCAGCGCTTTTCTCGCCGAAGCGATGGTCGAGTTGGAGCAATTCCGCACCGACTACGCGACGCTGCCCAACGTCATCAAAGCCAAGGACATGCCGTGGGAGCGCTCCCCCGACGGCCTGATCAAGCATCTCGTCAACAAGAAGATGCACACCCGCGAGTGCTGCATCGAAGCCTATATGCAATTCCTCAAGGACGGCGAGAAGTCCGGCAAGCACCGCCACATGTGGGAGGAATTGTTCTTCGTCGTCGAAGGCTCCGGCTACGATTTGCACTGGGACCTGAAATGGGACTGCCTCGAAGCCTTCGATTGGCAATGGTCCGAGACGCCGAAAAAGTTCGAGTGGACGGTCGGCGATTACGTCTACATTCCGCCCTTCACCATGCATCAGCATTTCGCCAAAGCCCGGCGAGGAATGCCGCATCATCGTCATGAGCAATCGCATCGTCAAAGACATGGGCTTCGACTGGTACGACCAGGTCGAGCGCGCGCCCGGATTCTGACGGCTTTGCCGGCCGGAATTTGCGCCGCCGGCGATCTCACTTCTTCTCGATGCCGGCGCGGTCGATCACCTCCGCCCACTGCTTCACGTCGTTCTGGAGTTGCTGGTCCATTTCAGCCGGCGTCGAGGCGCGCGAATCGATGCCGAGCGCGAGCAGCTTCTGCTTGACGTCGGCGTCGGCGAGCACCTCGTGCAGCGCCTTGTTCAGCGTATCGATCACGGGCTGCGGCGTCCCGGTTTTGGCATAGAGCGAATTCCACGACGCGGCGTGGAAATCCTTGACGCCCTGCGAACTCGCGGTTGGCACGTCGGGCAGCGCCGGCGAAGGTTTCGGCCCGGTCCAGGCGATGGCGCGCAATTGGCCGCTGTCGAGGCCTGGCTTTAACGCCGCGTAGAAATCGATCACCATCTGCACGTCGTCGCGCATCAGCGACACCACGGTGTCCGGCGTGGTGCGGAACGGCACGATGACGAAATTGGCGCCGCTCGCCTGTTTGAAATAATTGGCGGTGAGGTTCTGCACGCCGCCGGCGCTGATCGTGCCGACGTTGAGCGCGCCCGGCTTGGCGCTCGCCGCTTTGAGGAAATCCGTCAAATTCTGGTACGGCGATTTGGCGTTCACCACCATCATGCAGTCGAAATAGCCGATCGAGGAAATCGGCACCAAGGATTTCAGATCGAGCGGGAATTCCTTGTACTGCGGCACCGAGCTCGCGATGCCGCCGGTCAAGAGCAATAGCGTATAGCCGTCGGGCTCGGCATTGAGCACGGTGTGGCCGGCGACGAGACCGTCCGGGCTCGGCTGGTTCTCGATGAAGAAGCGCTGGCCGAGTTTGTCGCCAAGCTTGTCGGCGACGATGCGGGCGGAGATATCGCCGACGCCGCCGGGGCCGAGCGGCAGCACGATCCGCACCGGGCGGCTCGGATAGGTATCGGCGTAGGCGCCGCTGCTGAGCGCTGCGGCGCCGAGCGCCGCAACCATGAATGCGCGCCGGGTGGTCAATGAGGGCTGCATGAACCTTGTCGTCCGATCTAAATGGCCAAGAATGGTCAAGAATGGTCAGGAATGGGCAGGAAGCGGCGGCACCATAAGGCCTTGGTGCCACGCTATCAATTGCGCGTTTTGTCATTGATTTTGCGAGGAAATTTGTCATGGTGCCGGGCGCGATGAGTTTTCCCGAAGCCGCCCGCGTCACTATGCCCGGCCCGCGTCGCCAAGCCCGCCGCCGGCGGCTAAACTGAAAGCCAGGAGCCGGCACTGGCGCGTCGCGTAAGGGCGAGCCAAGCGGACTGCTGGGAAGAGGAACGGCGCGAGCGCGCCGGCAAAGCCAGGTTCAAACATGTCCATTTCGTTGATGACGTCGCGCCGCTTCGCGCCGCTGTTCTGGTGCCAGTTCTTTGCGGCGTTCGGCGACAACTTCCTCAAGACCGCTTTGGTCTTCGTCATTCTCTACGAAGTGTCCGGCGCCAATTCTGGTGTTCTGATCACGCTCGCCGGCGCGACGCTGATCGCGCCGTTCTTCTTTCTGTCGGGCCTCGGCGGCGAGCTTGCCGACCGTTACGACAAATCCTTGGTCGCCCAGCGCGTCAAGCTCGTCGAGATCGGCGCCGCCGTGATCGGAGTCGCGGGCTTCGCCTTTCATTCGCTCAGCTTGCTGTTTCTTGCGGTGTTTCTGTTCGGCACGCTGGCGTCGCTGTTCGGCCCGGTCAAATACGGCATCCTGCCGGATCTCCTGCCGCGCCGCGAACTGCCGTCGGGCAATGCGCTGATCGAAGGCGGCACCTTTCTCGCCATTCTGCTTGGCACGATCGTCGCCGGCCTCGCCGCCAACGGCAACAGCAATCCGATTCATTTCGCCTGGCTGATGATCGTGACGGCGCTGGCAAGCTGGCTGTCGAGCCTGTTGATCCCCAAAGTCCCCGCCGGCGCTCCCGATCTGCCGATCAATCGCAATATCTTCGTTTCCACCGGATCGCTGATCGGACAAGTGCGCGCCGATCCGCGGTTGTGGTGGGGCGCCGTTGTCGCCAGCTGGTTCTGGCTGGTCGGCGCGCTCGTCCTGTCGCTGTTGCCGCCGCTCGTCTCGCACGATATCGGCGGCGCTGAAGAAGTCGTCACCCTCTTCCTGACCATTTTCTCCGTCTCGGTCGCCGTCGGCTCGGGTCTTGCGGCCTGGCTCGCGGCCGGCCGCATCGTGCTGTTGCCGACGCTGGTCGGCGCGGTGCTGATCGGCGTGTTCGCGCTCGATCTCGGCTGGACCGCGTCCACCATAACGCCGGCGGCGAGCCCGATCGGCATCGCCGCCTATTTCGCCTCGCGCGGTAGCCTGCACATCGCCATCGATCTCGCCGGCCTCGCGATCGCCGGCGGCCTGTTCATCGTGCCGGTGTTCACCGCGGTGCAGGTCTGGGCCGGCACCGATCGCCGCGCCCGCGTGATCGCGGCGGTCAATGTGTTCAACGCCGCCTTCATGGTGGTCGGCGCGCTCATCCTCGCGGTGCTGCAGAAATTCGGCTTCAGCACGCCGATCCTGTTCGCCCTTCTCGGCGCGGCGAACCTTCTGGTCGCCGTCGCCATCGGCTTCACCATGCCGACGAACTGGCTCAACGATTTCCTCTCCATCGTGTTCCGCGCCTTCTTCCGGCTCGAAGTCAAAGGCCTCGAGAATATCGACAAAGCCGGCCACAACGCCATCATCGCGCTCAACCATGTGAGCTTCCTCGATGCGCCGCTCGCGGTGTCGATCCTGCCGAAGCGCCCGGTCTTCGCCATCGACGTCGGCATGTCGCAGCGCTGGTGGATCCAGCCCTTCCTCAAATTCGTGCGCACCATGGCGCTCGATCCGCTCAAGCCGTTCTCGCTGCGCGCCATCATCAATGCGGTGCGCGACGGCAACTCGCTGGTGATCTTCCCGGAGGGCCGCATCACCGTCACCGGCAGCCTGATGAAGGTCTATGACGGCGCCGCGATGATCGCCGACAAGGCGGATGTCATGGTGGTGCCGGTGCGCATCGAAGGGCCGGAAACGACGATTTTCAGCCGGCTGAAAGCGACGCAGGTGCGGCGCCGGCTGTTTCCGAAAATCACCGTGACGGTTCTCGAGCCGGTCAAGCTCAAGGTCGATCCGGAAATCAAGGGCCGCAAACGCCGGCTGGCCGCCGGCGCGGCGCTTTACACGATCATGTCCGACCTCATGTACCGGACCACGCCAACCGATGGCACCGTGGTGCAAGCGCTGATCGCCGCGGCGGAAGCCCACGGCCCGAATTGGCCGGCGATCGAAGATCCGCTGTCTGGCCAGCTCACCTACAAGAAGCTTCTGATCGGGGTCGCGGTGCTCGGCCGCAAGCTCTTGCCGCTCGCAGCCGAGGGCCGGGCGCTCGGCGTCATGCTGCCGACGTCGAACGGCGCCGTGGTCACCATGCTCGCGGTGTCGTCGGCGGGACGGGTGCCGGCGATGATCAATTTCAGCGCCGGCGCGGCCAATATTCTCGCCGCCTGCCGCGCCGCGGAAGTCGACACCATCCTGACGTCGCGTACTTTCGTCGAGAAGGGCCGGTTGGGGCATGTCGTCGAGCAGCTCGAAAAGGCGGTGCGCCTCGTCTATCTCGAGGACATCCGCGCGACGGTCGGCGGGTTCGACAAGCTGCGCGGCCTGTTCGGCTGGAAAAAGCCTTTGGTCGCACGCAAGCCCGACGACTGGGCGGTGATCCTGTTCACGTCAGGCACCGAGGGTCTGCCCAAAGGTGTCGTGCTGTCGCACCGCAACATGATCACCAATGTCGCGCAGATTGCGGCCCGCATCGATTTCGGCCGCGAGGACAGATTGTTCAATGCGCTGCCGGTGTTCCATTCATTTGGCTTCACCGGCGGCGTCATCCTGCCGCTGATTTCCGGCGTGCCGATCTATCTCTATCCGTCGCCGCTGCATTACCGCACCGTTCCCGAGCTGGTTTACGGCTGGTGCGCCACCGCCTTGTTCGGCACCGATACCTTCCTCAACGGCTATGCGCGCATGGCCAACCCCTACGATTTCCGTTCCTTGCGCTATGTGCTGGCCGGCGCCGAGCCGGTGAAGGAAGCGACGCGGCAGATCTATCTGGAAAAGTTCGGCCTGCGCATTCTCGAGGGTTATGGCTTGACCGAAACCTCGCCGGTGCTCGCGCTCAACACGCCGATGTTCAACAAATTCGGCAGCGTCGGGCGGCTCCTGCCGGCCATGGAGGCGCGGCTCGACAAGGTCGAGGGCGTCGAGGAAGGCGGGCGGCTCTTCGTGCGCGGGCCGAATGTGATGCTCGGCTATCTGCGCGCCGACAGACCGGGGGTCCTCGAGCCGCCGCACGATGGCTGGCATGATTCCGGCGACATCGTCACCATCGACGACCAGGGTTTCATCACCATCAAGGGCCGCGCCAAGCGCTTTGCCAAAGTCGGCGGCGAGATGGTCTCGCTGGCGGCGGTGGAAATGCTGGCGGCGGAGCTGTGGCCGACCAGTGTTTCGGCGGTGACCGCGATCCCCGATGCGCGCAAGGGCGAGCGCCTGGTCATGGTCACCAACAAGCACGGCGCGACGCGCTCCGATTTCATCGCCTATGCGCGCGGCAAGCACGCCGCCGAACTGATGTTCCCGGCGGAGATCATCGTGCTCGACAAATTGCCGATGCTCGGCTCCGGCAAGGTCGATCAATTGGCCATCGACAAATTCGTGCGCGAGCAGGCGGCGGCGAAAGCGGCGGCGGCGGAATGATCTTGCGCTGAATATTTCCCGTCGCCCTTCGAGGCTCGCTAGGCTCACACCTCAGGGTGACGGAATGCGCTTAGGCTACTTCCCCCGCATCGCCAGCACGCGATCGACCATGGCGCCGGCCTCGCCGAGATAATTCGCCGGATCGCAGAGCTTCGTCAGCGCGGCGCGATCAAGGTGTTTGGTGACCTCCGCGTTTTCGGCGAGGAGATCGACCAGCGGCCGGCCGGTCGCCACCACTTTGCGGCAGATGTCGTAGACGAGGTCATGCGCATATTGCCGGCCGAGATAGGGGCCGAGCCCCATCATCACGGCTTCCGAGACGATCAGGCCCTTGGTCAGGTCGAGATTCGAACGCATCTTCTTCTCGTCGACCTGTAGCCCGGTCAGCACGAATTCGGTTTGCGCCAATGCGCCCGAGGTGAAGGAAAAGATTTCCGGCAGCACGATCCATTCGATTTCCCACGGCCCGGTGGCGCGCTCATGGTCTTCGACCATGGCGTCGAGGAGGGCCGCGACCTGCTGGCGCACCACCGACGTCAGCGCGGTGATATAGACCGAGGAGATCGGGTTGCGCTTCTGCGGCATGGTCGAGGACGAGCCGCGGCCTTCGTGGAACGGCTCGTAGAGCTCTTCCACCTCGGTCTGCATCATCAGCTTCACGTCGAAGGCAATCTTGCCGCAGGTGCCGGTGACGAGGCCGAGAAAGCAGCCGACTTCCGCGATCGTATCGCGCACCGTGTGCCAGGCGATCGCCGGCTGGCCGAGCTTGAGCTCCTTCATCAGCTCGACTTGCGTCGCCAGCCCTTGCCCGCTGAGCGAGGACAAAGTGCCGGCGGCGCCGCCGAACTCGCCAACAAGCACGCGTGTGCGCAATTCCTTCAGGCGTTGCTTGTGGCGCTCGAAGGCGGCGAGCAAGGTCGCCATCTTGTAGCCGAAGGTGATCGGCACCGCCTGCTGCAGATTGCTGCGGCCGGCCATCGGTGTGTCGCGATATTTCTTGGCGAGGCCCGCGAGCGCGTCCGAAATCCGATCGAGACTGCCTTCGATCAGGGTGAGCGCCTCGCGGATCTGCATCACGGTCGCGCTATCGGTTATGTCTTGCGTGGTCGCGCCCCAGTGGCACCACTCGCCAAGCCCGTCGCGGCACAAAGCCACGAGCTGCTGCACCACCGGCAAAACCGGATAGCCGATCTTCTCGGTCGCAATCTTCAGCTTCGCAAAATCCATCTCGGCGACGTTGCAGTGCTTGACGATTTCTTCCTCGGCCTCCTTCGGGATGATGCCGAGCCGCCCTTGCGCCCGCGCCAAAGCCGCCTCGAAGTCGAGATATTTTTGCACGCGGTTCTCGTCGGAAAATACCCGCCGCATCGCTTCGGTGGAAAAGATGTCGCGAAATACGGCGGAATCGATCAGTGACGTTGGCATCAGCGCGGTCTCCGGCACGGCAAAATCTGCGGGGGCCTCTTCATAGTGTACCGCACGCGGCGTGACCACTGGGGCGCCGCAGATCGGCGGGACGCGGATCAAAACGAGCTTTACGCCGCTCGACAACCAGTGGTGTGGCGGGCGCATCTCGGCTAGCATGGCCCGACGCTAGAATGCTTGGGCGTTAGCATCTTCGCCGATCCGGTGAACAAACCGGACGGACGACAAATGAAGGATCCGCTTGGGGTCCGCCGGGGAGGGGAACGATGGCTGCTTCCGTCAATGCAGGTGCGCGTCTCGATCGGCTGCCGATCTCGTCGTTTCACTACCGCATCTTCTGGCTGGTCGGCGCCGGCATGTTTTTCGACGGCTACGATCTCTATGTCGCCGGCAGCGTGCTCGCCGCGACCATCCAGACCAAATTCTCGACGCTGCCGCAAAACCTGCAATTCATATCGCTGACCTTTCTCGGCATGACCATCGGCTCGCTGATCACCGGCTTTGTCGGCGACAAATTCGGCCGCCGTTTCACCTATCAGGTCAATCTTTTGATCTTCGGGCTCGCCTCGCTGGCGGCCGCTTTTGCCCAGGATATGCCGCAGCTCATCGTCTGCCGCTTCATCCAGGGGCTCGGGCTCGGCGCCGAAATCGTGGTCGGCTATTCAACTCTGACCGAATTCGTGCCGCCGAAGACGCGCGGACGCTGGCTGTCGTTCCTGGCGTTCGTGACGGTGTGCGGCTTTCCCGCCACCGCGATCCTCGGTTATCTGATCATCCCCAGCTTCGGCTGGCGGCCGATGTTCGTCATCGCCGGTCTCGGCTCGCTCGTCGTCTGGTATCTGCGCAAGAACCTGCCGGAATCGCCGCGCTGGCTGCAGGCGCAAGGCCGCACCGCCGAAGCCGAAGCCTTGCTGCAAACGATCGAGAAGGAGGTCGCCGGTGCGGGCGCGCTGCCGGTGCCGGCAGTCACGGCGCCTATCCCGCAACTCACCGCGGCGTCGATGTTCCGGCCGCCGATCTTGCAACGCTTGTTGGTCGGCAGCTGGGTGCTGATCACGATCAACACGCTGATCTTCGGTTTCGTGATCTTCCTGCCGCAGTTCTTTTTGCGCCAGGGCCTCACCATCACCAATTCGCTTGGCTATACCGTCGTGCTCGCGGCCGCCTCGCTGGTCGGCTGCGCGCTCGGTGCGTATTTGTCCGATGCGATCGGGCGGCGCTGGAGCATTATCGGCGCCTCGATCCTGACCATCGTCATGGGGTGGTTCTACGCCCGCTCCAATGCCGCGTCCGATCCCGAGACCGTGCTGGCGATCGGCGCCGTGCTGATCGTCGCGATCTATATCCAGACCGCGATCCTGTTCGGCGTCTACACGCCGGAACTGTTCCCGACCGAGATCAGACTGCGCGCCAACGGGATCTGCAATACGCTCGGCCGCGGCGCTACCGTGGTTTCGCCGTTCGTCGTCGGCTATCTCATGGTCAATTATGGGCTGCCGGGCGTGATCTGGCTGATGACCGGGCTCGTCGCGATACAGATCGTCGCGATCTATGTCTGGGGCGTCGAGCCGGCGCGGCGTCCGCTCGAAGGGCTCGATCCGTCGAGCGAGTCGGCGCCGGCGGCCGAAACCAAGGCGCGCGCTGCCAACGCATAGATTTTTCGTGTGAGCATGATCTTTTCCGAAAACCGGTTTCCACTTTTCGGGATCATGCTCTGATCACGCTTCAAAGGGCAGGCCGACATATTGCTCGGCGAGCGACGCCTGGGCGTGCACCGAGGCGTGCAGATAATCGAACTGATTGAGCCGCATCTGCTCTTCAAACGGCGTCTCGCCGGGGAAGCGATGCAGCAGCATCGTGAGCCACCATGACACGCGCGCCGAAGCCCAGACGCGGCGCAGCGCCATGTCGGAATAACAATCGAGATAGCGGGTCTTGCCGGCGCGAGTGGCCTCGGTCAGCGCACGCGACAGGTAGAACACGTCCGACACCGCGAGATTGAGCCCTTTGGCGCCGGTCGGCGGCACGATATGGGCGGCGTCGCCGGCAAGAAGCAGTTTGCCGTAACGCATCGGCGCGGCGACGAAGCTGCGTAGCGGCGCGATCGATTTTTCGATCGACGGGCCGGTGACGATGGCGTCGGCCATGTCGTTCGGGCAGCGCGATTTGAATTCCTCCCAGAAACGCTGGTCCGGCCAGTCGTCAAGCTTGGCGTCGAGATCGCATTGGATGTAATAGCGGCTCAGCATCGGGGTGCGCCTCGAGGCGAGCGCGAAGCCGCGGCTGTGGCAGCAATAGCAAAGGTCCTTGTAAGGCGGCGTCTCCGACATGATGCCGAGCCAGCCGAACGGATAGCTCTTCTCGTAGGTCTTGAGCAGATGCTCCGGAATCGAAGGCCGGCTGACGCCGTGATAGCCGTCGCAGCCGGCGACGTAATCGCAATCGATCCGCCGCTCCACGCCGTTTTTTTCGTAGGTCACGAACGGCCGCTCCGACGTCAATTCGTGCAGCCGGACATTGCCGGCCTCGTCGATGATTTGACCGCCGGCTAAGTCGCGCGCGGCATAGAGATCTTCGGTGATCGCGGTCTGGCCATAGGCCATCATCCGCTTGCCGGTATATTTCAAGGTGTCGATGAAGAAACGCGGCCGGCCTTCCCAGGCGATCGCCGCGCCGTCATGCGGGTGACCCTCGCGGTCCATCCGCGCGCCGAGCCCGACTTCGCGTAACAGCGCGACCGTGCCGGCTTCCAGCACGCCGGCGCGGATCCGGTCGAGCACATATTGGCGGGTTTGGCGCTCGAGCACGATGCTGTCGATGCCGTTACGATGCAGGATATGCGACAACAGCAGCCCGGCCGGGCCGCCGCCGATGATCGCCACTTGAGTTCGAGTCGCTGCGGTCATTGCTGCAAAGGAAATGCCTGGGTCGGGCCGAAAAGGCAAAGGCCCCATAGCAAAGGCGCAATCGCCCGATTAGGCAAGCGGGCCGGATTTCTGCCATATCGCCGCTTGAACCCTGCCGCCAATGTCGCGATATAAGGCGCGCCACAACGGGATCATTGCATGTTCAAATCTTTCAAAAGCTTCATTTCCGACTTTGTCGATGGCCAAAAGCATCCGAGCCAGTTTGCCGATGACGATTACCGGCTGGCCGCGGCAGCGCTTCTGGTTCACGCCGCCACGATCGACGGCGACATGTCGCCGAGCGAGGGCGACAAGCTCCGCGCGCTCTTGAAAAAGAATTTCACGCTCGACGACGCAGCGACCGCGGAATTGATCGAGAAGGCGACGGCGGTGGAACGCGAATCCGTCGACCTTTATCATTTCACGCATCAGCTCAACCGCTCGCTCAACGAGGCGGGCCGCGCCCGCATCGTCGAAATGATGTGGGAGATCGTCTATGCCGACGGCCGGCGCGACGAGCTCGAAGACAATTTGCTGTGGCGTGCCGCCGATCTCCTCGGCGTGTCGCCGGAGGAGCGGATCGCCTTGCGCCGCCGGATTGGCGGCGAGGATGTCGCGGCCGAGGAAATGGGCGCTGAGGAAAAAGACGGGAGCAGCGCATGAAACCGGTCACGCTGATCACAGGTGCCTCGGCCGGCATCGGCACGGAACTGGCGCGGGTCTTTGCCGCGCACGGGCATGAACTCGTTCTGGTGGCGCGTCGTGCCGACCGGCTCAATGCGCTGGCCGATGACATTGCCAAGACTTGGGCTAAAGGAGGCCGGCCGCGGCCGACCGTGCTCGCGTCCGATCTCGAAGCGCGCGATGCGGTGGCAAAGATCGCCGCTGAATTGTCGGCGCGCGGCCTCGAGCCCGATTTCGTCGTCAACAATGCCGGCTTCGGCTTGATGGGCGAGGCGGCGACGCTCGACCGCAACGAGCAGCTCGGCATGGTCGATCTCAATGTGCGCGCACTCACCGAATTGTCGCTAACCTTCGTCGACAGTCTCGCGCGCCATCGCGGCGGACTGCTCAATGTCGCCTCCATCGCCGCCTTCCTGCCCGGGCCGGGCATGGCGGTCTATTACGCCAGCAAGGCCTATGTGCTGTCGTTCACCGAAGCGCTGCATCAGGAATGGTCCGACCGCGGCATCCGGGTGAGCGCGCTCTGTCCGGGGCCGGTCCCGACCGAATTCCAGGCGCGCGCCAAGATGGAGCTGCCCAGCGCCGCCAAGATGATCGAACTGCCGCCCGACCGCGTGGCGCAGATCGGCTATGACGGGCTCATGCGCGGCGAGCGTGTGGTGGTCGCGGGCCTCGGCAACAAGCTCGCGGTCGCCGCGATGCGTTTGACGCCGCATGCGCTGTTGCTGCGGGCGGTCGATCAGCGCACCGCCGGCGCGAAGGCCGCCCAGTAGGGGGTTAAAAGCGGATTACGGTGGTGCCGTCCTTTGCATTGAAGGCAGGGCAGACATCGAACGCATCCACTCGGCGAGCTGCGGACGGCCCTTGGTGAAATCGGCGACGGCGCAGTAGCGCGCTCTCTCAAGAGCCACTCCAAGGATCAATTGCGCCATGCAGGGCGGCCCTTGCATCAATGGATCGGCCATATGGCCTTCAAAAGCATCCGCCATCCGCTCGCTGCGGGCCTGCTCGTGTGCAAGGACGGTAGGCGAGCGCTCGTTCGCAGGCCGAGCCATTTCGCGCGTCCATACCGAGATGCCGTCGCACATGCTGCGCGCCATGAACTCGAGCCGAAAGTAAGCCCAATCGTGCTTATGCAGCGGGTCGTGGAAACGAGGCTTACCATCGAGGCTGTCGAGATACGCGCAGATGAGCTGGCTGTCCTCCATGCCAATGCCAGCGTCGTCAATGAGATAGGGCACGCGGCCAGACGCGTTGATCTCATAGTAAGGACTGCCCGCGGCGCGCGTCTTCGCCTCGATGACTTCGACGCGGTCTTCGAGCGCCTTCTCTATGACGACGATGCGCGCCAGCCGCGCGTACGGTGAGGTAAACGTGACGTAGAGCTTCATCAACGCCTCCAAATGCGTCGTGTCGTGTGCCACGCCCGGGTGATGGGCAAGGGAACGAGACCAGCATATTCGCGCTGTACAGGCCTTACGGTGCTTGCCGGCGCCAGGGTCGCAATCCAGATGCCGATGGCCACCGCGGCCAAACCGACGATCAGATTTGGCCCAATCCCTTCGCCGACCGCCAGCGCGCCGACGATTGATGCGAACACCGGATTTATTGTCATCGTCACCGCTGTCTTGGTTGGGCTGGTGCGCGAGAGCGCAAACACCCAAAGAATGAACGCACCGGCACTGCCGATCACGCCGAGATAGGCGACCGCGAGCCATTGCGACACCGTGAAACGCGTGGCCGCGTCGAAACCGTGGATTGATAATGCCCAGATCAGCAAGCAAAACGCCGCAGCGCCCATGCCGCCGGTGAGAAAGGCGAGCGGATCGGAACGCGCAATGAACGGCCGGGACCAGACATTGTAAAGCGACATGCAGAATGTGGCGGCGAGCATCACCAACTCGCCGCGCCAGGCGCCGGCCGGCGCGCCGGACAGCCCCAGCATCAAGGCCAGGAACACACCGGACATGGCAATGAGGACGCCGCATGTCTTGTGCACGCTCACTCTTTCAACGCCGAGCGCGGCGGCGACCAGCATTGTCATCAGAGGCATGGTGGACAGCGTGAGTGCGCCTCGCGCCGCCGTGGTGTAGCTGTAGGCGAGATTGAACAGCACCGAAAAGGCGAAAAAGAAGAGGATGCCAAGCAGGGCGACCGCGATCCAGTCGCGTCCTTGAGGCCAGCGGCTCTTTGCGATGAGAGCTATCGGCAGGAGAATCAAGAAGCCGGTGCCGAAGCGGAAAACTCCGAGCGTAACCGGATCGGTGGCATGGATGACGAACCGCGTGGCGCCGCCGGCGACGCCGCCGATCGCACTTGAGGTTAACGCCGCGAGAACGCCGGCATGATCGCGTGTCATAAGCACATTCTCCCGCGCCGCCAGAGCCTCGGTGACCGCTTTGTGTGGACGATGGAATTTCCGGCTCATGCCGCCGTGGCCATCGCTCTCGTCGCCGCCGCCAAGGCCTGGTCGAGATCGGCGATGATGTCGTCGATGTGCTCGATGCCGACCGAGAGACGCACGTAGCCGGGCGTCACGCCGCTGGCCAGTTGATCGGCCGGGCTCAGTTGCCAGTGCGTGGTGCTGGCCGGATGGATGGCCAGAGAGCGCGCATCGCCGATATTGGCGGCGTGATAGAAGAGCTTGAGCGCATCGATAAATCGCGCGCCGGCCTCGCGGCCCTGCTTGAGCTCGAAGCCGACGAGACCGCCATAGCCCTTGAGATAGGTTTTGGCCCGGCGGCGCTGCTCGGCGTCCTCGTGCAGGCCCGCATAGATGACGCGCGTAATTTCGGGATGGCGCTGCAGATGGAGCGCAACCTCCGCCGCGTTGCGGCAATGCTCGCGCATCCTGAGCGGCAGCGTCTCCAGCCCTTGGATGAACTGGAAGGCATTGAAGGGGCTCATGGCCGAGCCGATGTCGCGCAGCAAGACGACCCGCGCCCGGATGATGTAGGCGATGGGCCCCAGCGGCTTCACCGCCTCGGTCCACACCGCGCCGTGGTAACTCGGATCGGGTTCGTTCAGCGTGGGGAAGCGCTCGGGATGCGCGGCCCAGTCGAAATTGCCGCCGTCGACGATGATGCCGCCGATCGAGGTGCCGTGCCCGCCGATATATTTGGTCGTCGAGTGCACCACGATGGCGGCGCCGTGGTCGAACGGCCGGCAGATCACGGGCGCTGCCGTGTTGTCCATGATCAGCGGCACGCCGAGCTCGCGCCCGATCGCCGCCACTTCGCCGATCGGGAATACGTTGAGCTTCGGGTTGGGCAGGGTCTCGGCGTAGTAGGCGCGCGTGCGATTGTCGGTGGCCCTGCGGAACAATTCCGGGTCTGCCGGATCGGCGAAGCGCACGGTAATGCCCATGGAGGGGAGCGTGTTGGCGAACAGGTTCCAGGTGCCGCCGTAAAGGTCGGTGGAGCTCACCACGTTGTCGCCGGGCCGGCACAGGTTCTGAATCGACAGCGCCGAGGCCGCCTGCCCGGAGCCGACGGCCAGCGCCGCGACGCCGCCTTCCAGCGCCGCCATCTTCTGCTCGAGCGCATCGCAGGTCGGGTTCATGATGCGCGAATAGATGTTGCCGAAGTCCTTGAGCGCGAACAGGTTCGCCGCATGCTCCGTGCTGCGGAACTGGTAGGCGTGGTCTGGAAGATCGGCACGGCGATGGCGCCCGTGCCGTCATCGCTGCGCGGGCCGGCATGCAGCACCAAGGTCTCGGGGTATTTGCTCTTCACACTCATTTTCCTTCTCCGTCTGAGTAGTTCGCACTGATGTGTTGTGGCTTTGTTTGGTCCGAGCGACGCGGTGCTGCCTCTGCGAGGTCAGGCGCTCGACCTTGGCATCGGCGATGTGCCGTACGATCAGCGCGGAAACCTCGGACGCGTGCGTCAGCGGGCCCATGTGTCCGGCGTCGTCGATCATCATCAGCCGATTTGCCGGCAGCAGCGTCGACAGGACTTCCGCAATCACGCGATTTGGCGCTGGCCCGTGCTCGCCGCGCATGATCAGCACGGGAAAATCCAGTCCCCGATAGGCGTGCGCCGGAGTCGTGTCGTCGATCAGCGCCCGGAAATCGAGAGGGCCTTTAGGCGCCCAGCGGATCAGCGCGTTTTGTATTGCCGGCCGCATCGCGTCCCATGCGCCGCGGCCATTCCAGTAATCGACGAAGTCCGCGACGGCGGCGCGATAATTGCCTGTCATCACGCCTTCGCCAATGCGCCAGGCAACGCCTTCGATCTCGGCATAGGCTTCGGCGCCCGGATCGCCCATCTGTCGCAGCAGATGGAACGCCGATGGTTCGTAGAGCGCCATGCTGGCGATTCGGCGGGGCCGTGCCAGCGCCACATGCAGCGCAACGCCGCCGCCATAGGAATGACCGACGAGATGAACTTTCTCTTCGCTCTTGTCGATGAGAGCGATCGTCCTCTCCGCCTCGTCCGCGATCGTGAAGGCATGTTCGCCGGTCCACGGTCCGCTGGTCTCGCAGCCATAATGCTCGGGCGTCAGCACCTCGTAACTGTGGCCCAGCGCGTCGGCGAAGTGGCGCCATTGGCTGGCGCCGGCGCCCGAGCAATGCAGGGCTATCACGCGTTCGCGGCGCGCCGGTCGCGGCGGGTGCACCAGGGGATGTTCATGGGAATGTGCTTTCCGGCCTGGTTGTCAGGCGTAGGGGCCGAACGGGCGACGGCTCGCCGCGTCGTACCTTACGGCGCCCGTGATCTCGGAGCGGGAGAGCCCAATGTCCTTGAGCTCCATGTCGCTCATCGATCGAAGCTCATCGATCGCCGTCTGCTCGATGCGCCAGGTGATATAGGTCGCCCACCAGCGCTTCAGGGTGGCGGCCGGTCCACTAGGCCAGGGATGCCGGGTTGTGCCTGGCGCCGCAGCGGGCGCGCTGGAAATCGTGTTCATGATGCATCTCTACGAATTAGCTTGCTGCGCGGGACCATGACGGCACCCGGCGCCTGCGGCGTCCCCCGATCGGCGGACGCGCGTCGCAATGTTCAGATGATCACGAAGATGTGTGTGTCAGACCGCAAGCGGAGTGGAAAATCCCGCGACGAGCTTGACCAGGTCGGCTTGACGGTTGGCGCCGGTCTTTTCGAACAAGCGTCCGACATGCGTCTTAATTGTGGAGTCCGCAACGCCAAGCGCCGCGGCAACCTCGGGAATGCCGCCAACTTCAACGATCGCGAGCAGCACGCGCAACTCGGTCGGCGTCAATTTGTATGTTCTGGCGATGACTTCGGGAGCCGACGGGCCTTCCAACGCCGCTTTGCGAACAAACATGGCGACTGTCGCCGTGTAGGTTCTACCGGCGCTGCGTCGTGCACCCGAGGTCAGCGGCAACACGTGGGCGACGTAGCGCTCGCCGTCGCGCGCCATCAGCGGCAGGGCAATGGCTTTGACGCCGATTGCGGCGTCGCCGTCATTGGCGGCGATAAAGGTCTCGTGCAAAGTTTTGTGAGTTTGGTCGTCGCTGCTCACCAGCCGCCCGGAAATCGAGCGTAGAAAATTGCCGGCACTCAGCATGCCATGGCCAGCCGCATTGGCATGAACGATCCGGCCATCGGCGGCGATAAAAAAAATGCCGGCACTTAAACCGTCAAGCATATCGGCGAATGTCGCCGCCTCTGCCTGCTTGAGATCAATCACCTGGCCGATCAGCACCGCGCGGCGCACGTGAGGCACGACGAGCGCCATGCGCCGGCGTATTTCATCGTCGACGATGCCGCGCGGCTCGTCGCGAAGGATCGTGAGAAACGAACAACTCAGCACCGATTTTTCCAGGACCGAATTTGCCGCATCCACCAAGCCTTGAGGCTGCATCCACTCGAGAAAGAAGCGCCCCTCGAGAAATTCTTCATACGGCACAAGGTCCGGAATACTTACGATCTGTCCGACGTCGAAGAATGGCAAGGTCGACACCGGATCGAATTGCGAATGCGTCTCCGCATAAATCTGCACGTAGTCGGGGTCGACGCCAAAATGATAGTGGGGGATGCTGGCTTTGCTGATGGAGTGTTTGGAGACAATGCCGCCGGCCCGTCCGCCGACGAATTCGCCAATCCTCGCCAGGGCCTCAGGCCAAAGCGCGGCATCCAGCGCCGCGTCGTAGATGTGGCCAATAAGACGCGTCAGCCTCTCGTCGTCGCGCATGTGCCTTACCGAACGAGCAAATTCGGAGTTGCGGCTCGTCGCCGGCGGCAACTCGTTTCAATCTATGAGGTTCGAGATGATCCCAGTCTTGAATAAACTGCCGTTTATCGAGATAGCGGCGTCGCTTGGCGGCCACTCAAGCAATTTTGTGAGAGCCGCAGTGTGATAGCGAGGATTTAATCGCGCAACCTTCGATGGTTGCTCAAACCCTATATGCTTTGTTGAACTGGGGCTAGAAGCGAATTCGCCCATGCGTCAAGGCGTAGCGGCAAGACGACTGCCGCGGTTGCCCGTCGGGCAGCTCGGGTCTGTGCTTTGACTCCGGCGGCGAACACGCTAGGAGTTCGGAAAACCGTGTTCGAACAGGCTGATGCAACAGCAAATTCTTGTCGTCCTGCACCAGGAGCATTCCACACCGGGCCGTGTCGGATATGCCTTGCAGCAGCTTGGGTACGGGCTCGACGTGCGCCGCCCGCGTTTCGGTGAGCCGCTGCCGGAGACTATGGCCGAGCATGCCGCCGCCATCATCTTCGGCGGCCCGATGAGCGCCAATGACGAGGACGACTTCATCCGCAAGGAGATCGACTGGATCGCCGTGCCGATGAAGGAGAACAAGCCCTTTCTCGGCATCTGCCTCGGCGCGCAGATGTGCGCGCGCCAGCTCGGCGGCACAGTGTTCAAGCATCCGAGTGGCCATGCCGAGATCGGCTATTACCCGATCCGTCCGACGTCGGCCGGCCGCACGGTCGTCGCGACCTGGCCGGAACGCGTCTATCAGTGGCATCGCGAGGGTTTCGACGTGCCGCCCGGCGCCGAGCTTTTGGCCGAGGGCGATACGTTCGAAGTGCAGGCGATACGCGCCGGGCGTGCTTACGCGCTGCAATTCCATCCCGACGTCACCCACGCCATGATGCACAAATGGACGACGCGTGGGCACGACCGCATGGAGCTGCCGGGCGCAAAGCCGCGCCACACCCATTTCGCCGACCGCGCCGTGTACGATTATTCGGCGCGCGCCTGGCTCATCGTTTTTCTCGAGTGCTGGCTAGCCGCGGCCTGATTGGGGATTTCGCGGCAAAAAGGCACGCCCCGCTATTCAAGCGTTCTTGAAACCGTCATAGTTCCGGCCAGGGGCGTCATGCATTCACCTGATCTCGTTGGCCGCGTTTCGCGGGAAGCAGCGGTATCGCCGCTGCATCGGTTCTTGATCCGCTGTCATGCGGAACTGCAAAAGGACAATGGCGGCGCGCTCGCCGACTACATTCCCGAACTGAAAAAGGCCGATCCGAACCATTTCGGCGTCAGCCTCGCAACCATCGACGGCCACGTCTACGAGGTCGGCGACAGCGACGTCCTTTTCACCATCCAATCGATCTCCAAGGCTTTCGTCTTCGCCCTGGCCTTGGAACTCCTCGGCGCCGAGAAGGTCGAGGCGGTGATCGGCGTCGAACCGAGCGGCGATGCATTCAACTCGATCCGGCTGCGGCCCGACAACCGGCCGTTCAATCCGATGGTCAATTCCGGCGCCATCGCCTGCTCCGGCCTGATCCATCAGGCAAAGGGCAGCGAGGCTTTCGAATGCATCCGCGCGGCGCTGTCGAGCTTCGCCGGCCGCGAACTCGGCGTCGACGAGCAGGTCTTTGCCTCGGAGCGCGACACCGGAGACCGTAATCGCGCCATCGCTTACTTGCTGCGCAATTATGCGGTCATCGCGGGCGACGTCGGCGCGGTTCTCGATGTCTATTTCCGCCAATGTTCGGTGCTGGTGACCTCGCGTGATCTCGCCATCATGGCGGCGACGCTGGCGAATAACGGAGTCAATCCGATCACTGGGGCAGAGGTCATGTCGCCCTATACGGTGGCGCGGACGCTGTCGATCATGACCAGTTCGGGCATGTACGATTATGCCGGCGAGTGGGTCTATCGTGTCGGCATGCCGGCCAAGAGCGGCGTCGGCGGGGGCATCGTCGCCGCGTTGCCCGCCCAGCTCGGTCTTGGGACTTATTCGCCGCCGCTCGACACCCACGGCAACAGTGTGCGCGGCCTGAAAATCTGCGAGGCGCTGTCGACCCATTTCGGCCTGCATATGCTCAACCGCTCCGGCGATGTGCGCACCTCGATCATCGCCGACTACGATATCGGCGGCATCGCCTCGCGCAGGAGCCGCAAGCCGCGCGATCAGCAAATCCTCGAACAGCGCCACGAGGAAGTGCGCGTCATCGAGCTGGTCGGCGCGCTTACTTTTGCGACTATCGACTATGTGTCGCGGCAGCTTGGCGAACGGCCGTCGCAAATTCTGATTCTCGATTTTCGCCGCGTTGCTTCGATCACGCACGCCGCCGGCATGTTGCTGGTGGATAATTTGCGAAACGCCTCGGCGACCACCACGACGCTTCTCGCCGGCATCGAGCCGAAATCCGCGATCTGGACCGCCATCAGCCCGCTCATCGCCGACATCCCCAAAGTGCGGATGTTCGCCCTGCTCGACGAGGCGATCGAGTGGGCCGAGGATCAAATCATTTTTCGTTACGGCGGCTACACGGCGGCGGCGAGTGCTGCGCACATCAAGGAGCAGGCGCTGTTGGCCGGGCTGTCCGATGCGGAACTCACCCATCTCACTGCGCTGGGCGCCGCGCGAGTCTATAGCGCCGGGCAGCGCATCATCGCGGCGGGCGAATCGGCTTCGTCGCTGTTCTTTCTTCAAAGCGGCATGGTGAGCGTCAAATTGCCAAGCGGCGTCCGGCTCGCCAGCCTCGACGAGGGCATGGCGTTCGGCGAGATGACGCTCTTGGACGAGCCGCGCACGGCCGATGTCTTCGCCGACACCAATGTCCTTTGCCTGGAATTGCCGATCGCGGAATTCAACCGGTTCCGCCAAGAGCATCCGCAGATCGCCGAACGCATCGCGCGCAATCTCGCGGCGATCCTCGCCAAGCGTCTTATCCTAGCCAATGCCAAGATCGATCTGCTCAGCGCCTATTGAGGCCTACTTCCAACTCGCCGCGAGCTGCTGGGCGAAATAGGCGACCGTCTTGGTATAGACCTGCGACGCGTTCCATTGCAGTAGCACCTGGAAATTGGCGGTGCCTTCGTCCCAGGGCTGGCCGCGCTGCCAGCCATAGCCTTTGAGATAATTGGCGGTCGAGGCGAGCACATCGGGCACGCTGCGGATGAGATCGCGGCGGCCGTTGCCGTCGTAGTCGACGGCATATTTCAGATAAGACGACGGCAGAAATTGCGTCTGGCCGATCTCGCCGGCCCAGGCGCCGTGCATGTCGTTAGGCGACATGTCGCCGCGATCGATGATCTGCAGCGCAGCGATCGCCTCGCCGCGGAACTTGTCCGGCCGGCGGCAATCGTAAGCCAGCGTCACCAGCGAGCGGACGGTCGGGAATTTTCCGGAATTGGCGCCGAAATCGGTTTCCAGCCCCCAGATCGCGACGATCACCGGAGCGGGCACGCCGAATTGCTGCTCGATGCGGACAAAGATCGAACCGTATTGCTGCAACATCAGCCGTCCGCGCGCGAGCCGCGGCGGCACCATACGGCCGGAAAACTGCTCAAAACTCTGCCGGAACACGCCCTGGGCATGGTCGCGCGAGATAATGGTCGGGTCGGGCGCCATGTTGCCGAGCGTGGCTTGGATCGTGCGCTGCGACACGCCGTCGGCGGCGGCCTCCTGCTTGAGGCCTTGGAGCCAGGTGCCGAAATCGCCGCCGCAGGGCGCGGCGCGTGCCGGTATCGGAATAATGGCGAGCGCCAGGAAGAGCCAAATCACGCGGATGATCAGCGATCGCATGCGTTATCCTTCCGGTTCCCGGCCGCCCCTTGGGATGACTCGTCAGCGTATGATGCCGCAGGAGCGGCGGCGCTTCTAGTATCCCGATTTCACGACGTCATAGCGGTCCGCGTCATAGAGCTCGGCAAAAAGCCGTCGCGAGATCAGCACGACCGCGAGAATGCTGAAACCGCCGATCAGCACCGCGGGGATGGTGCCGAAAAACGACGCCGCGGCGCCGGCGCGGAAATCGCCGAGCTGGTTCGAGGTGATGACGGCCATCGAATTGACCGCATAGACCCGGCCGCGCATCTCGTCCGGCGTGCGCAACTGCACCATGGTCTGCCGGATCACGACGCTGACCGTGTCGGAGGCGCCGATGACGGCCATGGCGCCGATGGCGAAGATGAAATTCGGCGCCAGCGCCAGGCAGATCGTGCTGACGCCGAACAGGGTGACGGTCACGAACATCACCCGTCCGACGCGATCGGAGACCGGCCAGCGCGCCAGCACCAGCGCGGTGACGATGGCGCCGATGGCGGGCGACGCGCGCAAGATGCCGAAGCCAAGCGGCCCCATGACATAAATATCGTGTGCGAAGACCGGCAACAGCGCCATCACGCTGCCGAGCAGCACCGCGACCATATCGAGCACAATGGCGCCGAGCACGACTTTGCGGCGCAGGATGAAAGTGACGCCGCTGAACAAAGTCTTCAGGTCGAGCGGCATGCGCGCCGAAACCGTTCGCGCCATTGCGACCGTGATCATCGCCAGTCCGGCTGAGAGCCAGATCACGGCGCAGACCGTGAACACCAAGGTCGGACTGAGTGCAACAAGAATGCCGCCCAGCGCCGGCCCGGCAACGACGGCGGTCTGCGAGCCCGAGGTCGCCGCCGCCACCGCATTCGGCAGCACTTTCGCCGCCACGACATTGGGCAGAACCGTCTGCACGCTCGGCTGCTCGAAGGCGCGCCCGGTGCCGATAATGAAGGCCATGGCCAGAAGAAGACCAGGCGTCAGGTGGCCGGTGAAACTCGCCACCGCGAGAACGGCGGCCGCCACCGCCTCGACGATCTCGGCGATGAAGGCAACCCAGCGCCGGTCGAAACGATCGGCGACATGGCCGGTGAAGGGGAACAGACAGATCGCCGGAATGAATTGCACGAGGCCTATGAGCCCGAGCTGGAACGGGCTGCCGGTCAATGTGTACATTTGCCAGCCGACCGCGACGACGTGGATTTGCAGCGCCACCGACGCCGCCACCCGCACGTAGAGGTAACGCAAAAAGGCGGGATGGCGCCAAAGCGATATCTCGGGCGTGGAATCACTCTGCGTCATTGCACGGGGTGTTTATCCGGCATGGCTGGGGATAGCCATCCGAGGAACGGGCCACGACCGGACGCGACACAATGAATGCAGGGGATCCGAGAAAAGCCCGCCTTCGCCCTTCGGGCTACGGCGCGGCAACCTTCGCGGTGTTTGGGTTGGCTTGCCAACCGAAGCGGCCTTGGCCGCGAAGGTTGGTGGAGCCGAGGGGAGTTGAACCCCTGACCTCCTCATTGCGAACGAGGCGCTCTCCCAACTGAGCTACGGCCCCCGCCACAGGCATAGACCGGCCAAAAATGGCGCCGGTTCGGCGAGTGCGGGCCATTTAGGGCCGCCATTCCCGGGTGTCAAGGATAGTGGCGGCTGCCCAAAACCGCCGAAATCGGTGGCTTGTTCGGGAACCCGCAAATCGCTAGTTTCCGCCATCCTCAGAGACAAAGCAGAGGTCCATGCGCGCTCTTTTCGAAGTCATCGATATCGCTCTCTCCCTCTATATGTGGATTGTGATTGCGATGGCGATCTTCTCCTGGCTCGTGGCCTTCAATGTGGTCAATACCCGCAACCAGGTCGTCGCCATGATCGGCGATTTTCTCTATCGCATCACCGACCCGGCGCTGCGGCCGATCCGCAATTTCATGCCCAATCTCGGCGGCATCGATATTTCGCCGGTGATTCTTTTCCTGATCATCATATTCATCCAGCGCATTATCGAGCTCTACATCCTGCCGAACGTGTTCTAAGCGCAATGCCGGAGCAGCCGTGGACGCAAACGGCGGACGGCATCGTGCTTGACGTACGCCTTACGCCACGCAGCGCGCGCGACGCAATCGAAGGCGTCGAGCGCCGTGCCGACGGGCGAATGGTGCTCAAGGCGCGGGTGCGCGCAGCGCCGGTCGAGGGTGACGCCAATGCGGCGCTGCGGCGACTTATCGCCAAGGAACTCCAGATTGCGCCACGGCAGGTCGAATTTGCCGGCGGCGAGACGGCGCGCCTCAAGCGTTTGCGGATCGCGGGCGACCCGCGAATGCTCGCGACCTTGCTGGAACGGTTCACGAAGGAGACCGCAAAGGGCGTGACCCCGAAGGTGACCCCAAGGGTGACTCCATGAGTGCGACAATCATTGACGGCAAAGCCATTGCCGCCGATTTGCGCGCCCAGGTCGCGGCCGAGACGCGTAGGCTTACCGCTGCGCATGGGCTCCTGCCGGGGCTTGCCGTCGTCCTCGTCGGCAACGACCCGGCCAGCAAAACCTATGTCGCCAGCAAAGCGCGCGCCTTGCTCGAAACCGGCATGCGCCCGTTCGACCACCAGCTGCCGGCCGAGACCAGCGAAGCCGAACTCTTGGCGCTGATCGAGAAGCTCAACGCCGATCCCGCGGTGAACGGCATCCTGGTGCAACTGCCGCTGCCGCGGCAGATCAATACCGCGCGCATAGTCGGCAGCGTCGCGCCGGACAAGGACGTCGACGGTTTTCACCCGATCAATTTCGGCCGCTTAGCGGCGAAATTGCCGACGCTCGTTCCGTGCACGCCGATCGCCTGTATGAAGCTTGCCAATTCGGTGCGGCCGTCGCTCGACGGGCTCGATGCGCTGGTGGTCGGCCGCTCCAACATTGTCGGCAATCCGCTCGGGCAGCTTCTGCTCGCCGCCAACGCGACCGTCACCATCGCGCACACGCATACACGAAACCTGCCCGATCTGGTCCGGCGCGCCGAGCTGTTGTTCGTCGCCATCGGCCACGCCGAATTCATCCGCGGCGACTGGATCAAGCCGGGCGCTACCGTGATCGATGTCGGCATCAATCGCGTGGCGGGCCAAGACGGCAAGTCGCGCATCGTCGGTGACGTCTGCTTCGCCGAGGCCGTCAATGTCGCCGGCGCAATCACGCCAGTGCCGGGCGGCGTCGGGCCGATGACGATCGTATGCCTCTTGGTGAATACGCTGCGCGCCGCCTGCATCCAGGCCAAGCTGCCGCCGCCTGCGGTGTAATGCGTCAGCTATTCCAGCCGAACGCGACCTTATCGAGCACGCGCGCGCCGAATTTCTCCGACGACCGCGCCACCGCTTTGCCGCCGAGCGCGCGATAGAATTCCACCGCGTTCTCGTTCTCCGACAGCGCCCACACGATCAGCGATTTCATCGAGCTCTGCACCAGATCGCGGCGCGCCGCGGTGAATAGCCGCCGGCCGAAGCCGAGCCCCTGGAATTCCGGCCGCAGATAAAGCTCGTAGATCTCGCCGTCATAATAAAGGCTGCGCGCCCGGTTGCGCCCGTAATTGGCGTAGCCCGCGATCTTGTCGCCGAATTGCAGAAGCGCGATGCGGCTGCCCTTGCGGATCGCCGATTCCCACCACGCCGGACCGCGGCGATTGATGAGCTTTTCGAGTTCGGTGCCCGGGATGATGCCCTGATAGGCCATGCGCCAGGCCTCATCATGGGCTTCCGCGACATCGGTGGCATCACGCGATGTGGCGCGGCGGATTTCGATAAGGACTGTGCTCATGATGCGATGCTCATGCCTCGATCAAAGCGCGCGCTTCCGGGCAACTCAAGGGCCAAGATTCACGATCAGTTAACGATGTGGATTATTAGCCAAAAGCCCGGGCTTGGCCAGAATTGCGAAGAAGAAAATACGTGCGCCCGGTGCAATCTCGCACCGCTGTTGCAATAGCGTCACGGTCCCCCGGTTTTTGTGCCGGGGGCGTTCCGAATGTGTCGCAATTTGTGACATGATGGCGGCGCCGTCAGGCCATCCGATGCCGCGCAGGAGCCGCGACAGGAGCCGCGACACCGGCTTTCTTCACACGCGCTCGGCTTCCTTGCGCCGTTCGTCGCGCTTGCGGTCGTTCGGATCGAGCAGCTTTTTGCGCAAGCGAATCGATTTCGGCGTCACTTCGACGAGCTCATCGTCCTCGATATAGGCGAGCGCCTTTTCCAAGGTCATGCGGATCGGCGGCGTCAGCCTGATCGCCTCGTCCTTGGAATGGGTGCGGATGTTGGTGAGCTTCTTGCCCTTGAGCACGTTGACTTCGAGATCGTTGCCGCGCGTATGCTCGCCGATGATCATGCCGCGATAGACCTTCCAGCCCGGCTCGATCATCATCGGGCCGCGATCTTCGAGATTCCACATCGCATAGGCCACGGCTTCGCCCTGGTCGGTCGAGATCAACACGCCGTTCCGCCGCCCGACGATCTCGCCGCGATGCGGACCATAGGCATGGAACAGCCGGTTCATCACCGCGGTGCCGCGCGTGTCGGTGAGGAGCTCGCCCTGATAGCCGATCAGGCCGCGCGTCGGGGCGTAGAAGATCAGCCGCACGCGGCCGCCGCCGGACGGCCGCATTTCGATCATCTCGCCCTTGCGCTCGGCCATCTTCTGCACGACGACGCCGGAATGTTCCTCGTCGACGTCGATGACGACTTCTTCGATCGGTTCGAGCAAATCGCCGGACGGGCCGTGCTGGAACAGCACCTTCGGCCGCGACACCGCGAGCTCGAAGCCTTCGCGCCGCATGGTCTCGATCAGAATGCCGAGCTGCAATTCGCCGCGGCCGGCGACTTCCATGGAATCCTTCTCGTTCGATTCCGAAATCCGCAGCGTGACATTGCCTTCGCCTTCGCGCAGCAGCCGGTCGCGAATGACGCGGCTCTGCACCTTGTCGCCTTCGGTGCCGGCCAGCGGCGAATCGTTGATGCGGAACGTCATGGTCAGCGTCGGCGGATCGATCGGCTGCGCCGGCAGCGGCTCGGTCACTTCCGGCGCGCACAGCGTGTGCGAGACGAAGGCTTCCGGCAGGCCGGCAATGGCGACGATGTCGCCGGCGAAGCCTTCCTCGATCGGCGCCCGTTCCAAGCCGCGGAACGCCAGCACCTTGGTGATGCGGCCCTCTTCGATCAATTCGCCATTGCGGTCGATGACTTTGATCGGCTGGTTGGGCTTCACCGAGCCGGACGTGATGCGGCCGGTGACGATGCGGCCGAGATAGGGATTGGATTCGAGGATCGTCCCGAGCATGCGGAACAGGCCCTCTTCGACCTGCGGCGGCGCGACGTGGCGCAGCACGAGGTCGAACAAAGGCGCCATGCCCTGGTCCTTGGGGCCGTCCTCGGACGCGGCCATCCAGCCTTGCTTGGCGGAACCGTAGAGGATCGGGAAATCGAGCTGCTCTTCGGTGGCGTCGAGCGCCGCGAACAGGTCGAACACCGCATTGGCGACTTCGGTGGCGCGGGCGTCGGAACGGTCCACCTTGTTGATGACGACGATGGGCTTGATCCCCATTTTCAGGGCCTTGGAGACCACGAATTTGGTTTGCGGCAGCGGCCCTTCGGCGGCGTCGACCAGCACCAGCGCGCCGTCCACCATGTTGAGGATGCGCTCGACCTCGCCGCCGAAATCGGCGTGGCCGGGGGTATCGACGATGTTGATTCGGGTGTCCTTCCAAACCAGCGAAGTCGCCTTGGCGAGGATGGTAATGCCGCGCTCGCGCTCCAGGTCGTTCGAATCCATCGCGCGCTCGACGACGCGCTGATTGTCGCGAAACGAGCCCGATTGCTGCAGCAGGCGGTCGACCAGCGTGGTTTTGCCATGGTCGACGTGGGCAATGATGGCGATATTGCGCAGGTTCATAACTGATATCCGGGAATCAAAGGCGGGCCCCAAGGGCGCGATGGGGCCCGCGAATGTGAGCCGTATATAGGGCTTTTGGGCCGGGAAGCAATCGAAGTTTGTGCAGAGCACAATGGCACAAGGGGATGGGCGCAGGGGTGGCGTATGCCGTTAAGGATAGCGCCAAGGCCGGCATCCACGGACATCCGCCGGCATCCGGCCCGGCCGGGGATCGGCTGCAGGAATTTAAGCCGCAGCGACCTTCGACCCGGTCGGCGTGCTCACCGAGGCGTTCACTGGTGCGATGGCAGGCGCTGCCTCGCCCGCAACCGCGCCGGCATGGTCGAGAATGAGGGTCCGCCGCTGGGCCATGGCGAAGCGCAGCTGATCGAGCGCAAAAGCAAACGACATGCGCACCGTCTCGTCGAATTCTTCGCGCTCGCTCAGATGGATGATGGCGACCACGAGATTGTCGGCATCGACCTGAAGCGCTTCGAGGGCGGCCAAGCTTTGCGCCGCATGCGCCTTGCGCACCATGTCGAGCACCCGCTGCAACAGCCGCAGCCGGCGCGTGCGCGTGTCGCTGCGCAAATAGCTAGCGACGCCGGCAATGGCGGAGCCGAAGATCGGGAAGATCAGCAGGCCGTAAAAGATGTCGTCGCCGTATTTGTCGAAGAACGATTGCTGGCTGTCGGTCAAATAGGCGAGCGCCCCCGGATGGGTAACGATGTCGGCGTCCTTGTCGGTCGCGGGTGCGGTGATTTTCGCTTCCCGCGGCATTGCCATCGCGATCGCTTGCCGCGACGTGTAGATCGTCTTGGCAAGCGTCGCGATCACGGATGAGCTGACCGATCGGCGCGCCACCAGATATTCGCCGAAGCTCAAGCTCTTGAGGCTATCGCTCGGCGACGGCGGCGTGCCGCCGAAAGTGCCGGCATCGATATCGACCGAGTCGAAAGCGGGATTGCGCTTGGCGATGCCGTCGGCCTGATCGATCTCGATGAAGTTCGGTGCGACGCCGTTCTGCGTTGCCGCGGCGACCACGGTGGAAATGGCAGTGCCGGTGGCCGAGCCGGCAACAAACAGCGCATCGACCTGATTGCCCTTGACGGCTGCGGCAACATCGTCCGGCGCGATCTCGGACAACGTCACTTTGGCGAGCGGAACGCCGTAATGGCTGAGGACAAGCTCGAGAAGACCGCGGGTCGCTTCATTGCCTTTGACAATGCCGACGCGCTTGCCGGTGAGATCGGTGACTTTGCCGAACTTGCTGTCGCTTGATGTATCGCTGTCGTCGCTGGTGTCGCTATCGTCGTCGCTCTTTGCCGTCTTGGCGGCCTTCTTGCCCTTTACGGCCTTCTTGTCGCTCTTGCTCTTTCCACTCTTGGCGGGTTTTGCGGCGGCGGCGGTCTCTTCCGGCTTGGCCTTGCTTGCGGCACCGGGCGCCGGAACGATCAGCGCCATCACGTTCTGCCGCAGAATGGCGACAACCGGCCAATCAAGCGAGTCATCGAGATCGCTCGGCAGGATGGCGAGATCGGCTTGCCCTTTGCTCATCGCCTCCGCGCTGCCTTGCGTGCTGTCGGTCGCAACAAGCCGCAAATTCAGGTCGCGATGTTCGGCAGCGATCTGATCGGAAATCACCTGGACGAACCGGGCATCGCGCGGCGAGGCGGCGACCCGCAAATGGTCGCGTTCCTTGGCGTAATAAAAGCCGGCCCAGATCATGGCGCCGATCAGGATGGTGCCGAGAATGGCAACCAGCCACGTATGCCGCAGGAACATGCGCACCCGGTTTCGCACCATATGTTCGAGGGATTCGATGCTCATCGTCCTACCCGATCCGCGTCTGGGCGAAGCTGAAGCGCTGCCGCCGGATTGCTCGGAGCGCCGAAACAGCCAAAGTCTCATTGCCAAAGGCGGGCGATGCGGTAGTCCGGGCGGCATCGTAAATCCTAACACGCCTTCTGGCGTCTGACCCCAAATCCCATTTCGCTACCCTGCATCCTGTGTCGCGACGCTACGGACCGGGTTCAATACGCTATGGTTAATCCGGGCGGTGCCGGCGCTTCCAAGTTCAACCGATAATCTCGGTTCAACTTGTGGCCCGACTTTGGCGGACGTCCCGAGGCCCCTGGCCGGCCAATCCCGCCTCCGCGCTTTGCGGCTGCAAGCCTATCACGTCCCGATGAGACCCCTCCATAGGCCAACCCCTAAGCCGTCCCACCGGCCGTTCCATGGACCGTTCCGTGTGTCGTTCCATGGGCCATCCCATAGGCTGGCCCGCGGCCTGATCGCTGTGACTTCTGTCATACCGAGTGTCTGCCGAGTGTTCCGAGTGTCTTGCCGAGGAACCTCGCACCGCAGGCCGCTGTTTGGTAGGTAAGCATGGTTCATCTGTGAGATTTCACCGACGGAGTTTGCCCATGAGCCAAAAGCTTTCCGGCGCGGCGCGCACAAGCGCGCTCGGCCGGCTCAAGGGATGGAGCGAGGTCAATGGCCGCGACGCCATCGCCAAGAAATTCGTCTTCGCCGACTTCAATCAGGCCTTCGGCTTCATGACGCGCTCAGCTTTGGTTGCCGAAAAACTCGACCATCATCCGGAATGGTTCAACGTCTACAAGACCGTGGACGTGACGCTGTCGACGCATGATGCCGGGGGTTTGACCGAGCTCGATATCAAGCTCGCCGAGGCGATGGACAAGCTTGCGGGCTGACGCGCCCGCGGTGGGACAAGCTCGCGGGCTAGCGTCGCCTTGCGGTTGCCGCCTTTCGGGACCAAATTTACCGGGCTGCGCCGCGGTTGAATCCGCAGCGCTTTGCCGGAGAGGGCCGGAGGGATCTATGTGGTTTCGCGAGCAAGCCGCCACTTGGCAAGCGTTTTCTTGGCAGGGCTTTTCTTGGCAAGGATCTTCCGAGCAAGGATCTTCCGAGCAAGGGTCTTCCGAGCGAAATCTTCTTGGCAGGATTTCGGCAAGGACTTTGCAGCGCGGACGCGCCGCTTCGCCGCCGACGAGGGCGATCTGCGGCGGCGCATCTGGAACAAGCTCAAGCGTGAAGCGGCGAACATTCCGTTCGTCGAGGACGCGCTCACCGCACATTATTGCGCCTTCGACCGCACCACGCCGCTCTATGTGAAGCTCGCGCTGGTCGGCGCGGTGGTCTATTTCATCGTGCCAGACGACTTGATCCCGGATTCGATCCCCGTGCTCGGCTATGCCGACGACGCCGCCGTGCTGGCCGGCGCCATGAAGCTTTTTTCTTCGCACATCAAGCCCGAGCATCGCGAAGCGGCGAAACTCATGCTGGAGCGGATGCGCAGAGCTTAGCGCGGCTCAAGGCCGCAGCACGATCTTCCCCATCACCTTGCGATCGGCGATGGCTTTGAGCGCGGCGGAAATATCCGCCAGCGGATAGACCGCGTGCACATGCGCGCTGAGCCTGCCAAGCGCCGCCCAGCTCACGATGTCCTTCATCAAGGCGCGCTGCGCGTCCGGCTCGCGCCGCACCCAGGCGCCCCAGGCGACGCCGCGGATATCGCAGTTCTTGAGCAGCACCAGATTGAGTGGCAGCTTCGGGATATCGCCGGCGGCAAAGCCGATGACCAGATAGCGGCCGTTCCACGCCATGGATCGCACCGCGGGCTCGGCATAGGGCCCGCCGACCGGATCGTAGACCACGTCGATGCCGTGCTCGCCGCCGAGTGTCTTGAGGGCGCCGCGCAAATCCTCGCTGGCATAGTTCACCGTCTCGGTGGCGCCGTGGTTGCGGGCAAATGCGAGCTTTTCATCCGATGAAGCGCAGGCGATGACGCGCGCACCCATCACTTTGCCGATCTCGACGGTGGCAAGCCCGGTGCCGCCGGAGGCGCCGAGTACGACCAGCGTCTCACCGGGCTTGAGCTCGGCGCGCACGCGCAGCGCATAGAGCGTGGTGCCATAGGTGACGGTGAGGCCCGCGGCGCGGTCGAAATCGAGGCCGTCCGGGACTTTGACCAGAAGGTTCGCCGGCACCGCGACCGCCTCGCGCGCCGCGCCCCAGCCGGTATTTCCCATCACCCGGTCGCCGGGCGCGACCTCGGTCACGCCAGGCCCGACGCGCTCGACGATGCCGGCGAATTCCGCCGCCGGCGAAAACGGAAACGGCGGCTTGTGCTGATATTTGCCGGCGATGATCAACGTGTCGAAGAAATTGAGCGCGGCAGCTTTGATGCGCACCACGGCCTCGCCGGGACCGGCTTGCGGCTCCGGGATATCGGCGAGTTCGAGTTCGTCGGGTGAGCAGAATTGGCGGCAGAGAACGGCTTTCATGCGGAAGTCATATCAGGCTTCCGTCACTCCGGCATCAAGGAGCGCGCGGCGCAGCCGCGAGAAGGCGAGCCGCAGCCGCGACTTCACCGTGCCGAGCGGCAGGTTCAAGCGCTCGGCAATCGCCGTATGCGACAGCTCGTCGAAGAAGGCGAGCTTGATCAGCGTCAACTGCTCGCGCGGCAAGACCCGCAGCGCCGCGCGCAGACACGTTTCGCGCTGGCTCAAATCGATACAATCGTCGCAGCCGCCGGTGGGGTCGGGGATATCGAAAAAATCCTCGTTGGCGCAGACGATTTCGCGACAGCGCCGTTTGACGTCGATGCGGCGGTTGCGGGCGATGTGAAAGACCCAGGTGGTCGCGCCGGATTTGTCGGGATCGAACATGTGCGCCTTGCGCCAGATCGCTTCCATCACGTCCTGGGTGACGTCGGCTGCGGCAAAAGGCGCAAGCCCGAGCCGCACCATCTGCGCCTGCAGCCGCGGCACGAAATGATCGAACAGGAGGGTAAAGGCTTCGCCGTCACGATCGGCCGCGACCGCAAGCAGCAGTTCATCGAGATCGCTTGCCGGGCTTGCTGCCTGGCTCGCCGCCGGCGCCCGATGCGGCGACGGCACTTCGTTATGCAACCACTCGGTCAGGCTCAAAGCACGTAATCCCAGTGATGACGTGCGTTGGGGGGCCTGTTCGAACGCGAAAATTGCCCACCCCAGTCGCGCGGCGCTCAGTTTCGGCATTATTCGGCGAGCGACGGTATCTGGCTGTGTCCGCCGTCACAGTTTTGGCGATGCCGCGAATCAGCCGGGCCCCGACACGCGAGCGCTGCTTCAAATCGGCACAGCACAAGGCCGCTCTTTGGCCGCTTCTCGCAGCGTTTTTCGACTGAGTTGGATTAAATATGACAGGTTTGCTATCAATCGCCGGGGGACATTTCCGCGAGGGCCGATGCGCATCCGTCGACGGTGGCTGCTTGTCCTTTCGCCGCTCACGTCACTGACGCTGCTTCTTGCAGCGCTATTCGCTATTCCCGCTTCCGCGCAACAAACGCCGGCGCCGGCTGCGAGCGCACCGGGTGCCGCTGCAAAGCCGAAACCGAAGCCTGCGGCGAAGCCCGCCGCAAGCCCGCTGCGCCCGCAGCCGCGGCACCGGCGGCGAAGCCTGCAGTGCCGCCGACCATGGGCGGCGTGCAGCCGAAATTGCTCGGCCAATATGCCGACTGGGGCGCCTATACGGCGTCGCCCGGCGGCAAGAAGGTCTGCTTCGCCATCGCCAAGCCGGCGGCTTCCGAGACGGTCCCGCCGGGCCGGCCGCGTAATCCGGCCTACATATTCATTTCCACGCGTCCGGCGGAAAAGGTCGTCAACGAGATCTCGATCGTCATCGGCTATCCGTTCAAGCCGAGCGCGGATGCCACCGCCGCGGTCGGCGCGACCTCCTTCCCGCTCTACACCCAGCAGGACGGCGCCTGGATCAAAAACGCCGCCGACGAGGCGCATATGATCGACGCCATGCGGGGTGGCCAAAGCGCCGTGGTGAAGGGCGTTTCCGTCAAGGGCACGCAGTCGAGCGACAGCTTCAATCTCAAGGGCCTGTCGCAGGCCCTCGACCGGGTCGCTCAGGAATGCAAATAAACCCTGTGCCCAGATAAACCCTGTGCCCCAATAAACCCTGTGCCCAAATAAGCCCTGGCCAACGGCCTCCTAGGCGGCTCCGTCCCGGGCTGATATCGGAACTATCGAAACCGGAATTGGCGCACCATCTATGCAGCAAGATCGGCGTCAGCTGTGGCGCCGCCTTTTGGATTGACGATGACCGTTTCGCTGACCGCGACGAAGACTGAAAACTCGGCTCTCTTCGTCGAGAAACGTCCGCTCGAGCGCTATGCGGCGCCGGCGATCCCGTCGCTTGTCGGCCTGTCGCGCGACGCCTTGACGGAGGCGCTCGGCGCGATCGATGTGCCGGAGCGGGCGCGCCGCATGCGCGCGCAGCAGATCTGGCACTGGCTCTACGTTCGCGGCGCGCAAAGCTTCGACGAGATGACGACCTTGTCGAAGGATTTGCGCGCGGCGTTGGCGCAACGCTTCACGGTGGAACGCCCCGAAATCGCCGCCGAGCAGATTTCCGTCGACGGTACGCGCAAGTGGCTGCTTCGCCTTCCCGGCGAGCATGGCGGCGCGCCGCACGAGGTCGAATGCGTCTACATTCCGGAGACCGATCGCGGCACGTTGTGCCTTTCGAGCCAGGTCGGTTGCACGCTTAACTGCCCGTTCTGCCACACCGGCACGCAGCGGCTGGTCCGCAATCTGACGGCGGCGGAAATTGTGGGACAAGTCGTGCTGGCGCGCGATCGTCTCAACGATTGGACCCCCGCCAACGAATCTCTCCCGCAAGGGGGAGGTGAGAGAAAGCGCCTGGTCTCGAATATCGTGATGATGGGCATGGGCGAGCCGCTCTATAATTTCGAGGCGGTGCGCGACGGCTTGGCCGTCGTCGCCGACGGCGAAGGCCTGAGCATTTCCAAGCGCCGCATCACGCTGTCGACCTCGGGCGTCGTCCCCGAGATCGCGCGCGCCGGCGCCGAGATCGGCTCTATGCTCGCGATCTCGCTGCATGCGGTGACCGACGAATTGCGCGACGAATTGGTGCCGCTCAATCGCAAATATCCGATCCGCGACCTGCTCGGCGCCTGCCGCAATTATCCGGGGCTCTCCAATGCGCGGCGCATCACCTTCGAATATGTGATGCTCAAGGGCATCAACGATTCGCTGGTCGATGCCAAAGCGCTGGTGCGTCTCCTCAAGGGTATTCCGGCGAAAATCAATCTGATCCCGTTCAATCCGTGGCCCGGGACCAAATACGAATGCTCCGACTGGGAGCAGATCGAAAAATTCTCCGAGATCGTCTTTGATGCCGGTTACGCCTCGCCGGTGCGTACGCCGCGCGGCCGCGACATCCTCGCCGCCTGCGGCCAGCTCAAGAGCGCGACGGAAAAACTCTCGGCCCGCGAGCGCCTGGCATTGCGCGCCATGGCGATGACCGACTGATGGCACGGGACGCGAGCGGCTCATGACCGCCCTTTTCCGCATCACCATGATGATCGTCGGCTATATCTGCGCCTGTGTCGCGGCTTCGCTCGTACTCACGCTCGGCACGCTCGCGCCGGACTGGAACGATCTCGATGCGCTCAGCCGATCGCTCGGCAATCAATCGGCGGATGTGCCGACGATTGCGCTGTGGTCGGTGGTCGGGATCGGCGCTGCCATTGTCTTCGCCGTCGGCTTCCTGCCGACGCTGCTTGCGATCATCCTGACCGAGGGCTTCAAGCTGCGCTCGATCGTTGTTTACGCCGTCATCGGCGGGGCGCTCGCGCTCGCGGCAGCCTATGGGCTTGATTTTGGCGGTTACGTCAGTGCACCCAGTGTCGACATGCGCCACGAGCGCGAAGTGTTCGCCGCCGCCGGCATCGCCGGCGGCCTCGTCTATTGGCTGTTCGCCGGCCGCCGGGCGGGCGTCTGGACGTGAGCGCGAGAACTGGATCATGAACCGGACCGAGCTCGCGATCGCGCTCACCATCGCTGTTGTGGCTGGCGTCTTCTGCACCGTCGACCCGCAGCTCGACCTCGACCTCGCCCGGCTCAGCTTTGACCCGAGCCGGCAATTGTTCGGCATCAACGGCCAGCTTTGGGTGCAACACGCCCGCGACGCGGCGCGCATCATCATCACGCTCTTGGTATTGCCGGCCTTCCTCGCCGTCATCGGCAAGCTCGTCTGGCCGCACCGGCGCATGCTGATCGAAGGCCGCGCCGCTCTGTTTCTGATCGCGACCTTGGCGCTCGGTCCCGGCATCGTCACCAATCTGATCCTGAAAGATCATTGGGGCCGGTCGCGGCCGATCGACGTGCAGCAATTCGGCGGCGCCGACAAATTCACGCCGTGGTGGGATCCGCGCGGCGAATGCCCGAACAATTGCTCCTTCGTCGCCGGCGAGCCGTCCGGCGCGTTCTGGACGCTGGCGCCCGCCGCGCTGGCGCCACTGGAATTGCAGCCGCTGGCCTTCGGCGCGGCGCTCGTCTTCGGCACCGCCGTCGGCGTTCTCCGCATCGGCGGCGGCGGGCATTTTTTCAGCGACGTCGTGTTCGCCGGCGTGCTGGTCTATCTCGAAATCTGGCTGGTCTATGGCCTGATCTACCGCTGGCGCGCGACGGCGCTGAGCGAGGACGCGGTCGAGGCGTTTCTGGTGCGGGTGAGCGACGGGATACGGGACGCGCTCGCCAAGCTCATGCGCTACACCGGCGCGTCGAAAGTGCCATAACGCGCACCTTATTCGGGCTGGCCGAGAACCTGAAAGATCTGCTGCAGCTGCGGGCTCATCGGCAGATTGAGCGTCTCGCCGGTCGGCAAACGACGCACGAACCACTTGTTGTAAAGCTCGGCCAGGCGCCGCTCCGCGGCCATGCGGGCGAAGGCCCGTTCGACGACGGCGGCAAAGCCCGGATCGTCGCGGCGATAGACCAGCCCATAAGGATCGTAGGACAGATATTCGCCGACGACCTTCATGTCATATGCGGCAGGCTCGGTGGCGATGATGCCGTAGAGCAGCACGTCGTCGGTGGCAAACGCATCTGGCCTTGCCGGCAGCCAGCATGGCGAAGGACGCGGCGTGATCGCGTGCCGTGACAATGTTGATGCCGAGATTCTGCTTGTCGGACAGCGTTCGCAGCGCCCCTTCATTGGTGGTGCCCGCGGTCACGACCGCGGTCTTGCCGGCAAGATCGCGATAGGATGTCACGGCGAAATCGTTCCCCACCATCAGCTTGGTTCCGGCGACGAAAAAGACCGGCGAGAATGCCACCTCCTTCTGGCGCTGCAAATTGTTCGTGGTCGAGCCGCATTCGAGGTCGACGGCGCCCGATTTCACCTTGTCGAAGCGGTCGGCGGAGGTGACCGGCGCGAGCGCGATCTTGATGTCGATGCCGTCGAGCTCGGTCGCGGCCTCCTCGACCACTTCCCGGCACAGGTCCATCGAATAGCCGATCGGCTGCTGGCGGTGATTGAGATAGGAAAACGGCAGCGAGCTCTCGCGATAGCCGAGCGTGATGGTGCCGGTGTCCTTGATTTTCTTCAGCGTGCCGGACAGCGCGCCGACCGCCGCATCCTGCGCCAAAGCATCTTGCGCAACGCCCGGCAACGCGAGGCCCGCAGCCAGGACGACGCCAAGGAACACTTGCCGCGCGCGTCATGACACGCTCAGGCCGCCGCTTTGAACGCCGGCGCCGGCTCGACCGGCACGTCGTGGAGCTTCTCGCCTTCCCACTTCGCCACCACGGCGGTCGCGAGCGAGTTGCCGATCACATTGGTCGCGGACCGGCCCATATCGAGGAACTGGTCGATGCCGATGATCAGAAGGAGGCCTGATTCGGGAAGATTGAAGCTCGCCAAGGTCGCTGCGATGACGACCAGCGAAGCGCGCGGCACGCCGGCCATGCCTTTGCTGGTGAGCATGAGCAGAAGCAGCATGGTGATCTGCTGCCCGAGCCCGAGTTGGATATTGTAGGCCTGCGCGATGAACATGGTCGCGAAGGTGCAATACATCATCGAGCCGTCGAGATTGAACGAATAGCCCATCGGCAGGACGAAGCTGATGATCTTCTTGCTGACCGGAAATTTTGCCAGCTGCTCCATCAATTTCGGATAGGCCGCCTCGCTCGACGCGGTCGAGAAGGCGAGCAGGAAAGGCTCGCGCACCAGCTGAACCAGGCGCAGCGCGTGACTGCCGAAAAACAAATAGCCGACCGCGACCAGGAGCGCCCACAGCAGCACGAGCCCGATATAGAATTCGAGCACGAACTTGCCGTAGGTCACCAAGATGCCGAGCCCCTGGGTGGTGATGATGGCGGCCATCGAGGCGAACACCGCGAGCGGCGCGAGCTTCATGATATAGCCGGTGATGGTGAGGATGGCGTGCGACAGCTCCTCGATGCCTTCGACCAGCTTGGCGGCGCGCTCGCCGAGCGCGGCGCAAGCGACGCCGAAGAACAGCGAGAACACGACGATCTGCAGGATTTCGTTGTTGGCCATCGCTTCGACGATCGAACGCGGCACGAGATGCGTGACGAAATCCTTCATCGACAGCGAGGCGACCTTCAGATTGGTCGCGGCCTGCGCGTCGGGCAGCGGCAGATTGAGATGGTCGCCGGGGCGGAGGATGTTGACCAGCACGAGGCCGAGCAGAAGCGACACCAGCGACGCCGAGACGAACCACAGCATGGCCTTGGCGCCGATGCGCCCGACGATCTTGGGATCGCCCATATGCGCCACGCCGACCACCAGCGTCGAGAACACCAGCGGCGCGATGATCATCTTGATCAAGCGCAAGAAGATGTCCGTCATCAGCGAAATGTAGTCGGAGATCGTCTTGGCGGTGGACGGATCGGGCCACAGCGTGTGGCAGGCATAGCCGACGATGATGCCCAGTATCATGCCGATGATGATGATGGTGGTGAGCGTCGAACGCATGGGTGCCCTCCGCGACGATCCGGTGGAATAGCTTAGTGTGTTTTGCCGGGCGGGAAAGGGCCTCGACGACCGCTTTTGGGTTAACTTCAAGGCGGCCCAGGCCGCTTAAGATTTGAGGGGCCTTCTTTCGTCGAGCATTGCTTGCAATTTTCGCTTCACCGCCGGCGGCTGATCGGTGCTTAAAAACTCGCCGACGGTCATCCGCCTGACCAGCCGCAGATACGGCTTCCCCGAGAGCACCGCGTCAAGCTTGACGTGCTCCTGCGCGACATAATCCTGATGATCGTCGGGATCCCTCTCGAGGGTCCATTGATCGCATTCGTTGTTGTCGTCCGGCCGGCCCCTGAAAATCAGGTTCTCTCGGTTTTCCATGCGGTTTCCATGGCTTCACTCCCAGCTTGCGTCAGGCCCGCGCGCCCCTATAGTCCGCGCGAATTTGGGCGATTTTCTCAGCCTTCAGCAGGGTCTGTTGCAATGCCAAAAGGCGACGTCAAAAAGGTGGTGCTGGCCTATTCCGGGGGGCTCGACACTTCGATCATTCTCAAATGGCTGCAGACGACCTATGGCTGCGAGGTCGTCACTTTTACCGCCGATCTCGGCCAGGGCGAGGAGATCGAGCCGGCCCGTGCCAAGGCGCTGACGCTCGGCATCAAGCCGCAGAACATTTTCATCGAGGATCTGCGCGAGGAATTCGTCCGCGATTACGTGTTTCCGATGTTCCGCGCCAACACGGTCTATGAGGGCCAGTATCTCCTCGGCACCTCGATCGCGCGGCCGCTCATTGCCAAGAAGCAGATCGAGATCGCCGAGAAAGTCGGCGCCGATGCGGTCGCCCATGGCGCGACCGGCAAGGGCAACGATCAGGTGCGCTTCGAGCTGTCTTATTATGCGCTCAAGCCCGACGTGAAAGTCATCGCGCCGTGGCGCGAATGGGAGTTCAAATCGCGCGAGGCGCTCATTGCCTTTGCCGAGCAGAATCAGATCCCGATCGCCAAGGACAAGCGCGGCGAGGCGCCGTTCTCGACCGACGCCAATCTGCTGCACACCTCGTCCGAGGGCAAAGTGCTGGAAGATCCGGCCGGCGAAGTGCCGGATTACGTCCATTCGCGCACCGAGGATCCGGCGAAAGCGCCGGACACGCCGGAATATATCACCGTGGAATTCGAGCGCGGCGATCCGGTTGCGGTCGACGGCACGAAGCTCACGCCGGCGGCTTTGCTGACGGCGCTCAATGCGCTCGGCAGGAAGCACGGCATCGGCCGGCTCGATCTGGTCGAGAACCGTTTTGTCGGCATGAAATCGCGCGGCATGTACGAGACGCCGGGCGGCACCATTCTTCTCGCCGCGCATCGCGGCATCGAATTCGATCACGCTCGACCGCGGTGCGGCGCATCTCAAGGACGAGCTGATGCCGAAATATGCCGAACTGATCTATAACGGCTTCTGGTTCGCGCCGGAGCGCGAGATGCTCCAAGCGGCGATCGACAAGAGCCAGGAATTCGTCTCGGGGACCGTGCGGCTCAAGCTCTACAAGGGCCATGCCAGCGTGGTCGGCCGCGAGAGCAAATATTCGCTGTACGATCAGGATCTCGTGACTTTCGAGGACGGCAAGGTCGCCTACGACCAGCGCGATGCCGAAGGCTTCATCCGGCTCAACGCGCTGCGGCTGCGGACACTCGGGCAGCGCAAAAGAAAGCTCAAATTGTAGGAACGCGAGGGGCGCGCGCTCAAGCCGGCGCGTGACAGACCGCTTCGATATTGTGCCCGTCAGGATCGAGCACGAAGGCCCCGTAATAATTCACGTGATAGTGAGGGCGCAGGCCGGGGCCGCCATTGTCCTTGCCGCCGGCCGCAAGGGCCGCGCGGTAAAACGCATCAACTGTTGCGCGGTCCTTGGCGGCAAACGCCACATGGATTGCGCGATTAAGCCCGCCTTCGCCGCCGATCCAGAAATCCGGCTTGCCGTCCGCGCCGAAACCCGCGGCCGGGCTGTCGTTTTCTGACTGCGCGACTTCCATGACCAGCGCATAACCCAGCGGCGCCAATGCCTTCTCGTAAAAGGTCTTGGATCGTGCGTAATCGGCCACCGGGATCCCTGTGTGATCAAGCATGGGACTTTATTATCCCCGCATTGACACGCGAATAACGGCTAAACCTGCCGCTCCACCAGCATCATCTTGATCTCGGCAATGGCCTGCGCCGGATTGAGATGTTTGGGGCACGCCTTGGCGCAATTCATGATGGTGTGACAGCGGTAGAGGCGGAACGGGTCTTCGAGATTGTCGAGCCGTTCGCCGGTCGCCTCGTCGCGCGAATCGACCAGCCAGCGCCGCGCCTGCAACAATGCGGCAGGTCCCAGATAGCGCTCGGAATTCCACCAATAGCTCGGGCACGAGGTCGAGCAGCAGGCGCAGAGAATGCACTCGTAGAGCCCGTCGAGCTTCGCCCGGTCGTCGTGGCTCTGCTTCCACTCGGTGCGCGGTGTCGGCGACACCGTCTTCAGCCACGGCTCGATGGCGGCGTGCTGGGCGTAAAAGTTGGTCAGGTCCGGAACCAGGTCCTTCACCACCGCCATATGCGGCAGCGGATAGAGGCGCACCGTGCCTTTGACGTCGCTCATCGACTTGGTGCAGGCGAGCGTATTGGTGCCGTCGACATTCATGGCGCAGGAGCCGCAGATGCCTTCGCGGCAGGAGCGGCGGAAGGTCAGCGTCGCGTCGACATTGTTTTTGAGCCAGATCAGGCCGTCGAGCACCATCGGCCCGCAATCGGCGGTGTCGACGTAATAGGTGTCGACGCGCGGGTTCTGCCCGTCGTCCGGGTTCCAGCGATAGATGCGGTATTCGCGCTCGGTCTTCGCATTCGCCGGATGCGGCCAGCTCTTGCCTTCGCCGACCTTGGAATTCTTGGGTAGTGTGAATTCGACCATTTCAATACACCCGCTTTTTGGGCTCGATATAGGAGACGTCGTTGGTCAGCGTGTAAGTGTGCACCGGCCGGTAATCGATCGTGACCTTGCCGGACGCGGGATCGAGCCAGGACAGCGAGTGCTTCATCCAGTGCTGGTCGTCGCGATCGGGGAAATCCTCGCGCGCATGCGCGCCGCGGCTTTCGGTGCGGTTGACGGCGGAATCCATGGTGACCACGGCCTGCTCGATCAGATTGACGAATTCGAGCGTCTCGATCAGGTCGGAATTCCAGATCAGCGAGCGGTCGGATACGCGCACGTCGCCGACGCCGTTATAGACGTCGTGGATGAGCTTTGAGCCTTCCTCCAGCACCTCGCCGGTGCGGAACACCGCGCAATTGCTCTGCATGACGTGCTGCATCTTGCTGCGCATATGTGCGGTCGGCGTCGAGCCCGAGGCGTTCCTGTATTTGTCGAGCCGCGACAGCGCCATCTCGGCGGAGTTCTTCGGCAGTTCCGGCTGCTTGTCGTCCGGCGTCAAGAGTTCGGCGCAACGCTTCGCCGCGGCGCGGCCGAACACGACGAGATCGATCAGCGAATTCGAGCCGAGCCGGTTGGCGCCGTGCACCGAGACGCAGGCCGCCTCGCCGAGCGCCATCATGCCGGGCACGACGTGGTCGGGATTGCCGTCTTTCTTGATCAGCACTTCGCCGTGATAATTGGTGGCGACGCCGCCCATATTGTAATGCACCGTCGGCACGATCGGCACCGGCTCGCGCGCGAGATCGACGCTGGCGAAAATCTTTGCCGATTCGGTGATGCCGGGGAGCCGCTCGGCGAGAATCTTCGGGTCGAGATGGTCGAGGTGAAGGTAGATGTGATCCTTCTTCGGCCCGACGCCGCGGCCTTCGCGGATTTCGATGGTCATGGCGCGCGAGACGACATCGCGCGACGCCAAGTCCTTCGCCGACGGCGCGTAGCGTTCCATGAAACGCTCGCCCGCCGCGTTCACGAGATATGCGCCTTCACCGCGGGCGCCTTCGGTGATCAGGACGCCGGCGCCGTAAATGCCGGTCGGATGGAATTGCACGAATTCCATGTCTTGGAGCGGCAGGCCTGAGCGCAGCACCATGGCATTGCCGTCGCCGGTCTGGGTATGCGCGCCGGTGCACGAGGCATAGGCGCGGCCATAGCCGCCGGTGGCGAGAATGGTCATCTGCGCCGAGAAACGATGGATCGTGCCGTCGTCGAGATTGATGGCGATGACGCCGCGGCAGCGGCCGTCGTCATCCATCATCAGGTCGATGGCGAAATATTCGATGAAGAATTCGGTCTGGTGGCGCAGCGCCTGGCCGTACATCGTGTGCAGCATGGCATGGCCGGTGCGGTCGGCGGCGGCGCAGGTGCGCTGCGCGGTGCCTTTGCCGTAATGCGTGGTCATGCCGCCGAACGGGCGCTGATAGATCTTGCCGTCCTCGCGGCGCGAGAACGGCAGGCCCCAATGTTCGAGCTCGTAGACCGCTTCCGGCGCGTTGCGGCACATATATTCGATGGCGTCCTGGTCGCCGAGCCAGTCCGACCCCTTCACGGTGTCGTACATGTGCCAGCGCCAGTCGTCCTCGCCCATATTGCCCAGCGCCGCCGCGATGCCGCCTTGCGCCGCGACCGTATGCGAGCGGGTCGGAAACACCTTTGAAATGCAGGCGGTGCGCAAGCCGGCTTCGCTGCAGCCGACGGTGGCGCGCAGGCCGGAGCCGCCGGCACCGATGACGATGACATCGTAGGCGTGGTCTTCGATCGGGTAGGCGCGGCCGTTCACGCCGGGCGCTGCGCTTCCGTTGCTTGCGTTTTCAGCCATTGCTTACAATCCGAACGACAATTTGAGGAGCGCGTAGACCGCGACCGCGCCGACGGCGCAACAAAACAGCGTGTTGGCCATCAACAGCGTGAGCTTCGACGATTCGTCGTGCACGTAGTCCTCGATGATCACCTGCATGCCGATTTTCATGTGCGTGACGATCGAGATGATGAACAAGAGCAAAATGATCGAAACGGCGGGCGAGCCCAGGATCTGCGCGGTTGCGGCCTGATTGCGGCCAAGCAATGTGATCAGGATGATCACAGTGGCGATGGTCAGCGGGATATTGGCGACGGCGGTGAGCCGCTGGCGCCAAAAATGCGCGGTGCCGGATTTGGCGGCGCCAAAGCCGCGAACGCGAGCTAAAGGCGTGCGAAAATTGGGCGTGCGAAAATCTGCCGGTCCGCTCATCAGCCAACTCCCATCGTCAGCAGGACGAAGATCCACAGCAGCACCGTGATCGCGATCGAGCCGATCAGATTGGCCGCCGCGAGCCATTCGCGTTCGCTCGGGCCGAAACCGCGGCCGGTATCCCAGATGAGATGGCGCACGCCGCCCAGCATGTGATGGATCAGCGCCCAGGTATAGCCGAACAGGATGAGCCGGCCGATCCAGGAACTGGCGAACCATTGGAAACGCGCATAGCCGGTCGGACTGGCGGCGGCGATCAGCCACCAGGCGACCAGCAGCGTGCCGAAATAGAGCGCTGAGCCGGTGATGCGATGCACGATCGACATCAACATCGTCAGCGTCATCTTGTAGATTTGCAGGTGCGGGGAGAGCGGCCGCTCGGCCGGGGTCCGACGTTCGAGCGAGCGTGAGTCAGCCATTGGCATCATCCGAATTCACTTCAGCGCGGGCGCACTGAGCTTAGAACCGTTCCTACCTAATCCGCGGGCGTCCCGCAATGCAGCACCGTACAAATGCCGAGACGCGCCCGCAGGCTGTAATTTCGCCGTTCACGAAGAATAGTGTTGAAATAGTCCAGCACAATGGGCGATATTGGAAGCCTGACTTCGCCAAATACGAAGGCAGGGTCATTCCCATGCAATTCGATCTCGCCGATCTCAGCCTGTTTCGCCACGTCGTCGAGGCAGGCAGCATCACGCATGGCGCCGAGCGCGCGCATCTGGCGCTCGCCGCAGCCTCGACGCGCATCCGCAACATGGAAGATGCGCTCGGTGTGTCGCTGCTGACGCGCGGGCGCCAAGGCGTGACGCCGACGCAAGCCGGCCGCACGCTGTTGGCGCACGCGCGCACCATCCTGCGCCAGGCCGAGCGGCTGCATGAAGACCTCGGCGCCTATAGCGGCGGGCTCGCCGGCCAGATCCGGGTGCTGTCGAACACCAATGCGCTGACGGAGTTTCTGCCGGAGGCGCTGTCGTCGTTCCTCGCCGCGCATCCGCATGTCAGCGTCGATCTCGAAGAGCGGTTGAGCGACGAGATCGTGGGGCTGATCGCCGAGGGCGTCGCCGATCTCGGCGTTGTCGCCGGCACGGTGGACGCGGGCGGGCTCGAAACTTATCCGTTCCGCCGCGACCGCTTCGTGCTGGTGGTGGCGCAGGATCATCCGCTTGCGAAGCGCGCCAAGATCGGTTTCGACGAAGTGCTCGATCAGGATTTCGTCGGGCTCGACCGCGCCAGCGCCATCCAGCGCTTTCTCGCCGCCAAGGCGGTGCGCATCGGCCGTCCGTTGCGGCTGCGCGTGCAATTGCGCAGCTTCGACGCCATCTGCCGCCTGGTCGAATGCAAGGTCGGCATCGGCATCGTGCCGGAGACGACGGCGCGCCGGGTGTCGAAGACCATGGCGATCAAGCTCGTCGCGCTGTCCGATTCCTGGGCGGTGCGCGACCTGACGATCTGCGTGCGCAAACGCGACGAGTTGCCGGCCTATGCGCGACAGCTCGTCGAGCATTTGCGGGCGCCGGCCTGATTCCTATCGTTTCGAGGCTTGCCGCGCCGCGGCGATGGCGTCGCCGAGGGCTGAGATGCGGATCGGCAGCTTTGCAACCGAAATGCCGAGCGGCGCCAGCGCGTCGTTGACGGCGCTCGCGATCGCCGCCGGCGCGCCGAGATAGCCGGATTCGCCCGAGCCCTTCTGGCCGAGCACCGTGAACGGCGACGGCGTGCAGTGATGCACGATCTCGACCTCGGGCACTTCGAGCGACGACGGCAACAGATAATCCATGAAGGTCTGCGTGACCATCTGGCCCTGGTCGTCATAGACGAACTCCTCGAACAGAGCGGCGCCGATGCCGTGGGCGATGCCGCCGAGCGTCATGCCCTTGACGATGTGCGGATTGATCACGGTGCCGCAATCATGGCCGATGACATAGCGCTTGATTTCCGGCATGCCGAGATCGGGATCGATCGCCAACAGCACGAGATGAAATTCGAACGAATGGCACGGATACATCTGCACGCGGCCGTCCGGCGTCGGCAGCGTGCCGCCGGTCGGCACCTGATAGACGTGATTGGTCTCGAGCCCCGGCTCGAAGCCCTGCGGCAGCAGATGCAATTGCGGTGCGCGATATTGACGAGCTCGAGCCAGGCGAGCCTGCGGTCGCCCGCGGCCGTCGCGCACGCCGCCATGCGCATAGACCGCCGCGTCTTCGGCTGACGCCGAATTGATGCGCGGCGATCGGCGATCAGCTTCTGCTTGAGCTTCTGCGCGGCATGGAAAGCCGCGCCGCCGAGCATGATCGCCATGCGGCTGCCGACCGGGGAGTTGCTCGGCATGCTGTCGAGCGAAGTCCGGCCGCACCACGCGGATGCGGTCGGGATCGAGCTCCAGGATCTCGCCGATGACGGTCGCGACCAGCGTCTCGTGCCCCTGCCCGGACGACGTCGTGTTGCACGGTGCGTGACGATGTCGCCCAGCACATCGACATGGATGCGGCAGGCTTCCATCCAGGTGCGTGGTCGTGTTCTTCGGATTGAGCAGCGGCTCGAAGGAGGAATTGCCGCCGCTCGGCTCGAGGCAGGCGGCGATGCCGATGCCGGCGAGCAGGCCGCTCTGCGCGCAGCCGGTCGCGCTCGGCCTGCAGCGCGGCGTAATCCGCGTGGCGAGCGCCTTGTCGAGCACGGCGTGATAGTCGCCGCTGTCGTAGCGGGTGCCGCTCGGGATCAGATAGGGGAACTCGTCCTTGCGGATGAGGTTGCGCCGCCGCAGCTCGATGCGGTCGAGGCCGAGCGCGCCGGCCACTTTGTCGATCGCGGACTCGATCGCGAAATTGGTCGGCGACTGGCCGAAGCCGCGCACCGCTTCCTGCACCGTCTTGTTGGTGGTCACCGACTGCGCGCGGTATTCGACGCTTTGAATCCGGTAGGGGCCGACAATGGCGCCGATCGGCTTGCCGAGCTGGAACGGCGCGCGGCCGGCATAGGCGCCGACATCGTCGAGCGCGCGCATCTTCATCGAGCGGACGATGCCGTCGTCGTTGAAGGCGAGCGCCACGTCGAAGATCCGGTCGGGCCCGTGCGCGTCGCCGCCGCGCATGTTTTCCAGCCGGTCCTCGATCAGCCGCACCGGCCGGCCGAGGCGGCGCGCGAGATAGCGCGCAGAGCATGGTGTGCTTGATGCCGCGCTTGACGCCGTAGCTGCCGCCGACATCGATATCGTAATGCACGCGCACCGCGTTGCCGGGCAGCCGCAGCGCGCGCGCGATCTGATCGGCAAATTTCGGCATCTGGATCGAGGCCCAGACGTCGAGCAGTTCGCGCCACGGATCCCAGGCGGCCGTAACGCCGAAGGTCTCGATCGGCACCGTCGAGCTGCGGCCCCAGACGACGCGGAACGACAGGTGCTTTGGCGCCTCGGCGAAATCGCGCCTCGACCTCGCCCCAGACGAAGGTGCGGTCGAGCAGCACATTCGAGCCGTGCGGCGGATGCACGAGCGGCGCGTCCGGCCGCAGCGCCGCTTCCGGATCGATCACGAACGGCAGCGGCTCGTAGTTGACCTCGACAAGCTCGGCGCCGTCCTCGGCGAGCGCGCGCGTCTCGGCGACGACGGCCGCGACCCATTCGCCGACATAGCGCGCCTGCTTGAGCGCGAGCGGATAGCGCCGCACTTCCGGCGTATCGAGGCCGTTCATCAGTTGCTCGGTCGCGGCCGCAAGCTCTTCGCCGGTCAGCACATAATGCACGCCCGGCAGCGCCAAGCGCGGCCTTGGCGTCGATCGCAACGATGCGCGCGGCGGGATGCGGCGACGGCACCAGCGCCACATGCAGCATGTTCGCCGCGCGCACATCGGCGGCGAATTGGCCCGTGCCGGCGACGAAGCGCCGGTCCTCGCGCACGCGGCGATTGGTCGAGACATAACGCAATTGGCGCGGTGCGCCGTGCTCATCGTTCGCTCGCTTTCGGCGCATTGGCGAGCGCCAGCCGCTCGGCGGCAAGCGCAATCGCTTCGACGATCTGGCCGTAGCCGGTGCAGCGGCAGATGTTGCCGGAGATCGCTTCGACGATCTCTTGGCGCGTCGGCTGCGGATTGTCGCGCAACAGCGCGGTTGCGGTCAGCACCATGCCGGGCGTGCAATAGCCGCATTGCAGGCCGTGCATCTCGCAGAACGCATCCTGGATAACGCTGAGCTCGCCGGGCGCCGGCGCGATGCCCTCGATGGTCGTGATCTCGTAGCCGTCGGCCTGCACCGCGAACATCAGACACGAGCGCGCCGGCTCGCCGTCGAGCAGCACCGTGCAGGCGCCGCAGACGCCGTGCTCGCAGCCGGTATGCGAGCCGGTCAGCCCGAAATCGTCGCGCAGGCAATCGAGCAAGGTCTTGCGCGGCTCGACATCGGCGCTGCGGATCTCGCCGTTGATCGAAAGCTCGACTTTCATTGCCGCCTCGCCGTTCGCGGCTTGCCGCGCATCGCTCAAGGCGCGCCGCGCCAAGACGCCGCCGGTGCGGCGGCGATAATCCGCCGACGCGTGCAGGTCGCCCCAGATGTCGAGGTTCGTCCATCGCCGCATCGACGGCGTCTGCAATCGCCGCATCGCCGAGATCGGTGCCGATCAGTGCTTCTGCGCGCATGATCGAGGCGCACGGGAAATTCGCCGAGGCCGCCGATGCCGACCGCGCAGGCGGTGCAACGGCCAGCGTCGTCGAGCGCGACCTGTGCGGTAGCGCAGACAAAAGCGAAATCGCTGTGCCGTGCATTCACCTCATGAAAGCCCGTGCCGACGCGTTGCTGCGGCCAGACCGGAAAGCGGATTGCGGTGAGGAGAGCGCCTTGCGGAATGGCGGTGACCATCGGGCCGAGGAAAAAGTCGCCGGCCTTGATCGTAGTTTCGCCGCGCCCATCGCGCACCACGATTTCGGCGCCGAGCGTGAGCGCCACCAGCGGGATTTCCGCCGCCGGATCGGCATGCGCGATCGAGCCGCCGATAGTGCCGCGCCGCCGCGTCGCCGGATGCCCGACCCAGGGAAACACTTTGGCGAGAAGCGGCAGTTTGGTTGCGATCAGCGGATCGCGCTCCGCCGCGGCCTGCCGCGTGGTGGCGCCGATGACGATGGCGTCGCCGCTCGTCGCGAATGCCCGACAATTCCGGCAGGCGGAGGATGTCGATCAGCCGAGTCGGGCGAGCGAGCCGCATCGCCAGCATCGGCACCAGCGATTGCCCGCCGGCAATGACGCGCGCGTCGCCGTCTTGCGCCAGCAACACGCAAGTCTCATCGACGGAGCTTGGCCGGATGTAATCGAACGGAACGGGCTTCACGCAAGGCTCCGATCAGGCGCGCGGTCGCCTCGGATCATATCCGAAGATCTTCAGCGTGCTCTTCGTGCAGCTCGCAGGCCGCATCCCTGTAGGCCATTTCCTCCAAGCGGCGGAATTGATTTCTGTTCTTATCCGACGCGCTTCATCGCATGCTAGCGCGGCATCAGCACCCAGTAATCCAAATCGAGCAGCACGGCGGGATCGTATTCGTCGCCAGTCTTGGCCGGGAAATCGTTGCACGGCCGGTCGCGCGTCGCGATGGTGCGTAGCCGCAGCGCGCCGACATCGGTGCGGCCGGGCAGTTCGGATTTCGCCAAAACTTCCGACCAGGCGAAGATCGTGCCGCCGGCAAACAGCGGCGCAACGTGCCGTCCGCCATTGATGGCGGCGACGTGGAAGGCATTGGCGAGCCCGTTGAACGAGATCGCGCGCGCCAGCGAAATGACGTGGCCGCCATAGATCAGCCGCCGGCCGAAGCGGCCTTTGCCTTCGATATATTGGTTGAAATGGATGCGCGCCGTGTTCTGATAGAGCCGCGTCGCGATCATGTGCTCGGCTTCTTCGACGGTGTAGCCGGCGACGTGATCGATCTTCTCGCCGACGGCATAGTCGCCGTATTTGGCGCTGCTGCCGGCGAGCGCCAGATCATAATCGACGACATCGATCGGCGGGCAGGCTTCGCCCAGAACTTTCGGGTCGAGCACGGTCGGCAGCCGCGGCACGTGATCGCCGGGCGCGGGCGCTGCCTCGTCGCGCTTGTTCACCATCACCCAGCGCACATATTCGATGACCGGCTTCTGATCCTGGTTGTAGCCGGTGGTGCGCACGTAAACGATGCCGGTCTTGCGGCTTGAATTTTCCTTCAGCCCGATCACTTCGGACTGCGCGGAGAGCGTATCGCCGGGATAGACCGGGGTGCGGAAATAGCAGCCGGCATAGCCGAGATTGGCGACCGCATTGAGGGAGACGTCCGGTACGGTCTTACCAAAGATAATGTGGAAGACGAGGAGATCGTCGACCGGCGAGCGCGGATAGCCGATGGCCTTGGCGAATGCGTCCGAGGACTGCACCGCAAAGCGCGCGCCGAACAGGCCGGTATAGAGCGCGACATCGCCGACGGTCACGGTGCGCGGCGTCGCGTGCCGGATCACTTCGCCGATGCGGAAATCTTCAAAGAAATTGCCGGGACTGTTCTTCGACATAGCTCATCAACCCTCAAATACGGACCCCGGCATGCGGCCGCGCTTCATACCCCAGCATTGGCGGGCGGGAAAGCGGCGCGTTCACGCATCCGTGACAGCGGGTCTGAAACTCCGCGCAACAGCCTCCGTATCTCCATCCGACGACGCGAGCCACCTCGTGTCGCCGGCGGCTTCCCCCGCCGCAACCCCAACCCAATTGGAGACTGTCATGTCCAAGCGTTTCGCTCTCTTTGCCAGCGCGGCGATCTTCGCCTTTGCCGCGGCCGTGGCGCCGGCACCCGTTCTGGCACAGATGTCGGAAAAGACCGTCACCGTCGGCGGCGCGCCGATGTATCCGTCGAAAAACATCGTCCAGAACGCGGTAAATTCCAAGGATCACACCACGCTGGTCGCCGCGGTGAAGGCCGCGGGCCTCGTCGACACGCTCGAAGGCGCCGGTCCGTTCACCGTGTTCGCGCCGACCAATGCCGCATTCGCCAAATTGCCGGCCGGCACCGTCGACACCCTGCTCAAGCCGGAAAACAAGGCGACGCTCGTCAAGGTGCTGACCTATCACGTCGTGCCCGGCCGCATGACCGCGGTCAGCCTGATGAAGGCCGTCAAGGACGGCGAGGGCGAGGCGCATCTTAAAACCGTCGCCGGCGAAGACCTGATCGTGAAACAAGCCGGCCCCGGCAAGCTCACCGTCACCGACGCCAAGGGCGACGTCGCCGATGTCACGATTGCGGACGTTCTGCAGTCGAATGGTGTTATCCATGTCGTCGATACGGTGCTGTTGCCGAACTAAATGCGGCAAATCGCGCCTAAGAGCCCTCTCCCCGTTAACGGGGAGAGGGTTTGCTGACAGGAATGTGAAACGTAAGTGCTTGGGTGTTTTGCTAGAGCTCCGCCCAGATCAACGAACGCATCATGACCCTCGAAGCCACCAGCAATTTACCCGTCACCACCGGCCGCGCCGCGGAACCGCTCATTCATCCGCGCTGGGTGCGCATCACCCATTGGATCAATGCGCTGGCGATTTTCATGATGGTCGGCTCGGGCTGGCAGATCTACGACGCCTCGCCGCTGTTCCGTTTCATTTACTTCCCGAGCCAATTCGCGCTCGGTGAATGGCTCGCCGGCGCGCTGTTGTGGCATTTCGCCGCCATGTGGCTCTTGGTCATCAACGGCACCGTCTATGTCACGCTCGGCATTATCACCGGCCGCTTCCGCCGCAAGCTGTTGCCGATCCGCTTGCGCGATGTGGTGAACGACGTTTCTCGCCGCATTGCGCGGCAAGCTCTCGCATGACGATCTGACGGTCTACAACGCGGTGCAGCGGCTGCTCTATCTCGGCGTGATCTTGGCCGGTATCGTCATCGTGCTGTCCGGCGTTTCGATCTGGAAGCCGGTGCAGTTGAAATATCTCACCGCGTTCTTCGGCGGTTACGACACCGCGCGTTACGTGCATTTCTTCGCCATGTCCTCGATCGTGGCGTTCCTGACGGTCCATATCGCGCTCGCGCTCTTGGTGCCGAAGAGCCTGCGCGCGATGATCATTGGGCGTTGAAGGAAACAAACCGATGGCCCGCTCGAAAAAGCCAACAACCGGCGTCGACCAAAAGCTCCTGATCAAGGACGCAGCAAAACTCTTGCCGCAATCGTCGCGCCGCCTGTTCCTGCGCGGCGCCGTGTCGCTCGGCGCGCTGTCGATGCTGACCGGCTGCGACATCATCGACGGCCCGACCTCGGAGAACGCGTTGCGCGTCATGTCGCGTTTCAACGACCGCGTTCAGGCTTTGCTGTTCTCGGAGACGACGCTGGCGCCGGAATATCCGGAAAGCGCGATCACGCGGCCGTTTCCGTTCAACGCCTATTACAGCGTTGACGAAGCGCCGGACGTCGACGGCGATACCTACAAGCTCGAGATCGGCGGGCTCGTCGACAACAAGAAATCGTGGACGCTGCCCGAGCTCAATCAACTGCCGGAAGTCTCGCAGATCACCCGCCATATCTGCGTCGAAGGCTGGAGCGCCATCGGCTCCTGGCAGGGCGTCAAACTGTCCGACTTTCTCAAGATGATCGGCGCCGACACCACGGCCAAATATGTCTGGTTCCAGTGCGCCGAAGGCTATTCGACCACCATCGACATGCCGACCGCGCTGCATCCGCAAACGCAATTGACGCTGAAATTCGACCACAAGACCTTGCCGACCGCCTACGGCTTCCCGATCAAGATCCGCATCCCGACCAAGCTTGGCTTTAAGAATCCGAAATACGTCACTGCCATGTGGGTGCAGAACAACGACGCCGGCGGTTACTGGGAGAACCAGGGCTATAACTGGTTCAGCGGCTCCTAAAGCCCGGCCATACGGATTTGCCGTCCAAGCCCGGCTTGCCAAGCAGACGCCGGCCCTTTAGCACTCGTCGCCTCATTTTCACGAGGCGTCAGTCATGCCCACCTACAAGCTCCTGCTTCTCGCCGGCGACGGCATCGGCCCCGAAGTCATGGCCGAGGTGAAACGGCTTCTCGGCTTCTATGCCAAGAAGGGCATCGCCGATTTCCAAATCGAGGAGGGACTTGTCGGCGGCGCCGCTTATGACGCGCACAAGGTCTCGATCACCGACGAGACCATGGCAAAGGCCCATGCCGCCGATGCCGTGATCTTCGGCGCGGTCGGCGGGCCGAAATGGGACACGGTGCCCTATGAGGCGCGGCCGGAAGCGGGGCTGCTCCGCCTGCGCAAGGACCTCGGCGCTGTTCGCCAATATCCGCCCGGCGATCGTCTATCCGGCGCTCGCCGACTCTTCGAGCCTCAAGCGCGAGGCGGTCGAGGGGCTCGACATCATCATCCTGCGCGAACTCACCGGCGGCGTCTATTTCGGCGAGCCGAAAACCATCACCGATCTCGGCAACGGCCAGAAGCGCGCCGTCGATACCCAGGTCTACGACACCTATGAGATCGAGCGCATCGCCCGCGTCGGCTTCGAACTGGCGCGCCAGCGGCGCAACAAAGTCACCTCGATGGAAAAGCGCAATGTGATGAAGACCGGCGTGCTGTGGCACGAGGTGGTCGATGAGGTGCACAAGCGCGAATACAAGGACGTCGAGCTCGAGCACATGCTGGCGGATTCCGGCGGCATGCAGCTGGTGCGCTGGCCGAAACAGTTCGACGTCATCGTCACCGATAATCTGTTCGGCGACATGCTGTCCGATATCGCGGCGATGCTCACCGGCTCGCTCGGCATGCTGCCGTCGGCCTCGCTCGGCGAGGTCGATGCCAAGACCAAGCGGCGCAAGGCGATGTACGAGCCGGTGCACGGCTCGGCGCCGGACATCGCCGGCAAAGGCATGGCCAACCCGATCGCCATGCTGGCGTCGTTCGGCATGGCGCTGCGTTATTCGTTCAACATGGGCAAAGAGGCGGATCTGCTTGACGCAGCGATCGCCGCGACGCTTGGCCAAGGGCCTGCGCACCGCCGATATCAAGTCCGACGGGGCGAAGATCGTCAGCACCTCGGAAATGGGCGAGGCGGTGGTCGGCGAAATGGAGAAGCTGTCGTAACGCCGACTATGGCTTGCGCAACGCCAGATGCGGCCCGCCGCGCGGCGATCAATACGATCATCACGATCGAGACAATGTCAGGGCAACGCCGATCAGAACGGCGAATTCGAATTGATGCCATCGAACGGCCGGGCAGCGGATAAGAGCCGCGGCCCTGGACGTCAGGTCCGAAGAACCAGTTCTGTGGCCGGGATCGCCGCCGGGCGGCAAGACGTAGTCGTTGAAGCTGCGGTCGCCCACCGAGACTTCGGTGCCCGTATCCAGATAGGAGCGCCGCGGAATGACGAGAACCGGATCGTCGGCCCTGGCCGTCGGGGAGGATGGTCGTGGTCGGCTGGATCATGGTGCCGCGGCGGAGCGGGCGACGATCGGCTGGTAGTGCTTCTTCGGTGGCGGCGGTGGCCGGGGCTGCGAGCGGGAGCCGACAGCGACGGCCAGGAAGGCGGCAGTAACGACTGCAAACTGACGCATAAAGGCGTCGCTCTCCTTCGGTCGGCAATGTAGCCTGCTTTGGCAGGCCGCAATAGCAGCGCTTTCGGCAACAGTCGCCGTCGGTTGCAGGTTCCCTATGCTGCGGCCGCAGAACAATATTCTCCCGTCATGAGTTTCACATAACATGCTTTTCTCTCGATCGCGCAGGCTTAAATTAATTCCCAAACCAATGCGGTTGATGGCGATCGGTGACGACCGGCGTGCCCACCGTGCGCCAAAATCGGCAGGCGTGCCGATACGGGAGGAGGTCCCATGAGGACCCATTCGCGACCGCTGACCGGCGTCGTCTGCTTCACCACGGCGCCGTTGCCGGACTTGCCGCTAATCTTGCCGGGTCGCCAACCTGGCGCTGCAGAATCCATCGTCGAATCTGCCGCTGCCGGGCGGTCCCGGACGAGCGCGACATCACCACGGCCTTTCCGCAAAAAGGCGCGATGATCCTTCAGCGCACGCGCGCGCCGATGCTGGAGACGCCGTTCGAGGTTTTCGACAAAGGCGTGTTCACGCCGAACGACCAGTTCTTATGTGCGCTGGCACTGGTCGGTGATCCCGACAAGCGTCGACGTCGATGAATTCCGTCTGAATGTCCACGGCAGCGTCAGATCGGCCGCTGTCGCTGAGCTTGAAGGAAATCATGGCGCTGCCGCAGATCGAATATGCGGCCGTGAACCAATGCTCCGGCAATTCGCGCGGCTTGTTTCAGCCGCGCGTCGCCGGCGGCGAATGGGCGCAACGGCGCCATGGGCAATGCGCGCTGGACCGGCGTGCGCCTCAAGGACGTGCTCGACCGCGCCGGCGTGAAGTCCGGCGCCGTGCAGGTGCGCTTCAACGGCATGGATGAGCCGGTCGTGCCGGATGGACCGGACTTCATAAAGTCGCTGTCCGTCGATCACGCCCGCGACGGCGAGGTGATGCTCGCTTATGCGATGAACGGCGAGCAATTGCCGCTGCTCAACGGCTTTCCGCTGCGCCTCGTCGTGCCGGGCTGGTTCGCGACCTATTGGATCAAGATGCTCAACGACATCGAGGTGCTGGACAGTCCTGACACCAATTTCTGGATGAAGACGGCTTACACGATCCCGGATACGCCGCACGCCGACATGAAGCCGGGGCAGGCCAATGTGCCGATGGTGCCGATCAACGCTCGATCCGCGCTCCTTCATCACCAACATCAAGGCGGGCGCGACGGTGAAGGCGGGCGCCGCCGTCGAGGTCCGCGGCATCGCGTTCGGCGGCGATACCGGCGTCAAGCGCGTGGATTTCTCCGCCGACGGCGGCAAGACCTGGAAGCGCGGCGCAACTCGGCAAGGACGAAGGCAAGTACAGCTTCCGGCAATGGCACACGACGTTCACGCCGGCCGCGAAGGGCGACGCGACGCTGATGGTCCGCTGCACCAACAGCAAGCGGCGAGGCGCAGCCGCGGCAGCCGAACTGGAATCCGTCCGGCTTCATGCGCAACGTGATCGAATCAACCGTCAAGTCTCGGTGGCGTGAGGGAGGCCGACATGAACAGCAAAATCTCCGCGGCAAAATCTTTTCGCTGCTGCTCGCCGCTGGCGTCGCGTCGGCCTGCCGTGGCGCCGCGGCGAAGAGCGCTCACGCTTAAATCGGTCGACGTCGAGCTGCCGGACGGTGATCGCGGTTTGCCCGACGGTCCCGGGCTCGACGCGTTGCGGAGCAACTGCTTCTCCTGCCACTCCGCCGGGCATGATCTTGACCCAGCCGGCGATGCCGAAGGCGTTTTGGGAAGCCGAGGTCGCCAAGATGCGCAATGTCTATAAGGCGCCGGTCAGACGACAAGGACGTGCCGGACATCGTCGCCTATCTGACGGCGGTCAAAGGCCCGAAATAGCTGGCGCATAGTCGCGCTAGCGCATCGACAGGCGGCCGCGCAGCTTCACGGCGCTGGATTTCATGTCGCGCGGCTGGCGGCGCGGGCGAAGCCGTGTTCCGGCGTCGCCGCCAGGATCGGGCTGCGCTGGCCGCAGAATGTGCGCTTGACCTCGGCGTGGGCGAACAGCGCGGCGAGGCGGGATCGCCGCCGGCGGAGAGCATGGTCAGCCGGTCGAGCGCGCAGACAGCGCCGTCGCGGTCGACCACTTCCTCGCCGGGGCTGCAATACCAGCCGGCGATTTGCATGACGGGCGTGTCAAACGGCCGGGCGAAGCCGAGACAGCGCCGCGGCGTGGCGTGATCGCCGCCGTGGTCGTTCGTCGGCCATGGCGACGAAATGGCGAAATCGACCAGCGGCACGGTGCCGAATTTGCTGTCGAGCTTGCCTGCGGCTTTGACGTCGTCGGTGACGGTGAAGGCGACGATGCGCGCCGCGATCTCGCTTTGGGCGTCGATGAAGCGCTCGCCGGCGATGCCCGGGCCGGTAGATCTCGACCGTCACATAGGGCCCGCTGGCGGCCGGGTCGCCCAAGTCAGCACGTCCTTGCGGCCGCCGTCGGCGGGCACGGCGCAGGATGGAGTAGTCCGACGTTGGTCGAGGCCCATTCGGGCATCTGCAGCTCGAAGGCCGGATGCGGGCGGTCGATATTGACCCATTCCGGCCGCGGCGGCGGATTCCACGGCCGCGACAACCGCCTCGGTGCGGAAAAAGCTCGCCGCCAGGATGGCAAGGAGCGCCGAGCCCGCCCATATAGGCGAGGATGCGCACGATGGTGGCGCGAATGTCGTCCGGCACGGAATACGGGACTGGCCGCACGGCTCCCCCAGAGCGTGGCAACAGCGTTCTGATCAACGTTGTGTTCGGGTCGGTTCTCGCCTAGAAGCGCTTCCGCTTCGGTTCCCCGGGGCTGGGAGGGGCCGCGAATTTTCGATGGAGAGTTAACGATGGGTTACAACGTCGCCGTCGTCGGTGCGACCGGCAATGTCGGGCGCGAAATGCTCAACATTCTGGCCGAGCGGTCGTTCCCGGCCGACGAAGTGGTCGCGCTCGCCTCGCGCCGCAGCATGGGCGTCGAAGTCTCCTATGGCGACCGCACGCTGAAGGTCAAAGCGCTCGAGCATTACGATTTCTCGAACGTCGACATCTGCCTGATGTCGGCGGGCTCGGCAGTGTCCAAGGAATATTCGCCGAAAATCGCCGCCCAAGGCGCGGTGGTGATCGATAACTCGTCGGCCTGGCGCTACGACATGCGACGTTCCGCTGATCGTGCCGGAGGTCAATGCCGACGCGCTTTCGGGCTTCCGCAAGCGCGGCATCATCGCCAATCCGAATTGCTCGACGGCGCAACTCGTCGTCGCGCTCAAGCCGCTGCACGACAAGGCCAAGATCAAGCGCGTCGTGGTCGCCACCTATCAATCGGTGTCCGGCGCCGGCAAGGAGGCGATGGACGAATTGTTCTCGCAGACCAAGGCGGTGTTTCAGATCGACGAGATCGAGGCCAAGAAGTTTCCCAAGCGCATCGCCTTCAATATCATTCCGCAGATCGACACTTTCATGGAGGACGGCTACACCCGCGAAGAGTGGAAGATGGTGGTCGAGACCAAGAAGATTCTCGATCCCAAGATCAAGCTCACCGCGACCTGCGTGCGGGTGCCGGTCTTCATCAGCCATTCCGAAGCCGTCAATATCGAGTTCGAGGAGCCGATCACGCCCGACGAGGCGCGCGACATTCTGCGCGGTGCGCCGGGCTGCCTGGTGATCGATTCGCACGAGCCGGGCGGCTATGTGACGCCCTACGAGGCGGCCGGCGAGGACGCGACCTATATCAGCCGCATCCGCGAGGACGCGACCGTCGAGAACGGCCTGTCGATGTGGGTCGTGTCCGACAATCTGCGCAAAGGCGCGGCGCTCAACGCCATCCAGATCGCCGAATGCCTGATCAACCGCAAGCTGATCACCGCCAAGCAGAAGGCGGCGTAACCGCTAGTTCCGTCATTGCGAGGAGCGAAGCGACGAGCAATCCAGCCGCGTTGCGGCTGGATTGCTTCGCTCGCGCTCGCGATGGCGCGCTTGGCACGCGGCCTGCAAGGCCGTTAGCCTGAAGCCGCCGAGTCATGGGGGATTATGCCGATGACCGTCCGTCCGCGCCGCAGCGTCTTGTACATGCCCGGATCCAACGCGCGGGCGCTGGAAAAGGCGCGCGAATTGCCGGCCGATGGCCTGATCCTCGATCTCGAAGATGCCGTGGCGCCGGAGGCCAAGGCCGCGGCGCGCGGCGCCATCGTCAAGGCGCTGGAGAGCGGCTTCGGCGACCGCGAGGTCATGGTGCGGATCAACGGGCTCGACACCCGCTGGTGGGTCGAGGATCTCAACACCGTGCTCGGTGGCAAGCGCCAAGCCCGATGCGATCCTGGTGCCGAAAATATCCGATCCCAATCAGTTGCAGGATCTCGCGGCGCGCTTCGTCGATCTGCACACCGATCCGCATGTGCGAGTCTGGGCGATGATGGAGACGCCGCTGGCGATGCTCAACGCCGAGCGAGATCGCCGGCGCGGCGCTCGATTCCGAGACGCGGCTCGCCGGCTTCGTCATGGGCACCAACGATCTCGCCAAGGACACGCGCGCGCGGCTCGTGCCCGGCCGCGCGCCGATGCTGCCGTGGCTGATGACCTGCGTCGCCGCCGCGCGCGCCTTCGGCTTGAGCATTCTCGACGGCGTCTACAACGATCTCGGCAATGCCGAGGGCTTCGTCGAGGAGTGCAGGCAGGCGCGCGATCTCGGCTTCGACGGCAAGACGCTGATCCATCCGCGCCAGATCGAGCCGTGCAACGAGGCATTCTCGCCGGCGCCGGACGAAGTTGCCACTGGCGCGCAAGATGATCGCCGCCTTCGAATTGCCGGAGAACGCCAACAAGGGCGTCGTGCAGATCGACGGCAAGATGGTCGAGCGCCTGCACGCCGAGATGGCGAAGCAGACGGTGGCGATCGCCGACGCGATCGACAAGCGCAAATCGGCGTAAGCAAATCGGGCCTACGACTTGCCAGCCTAAAGACGAGCAGTCTCACTGCCGCTCGATCGCGTTGTCGTCGACGACTTTGTTCCAGCGCGCGATCTCGGACTTCATGCGCGCCGACAATTCGGCGGCGGTGCCCGGCCAGGTTTCGACGCCGAGGTCGAGGAATTTTTTCACGAGGTCCGGCTCCGCCAGCGCCGCGCGGAATTCCTGCGCCAGGCGATCGACGACGGCTGCTGGCGTCTGCCGCCGGCGCAAAAATGCCGTTCCACGACGAGACTTCGAAATTCGGGACGCCGGCTTCCTTCGGTCGTCGGCACGTCCGGCAGGAAGACGGTGCGGTTTGCGGTGGTCGCCGCCAGCGCGCGGAGCTTCTTATCGACCAGAGGCTTCGCGATAGCCGCCATAGGCGTTGATGGCGACGTCAACGTCGCTGCGCAGAAGCGCCACGGTGAGATCGGGCGCGCCCTTATAGGGCACGATAGCGAAGTCGATACCGGCAGCCTTCTTGAACAGCAGTGCCGTCAAATAGGGCGTCGTGCCGGCGGCCGACGTGCCGACATTCAGCTTTCCGGGCTCTTCTTTCGCCGCGGTGAGAAAATCCTGCAGCGTGTGCAGGTTCGAAGTCGTAATTGGTCAGAAAGAGATAGGCGAAGTCGCTCATCCCGGAGATCGGCGCAAAATCCGTCAGCGGATCGAACGGCATCTGTTTGTAGGTCGCAGCGCTCACCGCGGTCGCGTTCGAGAGCATCGACGAGCGTGTAACCGTCGGCCGCCGCCGATAGCGCTTCGCGCGCGGCGGTGACGCCCGCCGCGCTCGGCTGGTTCTGCACGATGATCTGCGTGCCGAGCCGGGCGCCGGCGCGATCGGCGAGGATGCGCAGCGAGATGTCGGACACCGCCCCCGCCGGGAATTGCGTGAGGATGCGGATCGGCCGGCTCGGAAACGCCGATTGCGCCTGCGCCGGAGCGGCGGCAAATCCGAGCGTGATCGCCGTGACCACGGCCAGCGTCGTCAAGATTGCCTTGAATGAAGCGAAAATCCTCATGGCGGCTCAGGCTTCCGCCACGACGCGGTTGCGCAGCGCGCCAATTCCGGTGATCTCGATTTCGATCAGGTCGCCGGGCTTGACCGCTTCGGGCACTTCATCGGTGCCGAGCCAGCACCACGTCGCCGGGCGACAGCGTGTTGTAGCGCGACACGTCGCTGATGACTTCGCCCGGGCTAAACAGCATATTGGCGGTCGGAAACGAGTGCGCGAGCCGGCCGTTGATCTCGCACATTCGTCGTCATGTCGCGAATGTCGATGCCGGTCACGATCCACGGCCCCATCGGCTTGAACGTGTCGGCATTCTTGCCGCGCAGATTGGTCGGGTCCTTGGCCTGCCAGTCGCGCTCGGTCAGATCGTTGCCGATGGTCCAGCCGAAAATGCACTCCGCCGCCTCGCTTGGGCTGACATTCTTCGCCGATTTGCCGATCACGGCGACGAGCTCGGCCTCATATTCGAAGCGCTCACCGGCATCGGCCGGTTTGACGATATCGGCTTCGTGCGCGAGCAGCGCGCTGTTCGCCCGGTAGCCGACCCGCGGCGTCTTGTAGAAGATCGGTTCGCGGCCTTTCACTTTGGCGCGGCCGACGACGTGGTTGTGGTAATTCGAGCCGATCGCATAAAACGTGCCCGGCATCACCGGCACCAAAAGCTCGACGTCGTGCAGCGCAAAGCGTTCGGCGGCGAGCTTATATCCGGCGAACGGATCGCCCTCGATGGCGCGGACAATATCGCCCTCGACCAGGCCGTAAGACACACGATTGGATTTTCGGAAACGGCAAAAGATCATTGACCGGCCTCGCCCATTTTCGGACTAGCCCCTATTCGGGCGGCCGGACTTTACACGCGCAACGTCATGAAGCAACCGGAGGCGAAACGCGGCGCCTGCGCATCAGTGCCGCGCATCGCCTTTCGCGAAGACCTCGTCGAAATGGACCTGCGAGACGGTGCTGATCTCCCACCAGGTATTGTTGAGGTCGAGCAGCTTGAAGGCGCGATGGCCGCCTTTCTCCTCGACGTCGAGCACGCGCTTGATGCCGTAATCATCCTTGTGCTTCAGCGCTGCTGCATGCGCGGCATCGACGTCGGCCTTCGATGCGACCGAGAGCTTGAAGTGGTTCTGCGGGCCTTGTTCCTTGGCGTCGCCGTCCTGCACGCAAACGCAGACGACGGACCACGGGCCACCCTTCCACATATATTGCGCTTCCTTGAGCGGCCGGACGATGTCGAGGCCGAGGAAATCGACGAGAAACCGCCGCGTGGCGGGCATGTTGTTGCACTCATAGGTGCCGTGCGAGAAAAACTCGTTTTGGACGAGAGGTTCCGCCATTGTCATCTCCCTAAATCGGTCTCCGGATGGCAATTAGTCATGCGAATTGGTCGCCCTTTTCGCGCAGCGCGGTGTAGATCAGGTCGGGCGTGCGATACTCGACCTCCCACCAGTTGGAATCCTTGTCGGTCATGTAGATCGCGTAGGAGCCGTTGCGGAAGAACGGCTTTTGCACGCGCGTGATGCCGTATTCCGCCTTGTTCGCGGAGACTTTGGCGAAAGCTTCGTCCACGGCAGCCTGGCTCGGCGCTTCGAAGCCCCAATGGTTCAGCATTTCCTGCGGCACGGCGATTTCGGCGGTCTCGCGCACTTCAAGGACCCAATAGGGTTGGCCGTGCTTGCCTTCCCCCGCACGGTGTCCCTTCTCGCGCACAAGCATGAGACCTTTCGACGGCTCGACACATTCCATGTCGAGCACCTCCTCGTACATGCGCCGGGCACGCTTGAGATCGGTGGTGACCAGCGTGCCGCAAATCAATGACTGCGTCTTCACGTGCGGCGACGTGGCGCCGGGCTTGACTTGTATGTTCATGGCGGAGCCTTTCGGAAGTGAAACCTACAGATCGATGACCTTATAAATCGAGCACCAATGTCTCGCCCGGCATGGCGCGCGAGACGCAGACTTGCAGAAACTCTTGTCTTTCGTCGTCGTCGAGAATGTCGTCGCGATGATCGACCTTGCCCGACACATAGCCGACGCGGCAGGTGCCGCAGCGGCCGGCCTGACATAGCGTCTTGACCTTGAAGCCTTCCGCCTTGAGCACTTCGAGAATGCTCTTGTCGGCGGGGACCGTGAAGGTCTTGCCGGCTTTCTTCAGTACGACGTCGAACGGCTGGTTGGTGTTGACGGGGGCGAGATCGGCGGCACTGCCCTTGAACAGCTCGTAATGCACGGTGCCCTTCGGCCAGTCGGATGCGGCGGTGACGGTCGCGCGGATGAGGCCGAGCGGGCCGCAGACATAGACATGCATGCCGGGCAGCCGGGTACCGAGCAGCGTCTTCACATCGAGCGCGCGGGCGGGATCGCCGCCGTCGAAATGGGTGAGCAGCCGTTCACCGTGCCGGGCGCGGAGCTCGGCAAGGAAAGCCGCTTCGTCGGCGGAGCGCGCGCAGTAATAGAGCGTGTAGCCGCGGCCGATCTCGGCAAGCCGCGCCGCCATCGGCATCAGCGGCGTGATGCCGATCCCGCCGGCGATAAGGATATTGACCTCGCCGGCTTCATAGAGCGCAAAATCATTGTTCGGCGGCGAGGCTTGCAGCGTATCGCCGACCGCGAGCTTTTCGTGGATATAGGCCGAGCCGCCAAGGCTTTCGGTCTCGCGCAAGACGCCGATCGCATAGCGTTGCGGCTGGCCCTGATCGTTGAGCAGCGAATAGGAGCGGGTTTCGCCGTTCGGCAGCTCGATGTCGATATGCGCGCCCGCCGTGAAGGCCGGCAAGGCGCTGCCGTCGGCCGACGACAATTCGATCCGGCGAATTCGGGGCGTCGCCCTTTCAATTCGGTCAACCTTGAGGAGCAACCGGCCCTCCCGATGCGATCGCGCGGTTCGCCCGGCGCGGTTGTTTTGGTAAGTACAGATACTATTGCGCCAAGGCTACTTTCGCGCCGATCCGCTGTCCAGCGTTATGCAATTGCAGCTATGACGGTGCGGCATGGGGATCGCCCACGTGACCGCCGCGCGGCGGTCCAAGACGACGTTGCGATATATTGAGGTTGGCGTGACGCAGGCTGTATCGTCCGCCGGACATGGAGCGCCAGACATGGAGCGCCGGCGCCTTGAAAAATCGAAGGCGAAATTCTGCTGAGAATACTCTTGCTTAGACGGCCGCCGGCTTCTTTTTGAACTGGGGCTTCATGCCGCGCGCCAAGGGAACGAAGCGAGGAATTGCCGCAGCGTCGGCTTCCTCCGCGGCGCGGATCGCGAATTCCAATCGCAACAGAAAGATTTCCGCCAACATTGACGCCTCCCAGCGTTCTTGTCGTATCGGACGGGAAGCAAAGATGCGCCTCTGCCGTTAAAATTTGATGAGGGGAACTGTTCGCATTGGCTCGGAGCGGCTCGAGAGCCGGCGCGAGAGCTGGCGCCTTGGCCTTGATCCTAACAACCGAACGGGATCGTGGTCTAATTCTTCAGCCGGTACCCGGTCTTGAAGAACCACCACACGATCGCGAGGCAGACCGCGAGGAACACCAGCGTCATCGCTAGGCTTATGCCGACATCGACATCGGCTACGCCAAAGAAGCTCCAGCGAAAACCCGAGATCAGATAAACCAGCGGATTGAACAGCGTCACGTTGCGCCAGAACGGCGGCAGGACGCTGGTCGAATAGAAGGTGCCGCCGAGAAACGTCAGCGGCGTGATGATCAGAAGCGGCACGATCTGCAATTGCTCAAAGCCGCCGGCCCACAGCCCGAGAATGAAGCCGAACAGGCTGAAGGTCAGCGCGGTCAGCACCAGGAACGCCACCATCCACACCGGGTGCTCGATATGCAGCGGCACGAATAGAAACGACGTGGCGAGAATGATGACGCCGAGAACGATCGACTTGGTGGCGGCGGCGCCGACATAGCCGAGCACGATTTCCAAAGGCGAGATCGGCGCCGAAAGGATCTCGTAGATCGTGCCGACGAAGCGCGGAAAATAGATGCCGAACGAGGCGTTGGTCACGCTCTGCGTCAACAGCATCAGCATGATCAGGCCCGGCACGATGAAGGAGCCGTAGCCGACGCCGTCGATTTGGGTAATGCGCGAGCCGATCGCGGCGCCGAATACGATGAAATAGAGCGAAGTCGAGATCACCGGCGAGACGATGCTTTGGAACAGCGTCCGCCCGGTCCGCGCCATTTCGTACATATAGATCGCGCGCACGCCGTAAATATTCATCGCCCGGCTCCCGGTTTCTGTTGCACCAGGCCGACGAAAATATCCTCCAGCGAGCTTTGCGTCGTCTGCAGGTCCCTAAACTCGATGTCGGCGTGGCGCAGGTCGTCGAGCAGCGCGGTGATGCCGGTGCGCTCGCTCCTGGTATCGTAGGTATAGATCAGTTTGTTGCGGTCGTCGGAGAGCGCGAGCTGGTAGCTTGCAAGCGAAGCTGGGATGACATCGATCACCTTGCGCAGTTCGAGCGTCAATTGCTTCTTACCGAGCTTGCGCATCAGCTCGGCCTTGTCCTCGACCAGAATGATCTCGCCGTGATTGATGACGCCGACGCGGTCGGCCATGTCCTCGGCTTCCTCGATGTAATGCGTGGTGAGGATGATGGTGACGCCCGCGGCGCGCAATTCGCGCACCAATTGCCACATGTCCTTGCGCAATTCGACGTCGACGCCGGCGGTCGGCTCGTCGAGGAACAGGATCTGCGGCTCGTGCGACAAGGCCTTGGCGATCATCAGGCGGCGCTTCATGCCGCCCGAAAGCATGCGGATCTTGGCGTCTTTCTTGTCCCACAGCGAGAGCTGCCTGAGCACTTTTTCGATCAGCGCCGGATCGGGCGGCTTGCCGAACAGCCCGCGCGAAAACCGCATGGTCGCGGGCGGCGTCTCGAAGGCGTCGGTGGTCAATTCCTGCGGCACGAGCCCGATGCGCGCGCGCGCCGTGCGGTAATCCGTAAGAATGTCGTGGCCGTCGACCAGGACCGTGCCGCTCGTCGGCTGCACGATGCCGCAAATCGTCGAGATCAAGGTCGTCTTGCCGGCGCCGTTCGGGCCGAGCAGCGCGAAAATCTCGCCGTGGCGGATGTCCAGGTTGATGTCTTTTAAGGCCTGGAAGCCCGACGCATAGGTCTTATTGAGATGCGAGATCGAGATTGCTGACGTCATGCTGCCGGGCTGCAAAGTGAGGTGGGATCGAACGGGAGGGGCGGTTTAGCGCGGATCGATGGCCGTGGGAACACCGCGCTCGAGGAGCTTCAGCCGCGGCCCGATGCCGAGCGCGGTGAAGGATTTAGCCAGGTCCTATTGCGTAAAGCCGGCACGCTCGTCGTCCGCGACGGGGTATGCCGGCTCTTTCAGTCGCCGTTAGCGATCTATGCGCGCTCGCGGCGCGATCAAGGGTACGCGATCGCGGTCGAGCCGGTCGTCACAATCCGGCCGGTCTTCACATCCAGGGCCGCTCGGCCTTGGCCTTGGCCTCGAAGCCGTCGATCTTTGAGTTCTTCTTCATCGTGAGCCCGATATCGTCGAGGCCTTCGAGCAGCGCCTTCTTGCGGTACGGATCGATGTCGAACTTGACCGTGCCGCCGTCGGGGCCGCGGATTTCCTGCTTCTCGAGATCGACGGTAAGCGTGGCATTGGCGCCGCGCTCGGCGTCGTCGAACAGCTTTTCCAGGTCTTCCGGCGACACTTTGATCGGCAGCACGCCGTTCTTGAAACAGTTGTTGTAGAAAATATCGCCGAACGAGGTCGAGATCACGCAGGTGATGCCGAAATCGAGCAGCGCCCACGGCGCGTGCTCGCGCGAGGAGCCGCAGCCGAAATTATCGCCGGCGACCAGAATCTTCGATTTGCGATAGGCCGGCTTGTTGAGCACGAAATCCTTGTTCTCGGAGCCGTCGTCGTTGAAGCGCTTTTCCGAAAACAGGCCTGAGCCGAGACCGGTGCGCTTGATGGTTTTCAGATATTGCTTGGGGATGATCATATCGGTGTCGATATTGATCATGCGCAAGGGAGCGGCGACGCCTTCGAGGGTGGTGAACTTTTCCATTTTCAATCCTGCTTCAATCCTGCCGGAGCGCGGTCCTGCAGGCGATCTTGCGGACAGTCTAAAAGCGCTATTTTGACGGGTTAATGGCGGCTCCGCGGGCGCGGGTCAAGCCCGCGCCGGGGTATGGCCGGATCATGATTGTTTCTCGAATTGCGGCACGCCGGCAAGCTCCGTGACCCAATGGCGCGCCGAGCGCCACCAGATCTGCTTGCGCGGCACGAACTGATCGCGCTGGCGCAAAATGCCGACGCGCAGCGTGTAGGACGGCTGTACGCCCTCGCCGGGCGTCGTCGAATAGATCGGCGTGCCGCAGGTGCCGCAAAACGCCTGAACGCGCGGATTGCCGCTGTCGGCCGTGGTCTTGACGTAAATCGCAGGCTTCCCGGTCATCTTGAGCGTGGCGCCCGGCACCGGGACCGAGATGCGGAACGCCGTGCCGGTCGCGGTCTGGCAATCGGTGCAGTGGCAGATTTGCGTCCGTTCCGGATCGGCCTCGGCTTCGACCTTGATCGCGCCGCAGGCGCAGCCGCCGTCGACTTTCATGACATTTTCTCCCTTCACGCTTTAATCCGCAGCTTGTTCGATCGCTTCCATGTCGCCATCGGACAGGCCGAAATGATGCCCGATCTCGTGCACCAAGACGTGCCTGATGATAGCGCCCAAGGTCTCGTCGTGCTCGGCCCAATAATCGAGGATCGGGCGGCGATAAAGCCAGATCATATTCGGCATCTGCATCGGCGCACTCTCGGTGCGAAACGGCAGGCCCACGCCCTGGAACAAGCCGAGCAGATCGAATTCGCTCTCCGCCGCCATCTCGTCGAGCACGTCGTCGGCCGGGAAATCGTCGACCTGGATGACGACATCGGCGCACAAGTCGCGAAATTTTCCCGGCAAGCGGCGGAACACCTCGCTCGCCAAGACTTCAAGCACAGCGAGCGACGGCGCCTTGACCGGACGCCAGTTCAGCGGATCGGATGCGAGATCGGCCATAATCGGAGTGTAATGCCTATTGCGGGATAGGGTAGATTGAACCGATGACAAAACCAAAGCAGTTGATCGCGATAGCTCTTGCCGCACTACCGCTTCTGGGCGCCGCACCACATGCAATGGCGCAAACCTCGCCGTTCGCCGAACCGAGCCTGTCCAGTCCGCCGCCGCCGCGCTACACGCGGCATCGCATCGAGATCCATCCGGGACGGCTGCTCTATCGCCGCTGCATCGACTGGTACGAATTGCAGAACCGGCCGAGCGGCACCGTGCTCTATCCGCAAATGCGCTGCTGGTGGGTGCGGGGGTAACTACCCGTCCTCGTCATGGCCGGGCTTGTCCCGGCCATCCACGTCTTTGAGTTCGCACGGCCTCTAAGACGTGGATGCCCGGCACAAGGCCGGGCATGACGAATCAAAAACGGAACGATGAAGAGTCCTCAATTCCACTCGCGCACGTCGACGAAGTGCCCGGCAATGGCGGCGGCGGCGGCCATGACCGGCGACACCAGATGCGTGCGGCCTTTGTAGCCCTGGCGGCCTTCGAAATTGCGGTTCGAGGTCGAGGCGCAGCGTTCGCCGGGCTTGAGCTTGTCCGGGTTCATCGCCAGACACATCGAGCAGCCGGGCTCGCGCCATTCGAAGCCGGCTTTGACGAAGATCTTGTCGAGGCCTTCGGACTCGGCCTGTTCCTTGACCAGGCCCGAGCCGGGCACGATCATCGCATTGACTTTGCCGTTGACCGATTTGCCGTCGACCACCTTGGCCACCGCGCGCAAATCCTCGATCCGCGCATTGGTGCAGGAGCCGATGAAGACGCGGTCGATGCCGATGTCGGAAATTTTTTCGCCGCCCTTGAGCCCCATATAAGCGAGCGCGCGCTCGATCGCTTCGCGCTTATGCGGGTCGGTGACGCCGTCGAGGCTCGGCACGCGGCCGGCGATCGACACCACTTGTTCCGGACTGGTACCCCAGGTCACGAGCGGCGGCAGTTTTGCGGCGTCGAGCTTGACCTCGCGGTCGAAATGGGCGCCGTCGTCGGAGCGTAGCGTTTCCCAATAGCGCAGTGCTGCGTCCCAATCCTTGCCCTTCGGTGCCTTGGGGCGGCCCTCGAGATAGGCATAGGTCTTTTCGTCGGGCGCGATGAAGCCCGCCTTGGCGCCGGCCTCGACCGACATGTTGCAGACCGTCATGCGGCCTTCCATCGACAGCGCGCGGATCGCCTCGCCGGCATATTCCAGCGCATAGCCGGTGCCGCCCGCGGTGCCGATCTCACCGATGATGGCGAGGATGATGTCCTTGGCGGTGACGCCCGGCGGCAATTTGCCGTCGACAGTCACGCGCATGTTCATCGATTTCTTCTGGATCAGCGTCTGCGTCGCCAGCACATGCTCGACTTCCGAGGTGCCGATGCCGTAGGCCAGCGCGCCGAACGCGCCGTTGGTCGCGGTGTGGCTGTCGCCGCAGACCAAAGTGACGCCGGGCAGCGTGAAGCCCTGTTCCGGGCCGATGATGTGAACGATGCCCTGCCGCTTATCGAACTCGTCGTAATATTCAAGATTAAAGAATTTCGCGTTCTCGGCGAGATAGGCGATCTGGGTGGCGCTTTCCGGATCGGGATTGGGCAGATGACGATCCGTCGTCGGCACGTTGTGGTCGACGACGAGCAGCGTCTTGTCCGGCGCGCGCACCTTGCGGCCGGAAAGGCGCAGGCCTTCGAAAGCCTGCGGGCTCGTCACTTCATGCACGATGTGGCGATCGATATAGATCAGGGCTTCGCCGTCCGGCGCCTCCTCGATCAGATGGTCGTCCCAGATTTTGTCGTAGAGGGTGCGCACTTTGGCCATGGGCCGTCTTCCTATTCTTGCGTTCTGCAGGGTCTATTTAGTCCGTTGAACGCAAAAGCAAAAGTGGTGGTTTTCCTACTACTTTGCGGGGCTGCCGTTGGGAACGACCTCGATGGTCAATTTCGAGGTGCCGTCCGAAAGCCGGCGCGCAAGCGACCGCGCTTGTTCAATATCGAAATCTGCCGTGATCTGGCCTGCGCCGCCAGTAATCGGCGTTCGGATGATCGGCGTGGACATCACGTGTCCGTCTACAACGATGGACACCGGACGCCCGACGTTCTTCGCGGTTAGGTCAGCGAAGGCCCGTGCCGACGTCGGGCTCATTCGAAAAGCGATGACCGGTTTGCCGGTCTGCTGGTCATAGGCCGCCTCAGCCTGAACGACCTCGATCGGAATCGACTGTGCGAGAGCCGCTGTGAAGGTCGCACTTGCGAACGCACAGACCAATAGCGAAAGGCGCAATAATTCTACGGTTCGCGTTACGCCGTTGCGTGGCGTCACTTCTTAGTTGCGGCCTTCGGTTTGGCTGCGGCCTTGGCCTTGGCCTTCGGCTTGGCGTCGCCCTCGGTCTTCATGGCCTTGGTCGCGGCCTTGGCCGAGGCTCTGGCTGCGCCCTCGGAGCCGAGAGCTTGCTCGCCGGCATGGTCCTGCCGCTCGACGATGCGGGCCGACTTGCCGCGCAGGCCGCGCAGATAATAGAGCTTGGCGCGGCGAACTTTGCCGCGGCGAACGACGGTGATCGAATCGATCATCGGCGCATAAAGCGGGAAGACGCGTTCGACGCCTTCGCCATACGAGATCTTGCGCACGGTGAAATTCTCGTTGATGCCGCCGCCGGCGCGGCCGATGCAGACGCCTTCATAGGCCTGCACGCGCGAGCGCTCGCCTTCGACGATCTTGACGTTGACGATGAGCGTATCGCCCGGCTGGAAATCCGGAATTTCCTTGCCGGCGCTGAGTTTCGCCACCTGTTCGGCTTCGATTTCTTTGAGGACGTTCATGGCGAATTCTCCATCCGCTGCGCCCCTTGGCGCGCGCTGTTTTGGGCCGGTTCTACTCGGGTTGGGCGAGCTTCTACGCTACCCCGCTGGGTTTGTCACCCTGTCGTCACCCCACCTGTGAGCCATTGCGGAAACGCCGTAAAAAGTCGGCCCAGAGGTCGGGGCGGCGTTCCCGGGTCAGCTTTTCGGCCTCGGCGCGGCGCCAGGCGGCGACTTTGGCGTGGTCGCCGGAGGTCAGGATATCGGGGATCGGCCGGCCCTCCCAAATCTGCGGCCGGGTATAATGCGGATACTCCAAAAGCCCGCCGGTAAAACTCTCTTCGGCGCCTGACGCCGGCGCTCCCATGACGCCGGGGAGGAGCCGCACGCAGGCGTCGATCAGCGCCATGGCCGCGATCTCGCCGCCGGACAGCACGTAATCGCCGATCGAGACCTCTTCCAGGTTCCGCGCCGCGATCACTCGCTCGTCGACCCCCTCGAAGCGGCCGCAGATAAGGACGACGCCCGGGCCCTGGGTCAGCGCCTCGACACGGCCTTGAGTGAGCGGCGCGCCGCGCGGCGAGAGCAGACAGCGCGGGCGGGTGTCCGCGGCCGGGTCGGGGACGATGGCGTCAATGGCGCGGCCGAGCACGTCGGCCTTCATCACCATGCCAGGGCCGCCGCCGGCTGGCGTGTCATCGACACTGCGATGTTTGTCGGTGGCAAAATTGCGGATATCGGAAACTTCGAGCGACCACGCGCCCGTGGCCAGAGCCTTGCCGGCAAGGCTTGCGCCGAGCGGCCCCGGAAACATGTCCGGAAAAATCGTCAGCACGCTTGACCGCCACATCTCAATCGCTCTCCGCTTCATCGCTCTCGACCGGCGGCATGACGACGATCTTGCCCGCGGCGATATCGACGGTCGGTACGTGGGTTTCGTCGAACGGCAGCAATTCGGTTTTGCCGCCGGCCTGCGGCATCACTTCGATCAGATCGCCGGCGCCGAAATTATGAACGGCGACGACGGTGCCGCGTTTTTGGCCAGCGCCGTTGACGACGGCGAGCCCGATCAGATCGGCGTGATAAAACTCGTCGGGCTGTTCCGGCTCCGGCAGCCGCTCGCGCGGCACGTAGAGCTTGGTGTTCTTCAGCCGCTCGGCGGCATCGCGATCGGCAATGCCGGAAATCTTGGCGACGAAGTGATCTTTCGCCGGCCGCATCGTCTCGATCTCAAAGATGCGGCCGTCCTCGGTCTCGAGCGGGCCGTAACCGACAATCGCCGCCGGATCGGCGGTGAAGGAGTGCAGGCGGACTTCGCCGCGCAGGCCGTGGGCGGCGCCGATTTGTCCGAGACAAACAAGACCTGGACAAATACGTGTGCCGCCCGCCATGGCGTCGTCGTCCTAGCTCAGCTCGCCGGCGTCGCCGCCGGTGCCGGGGCGGCCTTGGGGGCCGCGGCCTCTGCGGCCTTCGCCGCTTCGGCTGCCGCCTTGCGCTCTTTGCGCGGGATCGCCTTTTCCGGGTTCTTCCGCGGCGTGCGCTTCATCACGCCGGCGGCGTCGAGGAAACGCATGACGCGGTCCGACGGCTGCGCGCCCTTGGCGATCCAGGCCTTGGCCTTTTCGATGTCCCAAGTCAGCCGCTCGGTCTTCTCCTTCGGCAACAGCGGATTGAAAAAGCCGAGGCGTTCGATGAAGCGCCCGTCGCGGGGGCTGCGGCTGTCGGCGACGACGATATGATAAAACGGCCGCTTCTTGGTTCCGGCGCGGGCCATGCGGATGACGAGGGGCATTCAGTTTCCTTTCGCTAGGTTGATTGTGTCGAACTCAAAAAATCACTTCTTCTTTCCCAATCCGGGCAGACCGCCCGGAAATTTCGCACCAAGACCCGGAAGTCCCGGAAAATTCGGCGGCAGGCCTTTTGGTGACAGGCCCGGCATTTTCGGCGCAAGACCAGGGAGCTGACCCGGCAAGCCCTGGCCGGGCGCGCCGGGCATCCCCGCAGGCAGGCCGCCCGGCAATTTTTCCGCAAGCTTCGCCATCTCTTCCGGGCTCGGCATGCCGCCGCCGAAACCGAACATATTGGCGAGACCAGCCATCGGGCCGCGCTTGGCGCTTCCCATGGCCTTCATCATGTCCGCCATGGTGCGGTGCATTTTCAAAAGCCGGTTGATGTCTTCGGGCTTGGTGCCGGAGCCTGAAGCGATGCGCCGCTTGCGGCTGGCCTTGAGCACGTCCGGATTGCGCCGCTCTTGGGGCGTCATGGAATCGATGATCGCCATCTGCCGCTTGAGCACCGTCTCGTCGAGATTGCGCTCGGCCAACTGGTTTTTCATTTTGGCGATGCCGGGCATCATCGACATCAATCCGGTCATGCCGCCCATGCTCTTCATCTGGCCGAGCTGCTCGCGCAGGTCGGAGAGATCGAAAGCGCCCTTGCGCATCTTCTCGGCGGCGCGCGCGGCCTTCTCGACGTCGATCGTGGTCGCGGCCTTCTCGACCAGCGAAACGATGTCGCCCATGCCGAGAATGCGGTCGGCGATGCGCTGCGGATAGAAGTCCTCGATGGCGTCGAGCTTTTCGCCGGTGCCAAGGAGCTTGATCGGCTTGCCGGTGACCGCGCGCATCGACAAAGCGGCGCCGCCGCGGCCGTCGCCGTCGATGCGGGTCAGCACGATGCCGGTGAGGTCGAGCCGTTCGTCGAAGGCGCGCGCCAGATTGACGGCGTCCTGGCCGGTCAGCGCGTCGGCGACGAGAAGCACTTCGTGGGGCGCTGCGGCACGGCGCACTTCCGCCGCTTCGCGCATCAATTCCTCGTCGAGCGTGAGACGGCCCGCGGTATCGAGCATCACCACGTCGTAGCCGCCGAGCCGCCCCGCTTGCTGCGCCCGCGCGGCGATCTGCACTGGCGTTTGTCCGGCGACAATCGGCAGCGTTTCGACGCCGGTCTGTTGGCCCAGCACGGCAAGCTGCTCCATGGCGGCGGGCCGGCGCGTGTCGAGCGACGCCATCAGCACTTTGCGCTTCTGCACCTCGGTAAGGCGCTTTGCGATCTTTGCCGTGGTCGTGGTTTTGCCGGAGCCTTGCAGACCCACCATCATGATGACGACCGGCGCCGGCGCGTTGAGATCGATCGGCTGCGCGTCCGAGCCCAGCGTCTCGATCAGCGCGTCGTGCACGATCTTGACGACCATCTGCCCGGGCGTGACCGACTTGATCACATCGACGCCGACCGCGCGCGCTTTCACTTGGTCGGTGAACGCCCGCGCCACGTCGAGCGCGACGTCGGCCTCGAGCAGCGCGCGGCGCACTTCGCGCATCGCCTCCTCGACATCGGCTTCCGACAGCGCACCGCGCCGCGTCAGGCGGTCGAGGATCGAACCCAGCCGTTCGGACAGATTGTCGAACATTTTGCCCTTTCACCTCGCCCCGAAGAGCGAGAGAGAAAACACGACGACGCCCGAGGGCGCATCGCGCTGTCGGGCGGTCACCTCCGGTCTCCAGGACCGGTCGGCGGTCAAAAATTGCGGTCTCTTGCGAGAGTGCGCGGAACCTAGTGACGCGGTCCTAGGCTGTCAACCGGGCCTCTTGGCCGACTAGCCGAACTTAGCCCGGCGCGGTCGGCTGCTTGATCAAAACATAGACGTTAACGACGAGCTTGCCCGCCTCGGATTTGACCGGATCGGTCACATATTCCTCGATGAACATGTCCTTGGCCTCGAGCTTCTTGTCGTCGAGATAGTTGGTGATCGCCTCATAGGTATTGTCGAGGTCGTCATACGAGCCGCGATGGACGAATTTCAGTGCCACGCCTTCGGGCGACTGGCCGACGGCCATGTCGCCATGGGGCGGGTTCTTGGGCGCCTCGGCGATCGGGACCGCAGCCTGGAATTCGAAGCCGGTATCGTCGGTCGAGGTAAAGATGGTCATCGGCATGCCGGCAGCCTTGATGCCTTCCTTGTCCAGATAGGCATCGATCTTCTTCAGCGAATTGGTGATCGTCTCGAAGGCCTTATCCCAGGTGCCCGAGCCCTTCACGTAGATGATGGTCTGGGCCTTCAGCGCGGTGTTCTCGCCAAAAACGTCACCGCTCTGGCTCCCGGGCGCGGACGTCGTGTCGGGAGCCGGCGCGCCTTGCGCCGGCGCGGTGGGCGTTGGGGCCGGCGCCGGAGACTGCGCGGCAGCCTGGACTATGGCGATCGATACGGTCGCGAACAGGGCGATAGCCACCGCAGTACCGGTGCGAAGGCTCAAGCGGAACGGCATCAGGCTCTCCATGAACACGCGACCGGTGCCCGCGGCCGCACCGTCGCCCCAAATCCATCCGTCGCCCATTCGACTTTAGCACGGCCGGGCGGTCACCGCACAATCGGTACACTTAGAGGGCATTGGCGCAGGCACTGGCACTGGCGTATGTGATGTGACTCCTCATATAAGTCGCCGATATTTGTTGCGGATTTTTGGGCTTTGTGATGGGCGCGCTGGCGAACAGAGACTTCGTCAAGATGAACGGCCTCGGTAACGAGATCGTCATCGTCGATCTGCGCGCGGCGCCGAACGCTGAGTCAGGCCCGGTTGCAGCGGCCGAAGCGCAAGCGGCGGCGCGGCAGGAGCCCTACGATCAGCTCATGGTGCTCTATCCACCGCGCGCGGCGACGGATGGCGCAATCCGAATCTACAACAATGACGGCTCGGAGGCCGGCGCCTGCGGTAACGGAATGCGCTGCGTTGCGGCTTTGGTCGGCGAACAGACCGGCCAATCGGCGTTGACCTTCGAAACCCAGGCCGGATTGATTCCATGCTGGCGCGGCGACGGCGGCCTTTACACGGTCGACATGGGCAAGCCGCGTCTGCGCTGGGACGAGATTCCGCTCGCGCAGGAATTCGCCGATACGCGCGCCATCGAGCTCGAAATCGGGCCGCGCGGTGCGCCGATCCTGCATACGCCGTCCGTCGTCAGCATGGGCAATCCGCACGCGATTTTCTGGGTCGATGATCCGGCAACTTACGATCTCGGAAAGATCGGTCCGCTGCTCGAAAATCACCCGATGTTTCCCGAGCGCGCCAATATCACGCTCGCCACGATCCCGGCGTGCGACCACATCGTCATGCGCACCTGGGAGCGCGGCGCCGGCCTCACCAAGGCCTGCGGCTCCGCGGCCTGCGCCACCGCTGTCGCCGCGGCGCGGTTGCGCCGCACCGGCCGCAAGGTGCGGGTGTCTTTGCCCGGCGGCGATCTCACCATCGAATGGCGCGAGACCGACGATCACGTGCTGATGACCGGCCCGGTCGAATACGAGCACAAGGGCCGCTTCGATGCGGCATTGGCTGCCGCGGGAGCGGCTTGAGCAATGTCCGTTCAAAGATCTGTGGAGATCGTCACTTTCGGCTGCCGGCTCAATGCCGCGGAATCCGAAGTCATCCGCCGCGAGGCGGAGGGCGCGGGCTTCACCGACACCATCGTGGTCAATACCTGCGCCGTGACGGCCGAGGCAGTGCGGCAAGCGCGGCAAGCCATCCGTGCGCTGCGCCGCGAGCGCCCGCAGGCGAAGATCGTTGTCACCGGTTGCGCCGCGCAGACCGAGCCGGCGACCTTTGTCGCCATGCCGGAAGCGGATCGCGTCCTCGGCAACGCGGAAAAACTTTCCGCCGCGGGCTGGGCGCAAGCGCGCGCGGCTTTCGCTCTCGACGATGCGCCGAAGGCGCTCGTCAACGACATCATGGCGGCCAAGGAAACCGCGGCGCATCTTGTCGATAGTTTCTCCGGCCGCACGCGCGCCTTCGTGCAGGTGCAGAACGGCTGCGATCACCGCTGCACCTTCTGCATCATTCCCTACGGCCGCGGCAATTCCCGCTCGGTGCCGATGGGCGCGGTGGTCGACGATATACGCCGGCTGGTAGCGAACGATTATCGCGAAGTCGTGCTCACCGGCGTCGATATCACGAGCTATGGCGCCGATCTTCCTGGCGCGCCGAAGCTCGGCACGCTGGTCAAGCAGATTCTCAAACACGTCCCGGAGCTCAGACGGCTGCGGCTGTCGTCGATCAATTCCGTCGAGGCCGATCGCGATCTGCTCGATGCTTTGTCGGGCGACCTGCGACTGATGCCGCATCTACATCTGTCACTGCAGGCCGGCGACGATCTCATTCTCAAGCGCATGAAGCGGCGGCATCTGCGCGCCGATGCTATTGCCTTCTGTGAAATGGTGCGGCGCTTGCGCCCCGACACGGTGTTCGGCGCCGATCTGATCGCGGGCTTCCCGACCGAGACCGAGGCCATGTTCCAGAACTCGCTCGATCTGGTCGAAGAATGCGGGCTGACGCATCTGCATGTCTTTCCGTTCTCGCCGCGGCCGGGCACGCCGGCCGCCCGCATGCCGCAGCTTTCCCGCACCGTCGTCAAAGACCGCGCCCGACGGTTGCGCGACGCCGGCGCTCAGGCACTGGTGCGGCATCTCGACGGCGAAATCGGCGCAACGCGCCGCGTCTTGATCGAGATGCGCGATAGCGGCCGCACCGAACACTTCACGCCGGTGAAGCTCGCGGCGCCGGCCGAGACAGGCGCGATCGTCGACCTGAAAATAACCGCGCATGACGGCAGACAATTGCTGGCCGCTTGAGTATGCTTCCCTGAGCATGATCCGGAAAAGTGGAAACCGGTTTTCCGAGTAGATCATGCTCCACTTTCGTTCGGAGGCGGGGCGATGGACGGCAGAGAGGATCATCTGATCACGACGACCGCGGAGCTTGAAAAGCTCTACAGCGACGCGCCCTACGGCCCGGCCGTTTTCAAGGAAGCGGATCGCATCACGGCGCAATATCGCAAGCTGATCGAAGCAGCTCCTTTCGCGGTGCTCGCTACCTGCGGCCCGGAAGGGCTCGATTGCTCGCCGCGCGGCGATCCGCCCGGTTTCGTGCGGGTCGTGGACGAGCACACGCTCCTGATCCCGGACCGGCGCGGCAATAATCGCATCGACAGCCTGCGCAATCTGGTGCGCGATCCGCGCATCTCGCTGCTGTTCCTCATTCCTGGTGTCGGCGAAACCATGCGCATCAACGGCCGCGCCGTTATTTCCACCGATCCGAAGTTGACCGAGAGTTTTGTGTTCAACGGCAAGACGCCGAAATGCGTGCTGGTGGTCACGGTCGAGCGCGCCTATTTCCAATGCACCAAGGCGATCATCCGCTCGAAACTGTGGGATCCGGCGACGCAGGTCGACCGCAAGACCTTGCCGACGCCGGGCGCGATCCTTGCCGAATTGACCGACGGCAAAATGGGCGGGCCCGAGCACGATCGCCTCGCGCCCGAGCGGATCAAAGAGACGATTTACTGAGCGCCGCTTCGCGTGCCGCGGCATTAGGCGCGAGCGGGGTCTTCTCCTCTTCGCCCCGCCAGCCGCATTGCGCCAGCCGCTCGCGGATATGCGGCGGCACCGGCGCGCAGACCCGGATCGGCTCGCGGTTCTTGTAGAGCGGCACCACGACCTCGCGCGCGTGCAGATGCAGCACCGGCCCGCCGTGACGCGGCGCCTTGCCGTAGACGGCGTCGCCTAAAATGGGCCAGCCCATTTCGGCGCAATGCACGCGAAGCTGATGCGTGCGCCCGGTGCGGGGTTCCAAGGCGAGCCAGGCCAGCGCGCGCGAGGAATCGCGTCCCAGCACCTTCCACCTCGTTACCGCCGGCTGCCCCGCGGGATCGTGCTTCATCCACCAGCCGCGCGTGACGTCGAGCCGGCCGAGCGGCAGGTCGATAATGCCTTCGTCGGTCTCCGGCGCGCCTTCGACGACGGCCCAATAGGTCTTGCCGACCTCGCCGTTCTTGAACTTTTTGCCGAGCGCCGCCAGCGCCTTGCGGTGACGGCCGAGCACCAGGCAGCCGGACGTGTCGCGGTCGAGCCGGTGCGCCAGCGACGGCGGCCGCGGCAGGCCGAAGCGCAAGGCGTCGAAATAGTCCTGCAGGCTCACCCCGCCTTTCGGGCCGTTATGAACGGCAAAGCCGGCCGGCTTGTCGATCACCAGCATCAGCCCGTCGCGATAAAGCAGCCGCGACACCATCTGTTCCGCAGTCAGGGCTTTCGGTGACAAGCCTTGCGGCGACAAGCCTTCTAGCGACAGGTCTTGCGGTGACAGGTCTTGTGGCGACACGTCTTTCGAGATCATGCCGAAACCGCTATCACGGGCGCTCTATGCAAGACAGTCAGCAAAACAGCCCTGCCGACAGTGCGACGGAAACCGCCGAAGCCGCCGAAGCCAAGGGCAAGTGGTGGGCGCGCCTCACCGGCGGCCTCAAGCGCAGTTCCACGGCGCTCGGCGCGATCTCGGACCTTGTCACCAAGCGCCGCCTCGACACCGCGACGCTCGACGAGATCGATGACGCGCTCATTCGCGCCGATCTCGGGCTTGAAACCTCGAACCGCATCGTCGCGGCGCTGAGCGAAGGCCGGCACAATGCCGAGATCACGCCCGATGAAGTGAAGGCGGTGGTCGCGGCGGAAGTCGAGAAGGCGCTCGCGCCGGTGGCGCAGCCGCTTGTCATCGACGCAACAAAGAAGCCCTTCATCGTCCTTGTCGCCGGCGTCAACGGTTCGGGCAAGACCACGACCATCGGCAAGCTTGCGGCCAAGCTTGCCGCCGAAGGCCGTTCGGTGATGCTCGCGGCCGGCGATACGTTCCGCGCCGCGGCTATCGAGCAGCTCAAGATCTGGTCGGAACGTACCGGCGCAAGTTTCATCGCGCGCGAGGCGGGCGCCGACGCTGCGGGTCTCGCCTTCGACGCTATCGCTGCGGCGAGAGAGCGCGGCGTGGACGTTCTCCTCATCGATACCGCGGGCCGGCTGCAAAACCGCACCGAGCTGATGGACGAATTGCACAAGATCGTCCGCGTCATCAAAAAGCTCGACGTCGAGGCGCCGCACGCGGTCCTGCTCGTGCTCGATGCCACGGTCGGGCAGAACGCCTTGTCGCAAGTCGAGATTTTCAAGAAAGCCGTCGGCGTCACCGGGCTTGCGATGACCAAGCTCGACGGCACCGCGCGCGGCGGCATCCTCGTCGCCATCGCTGCGAAATTCGCGCTACCGGTGCATTTCATCGGCGTCGGCGAAGGCGTCGACGATCTTTCGCCGTTTTCGGCGCGCGACTTCGCCCGCGCCATTGCCGGACTTGATTCATGACAACGACGAAGCCGCAGCTCAATCCGTTCCTCAAGCTCGCGCTCGATCTCGGGCCGCTGTTATTGTTCTTCTTCGCCAATTCGCATTACGGCATTTTTGTCGCTACCGCGACTTTCATGGTCGCGATCCTCGCCGCCATGGCGGTGTCCTATGCGCTGACGCGCCATTTCCCGATCATGACCGTGGTCACCGCGATCGTCGTCGTCGTGTTCGGCGGGCTGACGCTCTTCCTGCACGACGCGACCTTCATCAAGGTCAAGCCGACCATCATCTATGCGCTGTTCGGCGCCATCCTCCTCGGCGGGCTCGTCTTCAACAAGCCGCTGCTCGGCATCGTGTTCGATTCGTTGTTCCACCTCACCGAGGAAGGCTGGCGCAAGCTGACGCTGCGCTGGGCGATCTTCTTTTTGGTGCTTGCTGTGCTCAACGAGATCGTGTGGCGCAACACCTCGACCGATACCTGGGTCGATTTCAAAGTGTTCGCGGTGATGCCGCTGACGCTCGTGTTCGGCGCGCTGCAAATGCCACTGTTGAAAAAATACGCGGTGGAGCCGGCGGAATAGAGGCCGCTTCGCTCGCAATGACGATCAGGACCCCGCCGCCAGCGCCTTTTCGATCTGCGGTTTGAGCTCGCATCGATATTGTCCGCGGTGATCGGGCCGACCAGCTTGTAGGCGATCTTTGAAGTCGCGGCCGACCACGAAGGTCTCCGGCACGCCATAGACGCCCCATTCGATGCCGGCGCGGCCGCTGTCGTCGGCGCCGGCCGCGGCAAAGGGATTGCCGAGGCGGGCAAGGAAACGCCGCGCATTGTCGGCATCGTCCTTGTAATTGATGCCGACCAGGCGGAAGCGGTTGTCCTGCGACAGTTGCAAGAGAAGCGGCGCTTCGTCGCGACACGGCACGCACCACGATGCCCAGACATTGACGACGGTGACGGCGCCTTTGAAATTCGCCGGATCGAGGCCGGGCAGCGGCGCGCCATTGCGCTCGAGGCCCGCGACCGGCGGCAAAGCTGTCTGCGGCGCGGGATGTCCGATCAGCGGCGAGGGGAGGAGCGACGGATCGCCGGCAAAGAGACGGAACAGAAACAAGGCGGCAAGCCCGAGAAACAGCACGAGCGGCAGGAGCACCAGAGCCCGGCGCCGACGCAGACCATCGCCTTCGTTCGCGGTGACGCTCATGCTTGTTCTTTCGCCGTTTCCTTCGCGGCATCCGCCCGGTCGGCGCCTGCCGATCCGGTGCCGCGGGTAAAGCCCTGCAGTTCGAGATCGGCAAGCGTGCGCCGCTGCGCGCGGTAATCGAGCGATATCCAGGCGATCAGCGCGCCGATGATAATGACCGCCGCGGCATAAGATGCGGCGATGAAGTCGATATGCGCCGTCGCTTCCATTTTCAGCTCACCGCGCTCGCTTGCAGAAGATGCAGAGTGCGCACGCGGCGGCGCAAGATTTCATTGCGCATCGCCGCGAGCAAGAGCGTCGCGAACAGTAGCGTGAACGCGCCGGCCATGATGAAAAGCGGAATGAGAATGGTCGGATAGATTGTCGAGCCGCCGAGGCGGAAGACCGACGCGCCTTGGTGCAGCGTATTCCACCAATCGACCGAGAATTTGATGATCGGCAAATCGATGGCGCCGACCAGGGTGAGGATCGCAGCGGCGCGCGCCGCGCGGGAGGGATCGTCGACCGTATTCCACAGCGCGATGACGCCGAGATAGAGCAGAAGCAGAACGAGCTCGGAGGTCAGCCGCGCGTCCCACACCCAATAGGTGCCCCATTCCGGCCGCCCCCACAGCGAGCCGGTGACGAGGCACAGAAGCGTGAAGGCAGCCCCGATCGGGGCTGCGGCTTTCGCCGCGACATCGGCGAGCGGGTGCCGCCACACCAGCGTGCCAAAAGCGGCCACCGACATCACCCCCCAGCCCAGCATGCCGAGCCAGGCCGACGGCACGTGCAGGAACATGATCTTGACGGTCGCGCCTTGCTGATAATCGTCCGGCGCGACCATGGCCTGGTCGATGCCGAAGGCGAAAACCAGCACTGTCACCCCGCTCAGCCACGGAATGGTGTTGTTGGCTAGTCGCAAAAATCGCGAAGGATTGGCGAGGTCGGTGAGGGCCATCGGCGAATTCCTACAGGCGCTTCCTATACGGGCACAATGCCGATGCGCATGCTTGCTGTCACATTTGCATGAGCATCATAGCGATTTAATTTAGGCATTATTCGATCAAGCATTATTCGATCTCCTGCCGCAAAGCGGCCGCAGCGGCAAACGGGCCGATAACGAGACTGGCGAGCGTCAAGGCGCACAGGATCGAAAACGGCGTGCCGAACGGCACCGGGCCGGTGACGGCGGCGTTCGCCGCGGCGACACCAAAGATCAGGACCGGCACCGTCAGCGGCAGCACGATGATCGCGAGCAACAAACCGCCGCGCCGCAAGGTCACCGCAATCGCCGCCCCGATCAGGCCGATGAAGGTCAGCGCCGGCGTGCCGACCAGAAGCGTCAGCACCAAAGCGCCTTCGGCCGCCGCATCGATATTGAGAAACAATCCGATCAAGGGCGCGGCGATGACGAGCGGCAGGCCGGTGGTGAGCCAATGCGCGAGACCTTTCATCGCGACGACGAGCTCGAGCGGCGCGCGTCCCATCAGAATAAGATCGAGCGAACCGTCGTCGTGGTCATTGGTGAACAGCCGGTCGAGCGCCAGTAGACTTGCCAACAGCGCCGCGAGCCACAGGATCGCCGGCCCGATGCGCTTGAGCAGCGCGAGGTCGGGTCCGACCGCAAAGGGCGTGAGCGTCACCACGACCAGGAAGAACAAAACGCCCATCAGCGCGCCGCCGCCGACGCGTACGGCGATCCGCATGTCGCGGACCAGGATGGCGGTGAGCGCGCTCATGGGTGCACCCTTCCCTGGCGGGGGAGGATCGACGCGTCGGGCTGGGGTGTTTCCGCCGCTCCGAGCCGCAGCTCCAGCGTCTTATCGAGCCCGATCGGCCCGTGGGCCGCCGCCACAATGAGGCCGCCGCCGCCAAGATGCGCCCGCATCAGCTCGGCCAGCCGGGTTTGGGCTGCGGCGTCGAGCGTGCTGGTCGGCTCATCGAGGAGCCAGATCGGACGCTTGGCCGCGAGGAGCCGCGCAATCGACAGCCGCCGGCGTTGGCCCGCCGAAAGATAGGCGGCGGGAAGCGCGGCAAGCGCGTCGAGCCCGACCTCGGCGAGCGGCGCCGACACGTCATCGTCTGGCGCGCCGAAGAAATCCGCCCAAAAACGCAAATTCTCGGCGACCGAGAGCGACGGCTTGATGGCGTCCTGGTGGCCGAGATAATGGGCCTGTTCGCCGATGCTCAATTCGGGATCGCCGCCGTCGAGCGTAAGGCTGCCCTGCGCGCTGCGCAGAAGCCCGGCCGACGGTGCGCAGCAGCGAGGATTTTCCCGCGCCATTGCGGCCGGTGACGGTCAAAGCCTCGCCGGACGAAACCGCAAAGCTGATGCCGGTGAAGACATCGCGCCCGCCGCGGTGACAGTGCAGTTCGACAGCGGTGAGCCGCATTCAGCCAAACCTTGAGAGAAACAGTCCTGCCCTATGGGGCCGTATCCGCGCAAAAACCTGAGCCGATCCGGCTAAACACTGCATGTTAGCGGACAATTCGTTGCCGAACTGGCACTGCATTGGAAAAGACCTTATAAGCCGAGGGTCGGATCGCGGCGCGCCGGTGACGCCTGCCACATTCGATTTCCTCGTCTTTTCCGCCTCGTCCAGGGGGAGGAAAAGGGAGGGGGTTTGAGGCCCTTCGGCAATCTATTGCCTCCGTTTTGCACCGGCGCCCGGCCGGCAGCTTGGGAAAAAAGTCATGACTTCGCTCGACAGCTTTAAATGCCTTCGCCCGCTCAAAGTCGGTTCCAAGACCTACGCCTATTACAGCCTTCCGATCGCGGAAAAGAACGGCCTGAAGGGGATTTCACGGCTGCCGTTCTCGCTCAAAGTGCTGCTTGAAAATCTCCTGCGCAACGAGGACGGCCGCACCGTCACCAAGGAGGACATCCAGGCCGTCGCGCAATGGCTCAAGACCAAGACCTCGGACCGCGAGATCGCGTTCCGCCCGGCGCGCGTCTTGATGCAGGACTTCACCGGCGTTCCCGCCGTCGTCGATCTCGCCGCCATGCGCGACGCCATGGATCATCTCGGCGGCGATGCGAAGAAGATCAATCCGCTGGTGCCGGTCGATCTCGTCATCGACCATTCGGTGGCGGTGAATTTCTTCGGCCACAAGGACTCGTTCAAGAAGAACGTCGAAGAGGAATACAAGCAGAACCAGGAGCGCTACCGCTTCCTGAAATGGGCGCAGCGCTCGTTCGAGGATTTCCGCGTCGTGCCGCCCGGCACCGGCATCTGCCACCAGGTCAATCTCGAATATCTGTCGCAGACCGTCTGGACCTCGAAGACCAAGACCACGTTCCCCGACAAGACCGTCGCCAGCGAGCTCGCTTATCCGGACACGCTGGTCGGCACCGATTCGCACACCACGATGGTCAACGGCCTCTCGGTGCTCGGCTGGGGCGTCGGCGGCATCGAGGCCGAAGCCGCTATGCTCGGCCAGCCCTATTCGATGCTGCTGCCGGAAGTGATCGGCGTGCGGCTCAACGGCAAGCTCAAGGAAGGCGTCACCGCGACCGATCTCGTCCTCACCGTGACGCAGATGCTGCGCAAACGCGGCGTGGTCGGCAAATTCGTCGAATATTTCGGCCCCGGTCTTGCCGGTCTCACCATCGCCGACCGCGCCACGCTCGGCAATATGTCGCCGGAATATGGCGCGACCTGCGGCTTCTTCCCGATCGACGACGACACCATCCGCTATCTGCGCGATACCGCGCGCTCAGCCGACCGCATTGCGCTCGTCCTCGCTTATGCCAAGGCGCAGGGCATGTACCGCACCAAGGCGACGCAGGATCCGGTCTTCACCGAGGTGCTCAAGCTCGAACTGTCCTCGGTCGAGCCGTCGCTCGCCGGACCGAAGCGCCCGCAGGACCGCGTCACGCTCAAGGACGTCAAGAACGGCTTCGCGCAGTCCATGGACAAGGAATTCGGCAAGGCGTCCGAGATGGACAAGCGCGTTCCGGTCGAGGGCAAGAAGTTCACGCTCGGCCACGGCGACGTCGTGATCGCGGCGATCACGTCCTGCACCAATACGTCGAATCCGAGCGTGATGGTGGCGGCCGGTCTCGTCGCGCGCAAGGCGGTGGCGAAGGGGCTGACGGTCAAGCCGTGGGTGAAAACCTCGCTCGCGCCCGGCTCGCAGGTCGTCGCCGAATACCTCGACAAATCCGGCTTGCAGAAGGATCTCGATGCGCTCGGCTTCAATCTGGTCGGCTTCGGCTGCACCACCTGCATCGGCAATTCCGGCCCGCTGCCGGAGGAGATTTCGGAAGCGGTCAATGCCAACGATCTGGTCGCCGCCGCGGTGCTGTCGGGCAATCGTAACTTCGAAGGCCGCGTCAATGCCGACGTCCGCGCCAATTATCTCGCCTCGCCGCCGCTCGTGGTCGCCTATGCCATTGCCGGCTCGATGCAGATCGATGTCGCCAAGCAGCCGCTCGGCACCGACCAGAAGGGCCGCAAGGTCTATCTGCGCGACCTCTGGCCGACCAGCCGCGAGATCGCCGACGTGATCCGCAAGAACATCAGCAAGGCGATGTTCGCGCGCAAATACGGCGACGTGTTCAAGGGCGACACCAATTGGCGCAAGATCGCGGTGAAAGGCGGCCTCACTTACAAGTGGGACGACCGTTCCACTTATGTGCAGAACCCGCCTTACTTCGAAGGCATGGAGAAGCGCAGCGTGCCGATCGAGGACGTCGTCGACGCGCGCGTGCTCGGCCTGTTCCTCGATTCGATCACCACCGACCACATCTCGCCGGCGGGATCGATCAAGGAAGAAAGCCCGGCCGGCGAATATCTGCGCGACCATCAGGTGCGGCCGAAGGATTTCAATCAATACGGCACGCGGCGCGGCAATCATCAGGTGATGATGCGCGGCACCTTCGCCAATATCCGCATCAAGAACCAGATGCTGCCCGGCGTCGAGGGCGGCTTCACCACGCACTATCCGTCGAAGCAGCGCATGACGATCTATGACGCGGCGATGCGCTACAAGTCGGAGCATGTGCCGCTGGTCGTCTTCGCCGGCAAGGAATACGGCACCGGCTCGTCGCGCGATTGGGCGGCGAAGGGCACCGTGCTGCTCGGCGTGCGTGCCGTGATCGCGCAGAGTTTCGAGCGCATTCATCGCTCGAACCTGGTCGGCATGGGCGTCATTCCGCTGGTCTTCGAGGAAGGCACGTCCTGGCAGACGCTCGGCCTCAAGGGCGACGAGCAGGTCACGATCCGCGGCTTGCACGGCGATCTCAAGCCGCATCAGCGACTGCAGGCCGAGATCATTGCGTCCAACGGCGGGCTCAAGCGCGTGCCGCTGATCTGCCGCATCGATACGCTCGAGGAACTGGACTATTTCAGGAACGGCGGCATCCTGCAGTACGTTCTGCGCCACCTTGCGGCGTAAATTTCGCGGCTCATGACCAACCGAAAATCGCGACCCTGCCCCGATTCAATCGAATTGGGCAGGGTCGCGAGCACAATCGGTCGGGAACACGATTGGGAAACGATTGTGCTGTAAATTCATGCGTGCCGCTTCGACGTCGCCGTCCCGTCCATTTTTTGCCTCACCGCGAAGTGAGTGGTAGGTGACTGCCGCCGCGCTTAGTAATGACGGCGTCAAGGGTCGCCGGGAGCGAATGTCGCCAGGATCTGTCTTCGCTGGTGAATCATGAGGGCGAATTTTCGCTTAGGGTGTTGGGGTGGTGGAGGTTGTTGCAATGGTATGTCGCCGCCTCGCCTCGGCACCTTTGGTGGCCGGTTTGTTGATTGCGACTGTCGCGGTTGCGCAGGCCGGCGAGCCGCGTGCGCTTCTCGAGCTCTTCACCAGTCAAGGCTGTTCGTCGTGCCCGGCCGCCGACAAGCTGCTCGGCGAGTTGTCCGCCGATCCGTCCGTCGTCGCGCTCAGCGTGCCGATCGATTATTGGGATTATCTCGGCTGGAAGGACACGCTCGCCAATCCCGCGCATTCGGCGCGGCAGCGCGCCTATGCGCATCTGCGCGGCGACCGCCAGGTTTACACGCCGCAAATCGTCGTCAACGGCGCGGCGCACGCGCTCGGCAGCGATCATGCGGCCATCGAACATGCGATCGCGCTGACCGATCAGAAGCCGGGCGTGATGTCGTTGCCGGTTCTGGTGTCGATGGGCGGCAGCGGGCTCAACGTGCATGTCGATGCGGCGAAGACCGACCATGCCGCGGGTGAAGTTTGGATGTGTCCGCTGATGAAGGCTGTGCAGGTGTCCATCGAGCGCGGCGAAAATCACGGCCGCGCCATTACCTATCACAACGTCGTGCGGAACTGGGTCAAGCTCGGCGATTGGACCGGAACGCAGATGAACTGGAACGTGCCGATCTCGGAAATCGAGTCGAGCGACGCCGACGCCGCAGCCGTCATGGTGCAGGAAGGCACGCACGACAAGCCCGGCATCGTTCTCGGCGCGGCCTATTATTCGCTCGGTCAGCAAGCGACGGTCGACGGCGGGCTGACGTCGCAAGCGAGATAGCGCGCGCCGCGGCGCATCGCGCCTTCAACAACAAGGCCCCCGACAACAAGCCCCAACAACAAGAAAGGCCGGCAACTTGCCGGCCTTTTGGCACTTGTAACAACTTGGGGGATTCTACCTACTGGCCCGGTCCGATCGCGCCCCGGGGGGCTGGGGGGCTGAGGAATCCGGAACGCCAACCGAACCGGGCCTTGAGGCAACAGGCTACTCATTCGCAATCTAGCTTGGCGTGTGCTTGGCCGAATTAGGGCCGTATTATGATTCGCCTAACGAACGCGTGATTCCAACTGTCCAAAACGCCGCAGCGACAAGGCGTTGCCGGCTTTGATCGCCAATCGCCTGCGATCCAAATGGGCCGGCATGCGTGCCTGTTGGCGTGCCTGTTTCGGCGGCACTTTGGACGCAAAAGAGGGGCTTGCCGCGGCTTCGTTCTGGCGCGATCATGAAGCTCCGATGACACAAACCCGATGATGGAGGCGCCGTATGGATTTCGGCGAGACCGAACCAAGCGCGTGGCGCGGGGGCGAGCCGCGTTCTTCCGTCCCCGCAGCTAAAGTTACCTTCAACCGGCGCGAGCTCGACCGCATTCTGGGGCTCTATGGCCGCAAAGTCGCCGCCGGCGAATGGCGAGATTACGCAATCGATTTTCTGAAAGATCGCGCGGTGTTTTCCGTTTTCCGCCGCGCCTCGGAAATCCCGATCTACCGCATCGAGAAAAATCCGAAACTCGAACGCCGCCAGGGCGCCTATAGCGTGATTTCGGCGACCGGCCATATCCTGCGCCGCGGCCATGAGCTCGACCGCGTGCTCTCAGCGCTCGATCGTTCGCTGCGGGTGGTGGCCGGATAGCGTTTACGGCACAGCCGTATCGCCCTTGCCGAGCGCGATTTGCATCAGCGGCGTGTCGAGCCATTTGCCGTGCTTGAAGCCGACCGCGCGCAGCGCGCCGATCACCTCGAAGCCCGCCGCCGCATGCAGCGCGATCGAGGGAATTTGCGCCGAATCGCCGATCACCGCGATCATCTGGCGGAAGCCGCGCGCTTCCGATTCCGCGATCAGCCGCTTGAGCAGGACAAGGCCGATGCCGCGGCGGTGGAATTCCGGCGCGACATAGACCGAGTTCTCGACCGTCCATTGGTAGGCCGGACGCGTCCGATACGGTCCGGCATAGGCATAGCCGGCGATGGCGCCGGAGAGCTCGGCAACCAGATAGGGATAGCCGCCGGTCAGAAGCGTTTCAGGCGCCGCGCCATCTCCGCTTCGTCCGGCGGTTCGAGTTCGAATGACGCCGTGCCATGGGTGACGGCATCGGCGTAAATCTTGGTAATGGCGGCGACGTCACTTGCGGTGGCTGGGCGAAGCGTGACGTTGTTCGCCGATGGCGTATCTTTCATGGTGCGGCATCCCGAGCTTGCGCCAGGTTGCTACTCCCGCCGGCGGTTTTCTGCAAAACTTGCGCCGAGGAGAGCGACGATTTGAGCGCAGAGCATAAATGAGCGCGGACACGGCAAACGAACCGCCGCACAGGCCGCGCCGCGTCGTCGTCACCGCGCTCGGGATTTCGCAGACGCTCGCCTGGGCGTCGAGCTATTATCTGCCGGCGATCCTTGCCGATCCGATCGGCGCGAGCCTGCACGTTCCGCGCGCCTGGATCTTCGCCGCCTTTTCCATGGCGCTCTTGATCGCCGCCTTCGCCGGCCCGGTCGTCGGCCGCTTCATCGATCGCTATGGCGGGCGCGGCGTCTTGGCGCTGTCCAATATCGTGCTGGCCGCCGGATTGCTCGTACTTGCCGCCGCCCACGGGATGGTGATGCTGTTCGCCGCCTGGGCGGTCCTCGGCGTCGGCATGGCGCTCGGCCTTTACGACGCCGGCTTTGCCGCGCTCGCCGCGCTTTACGGGCAAAACGCGCGCGGCCCCATCACCGGCGTCACGCTGTTCGCCGGCTTCGCCTCGACCGTGAGCTGGCCGGTCTCGACATTCCTCAACGATGCGCTCGGCTGGCGCGAGGCCGTGCTGGTATGGGCAGCGCTCAATATCGTCCTCGGCCTGCCGCTCAACCGCTTGGTGTTGCCGCTGCCGGCGCAGCCCATGCATGTTTCTCGCAACCCTGAGACCAAGATCGGCTGGGAGCCGCGGCGGGAAATGTTTCTCCTCGCCTTCGTCTTTGCCGCCGCCTGGTTTGTCACCGGCGCGATGGCGTCGCATCTGCCGGCGCTGCTCGAACGCGCGGGGTCTTCGCCGGTGCAGGCGGTCGCTGCGGCATCCCTGGTCGGGCCGGCGCAAGTCGCGGCGCGGCTCGCCGAGTTCGTGGTCCTGCGCCGCATCCATCCCCTGGTCTCGGCGCGGATCGCGGCCCTGCTGCATCCGCTCGGCGCCGCCTTGTTCGCCGTCATCGGCGCGCCCGCGGCGGCTGTTGTTCGCCATCTTCTACGGCGCCGGCAACGGCCTTCTCACCATTGCGCGCGGCACCGTGCCGCTCGCGGTGTTCGGTCCGCTCGGTTATGGCGAGCGCACCGGCCTCCTCGGCGCGCCGGCGCGCGCGGCGCAAGCCTGCGCGCCATTGCTGTTCGGGCTGTTGCTCGACGTCATGGGATTATGGGTCATCGCCGTCTCGGCGGCGTTGTGCCTTGCCGCCTTCGCGGCGCTGTTCTGCCTGTCCGCGACAAAGACGTAAGCGGGCGGCCGCAAAACAAAACGCCCCGGGTTTGGGCCCGGGGCGCTGAAGTTGAAGTTGCTTGTTCGTGGCTTAGCGGCGGTCGCCCATCAGGCGCAGCAGCATCAGGAACAGGTTGATGAAGTCGAGATAGAGCGACAGCGCGCCCATCACCGCCTTGCGGCCGGTGACGGTGCCGTCGTCCTGCGCGCTATACATCTCCTTGATGCGCTGGGTGTCCCAGCCGGTCAGGCCGGCGAACACGACCACGCCGATCACCGAGATCGCCCAATCGAGCCCGCTCGAGCGCAGGAAGATGTTGACCAGGCTCGCGATGACGATGCCGATCAGGCCCATGAACATGAACGAGCCCATGCCGGAGAGATCGCGCTGCGTGGTGTAGCCCCACAAGCTCAGCGCGCCGAAGGTCGCCGCCGAGATGAAGAACACGCGGGTGATCGACGCCGCCGGTATAGATCAGGAAGATCGACGCCAGCGACAGGCCGAGCAGCCCGGCATAGACGAAGAACAGCGTCAGCGCCGTTCCAGGCTGCAGCCGGTTGATGCCGAACGAGATGGCGAAGACCAGCCCCAGCGGCGCCAGAATCAGGACCCACATCAGCGGGCTCTGGAAGATCAGGTGACCGAACGACGTCAGCTGCAGGCCTGAGCCGGTATCCGTCACCGCGGCCGAGAAGGTGAACCACGCCACCAGTCCGGTCAGCGCGACGCCGGCGGCCATATAGTTGTAGACGCGGATCATATGGGCGCGCAGCCCCGCGTCGATCGCGACCTGGTCCGTGCGATAGCCGGTCCGCGCGGTCGCAAGATTCCGATCGAAGTCGGACATGGAATTAACCCCTGGGTTGTCCCGGCATTTACCGGGCTAGGCGCTCGACGAGCGCCACGTGGGGTGAATTTAGTGCGAAAGCCCCCTCTGCGCCAGATGGCTGCGACCCCATAAAGAGGGCTGTTACAAACAATTCATGGTGCTTAACGGCGGCAGGCTAAGATCCGGCCAAATCCCGCATTTTCAGAGATTTCGCAACACCGGTGCGGGTTTACGGCCCAGCGCTGAAAATGTTCCGGCGAGCCCCACCACAACCGTAACCATAAGCGCTGAGAGCGCAGCTCCCGCCGCCGTGCCGGCAACGAACTCGAACGGGAAATCCATCACCTTGGTGACGATGAGATCGGCGGCGATGGAGCCCGCGGCGACGCCGAACACAACCGTCGCCAGCCCGATCATAAGGTATTCGAGCGCATAGGCCGCGGTGAGCCGCGGCCGCGTCGCGCCGAAGGTTTTTAAGATCACCGCGTCGTAGATGCGAAAGCGCTGGCTCGCGGCGAGCGCGCCGCCGAGGACGAGAGCTGCGGCAATCAGCGTGATCGAGCTCGCCCCGCGCAACGCCAGGACCAGATTGCCGATCAGGCCGCCGACGGCGTCGAGCGCGTCCTTCACCCGCACGGCGGTCACCGTCGGGAATGAATCGGCGAGCGCTTTGACGATTTTTGTTTCTTCCGCCGGCGTGCCGCCGTCGGCGAAAGTCAGCGTCGCGATGTCGGTGTGCGGCGCACCGTCGAACGGGCCGGGCGCAAACACCAGAACGAAATTGATGCCGAGATTTTCCCATTCGACGGCGCGCAGATTGGCGATCCGCGCCGTGATATTGCGGCCGAGCACATTGACCGTGATGGTGTCGCCGATTTTCAGGTCGAGATCGTGCGCGGTGCGGCTTTCCAGCGACACCAGCGGCTCGCCGGAATAATCCGCATCCCACCATTGGCCCGCGACGATGCGCGATCCCGCCGGCACGTCGCGCGCATAAGTAATGCCGCGGTCGCCGCGCAGCACCCAGCGCGAGCCTTCGGCGGCCTTCAGGTCGTCGGCCTTGATGCCTTTGGCCGAGACGATGCGGCCGCGCAACATCGGCACTTGTTCGATCTTCGCGTCGGGCGCCTCGTCACGGATGAACGTGTCGAAGCGGCCGGCGTCGGTCGCGGGCACGTCGAGGAAGAAGAAAGTCGGCGCGTGCTCGGGCAGCGCCGCGGCGAATTCGCGATGCAGATTGCCGTCGATCTCGATCACGGTGACGAGGAGCGCGAGGCCCAGGCCCAGTGACAGAACGACGCTCGGCGTCAGCGCGCCGGGGCGGTGGATATTGCCGATGGCGAGCCGCAGGATGGTCGAGCGCACACGCGGTGCCCGGCGCGCGAGCGCCATCGTGAGCTGCGCGATCAGCCGCAGCAGCAGAAAAACGACAGCCGCGGCGATGACGAAATACATGGCGACGCGCTGGTCGTAGCTGGTGACCACGGCGAGTGCGGCGAGCAGCGCGGCGATGGCAGCGGCGGCGATGACATAGCGGCGCCGCGGCCAGTTGCGCTCGGCGGCGATCTGATCGCGAAACAGCATGGTCACCGAAATATCGTGGGCGCGTCCGAGTGGCCACAGCGCAAAGGCAAGCGCGGTGAGGAGGCCGTAGGCGACCGACAGCGCGAGCACCGCCGGATGCAGCGACGGCGCGACGGGGAGCGGAATGATTCCGCCGAAGCCCCAGGCGATGGCGAACGGCAGTGCCGCGCCGAGCCCAGCCCCGATCAAGGTGGCGACCAGCGCGACCAGTAGCGTCTCGCTGCAATAGATCGCGAACACGTCGCCGCTGGTCGCGCCGAGCGCCTTCATCGTTGCGATCACGTCGCGCTTCCGCGCCAGGTGGCTCGCGACCGCATTGGCGACGCCGACGCCGCCGACGAGGAGCGTGGTCAGGCCGACCAGCGTCAAAAATTGCGTGAAGCGATCGACGCTGCGTTCGAGCTGCGGCGAGGCCTTGTTGCGGGTGCGGATGTCCCAACCGGCGTCGGGAAATTCCTGCTGCGCCTGTTTCTCGAACGCGGCGACCGCGCTGTCGCTGGTATTGGTTTCCGGCAAACGCAGCCGGTATTGCCAGCGCACCAGGCTTCCGGGCTGGAGGAGGCCCGTCGCGCGCAGCGCCTGATCGCTCAGCAGCACGCGCGGGCCGAGCCCAAGCGCGCCGCCGATCTTGTCCGGCTCGCTCTTGAGCACGGCGCGCAGTTCGACCGTGATCGCGCCGATGGTGATGCGGTCGCCGTTTTTCAGATCGAGCCGCGTCAACAGCGTCGGGTCGACGGCTGCGCCGTAGGCGCCGTCCTTCTGCGCAAAGAGATCGGGCAGCGGCATGGCCGGATCGGTGACGACGGCGCCGACCAGCGGATAATTGCCGTCGACCGCTTTGACCTCGACCAGGATTGCCCCCACCCCACCCTCCCCCGCTTGCGGGGGAGGGGAAGGAGGGGGAGTTCGCGCCATCGCGCGCAACGTCGCCACGGCCGACACGGTGCCGTGCGCCTCGAGAAAGCCACGCTCGGCCGCGCTCGCGTCACGCTGAATGAGCGAGAAGTCGAGATCGCCGCCGAGAATGGTGCGGCCGGCGCTGGCGAGACCGTCATTGAGGCTCGCCGCCACCGAACCGACGCCGGCAATGGCCATGACGCCGAGTGCGATGCAGGCGATGAACACGCCGAAGCCGCGCAAGCCGCCGCGCAATTCGCGCCAGGCAAAGCGCAGCGCATTGCGCAGCCGCACATAACGGACGGGCTTTGCCGACGGCGCCAGCATCACGCGGCCTCCGCGAGTTTTGCCGCGTGCGCGCTCGGCGCCACGCGCACCAAAACCCAATGGGTCGGAACATAGACGAGAAGCGGCAGGCCGATCAGCAAACCTAAAAACCAAACATAAGCCGGCACGAAAGTCTGCGCCGCATGGTCGCTCATGCCCCAGACATAGTTGATGTTGACGGGGATGAGTCCCGGATTGGGCTCCGGCGGCGGCATCAGGAAGAAGCAGACCGGCAGCACCACGCAGCTGACCGCGGTCCATGAATGCACGGCGCGCCGATGGTGCCCGATCTTCCAGACCAGATAGACGAGGAGGATCGGCAGCCAGCCGTGAAACAGCGAGAGCAGCCGCAAAAACAGCGAATGGCTTGCATCGAACATGTAGTTGGTCATGCCGGTGAGCGAGATGCCCAAGAGGTTGGCGCAAAAATCAATCAGCCAGATCGCTTGCGGCACCAAAATGCCGACGCAACACATCGAGATCAGAAGGGCGCTCTCGATCCAGATTCCGATCAGCGTGATGATCAGCGCAAGGTCGCAGAAGTACAGAAAGTTGGTAGGTCCGTAATAATGCCAGTAGACCGGGATCAGCACCGCAAGATAGCCGGTATAGGCAAGCTTGAGGGCAAGCGGCACGCGCGATGTTGCCGGTGCCGTGATCGTTGTCATGCCGGCTCGACCGCGCCGACGCGGCTTTCGATCTGGCCCGAGCGCAGCCGGATCACGCGATCGCAGCGCGCGGCGAGCGCATTGTCGTGGGTCACCAGCACCAAGGTCGTGCCGCGCTCGCTGTGGCCGCGAAACAAAAGCTCGACGATGTCGCCTCCGGTCGTCTCGTCGAGATTGCCGGTCGGTTCGTCGGCGACGAGGATCGCAGGGTTCGGCGCCAGCGCGCGGGCGAGCGCCACGCGCTGCTGTTCGCCGCCGGACAATTCGGCCGGATAGTGATGGATGCGCTCCGCCAACCCGACGGCGGCAAGCTCGGCCTCGGCGCGCTCCAGCGCGTCGGCAATGCCGGCGAGCTCGAGCGGCACGGCGACATTTTCCAGCGCCGTCATGGTCGGGATCAGATGGAAAGCCTGAAACACGATGCCGACATTCTTGCCGCGAAAACGCGCCAGCGCGTCCTCGTTGAGCCGCTGCAGCTCCTCGCCATTGACCTGCACCGAGCCGGTATCCGGCCGCTCCAGCCCGGTCATGACCATCAGGAGCGTCGACTTGCCGGAGCCCGACGGGCCCAATAAGCCAACAGCCTCGCCACGCCCTATATGAAGGTTGATGTCGCGCAGGATATGAACGCGGGCGGCGCCGCGGCCGAGCGACAGGTTGACCCCGCTGAGCACGATGGCATCGCCGGCGAAAGGAAATCCCGAAATGTCGTTCATGCTTCTGACCGGTCCAAATCTTTCACAAGAACTTGCGCCAAAAGAGCTTGCCGCAAAAGAACCTGCGGGCGAACGCTCATATGGGTGGCGCGGCCTCGTGCGCCAATTCGCGACTGCGGCGTTTTGTAGCTTGTCGCTCTGTCTTTCGACAATGGCCACTCCGGCTGCCGCACAAACGCCTAGCCCGATTCAACCGATCCAAATTGTTGCATTGGGCGATTCTTTGACCGCCGGCTACGGGTTGCCCGACAGCGCGGGTTTTGTGCCGCGGCTTCAAGCCGCGGTTGCCGCCAAAGGCATCGCCGCGACCGTCGCCAATGCCGGCGTCTCGGGCGATACCGCGTCCGGCGGCCTGGCGCGGCTTGATTGGTCGGTGCCCGACGGCACCCAAGCGGTCATCGTCGAACTCGGCGCCAACGACATGCTGCGCGGCATCAAGCCGGACGTGACGCGCGCCGCGCTCGACAAGATCTTGCAGCGGCTCGCGGCGCGTCACATCGCCGTCATGTTGTGCGGCATGCGCTCAGCGCCGAATCTCGGCGCCGATTATGGCCAAGCCTTCGAGCGTATCTATCCGGAGCTTGCGGCAAAATACGGCACGCTGCTCTATCCCTTTTTCCTCGACGGGGTGGCCGGCGACCTCAAACTGACGCAAGCGGACGGTATGCATCCCAACGCCACCGGCGTCGGCATCATCGTCGAGCGCATTTTGCCCAAAGTTTTGCAACTGATTGACCAAGTCCACACGCAGCACCCCTCATAATGGGTTGCGCAGGCCCGCCGTTCATCCCATTCTGCGGAGGCGGCGAATCGCTAACACGAGCTGGAGTTTGTCATGCCCCGCTTGTTCACCGGTCTCGAAATTCCGCCGCCGGTCGCCCAAACGCTCGCCATTATGCGCGGCGGCTTGCCCGGCGCGCGCTGGATCGATCCTGAAAATTACCATCTGACGCTGCGCTTCATCGGCGATATCGATGACGCGCTGGCCAACGAAATCGCAGGGCTCCTCGGCCGCGTGCACCGCCGGCCGTTCGAGCTTCGGCTTGACGGCCTCACCTCGTTCGGCGGCCGCAAGCCGCGCGCCCTGGTCGCGCCCGCGGCCCAGGTCGCGCCGCTGATGGAGCTGCAGGCCGAGCAAGACCGCATGCTGCAACGGCTCGGGCTTGAGCCCGAAGGCCGCAAATACACGCCGCATGTCACGCTGGCGCGCTTGCGGGACTCCTCGAGCCATCAGGTCGCCGATTATCTCGCCACGCGCGGCCATTACCGTTCGATGTCGTTTGAAGTCTCGCGCTTCGTGCTGTTCTCGTCACGCTCCTCGGTCGGCGGCGGCCCCTATATCGTCGAGGAAGCCTATCCGCTCGCGGCGAGCGAGCTGCGCTTTGCGCAGCGCGCCGGCTGATTTTTACGCCCGCAAAATTCTCGTCTGCAGATCGAGCATCGCGGTGGCGAAGCCGTGGCTGTCCGACATCATCTCGCGCATCAGCGACATCGGCGTCGGCCGCGACAATTCGACTTCGCCGACCACGCTGTCGAAATCGAATGTCAGCTCGGCGTCGAATTTGCGCGCCAGCTGCTGCATGCGGCGGTTCTCGGCCATGCAGGCCATGTGCAGATGCCGGTAGCCGCGGTTGCGCGCGGTCAAGAGGATGCGCCCCAACAGCGCCGAGCCAACGCCGTGCGACTGCCACGGCTTCTCGACACTGATCGCGGCTTCCGCCTCGCGCACAAAGCGCATGCCGAGCGGCCGCAATTCGGCAGCGCCCCGCATCACATTGTCGATGAAAAAGCCGTAGATCACCGCGTCGAGCGAATTGGCGAGATCGACATATTTACGGACGAAATCGTCGGACACGCCGCCGGCGAACCGGTTGCGTCGGCTTTCGGGATCGAGGCGAAGGATGTGCTCGCGGTAGTTAGCCGTTTCGCCGACCCACAATTTGCGGATCGCGCCGCCTTCGGGAAGTACTTCCTGCATTCCAAGAGCTCCTGACGTTACGTCGCCAAAGGCCCTCCGTGCGCCTTCCTCCCAGAAAGCAAACGGGCGAAGCGAGGTGGTCTCGCGCGCCCGCCGAATCAAAACCTAATGTCGGTATGGCGGGGAATATTGGCAAGGCGAAGGATTGAGCAACATGCCTACATTCCGTATACGCATGGCTCACTAAAGGTTTGCGACCATTTGACGACAATCAAAAACATCACGCATAGACTTAACGTCGATTTGGCACGCAGCGTGCACAATCTCCCGCCACGTTTCTCTCACAACCGTTAACATCCGTTAACTCTTCATGCCGAGCTCGGTCACAGCACATTACGCGGAAGCCGTTGCGGCGGGTCGAGTCGAGGAAGATCAGGCGCAGCTTTCAGTCGTCAAGATGATGGCGCAGCTCGAAGCGCGCATCGTCGAGCATCGTTTGGCGCGAAAGTCGTCGGCGCTCGGCTGGCTGTTCGCAAGCCGCGCTAGCGCGCAGCCGGCGATCAAGGGCCTCTATATCTACGGTGCGGTCGGCCGCGGCAAAACCATGCTGATGGACTTCTTCTTCGATGCAAGCCCGGTGGCGCGCAAGCGCCGCGCGCATTTCCACGAATTCATGCTCGACGTGCACGAACGCGTTCACGTCATCCGGCAGAAAATGAAGCTCGGCGAATTTCAGGGCGAAGATCCGATCAAGCTCGTCGCCGACCAACTCGCCGAAGAAGCGTGGCTGCTCTGCTTCGACGAGTTTCACGTCACCGATATCGCCGACGCCATGATCCTTGGCCGGCTGTTCACGCAATTGTTCGAGCAAGGCATCGTGCTGGTCGCGACCTCGAATGTGGCGCCGGAGGATCTTTATAAGGACGGATTGAACCGCGCTTTATTCGTGCCGTTCATCGATATGCTCGAAGCGCGCATGGATGTGGTGCGGCTCGAGGCGCGCACCGACTTCCGGCTGGAAAAGCTCGGCGGCAAGCCGGTGTGGTACGTGCCGGCGGATGCCGCGGCGGACCGGGCGCTCGACGCCGCCTGGGCGCGGCTCGCCGGCGGACATAACGGGGCAGCGCAGAACCTTCCGCTGCATGGCCGCAGCGTGCATGTGCCGCGCGCCTTCATGGGCGTGGCGCGATTTAAATTTCACGATCTGTGCGAGGAACCGCTTGCCGCCGCCGATTATCTGCGTCTCGCGCACGAATATCACACCATCATTCTCGACCATGTGCCGACGATGACGTTCGACAACCGCAATGCCGCCAAGCGCTTCATCATTCTGATCGACACGCTCTATGATATGAACGTCAAGCTGATCGCGTCGGCTGCGGCGGAGCCCGACGCACTCTACAAGGCCGATCAAGGCTACGAAGCGCTGGAGTTCAATCGCACGGCCTCGCGGCTCATCGAGATGCGCTCGGACGGCTATCTGGCGCAGCCGCACGGCGCAGCGCACGGCCAGACGTCCGGCTCATCGGCCGGCATCGTCGAGACGTAACGAAAAATCATCCCGTGACGCTCGTCGTCAGCATCGCGGCGACGACAACGGCCATTAGCGCCGTCGCGAACCAGCCGAAAATCATCAGCGCGCGTGAGGCGGCAAACTTGCCCATGATCTTGCGGCTGCCGACGACAATCATCATGGCGATCATCAACGGCACGGCGACGACGCCGTTGACCACGGCGCTCCAGAACAGCATGCGGATGGGATCGAGCGGGGTGAGCGCCGCGCCCAATCCGGCAAGCGTCGCTGCCGCGACCACGAGATAGAAGCCTGGCGCGCCGCGGGCGGGCATTTCGAGACTGCCTTCCCAGCCGAAACATTCCGCCACCGCATAGCCGGCGGAACCCGCGAGGACCGGCACCGCGAGCAGCCCGGTGCCGATGATTCCGGTCGAAAACAGAAAGAACGCGAACGGGCCGGCAAGCGGCCGCAACGCTTCGGCGGCTTGGCCTGCGGTGCCGATGTGTGTGACGCCATGGGCATGCAGCGTCGCCGCCGTGGTGATGATGATGAAGTAGCCGATCAGGTTCGACAGCAGCATGCCCGTCGTGGTGTCGAGGTCGATGCGAAAGGATTCGCTTTGCGCCAGTCGATTGGGGAGAGCGGCGGCGGCCGCGGCGTCCTTGGCATGACTGCGCAGCTTGCGGCCCTCCGCTTCGAGCGAGGCTTGCCAGAAGAACATGTAGGGGCTGATCGTGGTGCCGAAGATCGCCACTAGCATCAGCGTGTAATCGCGATCCCACGACAAGCGCGGCAGGAAGGTCGCTTCGAGCACTTCGCCCCATGGAATCTTCACGCTGAACGTGGCGGCGACATAGGCGAAGAGCACGAGCGTCAGCGTTTTCAGGTATCCCGAATAGGAATGGTAGGGGATCAATATTTCGGCGGCGAGGCAGCCGATGCCAAACAGCGCGATATAGACCAGGACCGGACCGCCCACGACGAGGTGCAATGCGTCGCCCATCGCCGCAATGTCGGCCGCGATATTGAGCGTATTGGCGACCAGCAGCAATCCGACGATCGCGTGAAGCAGAAAACGCGGCAGCGCCTTGCCCAAATTCGCCGCGAGCCCTTGTCCGGTGACGGCGCCGATGCGGGCGCTGACCAACTGGATCGCGATCATGAACGGGGTGGTGAGAAACATGGTCCAGCCCAGCGCATAGCCGAACTGGGCGCCGCCCTGGGAATAGGTCGCGATGCCGCTTGGATCGTCGTCGGCCGCGCCGGTGACGAGGCCCGGTCCGAGCATGCGAAGAAAGCCCTTCGGCGGCTGGGTCTTGGTCCTCGCATTCGTCATTTCGCGCGCTCGCTTTGCCGCCGTGCCGGGCTGGGCGGTCGATCAATAGTAGCAGGACCGTTTTCGTTCCCATCCGGCGAAATCGCCGATTCTCCCGACTTGAACGCACGCGCCGAAAGAGTTAATGACCGCCACTGCTGGGCCTTTCCCCGTCAATCAAGGAAATTCTCTATGGCGCGAAACAAGATTGCGTTGATAGGCTCGGGTCAAATCGGCGGCACGCTAGCGCTCCTGATCGGTCTCAAGGAGCTCGGCGATGTCGTGATGTTCGACGTCGCCGAAGGCGTCCCGCAGGGCAAGGCGCTCGACCTCGTCCAGGCGTCGCCCGTCGAAGGCTTTGACGCCAGGTTCTCCGGCACCAATTCCTACGAAGCCATCGAAGGCGCGTCGGTATGCATCGTCACTGCCGGCGTGCCGCGCAAGCCCGGCATGAGCCGCGACGATTTGCTCAGCATCAATCTCAAGGTGATGGAGCAGGTCGGCGCCGGCTTGAAAAAATACGCGCCGAACGCCTTCGTCATCTGCATCACCAATCCGCTCGACGCCATGGTCTGGGCGCTGCAAAAGTGCTGCGGCCTGCCGAAGAACATGGTGGTCGGCATGGCCGGCGTGCTCGAACTCGGCGCGCTTTCGTTATTTCCTCGCCGACGAATTCAATGTCTCGGTCGAGGACGTCACCGCCTTCGTGCTCGGCGGCCACGGCGACACCATGGTGCCATTGGTGCGCTATTCGACCGTCGCCGGCATTCCGCTCCCCGATCTCGTGAAAATGGGCTGGACCACGCAGGCGCGCATCGACCAGATCGTCGACCGTACCAGGAACGGCGGCGGCGAGATCGTGAGCCTGCTGAAAACCGGCTCGGCCTTCTATGCGCCGGCGTCTTCTGCGATCGCGATGGCGGAGAGCTATCTGCGCGACAAGAAGCGCGTGCTCCCGGTCGCGGCCTGGCTTAACGGCGAATACAATGTCAAAGACATTTATGTCGGCGTGCCTGCGGTGATCGGCGCGAAGGGCGTCGAGCGCATAGTCGAGGTCGAGTTCAACAGCGCCGAGCGCGTCATGTTCGACAAGTCGGTCCAGTCCGTCGAGGGCTTGGTCGACGCGTGCAAGAAAATCGCGCCGGATCTGGGGAAATAATTGTGGCGTCATTCCGGGGCGCGCCAAAGGCGCGAACCCGGAATCCATAATCACGGAACAAGACGCTACTGGTACGACAATCGAACTCGCCAAGATTGTGGTTATGGATTCCGGCTCTCATTCGCTACGCTCACTCGGCCGGAATGACGATAGGCAGGACCCCTCATGAACATCCACGAATATCAGGCCAAAGCGGTGCTGCGCGATTTCGGCGTGCCGGTACCGCGCGGCATTGCAGTCTTCACCGTCTCTGAAGCCGAGGCGGCGGCCAACACGCTCGGCGGGCCGGTCTGGGTGGTGAAGGCGCAGATCCACGCCGGCGGCCGCGGCAAAGCGGGCGGCGTCAAGGTCGTCAAAGAGGTCGCCGACGTGAAGCGCGAAGCGCAACGGCTCCTCGGCTCGACCTTGGTGACGCATCAGACCGGGCCGCAGGGCAAGGAAGTGCGCCGCCTCTATATCGAGGAAGGCTCGGCCATCGACCGCGAATATTACCTCTCGGCGCTGGTCGATCGCGAGACCTCGCGCATCGCCTTTGTGGTGTCGACCGAAGGCGGCATGGAGATCGAAGAAGTCGCGCATAAGACGCCGGAGAAGATCATGAGCTTCTCGATCGATCCGGCGACCGGCTTCATGCCGCATCACGCCCGCTACGTGTCGCAGGTGCTGGGCTTCAACCGCGAGCTCGGCAAGCAGGCCGAGAATATGCTGCCGAAAATCTATCAGGCCTTCGTCGCCAAGGACATGAGTCTCCTCGAAATCAATCCGCTGGTCGTCACCAAAGCCGGCGACTTGATCTGCCTCGACGCCAAGATCGGCTTCGACGACAACGCGCTTTATCGGCATCCCGACATCGTGGCGCTGCGCGATGTCACCGAAGAGGACACCAAGGAGATCGAGGCGTCGCGCTACGATCTCAACTATGTCGCGCTCGACGGCACCATCGGCTGCATGGTCAACGGCGCCGGACTTGCGATGGCGACGATGGATATCATCAAGCTCTACGGCGAAACGCCGGCGAATTTTCTGGACGTCGGCGGCAGCGCCACCAAGGAGAAAGTCGCGGCGGCGTTCAAGATCATCACGTCGGATCCGAGCGTGAAGGGCATCCTGGTCAATATCTTCGGCGGCATCATGAAATGCGACGTCATCGCCGAGGGCGTGGTCGCGGCGGTGAAAGAAGTCGGGCTTCGCGTGCCGCTCGTGGTGCGGCTCGAAGGCACGAACGTCGCGCTCGGCAAGGAAATCATCGCCAAATCGAATCTCAACGTCACCTCGGGCGACGATCTCGACGATGCCGCGCAGAAGATTGTCAAAGCGGTGAAGGAGGCAGCGTAATGTCCATCCTCATCGGCAAAAACACCAAGGTCATCTGCCAGGGCTTCACCGGCAAGAACGGCACCTTCCATTCCGAGCAGGCGATCGCCTACGGCACCAAAATGGTCGGCGGCACCTCGCCCGGCAAAGGCGGCACCACCCATCTCGGCCTGCCGGTGTTCGAAACCGTGGCCCAAGCGCGCGACAAGACCGGCTGCGACGCCAGCGTCATCTACGTGCCGCCGCCCGGCGCCGCGGACGCGATCTGCGAAGTCGATCCAGGCCGAGATCCCGCTGATCATCTGCATCACCGAAGGCATTCCCGTCGCCGACATGGTGAAGGTGAAGCGCTCGCTGTCGGGATCGAAGTCGCGGCTGATCGGGCCGAATTGCCCGGGCGTGATGACGGCGGGCGAATGCAAGATCGGCATCATGCCGGCGAGCATTTTCAAGCCCGGCAAGGTCGGCATCGTGTCGCGCTCGGGCACGCTCACTTACGAAGCGGTGTTTCAGACCACGCAGGTTGGCCTCGGCCAGACCACCGCGGTCGGCATCGGCGGCGATCCGGTGAAGGGCACCGATTTCATCGAAATGCTGGAAATGTTCCTAGCCGACAAGGCGACCAAATCGATCATCATGATCGGCGAAATCGGCGGCGCCTCGGAAGAGGACGCCGCTCAGTTTCTCAAGGACGAAGCCAAGCGCGGCCGCAAAAAGCCGATCGTCGGCTTCATCGCCGGGCGTACTGCGCCGCCGGGTCGGCGGATGGGACACGCGGGGGCGATCATCGCCGGCGGCAAGGGCGACGCCAAATCCAAGATCGCCGCCATGGAATCGGCTGGAATTAAGGTTTCACCTTCGCCGGCGCGTCTTGGCAAGACGCTGGCGGAAATATTGAAATCCTGATTCAGTTCTTCCGTCTTTTCCGTGCCGCATGTGATGACTAAATAGGGTAAAAGAGAGCTCCCGAGCGCCGGGCCGGGCCAATTCGCTGCCTCTCGCAGCCGGTCGGTTTGTACTTATTGCGCTTTGCTCCTAGCCACTCGTTCAAAATTCGCCTTCGCTCGGGATTCGCCTCAAGGATCGAACCATGTCTCGCCAAGACGCGAACGCTGCCTTCGCCCTCACATCCTTTCTCTACGGCGGCAACGCCGACTACATCGAAGACCTCTACGCCCGCTACGAGACCGACCCGAAATCGGTCGATGCCGAGTGGCAGTCGTTCTTCCAGAGCCTCAAGGATGACGCCGGCGATGTCCTTAAGAACGCCAGCGGCCCATCCTGGGCCCGCGCCGGCTGGCCGGTGCCGGAGCGCAACGACCTGATTTCGGCGCTCGACGGCGATTGGGCCGAAACCGGCAAGACGCTCGGCGGCAAAGTGAAGGCGCAGGCGCAAGCGCGCGGCGTCGATATTTCCTCGGCCGATGTCGAGCGCGCCACGCGCAATTCCATTCGCGCTTTGATGCTGATCCGCGCCTATCGGGCGCGCGGGCATTTTCACGCCAATCTCGACCCGCTCGGTCTCGAACCGCGCAAGGACGAAGACGAGCTCGATCCGCGCACCTACGGCTTCACGGATGCCGATCTCGACCGCCCGATCTTCCTCGACAAGGTGCTGGGGCTCGAATTCGGCACCATTCATCAGATCGTCGCCATCCTGCGCCGCACCTACTGCCAGACGCTCGGCGTCGAGTTTCTGCACATCTCGAACGGCGCGCAGAAGGGCTGGATCCAGGAGCGCATCGAAGGGCCGGACAAGGAGATCACCTTCACCCGCGAGGGCAAGCGCGCCATTCTCAATAAGCTGGTCGAGGCCGAAGGCTTCGAGAAATTCTGCGACGTCAAATTCACCGGCACCAAGCGCTTCGGCCTCGACGGCGGCGAGTCGATGATTCCGGCGCTGGAACAGATCATCAAGCGCGGTGGCGCGCTCGGCGTCCGTGAGATCGTCGTCGGCATGGCGCATCGCGGCCGGCTCAACGTGCTGGCACAGGTGATGGCGAAGCCGCAGCGCGCCATCTTTCACGAATTCAAGGGTGGTTCATCGACGCCGGATGCCGTCGAAGGCTCCGGCGACGTGAAATATCACCTCGGCGCCTCGTCGGACCGCGAGTTCGATCAGAACAAGGTGCATCTGTCGCTCACCGCCAATCCGTCGCATCTGGAAATCGTCGATCCCGTGGTGCTCGGCAAGGTGCGCGCCAAGCAGGATCACCTCGGCGCCACGCCGGAAGACCGCACCATGGTGATGCCGCTGCTCATCCATGGCGACGCCTCGTTCGCCGGCCAAGGCGTCATCGCCGAATGTTTCGGGCTGTCCGGCCTGCGCGGCCACCGCACCGGCGGTTCGGTGCATTTCATCGTCAACAATCAGATCGGCTTCACCACCAATCCGCGCTTCTCGCGCTCGTCGCCCTATCCGTCCGACGTCGCCAAAATGATCGATGCGCCGATTTTCCACGTCAACGGCGACGATCCGGAAGCCGTGGTGTTCGCCGCCAAGATCGCCACCGAGTTCCGGCAAAAATTCCAGAAGCCCGTTGTCATCGACATGTTCTGTTATCGCCGCCACGGCCACAACGAAGGCGACGAGCCGTCGTTCACGCAGCCGCTGATGTACAAGGCGATCGCCAACCATCCTTCGACGCTGCAAATCTACGGCGACAAGCTCGTGGCCGAGGGCGTCGTCACCGCGGCCGAAGTCGAGAAGATGAAGGCCGATTGGCGCGGGCACCTCGACGAGGAGCTCGATGCCGCGCTCGGCTACCGCGCCAACAAGGCCGATTGGCTCGACGGCCGCTGGTCGGGATTTAAGACCTCGGGCGACGCCGACGATCCGCGTCGCGGCAAGACCGGCGTCGATCTCACCACGCTCAAGGAGATCGGCGAGAAGATCACGGCGCTGCCTACGGGCTTTCATCTGCACAAGACGCTCAACCGGTTCCTCGATGGCCGGCGCAAATCGATCGAGACCGGCCAGGGCATCGATTGGGCGACCGGCGAGGCGCTGGCCTTCTGTTCGCTCTTGCTCGAAAACCATCGCGTGCGGCTGTCCGGCCAGGACTCGGAGCGCGGCACCTTCTCGCAGCGCCATTCGGTGCTGATCGATCAGGAAACCGAGCAGCGCTACACGCCGTTCAACGAATTGCGCCCGGGCCAGGCGCGCTACGAAGTCATCAATTCGATGTTGTCGGAAGAGGCGGTGCTCGGCTTCGAATACGGCTATTCGCTCGCCGAGCCCGATGCGCTGACCTTGTGGGAGGCGCAGTTCGGCGATTTCGCCAACGGCGCGCAGGTCCTGTTCGACCAGTTCATCTCGTCGGGCGAGCGCAAATGGCTGCGCATGTCCGGCCTGGTCTGCCTGTTGCCGCACGGCTATGAAGGGCAGGGGCCGGAACACTCCTCGGCGCGCCTCGAGCGCTTTTTGCAGATGTGCGCCGAAGACAATATGCAAGTCGCCAACTGCACGACGCCGGCGAACTATTTCCACATCCTGCGCCGCCAGATCCAGCGCGACTTCCGCAAGCCCTTGATCCTGATGACGCCGAAGTCGCTGTTGCGCCACAAGCGCGCGGTGTCGAAGCTCGACGATATGGGGCCGGATACGTCGTTCCATCGCCTGCTGTGGGACGACGCGCAGACTTCGCCCGGCGAGAAGATCAAGCTCGTGCCCGACGCGAAAATCCGCCGCGTCGTCATCTCGTCCGGCAAGGTCTATTACGATCTCTACGACGAGCGCGAGAAGCGCGGCATCGACGACATCTATCTGCTCCGTATCGAGCAGCTCTATCCGTTTCCGACCAAGGCGCTGATGACGGAACTGTCGCGGTTTAAGGAAGCCGAGATCGTCTGGTGCCAGGAAGAGCCGCGCAATATGGGCGGCTGGGTGTTCGTCGACATCTTCCTCGAATGGGTGCTCAACCAGATCGGCGCCAAGCACCGCCGCGCGCGTTACGCTGGCCGGCCGGCCTCCGCTTCGACCGCCGTCGGGCAGATGTCGCTGCATCTCGCACAGCTCAAGAATTTCTTGGAAGACGCATTGGGGTAATTTCTGGCGCCGTGTTGCCCGGCTTCATGCCGGGTATCCACGTCTTGACGGCGCCAGCGAAGCAAAGGCGTGGATGGCCGGAATGGATCCGGCCATGACGAAGAGGAAATCATGGCTGAGATACGCGTGCCGACGCTCGGTAAATCGGTAACCGAGGCGACCATCGGCAAATGGTTCAAGAAGGCGGGCGAAGCGGTCGCGGTCGACGAGCCGCTGGTCGAGCTCGAGACCGACAAGGTCACGATCGAAGTGCCGGCGCCGGCCGCCGGCGTCTTGAGCGAGATTGCCGCCAAAGACGGCGAGACCGTCGCCGTCGGCGCGGTCCTCGGCCAGATCAAGGAAGGCGCGGGAGCGGCGCCCTCAGCGAAATCCGCGCCGGCTGCGGCAGCGCCACCTCCGGTCGCGAAACCCGCGCCGGCTCCAACACCCGCGCCCGCGAAAGCAGCAGACGCGCCGCTTGCGCCATCGGTACGCAAGCTTTCAGCCGAAACCGGCGTCGATGCCGCGACCGTGCCGGGCAGCGGCAAGGACGGCCGCGTCACCAAGGGCGACATGCTGGCCGCCATCGAGCGCGCCGCAGCGGCGCCGACGCCTGTCGCGCAGTCCGCGGCCGCGGTCCAGGTCCGCGCACCCACGCCCGCCGACGATGCCGCGCGCGAAGAGCGCGTGCGCATGACGCGGCTGCGCCAGACCATCGCCAAGCGGCTGAAAGAGGCGCAGAACACCGCCGCCATGCTCACGACCTTCAACGAGGTCGACATGGGCCACGTCATGGCGCTGCGCACGCAATATCGCGATCTGTTCGAGAAGAAGCACGGCGTGAAGCTCGGCTTCATGGGCTTCTTCGTGCGCGCCTGCGTGCAGGCGCTCAAGGAAATCCCCAACGTCAACGCCGAGATCGACGGCACCGACATCATCTATAAGAACTATTATCACATGGGTATCGCGGTCGGCACCGAGCGGGGTCTCGTCGTGCCGGTGGTGCGGGATTGCGATCAAAAATCGCTGGCCGAGATCGAGAAGAACATCGCCGATTTCGGCCGCCGCGCCCGCGACGGCGCGCTCAAGATCGACGAAATGCAGGGCGGCACCTTCACCATCACCAATGGCGGCATCTACGGCTCGCTGATGTCGACGCCGATCCTCAACGCGCCGCAATCCGGCATTCTCGGCATGCACAAGATCCAGGAGCGGCCGATGGTGATCGGCGGCAAGATCGAAGTGCGGCCGATGATGTATCTCGCTTTGTCCTACGACCACCGCATCGTCGACGGCCGCGAGGCGGTGACCTTCCTGGTGCGGGTCAAGGAGAGCCTCGAGGAGCCGGCGCGGCTGGTGCTGGATTTGTAGTTTCTCAGTCCGTCATGGCCGGGCATAGCCGTCTGAAGGACGGCGTCGCTTCGCTCGCCTATGATCCGGCCATCCCGCTTAGATTGGCACAGCATTGCCGATCGGTCGGGATTGCCGGAACAAGTCCGGCAATGACAACAATAGGTGTTTGTTATGGCTTACGATCTCATCGTTATCGGCTCCGGCCCCGGCGGCTATGTCTGCGCCATTCGCGCGGCGCAGCTCGGCATGAAGACCGCCGTCATCGAGAAGATGCCGACCTTCGGCGGTACCTGCCTCAATATCGGCTGCATCCCGTCGAAGGCGATGCTCAATGCGTCGGAGCTTTACGAAGAGGCCGCGCACAAATTCGCCGACATGGGCATCAAGGTCGGCAAGCCGAGCGTCGATCTCGCCGCCATGCTCAAATACAAAGAGAAGGGCGTCGAGGGTAACGTCAAAGGCGTCGATTATCTGTTCAAGAAGAACAAGATCGAGAGCTTCATCGGCACCGGCCGCATCGCGGCGCCCGGCAAGGTCGAGGTGAAGGCTGCCGACGGCAAGACGCAGGTGCTCGAGACCAAGGCCATCGTCATCGCCACCGGCTCGGACGTGACGCGGCTCAACGGCATCGACATCGACGAGAAGCGCATCGTGTCGTCGACCGGCGCGCTCGAGCTCGGCAAGGTGCCGCAAAAGCTGCTCATTGTCGGCGCCGGCATTATCGGGCTCGAGCTCGGCTCGGTGTGGCGGCGGCTTGGCGCCGAAGTGACCATCGTCGAATTCCTGGATCAGATCCTGCCGGGCATCGACGGCGAGGTCGGCAAGCAATTCCACCGCATGCTGCAGAAGCAGGGGCTGACGTTCAAGCTGTCGTCGAAAGTCACCGCCGTCGACACCTCGGGCAAGGTGCTCAAGGTCAAGGTCGAGCCGTCGGCCGGCGGGCCTGCGGAAACGCTCGAAGCCGATGTGGTGCTCGTCGCCATCGGGCGGGTGCCGTTCACCGAAGGCCTCGGTCTCGAAACCGCCGGCGTCAAGAAGGACAATCGCGGCCGCGTCATCGTCGACCCGCATTTCCAGACCAACGTGCCCGGCATCTATGCCATCGGCGACGTCATCGCCGGCCCGATGCTGGCGCACAAGGCGGAAGAGGAAGGCGTTGCGGTCGCCGAAATTCTCGCCGGCCAGGCCGGCCATGTGAACTACGACGTCATTCCGAACGTGGTCTATACTTATCCGGAAATCGCCTCCGTCGGCAAAACCGAGGAAGAGCTGAAATCAGCCGGCGTCGCTTACAATGTCGGCAAGTTCCCGTTCACCGCCAACGGCCGCGCCAAGGTGAACCTGACCACCGAGGGTTTTGTAAAAATTCTCGCCGACGCCAAGACCGACCGCGTGCTCGGCATCCACATTCTCGGCGCCGATGCCGGCAACATGATCGGCGAGGCCGCCATCGCCATGGAATTCGGTGCCTCGTCCGAGGACATCGCGCGCACCTGCCACGCGCATCCGACTTTGACGGAGGCCATCAAAGAGGCCGCGTTAGCGGTCAACAAGCGCGCGATTAATTTTTAGAACAATCTCTGCCGCTCGTCCCCGCGAAAGCGGGGACCTGAGTTCTTCGCTACGGCGCTGTGTGGATTCCCGCTTTCGCGGGAATGAGCGGAACGTAAATCTACAGCGTCGCGATAAACGCCACTGCATGCGGCGCGAAAATGCCGAGCGCGAGCAGCGCCAGCCCGACCAGGCCTAGTCCGCCGGCAAGCCAGGCGAGCCCGACCATACCGGTGATCACCGCCGCCGATGCCAGCACGATGCCGATCTGAAACGCCGCCGAGGACAATTCATAGTGGTGGTATTTCGTCATCGACAGATCGCGCTCCGCTTCGGCGTCCTTCGCCTTTTCCTCAAGTTCCTTGCGGCCGTTCCCTGCTTGCGGGTCCAACTCGTAGCGTTCCGCAGTCTTGCGCCAGGTTTCGACCTGCTTTCCGATCGCTTCCTTGGCTGCCGGATCGCTCAGGCCCGCGGCCAGCACGTTGGTCTGATCGGCCGCGACATTCAGCGTTGTCCGGCGAATGTCCTTGGCCTGGAAAAACGCCCAGAGGTCCGACGCTTCGATGTTTTTCGTGTTGGCCTCGTTCTGCGCGCCTTTGCCCAGCGTCTCCGAGAAAGCAAGGAACAGGGCCAGGATCGCGATCACCAGCGCGATCTTGCGATTAAAGCCCTCGCCGACCTCGATCTTCTCGCCTTCCTTGGCCTTTTCGATGGCTTCGCTGATTTCCGACATGATGGCCCCCTTGTTTTTTGTCGCCGGTAGGGTGGGTTAGCCGAAGGCGTAACCCGCCGCAACCGCGTGGGGTCGGTGATCTCCCCGCCTTGCATGCTGCGCCGCCAACAGCGATTTGGATCAGGCGCGCGGATGCGCGGAGCGATAGGCCTCGATGAGGCGGTCGGCGTCGACTTCGGTGTAGATCTGCGTCGTCGACAGCGAGGCGTGGCCCAAAAGCTCCTGGATCGAGCGCAGGTCGCCGCCGCGGGCGAGGAGATGCGTGGCGAAAGAGTGCCGCAGCGCATGCGGCGTCGCCGTTTCGGGTAAGCCAAGCGCACCACGGAGCCGCGCCATGGCGAGCTGCACGAGGCGCGGCGACAATGGCCCGCCTTTGGCGCCGACGAACAGCGGGCCAAGCTCGGGCAGATCGTAGGGGCAAAGCGCGACGTAGTCGGCGATGAGTTTTGTCACCTGCGGAATGAGCGGCACCATGCGCTCTTTGCGGCCCTTGCCGATCACGGTGAGCACATCGCGGGCGCCGAACTCACAGCGCTTTAATCCGAGCGCTTCGGAAATGCGCAAGCCGCAGCCATAGAGCAGGCCGAGCACCGCGGCGTCGCGTGCATGAATCCAAGGCTCGCGGCCGTCGCCCGCGGCGATATCGGGATCGGCGACGGCTCGCGCGCCCGCGATCGCGAGCGGCCGCGGCAAGGTCTTGCCGATCTTCGGCGCGCGCACGGCTGCGAGCGCGCCGACCCGGCCTTTGCCGTTCCGCTCAAGGAAGCGCGCGAAAGCGCGGGTGCCGGCAAGCGTGCGCATCAGCGAGCGGCTGCCGATGCCGTTCGCGCGCCGCGCCGCCATGAAGGCGCGCACATCGGCGGGCGTCAGTTCGGCGAGTTCTTTCAGCGACGGCGCGCCGCCGAGATGCCCGGCAAGGAAAGCCAGGAATTGCAGCACGTCGCGCTGATAGGCCTCGACCGTCTTCGGCGACATGCGCCGCTCGGCGCCGAGATGTTTGAGCCAGCTCGCGATCTCGGCGGCGACTTTCGGCGCAACGGCGGTGAGTTCTGTCGATCTTCCGCTCATTCCCGCGAAAGCGGGAATCCAGACCTTTTGTTCGGCGCTTTCGGCACTAGATTCCCGCTTTCGCGGGAATGAGCGGAGAAGGTAGCCCCGTCGCCCTTTATCCTTCCTAAACCGCCGGGAATCGGCCCACACTTACCCAATGGCCAAACTCCCATGAAAAAGCGCGTCGTCGATGTTTTGGTCCCGGTCGCGCTCGACCGGGCCTATTCGTACCGGGTGCCGGACGGGCTTGCGCTCGCCCCGGGCGACATCGTCTGCGTGCCGCTCGGCGCGCGGGAGGCAACCGCCGTGGTGTGGGCGGAGAATCCGAAGCCCGATATCCGGCTCGACAATCGGCTCAAGGATATCGAGCAAAAACTCGAATTCCCGCCGCTTAAGCCCGAGCTGCGCAGCTTTGTCGATTGGGTGGCAAATTACACGGTGAATTCGCGCGGCATGGTGCTGCGCATGTGCCTGCGCATGGGCGAGCATCTCGGCGACGAGCGCGAGCGTGTCGGCGTGCGTCTGGCTGGCGCGGCGCCTGCCCGCATGACGCCGGCGCGGCAGCGCGTGCTCGCGCTTCTTGCCGAAGGTATGACGCGCGGCAAGAGCGAAGCCGCGCGCGAGGCCGGCGTCTCGGCTGGCGTCATCGACGGCTTGATCGATGAAGGCACGCTGGCGACCGTGGTGCTGGCGCCGGAGGCGGTCGCGGAAAGGCCCGATCCGGATTTCGTTCAGCCCGAACTTACGCCCGATCAAAGCGCCGCCGCGGCAATGCTCAAGGCCACTGTCGCCAAAAGCGACTATTCGGTCACATTGCTCGACGGCGTCACCGGCTCGGGCAAGACCGAAGTGTATTTCGAGGCAGTCGCCGACGCGGTCCGGAGCGGCCGGCAAAGCCTCATCCTGATGCCGGAGATCGCGCTCACCGCGCAATTCCTCGACCGCTTCGCCGCGCGTTTCGGCACGCGGCCGGCGGAATGGCATTCCGAGCGCACGCCGCGGCAACGCGCCCGCACCTGGTCGGCTGTCGCCAAGGGGGAAGTCTCGGTCGTGGTCGGCGCGCGCTCGGCGTTGTTTCTGCCCTATGCCGATCTCGGGCTAATCGTCGTCGACGAAGAGCACGACCCCGCCTACAAACAAGAAGACGGCGTGCATTATCACGCCCGCGACATGGCGGTGGTGCGCGGTCATATCGCCAAAATCCCGGTAGTGCTCTCCTCGGCGACGCCTTCGGTCGAGAGCGAAGTCAATGCGCGGCGCGGCCGTTACCTGCGGCTCGCGCTGCCGGAGCGTTTCGGCGGTCAGCGTCTGCCGTCGGTCGAAGCGATCGATCTGCGCGCGGCGGCGCCGCCGCGCGGCCGCTTCATCTCGCCGCTCCTCGCCGGCGAAGTGAAGACGGCGCTCGAGCGCCGCGAGCAGGCGCTGCTGTTTCTCAATCGCCGCGGGTATGCGCCGCTCACTTTGTGCCGCGCCTGCGGTTTCCGCTTCTCCTGCCCGAATTGCGATGCCTGGCTGGTCGATCACCGCTTTAGGAAGCAGCTCGTCTGCCACCATTGCGGCTTCGCCATGCCGCATCCGCCGGCCTGTCCGAAATGCGCCGCCGCAGGATTCCTTCGTCGCCTGCGGGCCTGGCGTCGAGCGCCTCGAAGAAGAAGTGCACGAGCTATTTCCGCGAGGCGCGCGTGCTCGTTCTCTCCAGCGATCTCGTCGCCACGGTCGAGCGCATGCGCGAGGAATTCGCCGAGATCGCGCAAGGCCGCTTCGACATCGTCATCGGCACGCAGCTCGTCGCCAAGGGTCATAATTTCCCGATGCTCAATCTCGTCGGCGTCGTCGACGCGGATTTGGGCTTGTGCAACGGCGATCCGCGCGCCGCCGAGCGCACCTTCCAGCTTCTGCATCAGGTTATCGGCCGCGCCGGCCGCGACGCCGGCATCGGCCGCGGCTTCTTGCAGACGCACCAGCCCGACCATCCGGTGATGCGCGCCTTGATCGCGCAGGACCGCGAAGCGTTCTACACGGCCGAGATCGACGTGCGCGAGAAGACGCATTACCCGCCGTTCGGCCGCCTCGCCTCGATCGTCGTCTCCGGGCCCGACAAGCACGAGACCGCGGCCTACGCGCGCGCACTGGCGCGCTCAGCTCCGATCAACGAAAATGCGCTGCACGGCGTGCGCGTTCTCGGCCCCGCCGAAGCGCCGCTGGCGCTCATCCGCGGCCGCCACCGCATGCGGCTGTTGCTCAAAGCGTCGCGAAATTACGATCTCTCGGTCTATCTGCGCGCACTCCTCGCCAAGGCGCCCAAGCGCCACGGCGCGATCAAGCTCGATATCGACATTGATCCGCAGAGCTTTTTGTAAGATCGCCGCATGACTGAAACGATCGAAACCATCCTGCTCCTGCTCGGCGTGCTGGTCATCGTCGCCGTTGCCGCGCGCCGGCTCAACACGGCGCCGTCGATCCTTCTCGTCATCGCCGGCATTGCGCTCGCGCTCGCGCCCGACCTGCCGCGGATCGAGCTTGCGCCGGAACTGGTGCTGCTCGGGATTTTGCCGCCGCTGATCTATTCCGCCGGCGTCGCCATGAGCTGGCGCGAGTTCAAGTTCAATCTGCGGCCGATCACGCTGTTCGCTTTCGGCGGCGTGGTCTTCACCACCTGCGCGGTGGCCGCCGCCGCCCATTGGCTGCTCGGCATTCCGCCCGCTGTCGGCGTTCGTGCTGGGCGCCATCGTTTCGCCACCCGACGCGGTGGCGCCGCTCGCCATCGTCCGCCGCCTGGGCGTCCCGCGTCGGCTTGTCGTCATCCTCGAAGGTGAAGGTCTCGCCAATGACGCGACGGCGCTCGATCTTTACCGCTTTGCCGTCGCCGCGGCGGCGACCGGCTTGTTCTCTTTTACACGGCCGCCGGCGAATTTGCCCTCATCGTCGTCGGCGAGATCGCCTATGGCGTCGGCGTCGGCTGGGCAAGTCTGCGGCTGCGCCGCTGGGCGCGCGACCCGCGCGTCGAGATCACGCTGTCGCTGATGACGCCTTACGCCGCGTTTCTGGTCCCCCAACAAATGGGCGGCTCGGGCGTGCTGGCGACGGTCGCGGCCGGCCTGTTCGTGAGCTGGAACGGGCCGCTCCTTATTCCGGCGGCGACGCGGCTGCAGGGCATCTTCTTCTGGGACTTGCTGATCTATCTGCTCGAAGGCTTCGTCTTCCTGGTCACCGGCATGCAGACGCGGACGCTGTACATCCGCATGCACGAGGTGCCGTGGCAGCATTTCGCCTTCGCCATCCTGCTGACCGCTGCGGCGGTCATCGCGGCGCGATTCATCTGGGTCTTTCCGGCGATCTATCTGCCGCGCTGGTTGAGCCCGGCGCTGCGGCGGCGCGATCCGCTGCCGCCGTGGCAATGGCCGTTCTTTCTGTCGTTTGTCGGCGTGCGCGGCGTCGTCTCGCTCGCGGCGGCCTTGGCGCTGCCGCTCTTCACCGCGTCCGGCGCGCCGTTTCCCGATCGCGATCTCATTCTCTTCGTCACTTTCGGCATCATCGTCGTCACCTTGATCGGGCAGGGCCTGGCGCTGCCGGCTGTCGTGCGCTGGCTCGGGCTCGCCGCGCATGCGGACGAAGAGCGCGAGCGCGAGCACAGAGCCGAGATTGCCGCGCGCTCTGAAGCATTAAACGTGGCGCGTGCCCGCCTGAAGCAATTCGTCGCTGACGGACGCGTGACGCCCGAAGCCCACGCCGTCCTGCGCGCCCGCCACGACTACCGCGCCGGCCGGCTGCCGCAAACAACGCCGGATGAGATTGACGCCTCGGTGGTCGCCGCGGATTTGCGGATCGAGCTGATCGCAGCCGAGCGCGAATACATCTATGGGCTCCTGCAGCGCGGCGAGATCACCGATGAAGGCCGCCGCCGCATCGAGCGCGAGCTCGACCTCGAAGAGGCCAGCATCGCCTGCAAGAGGGAAGGCGGCGAGGAGCCGCCGTTATAGCGTGACGCCGCCTATCGTGGCGCCGCGGGATTTGGCGGGACGTATTTCGCCGAAGCGGCGATGGCGCGCATCTCGGCGGCCAGGGTCGGATATTGCGCGGCGAGCTTGTCGAGATTGCCGATTTCAACGTCGCTCGACACCACCACTCCAGGCCACTCGGTGCTCGCGCCCAAGAACCATCGGCCGTGATCGGCAGGTAGCAGCCGCGCCGTGTGAAATGTATTGCCGGGGATCAGCAATTGCACGCGCTGGCCGGCACGTATGTCCGGTCCGACGACGATGCGCTCGCTGGTGCCGTCGGCGTGCAGCAGAAACAGCTCGATCGGGTCGCCGAGATAATAATGGTAGAGCTGATCGTTGCGGATGCGGTGCAGGTGCACCGGCGCGGTGGGCGTCACCATGAAGTAGAGTGCGGAGCCCAAAGGCCGCCCATCCGCGAACGGCGCCGGCAATCCGCCCGCGGCGATCGTTAGCTTGCTGACGAACAACTCCCGCACAAACCCGCAGGTGGCGTTGGGCTCGAGCTTCAGCAATTCGCGGACTTCATCCGCGGTCAATTCGCCGCCCTTGCCGCCGCTTTTGGGCACCAGCCTCAATTCCTTTTTCGCGTCGGCGGCGAGTGTCGGCGTCAATACGGCGGCGCCGGCAAAAGCTGCGCTGTGCAGAAAGCGTCGACGACCGGCAACATGTAAGCCATGTTTCTTCACGGCATTCTCCTTTGGATTGATTCCGGCGCGCAGCAGCGGCGGTGTAATTCTTGTTTGCCTGGTGCGGCGCCGAAAGTGCCGATGGACTTAGACCCACCTTGGCTCGCAAAGCAACCGATCTTACTTGCTTGACAGTCCTGGCCCGGATTGCCGAGGCTCGATCCATGACAATTGATGATCTCGCGCTGGCGCGTGCAATTCACGTGTTGGCACTGGTCCACTGGATCGGCGGCTTGGCCGTCGTGACGACGATCGTTTTGCCGCATGCGCGCGGACTGCCCGCGAAGGATGCGGTCTCAGCCTTCGAGGCATTCGAACGGCGTTTCGCCTCTCAGGTCCGCGTTTCCATCCTGCTCGTCGGCCTCTCCGGCGGCTACATGCTGACAAAACTCGACGCTTGGAATCGATTCCAATACGCGCCGTTCTGGTGGCTGGACCTTATGGTCGCTGTCTGATTCTGTTCGCGCTCTTGGTCTACGTCCTCGAGCCGCTGGTGCTGCATCGTCGCTTTCACGAATTCGCTCTGCGCGACAAGGATCGCGCTTTTGCGGCGGTGACGCGTTTCCACGCGGCAGCGCTGACGATTTCGGCATTCGCGATCCTCGCCGGCGTTCTCGGGGCGCATGGCGGATTGCCGTGAACGTGATGTTGCAGAAAAAGCAGGCTGGATGAACGAAGCGCCGTCCGGGGTTTATGTCTCGAGGCTTATCGCGGGGGAGAGGCCGATGTATACCAACATGCTGTTACCAACAGATGGGTCGGAACTCGCCGGCAAAGCTGTCCAGCACGGCATCGTCTTGGCGCATCGGCTCGGCGCCAAAACCACCGTGCTTACGGTCGTGCCGCCCTTCCACACGTTTACGACCGACGCGCGGATGATCGAGGACACGCCGGCTTTGTATAAGGCGCGCATGCAAAAGCATACGGGTAAAATTCTCGGCGCCGCCGCCAACGCAGCGCAGGCGGCGGGCGTTTCATGCGAGACGGTCCAAGTCGAAGACGAGCATCCCTACCGGGCGATCATCGATATTGCGGCGACGAGAGGCTGCGATCTCATCGTCATGGCCTCGCACGGCCGTCACGGCATCTCCGCGCTCGTCCTTGGTAGCGAAACGGTCAAGGTTCTCACGCATTGCAAGATTCCGGTGCTGGTCCATCGCTGAGCTAGACTTTCGCTCGTCGCGTCCCGGCCTTTCGCGTGGTTCGCTTGCGCGGCGCCAATTTCTTCCGTTCCGCAATCGCGAACGCCCGCCGCGCCCAGACCGCGAGCTCTTCCGGATCGTCATAGAGTCGCTCCGGCAGCCGCCAATAGGATAGCGAGGCTTTGCCGACGCGGCCTTTGCTTTTGGCGCGGGTATAGACGAAGGGGCTGGAGCCCTCGCGTTCGAAGTCCGGGATGGTGTCGTCGTCGACTTTGAGAAAGATCGCGCCGTCGAAGACCAGCGCGAAGGTGAGACCGTCGGCTGAAATTCCGGCGCCGCCGAACAGGCGCTTCACCGTCACCGGGCCGAACGGCGCGAACAGGTCGCGGATGAATTCGGGGTCCATGGGACGGGGCTCCGCATCCTCATTCGTCATTGCCGGGCTTGACCCGGCAATCCATGCTGACTTTTCGCTTCAAGCAACCTGAACGGTCGCACTTACTGGCCCGCCGTATGGACCGCCGGGTCAAGCCCGGCGGTGACGAGGAAAGTGGCGGTGACGACGTGAATGAGCTCACGTCACCTTCAGCGGAATCTGCCCGATAAAATCCTGCTTGCCGACTTCCACGCCGCAATGGCGCAGGATCGCGTAGGCGGCCGTGCAGTGGAAATAGAAATTCGGCAGTACGAAGTGATTGAGATAGTCGTCGCCCTTCATGTGGCCCTTCTTTTCCGGGCCGAGCGGGAAGGTGATTTCGCGTTCCGCAGACGCATCGACCGCCTTGCGGTCGAGACCTTTGACGAAGGCCACCGTCTTGGCGATACGCTCCTTGAGCTGCGCAATCGTCGTCTCGGTGTCGGGCGCGCTCGGCGCTTCGACGCCGGCAAGCCGCGCGGAACCGCGCCGCGCTTGATCGGTCGCGACCTGTATCTGGCGGGTGAGATCGAACATGTCGGGCGCGAGCCGCGTCTTCAGCAACACTGTGGGATCGACCTTTTTGGCGGTGGCGAAGGCCTCGGCTTTGTCGAGAACGGCGGACAGCGCGTTGAGCGTGATTTCGAAAACCGGCAGCGAAGATTGCGACATTGATTGCGGCATGACTGACCCGTGGCTGTTGGTGAATGGAAGAAGGCATGCGGCTCAAAGGCGGGAAAACGGCAGCCGCAAACCTGATATGGTTTCGCCGCGGCGCCCCCGCAAGGCGCGATTTTGCCTCGGCTACCGCGTCGGCTTTAGGCGCCTTTGGATTCCCGGATCGACCGGCGCAGCAGTGCCAATAGCGAACCGCCGCTGATCGCGCCGAGCACGTAGATGACCGCCGCCAACAGCGCGAGCGGGGCGCTGATGCGAAAGCCCAAAAACGCCATCGTGACCCAATCGAAATTCTGCAGAACGAAGATCAGCATGGCGGCGGCGAACAGGATGACGATCGTCAGATAGAACCAGCGCATGGCGGCCTCACAATCAGATTGGACGGGCGTTGCAAGCGTAGCCCGGTTCGGGCGGCGGCGAAATCCGGGGGCAAAAACCGGAGCGAAATCCGGGGCGAAATCCGGGACCTGCCTTGCCCCGCTTGTATAGTATCGGATTTAAGGAACAAAACAATTCGCGATGCGGCTCCGCACGATCATCCTTGGTGCCCTGGTTCTCGTCGGCTCTTTCGCCGGCGCGACGCTTCTGATGAATGTGCTGTGGCCGGCCGCGCCGCAGCAGGCGCGGCCGGCGCTCGTCGCGATGCCGCCGTTGCAGCCGCTCACCGGCACATCGGTGGTCTTGGCGCCGGCGGCGATCGCGCTGTCGGCGATCGCCGAGGCGCTCGACGCGAAGGCGCCGAAAAACCTCACCAGCAAGCCGCAGAATCCGGTCTCAAAGCTGCTCGCCAACGCTCAGCTCACGATTAACATCAATCGCGGGCCGTTCGTCATGAGCGGACGCCGGGCGTGCTGACCGTCACCACGCCGCTGTCCGGCCAATTCCAGGCGCTGGGCACCGTCACCGGCGGCGTCGGCACCGGCGTCGCCGCGGCCGGCGGCGCCATCGGCAATCTGCTCGGCGGCAATGTCGGCCAGCAGGTGCAAAACCTCGCCGGCAAGGCCTTCGACCAGCACACCAACATATCCGGCACGGTGACAACGACGTCGCGCCCGACCATCGCGCCGAACTGGCGGCTGGCGCCCAATCTGGCGGCGCAGGTCAATGTCGTCGACGTGGTGCTGCCGATCGGCGGGCTCAAGCTCAGCGTCGCCAATGAGGTGAAGCCGGTGCTCGACAGCCTGGTCCACCAGCAGACCGATGCGCTGGAGACGCAGCTGCGCAACAACCCGTTCATCGAAAACGCGGCGCGCAGCGAATGGGCGAAGCTTTGCCGCGCCGTTTCGCTCGGCGCCGCCGGGCAAGGCAGCTCGCAAGCGATGCCCAATCTCTGGCTCGAAATTCGCCCGCGCCGCGCCATCGCCGCGCAGCCGCAGATCGACGGCAAAGCGGTGACGCTGTTGGTCGGCGTGCAGGCGGAAACCCGCATCGTGCCGAACCAAACCAAGCCCGACTGCCCGTTCCCGGCGCAGCTCGATTTGGTGCCGCAGGCGAACCAAGGCCGCGTCAATATCGCCGTGCCGATCGATATCCCTTTCACCGAAGTCAGCCGTCTCCTGGAAACGCAGTTCGCCGGAAAGACCTTTCCGGAGGACGGCTCCGGCGAGTTTGCCGCCACCGTCAAACAGGCGAGCGTCGCGGCCGCGGGCGATCGCCTGTTGATCTCGCTCCTGGTTCACATCAAGAAGAGCGGCTTCTTTTCGATCGGCGCCGACGCGACGGTCTATGTGTGGGGGCGGCCGGTGCTCGATCAGGATCAGCAGATTTTCCGCTTCACCGATGTCACGCTCGATGTGCAGTCGGAGGCCGCCTTCGGGCTCCTCGGTGCTGCGGCGCAGGCGGCGGTGCCCTATCTGCAAAAGACGCTCGCGGAAAAGGCGGTCATCGATCTCAAACCGTTCGCCGCAGATGCCAAGACGCGCATTGCGGCGGCGGTCGGCGATCTTGCGGCGCAGGCGCCGGGGCTGCGTGCCACCGCTAGTGTCGACGATCTGCGCCTTGCCGGCATCGCCTATGACGACAAGACGCTGCGCGTCATCGCCAATGCCAACGGCGCCGTGAGCGTTGTGATCTCGTCGCTTGCGATGCAGTAAAGCTTGGGCTTAGTTCTTCTGCCGCAGCATCAAGTCCTCGGCCTTGAAATAATGCCGGGCATGGGCGAGAAGCTCGCCGTCGCTCGGGTGATCGACGGACTCGATGCCGACGATGATCTTCATCAGTTGCGGATGGTGCGCGCTGATGTGTTTGACCAGCTCGGTCTTGGCATTGGCCGGCCCGGTGATGAGGACCGCGCCCGCGTCCGCGATGGATTTCGCCACCGCCTCGAGGAAGTTGTGATCTTCGCCCGCATGCCCGCTGCCGATCGAATTGGCCTTGTGGTGGATATGCACATGCGGATTGTCCGGGTGCAGCACCAGCTTTTCGGCATCGCTCGGGCTGAAATGGAAGACGCGCGCTTCGCGGTGATCAATCCAAACAACCGCATGAAAATGATGGATTGTCATAAAATCTCGTTCCTCTTCGCGCGGAAGCGGTAACGAAAAAGAAGTTCTCTAGGACGCTGCGGCCGGGGCTTCCACTTCCACCATCGTGCTGGTGTTGTCGACGCTGTCATAGATCGAGACCTGGACGATCGGATAAGCGGTCTTGATACCCAGCGCCGCCGTCTGAGCGGCTTCGGAGGTTGTGTAGGAGCCCTTGGTTTGCCGGTCGACCTGGAGCAAATAACGGCCGCGTTCCGGCCGTTTGCGCTGTGAGAACACGTCGTCGACGTCCTTTTCCGAATTGTCTTTTTCTTTTGCCGGCATTTTGATCTGGCGCGAGGCCATGAAGTGCTCTCCTGTGGGGGGAAGGCCTTTATGTAGTGTGTTCGGACGCTCGCCGCCAGCCATTTCGGGCAGGCGCTCGGAACCGGCCCCGGAGTTGCGCTTGAGGCTGATCAGCTCCTCAACTCGATCGGGTCACACCCGCAGTAACGGGACTTCGCTTCGCCCGGCCATTGCGACATACTATGGCCCGCTGGGCTACGCGTTACGTTCAAACCGTTGCGCTGATGCTGGCGCGTATTTTCATGCGCATTCGGCCAATTTTGATTACGTTTCGGTATTAGCGGAGGAATTTGTTGTGGCGTCGTCGGTCTCTGCAAAAGCCCGGTCGTTTCCGCGAAGCTTCCAGGCCCGGAACATCAAAACCAACGGCGCGACGATCCATGTCCGCCATAGTGACGAGCGGCATGGCGGCAAGGGGCATGGCGGCGAAGGGCCGGCGGTCGTCCTGCTGCACGGGTTCGGCGACACCGGCGATATGTGGGCGCCGGTCGCGGCGGCCCTGGTCGAGGATCGCACCGTGGTCGTGCCCGATCTGCGCGGCATGGGCCTGTCGTCGCATCCGCCCGGCGGCTACGACAAGAAAACGCAAGCGCATGATATCGCGCACGTGCTCGACCGCCTGAAGATCGGCAGCACGGCGCTCGTCACCCACGATATCGGCAATATGGTCGGCTACGCATTCGCCGCGCAATTTCCGGCGCGGGTGACGCGCTGGGTCGTCATCGACGCGCCGCTGCCGGGGATCGGGCCGTGGGACGAGATTTTGCGCAGCCCGGCTTTGTGGCATTTCAATTTTCGCGGGCCGGATGTCGAGCGCCTGGTCAAAGGCCGCGAGCGTATCTATCTCGACCGCTTCTGGAACGAGCTCTCGGCCAATCCGAAGAAGATCGACGAAGCGACGCGGCGGCATTATGCGCGGCTCTATGCGCGCCCCGGCGCCATGCATTCCGCCTTCGAGCAATTCGCGGCCTTCACCCAGGACGCCATCGACAACACGGCGCTCGCCGCGCAGGGCAAGCTGACGATGCCGATCCTGGCGCTTGGCGGCGACCATTCCTTCAACACCCAGATGGCCGACATCATGCGGCTTGTCGCCAGCGACGTGACCGGCGGTGTCATCAAAGATTCAGGACATTGGGTGATGGAAGAGCAGCCGAAACAGACGACGACGGCGATCGTCGATTTCATCGCTAAATATTTCATCGCCAAGTAATTCATCACAAAGTGAGGAGGCTTCAATGTCATTGCTCGAAATTCACGTCGGCTTGAGCTTGGTCGGAATAGTGTCCGGCCTCGTCGTGCTCTACGGCCTGCTCAGCGGCAAGGCGCTCGGCGGCTGGACCGCGCTGTTTCTGGCGGCGACGATCTTGACCAGCGTCACCGGCTTTCCGCTCGCGCCTTTCGGCTTCGATCCGCCGCGCGCCATCGGCACACTGTCGCTCATCCTCCTGGCAATTGCGGTCGGCGCCTATTATCTGTTTCATCTCGCCGGCGCGTGGCGCTGGGTCTATGTCGTGACCGCCATGATCTCGCTGTACCTGAACTGCTTCGTTCTGGTTTTCCAGGGTTTTTTGAAGGTTCCGGCACTGCACGATCTGGCGCCGACGCAGTCGGAGCCGCCGTTCCTCATCGCCCAAAGTGCCGTCCTGATTGTCTTCGTCGTGCTCGGCTTCCTCGCCGTGCGCAAATTTCACCCCAGAACCGCCTGAGACCAATTCGGTGATCCGTGCGTTATCCCCGCGCGGTTAGACATATTTAGAAGCAACGAAAGGATCCGACCTATGAATGCCAAAGCTCCGCGGCCTGCGCTGGCCACTCCGACCGACCTCAAGAGCAATGCCGTCGGCGATATTTCCGGCGCGCTGCGCATTCTGCTTGCCGACATGTTCGCGCTTTATGTGAAGACCAAGAATTTTCATTGGCACATGTCCGGCTCGCATTTCCGCGATTATCACCTGATGCTCGACGAGCAGTCCGAGCAGATTTTCGCCACCACCGACGACATCGCCGAGCGTGCGCGCAAGATCGGCGGCACCACGATCCGCTCGATCGGCCATATCAACAAGCTCAAGCGCGTGCTGGACAACGACGCCGACTTCGTCACGCCGCTCGACATGCTGGCGGAGCTGCGCGACGACAACAAGCAGCTGACGGCGCATATGCGCGAGACCCACGACCTGTGCGACGAGCACGGCGACGTGGCGACCACAAGCATGCTCGAAAACTGGATCGACGAATCCGAGCGGCGGACCTGGTTCCTGTTCGAAGCGTGCCGCACCGAGCAGGAATGAAAGGCGAAGCGGCGGCGCGAAAAAGCGCCGCCGCTTTTGCTACCTCATACCGCTTCGGTCTCCGGCACCGGCACGTTGAACCCGTTCAGCGTCACCGAGACGAGACAATAAAGCCCGACCAGATAAATGAGCTCGGCGGCGCCGTGCTGGCCGAAAGTCTGCACCGCCGCGCGATAGCTCAGTTCGGGCAAGGTGCCGTGATGCAGGAGCGAGGAAGCGACGTCGTAGGCGACGCCTTCTTCGCGCGTCAGGTCGGGCGGCCGCTGGCCGGAGACGATGGTGGCAAGCTTGTCGTCGGACAGCCCGCGCCGCTCGGCGGCGATGACATGGGCGTAAAGCTCATAAGATGAATGAAACACCGTGCCGGTGACCAGGATCGCGACCTCTCGCACGGTGCGCGGCAGTGACGGCGAGATCGACAGCGCCAAGGTCAAATCCCAGATCGGCTTGCCGAATTTCGGCTCGTGCAGCCAGGGATTCCACGGCCCCAGTAGCGCGCCGTCTTTGGCGATGGTGGCAAAGCCCGAAAAATTCTTTTCGATGCCGGCCTTCATGTCGTCGTAGACCGGACGCTGTTCGGGGGTGAGGTCGGCGGGCGCAATAAGCGGCAGGCGCATGAGATTTCTCCTTCCAGCAGGAATGAGTTCACGGCAGCGGCGACCATGCGGTGCAATTGTATCTTTAGCGCGACGGATTTTGCGCCAATCCTACGCGACCGCCTGGTTACGCGACCACTTTTGACGAGGCGGCGATGGCGCGCATTTCGGCGGCGACCTCGGGATAATTTTGCGAGAGCGCGTCGAGATTGCCGATTTCGACGTCGGTTGGAATGACGCCGGGCCATTCGGTGCTGGCGCCGAGAAACCAGCGGCCTGGTTCAGGACCTTGGCCGAGCAGTCGCGCGGTGTGGAACGTATTGCCGGGAATCAAAAACTGCACGCGCTGGCCGGCGGCGATATCGGGGCCGATGACGATGCGCTCGCTGCCGCCGTCAGCATGCAACAGGAACAGTTCGATCGGGTCGCCGAGATAATAATGATAGAGCTGGTCGTTGCGGATGCGGTGCAGCCGCACCGGCGCTTCTGGCGTCACCATGAAATAAAGCGCCGAACCTAGCGGCCGCGCGTTCCGCGAACGGCGCGGCGAGCGCGCCCGCCGCGAGCGAATGCGGGCTCGCGAATGTCAGCTTCACGAAACCGCAGGTCGCGTTCGGTTCGAGATCGAGGAGCCTTCGAATGTCGTCGGCGCTCAGACTGCCGGTCATGCAAACCGCTCGCTCGCCCGCTCGCGCGCTTTCGCCGCTTCGATTTCGCGATTCTTCGCCGGGCTCGATGTTTCGAGCGCAGCGAGCAGCCGGCGCGCGGCCTCCGTCACCTCGTCGACGGCGGTGTTGAAGGCCGCCTCGTTGGCATGCGAGGGCTTGGCAAAGCCGGAGAGCTTGCGCACGAATTGCAGCGCCGAGGCGCGGATTTCATCTTCACTCGCCGGCGGCTCGAAGTTGAACAGCGTGCGGATGTTGCGGCACATGAGTTACTCCACTCGTCACATAAACGCCTGGATGCCGGTCTGCGCGCGGCCGAGGATCAGCGCGTGGATGTCGTGCGTGCCTTCATAGGTGTTGACGGTCTCGAGATTACAGAGCACGCGCATGACGTGATATTCCTCCGAGATGCCGTTGCCGCCGTGCATGTCGCGGGCCATGCGCGCGATATCGAGCGCCTTGCCGCAATTGTTGCGCTTGAGGAGCGAGATCGCCGGCGGCGACGCCTTGCCCTGGTCGATCAGCCGGGCGAGCCGCAGCGCCGCGTGCAGCCCGAGCGTGATTTCGGTCTGCATGTCGGCGAGTTTTTTCTGGATGAGCTGATTGGCGGCGAGCGGCCGGCCGAATTGCTTGCGGTTGAGCGTGTAGTCGCGGGCGCGATGCCAGCAGAATTCCGCGGCCCCCATGGCGCCCCAGGCAATGCCGGTGCGCGCCATATTGAGGCAGCCGAACGGTCCGGCGAGGCCGGACACATTCGGCAGGATATTCTCTTCCGGCACCACCGCGCCTTCGAGCACGATCTCGCCGGTGATCGAGGCGCGCAAGCTTAGCTTGCCGTCGATCTTCGGCGTCGAGAAACCCTTGGTGCCGCGCTCGACGAGAAAGCCGCGGATCTTGCCGTCGAGCTTCGCCCAGACCACGGCGATGTCGGCGACCGGCGCATTGGTGATCCAGGTCTTGGCGCCACTGAGGCTATAGCCGCCCGCAACCTTCTCGGCGCGCGTCACCATCGAGCCCGGATCGGAGCCGTGATCGGGTTCGGTGAGCCCGAAGCAGCCGACCATTTCCCCTTTGGCAAGCTTCGGCAGATATTTTTTGCGCTGCGCCTCGCTGCCATAGGCATAGATCGGGTGCATGACGAGCGAAGAGATCACCGACATCGAGCGAGCGGTAGCCGGAATCGGCGCGCTCGATCTCGCGCGCGATCAGCCCGGAACAGACATAATTGAGACCGGCGCCGCCGTATTCTTCGGGGATGGTCGGGCCGAGCAGCCCAAGCTCGCCCATTTCCTTGACCACGTCGGGATTGAAATTGCCGTCGCGATTGGCGGCGATCACGCGCGGGAACAATTTCTCCTGCGCATAATCGCGCGCGGTGTCGCGCACCATGCGCTCGTCCTCGGTGAGTTCGCCTTCAAGGTCGAGCGGGTCCTCCCAGTTGAACGCGGCGTCCTTGATCTGGACGCCCTTCGGCTCGCGCTTTTCCGCCTTGGGGTCGGCTTTCTCGGCAAGTTGCGACATGGGGTATCTCCCTGAACCTTGGCGCCCAGCTTAGAGCTTTTCGGCGCGGCCGGAAACATCGCGCAAGGACCGGGAGATCTGCCGTTGCCGGAGCGCCCTGGTTTCGCTATCTAGTCCGCACCGAACCGGCCCTGCGCGCCCGTAGCTCAGCTGGATAGAGCGTTGCCCTCCGAAGGCAAAGGTCAGAGGTTCGAATCCTCTCGGGCGCGCCACTTCGCGTATAAAGGCTGGTTCGCGGTCTGTTGACCGGCGATGACGGATGCGTCAGCCGCAATCTGGTTTATGATTGATCGTCGCGACGTGTCGTGAGGCGCGTCCGGTCTAGTTCATAGGAAAACAGCGCCGTGAATGATCTGATCCCGCTTGCCGAGACGATCGCGCAGCGCCTCAAGGCGCGCCGCGAGTCCATTGCCATTGCCGAGTCCTCGACCGGCGGCCTGATCTCGGCGGCGCTGCTCGCGCTGCCCGGCGCGTCGGCCTATTTCCTCGGCGGCGCGGTCGCCTACACCCGCCCGGCCAAGATACTGATGCTCGGCCTCGACGAACCGAACTCGCGCAATTTCGGCCAGCGACCGAACCGCACGCGCTTCGTGCTCGCGCGCGGCGCGCGGGCACGCTTCGCTGCGACCTGGGGCCTCGGTGAAACCGGCGCGACCGGGCCGACCGGCAATCGCTACGGCGATCCCGCGGGCCATACTTGCCTCGCGGTTGCCGGCGCTGCCGAGCGGGCGATCACGATCGAGACCGGCAGTGCGGAGCGGCTCGCCAATATGCGCGCTTTTACGGCGGCGGCCCTTCAGTTTTTGGCCGATACGATACCGCCGTGACTGCGGGCGGACCGCCCGCTTTTCACGGTCAACTTCGAGGGCCACGCACGGCGTCCTCCTCATTCCAACAAAAATCCGCGATCCACCGTAAGCGACGTGCCGGCCGATACCCGACGTGGCGCCGGTGACGAGTGCCACCTTGTTCCGGAACTCAGCCATCGAATAGTCGCGCCGCATTCGCGAAATTGCGCCGGGTCTTGTTCGGTGAAGTGTCACATTGCCCGCTTACACTATGAGATCGAGTTCCGGCGGCGCGGGATCGCGCGAGCACCAAATGTTGTTTGAGCTGGCCGCGCCGTAGCGCGATACCTCGCGCGCGCGGCTTGTTGCGGACGCCGAAACGGATTAAACTTATAGTTGCATCAGCGATTGTCTCGACATGCCCGCCCGTCGCTCAAGTCGGGGGGCCTCAATGAGGGGCGTCCTATGAAACAACCAGCCAAAGCAAAACGTCACACGTCGTCGTCCAAAGCTTCGCGCGCCGCTTCGGCACGCGCCGGCGCTTCGCGCGCGAAGACTTCTCGTTCGCGGGTCGCGCGAGGCGCGGCCGCGAGTGCTCCGGGCTCAAGCGCTTCGGCCAGTGCAATCGCCGCGAGCCAAGATCCGCAGGCCGTCGTCGCGCGCAGCGCGCTGCGGCCCGGTGAAGTGCGGCCGCGGCCGCCGGCCAAGAGCTCGCAAGCGCATGGCGGCGTCGCGCCGCTCAATCCCGTCACCCATCGCAATGTCAGCTTTCAGCCGCTGCCGCGGCCGCTCGGTGCACCGCCCTATCACTACGATATCTCCGCCAGATTTCCCGACATCGCCAAGAACATCCAGGACGAGATGGTCTTTCACGTCGTCGGCGACAGCGGCGGCGTGCAAGACGGCGAGTTTCAGAACAATGTCGCCGCGCAGATGATCGACGATCTGGCGAGCGGCAAGGGTGGCAAGGCGCAATTCTGCTACCACGTCGGCGACGTCGTCTATTTCACCGGGATGCACGACGATTATTACGCACAATTCTACGAGCCTTATGCCCATTACGAGGTGCCGGTCTTCGCCATTCCCGGCAATCACGACGGCGAAGTCGACGATCCCACGGCGCAGACCTCGCTCGACGGCTGGGTCGATTATTTCATGCAAGCCAATCCCGACGTCGACCCGATCTCCAAGGATTGTCCGCGCGTGCAGATGAATCTGCCGAATGTCTATTGGACGTTCGTCACGCCGCTCGCCACCATCATCGGCATGTACACCAATGTGCCGGAGGGCGGGTCGATCAACTCGGTGCAGCAGCAATGGCTGACCAACGAATTCGCCACCGCGCCCGACGACCGGGCGCTCCTTCTCGCGCTGCATCACCCGATCTATTCGTTCGATGTCTATCACAGCGGCAGTTCCAAAATGGCGGACGCGCTCGAAAACGCCATCCGCGATACCGGCCGGGTGCCGAACCTCGTGCTGTCGGGCCATGTCCATGACTATCAGCGCATCGAGCAGACCATCGTGAAAGGCACACCGACGCCGTTCATCGTCAGCGGCAACGGCGGCTACCACAATCTCCATGCCGTCCACACCAGCGTCGGCGGCAAAGCTCCCGATACCGGCGCCGTGCTGAAATACGCCGCCGACAAATCCTGGGGCTTCGTGAAACTGACGATCGACAAGAAGACCATCTCCGGCGTCACCACCGAAGTCGACCGCACCGGCAAAGTGAAGAGCGGCGACTCGTTTCGTTACTCGGCGGCGCCGCTGCGCCTGTCGGATTCGAAGTCGGTGCCGACGCTGTAGTTGTGATCTAGCGCCGCAGCGAGACGCTGCGGGCCGCGCCGGGCGCGGCCCATGACGGTTGCTGCCCCATCGCGATTTGGGCCTCACGCGCCCGTAGCTCAGCTGGATAGAGTGTTGCCCTCCGAAGGCAAAGGTCAGAGGTTCGAAATCCTCTCGGGCGCGCCACCCATTTCACTTATGACGGGCACTTCGCTCAATATCGAAACTGCGCACGTAGTCGCGCAAAGCTGTAGCGATGCGCCCGATCACAGGGCCCCAATCGCGGGCGGCATTCTGTCGAAACAGGCGCACGCCCGGATACCAGGGCGTGTCGTCACGATCCCGGAACCAGCGCCAGCAGGTATTGTAGCGGTTCATCAGCCAAACGGACTTGCCGAGCGCGCCGGCAAGATGCAGCACCGACGTGTCCACTGAGATCACCAAGTCCAGATTCTCGATCAAAGCCGCAGTGTCGGAAAAATCATGGAGGTCGTCCGTGAAATCGACCGCACGGTCGCACCAAGGACCCTCACGCGGCTGCCTTTGGGCGTCGTCGCCTTTTTGCAGGCTATAGAAGCTACACGCGTCCACTTCTAAGAGTGGTGCAATCTGGTCGAGAGCCAAGCTCCGTTCGTGGTCGAGCCGATTGATGTGCGGCTGGTCCTTCCGCGGATTGCCGGCCCAAACCAGGCCGATTCTCGGCTTTGTGTGTGCGCCGAGCCGCTCGCGCCATGCGCTCGCCTTTTCGGCCGGTGCCGACAAATAAGGAATGTCGCATGGGATCGTGTCGAGCCTGGTCCGGAACGCCAATGGCAGACTGAGCAACGGACATTGCAAGTCGAAATCCGGAAGAGGATCGCCGGCGGAAACGATCTGCGGCTTGCCGGGCAGACTTGCCGTCAGCGCATGCAATGGACCTGGGACTTCGAGAATGATCCGCGCGCCAAAAGCTGCGACGAGCGGCACATATCGCGCGAACTGGATCGTGTCGCCAAAGCCCTGCTCGCCGTACAGAAGAATGGTCTTGCCGGCGATGTCGTCCGACCCGCGCCATAAAGCCTGCACAAAGCTCCGTCTGTTCGCCTTGAAGCGCGCCGTTTGCCAGCGCCATTCGTATTTTTCCCAGCCCCGTTCGAAATCGCCCAACAGGAGACGATACGTCGCTTCATTGACATGCGCCTCGGCGTAATCGGGGCGCAGGCTTTGGGCCCGCGCAAAGCTGTCCAATGCCTCGTCGATCCGATCCAACGCGGCGAGCGCAATACCACGACCGCAATGCGCCTCGGCGTAATCAGGCCGCAGCTTTAGCGCCTGGTCGTAGCTTTGAATTGCCTCGTCAACGCGTTTCAGGTTCGCGAGTGCAATACCACGACCGCAATGTATGTCGGCGAGGTCCTGCCGCAGCGCCTGCGCATGACCGTAGCTTTCAATAGCTTCCGCATCTCGCCCGAGCTCGCGCAGGACATCGCCACGATGGACATGCGCCTCGGCGTAATCAGGCCGTGTGGCAACCGCTGCCGAGAAGCTCGCGAGGGCTTCAGCAAGGCGTCCCTGCACAGCGAGAGCGCTGCCGAGATTATTCAGCGCGATAACGTCGTGCGGATTTCGTTGCAGTGCCAAGGCTATCAGCCGCACGGCCTCGGCGTAATCGCCAAGCTGATAAAGCGCGACGCCAAGCGCGTGCAGACAGTCAAAATGATCCGGCTGTACCGCGAGTATTTGCTTGTAGACGTATTCCGCTTCGCGAATGCGGCCGTCCTGGTGCAACTTGGAGGCGTCGGCGAACAGCGCCGCGATCAATTCCGATTGCCGGCGTCTGACTTGGTGCAGACCTGCAGACTCGGACTCGACGTCATTTCCGGACGCCGGTCCGCAAGGAATGTCCGCTTTCTCCATCACCGTCCTATATCGGCCGAAACAATGTTGCGCGGACCGCGCCGTCATTTGGCTAACGCACTAAAATCATTATTTGATTCGCAAGAGCCGACAAAGCGGTGCTCAGAAATGACTGGAGTTTTAACATCGACGTGAAGTCTGGCGCTACGGCGGCGTCATCGCGCCAGGCGGGCTTGCTTTTGCTTTGCGGCTGTGATCTACTTTGCATCGCAAAGTGAACGCGGCGGTGGGACGGGATGCCTGATCTCGACAAGGCGCTGGCCGATATCTTGGCGATCCGCAGCCAGATTGCGGCGGGGACGGCGTTTCAAGGCTATGGCCCGACCGCGGTCGCTGCGACCGGCGGCGTGGCTCTGATCACCGCTTTTGCCCAATTGATCTGGCTCGACGATCCGAGCGGGCATCCCCTGACGTTCTTCTTGGGTTGGACCGCGGCGGCGCTGGTGTCGGCGGCGCTGATCTTCATCGAGATGCGGGCGCGCTCGCAAAGGCATCATTCCGGTCTCGCCGACGCCATGGTGCAGCAGGCGGTCGAGCAGTTTCTGCCGGCCGCTATTGCCGGCCTTCTCCTTGCGGTGATGCTGTGGAAGTTCGCGCCGGAGACGCTCTGGTTGTTGCCGGGACTGTGGCAGGTGCTGGTCAGCCTCGGCATATTCGCCTCCGTGCGTTCGCTGCCGCGCAGCGTGGCGCTGGTCGGCGCCTGGTATTTCGTCGCCGGCTTTGCCGTCTTGCTGATCGGCAGCGCCAGTCACGCTTTGTCGCCCTGGACCATGGGACTGCCGTTTGTGATCGGCCAATTGCTGATGGCGGCGCTCTTGTACATTGCATCCGAGGAAACCGATGCCGAGCACTGACACCAACACCGCGCCGTTTTCCTATGACGGTCTCGATCGCGTCATTCACGAGAAGGCGCGGCTCGGTTTGCTCACCTCGCTGATGGCGCATCCCAAGGGCCTGTCGTTTGCCGATCTCAAGCAGCTTTGCGCGCTCACCGACGGCAATCTCAGCCGTCATCTGCAGGTGCTGCAGGAAGCAGGCCTCGTCGAAGTCATCAAAGGCTACGAAGGCAACCGGCCGCATACCACCTGCCGGCTGACCAAGACCGGCCGCAAGCGCTTTCTCGATTATCTCGCCGTCCTCGAACAGCTGGTGCGCGACGCGGCAAAGGCGGCGGGCAAGCAAGACAGCGCCAAGCCGGACACGGCGTCCGCCCGCTTCAAGATCCTCCCGGCCTGATTTTCTTGCCGGTTTTTTGCGTGTTTTTTTGCGTGGTTTTTTAACTGGAGACTTTGCAATGCAAAGTGCTCGCCCATCTAAACCGGCTGCCAAACTGACGGCCAAGCTGCATATCGGCATCATCATGGACGGCAACGGACGCTGGGCCGCCCGCCGGCGCCAGCCGCGCGTGCGCGGCCACGAGGCCGGCGTCGAGGCGATCCGCCGCGTCGTCGAAGCAGCCCCGCCGCAAGGCGTCGGCACGCTGACGCTGTATGCGTTTTCCAGCGACAATTGGCGGCGGCCGAAAGCGGAAGTCGCGGCGCTCATGGGGCTGTTGCGCTTTTATCTGGCGAGCGAGATCGAGAGCCTTGCCAAGAACGGCGTCCGCCTCAAAGTGATCGGCCGCCGCGACCGCCTGCCCGACGGCATCGCGTGCAGCGATCGCGCAGGCGGAAGCCGCCACGGCGGGCGGCGACGCGCTCAATCTGCGCATCGCCATCGATTACTCGGCGCGCGACGCCATTCTCAATGCCGCGGCGCTTGCGGCAGGTCTCGGCCATCTCACCCGCGAGATGTTTTCGCAACTGGTCACCGGCGAAGCCGAGTTTCGCGACGTCGATCTCATCATCCGCACCAGCGGCGAGAAGCGGCTGTCCGATTTCCTGCTCTGGGAAAGCGCCTATGCCGAATTCTATTTCACCGAGCGGATGTGGCCGGATTTCTGCGCCGAAGATCTCGCCGACGCGCTCGACGCCTTTCACCGGCGCGAACGGCGGTTCGGCGGCTTGCAAGCGGAGGCGGCCGAGACGGCTCTGAGCCCCGCGTGAGAGCCGAGGCGTCATGCGTAGTATTAGGGCGCGTACTCATAAATCGGGCTTGATTGGTGCGGCTTACTCGATTTCCGTTATGCCCCGATAGCGACCAAATTCTCTGGCGCAGTCCGGCTATGGCCGCTTTGCCCCGAAAGCAAAGTAACTTCACTGTATTTAGCGGCTGCCACTATCAACCACGCCGCGCTTAAAACTCCGCCACGGCCGCGAGCATCCGCTCGATATCTTCCGGCCGCGACAGGCGGTGATCGCCGTCCTTGATCAGGGTGAGCACGACATCGTCGCAGGCAAGCCGCGCCACCAGCGCCTTGGCGTGCTGCCACGGCACGTCGGGATCCTCGACGCCTTGCAGGATGCGCACCGGGCAGCCGGTCTCGATCATGTTGCCAAGCAGAAGATGATGGCGCCCGTCTTCGATCAATTGCCGGGTGACGAGATAAGGCTCCGGCGAATATTCCGAGGGCCGCTGCCACACGCCGGTCTCGGCGAGCTCGCGCTTGATCTCGGGCGTGAACCGTTTCCACATCAGTTCTTCGGTGAAATCCACCGCCGGCGCGATCAGCACGACGCCAGCGACGCTCGCCGCGTTACCCTCTCCCGCTTGCGCGGGAGGGAAGGGCGGCCGCCGCGCGCAATTCGCGGATCAGAAGCAGCGCCAGCCAGCCGCCCATCGACGAGCCGATCAGAATCTGCGGCCCGCGGCAGCAGGCGTCGAACACCATCAGGCTTTCGGCGAGCCAGCGCGAGATCGTGCCGTCGGTGAACGCGCCGCCCGATTCGCCGTGTCCCGAATAGTCAAAGCGCAGGCAGGCGCGGCCTTGGCGCGAAGCCCAATCGGCGAGCGCCACCGCCTTGGTGCCCTTCATGTCGGATTTATAGCCGCCGAGCCAGACCAGACCGGGCGGGGCGCCAGGCTTGGCTGCTCGCTGGCACGGCGATGGCGCGGCGCGGCGGTCGGCGCCTTCGCCAATGTGCAGGAATTTCAGGCTTTTATCGTTCATTGCTGGTTTGCCGGCGGGCTTTGCTGGCGGATCGGGGTGAGGGAACATAAATCATGTTGGGAAGGTTCGCCCGACCGACCAGACGTGTATTGGCGTTGACTTGAAGCCCAAAACGCTCGATTCTTGGTCCACCGTCCGGCATCGCCGATTATTGTCCGTCGTATCGCGCGATGCAGATTTGTAATGCGTCATGTTTTTTGCAATGCGTAACGCGTAAAGTGTAAAGCCGCAGCCCATCGCTGCATCTACCCTGCCGTCACTACCAGTCGCAACCACATAGGAGATCGTACCCATTCGTCGCCCCATCAGACTGCCGCAGCCCGCCACCAAGGACGGGCCGCGCATCAACGAGGACATCCGCGTTCGCGAGGTCCAGCTCATCGACAAAGACGGCGCCAACCACGGCGTCACCGAGATTACCGCAGCCATCGCCATGGCGCAGGAAGCCGGCCTCGATCTGGTCGAGATCGCGCCGAATTCGGTCCCGCCGGTCTGCAAGATTCTCGACTTCGGCAAATACAAATACCAGGCCCAGAAGAAAGCCGCCGAGGCGCGCAAGAAGCAGAAGGTCGTCGAGATCAAGGAGATCAAGCTCCGGCCGATGATCGACGATCACGACTACGAAGTGAAGATGCGCTCGATGCAGCGGTTCTTCGAGGAAGGCGACAAGGTCAAGGTGACGTTGCGTTTCCGCGGCCGCGAAATGGCGCACCAGGAGCTCGGCTACAAGCTCCTCGATCGCGTCAAAGGCGATACGCTCAAGATCGCCAAGATCGAGCAGGAGCCCCGCTTCGAGGGCCGCCAGGTGGTCATGGTGCTGGCGCCGCGCTAAGCGGCGCCGGAATTTGTTTCAATTAAAACGACGATCGCGCCGCGTGAGCCGCTTCGGCCGCGCGGCGTTTAAGCAAATCGTGCTCGCGCTTGTTACCGGTGAGCGCCGCGGCCGCTTCGAAAGCGGCAGCCGCTTCTTGGTAGCGGCCGAGCTTGTGCAGCAAGTCGCCGCGAACGGTCGGCAGCAGGTGATAATTTTTCAGCGCGGGTTCATCGGCAAGACGATCCACCATCGTCAGTGCCGCTTGCGGGCCTTCGGCCATGCCGACGGCGACCGCGCGGTTGAGCTCGACGATCGGCGAAGGCGCGAGCGCCGCAAGATCCGCATAAAGTTCAGCGATCCGCGGCCAGTCGGTTTCGCCCGCCGTCGCTGCGCCGGCATGGCAGGCGACGATCGCGGCCTGGAGCGCGTAATTGCCCATTCCGCCGCCAAGCATTTGGCCGCCGGCGAGGTCGCGCGCCCGGGCAAGCGCCAGAGCGCCGCGGCGGATCTGCAGCTGATCCCAGAGCGCGCGGTTCTGCTCCAACAGCAGAATGGGCTCGCCTTGCGCGTCGGTGCGCGCCGCGGTGCGCGAGGCATTGAGCTCCATCAGCGCCAATAGCCCGAAAGCCTCGGGTTCGTGCGGCGCGATGGCGGTGAGCACGCGGCCGAGGCGGAGCGCTTCGTGGCACAGCTGCGGGCGCAGCCAATCCTCGCCGCGGGCGGCGGTATAACCTTCGTTGAAGATGAGATAGACGACCTCCAGCACCGAGGCGAGCCGTGCCGAAAGCTCATCGCCGCGCGGGGTTTCGTAAGCGAGCCCCGATTGGGAAAGCGTGCGCTTGGCGCGCACGATGCGTTGCCCGATGGTCGCCGCCGGCTGCAGGAACGCGCGCGCGATCTCCTCGGTGGTGAGCCCGCAGACCATGCGCAGCGCCAGCGCGGCGCGCGCCTCTCGCGCCAATAGCGGGTGACAGGCGGTGAAGATCAGGCGGAGCATTTCGTCGCCGATATCGTCGTCGAGGGCGGAGTCGAAGTCGGGCACGGCCTCTTGCTCCTGCACCATCTCGGCGGCAATGACATCGTGCTTGCGCTTGAGCATCTGGCCGCGGCGCAGGTGATCCAAGGCGCGGTTTTTGGCGCTCGCCATCAGCCACGCGCCGGGCTTTTCCGGGATGCCGGTCACCGGCCAGTGCTCGAGCGCAGCGACGAGCGCTTCCTGCGTCAAATCCTCGGCGAGCGGCACGTCGCGCAGCATCCGCGCCAGGCTCGTGATCAGCCGTGGCTGTTCGATCCGCCAGGCGGCGAGGATCGCGCGGTGCAGATTGTCGCGATGCAAAGTCTCGCGATGCAAAGTCTCGCGATGAATGTCGGCGGTCGTCATGACCGCCGAACACTTGTTGCGGGCGTTTGTCTCAAGGCATGCTCGGGGCAAAGGCGCGAATCTCGCAAGTGCCTTCCCAGTCCGGCATCAGATCCCGGTGCAGCTGCATGAACTCCTTGACCGAGGCGAGCGCCTCTTCCTTGCCGGGCAGTTCGAAGATCGCGTAGCCGCCGATGACCTCCTTGGCTTCGACGAAGGGTCCATCGACGACGCTGAGCTTGCTGTCGGCGATGCGCACCTCGGCGCCGGTCGAGAGCGGCATCAGCCCGCCACTGTCGAGCATGCGGCCGGCTTTGATCTCGCGGTCGGCCATCTTGTGCACCGCCTCAAGGAACGCCGGGGTCGGCGGGCCCTGATGAGCGGATTTGACGATGAACATAAAACGCATGTGAAGACTCCTTTTGGGGCGAGCCGCGCGCGCCATCGCCGCTGAACTGTCTCGCTCGATAGATACGACGAACCAGCCAGGCGCGGATCGACAGGCGCGCTCTATAAAATCGCAACTTGGCGCGAAAGACGATCCGTGATCGGCCGGGAGCGCGTTACGGCATCTAAGCTATTGGAATAACGCGAATAATCGATCTTGCCACGGTGCGGGCCGGGTCGGGCATCGCGCCCTCCCGCCGATTGCGTTTGGCGGCGCTCTCTGCCATAACCGCGCCCTTCCCACCGCCCGGCGATTAAGGGCTGCCGTGGCGGCGGTGAAGTGCTCATCAGCACGCGATCATTAACGATCGCCGGCGCTGCCCTCACCCTACCTTCTCCAACAGCGGAAGAGGGTAGGGTGAGGGTCGCGCTTATTTCATGAGGAGAGCCAAATGCCCAAGATCAAGACCAAGTCGGGAGCGAAAAAGCGCTTCAAGGTCACGGGGACCGGCAAGGTCCTCTACGCGCAGTCGGGCAAACGCCACGGCATGATCAAGCGCACCAAGAAGCAGATCCGCCAATTACGCGGCACCAACGTGCTGTTCAAGACCGACGGCGACAACATCAAGAAGTACTTTTTGCCGAACGGCTGAGCCCCCTCCCTGCCCTCCCCCGCAGGCGGGAGAGGGAAGAGGCGGAGCAGCACTTCCGGCGTTCGATAATCTTTCCAAAGGAGATCAGTCATGGCTCGCGTCAAACGCGGTGTCACCTCTCATGCCAAGCACAAGAAAGTGCTCAAGGCCGCCAAGGGTTATTACGGCCGGCGCAAGAATACGATCCGCATCGCCAAGCAGGCGGTGGAGAAGGCCAATCAATATGCCTTCCGCGATCGTAAGCGCAAAAAGCGCACTTTCCGCGCGCTGTGGATTCAGCGCCTCAACGCCGCGGTGCGTCCCTTCGGCCTCAACTACAGCCGCTTCATCGCGGGTCTGGACAGCGCCAGCATCACCGTCGACCGCAAGGTGCTTTCGGATCTCGCGATCCATGAGCCGGCGGCCTTCGCGGCGATCGTCGAGCAGGTCAAGTCTGTGCTCGGCAAATCTGCGCTCGCGGCCTAAGCGCGTCATGACCGGGCGCGCCCATCACGGATCGCGCACATGATTGACCGTGCTTATGTCCAGCGCATGGCGCGCTACAATCGCTGGCAGAACGAAAATCTGTACGGCGCAGCCGACCGGCTCTCCGACGAAGAGCGCAACCGGGAACGCGGCGCTTTCTTCGGCTCGATCCACAAGACGCTGAACCATCTGCTGTGGGGCGACCGCAGCTGGATGGCCCGTTTCACCGACCTGCCGCGGCCCGAGGTCGGCATCCCCGGCTCCGTCGCGGTCCATCCGGATTGGGCGGAGCTTAAATCCGAGCGCGCGGCGTTCGACAAGAAGATCATCGACTGGGCGGACACGGTCGACGACGCCTGGCTTGCCGGCGACATGACCTATTTCTCCGGCGCCACGCAACGCGAATGGACGCGGCCGCGCTGGATGCTGGTCACGCATATGTTCAATCACCAGACCCATCATCGCGGCCAGGTTCATTGCCTGCTGACCCAGGCCGGCAGCAAGCCGTCCGACACCGATCTGCCCTTCATGCCGGATTGAAAAGACAATGTCCGATATTGCTCAGATCGAACAACAGATCCTTGGCGCGGTTGCGTCCGCCGGCGACGAGTCGGCGCTCGAAGCCGTGCGTGTTGCGGCGCTGGGCAAGAGCGGCTCGGTCACCGCGCTGCTCAAGACGCTCGGCACGCTCACGCCCGATGAGCGCAAAAGCCAGGGCCCGCTGATCAACGGGCTCAAGGATCGCGTCAATACCGCGCTCTCAGCGCGCCGCGACGCGTTCAAGGACGCCGCCTTGCAGGCGCGGCTCAACACCGAGAGTGTCGACGTGACGCTGCCGGTGCGCGAGGCGCCGATCGAGATCGGCCGCGTCCATCCGATCACCCAGGTCATCGACGAACTGACCGCGATTTTCGCCGATATGGGCTTCGCCGTCGCCGAAGGTCCCGACATCGAGACCGACGATTACAATTTCACCAAGCTCAATATCCCGGAAGCGCATCCGGCGCGCGACATGCACGATACGTTCTTCTTCAATCCGAAGCCGGACGGTTCGCGGCTCTTGCTGCGCACCCACACCTCGCCGGTGCAGGTGCGCACCATGCTGACGCAAAAGCCGCCGATCCGGATCATCACGCCGGGCCGCACCTATCGCTGCGATAGCGACCAGACGCATACGCCGATGTTCCATCAGGTCGAGGGCCTGGTCATCGACAAGAAGTCGCATCTCGGCCATCTGAAATGGATTCTGGCGGAGTTCTGCAAGGCCTTCTTCGAGGTCGACAAGGTCGGCATGCGCTTCCGGCCGTCCTACTTCCCGTTCACCGAGCCGTCGCTCGAAGTCGATATCCAATGCCGCCGCGACAAAGGCGAAATCCGCTTCGGCGAAGGCGACGATTGGCTGGAAATCCTCGGCTGCGGCATGGTGCATCCGAACGTGCTGCGGAATTGCGGGCTCGATCCCGACGAATATCAAGGCTTCGCCTGGGGCATGGGCATCGACCGCATCGCCATGCTCAAATACGGCATGGCGGACCTGCGCGACTTCTTCGCGGCCGACGTGCGCTGGCTCAATCATTACGGTTTCAGGCCGCTCGATTTCCCGACGCTGGCCGCGGGCTTGAGCGCATAACGCGGGGAGGTCATGCGATGATCAACTCGACCATCCAAGCGGTGGACCGGATCTTGTTCCACGCGATGACGCGCGGCTGGCCGCAAGAGCGCATCGCGCACTACACCGAGCATCTTGCGGTGGACGGTGACGGCACGCTCGGCCCCAATCCGATCCGCGTCAGCTTTCAGGTTCTCGACAACAAGGCCGGCGGTCTTCTCACCCATACCTCGATGATGATCGCGGCGCTCGGCGTATCGGCGCCGGTGGTTGCCGACAATCATTTCGAACAGGGCGTGATCGTGCTCGAGATCATGCTGTATCTCTTGGTGGCTTTGGGGTGCCTGCGCTGCCTCTCCATGTTCCATCGCGATCCTTCGCGGCCCCTGGAACAGGTTGCGCTCGAGGAGCTGATCATCCGGCGCGAATTGTTCAAATGGTGCAATCACGGCGCCATTCTGCTGACCATCCTGGTCTTCATCAGTCTGCCGCTGCTCTATCTCTATGTTCCGGAAAAAGGCGTGGGGCTCTAATGAAATTCACCTTCGCCTGGCTGAAGGAGCATCTCGACACCGATCGTGCGCTCGGCGAGATCGCCGACAAGCTCACCATGATCGGGCTCGAAGTCGAGCGCCTCGAGGACAAGGCGAAGCTGTTCGCGCCCTTCGTCATCGCCAAAGTCGTCGAGGCGAAACAGCATCCCAATGCCGATCGGCTGCGCGTCTGCATGGTCGATACCGGCGACGGCAAGCCGATCCAGGTCGTGTGCGGCGCGCCGAACGCGCGCGCCGGCATGATCGGCGTGTTCGCGCCGCCCGGCGCCTTCATCCCCGGCAAGAACATCACGCTCGGGATCGGCAAGATCCGCGACGTCGAAAGCCGGGGCATGTTGGTCTCGGAAGCCGAGCTGCAAATCTCCGACGATCACGACGGCATCATCGAGCTGCCGGCTGACGCGCCGGTCGGGGCAGGCTTTGCGCAATGGGCCAAGCTCGACGATCCGCTGATCGAGATCAACCTCACGCCGAACCGGCCCGATTGCACCGGCGTGCACGGCATCGCCCGCGATCTCGCGGCAGCCGACATGGGCAAGTTCAAGGACCAGGCGATCAAGCAGGTCAAAGGCGAGTTTCCGGCCCCGGTGCAAGTTAAGCTCGATTTCGGCGCGACGCCGTCGTTGTGCCCGGCCTTCGCGCTGCGTCTCGTACGTGGCGTCAAGAACGGCCCGTCGCCGGATTGGCTGCAGCAGCGGCTGATCGCGATCGGGCTGCGCCCGATCAATGCGCTGGTCGATATCACCAATTTCATCACCTTTGACCGCGGCCGGCCGCTGCATGTGTTCGATGCCAAAAAAGTCAAAGGCCATCTCACGGTGCGCCGCGCCAAGCCCGGCGAAACCTTGCTGGCGCTCGACGGCAAGACCTACACGCTCGACGACACGATGTGCGTCATCGCCGACGACGAGGGCGTTGAATCGCTCGCCGGCATCATGGGCGGCGAGAAAACCGGCTGCGACGAGACCACCACCGATGTGCTGATCGAATCGGCGCTGTGGGAGCCGGTCAACATTGCGCGGACCGGCCGCAAGCTTGCCGTCAATTCCGACGCGCGCTACCGCTTCGAGCGCGGCGTCGATCCGGCCTTCATGCTGCCGGGTCTCGACATGGCGACGCATATGGTGCTGGATCTCATCGGCGGCACGCCGTCGGAGATCACCGTCGCCGGCAATCCCGAGCCGCCGGAAAAGATCATCGACTTCCCGCTGTCGGAGCTCGAGCGTCTTGGCGGCCTCGACGTGCCGCTCACTGACATACGGCGTGTGCTCAATCATCTCGGCTTCTTCGTCGCCGGGCAAAGCGAGCGCGTGAAGATCGCCGTGCCGTCATGGCGGCCGGACGTCGAGGGCAAGGCCGATATCGTCGAGGAAGTGGTGCGCATCGTCGGCGTCGATCAGGTGCCGCTGACGCCGTTTCCGCGCGGCGACAAGCCGAGAAAGCCGGTGCTCACCCCGATCCAGGTGCGCACCCGCAAGGCCAAGCGCGCGCTCGCCGCGCGCAATCTGGTCGAAGCGGTGACGTGGTCGTTCATCGCCAAGCCGCAGGCCGAATTGTTCGGCGGCGGTAAGCCCGAACTGGCGCTCGCCAATCCGATCGCGGTGGAGCTTTCCGACATGCGGCCGAGCCTCGTTCCGGGCCTGGTCGCTGCGGCGCGCCGCAACACCGATCGCGGCTTTCCCGATGTCGGCCTGTTCGAAGTCGGGCAGATTTTCCGCGGCGACCGGCCGGAGGATCAGTTCACCGCCGCGGCCGGCATCCGCCGCGCTTTGGCGAAACCGTCCGGCATCGGCCGCCATTGGGCAAAGCGCGAGCTCAATAACGAAGTCGACGCCTTCGACGCCAAAGCCGATGCGTTCACCGTGCTGATCGCGGCCGGCGCGCCGGCGCAGGCGCTGCAAGTGGTGCCGGGCGGTCCGGGGTGGCTGCATCCCGGCCGTTCCGGAACGATTCAGATCGGGCCGCAAAACGTGCTCGGCTATTTCGGCGAATTGCATCCGAGCGCGCTGGAAAAGCTCGATGCCGAAGGCCCGCTGGTCGGTTTTGAAGTGATCCTCGAAAGAATCCCCGAGCCGAAGGCGAAAGCGACGCGCGCAAAGCCTGCGCTCGAATTGTCGCCGTTCCAGCCGGTGGAGCGCGACTTCGCCTTTGTCGTCGAGCGCAATGTGAAGGCCGCCGATCTGGTGCGCGCGGCGCTCGCCGTCGACCGCAAGCTGATTTCCGGCGTCAGCGTGTTCGATGTCTACGAAGGCACACGGCATCGAGCCGGGCAAGAAATCGATCGCCATCGCGGTGACGCTGCAGCCGCGCGACAAGACCATGACCGACGCCGAGATCGAGGCGCTGGCGGCAAAGATCGTCGCCGAAGTCGGCAAGCGCACCGGCGGGGTGCTGCGGGCGTAGTCACCGCGCCTGGCGCCCGAGGCTCGCCTCCGCGCGCGGCGAGCGAAAGTCTGCTGGCGGCGCGCGTTGAGCGCTCAATGGGGGCGCCGTCGCGCGAGCGCCGCACTTCGATCGTGCATGGTGAAAGATCGAACGCGCGAGGTGAACTCGAAGCCGTGATATCCGCTGCCGATCGCCCGTTCGAGGTCGGCGCGATAGCGATTGGCGAGAACCTGACCGATCAATTCGCCGTCGGCAAAGATATCGAGGCACACCGGCGCCTCGGGATGATCGATGGTCTGCGCCCAGCCGACAACGCGATGCGCGCTCACTTCGTCGATATAGCCGCGCAGCGTCGCCGATCCGTTCGCCATCGGCGGCGCGCAGAAGACCGGCGCGCAATGCGATGCGTCGCCGTGCAGCTTCGACCTCGTAGCCTTCTTCGAGCCGCGGCGCGCAATAATGCGCCGGCGCCGCGGCGGCATCCTGATAGAGCGCGTCATAATCCCGCGCATTGTGGAACATCATGCGGTTGTCGTCGTCGAGATAGCTCTCCGCCAACGCGCCTTCGGCGATGATCACATCGTGCGTGTCGAGCTCGACGTGGAAATATTCGACCTTCTCGACACGCTCGGCCTGCACGATCGACACGCCGTTGACGAGGTCCTTGGCCTCGATCAGCACGCCGTCGAGATACATCGCATGATGCGGCGATATCCACAGATCGCGCTTGGGCACATTGTCGTCGAGCGCGCCGGCGCGGATGCAGATCGGCAGGATGTCCTTGCGGCCCATCACGAAGCGGCCGTCATAGCTGCGCCGCCCGATCCATTTGATCGGCCGCAACGCGCCGGAAGCGGTCATCACCTTGTCGCCGATCTTCAGTTTCTCGACACGCTTGTCGCCGCGCGCGGTCTTGATCAGCGTGCCGGGGCAGTAGCACGGGATGATGTTGACGGTGCCTGTGCCGCCGATATCGGCAAAGGCGTTGCCGCCGCCGCCGCCGCCGCCGGCGTGCCCATACGATCCGGGCTGGCCGGGCGCACCGCCTGCACCCCAGAGTCCGGACGGAGCGTAGGTGTCGGTGCCGGTGTGGCCGGGCTGGCCGACGCCGCCGTTGACGCCCGACCTTCCGCCCGCGCCGCCTGAGCCGCCGCCGACGATATATCCGGCATAATTCGTTGTGCCGCCGCGGCCGCCGGCGCCACCGGTGGCGGAATTATTGCTGAACTGATCGCCCGTCGTGTAATTGAGCGTGCCCGTGCTTGCGACATAGATGCCGCCCACCGCGGATCCGCCGGCGCCGCCGCCGCCATTGTACAAGCCGCCCGTGCCACCGGCGCCGCCGGTGGCCGTATCGTTTTCGAGAGTCGAGTTGGTGAGGGTCAGCGTGCCGGCATCGTAGATGCCGCCGGCGGCCGCTTGTCCGGCGCCGCCGGTACCACCGCCGCTGGCGCCATAGCTGCCGGTGGCGCCGGTGGCGTGACCGCCGGCGATGATCAGCCCGTCAAACGTGGCGCTGACGCCGGCGTTGATGGTGAAGTCGGCGAAGTTATTGCCGTTGCTTTCGATGAAAACGCCTGGCGTGCCCGTCGAGCCCGGTTGCGATCCTTCGATGGTGACGTTCTTCGTGATCACCAGCGACGAGCCGAGCTCGATGAAGGTGACCGAAGGATCGAAGGTGATTGTGTCGCCGGCGCGCGCGTGGGCAAGCTCGTAGCGCAACGAGCCGACGGTGTTGACGTTGTCGCTAGTGTTGGTGACGACGTCGGTCAGGATATTGACGGTGCCTTTGCCGCCGACATCGGCGAAGGCGGAGCCGCCACCGCCACCACCGCCAGCACCCAACTGCGGTCCCCCCTTGTAGGAAGGGCCGGCCATTCCGTGCGACCCAGATTGGCCGGGCGCACCGCCGGCGCCGCCATACGGCGCCGGAGCGGCATGTCCGGCCGAGCCGATACCGCCGTTTACGCCTGAAACACCGCCACTGCCGCCGGCGCCGCCAGAGACCGTGCCAAACCCGCGCAAGCCCACTCCGCCTTGACCGCCGGCGCCGCCGGTCGCGGAATCGCTGTTGAAAGCGTCGCTTGCCGCCAGCGTGAGGCTGCCCGCGCTCGCAACATAGATGCCGCCCGCCGCCGATCCGCCGGCCCCGCCGCCGCCAGCTTCGCCGCCATAACCGCCGACACCGCCGGTCGCCGTGTCGTTTTGCAGCACGGAATTGGTGAGCGTCAGCGCGCCGGCATCGAAAATGCCGCCCGCCGCGGCACCCCCTGCGGTGCCTGGGCTGTAGGGATGAAATGGATATGAACCTGCGAGGCCCGTGGCGTTGCCATCGGCGATGATCAAACCGTCGAATGTCGCGGTGATGCCGGCATTGATGGTGAAGTCGGAGAAATTGCTGGAACTGCCGCCGCCATTGATGGTCACACCTGGCGCGCCGGTCACGGCTGAGCGTGCGCCCTCGATGGTCACGTTCTTCGAGATCACCAGCGACGAGGAAAGATCGATCGTGGTGACCGACGGATCGAAGGTGATGGTGCCGCCGGCGCCAATGCGAGCAAGCTCGTAGCGCAGCGAACCGAACGTGTTGACGTCGTCGCTCTCGTTGGTGACCACGCCGCTCGTGAAGCTGACGGTGCCTTTGCCGCCGACATCGGCGAAGGCGGAGCCGCCACCGCCACCACCGCCAGCACCCAACTGCGGTCCCCCATTGTAGGAAGGGCCGACCATTCCGTGCGACCCAGATTGGCCGGGCGCACCGCCGGCGCCGCCATACGGCGCCGGAGCGGCATGTCCGGCCGAGCCGATACCGCCGTTTACGCCTGAAACACCGCCACTGCCGCCGGCGCCGCCAGAGACCGTGCCAAGCCCGCGCAAGCCCACTCCGCCTTGACCACCGGCGCCGCCGGTCGCGGAATCGGTGTTGAAAGCGTCGCTTGCCGCCAGCGTGAGGCTGCCCGCGCTCGCAACATAGATGCCGCCCGCCGCCGATCCGCCGGCCCCGCCGCCGCCAGCTTCGCCGCCATAACCGCCGACACCGCCGGTCGCCGTGTCGTTTTGCAGCACGGAATTGGTGAGCGTCAGCGCGCCGGCATCGAAAATGCCGCCCGCCGCGGCACCCCCTGCGGTGCCTGGGCTGTAGGGATGAAATGGATATGAACCTGCGAGGCCCGTGGCGTTGCCATCGGCGATGATCAAACCGTCGAATGTCGCACTGATGCCGGCATTGATGGTGAAGTCGGAGAAATTGCTGGAGCTGCCGCCGCCGTTGATGGTGACGCCAGGCGTGCTCGAGCCGGGCTGCGATCCTTCGATGATAACGTTCTTCGAAATCACCAGCGACGACGAAAGATCGATCGTCGTGATGGTGGGCACGAAATTGATGGTGTCCCCGGCCGATGCCGCGGTGAGTGCGGCGCGCAGCGAGCCCGTGCCGCTGTCATTGCTGTTCGTTACGGTGATGGTTGCCATCGCCTTCGTCCCTTTCAGTCGACGTCAGCGCGCCGAATTCATCCCAGCCGGCGCGCGGCAGTGCTCCCAGCAGGTTTCGCGTTGCGCCCAACGACGGCACCGTCGCGCGAGCGCCGCACTTCGATCGTGCATGCCGAAAGATCGAACGCGGATGTGAACTCGAAGCCGTGATATCCGCTGCCGATCGCCCGTTCGAGGTCGGCGCGATAGCGATTGGCGAGAACCTGACCGATCAATCTGCCGTCGGCAAAGATATCGAGACAGACCGGCGCGTCGGGGTGCTCGATGGTCTGCGCCCAGCCGGCAATGCGATGCGGTCTCACTTCATCGAGATAGCCGCGCAGCGTGCCGATGCGCTCGCCATCGGCGGCGCGACAATAGACCGGCGCGCAGCGCGATCCGCTGCCGCACGTTTTCGAGCTCGTAGCCTTCTTCGAGCCGCGGCGCGCAATAATGTGCCGGCGCCGGCGCCGCATCCCGATAGCGCGCGTGATAATCGTGCGCGTTGTGGAACATGCCGCGGTTGTTGTCGTCGAGATAGCTCTCCGCCAGCGCGTCTTCGGCGATGATCACGTCATGCGTATCAAGCTCGACGTGGAAATATTCGACCGTGTCGACATGATCTGCCTGCACGATCGATACGCCGTTGATCAGGTCCTTGGCCTCGATCAGCACGCCGTCGAGATAGATCGCATGATGCGGCGAGATCCAAAGATCGCGCCGCGGCACATTGTCATCGAGCGCGCCGGCGCGGATGCAGATCGGCAAGACGTCTTTGTCGCCGCGAATGAAGCGTCCGCCATAGCTCCGCCGTCCGATCCATTTGATCGGCCGCAGCGCGCCCGAAGCGGTCATCACTGCGTCGCCGATCTTCAGCTTCTCGACAGGCTTCTCGCCGTGCGCGGTTTGATCAGCGTGCCGGGGCAATAGCAGGGGGCCGGACCGTTGATCGATCCAAGCCCGGCGACGATGAAGGCTTGACCGCCGCCGCCGCCACCACCGGGGAGGCCATTCGTGCCCGGCTGTCCGGGCTGGCCGGGCGCGCCGCCCGCGCCGGCGTCGAAGCTGTTGCCGCCGGCCGCGCCGGGCGCGCCGACGCCGCCATTTACTCCGGCGACGCCGCCGGCGCCTCCCGCGCCGCCACCGTAGGTGCCCCCGGCGTAGAACCCGTAGCCGCCCGTGCCGCCGGCGCCGCCGACTGCGGAATCGGCGATGAAGGAGTCGCTCGATGCAAGATAAAGGGTGGCTGTCTCGTTGACGTAGATGGCGCCTGCCGCGGATCCGCCGGCGCCGCCGCCTTGATATTTGCCGCCGTTGCCGCCGACACCCCCGGTCGCGGTGTCGTTCTGCAGGACGGAATTCGTGAGCGTCAGAAAACCGGAATCATAAATGCCGCCGCCGCCGGCGAAGCCCCCGGTGCCGCCCGCACTGCCGGAGTTATAGCTGCCGGCCGTACCGGTGACGTTGCCGTTGGCGATGACCAGGCCGTCGAACGTCGTAGCGACGCCGGCATTGATGGTGAAGTCGGAGAAATTACTCGCGCTGCCGCCGCCATTGATGGTCACGCCAGGCGTCGTGGAGCCCGGCTGCGCGCCTTCGATCGTGACATTCGTTGCGACGACCAGCGATGAAGCGAGATCGATCGTGGTGACCGAAGGATCGAATACGATCGTGTCGCCGGGGCGCGCGACCGCAAGCTCATAGCGCAGCGAACCGACGGTGTTGATATCGTCGGTGTTGTTGGTGACGACGAGAGTCGCTGCACCGGTAATGGTTCCCGCGCCCGCGACATTGGCGAAGGCGGTGCCGCCACCGCCGCCACCGCCCGGGCCTACATAGGGGATAGGGCCGGCGACGACCTTGCCGGGGTATCCATATTTGCCAGGCGCGCCGCCGGCGCCGCCATTCGGGCCGCTGCCTGCTTCCCCGGGCGCACCGAGGCCGCCATTGACGCCTGAAATGCCACCCGCGCCACCGTTGCCACCGTCGTAAGTTGGACGGTCGGGCCCGCCACCGCCGGTCCCGCCGATGGCGAAGTTATTCCTGAACTGATCGCTCGCCGCCAGACTGAGGGTACCGCCAGCCGCGACGTAAATGCCGCCTGCTGCGGGTCCGCCGCCGCCGCCCGCGTAATATTTATAGCTGCCATCGGCGCCCGTGCCACCAGTCGCGGTATTGTTGCTCAGCACCGAGTTGGTGAGCGACAGCGACCCCGCATCGTAAATGCCGCCTGCAGCCCCGCCTCCTGTGCCGCCGACGTAGAAGGAAAAGCCCTGGCCATTATAAACCAAGGGACCGGCCCCGCCGGTGGCGCCGGTGGCGTTGCCGTTGGCGATGGTCAGGCCGTCGAAACTCGCGGTGACGCCGGCATTGATGGTGAAGTCGGAGAAATTGATGCCCTTTTTGACGCCGCCATTGATGGTCACGTCCGGCGTGGCGGAACCGGGCTGCAGACCCTCGATGGTGACGTTCTTGGAGATGACCAGCGACGAAGACAGATCGACCGTTGTGACATCAGCCGCGAAATTGATGGAGTCGCCAGGCAATGCGACGGCGAGCAGGGCGCGCAGCGAACCCGGGCCGCTGTCATTGCCGTTCTGAACCGTGATCGTCGCCATGGTCGCCCCTCCGTCTCGATTACGCGTCCGCCGATGTCAGGCTAAGCCATCACGCTCCACGTGCAGTCGTTGTCGCCGCTTCCGGCCGCGACACGATCAGATTGGCCTCACTTGGCGTCGCCTCGGTCCAAAAGCTCTGCGCCTTGAAGCGCTCGTAGAGGTCGTGCGGCAACACCGATTTGCGCGGTTCGAAGCGCACTTGCGAGCGCACCTTGTGCAGGCCGGGCATGCGCAGCTCTTCGTCGAAGTCGGGCTCGTCGAAGACGAGATTGTCGAAGTCGTGCGCGAACGGTTCCTCGCCGAGGAATTGGTAGATCAGCGCCGTCACCTTGGCGGGCGCCTGCGCCAGGTAGTCGTAGTCCACGACCAGAAGTGAATCGGCATTCGGGCCATAGAATGCTTCTTTGAGACAGGTCCATGAACTGCCGACCAGACGATTGCGCTGCGACAGCGCGTCGGTGCGCGTATAGACATTGGCGCGCTCGTCGTCGCTGAACAGGCGCGACGGCAACAACGGATTGCTGCGGATCAGCCGCTCGATCGAATCCATGATCGCAGCGACGCTGCGCACCGTGCAGATGACCTTCGCATCCGGCATGATCGCGAGCAGCGCCGGCAGCCGCGCCGTCCACAGCCGGTTGGTGTCGAACACGACGGTATCTTCCGGCAGGTCCGCGGCCCAGGACGCGAACACGCCACGCAACACGTTTTCGCGGCGCTCTTGGCCGATCAGCGCATGGCCTTCGCCCGCCATGACGCTCATGGCGCTGGTGAACAGCGGACAGAGCGAGCTTGAAATGCCGGCGTGAAAGCGCGGATTCTGCCGCAGGATGGCGCTCAGCAGCGTCGAGCCGGAGCGCGGCAAACCGGAAATGAAATGGAACCGCGGCACGTCATTGCTCTTTCAAAACTTTGCGCCGTGCAGCACTGCTGACGGCGCCACCATCACGGTGCACCTGCTTTGCGAAACCGACTGCGCGTCAGTTGGGGAATTTCAGCATTGAAATCTCGCGCCCCCGAGGTCATGAGCGATGCCGCTCTTCAACCGCGCTCCCACGGCGACCCCACGCCCAAAAGTAGCAGGGCGCCCGGTCACGGCTCAACAGTTTGTTTCAAAAGGCCCGAGCGAAATTTCGCCCTAGAATCAGTATCTAAGCCCGCTTGCCGCGCCGCCTGATTGCAGCGCGCCGGTGTATTTTGACGTAGGCGCCGGAATGTCCGGCGATCTGCTTGCGTGTGCTGTCGCCTGCCGCGCGCTTCAACGCAGCGGCAGCATCCGATGTGCGCGCAAGAACCGCGCCGTCATGCGAACGCCGCACATCGATCGTGCAAGCCGAAAGATCGAGTGTCGAGGCAAACGCGAAACCGTGATGCCCGCTGCCGAGGCCGGTTTCGGCAATGTCCTCGCGATAACGATTGGCGAGCACCTGTCCGATCAGTGTGCCGTCCGCATAGATGTCGAGGCACACCGGCGCTTCGGGATGATCGGCGGTTTGCGCCCAGCCGGCGATGCAATGCGCACCGACTGCGTCGATAGAGCCGCGCAACGCGCCAATGCGCTCGCCGTCCGCGGCGTGCAGAAGTCCGGCGCGCAAGGCGATGCGATGCCGTGCCGCCTCGACCTCGTAGCCTTCGTCCAGGCGCGGCGCGCAATAATGTGCGGGCGCCGCGGCGTCCTGGTAGCGCGCCAAATAATCTTGCGTGTTGTGGAACATCGCGCGGTTGTCGTCGTCGATATAGCTTTCCGCCAGCGCGCCTTCGGCAACGATCACATCGTGCGTCTCGAGCTCGATGTGGAAATATTCGACCCTCTCGACACGCTCCGCCTGCGCGATCGAAATGCCGTTGACAAGGTCCTTGGCCTCGATCAGCACGCCGTCCAAATACATCGCATGATGCGGCGAGATCCACAGATCGCGCTTGGGCACATTGTCATCGAGCGCCCCGGCGCGGATGCAGACCGGCAGGATGTCTTTATCGCCGCGGATGAAGCGTCCGCCATAGCTCCGCCGTCCGATCCATTTGATCGGCCGCAATGCGCCCGAGGCGGTCATCACCTTGTCGCCGATCTTGAGCTTCTCGACGCGCTTCTCGCCGCGCGCGGTCTTGATCAGCGTGCCGGGGCAATAACACGGAACGGGACCGGTGATGGTGCCGGCGCCGCCGACATCCGCGACGGCGGAGCCGCCGCCGCCGCCCCCGCCGCCGCCTAAACCGCCAATGAATCCGGGCGATCCGGCTTTGCCGGGGGCGCCGCCTGCACCGCCGCCGTAGTTAGCGGCGCTGCCGGGCGCACCCGTGCCGTTATTGACACCCGAGACTCCACCCTGACCGCCGGCGCCGCCGGGAAAATTAGCAAGGGAGATTCCGCCGGTGCCGCCGGCGCCGCCCACGCCGGAATCATTGCTGAAGGAATTGCTCGCCGGCAGATCGAGGGTGCCGGTGCCGGTGACATAAATGGCGCCGGCCGCGGATCCGCCGGCGCCGCCCCCGCCATAATAACCGCCGGTGCCGCCGTGGCCGCCCGTCGCGGTATCGTTGCTCAGCACCGAGTTCGTGAGCGTCAGTGCGCCCGCATCGAAAATGCCGCCCGCGGCCGCGCCCCCGGTACCGCCGGCCTGGTATAAGGCGCTGCCACCATTGCTGCCGGTCGCGCCGGTGGCATGGCCGTCGGCGATGATCAGGCCGTCGAAGCTCGCGGTGACGCCGGCATTGATGGTGAAGTCGGAGAAATTGCTGGCACTGCCGCCGCCATTGATGGTCACGCCCGGCGTCGTCGAGCCGGGCTGGGCCCCTTCGATGGTGATGTTCGTTGCAATTATCAGGCTCGCGGAGAGATCGATCGTCGTTACCGACGGATCGAATACGATCGTGGCGGCGCTGCCGGCATGCGCCAGCTCGTAGCGCAACGAGCCGACCGTGTTGACGTCGTCACTATTGTTGGTGATCACGAGGGTCGTGCCACTGATGGTGCCGGCGCCGCCGATATCCGCGAAGGCAAAGCCGCCGCCGCCGCCCCCGCCGCCGCCTATAGCGCCAACGAATCCGGGCGACCCGGCTTTGCCGGGGGCGCCTGCACCGCCGCCGTACTTAGCGGCGCTGCCGGACGCACCCGTGCCGTTATTGACACCCGAGACTCCACCCTGACCGCCGGCGCCGCCGGGAAAATTAGCAAGGGAGATTCCGCCGGTGCCGCCGGCGCCGCCCACGGCGGAATCATTGCTGAAGGAATTGCTCGCCGGCAGATCGAGCGTGCCGGTGCCGGTGACATAAATGGCGCCGGCCGCGGATCCGCCGGCGCCGCCCCCGGCATAATAACCGCCGGTGCCGCCGTGGCCGCCCGTCGCGGTATCGTTGCTCAGCACCGAGTTCGTGAGCGTCAGTGCACCCGCATCGAAAATGCCGCCCGCGGCCGCGCCCCCGGTACCGCCGGCCTGGTATAAGGCGCTGCCACCATTGCTGCCGGTCGCGCCGGTGGCATGGCCGTCGGCGATGATCAGGCCGTCGAAGCCCGCGGTGACGCCGGCATTGATGGTGAAGTCGGAGAAATTGCTGGAACTGCCGCCGCCGTTGATGGTGACGCCCGGCGTGCCGTGCGCGCCGGGCTGCGATCCTTCGATGATGATGTTCTTCGAAATCACCAGCGACGACGAAAGATTGATCGTCGTGATGGTGGGCGCGAAATTGACGATGTCGCCGGCCGCTGCGGCGGCAAGCGCGGCGCGCAGCGAGCCGGTGCCGCTGTCGTTGCTGTTCGTGACGGTGATGATTGCCATCGTCTTCGCCCCTCTTTGCCGACGTCAGCGCGCCGAATTCATTCCAGCTAACGCGGCAGTGCTCACTGCAGGTTTCGCGCTGCGCCCAACGGCGGCGCCGTCGCGCGAGCGCCGCACTTCGATCGTGCATGCCGAAAGATCGAACGCGGATGTAAATTCGAAGCCGTGATATCCGCTGCCGATCGCCCGTTCGAGGTCGGCGCGATAGCAATTGGCGAGAACCTGACCGATCTCCGTGCCGTCGGCAAAGATATCGAGACAGACCGCCGCGTCGGGGTGCTCGATGGTCTGCGCCCAGCCGGCAATGCGATGCGGTCTCACTTCATCGAGATAGCCGCGCAGCGTGCCGATGCGCTCGCTGTCGGCCATGCGCAACAGGCCGGCGCGCAACGCGATGCGCTGCCGTGCCGCCTCGATCTCGTAGCCGTCGTCCAGGCGCGGCGCGCAATAATGCGCCGGCGCCGCGGTAACGTCCCGATAGAGCGCATCGTATTCGTGCGCGTTGTGGAACATCAAGCGGTTGTCGTCGTCGAGATAGGTCTCCGACAAGGCGCCTTCGGCGATGATCACATCGTGCGTTTCAAGCTCGACGTGGAAATATTCCACTTTCTCGACACGCCCGGCCTGGACGATCGAGACGCCGTTGACGAGATCCTTGGCCTCGATCAGCACGCCGTCGAGATACATCGCGTGATGCGGCGAGATCCAGAGGTCGCGCTTCGGCACATTCTCGTCGAGCGCACCGGCTTTGATGCAAACGGGCAGAATCTCTTTGCTGCCCTGGATGAAACGCCCGCCATAGCTCCGGCGGCCGATCCATTTGATCGGCCGCGCCGTGCCGGACGCCGTTATCACCTCATCGCCGATCTCGAGCGTCTCGACGCGCTTCTCGCCGCGCGCGGTCTTGATCAGCGTGCCGGGGCAATAGCACGGCGTGACGTCGATGGTCGCAGTCTCGCTGGAGCTGGTCTGCGCGCCGCCGGAGCCGGTATTGCCGTTGTCGTCGAGGCTGAATGTCAGCATCACGGTGGCCGGCGTGTTGGTATTGTCGATGTAAGAGAGATCGCTGGTGCCGCCGCTGCCGAGGAGCAGATTGAGATCAGAGATCGAGCCGGACAGGATCAGGTCCGAGCTATCGTTGCTGAACTGCAGCACCGTCGCGCCGCTGTTGCCGACCGTGGCATGCAGCGTGCCCTCGCTGGCCGTGATGGTCAGCGTCTCTTGGCCGTTGCCGCCGTCCGGATCGGCGACCGAGATGCCGGTATTTTTGAGGTCGAGGCTGTGCTGCTCGGGCGTCGAATAGAGCGCGCTGCCGAGCGTTACGGACGGCGCCTGATTCGGCGGCAATTCGCTTGTGGTAAGGTTGTAGGAATTCGCTCCGTATGTTTCGCCGAGCGTATAGGTCTGTCCGGAATTGCTCCCGGTCCCGGCGGCCACCTTGTCTTCCAGATTCGGCAGATCAAACGTCGCTCCGCTGCCGCCGTACGTGTACTCGATTTCAGCAAACAGAGGTGTATTCGCATTGACGGCAAGCGTCTGTCCGGCCGCCACCACCCAACCGGTTGGAATAGTCGAGGCCTTCCCCGCATAGGCCATGATCTCGCCGAAATAGGGTGTGTTGGCGCCGAGCGCTCCCGACGTCGGGTAGAAAGCGCTGCCGGGCGCATCCACGTTGATGATGTAGTACAGCGCCAGCGTCGGCTGCTGGTTGTCGATGGGTTGGTCGGACCCAGGGGGAAACGGCAGATCCTGCTGGGTGAGTGTCGTCGTATCGGAGCCGCTGGCGGTACCGAGCGGCTCGATCGGAGACGGGTTTCCGTTCGCGTTGTCGGCGCCGATGACGGCGCGGCCCTCGAGATTCGGCAGCGCGAACGTTCCCGCGCTTGCATTGCCCCCATACGTATTGCCGATCGCGGCATAGAGAGCTTCATTTTGCGTAATCTGCAATAACTGGCCTTGGGCCAGCAAATAGCCCGCGGGAGCGAAATCACCGAGGAACGGCACGACCATGCCGAGCGCATCGACGCCTGTGCCTGTGTCGTTGCCGCCGATATTGATCAGATAATTGACGCCGAGTGACGGCTGGTCGTTGTTGTAGGCTTGATCGAAGCCGCCGATGATTGTCGGCATGTTCGCTTGGCTGAGCGTCACCGAATCTTGGCCGTAGGTTTCGCCTAAATCAACTCCGTCGCCAAAGGGCCCATCAGCGCCGAGGCTTTCGCCGGTATCGACCATGACCGTGCCGGCCAGATTCGTCAGGTCAAAGGTCGTGATGCCGCTGCCGCCATAGGTGGTGCCGAGAAGTGTGAACAGCGCCGCTTGCTGGCTAATGCTCAGAATCTGCCCCTGGGCCAGCTGCTCTTCGTCCGCAATGGACGATATGTCGCCCGCGAACATCCTGATCGTGCCGATCGGAAGGCCGCCAGAATCGGTGCCGTCGCGGGTCGGGAAATCGCCGCTTTCAACGACCTCCTCGTTGAGAACGATTGTTCGCTGGTCGGTGTCGATAGGCGATGTCATTTACGCATTCCCGATTTCGGCGCGGCGTCATTCGCGCAAGGAACTCTTAAGGCTGGTGCTGTCAGGCTGGCCGCTCAGGCGTTGCCGCGTGAGGCCCAAATCGTGGTCGTTCAAAGGAAAATGTGGGTGAGGCTTTGAGTCCCGCTCGGGGATTATATGCATTTCCAACCGCGACCGCGTGCGCGGTCCCCTTCCCACGCCGAAATTAGCAGCGTGAAGGATTGACGACAACCAGGCTTGTGGCGGAGCCCCGAGCGAAATTTCGCTGGTGCAACAAAGGGTAAGAGGACACCAGGGAGGGTGGGCGGAAGCGCCGTTTCAGCGCTCGGTGCCCATGATATTGGGCGTGCCGGTGTAACCTGACGAGCCGCGATATTGCGGCGCGGTCTCGCCATAGTGTGGCGCGCGGCGCTCGGCTTTGGTGCGCTTGGTTTTGCCCTTGTCCTGCATGCCCATGTCGGTCTCGCTCGCGACCGGCGTGGCCGGCCGCAGTCCGCCCACGGCCCGCAACGCCGCGTCCGCGGCGCGCTCGCCGGATTCCCAGGCGCCACCGACCGTGCCCCACAAGGTTTCGTGCGCGGCCTCGCCGGCATACCAGACATTGCCGATGATCGGCCCGAGCAATTGCTTGCGCGCGAATTGGCTGCCCGGCACCGCGGCCGACCAGGCGCCGAGCGTATAGGGATCGCTGTTCCAGCGCGTGGCAGCTTTGCGGCCGATCGCGTTCTTTATTTCCGCGCCGTAAAGACTCACGAGCCAATCGCTGGCGAAGGCGAACATCGCGGCCTCGCCTTTCGCTGTGAGATCGCGGCCGAAGGCGCCGGCGACGTCGATGACGCAGAGCGGCGTGCCGGAAATATTGGCCAAGAGCGCCGCAGTGCGGGTGTCGTTGGATTTCTCGAACACCAGATCGTCGCTGTCGAGCCCGAGCGGATTGCCTTTGAGCTCGAGCGCGATGTGGTCGTAGCTGCCGAGCGCCATGCGGCCGAAGGCGTCGAACTGATGATGCTCGAGATCGGGCGTGAATTTCAGCCCGCCGGAAGAAATCACATTGGTCGGCACGGTGACGATCGCGGTGCGCGCATTGATCGTGCCTTTGGGCGTCACCACCGAAACGCCGCCGCGGGTGTCGATCGACGTCGCCGGAGTCGAGAGCTGCACCGTGAGACCTTGGGCCAGCGCAGCGAGCAGCGCACCGAGACCCGGCTTGGCGAAAGCCGCCGTCTTGCGCTCCGCCGCTTTGGCGAAATCGAACGACGACACCTGCGCCAGATCCCGCGCGCAATTATACGGGCCGAGCACGAATTCGACGGTCGGTTTCCAATCGCCGAGATCGGCCGGCATCGCCTGTTCGCACGGCGCATCAGTTTTGCGCGCGATGTCGTCGATGGCGCGCGTGGCGCGGACTTGCGCCGCCAGAAAATCCTCGAGCTCGCCTTCGCGCGCGAAGCGGCGGCCGATGCGCACCTTCTGGCTGCGCGGCGCCGGATAAATGTCGCCGCGGTTCGGCGCGAGCTTGGTCAGCGGGTTGGTGTCGGGCAGATAGAGCCAATGCGCGCCGCGATCGTAAGGCACGCCGAAGGTCGTCAAGTCGGTGATGCAGCGGCCGCCGATATGGTCGGTCGCCTCGATCAAGACATAGCGGCGTCCCGCGGCGGCAACCTTGCGCGCCGCCGCAATGCCGGCGGTGCCGGCGCCGACAATCGCGACATCGACCGGGCCCGAGCTCGGAGGGGTCGCGGCGAATACGGGGTTACCTGCAGAATAGACTCCTGCAGAAAGCATTCCCGCGGGCAGCATCTGACGCGCGGCGAAAGCGCCCGAGGCGGCGAGGAGAGAACGGCGGCTCAATCGCGGCATGCTTGGTCGCGTCCCGGTTTGTCGCGCTATGCTTTCCAAGTGCTGAACAACGCGGCCGCACATTGCCCGAAGCGCGCCAGACACGCAATTCGGAACCGGGACGTGAACGAAATCGCAACGGAGTTCGCTTAAATTGCGACAAGACAAGACGCGGTCGAACCGCGCGATCTGCTGGGAGGCCACCCCATGAGCCGGATGCTCGATGGCGTTGGGCGTTTGATCGCCCGTTATTTGCAGAAGCCCATTCCGGGCTACGAGCCTTTTACGCCGAGCGATCCCGAAGCGCTGCGCCAATCGCTGCAGCCGGGCGACGTGTTGCTGGTCGAAGGCAACAATAAAGTCTCCGGCGTCATCAAATATCTCACGCAATCGACCTGGTCGCACTCCGCGCTCTATGTCGGGCCGCTCGACGGCCGCGCTGCGGAAGACGGCGAGCCGCATGTGCTGATCGAGGCCAATCTCGGCGAAGGCGTCGTCTCGGCGGCGTTGTCGAAATACACGCCGTTTCACACGCGCATCTGCCGGCCGGTCGGTTTGGTCGAAGAGGACTGCGCCGCCGTCTGCGCCTATGCCGTCGCGCGCATCGGCTTTGCCTACGATCTGAAAAACATCATCGACCTGTTGCGCTATCTGTTTCCGGTGCCGGTGCCGCGACGCTTTAGGCGGCGCTTGATGGCGCTCGGCTCGGGCGACCCGACGCGGATCATCTGCTCGGCGCTGATCGCGGATGCGTTCACCGCGGTGCGCTATCCGATCCTGCCCAAGATCAAGCTCGCCGGCAGCCAGCAGGCGCGCGAGGAGATTCTCGAGATCCGCCATTCCTCGCTCTATTGCCCGCGCGACTTCGACATTTCGCCCTATTTCAACGTGGTCAAGCCGACCATCGTGCGCGGCTTCGACTACAAGCGCCTGCAATGGGCCGACCGGTCGCGCGGCGCCGACGACGCGCTCATCCCACTGGTGCCGGAAGCCGCGGCGGACGAAGTCGAGGCGATGGTCGCCTGAACCATCTGTCGCGCTTGCTCTTGTGCTTGGCAAAAGCCATCGCTACCTCTGCCGCACGGTAGAGGGCCCCATGATCGACGACGTCATCCATTCGATTACCCAGATGTTCGCGCGGCCGCTGCGCGCGGTTTTGTGGCGGTCGATCGGCTTGGCGCTGGCGCTCATCGTCGCCGCCGGCATCGCGCTCGAACGCATCATCGTCTGGCTGCTCGGGGCCGGCAGCACCACGGTGGAAACCACCCTCGGCCCGCAGGCGCACGGCCCGGTGACGGCGCTGGCGTGGCTGTTTTCCTTCGCGGCCGGCCTCGGCATTGTCGTCGGCAGCGTCATGCTGATGCCGGCGGTGACGGCTGTGGTCGGCAGCTTTTTCGCCGACCGCATCGGCGACGAGGTCGAGCGCGAATATTATCCCGCCGATCCGCTCGGCAAGGCGTTGCCGCTGACGCTCGCACTATGGGAGGGTTTGAAGACCGCGCTGTTCGCCGTTGCCATCTATCTGGTCGCAGCCCCGCTTATACTTTTTGCCGGTTTCGGCGCGGTGATCTTCTTCCTCGCCACCGCCTACATTCTCGGCCGCGAATATTTCGAGCTTGCCGCCATGCGCTTCCGCCCGCCCGCAGAGGCGAAACTGCTGCGCAAGCGCAATGCCGCGCTGGTCTATGTCGGCGGTCTGTTCATCACCGCCTTCGTCTCGATCCCGATCGTGAACCTGGCGACGCCGATTTTCGCCATGGCGCTGATGGTGCACCTGCACAAAAGGGTGAGCGCGAAGCCGCTTGTTCGGAACGCCGGATGATTCAGGCGTGTTTAGGAAACCGCTGCTAAGCGCCTATCTGATCGGTATTATTACCTAGCCAAGATCCCCGGTTATTTGATCGGCAACGAGTCAATTTGAGATTGATGAGCTGCACCCAAACAGCGAATTGCTCACAATGAAACCGATTGTACTTCGATTGCCGCCGATCGCTGGCCTAGCATGTCTTCCATAGCCCGAAGTCCGGTCAGGAGGCTGCCATGTCTGGCTCTGCCACGTTTCGCTCGCTGCTTGTTGGATTGCTCGTTGCGGCCTTGAGTTTCGCGCCGGTGGCGCAAGCCTGCACGGGAATCCGCCTCGTCGCCAAAGATGGCGGCGTCATTGCGGCGCGCACATTGGAGTTCGGCGTCGATCTGCACTCCGACGTATTGGTTGTCCCGGCCGGAACCGCTCTCACCGGCACGCTGCCGGATGGCGGCAAGGGCATCAGCTACACGACGAAATACGGCTTCCTCGGCGCCAATGCCGAAGGCCTCACCGCGATCGTCGACGGCCTCAACGATCAAGGCCTCTATGTCGGCCTGTTCTATTTTCCGGACTATGCAAGCTACCCGGATGCGACGAAGGACAATGCCTCTCGAGCCATGGCGCCTTACGAATACGCCAACTGGCTCCTCGGCAATTTCGCCAATGTCGACGAGGTGAAGGCCAATTTCAACAAGGTCGCGCTGGTGCCGGTCGTGATAGATGCCATCAAACAGGTCCCGCCCGTTCATTTTGTCGTCCACGATCGCAGCGGCAAGGCGGTGGTGATCGAGCCGTTGGACAAGACTTCTGAAGATCTATGACAACCCGCTCGGGGTCGTCACGAATTCGCCAACCTTCGAATGGCACATGACCAATCTGCGCAATTACGTGAATCTCTCGGCCACCAATGTTCCGCCGCTCGGTCTCGGCGGCGTCACGCTGGCGCAGTTCGGCCAGGGCTCTGGCCTGCGCGGCTTGCCGGGCGATTTTACGCCGCCGTCGCGCTTCGTGCGCGCGGTCGCCTTTTCACAGTCGGCAATGCCTTCCGATACGGCGGCGGAGGCCATATTGGCGGCGTTTCATATCCTCAACAATTTCGACATTCCCTACGGCGCGGTCCGCGACACGCAGGGCGGTCAGGTGCACGCCGAATACACCACCTGGACCGGCGCGTCCGACCTGAAGAACCTCGTTTGGTATTTTCGGACCTACGGCGATCAATCGATTCACAGTGTCGATCTGAAGAAGGCGCTCGCTGCGGCGCACGGCAAGATCAAGCTCATCAAGATGGAATCGAACCAATCGATCGACGACGTGTCGACCGATTTTTGATGACGCGACGGCGAGCGCTATAGCGCTTGCGCGTCCGTCAGCGCCACACCTCGTCGGCCAGTTCGACCACCATGCGCAGCTTCGCCCATTGTTCTTCCTCGGCGAGCACGTTGCCTTCTTCCGTCGAGGCGAAGCCGCATTGCGGCGACAAAGCGAGCTGATCGAGGCTGGCGAATTTGGTCGCTTCGTCGATGCGGCGCTTGACGTCGTCCTTCTTTTCCAGTGAGCCGGACTTTGTCGTGACCAGGCCGAGCACGACGATCTTGTTGCCTTTCGGCAAAAAGCGCAGCGGCTCGAAGCCACCGGCGCGCGAGGTGTCGTATTCCAGAAAATAGCCGTCGTAATTCAGCTTGCCGAGCATGATCTCAGCGACCGGCTCGTAGCCGCCCTCGGAAATCCAGGTCGAGCGGAAATTGCCGCGGCAGACATGCGTCGTGATCACCATGTCGGCGGGCTTGCCTTCGAGCGCCATGTTGATGACGCGGGCATAGTCTTGCTGCAGGCGGTCGGCATCGAGCCCGCGGTCGCGCGCCTTTTTCAGCTCGGCCTGCGAGCAGAGATAGGCCCAGGCGGTGTCGTCGAATTGCAGATAGCGGCAGCCGGCGTCGTAGAAGCCCTTGATCGCCTGCTTATAGGCTTTCGCCAGATCGTCGAAAATGGCGCTGCGGTCGGCATAGAACTTGGTGTCGACGGCGTTCGGCTCGAGCCGGAAGTGCAGCGTCGCCGGACTGGGGATGCACATTTTCGGCGTCACGCTTGTATGCGCCTTGAGAAACTTGAAATGCTCCAGCATCGGGTGCGTGGTGAAACCGAGCTTGCCGGTGATGCGCGGGGTCAGGTGCCGCGTCTGCACGCCCTGGAATTGGATGCCGTGATCGATCTCGTGGATCTCGACGCCGTCGAGCATGCCGTAGAAATCGAAATGCCACCAGGAGCGGCGGAATTCGCCGTCGGTCGCGAGCTTTAAGCCGACCTCTTCCTGCTTCTTGATGATCTTCTCGACCTCGCGATCCTCGACTTCGGTGAGTTGCGCTGCAGAGATCGCGCCCTTCTCGCGCTTGGCGCGGGCTTCCTTCAACGGCGCGCTGCGCAACAGGCTGCCGACCACGTCGGCACGGAACGGCGGTTTGTTTCTCATCATCGGGGCGATCCTCCGGCAAAATTCGTTGGCGCCTAACAAGCCGGAGCCGGGGCTTTCGTCAACTGCAAATCGCCAACGCATAGCGGGGGTTGGGCCGCGGCCCATAAGGCGCAAAGACGCGCCTTAGACCTCGATCGTCACCTTGCCGTCGATCACGTCCACCGCATAGGTCTTGATCGGCACCATGCAGGGCGGCGACACAACTTCGCCGGTGCGGATATTGAACTGCCCGTTGTGGAAGTTGCATTCGACGACGTCGTCTTCGATATAGCCTTCCGACAGCGAGCCCGGCCCGTGGGTGCAGGTATCGTCGGTGACAAAAAACTTACCGTCGATATTGAACACCGCCAGCACCAGGTCGTCGATCTCGACCTTGAGCGCGGTGCCGGGCGCGAGGTCGTCGGTGCTGCAGAGGTCGATACGTTTTGCGGGCATGAGGGGCAGTCTCGTCCGTGAATTGCGTGGCGGGGAGGGGCCGTTATACAGGACGGTGCCCATAATGAAATATTTTCAGGCGCCCGCTATATTGCGGACGGCGCATAAGGTCCAAAGGGTTCGTGAGGAGAGTGCATGATGGAAAGTGAATTGGCCCGGATGGCCTCGGCGGCGCAGGCCAAATTCCGCATCGACCGGCCGAATTCGCAAGCCCGCGCCGTCAAGGTGATCGCGCTCGATCCGCCGAGCGAGCGGGTGGTCAAGGAGCTTGCGCAAGGGCAGTGGCAGCGGGCGAGCTTCCTCACGGCAACAGCCTTTTCCGGCGCGCCGCGCCGGGGTGAGCCGTTTTCCATGAACGGCTGGCTCAACGATCTCGCCGGCCGCACCAAGGATCTGGTCGACGAGGTGAACTCGGCCGACCTCGTGGTGATGGTCGCGACCGCGGGCGAAAACGCCGCCGCCGCCGCCATCATCGGCGAGGCCTGCAGCGTCAAGCATGTGATGACCACGGCGCTGATCCTCGGCAGCGCTGTGTCGAGCGACGACGTGCTGTCGAAGATGCTCGCCCAGTTGCGGCCCCACGCCATGATGCTGGTGATCGCGAGCGCCGACGAATACATCAAGGACATGCTCACGGCGCTGCGGGCATAAATTCACCTGTCCCGCGTCCGGACGGGAGCACATGGAGTCGCAATGAAATTTACCGGTGAAGTGACGGTGAAAGTGCCGCGCGCCGAAGTCTACAAGGCGCTGCGCGACGCGCGCATGCTGGCGTCCTGCGTCGAGGGTGTGCGCGATCTGCAAGAGACCTCGCCGGACCATTACGCGGCGGTGTTCGAGACCAAGGTCGCCTATATGAAATTCAGCTTCAAGGTCGCGGTCGAAGTGACGCGCGCGGAAGAGCCGAACGCGATCGAGGCCAAGGTCGAAGGCACGCCGCTCGGCATTGTCGGCCGGCTCACCGCGACATCGCTGACCCGGCTCTCCGACACGGACGAAGGCACCAAGATCGACTACGAAGTCGAGGCGGCGCTCACCGGCAAGCTCGGCAGCCTCGGCCAGCCGGTGCTGCGCTCCAAGGCCAAGGAAATGGAACGGCAATTTGCCGCGCGGCTCGAGGCGGCGTTTGCGGCGCCTGCACCCGGTTGAGACGGCGCTGACCGCAGCGCCAAGTCTCCATTGATTGAACGTCCACCATTTTGCCTGAGAAGGATTTGAATCAAGGACGACCGCGAAGCGGTCGCCGCGGACGCGGTGCGCCTTCGGCGCATCCTTGACTTCAAATCCTTCTCAGGCACGCTGTGGCCGTGCATTCAATGAATAGGTCCGCCTCCGCCGGCCTCTAAGGTCCGCGCCAACTCGCGACATCAGCCATTCGTGACCTGCCGGTTTCTTTCCGCTAGACTCTGCCATGAGGGAAGAGGCGAGGGCGGCGCCGCGATTGCGGCGCCGAAGCAGGATCAACCTGCAGCTCGTCATCATGATGCTGGGAGGGACGATATGGCCCAATTGACCGATGTTTCCAACACCACGGCAGGCGACGCGCCCTGGTACAAGTCGCTCACCAGCAGCCAATGGCGCATGCTCATTGCCGCCAATCTCGGCTGGCTGTTCGACGGCTATGAGACCTATGCGCTCATTCTCACCGTCGGCCCGGCGATGCATTCGCTGCTCGAGCCGTCGCAATATGCGCAGATCCCGGCTTTCGCCGGCACGGTGATCTCGATCACGCTGCTCGGCTGGGGCATCGGCGGCATTTGCGGCGGCATTCTCGCCGATTATGTCGGCCGCCGCCGCACCATGATCTACGCCATCCTCGCCTATTCGATCATGACCGGGCTGACCGCGTTCTCGTTCAACTGGATTTCGTTCGCGCTGCTGCGCTTTCTGGTCGGCATCGCCATCGGCTCGGAATGGGCCACCGGCACGTCGATGCTCGCCGAGCTGTGGCCGCAGAATGCGCGCGGCAAGGGCGCGGGCCTGATGCAATGCGGGCTCGGCATCGGCTTCTTTCTCGCCAGCCTGATCTGGCTGTTCGTCTCCGGCTACGGGCCGGATGCCTGGCGCTACATGTTCGTCATCGGCATCCTGCCGGCGCTGCTCACGGTGTGGATCAGAAGCTCGATCGAGGAATTGCAGCCGTGGCAACAAGTCGACGCGCAGCGCCGCGACGCCAAGGCGCGCAAGGAAGCCGGCGCAACGCTCTCCGCGCACGACCAGGCGCTCACCCGCTTCACCGTCGCCGATCTGTTCGTCGACCCGGTGACGCGCACGCGCACCATCCTCGTCTTTTTGATGTCGCTCACCACGACGCTCGCCTGGTGGGGCATCTCGTCCTGGGTGCCGCCCTATATCGCTTCCGTCGCCGCGAAGTCCGGCCTGCCGGGCCCGCAATGGGCGAGCTATGCCGGCATGGCCTATAACGCCGGCGCCATCCTCGGCTATGCGAGCTTGGGCTTCCTCGCCGATCGCTTCGGGCGAAAGCCCGTGGTGATGATCTTCTTCGCCATGGCCTTCGTGATGACGCCGGTGCTGTTCCTGTGGACGCAGGATCTGACGCTGCTTCTGATCGCCGCGGCGGTGAATGCGTTCTTCACGCTCGGGCAATATTCCTGGATGCCGGTCTGGCTGCCGGAACTGTTCCCGACGCGCTCGCGCGCTACCGGCGTCGCGTTCGCCTTCAACGCGCCGCGCTTCATCGCCTTTCTCGGCCCGCTTTATGCCGGCGTCCTGATCGCGCAATTCGGCGGCTTTTCCCGCGCCGCGATGACCATCGCCTGCATCTACGCGCTCGGCTTCATCGTCACGCCGTTTTTGCCGGAGACCAACGGCAAGCCGCTGCCGGCGTAGCGTTACGGAGGTCAAACCAGAACCGCACCGCCGTCGACGACAAGCACTTGTCCGGTGCTGTAGCTTTGCCGCATGAGGTAGAGATAGGCTTGCGCGATCTCCTCGGCATCGCCGACGTGCTTGACCGGCAGCTTGTCCGCCATCTGTTGATAGAGCGCGTCGCGGTCGGCGTCCGTCATATTCCCCCACAGCGGCGTTCGCACCACACCCGGCGATACGATGTTGACGCGAATGGGCGCGAGCTCGACGGCGAGCGCGCGCGTCAATCCTTCCATGGCCGCGCAGATGCTGGCGCCGAGCGACCAGCCCGGATGCGGGCGCTGCCCGGCAATGCCGGAGGTGAATACGATCGAGCCGCCCGCGCGAATGCTGCCGCTGCCGAATTTTGCAGCGCAGTAGGCGCCCCAATAGCGCAGCGTGAAGAATCGCCGCGCCGTGTCGAGGTCTGTCGTCGCTATAGGCCCGAGCTGCAGCGTCTCGCCGGCCGTGAAAACCAGGTGATCGAAAGCGCCAAGCCGGGCGAATAACGTGCGAATGGCGTTCTCATCGGCAAGGTCGGCGACGTGACCGTCGCTGCCGGTCGGCAGGGTGGCCAACGCCGCTTCGATCCGGTCCTTCCGGCTCGAAGCGATCACCACATTCGCCCCGTCCCGCGCCGACGCCTGCGCGGTGGCAAGCCCGATGCCTGAACTGCCGCCCAGCACAATGATGCGTTTTCCCTTCAGCGTCATGGCTTACTCCTTGCTCGCTATGCCTTGCTCGCCCTGCCGCGATATGTGGGTCGTTTCGGCCTTGCCGCCAACGGCGGCGCTTCGCATTTTCCACACGCTGTGGATTTTACCCGAATGTGTTTTGACTCCGCGCCAGGGCGCGCGGAGCATCGCACGATGGAGCAACTCGATCACACCCGCACCGTCGCCGCGGCGCTGCTGCAGCTTGAGGCGGTGGACTTCGACCGCGCCGTCCTGTCGCGCAAGGTCGACACGCTGGTCGACGCCTATCTGGTGAGCTTCAACGTCAGCGCCAGGCAGACCGCGGCGATGCGCAAGATCCTCGCCGACGAGTTCCTGGCCGCGGCCCCGTTCACCGAACAGAGCTACCGCATCTGGCGCCGCATCATGCACGAGGACGCCGACCTGCCCGAGCCGGTACTGCATGTGGCAAGCGATCAGCTGTTGCCAGAGCTCGATTTCTCATCGCGGCCGGCCTTCATCCCGCAACGCGCCGCCGCAGCGAAACCATCGGCGCTGGCCGAAAAAAAGCCGCGCTCGTTCTTCCGCTTGCGGCGGTCGTAGCCGCCGCAATCGTGCCCGCCCTTTTGAACTTCAGCCGCGCCGCCGCACACCAACCAGGACGCGGACAAAGCGGATCGCGAGCCGCGCTCCCTTCGCATTGCCCTTAAGGACACCATGAAACCCGCCGTCATCACGCTCACGGTCCTCGTCGGCGGCACCATCCTCGGCTTTCTCGCCATCGCCTTCGGCTATATCGCCTATGCCGACAGCACCAATTATTTCGACCGCGAAGGCGCGACCGGAATGGGCGTGGTGTTCTTCTACGCGCCGCTCGGCGGCCTCATCGTCGGCATTATCGCCGCCGTCGTGACGTTCAAGATTCTGGACCGGCGCCCGCGATAAAGGCGCGGCGCCGGGAGGCGCATGTTTCTTGGCCTGCATCGCCGCGGGCTGCGGCGTAAACAGAAATGTCGTAGCCTGGATGCGCAATGCGCTTGCGGCCGAAAAAGATTCTGATCTGGCTGGTCGGCCTCGGGGCCGTGGCGTACCTCATCGCGCTAGCCGCACTCTACGTGTTTCAGCGCGACTTTCTCTATCACCCGCCGCAAGACTTCCGCACGGCGCCGGCCGCCGCCGGATTGCCGGAGGCGGAAGAAGTCGTTCTGACCACGCAAGATGGTGAGAAGGTCATCGCCTGGTACGTTCCGCCGCGCACCGGCAAACGCGTCGTTGTTTTCTTCCACGGCAACGGCGACACCCTGGCGCTGCGCGTGCCGCGGCTGCGTGCGGTGATTGCCGATGGCACCGGGCTCGTCGCGCTGTCGTTTCGCGGCTATGCCGGTTCGAGCGGCCACCCGACCGAACCGGGCCTCATTCTCGATGCTCTCGCCGCCTACGACTATGCCGCAGCCCGCTTTGCTCCAGAGCGCATCGTGGTGTGGGGATTTTCGCTCGGCACCGGCCCGGCCGTGGCGGTTGCTGCCGAGCGCCCGATCGGCAAACTGATCCTCGAAGCGCCCTATACGTCGACGGCCGATGTCGCCGCGGCGGATCTGCCGTTCATTCCGGTCCGGCTGTTGATGACGGATCAATTCCACTCCGACCAACGCATCGCCAAAGTCCACGTTCCGCTTCTGGTGATGCACGGCGAACGCGATCCCGGCATCGACATTCGCTTCGGCCGGCGGCTGTTTGCGCTCGCCAACGAGCCGAAGCGCTTCGTCGCTTTCCCCGACGGCGGTCATTTCGATCTGGATAATTACGGCGCCAGCACCGTGGCGATGCAATTCGTCAACGAGTAGCCGTGAAATAAGCGCGGGTAGCCCGGATGAGCGCACCGAAACCCGGGGGCCCGGATTGAATTCCGCGCTACCGATTAAGGGCGGCTCGCTTTTCCTGGTCAAAATCAAACCCCATAGGTAATCCGTTGCCCCGAACAACGCTGCGCTCTGCAATCAGCGCTCTGTCTTGGAGAGAATTGCTGGAAAATTTCTGCGTCCATGCAGCACGCGAACGATCTGAACCGTTTCGTCTCCGACGCGATAGAAAATGACGTAAGGGTGAACCAGCGTGGATCGCAATCCTGGCATCAACTCGTTGCGCGCTCTCCATCTGAGAGCGTTCTTGGACAATCGCGCCGCTGCTTCGTTGATCTCGCGCAAAAGATTGTCGGCGACTTCGACGGATGCGACGCGTGCGTAGTAATCCCAAACGTCGGCTAAGTCGCGTTTTGCCCGCGGGGCCCAAACAACATGCTTAAGCCTTGCGGGCATGCTCTTCGTGGAGCTGTCGAAGAAGCTCTTCTACGTCGAGTGCTTCTCCCAAGCCAGCATCCAACTCGCGGATTCCTACCTCGATTTCGGCGCGCAAATTCTTCAACGTCTCGATGCGCTCAAGGAGTTCTCTGCCGAGCTGTTCTTGTGCCGCCTCCGGAAGGTCGGCAACTTTGCTGATCGCGATTTCCAGGGTCTTGACCATGCCCAATGCTAGCATGCTTTTGCCTGCCTGGTGGGCCTCTGAGCGCCGTTGTCGCTTTTATTGCGACTATTGACATTCGTCACTGTTTCAGTTACATTCCTGCGAATCTCGCTCAGTAGGGACGTATCCGGATGCGATCCGACATACGGAGCGAGTGCGGTGCCCGCGGGTGGTTTCGCAAACCGCACCCGGGCGGCTTCGGGCATCAGCAGGCCGGCATTACGACCGGTCGGTCGGGTGCTGCCACTGGACTGGGACAGGTTTGGGCGGGTAACGCCCGCACCAACTGCGTTCGATGCTGCCCCCGGAAGGGGGACCGTTACAGATCGGCGTTCTCACCGCGTCCCAGGAAGCCTGGCCTGAAGTCGCGCGCACGGGCGAAAGCCCGTGCATCAGAACCGCGGTGGAACGCCGACAGGCGAGCGCATCCGCAAGATGCGCGGCCGTGCCAGCTGCACGGCAGGTTACTGCAAGCGTCTGTCGGCGTTCCGCTTCCCTTTTTTCTTTCGTCTATTCGCGAGCGCAGTTCGAGTTAGCAATCCAGTGCGGTCATTGCCGCGAGCTTGAGCCGTGCAGATTCTGCGGCAGGCGAAGCTGCGATCAGCCTCGTCCGACCTCGCTCCTCGCATGACGGGGCACGATCGAGCGTGGACGCGCCGCGATCGAAGTCCGCCAGTGGTGACAGGGAGGACTATTGCGCGCTACGAAAACACCTGAGCTGAGCAAACAAGCGGCGCAAGCCTTGGCTGCCGAGTACTTCAAGGCACGCCTTCGCGACGAGAAAGCAAAGCTGCGGCGCCATTACTGCACCGTGTTCAAGTTCTGGCGCGCCTGCCGCTTCAAGCCTTGCCGCTGCGCACGCGCCTGTAGGGGCGATGCCGAGGCCTGTCTCAAGCGCGGCGTGGGCGCGATTTCGCGCAATACGCAATGGGAGGCGCGGCAGAAGATTCTTGCCGGGACGCCGGCAAGCACCGGCGAGCCCGAGCGCGACGCACGCCAATGCATGCCGAGTGAACTTTGTCGCTAGCGCGCCGCTTTCGTCTCCGCCGCATCCGCCAGTTCCAGGCTGTCCGCCCGCCTCTGGCTGGCGATCATCGCGGTGCGCAGCAGAAATTGCCGCGCGCGCTCGGGGTCGGCGGCCATGGCGCGCAATTCGCCGAGATTCTTCTTGCGCGTTTCCGGATCGCGCGCTTCGAGCCGGTTCTTGTTGGTGATCGATTGCTCCTGGACGAATTCGACGGCGACGGTGCGCCGCTGCAGGTCGTAGAGATCGAGCAGCGTGTCGGGCTCGCCGTCGCGCACGACGCGCGCGAGCTTGTCCGCCAGATTCACCGCGTCCTGGATGCCGCCGTTGAGCCCCATGCCGCCGATCGGATTGTTGACGTGAGCCGAGTCGCCCGCCAGCAGCACGCGGCCTTTGCGAAAAGTCTCGGCGACGCGCTGATGCGTGACGTAAAGGTTGCGATGCACGATCTCGTAAGGCGTGTCGGAAGGGAAGAACGACTGGATGCGCGCCTGCGCGCCGGCATCGCTCAAGATATCGTTCTCGCTGCAGCGCCGGATCGGCCGGATAGACGGTGCGCCACAGGCCGGGCGGCCCGTCGGCGGAGACCTTGAAGCAATTGCACCATTCGCCGGGGTCGGCGAAATAGCTGCGATAGCAATAGCCGCGATGCGCCTCGAAATCGAACGGCGTCGTCAGCACGATGAAGCGCTCGGGCCAGGTGAAACCCTCGAACTTGATGTCGGATTGTTTGCGCACCGTGCTGCGGCCGCCTTCGGCGCCGATCAGATAAGCGCCGGAGTGCGAGGTGACGCCGGACGGGCTGCGCACCTCGACGCTGACCGAATTGGCCGTCTGCGCCACGTCGGTGACTTCGTGGTTGAACAGCACGTCGACATTCGGAATTTTCCGCAAGCGCTCGAGAAGGAGATTGGAGGTCTTGAACTGCTCGCACTGGATGACGAAAGGGTGCCGCGTATCATCTTTAAGCACGGCGTGGTCGAATTCGGCGACGAGTTCGCCGGTCGGGCGATCCCAGAATTGGAAGATCGGCGCCACAAGGCCAACGCGCGCCATGTCGGCGACAAGCGCGTCATCGAGCATATCGAGCGTCGCCGGATGCGTCGTCGCCGCGCGCGGATCGGCCTGCGGGCCGCTGTTCAAGTCGAACAGCCGCACCGGCACGCCGCGGCGGCCGAGCAGCCACGCGCACAAGAGGCCAACCGGCCCGCCGCCTGCAATCAACACTCTATGGTCGTCACGCGTCACGCACTTGCTCCACTTCCCTCAAGACCCGGGCGGCCGGACTATGGACGCTCATCCGCACGCCGCCAATGCACAGAGCGCGCCGCAATGCTTACGGCGCAAAGCCTGCGGCGAAGCCATGCTTTTCCGTGCTCTTTACGCGGCCCTATGATGCGGCTCCGTCGCGCAAAACCCGGTTCCTTGACAGGCCCGGCCGGGACAGCGCAGAACGCCCGCACCCCCTTCACGATCACAGACGAAGCCCCAGACATCATGAGCCCTGAACGAAAGCCGGTTGCATTCGGCGACATACGCGGATGGATCAAAGCGCTCGATGCCGCGGGCGAAGTGCAGCGCGTCGAGGCCGAGGTCGATTGGAATATCGAGCTCGGCACCATCGCGCGGCTGGCGCAAGGCGCCGGCACCGGGCCCGCCGTGCTGTTCAGCAACATCAAGGACTATGGCGCCAATGCCCGCTGCCGGCAGGTCTTCACCGGCGGGCTGTCGAGCGCGCGCCGCGTCGCCATGATGTTCGGCCTGCCGCCGGATACGCATCCGCGCGAATTGGTGAAGCTCGGCCGCACCGCGCTCACCGAAAGCGTGCCGCCAAAAGTCGTCGCCACGGGTCCGGTGAAGGAGAACATCGTCAAGGGCGACGATATCGATCTCTACGAATTGCCGGTGCCGCAATGGAACAGGCTCGACGGCGGCCGCTACATCATGACTTACGGCGGCGTCGTCACCAAGGATCCCGAAAACGGCGTGATGAATGTCGGCATCTATCGCGGCATGCTTGCCGGGAAGAACAAGATTCCGATCCTGATGTGGCGCGCCCAGCATATCGGCCACCACGTCACCGCCTGGCAGGAGGCCGGCCACAAGGAAATGCCGATCGCGGTCGCCATCGGCTGGGAGCCGGCGCTCGGCTTTGTCGCCGGCTCGCCGGTGCCGAAAGGGATGTGCGAATACGACGTCATGGGCGCCGTGCGCGGCGCGCCGGTCGAGCTCGTCAAATGCGAGACCGTCGATCTGCACGTGCCGGCGACCGCCGAGATCGTGATCGAAGGCTATCTCGGGCTCGATCCCGCGACCTACATGATGGAAGGCCCGTTCGCCGAAGTCACCGGCTATGTCGCCGGCGACAAGTCGCCGAAGCCGACCATCCGCGTCACCGCCATCACCCACCGCAAGGACCCGATCTTCCGCGGCACCATCGAAGGCTCGATGCCGGGCTCGTTCTCCGAGAACGGCATGTGCTCCTCGATCATGCGCGCGGCGACGGCGTGGAACGTGCTCGACCGCGCCGGCGTGCCCGGCATCACCGATGTGTGGTGCCCGCCGGTGCAGGCCGGCGTCAATATCGTGGTGCAGATCAAGCAGAGCTATCGCGGCCAGGCCAAGCAGGTGGCGAACGCGCTGTGGGGCTCGTCGGCAGGCCACGTGCGCTACAAGCACGTCACCGTGGTCGACGACGATATCGATATTCATGACTATGCCGCCGTCGATTGGGCGATCGCCTATCGCGTCAATGCCGGCGAGGACGACATCGTCATCATGCCGGCGACGTTCGGTCTGGGGCTCGATCCATCGACGCGCAAGCGCGACCGCAATACGTCTTTGTATGGCACCGGCAAGTGGAACCGCATGCTGATCGACGCCACGATCAATCTCGACCACGATCCCGATCCCGATCTCGGCGGCGCGCGTTTCCCGCCGACGGTGTGGCCGGAGAAGGCCGACCTCGACGCCGTCAAAGCGCGCTGGGACGAATTGGGGTTCGATAAGGAGAAGTGATGCTCTCCTTCTCCCCCGTGGGGAGAGGGAGTTCGCACGTGCAGGTGCAGCGCTTAAGGTACCGGAAGCTGCGGCTTGTCTTCAGGCACCTGCATGTCGAAGGCCGCGAGCAGCACTGCGGTACTGGCGTAAGTGCCCATGAGCATGACGAGCTGAACGAGCTGCGTCGGCTCGAACAAAGCCTTCACCCGGGCAAACGCCGCCGACGTGACTTTGTGATCGCCGACAGCACCTGGCGGCCGAGCTCGATGATCGCTGCGTAAGTTTCGTCGAGACCAAGCGTACTCTTCCTATGCTTGATGACGTCGATGATTTCGGCCGGGACGCCGACTTGCAGCGCTTCCGGCTCATGCGCTGCCCATTCGAACCGGCTGTCCATCTCGCGCGCGACGGCAAGGATCGCGACTTCGCGGACTTTCGGATCGAAGCCGGCCTGAAAGCGCAAGTACGAATTCATCGTATTGTGCGCTTCGACCGTGCCGGTGCTGTAGAGATGGATGCCCGCAGGGCCGCGCAAACCGACGATGGTCTTGCCCGGCGTATTGGCGCGGTCGTAGGCGCGCTTGCCGGCGTCGTCCAAGTCCTCGCGCTTGGGCATCGGCAGGCGAAATCCGGATTGCGGGTCGATATCTGACGGCGGCATGTTCTTCCCTTTACGTTCGTTTTACGCGCGGCGAATGTGCCATGCGGCGGTTGCGAGACCAGCCGATTTACTCGATCATCTGCGGGCTAAAGACAATAGCCCACCGGCAATAGAGTGGAGACGACGCCCGATGTTCTTCGAAGGTTTTACCAGGAGCGAGATCAAGACGTCCGGCGCCCGCATCGTCACGCTCAAAGGCGGCAAGGGCCCGCCGCTTCTGCTCATCCACGGCAATCCGTTCAGCCATCTGTCGTGGCAGAAATTCGCGCCGAAACTGGCGGAGGAATTCACCGTGGTCGCCACCGATCTGCGCGGTTACGGCGATTCCGAAAAAGTGCCGGGCGGCGACAACCACGAGAACTATTCGTTCCGCGCCATGGGTCAGGACCAGTTCGAGGTGATGGAAGCGCTCGGCTTCGACAAGTTCTATTGCGCCGGCCACGATCGCGGCGCCCGCGTCTTGCATCGCATGTGCATGGATCGTCCGGAGAAGATCGCGCGCGCCGCCATCCTCGACATCATTCCGCAGCATCACGTCTACAACAACATGAACAAGGCCTGGGCCACGTTCTCGTGGCACTGGCTGTTCATGATCCAGCCCTACGACTTTCCCGAACGGCTGATGAGCGCGGAGCCGGACTTCTTCATCGAGAAGAAATTGGCCAAGACCAAGCAGGGCTTGAGCTTCTTCGATCCGGCGGCGCTCGCCGAATACAAGCGCTATTTCCGCAATCCGGCGACCGTCCATGCCATGTGCGAGGACTATCGCGCTACCGCCGGGATCGATTTCGAGATGGACACCAAGGATTTCGAAGCCGGGCACAAGAACAATGTCCCGCTGCTCCTGTTGTGGGGCGCAACCGGCGGCGTCGGCCGCAACTCAAAGCCGGCGCCAGGCGAAATCTGGCAGCGCTACGCCACCGACATCCGCGGCGCCAAGGCGCTGCCGTGCGGACATTATCTCTCCGAGGAGGCGCCGGAGGAGACGTATAGGGAATTGCGCGCGTTTTTTGCTGGCGGCGAGCTTGCCTAGCTCGCCTCCGGCGCAGGTTCCGCCAGAAAGTTCTTCATCGCGTACCACAAGAGCTGCCGGTTCCTGCCGAACACTTCGCTGTGCGACGTACTCGGCAGGATCACATATTGCCGGTCGCCGTTCGGCAGCTGGGCGAAAAAGTCGAGCAGGTCCGCGTTGGTCGAATTGCCGTCCCACTCGCCGCGCGTCATCAACACCGGGCACGTCACTTTGGTCGGATCGACCAGCGGCAGGTTCGCTGCCATGTCGATATAAGTGCCGGCTGGCACCGTGTCGCCGTATTTCATTTCGTTGGCGACGAGCGCGTCGCCAACGGCAGGATCGTAAGCAGAAGGATGACCGTCGCGGCTGAAGATCGAATGCACCATGGCGGCGTCGCGCTTGCGCCGTGGGCTAGCGCGCAATTCGGCGAGATGCTCTTGCCGGCGGCCGATTTCGGCGGCGCCGTTGCCCTTATAGGTAAAGGCGGTGAGGATGAGCCGTTCGACACGATCCGGCTGCGCCTGCGCGAACGCGCCGGCTCTGATCGCGCCCGAGGACTCGCCGAAGACATGATATTTGCTCTGGCCGGTCTCGTGCGCCAGCACGTCCAACGCCGCCGTAAGGTCGGCGACGCCGCTTGCGATATCGGAATTGCCGTTCGTCACGGTCGAACGGCCGTAACCTTCGTGGTCCATGGTCCAGACGTCGAAGCCGTAACGGGCAAAGACATCCATCAGCGAGTATTCGCCCTTGCCTGGCACGGTCAGGTCGTAGCTCGACAGCGACGACAGCGAGGAGCCATGCACCAAGAACAGCACCGGAAGCGGCTTCGCCCCGGCCGCAGGTGCGCCGACGCGTTTGCGGAACATGAACAGCTTCACATCGCCCTTTTTGGCCCAATATTCGCCGCTCCAGATATTGCCTGCAGCCGGCTCAGCCGCGTCGGCTCGGGCCGGCGCGCCGGCGCCGAGCAGGCCTGTGCCGAATGCGAGACCTGCGCCGAGGCCGGCTCCCGCGATCAGGGTCCGTCGTGCGATGGAATATTCATTCATGGTGCCCTCTCAATGCCTTGCCGGCTTATCGGATCGGAGCGTTTCCTCAAGGATTTGCGGCGAGGATAGCAGGCGCCGGCGACGCTTGGCAGATGGGGGTGTGGCCAAACATCGCGCGTACGGCAAGTGTTTAGGTACGAATACGGACCCAAATAGGGGGTGTTCAGTGGAATTGCCGCCCTCGCGCTGCCGCATAACATCTGCTAGTTGGGGCCGGCTCCCGCTGGCGTCCGATTCCGAATTTCGCAAGTCTTTGCGGCACATGTCTTTATCTTTGCGGCACTTCTCGATGCGAGTTTCGGCATTACTGGGACACCGAGATATGTATGTTGCAAATATCTGCGCTGGCCGTGCGGGTTTCGAGTTTCCTAAGCAAGCTTATGGCTTGATTCCCGAAACTTAGAGCGAAACGAGATTTTGTCGATGGATGCGCAAGCAGCCGGTTCCGAGCGCGGTCTCTTGAAGTCGCTGCGCAGCCCCGTGCGCTTCTTCGACCGCAGGATCGGGCTGCGGCGGCTCGGCATCGCCATCAGCCTGACCATGATCGTGGTCGCCGTGATCGTGCTCTATCACATCCTCCACGACATCGATCCCGACGCGCTCGTCGACGCCATGGAGGCGACCGACTGGAAGACGCTGATCATCGCCGGCCTGTTCGTCGTCGCCGGTTATCTCACGCTCACCTTCTACGATTTGTTCGCCTTGCGCACGATCGGCCATCCCGAAGTGCCGTATCGGGTCGCCGCTCTTGCCGGTTTCACCAGCTATGCGGTCGGCCACAATGTCGGCGCCAGCGTGTTTTCCGGCGGCGCGGTGCGCTACCGCATCTATTCGAACTGGGGCCTTTCCGTCATCGAGGTCACCAAGATCTGCTTTATCGCAGGCCTGACGTTTTGGCTCGGCAACGCCACCGTGCTCGGGCTCGGTGTGCTTCGCGCACCGCAAGCCGCGCGCGCCATCGATCAATTGCCGCTGTGGTGCAATCGCGCCATGGCGCTGGTGATCCTCACCATGCTGGTCGCTTATGTCGCTTGGGTTTGGGTCAAGCCGCGCGTGATCGGCCGCGACGGCTGGCAAGTGACGCTGCCGGGCGGCCCGCTGACGCTCATTCAGATCGCGATCGGCATTATCGACCTCGGCTGCTGCGCGGCGGCGATGTATATGCTGGTGCCCGACGAGCCCAATCTCGGCTTTGTCACGGTGGCGGTGATTTTTGTTGCCGCGACGCTGTTGGGTTTTGCCAGCCACGCGCCCGGCGGTCTCGGCGTGTTCGATGCCGCCATGATGGTGGCGCTCTGGCAGTTCGACAAGGAAGACCTGCTGGCCGGGCTGCTGCTGTTCCGCCTGCTTTATTACATCATCCCATTCGTAATCTCTCTTCTCGTGCTTGGAATTCGCGAAGCCTTGCTCAGCCGTGCCGCGCGTCGCATAAATCAAGCGTCGCCGCCGCCGTGAGTTTGCGGTGACACTCGGTGTGATCGGTCGCGATCCGCCGGGGATACCGCGAGGAATTTCATGAGCTTGGCTGAAGACCGAGCATCGCAGTCGGGCAAACGCTGGCGCGGCGGCCGGCTGGTGATCACGGCGGCGGCGCTCGTGTTCGCAGGTTTGGTGGTTGCGGGCGCGCTTCCTTATTCCTATGCGCTTGCCGGTTTTGCCGTCGTCGCCGCGGCCGCCGTGCTCGCGGTCCGCACCGGCGAAGACGACGAGCGCCGCAGGCAGCCGATCGCCATTTCCGAGCGCGGCGACGATCTGTTGCGCGCCGTCGTCGCCGGCCTGCCCGATCCCGTCGTTGCGCTCGATCGCGATGGCCGGGTCTTGGCGCTCAACGAGCGGGCCCGCGCGCTGGCGCCGGCGCTGCGCCAAGGCGAGCCGGTTTCGTTTGCGCTGCGCATGCCGGAACTGATCGAGGCCATCGGCCGCGCCGGGTCGCAGGGCGAAGAGCAGCGCGTGGTTTATTTCGAGCGCGTGCCGCTCGACCGCTGGTTCGAAACTATCGTCATGCCGGTCAAGCGCGAGGCGAACGCAACCCGGCCCGATCTGGTGCTGATGACGTTTCACGATCTCACGCCGCTGCGCCGGGTCGAGGAAATGCGCGCCGACTTCGTCGCCAATGCCAGCCATGAATTGCGTACGCCGCTCGCCGCGCTGCTCGGCTTCATCGAGACCTTGCAAGGCTCGGCCCGCGAGGACCCGAAGGCCCGGGCGCGGTTTCTCACCATCATGCAGGAACAGGCGCGGCGGATGGCGCGCCTGATCGACGACCTCTTGTCGTTGTCGCGGATCGAACTCAATGCCCATCGCCGTCCCGACACGCCGGTCAATCTGGTGCCGATCGTCCGGCAGGTTGCCGACGGTCTGGAAACGCTGGCGCGCGATCGCGGCGTGACGCTGCACATCGATGCGGCGAATGCGCTGCCGGTGAACGGCGACCACGACGAATTGGTTCGGGTGTTCGAGAATCTGGTCGAGAACGCGCTCAAATACGGCGCCGCCGGACGCCGCGTCGACATCAAGCTCGGGGTCGGTTCCTCGGCCGACGGCGAGCCCGAGGCGCTGGTGAGCGTGCGCGATTATGGGCCCGGGCATCGCGCCGGAACATCTGCCGCGGCTGACCGAGCGCTTCTACCGGGTCGATGTCGGCGAAAGCCGCGCGCAAGGCGGAACCGGGCTAGGCTTTGCGCTGGTCAAGCACATCCTCAACCGCCATCGCGGCCGTCTGACCATTGATAGCGCACCGGGGGCGGGCGCCACTTTCACCATCCACTTGCCCACTGCCGTTCCCGTCAATCCGCGATAAATTGACGCTGGTTCAATGGCTTATACTGTCATCTAATTGTCATCTGGCACTCATAGAACAGTGATGTGCCGAAACTACCCATAGCCGCGCTGCGGATCAGTCTTCGAAGGCAGCTCCCTTTGCAGCGCGTATCTGCCAGACGATCGACTCGAACTCTAGCGTCCAGCATGGACGCTAAATCCGGCGCAGGTCGGCGATCTGCGTCGTCCGAATATTCAGCACAGGAGAGATCAAGTGAAACATCTCAGGACATTTGCCGTCGCCGGCTTCCTGGCCGCGACGATTCTTCCCGCCGTCGCCATGGACATCTCGGGCGCCGGCGCCACGTTCCCCTATCCGATCTACGCCAAATGGGCGGACGCCTATAAGAAAGAGACCGGCGTCGGCCTCAACTATCAGTCGATCGGCTCCGGCGGCGGCATCAAGCAGATCGAGGCGAGGACCGTCACCTTCGGCGCCACCGACGCGCCGCTCAAGGGCGAGGACCTCGACAAGAACGGCCTGGCGCAGTTTCCGATGGTCATGGGCGGCATCGTGCCGGTCGTGAACCTCGACGGCGTCAATGCCGGCGATCTCGTTCTCGACGGGCCGACGCTGGCCAAGATCTTTCTTGGCGATATCAAGACCTGGGACGATCCGGCGATCAAGAAGCTCAATCCCAGCGCCAAGCTGCCGTCGCAGGCGATCGCCGTCGTGCACCGTTCCGACGGTTCCGGCACGACCTTCAATTTCGCGTATTACCTGGCTCAGGTCAGCGATGATTGGAAGACGAAGGTCGGCTTCAATACCTCGGTCGAATGGCCGGTCGGCATCGGCGCCAAGGGCAATGAGGGCGTGTCGAACAATGTCGCCCAGACCAAGGGCTCCATCGGCTACGTCGAATACGCCTACGCTCTGCAGAACAAGCTTGCCTACACGAAAATGGTCAACAAGGACGGCAAGACCGTTTCGCCGACCAGCGAAGCCTTCCAGGCTGCTGCGGCGAACGCGGACTGGAACTCTGTGCCAGGCTATGGCGTGATTCTCGCCAACCAGCCGGGCGCCGGCTCCTGGCCGATGACGGCTGCGACCTTCATCCTCATCCCCAAGCAGCCGCAGGATCCGGCTGCTGCCGACGGAAGCGCTCAAGTTCTTCGCCTGGGCCTATGCCAAGGGCGCCAAGATGGCGGAGGACCTCGACTACGTGCCGATGCCGGCAAAGGTCGTCAAGGACGATCGAGGCCATGTGGGCGAAAGAGATCAAGGACAGCAGCGGCAAGCCGCTCCACGTGACGTCGAACTGATCGCAACTGCGCTACGGCAAGGCGCCCATTTCGGGTGCCTTGCCTCTTGTTCACCGGCCAGCCGCGTAGGAGCTTTGTGCGGCGGCCGGCGGGTCCGTTTGAGTCGGCGCTCCCGAAGCCTGATTTGAGGGGCGTCGTGATGGATTCCGCGGGGAGGCGATCCGTGGTTGACGTTGCGTTACAGGACGAGATGCTCGTGACGGCCGAGGCGACCACGCGCGCCAAGGTGCTCGACCGGCTGCGGCTTGGCGACGCTGCGTTTCGTCACATGACGCGCGCCGCGGCGATCGGCGTGCTGGTGCTGCTCAGCGCCGTCATCCTCTCGCTGATCATCGGCTCGATGCCGGCGCTCAGGACCTTCGGCTTCGGCTTCCTGGTCAGCGAGAGCTGGAATCCGGTCACCGACAATTTCGGCGCGCTTCCGGCGATCTACGGCACCATCATCACGTCGTTCATCGCCATGCTGATCGCGGTTCCGATCGGCTTGATGATCGCCTTCTTCCTCACCGAACTGTGTCCGCAATGGCTGCGGCGGCCGATCGGCATTGCCATCGAACTGCTCGCCGGCATTCCCAGCATCATCTACGGCATCTGGGGCTTGTTCGTGTTCGCCCCGTTCCTGCAGGAAACGCTGCAGCCGTTCCTGATCAATACGCTCGGCAACGTGCCGGGCATCGGGTCGCTGTTCGCCGGGCCGCCCTACGGCATCGGCATGCTGACCTCGGGACTGATCCTCGCCATCATGGTGCTGCCGTTCGTGACCTCGATCACCCGCGACGTGTTCGAGGCGGTGCCGGGCGTGCTCAAGGAGGCGGCTTACGGGCTCGGCTGCACGACCTGGGAAGTGGTGCGCAACGTGGTGCTGCCCTATGCCCGGGTCGGCGTCATCGGCGGCGTCATGCTCGGCGCTCGGCCGCGCGCTGGGCGAGACCATGGCGGTGACTTTCGTCATCGGCAACGCGCACCGGATCTCGGCGTCGATGCTGGCGCCGGGCACCACCATCTCCGCCACCATCGCCAACGAGTTCACCGAGGCGGTGGGCGATTTGTACACGTCGTCGCTGATCGCGCTCGGCCTGATCCTGTTCGTGATTACTTTCATCGTGCTCGCCATTGCGCGTTACATGCTGATGCGCATCGAACGCCGGATCGGGTGACGCCATGCCGGACACAGTCTTACCCTCTCGCTATTCCGGCCGCCGCCGCACCAACGTCGTCGCGACGGCGCTGGCTTTCGCCGCGACGGCCGTCGGGCTGGGCTGGCTGGTGCTGATCCTGGGCTCGCTGCTTGTGGCAAGGCTTCAGCGGCCTGTCGGTCGCGGTGTTCACCGAAATGACGCCGCCGCCCGGCTCGGCCGGCGGGCTGCTCAATCCCATCGTCGGCAGCCTGATCCTGACGATCATCGCCGTCGCCATCGGCACGCCGATCGGCATCCTTGCCGGCACCTATATGGCCGAATACGGCCGCTATGATAAGCTGACCAGCGTGGTGCGCTTCATCAACGACATTCTGCTCAGCGCGCCGTCCATCGTCATCGGCCTTTTCATCTACGAAGTGATGGTCGCGCCGATGGGACATTTCTCCGGCTATGCCGGCGGCGTCGCGCTTGCCGTGCTCGTCATTCCGGTGGTCGTGCGCACCACCGAGGACATGCTGACGCTGGTGCCCAATGCGCTTGCGCGAGGCCGCGACCTCCATCGGCCTGCCGCGCTCGCTGGCGATCACGGCACATCTGCTATCGCGCCGCGCGCGCCGGCATGGTGACGGGCGTGCTCTTGGCGGTCGCCCGCATCAGCGGCGAAACCGCGCCGCTGCTCTTCACCTCGCTCAATAACCAGTTCTGGAGCACGAACCTCAACGCGCCGGTCTCCAGCCTGCCCGTCGTCATCTTCCAGTTCGCGCTCAGCCCCTATCACGACTGGCAGTCGCTGGCCTGGACCGGCGCCCTTATCATCACACTTGCCGTGCTCGCGTTGAGTATCAGTGCGCGCGCCCTTGTCGCATCAGGAAAACAGTCATGAGCATGAGCAGCGTTGCTTCCGTGTCCGTACCCACCGTCAGTCATGCGGCGACTGATCGGGCGGGCCTGAAGGACAAAATCACGATTCGTGACCTCAATTTCTTCTACGGCAAATCAAAGGCGCTGAAATCGATCACGCTTTCGCTCTATGAGAACAAGGTCACCGCCTTTATCGGCCCGTCGGGCTGCGGCAAATCGACGTTGCTGCGTGTGCTCAATCGGATGTACGATCTTTATCCGCACCAGCACGCCACCGGCGAAGTCCTGTTCGATGGCGGCAATATCCTGTCGCCGAGACAAGACCTCAATTTGCTGCGTGCGCGCGTTGGCATGGTGTTCCAGAAGCCGACGCCGTTCCCGATGTCGATCTATGAGAACATCGCCTTCGGCATCAGGCTCTACGAAAAGCTGCCGAAATCGGAGCTCGACGGCCGCGTCGAAACCTCGCTGCGGCGCGCCGCTTTGTGGGAAGAGGTCAAGGACAAGCTCAACGCCAATGGCCAGAGCCTGTCCGGCGGTCAGCAGCAGCGGCTGTGCATCGCCCGCACCGTCGCCGTGCGGCCGGAAGTGATCCTGTTCGACGAGCCCTGTTCGGCGCTCGATCCGATCTCCACCGCCAAGATCGAGGAACTGATCGACGAGCTGACCGACGACTATACGATCGCGATCGTCACGCACAATATGCAGCAGGCCGCGCGCGTCTCGGAGTTCACCGCCTTCATGTATCTCGGTGAGCTGATTGAATTCGATGCGACGAGTAAAATGTTCACCGCGCCGCAAGATCAGCGTACGCAAGACTACATCACCGGGCGCTTCGGGTAACAACAGACATGACCGATACCACCGCGACCACCAGGGTCGACCACACCGCCAAGGCCTTCGACACCGATCTGCAGGAGATCACCCGCAAGGTCGCCGAAATGGGCGGGCTCGCGGAACGCCAGATCGCCGAATTCCGTCCAGGCTCTGGTCGACCGCGACATGGAATTAGGCGAGCGCGTGATCGCCACCGATCCCGCGATCGACGCCATGCAACGCGAAGTCGAGGAAAAGGCCATTCTCACCATCGCGCGCCGGCAGCCGATGGCGGTGGATTTGCGCGAATGCGTCGGCGCCATGCGCGTGTGCAACGATCTCGAGCGCATCGGCGACCACGCCAAGCATATCGGCAAGCGCGTCGTCGCGCTCGACGGCGATTTCTATCCGCAAAAACTGATCCGCGGCGTCGAGCACATGTCGGCGCTGGTTTTGGCGCAGCTCAAGCAGGTGCTGGATTCCTACGCCAACCGCGATCTGCAGGGCGCGCTCGCGGTGTGGAACGGCGACGAAGAAATCGACTCGATGTGCACCTCGCTGTTCCGCGAGCTTTTGACCTACATGATGGAAGACCCGCGCAATATCACGTTCTGCATGCACCTGATGTTTTGCGCCAAGGACATCGAGCGGATGGGCGACCACGCCACCAACATCGCCGAGACCGTCTATTACATGATCGAAGGCCGTCCGATTACCGACCAGCGTCCCAAGGGTGACACCACGAGTTTTCCGGCAGCACTGCAGAAATAGGAGACCGGGATGGGTGCCAACATCCTCATCGTGGAAGACGAGGAGCCGCTGACGACATTGCTACGCTACAATCTCGAAGCCGAGGGCTACGAGGTCGACGCCGTGACGCGCGGCGACGACGCCGATACGCGATTGAAGGAAACCGCACCGGACCTCGTGGTGCTGGACTGGATGCTGCCGGGTCTCTCCGGCATCGAACTGTGCCGGCGGCTGCGGGCGCGGCCGCAGACGCAGAGCCTGCCGATCATCATGCTGACCGCGCGCGGCGAGGAGAGCGAGCGGGTGCGCGGGCTCGCCACCGGCGCCGACGATTACATCGTCAAGCCGTTCTCGGTGCCGGAGCTCTTGGCGCGGGTGCGCGCGCTGTTGCGCCGCGCCAGTCCGGAACGCGTCGCCATGATCCTCAATATCGGCGACCTCGAGCTCGACCGCGAGAAGAAGCGCGTGTCGCGCTCGAGCCGTCCGGTCGATCTCGGCCCGACCGAATTCCGCCTGCTCGAATATCTGATGGAACGTCCGGGCCGGGTGTTTTCACGCGAGCAATTGCTCGACGGCGTGTGGGGCAGCGATGTCTATATCGACGAGCGTACCGTCGACGTCCATGTCGGCCGCCTGCGCAAGGCGCTCAACCGCGGCCATACCACGGATCCGATCCGCACCGTGCGCGGCGCCGGCTATTCGCTGGACGATCGTTTCGGCAAAGCGAGCTGATAAATCCCCGTCCGCTCGTCCCTTGAGGGCGCCCGTATCGCGTAACTGCGACGGCGTGCCCCGTAAGCGGCGCCTCAGCCGACTGGATTCCCGCTTGCGCGGGAATGAGCGGAGAAATGCGAAGCTGCCGCTCGGCAAATTCAGCGCGGCGGGCGCTTGTCGCGGCGCCGGTCGCTTGCCGGCTGATAGGCGACGCGCGAGTGATAGGCGCAATAGGGCAGGCCGCCGAGCGTGTTGCCGCCGCAGAAGAAAAAGTCGCCGCTGCCGGGATCGCCGACCGGCCAACGGCAGGTCTGCTCATTCAATTCAAGAATGGTGCGGCGCTGGCCGATCGGGATGATGTTGTCGATCAGTTCCGGCTCGGCGTCGCTTTCGATCTCATAGGCATGAGCGAGCGCCGTATTGCCGCGGATCGCGGGCCGCCCGATGCGCAACATGTGCGACGGTGCGCGCGCTTTGCGCTGCCGCGGCGCCGCGCTCGACGTGCTCTTGGCGCGGCCGGAGAGGCCCAGCCGATGCACTTTGCCGATCACCGCATTGCGGGTGATGCCGCCAAGCTCGGCCGCGATCTGACTGGCCGACAGGCCGTCCGACCACAGTTTCTTCAGAAGCTCGACCCGCTCGTCTGTCCACGACATGAGCAAATTCTCCTCACCGGTACGCACAGGGCGCGTTCGTTCAATTCTTGTCAGTCCAGCCCTTGCCAGTCCTTGCCGGACAGACCTGGGCGGAAAGCTGGGCGGAATCCATCGCCACGCCAGGCGACCCAAGGCCGCCCAACACGCACTCAACCGATGACGCTTTAGATGACTGTCCGCCGCACGATATGTCGTACTTGACAAGAAAAATGCTACAATATGGCGGGACTCCGGCGCAAGAGTCGCACAAGCCACTTCCACACATTCCTGCACATATGTGGATGACATGGGTACAAAACGAGTCCGAAGCGGCTAATTATCCTGTGTTGACAGTGGGGCGCGGCGAAATAAAATATGTGTCGGTGCCGCCCGGAGAGGCGGCACAATGCTTTTTTAGCTGCGCAATTGGCTTTTTATCTGTGCAAAAAGCCGCGCAGCTCCCGCGGATTTGACCCGTGACATCGCACCCGTGATCGCAAATGACATCACACCTGTTGCCAACTTACGCCCGCGTTCATCTCGCTTTCGAGCGGGGCGAAGGCGTATGGCTGACGGCGACCAATGGCGACCGTTATTTGGATTTTACCTCCGGCGTCGCCGTCAACGCGCTCGGGCATGCGCATCCGCATCTGGTCGAAGCGCTGACCGCGCAGGCGCAGAAACTGTGGCACGTCTCCAATCTCTATGAGATTCCGGAAGCCGAGCGGGTGGCGGAGCGGCTGTGCGACGCCTGCTTTGCCGACGTCGTCTTCTTCTGCAATTCCGGCGCCGAGGCCATGGAAGGCGCCATCAAGATGGCGCGCAAATACCACGCCGCGAACGACGCGCCGGAACGCTACCGCATCATCACCTTCGAGGGCGCGTTCCACGGCCGGACGCTAGCGACGCTCGCCGCCGGCGGGCAGAAGAAATATCTCGAAGGCTTCGGCCCGGTGGTCGAAGGCTTCGATCAAGTTCCGTTCGGCGATATCGAAGTCGTCAAGCGCGCCATCGGCCCCGAGACGGCCGCGATCCTGATCGAACCGATCATGGGCGAGGGCGGCGTGCGCGTGGTCGAGCCGTCCTTCCTGCGGTCGTTGCGGGACCTCTGCGACGAACACGGTCTTCTGCTCGTGTTCGACGAGGTGCAGACCGGCATGGGCCGCACCGGGCATTTGTTCGCGCATCAGCGCGTCGGCGTCACGCCCGACATTATGGGGCTTGCCAAGGCGCTCGGCGGCGGGTTCCCGGTCGGGGCCTTTCTCGGCACCGCCGAGGCGGCCAAGGGCATGACCGCGGGCACCCATGGCTCGACCTTCGGCGGCAATCCGCTGGCGATGAGCGCCGCCAATGCCACGCTCGACGTCATGCTGGAGCCCGGCTTTTTCGAGCGGGTGCAGCGCACCTCGCTAGTGCTCAAGCAGAAACTCGCGGAGCTCAAGGACCGCTATCCGTCGGTCATCACCGAGGTGCGCGGCGAAGGTCTGCTCATCGGGCTCAAAGCGCTGGTCCCGGTCGGAGAGTTCGTCGACGCTTGCCGCGCCGAGAAGATGATCACGGTTTCGGCCGGCGACAATGTCATGCGCCTCTTGCCGCCGCTCATCATCAGCGAAGAGGACATCGCCGAAGGCGTGGCGCGGCTCGACCGCGCTTGCCTAAAGCTCAGCCGCGCGCACTCCGAGAAGGCTGCCGAGAGGCACCAGGAAGAGGCGGCGCGATGAGCGGCGCGATGGCAGATATTCGTCACTTCCTCGACCTCATCGATGTTCCGGCCGCCGATCTGCGGCGGATGATCGAAGACGCGCGCGTCATGAAGTCGAAGCGGGCCGCGGCCGCTCGCCCGCTCGCCGGCAAGCCTTTAACGGGTAAGACGCTGGCGATGATTTTCGAAAAGCCCTCGACGCGTACCCGGGTGTCGTTCGAGGTCGCCATGCGGCAGCTCGGTGGCGATGTCCTTCTCCTCACCGCCGAGGAAATGCAGCTCGGCCGCGGCGAGACGCTCGGCGACACCGCGCGCGTGTTGTCGCGCTATATCGACGCCATCATGATCCGCACCCTCAACCCCGATGACGTCGCGGAACTCGCGCGCCATGCCACGGTGCCGGTGATCAACGGGCTGACGCGGCGCTCGCATCCGTGCCAGGTCATGGCCGATGTCATGACGTTCGAGGAAAAGCGCGGCCCGATCCGCGGCCGCACCGTGGCCTGGACCGGCGACGCCAATAACGTGCTGACGTCCTGGATGCACGCCGCCGAGCGCTTCGACTTTCGGCTGCGCGTGGCGTCGCCGCCGGAACTGGCGCCGAAAAAGCCGTTGCTCACCTGGATCAAGTCGTCCGGCGCCGACATCAGCATCGGGTCCGATCCGGACGAGGCGGTGAAGGACGCCGATTGCGTCGTTACCGATACCTGGGTGTCCATGGGCGACCGCAACGGCGCGCGCCGCCACAACCTGCTCAAGCGCTACCAGGTCAATGCGCGGCTGATGGCGCGGGCCAAGCCCGATGCGCTGTTCATGCATTGCCTGCCGGCGCATCGCGGTGAGGAAGTCACCGACGAGATCATGGACGGCCCGCAGTCGGTGGTGTTCGACGAGGCCGAGAACCGCCTGCACGCGCAGAAGGGCATTTTGACCTGGTGCCTGCACGCCGACGGGCGCTAGTTCTACTGCGAATTCCGCCGGCATTTTCCGCACGGACTTTTTCCTCGACAGTCATTTTCGTAACATGCTCAAGGGCTCCCAATTGAGCCGCAGACACCTATATTATGGCGCGATGAACAAGCCCGATATCGCCATTCCGGTTCGCGAGCCCGATCGCAACGGTCTCGACGACACGATCTTGCCGTTCGCGGTCAAGGCGCTCGACGTGCGCGGCCGCATCGTGCGGTTGGGTCCCGCGGTCGACACCATTCTGAGCAGTCACGATTACCCCGCGCCGGTGGCAAAATTGCTCGGCGAGGCCATCGTGCTCACCGTCATGCTCGGCTCGAGCCTCAAATTCGAGGGCCGCTTCATCCTGCAAACCCAAGGCGACGGCCCGGTGCGCATGCTGGTGGTCGATTTCACCTCGCCGGGGAATGTGCGGGGCTGCGCGCGCTTCGACGCGGCGGGGGTCGCTCATGCCATCGCCGCGGGCGAGGCCGATCCCGGCCGGCTCCTGGGCCGCGGCCATCTCGCCATGACCATCGATCAGGGCGCGGAAATGAGCCGTTATCAGGGGCTTGTGGCGCTCGACGGCGGCGACCTCGAACAGGCCGCGCACGAATATTTCCTGCGCTCGGAGCAAATTCCGACGCGCGTGAAGCTTGCCGTCGCCGAAGAATTTCGCGCCGGCGACAACGGCCCGCGCCGGCATTGGCGCGCCGGCGGCATCTTGCTGCAATTCCTGCCCAATTCGACCGAACGCACGCGGCAGGCCGATCTCGATCCCGGCGACGCGCCGCCCGGCACCGCGCCGCACGTGGTCGCGGAGGATGACGCCTGGGTCGAGGGCCGTTCCTTGATCGAGACCGTCGGCGATATCGAACTGCTCGATCCGGATCTGTCCAGCGAGCGGCTGGCCTATCGGCTGTTCCACGAACGCGGCGTGCGCGTGTTCCGCGCAGCGCCGGTCAATGCGCAATGCTCGTGCTCGCGGCAGAGCGTCGAGAACATGCTGAAGAGCTTCTCGCAGGAAGATCGTGACGACATGGTCGAGGACGGCAAGATCACCGTCACCTGCGAGTTTTGCAGCTCGACTTATGTTTTTGCGCCGGACGAAGTCTTGGCGCAGGAGACGCAGGCTTCTTAGAGCATGATCCGGAAACGTGGAGACCGGTTTTCCGACTAGACCGCGCCTTCACGATTTTGCCGTCAGATCTTGCCTTGCTGCGGGGCCATAACGCTCAGCGGATGCACGCGATCGTAGCGGCCGCGAACCCGCTCCAAAAGCTTCTGCTGGAAGGCTGGATCGAGCTCCGCCGGGCCGAACATGGCGGACGACGCGACCGTGCCGGTCACGTCCATGCCGTACGCATCGTAATGCGCGGCGGCGCGCACGCACTCGGCCCCGATCATGACCGCCAAGCCCGCCAAAATCGCCGCAATGGCCTGTGAACGCATTGATATCTTTCGCCGAATCATGGCCCCTCCAATTGAGTTCCAAATCTGCCAGGCAATTTAGCCGGATTTGTGCATTGCAATGTGAATGCCCGATGATTCGGCTCAATTTATCTATTATACTATTGAAATATATAGGTATTATTTTTTATACCGCAATGCGGTAAAAGCAGTGCTGCCCGGCCGGTTCATCGGCGCGGCACGGCGAGCCTGACGCGCCTTGCGGAACCAGCGACGGCGCGGGCGATTGACCCACATACACAGCAGGTCCTGAGCGGGTCCGGAGCTACCGGAAGCAACCTCGACAGGAGGCTCTCATGGACAACATCGTCGGCAAGATTTTGATTGGCGTCGCGACGGCAGCCGTGTGGTTCGCGCTTTCGCATGCCGCCAGCGCCGAACAGGTGTGCCGGCAGGTTTGCGACAACGGCGCATGTATTTCGCGATGCGTGGACCGTCCGGATTCCGAAGGCATCATTCGCCAACACGACGACGACGATTATTATCGGCAGATCGCGGCCGCGATAGCGGCGCCGGCGTGGATATTCGCGCGCCGGGCGTCGGCCCCTGAAGGGGCTGCGCTTTTTCTATTTAATTCAACGTCCGTTTGGTGGCGACGCTGTCGAGCGAGAATGCCGGCACATCGATATCGAAATGCTCGCCGGCCGTGCTCACCATGCCGTAGGTGCCGACCATGAAACCCGACGGCGTCTGCAGCGGCACGCCGCTGGTATATTCGAACACCTCGCCGGCCTTGAGCACCGGCTCTTCGCCGACGACGCCGGCGCCGCGGACTTCCTGCCGCCGGCCGTGGGCGTCGGTGATGCGCCAGTGGCGGGTTTTCAGCTGCACCGTCTCGCTGCCCTTATTGGTGATCGAGATCGTATAGGCCCAGAAAAAATAATTGTTCTCCGGCGACGACCGGTCGGCGACGAAGCGCGGGGTCACCACGACCTCGATATCGCGGGTCACCGCCCGATACATGTCTTCGTTCCCATCACGGCGCGTCCCACCCTGCTTGTCACGGTACTTCTCGCCGTCCTTGCCGGCATCCCCGATGCGCTCAAGTTCCGCTTGCGGTTCTTGTACGGTTCTTCGCCAGCGTTCATTGGCTTGCCGCACTATCGGCGCAAAGTGCAACCAGCCATATTAGCTAATGATTCCACGGAAAAGTGAATAACGTCGCGGCCCTTGTTGCAATAACCATGCGGACCAGCTTTCTCAAGTCTCGGGGGCCGGACGGACTGGATTAACGACTGTGGGATGGACCGCGCCGCCGTGTCGGGGCGGGCGGAAATGATCGCAACGCCTATGCTGGTAACGCCCATAACGACCGCTACGCCGCTTCCGGCGGTCGTCGGCCGAGCGCGACCTGCGGCTCGATCTATTCCGCGGCGTCGCGCTGTGGCTGATTTTCCTCGACCATATTCCCGGCAACATCCTCAACTGGTTCACCATCCGCAATTACGGCTTCTCCGACGCCACCGAAATCTTCATCTTTATCTCCGGCTATACCGCGGCCTTCGTCTATGGCCGCGCCATGCGCGAGCGCGGCATGCTGATCGCGAGCGCGCGCGTGCTGCGCCGCGCCTGGCAGATCTATGTCGCGCATATCTTTCTGTTCACGATCTTCATGGCCGAGATCGCCTATGTCGCGGCGACCTTCGACAACCCGCTCTACGCCGAGGAAATGAACATCCTCGATTTCCTCAAGCAGCCCGACGTCACGATCTTTCAGGCGCTGCTGTTGAAGTTCAAGCCGGTCAATATGGACGTGCTGCCGCTTTACATCGTCCTGCTGCTGTTGTTTCCGCCGATGCTGTGGATGCTGTTGCGCCAGCCCGGCTTCGCGCTCGCCGGCTCGGCGCTGATGTATGTGCTGGCGTGGAATTTCGATTGGAATCTGCCGGCCTATCCGAACGGCGTCTGGTTCTTCAATCCATTCGCCTGGCAATTGTTGTTCGTGTTCGGCGCCTGGTGCGCGCTCGGCGGGGCACAACGGCTGTCCGGCGTATTGCGCTCGCCTTTCGTACTGACGCTCGCGATCGCTTATCTTCTATTCGCCTTCGCCATCACCATGACCTGGTATATCGAGCCGCTGCAGCGCTTCGTGCCGCAATGGTTAAGCGACTGGATGTATCCGATCGACAAGACTAATCTGGATGTGCTGCGCTTTGCGCATTTTCTAGCGCTCGCCGCGGTCACGGTGCGCTTCGTGCCGCGCGATTGGCCCGGACTGAAATCGCCGTTTTTGCAGCCGGCGATTGTGTGCGGCCAGCATTCATTGGAAATTTTCTGTCTCGGCGTATTCTTGGCCTTCGCCGGGCAGTTCATTATCAGTGAGTGGTCGGGTGGGCCGCTGATCCAGGCGCTTATTAGCCTTGCCGGCATTCTGATCATGATTGCGACAGCGAGCCTGATATCGTGGTACAAATACATAGAAGGACGAAGTCCCACATCGCGCGTCAAAACACCCGACGCCGACCTCGCGGGAGGCGGGGCATGAGGCTTGTTGTCATCCTCGCCGCGGGCACGCTCGCCGGCGCTACTTTGGCCGCCGCTTTCGGCGGCGCCGTGCGTGCCGATCCGCCGCCGGAAGAATGCGACGTGCCGCAATCGTTCCTCGAAAGCGATCTCGATCTGCCGCACGTCAGCGAGGAAGTGAAGACCAAACACCGCTTGGATATCAGCGTGGTCGGCACCGGCTCGTCCTCGATCGCGGGGCCTGAAGGCCTGCATTTCGCTTATCCGGCGCGGCTTGAAGACGCCTTGAAACATCAGCTTGCCGGCGTCGATATCAAGCTCACCGCGCACGTTCAGTCGCGCGAAACCACGGCGATGATGGTGTCGGGCCTGGGCAAGATTCTCGCCGATGACAAGCCGTCGCTCGTGGTGTGGCAGGCCGGCACGGCGGACGCGCTGAGCGGCGTCGAACCGGAAGATTTTCGCTCAAGCCTCGATCAAGGCGTCGCCCAGATCCAAGCGGCCAATGCCGACGTCATCCTGATGAACATGCAATACAGCCCGCGTACGGAATCGATGCTCGATGTTTCCGCCTATGCCGATGTCATGCGCTGGGTCGCGCAGCAGCACGGCGCGCTGCTGTTCGATCGGTTGGCCATCATGCATTACTGGAATGATGCGGGGACCTTCGACCTCTATACCGCTACCAAGAAATATGATATGGCTCGACGTGTTCATGAGTGCATTGGCCGGGCCCTGGCGTCGCAAATTATAAACTCTGCTCATCTTGACGCCGTGAGAATGCAGACAACGCGTTAATGTCCCCAAACAAGCAAACAAAGCTCTCCTGCTTGGCGCGGGTCGCGGTCGCGACTGCGTTTTTTGCAGTGCACTCTGTTGCACTGCACACGGCCGCCAATGCGCAAGTGCAGCCTGCGCATTTTGTCGCACCACAAATTCCTAACGACGTCATGCCAGTCGCTGCGCCTTCGGCGACGCCTGCGGCCGTTCCCGCGGTGGCTACGTCCGCGACGCGCCCGGCAACGTCCAACCTGATCAGGCCGTCCGTCATGCCGACGACCTTGCCGGCGCCAGCTCTTGCTGCCGCTCCGCCGATCGCTTGCAGCGCGCCGGCCGCGTTCACGCATTTGGATCGGCCGCTGTTGCACACGATGCGCCATCTCGCGAGCGGCGCGCCGCTCACCGTCGTTGCTATCGGTTCGTCGTCGACCGCGGGCGCCGGCGCGAGTTCGGCCTTAGCGACGTATCCGAGTCAGCTTGCCGCCGATCTACGCGAGCGGTTTCCCGGCCATGACATCACCGTGCTCAATCGCGGGGTCAACGGCGAAGAGACCGACAATATGATGGCGCGCTTTGCCTCGGACGTGATCGCCGCGCATCCGCAATTGGTGATCTGGCAAGTCGGCACCAATTCGGTGTTGCGCGATCGTTCACTGGAGAAGCACGCGGCGCTGCTGCATGACGGCATTGCCCAACTCAAGGCCATCGATGCCGACGTGGTGCTGATGGATCTGCAATATGCGCCGGCCGTGATCGCTAAGCCGGAAACCGACGACATGGTCGAGCAGATCACGCTGGCCGCCAAGACCGAGAACGTCGATCTGTTCGAGCGCTTCGCGATCATGCGCAACTGGAGCGAAGTGCAGCATCTGTCCTTCGCCACGTTCGTGGCGCCGGATCGCTTGCATATGAACGATTGGGGCTATGGCTGCGTGGCCAAGCTCCTCGCCGGCGCGATCGCCGAAGCGGCGACCCGGCCGATCACGTCGGCCGCGGTGCATGCGGCGCCGGCCGCTGCGCCGGCGAAGCCGGGCGCTCAGTAAGTTCGCACCTCTGTCGTCATTCCGGAAGACGCGAAGGGTTCGGCTCTTTGAGCCGTCCCGGAACGACGGCTACACCGCTTCCAAAGCCGCCAGCACGTCTTCCACGATGTCATCGGGATGCTCGAGGCCGACGGAAACGCGCACCAGCCCGTCGCTGATGCCGAGCTCGGCGCGCTGCGCCGGCGTCAGCCGCTGATGCGTCGTCGTTGCCGGATGCGTGATCAGGCTCTTGGCGTCGCCGAGATTGTTGCTGATGCGTATGAGCTTCAACGCGTCCTGAAAGCGGAAGGCGGCTTTCTTGCCGCCGTCGATCTCGAAAGCAACCAGCGTCGAGCCGCCGCGCATCTGCTTTTGCGCAATGGCAGCCTGCGGATGATCGGGTCGGCCCGGATAGATGAGCCGCGGAATCTTCGGATGCTCTGCAAGCGCCACCGCGAGCGTCGCCGCGCTGTCGGTTTGCCGCCGCACCCGCACCGCGAGCGTCTCAAGGCCCTTGAGCAGCACCCAGGCATTGAACGGCGACATCGACGGGCCGGTCTGGCGCAACAGAATATGGACATGGTCCATGATGAATTTTTGCGAGGCGAGCACGATGCCGCCGAGGCAGCGGCCCTGGCCGTCGATATGCTTGGTCGCCGAATAGACGACGCAGTCGGCGCCGAGCGCGAGCGGCGACTGAAACAACGGCGTCGCGAACACGTTGTCGACGACGAGCGTCGCACCGGCCGCGTGCGCGATCTTTGCCACTTCGGCGATGTCGATGACTTCGAGCGCCGGATTGGTCGGGCTTTCGAGAAAGAACGTCTTGGTGTTCGGCCGCACCGCTTGCCGCCAGGCATCGAGATTGCAGCCGTCGACCAGCGTCGAGGTGACGCCGAAGCGCGGCAGATAATCCTCGACGATATAGCGGCAGGAGCCGAACATCGCTTTCGCGGCGACGACATGATCGCCGGCTTTTACTTGGCCGACCAGCGCCAGCGTCACCGCGGCCATGCCGGTCGCGGTGGCGCGCGCGGCCTCGGCGCCTTCGAACGCCGCCATGCGCCGCTCGAACATGTCGACGGTCGGATTGGCAAAGCGCGAATATTGATAGCCGGGGTCTTCGCCCTTAAAGCGCGCCTCGGCCTGGGCGGCGCTGTCATAGACATAACCCTGGGTGAGAAACAGCGCTTCCGAAGTCTCGCCGAACGGCGAGCGCAGCGTGCCCGATTGCACCAGACGGGTTTCCGGGCGGTAGTTTTTTTGTGTGGACGCGGACATGTGTTGCTCCATGGCCGAACGAGACGTCGGCCGAAAACAAAAACCCGGCCAGGAGGAAAATCCTCGGCCGGGCACACGTGTCCCCGGCCTTTTAGCAACTTATTTTACGTGGCTTGCAAGCCGGCCGGCTCAAATGACCACGGGATAAGCGAGTGTATACGCCCTGACTGTCTTTGCGTCAAACCGGGCGTCGGGTTAGATCGCTCCCCGTGAAGTCCGCATCCAAAACTTCGGCCGAAGGCATTCTTCCCGACCGCATGATCGCGGCACTGGCGGAGGCGGGCGGGATTCGCCCGCTTTATCCGTTCGCGCCCGATCAGATCCAGCCGGCGAGTCTCGACCTGCGCCTCGGCACGATCGCCTATCGGGTGCGCGCGAGCTTCTTGCCCGGCCCCGGCACCACGGTTAAGCAGCGCATCAAAGAGCTCAAGCTCCACGAATTCTCGCTCGCCGACGGCGCGGTGCTGGAAACCGGCTGCGTTTATATCGTGCCGCTGATCGAGAGCCTCGCTTTGCCCGCGGACATCGCCGCCGCCGCCAATCCGAAAAGCTCGACCGGCCGGCTCGACGTTTTCACCCGCGTCATCGCCGACGAGACGCGCGGCTTCGATCGCATTGCCGGCGGCTATCACGGCCCGCTCTATGCCGAGATCAGTCCAAAAACTTTTCCGGTGCTGGTGCGCGAGGGCTCGCGGCTGTCGCAATTGCGATTGCGCCGCGGCGACGCGGCGCTTAGCGCCGAGGCCTTGCGCGCGCTGCACGGAAGCGAACGCCTGGTCGATCGCACCGAGGCGGTGATGGGCGACGGCGTTGCCGTCAGCATTGATTTGTCGGGCGGGCATCCGCACCCCAGCCCTCCCCCGCGTGCGGGGGAGGGAACGGGAGGGGGCGGCAACGGCATTGTCGGCTACCGCGCCAAGCGCCACACCGCGGTCATCGAAATCGAGCGCCGCGACGCTTATGAGGTCGCCGACTTCTGGGAGCCGATCGCAGCGCGCGCCGATAGGAGCCTGATCCTCGATCCGGACGAGTTTTATATTCTGGCGTCGAACGAGGCGGTGCAGGTGCCGCCCGATTATGCCGCCGAGATGGTGCCGTTCGATCCCTTGGTCGGTGAATTCCGCGTCCACTATGCCGGCTTCTTCGATCCCGGTTTTGGCTATGCCGGCTCAGGCGGCACGGGCTCGCGCGCCGTCCTCGAAGTGCGGTCGCGCGAAGTGCCGTTCATCCTCGAGCACGGCCAGATCGTCGGCCGGCTGGTTTACGAGAAAATGCTGGCGCGGCCCGATCGGCTTTACGGCCGCGGCATCGGCTCGAACTACCAGGCCCAGGGCCTCAAACTATCGAAGCACTTTCGCGGCTGAAATCGCCGCCTGACGCAAAAATAGCAGTGGCATTTCGTCTAAGGAGGCGGTCTTCTGTGCCGGGGACGGCTGAGGCTTAAGAGCTTGGCGCGATGACGCGGGCGCTGATGGTGGGCTTTGCTGTGTTGCTCGCGGCCGTCATAGCAGGCGGCGTGACGCCCGCTTTGCCGCAGGCCGGCTACGATCGGCCGGGCGGCGACTATTCCAGTGCCTCGGTTCCCGGCGGCGATCCGGCGACCTGCGCGGCGCGATGCGAGCGCGACAAGGCCTGCAAGTCCTGGAGCTTCTCCTATCCGGCCTCCGGCACCCCGGCGACCTGCTTCCTCAAGCGCGAAGTGGTGCCGCCGGTGGCGTCAAGCTGCTGCGTGTCCGGCGTGCGCGGCGCCGGCGTGATCGAGCCGCAGGCCGGCGCCACCGAATATTCGATCGACCGCTACGGCGGCGATTATCGCTCGTTCGAAACTTCGGCCGATCCCACGGGCAAGGCTTGCGCCGAGGCCTGCCAGTCCGAGAGCAAGTGCCGGGCCTGGACCTATCGCCGGCCGGGCTATGGCTTGGCGGCCCCGCGCTGTTTCCTCAAAGAGACGATCAAGCCGCCACGGCGCCGGCCATGCTGCATTTCGGGTGTGGTGCGCTAGAGCATGATCCTGAAAAGAACGGACGGCTCTTTTCGGAAAAGATCAGGCGCAAACGAAAAATCCCGGCTGGGTTTATTTCACCACCGTGAAGAACCGCGACAGCCGCAGCGCCGCCGGCCATTCCCACACCGGTTGGCTTTTTGCCGTCATGTCCCAGGAGCCGACCAGCGCATCGACGCGTCCGACCAGATCGGATACCGGCAAGAGGCCGACACCGCCCAATTGCAAGGGGACCCGGCTGTCGGCCGAATTGTCGCGATTGTCGCCCATGACGAACAAGTGACCCGGCGGCACCGTGACCTCGGGCGTATTGTCGAATTGGTTCGTCGTCGCGTGCTTGAAGATCGTATGCGCGCGGCCGCCGGGCAGCGTCTCGATGAAGCGTGCGACCGGCTCTTGCGAACCGTCCTCGGATTCGTTTTGACCGATGCCGTCGGACGCCATGCCGACCGCCGTGCCGCTGATCCACAGCCGGCCGTCCTTCATCTCGACGCGGTCGCCCGGAAGTCCGACGACGCGCTTGACCCAGATCTGCGAACGGTCGCCCGGCCAGCGGAACACGACGACATCGCCACGGCGCGGCAGCGCGCCGAGAATGCGCTCGGATTCCGGCAAGGTGACGAAGACCGGCAGCGAGGCCGAGCTGTAGCCGTAAGGATATTTGGTCGCCAGCAATTCATCGCCGATCTGCAATGTCGGCTCCATCGAGCCTGACGGCACGTAATAGGGCTCGGCGATGGCGGTTTTCGCCGCGATGACCAGCACGACGATCACGGCAATGTCGGCGAAGGTTTTGATCCATCAATTCATGACAATCCTGCGTGGCTCCGCCCCCAGGCGGCTCTCAGACCAACGGCTCATTACAAAAACTCTCCTGCGCGGCGGCGCCTTAATCCGCCTTCCGATCATGTCGCAAAAATGGCTTAGCGTTTGATGCCGACCTCCTGCCCGCCGATCTTTTCCGAAGGCGAACCGGTTCCCACTTTTCGGGATCATGCTCTAGGAGCCTGTTCCGCCCACCGTGATGCGGTCGATGCGCAGCGTCGGCTGACCGACGCCGACCGGCACGCCTTGGCCGTTCTTGCCGCAGGTGCCGATGCCGTTGTCGAGCTTGAGGTCGTTGCCGATCATGGAGACGCGGTGCAGGTCGGTCGGCCCATTGCCGATCAGCATGGCACCCTTGATCGGCGCGCCGACCTTGCCGTTCTCGATGCGATAGGCCTCGGTGCATTGGAACACATATTTGCCCGACGTGATGTCGACCTGGCCGCCGCCGAAATAGGTGGCGTAGATGCCGTCCTTGACCGACGCGATGATTTCTTCCGGGTCGCTTTGGCCGGCGAGCATGTAGGTATTGGTCATGCGCGGCATCGGCACGCAGGCAAAGCTTTCGCGCCGGCCGTTGCCGGTCGGCTTCATGCCCATCAGCCGCGCGTTCTGGCGGTCCTGCATATAGCCCGTGAGAATGCCGTCCTCGATGAGCATGGTGCGGTTGGTCGGCGTGCCTTCGTCGTCGATCGACAGCGAGCCGCGGCGCATCGCCATGGTGCCGTCGTCGAGCACGGTGACGCCTTTTGCAGCGACCCGTTGTCCCATCAGGCCGGCAAAGGCCGACGTTTTCTTGCGGTTGAAATCGCCTTCGAGCCCGTGGCCGACCGCTTCGTGCAGCATGACGCCGGGCCAGCCGGGGCCGAGGACGACATCCATTTCGCCGGCGGGCGCCGGAACCGCTTCGAGATTGACCAGCGCCTGACGCACCGCATTGTCGACCGCGCCTTGCCAGGCATCGGTTTCGATGAAGCGCGCGTAGCCCTCGCGGCCGCCATAACCGTCGCTGCCGCTCTCCTGCCGCGTGCCGTCGCCGACCACGACCGAGACGCTCAACCGCACCAGCGGCCGCACGTCGCGATAGGTCTCGCCGTCGCCGCGCACAATCTCGACCGCCTGCCAGGTCGCGGCGAGGCTCGCCGAAACCTGGCGTACGCGCGGGTCTTTGGCGCGCGCATAGGCGTCGATGGTTTCGAGAAGCCGCGCTTTGGCTTCGAAACCCGGGCTGCCAAGCGGTAAATCCTCGGCGTAGAGCCTGACATTGGTGCGCGCCGGCGCGTCGGCATAGTTGCCAGAATAGCCGCCCTTGACCGCGCGCACCGCATCGGCGGCGCGCGCGATGGCCGCTTCCGATACGTCGGAGGCATGCGCATAGCCCACCGCCTCGTCCTTCACGGCGCGAAGGCCGAAGCCTTGCGACGTATCGTAAGTCGCCTGTTTCAGCCGGCCATTGTCGAAGCCCAGGACCTCGGACTGGCGGTATTCGAGAAAAAGCTCCCCGTCATCGGCGCCGTCGAGCCCACGCGAGATGATCTTTGCGAGCCGCGGCCGGTCGAGGCCGGCGCGGTCAACGAGGGAGATGGGAGAATCCGTCATGGTGAAATCCCTTGGGCAATTCTTTGGGGACGATTCTTTGGGAGCGGTTCTTGGTGGCGATCCGGCGGTGATTTAGCCAATACATAGGCGCTTCGCGGCCGCACCGCGAGGGGCGTTCAATCCCTCTTGGCAATGCCCGCCTTTTCGATCACCGCGCCCCATTTGGCGATATCGGCCTTCATGCGGGCGGTCATGTCTTCCGGCGCGCTCCAGCGCATGGCCATGCCCATTTGCTTGGCCCGGTCCTGGACGTCAGGCGTCGGAATGACGTCCTTCATGGCGCGGTTGAGCGTTGCGATGACGCCGGGCGGGGTCGCCGCGGGAACCGAGAGGCCGTTCCAGCTCACGACTTCAAACCCCTTGAGGCCGCTCTCGATGACGGTCGGCACATCGGGCAAGTAAGCCGTCCGCTGCGGGCCGGTCGAGGCCAGCACCATGAGCTTCTTGTCGGCGAGAAGGCCGTTGATCGCGGCATAGAACTCAAAGGCCACATCGACATCGCCGCGCAGCACCGCGCCCGCCATGTCGGGCGAGGCGCGGAACGGCACGATCGCCGCATCAATGCCGGCGGTGTTGACGAAGAGATCCGCGGCGAGGTTCTGCGTGCTGCCGGGAGTGATGGTGCCGATATTCAACTTGCCGGGATTTTTCCGTGCCGCGTCGACGATATCCTGCACCGTTTTCAGCGGCGAGCCCGCCCGCGTCACGATCAACAGATCGAAGAAGGCGGCGGTCGAGATCGAGGCGAAATCGGTGAGCACATTGAACGGCAGCGACTTGAACAGAGCCGCGGCGATCGCATTGTTGTTGCCGGTCATCAATAGCGTATAGCCGTCAGGTGCGGCGGCGGCGCCGGTTTGCGCCGCGACAACGCCGCCGGCGCCGGGCCGGTTCTCGACGACGAATTGCTGGCCGAGCTTGCTCGACAGCTTGTCGCCCAGGATGCGCATGCCGACATCGGCGACCCCGCCCGGCGCATAAGGCACGATCAGCGTCACCGGGCGCGTCGGATAGTCGCTGCCGCCGTAAGCCGGCGGCGGCAGCGCTGTGGCGAGAACCGAGAGGGCGGTTGCGATGGCCGCAACAGTGCCGACAACACGCATGAACGTTCCCCCACATTATATTTTCGGTGAGGGTATCCGTCCGGCAGACAGCGTCAATCGACGCCACGAAGTCGCACCGCAGGAGCGTTGAACCGGCGTTTACGGCAGCTGATCGTAGCCTTCGCCGAAGCCCTTGAGGCTCATCGGGAAGCCGATGCCTTCCTCGGGCGTTTGGAAAATGATGAAGGTCGAGGTCTGGCCGGTGCGCAATTGGCCGATCAGCTTGTCGTCCATGACCACTTCGGCGACGCAGCCATTGGGCAGGCAGCGCACGAAGCCGGCGCGGCCGACATCGGCATTGTCGATCTTCAGCCCGAGCCCCGACGGCAACAGCACGCCGAGCGGCGCGACGACGCGCATCAGCCGGCTCTTCTGGTCCGAGGTCTTGAGCACGATGACGGTTAAGCCCACATTGGGCCGGTCTTCCGCCGTCACGCTCTGCATCAGCGCGCATTGCTCGCTTTGGGCGCCGGGCGGCGTGTCGCAGCGGATCTGCCAATCGCCGTGAACCGATTTGACCGCGCCCTGGGCGTGGGCGGTGCCGCTCCACATGCCCGCCAAAAACATGCCGGCCAGAACAACGGCGCTAGCGGCGAGCGCGGATGCCGATAGCCGCAACCGCCATGCGCCGTCGAATATCGCCATGATCAAGTTTCTCCTCGGGGAGCCGTCCGGCTTTTCGAGCGGCCGACAAGCCGCCGATAGCTACCCCCGGCAGGCTCGCCAATCACGCGAATCAGCCGACTTTAACGGGCCGCCGCGCGAAGGCTTGCCTACATCGTGAGCCCACCGTGTCAAGGTCGATCCAGACCAAGCCATTGTGGCTGCCCAAAGGTCGCCGCGGCGTGCCCGAAGAGCCCAATTTGCCGCAGCCCAAGCCGCTGTGCATGACCGGCGCTCTGGTGCCCAAGAGCGCATTGCAGCAAGGCCGGATTTGTGGTTTGGAGAAACCGGGATTCCCTATCCCTTCGCTACCAGCCAAGGACGCCGGGCCAAGGCTTCTTGAAGGCTTCGTTGCAAGGCTAACAAGGCTATTTACAAGGCACAATGCCGTCCAAAGCTGCGGCGTCACACTGTTGCGGTCTGCGCTGAAGTAAGGTCTCCGCGCTCGCTGTCGGCAGCCGTGACCAATAATAGAAACAGGGAGAAGAACGACAGATGAAGGTGCGTGCACATTTGACCGCTATCGCGCTGGCCGCGAGCGCCGTGCTGGCGAGCGCAGGCGTGGCGCTGGCCGCGCTCGGGCACCCGGTGCCTTGGCAGATGGATCTGCAGGACGCCGCGACCCCGGTGATGGAGGAGATCGCCGGGTTCCATTATTTCCTGCTCTGGGTCATCGCCGCGATTTCGCTGTTTATCCTTGCGCTCCTCCTGATCGTCATCGTGCGGTTCAACGCGCGCGCCAATCCGACGCCGTCGCGCACCACGCACAACACGCCGATCGAGATCCTCTGGACGGTCGTCCCGGTCATTATCCTTGCGGTGATCGCCGTGCCGTCGTTCCGGCTGTTGTTCAACGAGCTCGTCGTGCCGACGCCCGACCTCACCATCAAGGCGACCGGCAAGCAGTGGTTCTGGAGCTACGCTTATCCCGACAACGGCAATCTCGAATTCGACTCGCTGATGGTCGCCGAGAAAGATCTCAAGCCCGGCCAGCCGCGCCTGCTCACGGTCGACAACGAGCTGGTCGTGCCGGTGAACAAGGTCGTCCATGTGCTGGTCACCGGCGCCGACGTGATCCACTCCTTCACCGTGCCGTCGTTCGGCTCGCGCATCGATGCCGTTCCCGGCCGCTTGAACGATACCTGGTTCAAGGCGACCGTCACCGGCATGTTCTACGGCCAGTGCTCGGAACTGTGCGGCAAGGATCATTCCTTCATGCCGATCGCGGTGCGGGTTGTGAACGACGCCGACTTCAAAGCGTGGCTGGTCACGGCGAAACAGAAATTCGCGACCGACGATAAAGCCCCGGCCAACACCTTCGCCGCTGGCGAAGCCGCGCCCGGCGATGCGTCGGCGCGCTGAGATCGACGACAAGAAAAGCGAAGGCAAGACAACGAGCCGAAAAGCGACGAGCGGTCGCTAACGAAGGGACTGGCAATGGATACGATGGCACACGCGGCGCATGGTGACGAAGGCGGACACGCGATCCCGCATGGCTGGCGGCGCTTCGTCTATTCGACGAACCACAAGGACATCGGCACGATGTACCTGGTGTTCGCGATCTTCGCCGGCATCATCGGCGGCATCCTGTCGATCCTGATCCGCGCCGAGCTGATGTATCCCGGCATCCAGATTTTCCACGAGACCCATACTTTCGACGTCGTCGTCACCGCGCACGGCCTGATCATGATCTTCTTCATGGTCATGCCGGCCATGATCGGCGGCTTCGGCAATTGGATGGTGCCGCTGATGATCGGCGCGCCGGACATGGCGTTCCCGCGCATGAACAATATTTCGTTCTGGCTGTTGCCGGCGTCGTTTGCGCTGCTCCTGACTTCGATGTTCGTCGAGGGCGAGCCCGGCACCAACGGCGCCGGAACCGGCTGGACGATCTATGCGCCGCTGTCGACCTACGGCCATCCCGGTCCGGCGATGGATTTCGTCATTCTCTCGATCCATCTCGCCGGCGCCTCGTCGATCCTCGGCGCCATCAACTTCATCACCACGATCTTCAATATGCGCGCGCCCGGCATGACCATGCACAAGATGCCGCTGTTCGTGTGGTCGATCCTGGTGACGGTGTTCCTGTTGCTGTTGTCGCTGCCGGTGCTCGCCGGCGCGATCACGATGCTGCTCACCGACCGCAATTTCGGCACTACCTTCTTCAATCCGGAAGGCGGCGGCGATCCGATATTGTTTCAGCACCTGTTCTGGTTCTTCGGCCACCCCGAAGTCTACATTCTGATTCTGCCGGGCTTCGGCATGGTCAGTCAGATCGTCGCGACATTCTCGAAGAAGCCGGTGTTCGGCTATCTCGGCATGGCCTATGCGATGGTGTCGATCGGCGCCATCGGCTTCATCGTCTGGGCGCACCACATGTATAATGTCGGCATGTCGTCGACCGTTCAGGCCTATTTCATCGCCGCGACGATGGTGATCGCGGTGCCGACCGGCGTGAAGATCTTCTCCTGGATCGCGACCATGTGGGGTGGCTCGATCGAGTTCAAGACGCCGATGCTGTGGGCCATCGGCTTCATTTTCCTGTTCACCATCGGCGGCGTCACCGGCGTGGTGCTCGCCAATGCCGGCGTCGATCGCACGCTGCACGGCACCTATTACGTGGTCGCCCACTTCCACTACGTGCTCTCGCTCGGCGCGGTGTTCGCCATTTTCGGCGGCTGGTACTACTGGTTCCCGAAAATGACCGGCTACATGTACAACGAGACCATCGGCAAGCTGCACTTCTGGGTCACCTTCATCGGCGTCAACATCGTGTTCTTCCCGCAGCATTTCCTCGGCCTCGCCGGCATGCCGCGCCGCTATGTCGATTATCCCGATGCCTTCGCCGGATGGAATTACGTGTCCTCGATCGGCTCGTATATTTCCGGCTTCGGCGTGCTGATCTTCCTCTACGGCATGGCGCTCGCCTTCACCAAGAAGGAGCGCGCCGCCGCTAACCCGTGGGGACCTGGCGCCACAACGCTCGAATGGACGCTGCCGTCGCCGCCACCCTTCCATCAATACGAGACGCTGCCGCTGATCCGATGAGCGTAACGTTTGCAGAAGCGGAAGTCGGTAATACCGGCATCGATCCCAGCATTGCGCCAAGCATTGCCGGCGCCGGCGATTATCTCGAACTGATGAAGCCGCGGGTGATGTCGCTCGTGGTTTTCACGGCGCTGGTAGGGCTCGTGCTCGCGCCGGGTCATATCCATCCGGTCATCGGTCTCACCGCGCTGATTTGCATCGCGGTTGGCGCCGGCGCCTCGGGCGCGCTGAACATGTGGTACGACGCCGATATCGATGCCCGCATGACGCGCACCGCGGCGACGGCCGATCCCGGCCGGGCGGCTGCGGCGCGGCGAGGCTCTGGCTTTCGGCCTGATGCTCTCAGGCTTTTCCGTCGTCGTGCTCGGGCTTCTGGTCAATGTCGTGGCCGCTTCCTTGCTCGCGCTCACCATCGCCTTCTACGTCGTCATCTATACGATGTGGCTCAAGCGCTCGACGCCGCAGAACATCGTCATCGGCGGCGCCGCAGGCGCCCTGCCGCCGATCATCGGCTGGGCCTCCGTAACCGGCGGCATTTCGCTCGAGCCGATCGTGCTGTTTCTCATCATCTTCATGTGGACGCCGCCGCATTTCTGGGCGCTGGCGCTCTACCGCAAGGACGATTACGCGCGCGCCGGGGTGCCGATGCTTCCCGTCGTCCACGGCGACGAGGCGACGCGCCGGCAGATCCTGCTCTATACGCTGATCCTCGCGCCGCTTGGCGTCGCGCCGTGGTTCCTCGGCTATGCCGGAATGGCCTATGGCATTGCCGCCATTGTCGCCGGCGCCATCATGGTCGCGCTGGCATTTCGCATTCGCGCGGAAAAAGAGGGTTACGCCGCGAGCAAGCAAATGTTCGCCTTCTCGATCCTTTATTTGTTCCTGTTGTTTGCCGTGCTGTTGGCCGATCGCATGTCGGGAGGGCTGTTTGGCCACTTCGTGACATGACAATGAGCGCCCCGATGAACGACGGCAAAAAACCCCCACCCTTCCCTCCCCCGCTTGCGGGGGAGGGTGGGGAGGGGGCGCCCGGTATCAGGCTGACACCGGAACAATTGCGCGCGCGCCGTTCGCGCTCGATCGCGATCGCGGTGTCGCTCGGCCTTCTGGTGATCCTGTTCTACATCGTGACCTTGGTCAAAGGGCCGGGCGTGATGGAGCGGCCGCTGTGAGCACGCCAAACGCCCCGCGCAAATCCGATCTCCTTGTCGCCTTTGCCTGCGGGGCATTCGTCGCGCTGATGGTCGGCGCATCCTATGCCGCGGTGCCGCTTTATTCCTGGTTCTGCCGTACCACGGGCTTCGGCGGCACCACGCAGGTGGCGACGTCGGCGCCGGCAACGGAAGTCGCCGGACGCACAGTCACGGTGCGCTTCGATTCCAACATCGCGCCGGGCCTGCCCTGGAGCTTCGAGCCTGAGCGCCGCACCATCGACGTCAAACTCGGTCAGGTCGTCACCGTGTATTATTCGGTGACCAATGAATCCGCCCGCATAACGACGGCGCAGGCCGGCTACAATGTCACGCCGCCCACCGCCGGCATCTATTTCGAGAAGATCAACTGCTTCTGCTTCACCCAGCAAACCATGAAGCCGGGCGAGAAGCGCGACATGGCGGTCGTCTTCTACGTCGATCCCAAGCTCGCCAAGGATTCCGAGCAGGACACACTCAAGAACATCACGCTCTCCTACACCTTCTATCCGGTGCGCGAGCCGGAGCGGCCGGTGGCAGACAGCGCAAGTACGGAAAAATCTGGACGCATTTAACGGCAACAACGCGGTGCGGCTCATGAAGGTCGCGCCAAGGGTGGAGAAGATAACGATGGCTAATGCGCACGCCGAACCGCATCACGACTACCACCTGGTGAATCCCAGTCCGTGGCCGGCGATCGGCGCGGTCTCGGCCTTCGTCACTGCCGTAGGTCTCATCCTATGGATGCACCAGATGGCGAATTATGCGCCGCTGATCTTCGGCGCCGGTATGATCGGCATCGCCTATACGATGATCGGCTGGTGGCGCGACGTCATTCATGAAGCCGAGGTCGAGGGCGACCACACCCGCGTGGTGCAGATCTCGCACCGCTACGGCATGATCCTGTTCATCGCCTCGGAAGTGATGTTCTTCGTCGCCTGGTTCTGGGCTTATTTCAACACGGCTTTGTTCCCCGACGAGCTGCGCGACGTGGCGCGGATCGCTTATACCGGCGGCGTCTGGCCGCCCAAAGGCGTCGAAACCTTCGATCCGTGGCATCTGCCGCTTCTCAACACGCTGATCCTGCTCACCTCGGGCACCACAGTGACCTGGGCGCATCACGCGCTGCTCGAGAACGATCGCAAGGGCCTGATCTGGGGTCTGGTCTGCACCATCGCGCTGGGCTTGAGCTTCACCTGCGTGCAGGCTTGGGAATACGCGCACGCGCTGTTCCACTATTCCGGCAACATTTACGGCGCGACCTTCTTCATGGCGACGGGCTTCCACGGCGCCCATGTCATCATCGGCTCGATCTTCCTGATCGTCTGTTTGTTCCGCGCCATGGCCGGCCAGTTCAAGCCGACGCAGCATCTGGGCTTCGAATTCGCCGCCTGGTACTGGCACTTCGTCGACGTGGTGTGGCTGTTCCTGTTCGCCTGCATCTATGTGTGGGGCCAGGGACCGCACGTGGGATAGCGATCCTCTCCGCTCATTCCCGCGAAAGCGGGAATCCAGTCGGACGGAATGAGCTGGGTCCCCGCTTTCGCGGGGACGAGCGGAAACATACATTGCGTCTATGACCGATAAGACGATCACGACGCTTGCCGGATCGATGGCCGCGGGATTGGCTTGCGCCTGTCCGCGTTGCGGCCGCGGCAAGCTGTTCCAGGGCTTTTTGACCTTGCGGCCGCGCTGCGAGCTGTGCGGCCTCGATTACAATTTCGCCGATGCCGGCGATGGGCCGGCGGTGTTCATCATGTTCCTCGCCGGCGCCATCGTTGTCGGTGCGGCGCTCATCACCGAGATCGAGTTTCATCCGCCCTATTGGGTGCATGCGGCGTTGTGGCTGCCGCTGATTCTCGTCGTGACGCTCGGTCCGCTGCGGCCGATGAAAGGCTTGATGATCGCGCTGCAATTCCATCACAAGGCGGCGGAAGGCCGCTTCGGCGCCGACCAGCCGTGACAGAGCGCCGGCGTTCAGGTCGCCGTTCAGGTCAGCGTTCTTGGCTCGGCCTGTTGGTGCCGGCGATCCTTGCCTTCGCGATCCTCATCGGGCTCGGCGTCTGGCAGATCGAGCGCAAGGCCTGGAAGGAAGGGCTGATCGCTGAGCTGACCGAGCGGCTCGCCGCGCCGCCGGTGGCGCTGCCGCCCGCGCGCGACTGGCCGGGATTGGAACAAGCGAGCGACGAATACCGCCGCGTGACTTTCACGGCGCAATTCGACAACGGCAAGGAAGCCCTGGTCTTCGCCTCGGCTGCCGCGTTTCGTCCCGACATTTCCGATGCCGGACCGGGCTATTGGGTCTTCACCCCGGCGCGGCTTGCCGACGGCAGCATCGTCATCGTCAATCGCGGCTTTGTGCCGGATGCGCGCAAAGACCCGAAATCGCGGCCAGAGGGCGAAGTGTCGGGGCCGATCGCGCTTGCCGGCGTGATGCGCTGGCCGGACAGCCGGCATTGGTTCACGCCGGCCGACGATGCCGCGCATAATCTCTGGTTCGCGCGCGATCCGGCGGCAATTGCGGCTGCGAAGGCGCTCGGTCAAGGCTCGGTTCAGTTGGCGCCGTTTTATGTCGAGCAGGAGACGCCGGCGCCGCCCGGCGGCTTGCCGCAGCCCGGCAAGCTGATCGTGAGCCTGCCCGACAACCACCTGCAATACGCGCTGACCTGGTTCGGCCTGGCCGCCGTTTTGGCGGGAGTTTTCATCTCCTGGGCGCTCACCTCGGGGCGCGGCCAAGGAGCGGAAGAAGAGACAGAAGAGGGGCGGAGGGAGGGGTAAACCCCCGATTTGACCCCCCGATTTGGCCCGGCCCGGACCGCTGCGCCATTCCTTGTGGAGGCTGCGGTTTTCCTATTACTGTGATCGTGGCTCCGGCGTTATCGCCCTGGGCGGCTGCGGCCGGCCTCTGTAAAATATCGTTCGGAATCAATATGTTAATGCTCAAGGCCAGGGACCGTTCGGCCATCTGGGATCGCCACAAGGTGCACTACGTCTCGACCAGGGGTGCGGCCCCCGCATCCGGCTTCGCCGAAGTCATGCTCGCGGGTCTCGCCCGCGACGGCGGCCTCTATGTGCCCGACATTGCGTCAGGACACTGGCCGCGGCTCGAGCCCAAAGCGATCGCGGGTTTTGCCGGCCGGCCCTATGCCGAAGTCGCGGTCGAGGTGATCCGGCCTTTCGTCGGCGACGCGCTCGGCGAAGCCGATCTCGCCCGCATGGCGCGCGAGGCCTATGGCACGTTCCGCCATCCTGCGGTGGCGCCGCTCACCCAGCTCGGCGTCAATACGTTCGCGCTTGAACTGTTTCACGGGCCGACGCTGGCCTTCAAAGATCTGGCGATGCAGCTCGTCGCGCGGTTGATGGATCATTCGCTCGCGGCACGCGGCGAACGCCGTACCATCGTCGTGGCGACGTCCGGCGACACCGGCGGCGCCGCCGTCGAAGCTTTCCGGAACCGCCACCAGGTCGATCTCGTCGTGCTGTTTCCGCAGGGCCGCGTCTCCGACGTGCAGCGGCGGATGATGACGACGACAGACGCCGACAATGTCAGCGCGGTCGCCATCGAAGGGACGTTCGACGACTGCCAGGCCATCGTCAAAGGCATGTTCAATCACCACGCTTTCAGTGACCAGGTGCGGTTGTCCGGCGTCAACTCGATCAACTGGGCGCGCATCGTGGCGCAGGTCGTCTATTACTTCACGGCAGCGGTGGCGCTCGGCGCGCCGGCGCGCAAAGTCGCCTTTACCGTGCCGACCGGCAATTTCGGCGACATCTATGCCGGCTATGTCGCGCAACGCATGGGCCTGCCGATCGACCGGCTGGTCATTGCCACCAATGTCAACGACATTCTGGCCCGCACGCTTTCGACCGGCAGCTATGAGCTGCGCGATGTCGTTCCGACGACATCGCCGTCGATGGACATCCAAGTCTCGTCGAATTTCGAACGCTTGCTGTTCGACGCCTATAGCCGCGACGCGAGCGCGATTCGGGCGATGATGGGATCGCTGGCGCAATCGCGGCGCTTTACGCTGTCGGCGCCGGCGCTTGCTTATATCCGCGGCCTGTTCTCGTCCGGCCGCGCCGGCGAGGACGAAGTCGCAGCCACAATGCGCACGGTCAAGCGCGAGACCGGCAATTTCGTCGATCCGCATACCGCGGTCGGCATAGCGGTCGCCGAGAAGGAACAGCGCGATCCCGCGGTGCCGATGGTGGTGCTTTCCACCGCGCATGCGGCGAAGTTTCCCGATGCGGTCGAGGCGGCCTGCGGGGCGCGGCCGGATCTGCCCGATTGGCTTTCCGACATCAATCAGCGTCCGGAGCGCGTCACCGTGCTGCCGGCGGATCAAGCTGCGGTCGAGCGTTTCGTCCTGAAGACGAGCCGCGCGGCGCAGGAAGGAGCGGCAGCATGAGTGTTGAAGTAACGACCCTGAAGTCCGGCATCAATGTGGTGACCGACGCGATGCCGCATCTCGAGACGGCGTCGCTCGGCGTTTGGGTCGCTTCCGGCAGCCGTGACGAGCATCACGACGAGCACGGCATTTCGCATTTCCTCGAACATATGGCGTTCAAGGGCACGCGGCGGCGCTCGGCGCGCCAGATCGCCGAAGAGATCGAGGCCGTGGGCGGCGATCTCAACGCGGCGACCGGCGCCGAGAGCACCGCCTATTACGCGCGCGTGCTCAAGGCCGACGTGCCGCTCGCACTCGACGTGCTGGCCGACATTCTGTCCGAGCCGGCCTTCGACTCTACGGAATTGATGCGCGAGAAGAATGTCATCGTCCAGGAGATCGGCGCCGTCGCCGACACGCCGGACGATCTCATCTTTGAGCATCTCAACGTGATGGCGTTCCCCGATCAGCCGCTCGGCCGCTCGATACTCGGTACGGCGAAAACGGTGCGTTCGTTCGACGGCGACAAGCTGCGCCATTATCTGACGCGCAATTATCGCGCGCCGGATATCGTGGTCGCCGCCGCCGGCGCCGTCGACCACGAGGCCGTGCTGGCCGAGGTCGAGAAGCAGTTCGGCTCCTTCAACGGTCCCGCCAGTCCGGCGCCGGAGCCGGCGCGGTTCGGCGGCGGCACCCATGTCGAGAAGCGCGAGCTGGAACAGGTGCATATCGCGCTCGGCCTCGCCGGGCTCTCCATCACCGATCCCGAGCTCTATAGCTTGCAGGTCTTCACCAATATTCTCGGCGGCGGCATGTCGTCCCGGCTATTCCAGGAAGCGCGCGAGAAGCGCGGCTTGTGCTACTCGATCTACTCGTTCCACGTGCCCTATTCCGACGTCGGCATGTTCGGGCTCTATGCCGGAACCGATGCCGCCGACACGTCGGAGCTGATGCGCGTCATCGTCGACGAGATCGCGAGCACTGCGGAGACCATTTCCGAGGCCGAGGTGGCGCGCGCCAAGGCGCAGATGAAGGCCGGCCTTCTGATGGCGCTGGAAAGCTCCGGCGCCCGCATCGAGCAATTGGCGCGGCAGATGATCACGCGCGGCCGCCCGATCCCGCTCGACGAACTGGTGGCGCGGGTCGAAGCCGTCACGGTTGAAAGCGCGCGCGCCGCGGGCCGCGGCCTCCTCAAACGCGGCAAGCTTGCCACCGCGGTCATGGGCTTGGGGTCCGGACTTGAAAGTGCCGCAGCGATTGCGGAAAGTCTGACGCGCCAGGCTGCTTGACGAACCGCCGCCGGCGTTTCCGATGGTGACGCGTTCGTCGCAAGCCGGTCGCAAATTGGTCCGATGGCGTTTTTCCGCACCATCAATTTTACCGAGCCGTTGCCGACCATCGAGGGCGACGGCCTCTTGCTGCGCACCCCGCAGATGACCGACTTCGAGGAATGGTCGGCGCTGCGCGAAGCGAGCCGCGATTTCCTCACCCCCTGGGAGCCGACCTGGCCGGATGACGATCTGACCCGCAGCGCATTCCGGCGGCGGATCAAGCGCTATAGCGAAGATCTGCGCAGCGACCAGGGCTATGCCTTCCTGATCGTGCGCTATTCCGACGGCGCCACGGTCGGCGGCCTGACGCTGGCCAATATCCGCCGCGGCGTCGCCCAGGCCTGCAGTCTCGGCTATTGGATGGGCCTGCCTTTTGTGCGCCAGGGCTATATGACGGCCGCGGTCCGCGCCGTTATTCCCTTTGCCTTTGCCACGCTCCGGCTGCATCGCCTCGAAGCCGCCTGCATCCCGACCAATGCCGGCTCGATCAGGCTTTTGGAGAAAAACGGCTTTCTCCGCGAGGGCTATGCCCGGGAATACCTCTGTATCAACGGCACCTGGCAGGACCACCTGCTGTTTGCCCGGCTCAAGGATGCCGCCAGATCCTGACCGTCTTAACCATGCTACCTCCCTTTCCCTCCGCCGCTATTGGGGGAGGGTAGGGTACCGCCTTGGGATGGCCACGGTTGGCTTGGTATAAAATCCTGGGCATCGCGTTCGCTTGCGATGAGTTGGGGATGCCGCGCGACTTTCAAACGATAAAGTGGGGCGATCGTCTACCGATCGCAACTCTGCTCTCGATTGTGCTGCTGGCGCCAGGTTGCACCGGCAGCGGCAATATTGGCGTGCCGACGACGTCCGCGCCGGCGGGTACGACCGCCACCGCTGCACCACCCCTTTCCGCGCCGCCTCCGCCCGCGCCCTCGGGCTCGCCCTCGTTTAAGGACAAGGTCGCGAATTTCTTCTCCGGCGCGTCCGACAAGGCGCCGCAGCCGGTGGCCAATGCGCAGCCGGACGTCGATTGTCCGTTCATCGACGTCCGCCAGGGCGCATCGACCTTGATCATCCCGCCGCCGCCGCCTGACGGCAGCAATGAAGCGATGGCGCTCAAATACCAGGGCAGCTTTGTCCGTGCCGCGCGCGAATGCGCCGTGGTCTCGGGCCAGATGGTGATGAAAGTCGGCATCCAGGGCCGCGTCATCGTCGGCCCGGCGGGCGGGCCCGGTCACGTCGACGTGCCGCTCCGCATCGCGGTGGTTGACGCACCGTCCTCGGGCATGAAGGTGATCACCACCAAGTTCGTCCAGATTCCGATCGACATCGCCAACGACGACGGCGCCAATTTCAGCCATATCGAGGAGGGGTTGACCTTCCCGTTGCCGACGCCGGTGAATGAGCTTGGCAACTACGTGGTCTATATCGGCTTCGATCAGTTCTCGGCGTCCGCGGCAAAGCCGGCGCCCGCCGCAAAGCCCAGGGCGAAGCCGAAGCCCAATCCGAACACGCCGACGGGGTGATAGTCTCTACCAGCCGCGCAAATCGGTGATCGCGCTCTTGAGCGCCCGCATATCGGCGACGATGGTGCGGGCGCCGCGGGCGGAGAGTTCGGCCGCGAGCCGTCCCGGCGTCTGACTGCCGCCGACGAAACCGATCGGCATCATGCCCGCCGCTACCGCAGCAGCGACGCCGGGCACGGAATCCTCAACCACGATACATTGCGCCGGATCGACCTCGCCGCGCGAAGCCGCGAGCAGGAAAACATCCGGCGCCGGCTTGCCGCGATAGACATTGGCCGCCGAGAACAGCCGCGCCTCGAAAAAACGAATAAGGCCCGTGACTTCGAGACTGAGCCGGATCCGCTCCGGCGACGATGACGAGGCCACCGCCTTCGGCCCGCGTATCCATGTCAGCGCATGCGCGGCGTGCGCAATGGCGCGCAGATCCGCTCGCAAACGACGCAGCGTTTCGGTTGCGACCTCGCCGGGGAAATGCGCCGGGATCTTTTTGTTGGTTGCTCTTTCGACGGCGGCAAAAATGTCGGCCGGCCGCCGGCCCTGGAAACGGCGCATCAGGGTGTCGGCTGAAACGGCAATGCCGATGCGGTCGAACGCGTCGGCGAGCACCGCAGCCGCGATCGGTTCTGAGTCGACAAGCACGCCGTTACAATCGAAGATGACCAAGGGTCCCTCCGATCCACGGCCGATAGAGTCGGCCGCCATTTGGCTTTTCAAGGAAATTGTGGAGGGAAACATAGCGCCGGTTGCGGCGCTGCAAAGAGCACAAGCGCTGGGACTTGGCGATTATGCACAGGAATCAGATCTGATCTGTGGATGACGCGCTGCCTCGCGCGCTGCATCGGCGAAAGCGCGGGCGATCCGCCCGGCCGTAATGTCTTCGCAAAGAACGTCACTACCGTCCGAATGGATAGGGTGACGGATAAGTCGGCGTTGCGATGCCGCCGGTACGGCGGCCACCGTAGCTGCTCACCGCCGGCGGAATCGGCTGGTCCAGCGGGCCGCGGCCGGTCGGAACCGCGGTTCCGCTGTAAACCTTGCCGCCGGTCGAGGTGCCGCTGCTGCCGCCATTTCCGGAGGCACTCGGGAAACTGTAGTCGTGGACGCCCTGCGCATAGGCCGCTATCGGGCTCGCCGCCACCAGCAATGCCGAGAGCAACAGACGATTGACCAGGGGATGTTTGCTTCGCCGTCGGAAAAGCGGGCTCATCGCTCTCTCCTTCGCAGCTTGCCGCCCACCCGCACCGTCGAAGGTGTGAAGCGCGCCCGTCGATATCAAGGCTCGATTTGCCGCGCCAGCGTGGCAACGGCGCGGCCGCGAGCATCAGTCGAACTCAGTTTGAAGAAAAAGCCGCACATCCAAAGGATCGAAACCGGCGTCAGTTGAATCGCTTTTTGACGTCCTCGATGCCCTGCGCCAGGAGATCCTCGGCGACTTTGCCCTTGGCCGCCACGGAGAGAATCCGTTCGGCTGCCGCAACCGCGGCATCGGCCGCGGCGGATTTCACATCGGCGAGCGCCTGCGTTTCGGCCTGGGCGATTTTTGCTTCCGCCATCTTGGTGCGGCGCGCCACGAATTCTTCCATCCGCGTTTTGGCCTCAGTGGCAAGCCGTTCGGCTTCGGCCTTGGCACTGGCGATAATGGCCTCGGCCTCGGTTTCCGCCTCGCGGCCCTTGCGCTCGAATTCGGCAAGGAGCGCCGCCGCCTCCTCGCGCAGCTTGCGCGCCTCGTCGAGCTCGGACTTGATGCGCGCCTGACGCGCATCGAGGCTGTCGAAGACTTTGCGATGCACGCCGAGATAAACGAGCAAAGCGAGAAAGCAGAAGAAGCCAAAAGCGACCCAGTTTTCGGTTTCTGCCATGACTGTTCTCAGCTTTTTCCGGCATCAAGCGCGGCGGCGATTTCGTGGTCGGCCGGAGCCTTGCCGATCAGGCGTTCGACAATCGCCGAAGCAGTGTCGGCGGCGATGGACCGCACATTGCCCATGGCGGCGGTGCGCGTCGTCGTGATCGACTGTTCCGCCGCTGTGAGCCGCTCGTGGAGCTGCGCCTCGAGCCGCTTCTGCGCGGCCGCGGCCTCGGCCGCCTGCTTGTCCCGCGTCGAGCTCGCGAACGACTGGGCGCGGCTGCGCGCATCGGCGAGCGATTTCTCATAGGCCGCCTGCGCCGCGTTCGACTGCTCCTTGAGCCGTTCCGCCGCCGCGAGATCGTCGCCGATCAGCTTGCTGCGCTCGGCCATGATGGCGCCGATGCGCGGCAGCGCGATCTTCGACATCAGCACGTAGAGCAGCACGAAGCTGATCGTCAGCCAGACGAGCTGCGACGGAAAATGCTCCGCCTGAAAGGGCGGAAAGGCAGTGTGCCCGGCGGGGTGCTCGGTATGGGCGGTCGGTTCGGCCATTGCTCTGCCTTAGGTTTGGCTGCCGCGGCGGACTTAGAGCCCGAACAGCAGCAGGAGCGCGATCAGCAGCGAGAAAATTCCGAGCGCTTCGGTGATGGCGAAGCCGAAGATGAGGTTGCCGAACTGACCCTGGGCCGCGGACGGATTGCGGATGGCGGCCGCCAGGTAATTGCCGAAAATGATGCCCACGCCGACGCCGGCGCCGCCCATGCCGATGCAGGCAATGCCAGCCCCGATATATTTCGCGGCGATCGGATCCATAACAAAACTCCTTTATGAGGTTGGTGCGAGTGGGTCTTAGTGGCCCGGGTGGATCGCATCGTTGAGATAGATGCAGGTGAGAATGGCGAAGACATAAGCTTGCAGGAACGCCACCAGGAATTCCAGCGCGGTCAGCATGACCACCATGAAAAACGGCAGCGCGGCGCCGAACCAGCCGAGCACGCCGGCGCCGGCCAGCATGATGATGAACCCGGCGAAGACCTGAAGCGTGATATGGCCGGCGAGCATATTGGCGAACAGACGCACCGAATGCGACACAGGGCGCGACAGAAACGACAGAACTTCGATGAAGACGATCGCCGGCAGGATCAGCTTCGGCACGCCCTTGGGCACGAACAGATTCAAAAAGCGCAGGCCGTTGCGATAGAAGCCGTAGCCGACGACGATGAAGAACACGAAGAGCGCCAGCGCCGCGGTGATGATCAGCTGGCTGGTCACCGTAAACGAATACGGAATGAGCCCGATCAGGTTCGCGAACAGGACGAACATGAACAGCGTGAACACGAAGGGGAAGAACTTCATGCCTTCGGTGCCGGCCGACGACCGCACCGTATTGGCGACGAATTCGTAGGAGATTTCCGCGATCGATTGCAGCCGCCCCGGGATCACGGCGCGCGGCGCCGTCGCGCCGATGAGGAGTGCTGAGACCGCACCGACGATGATGAACATGTACAGCGCGGAATTCGTGAACGAGATGTCATGCCCGCCCATGCTGGTCATGGGCATCAGGTTCTCGATCTGGAACTGGTGGATCGGATCGACCTGCATGGTCCTGTTTGCCGCCCTGTAAGTGCGCCGCTGCGCCTTCCGTTTATTCTTTCCGGTTGCCCGGGCCGTCGAGTGCGTTGCCCGCGACAACTCCCGCGGAGCGCATAACATTGAGCACGCCCGCCGCAAAGCCGAGCAGGAGGAAAATCATCAGCCCCCACGGCGACGTGTGGAACCAGCGATCGATGAGCCAGCCGAGGCCGGCGCCGACCACAACACCTGCAACGAGTTCGCTGGAGAGCCGAAAGCCCTTCGCGTAGCCGGATGCAGTTGCCGCCCGATCCGCCTCAGAGCTTTCGGAAGACCGGCCTGCACTACGCTTTTGGCCGAGACCTTCATTGAGCCGCTGAAGCCTCGCGGAGAGAGCAGCCTCGTCGGTATGCTGCTTGCCCCGGTCGCTGTTTTCGCGTGCGTCGCTCATGGTCCCGTCACCCGGTCCCGACACTCGCGGCTTTCAGCAACGGCAGCACGCGCGCACCTTGAAGCCGCGCGGACCATACTGATTGGGTTCTATCAAGTCAAGAACGGTTGACCCTAGCTAATTGATTGAAATCACAAGAAAACTTGGCTGCGCACAAGACTTTCAGCGGAGCCTTTTTGCGGCCTGTCAAGTTGCCCAAGACGTTCTAAGATCGGAGTGCTCCGGATATCCGCGGGAGGACCTGATGACGATCCTGAAATGTCGCGCCGCCATCGTCTTTGCCATCGTCACAACCATCGTCTTCGCAGTGCCCGCCATGGCCGAGGACGCGACGCCCGACAGCGCCGGCGGCCGCTACATCTTCAACAAGACCGCCGACGGCGTGGTGCGGCTCGACACCCAGAGCGGCCAGGTCGCGCTGTGCAGCCAAAAGGCGGTGGGCTGGGCCTGCGAGACGGCGCCCGAAGATCGCGCCGTGCTGGAAAACGAGATCGTGCGGCTGCGCGCCGAGAACGGCGCGCTGAAAAGGGACATCCTGTCGCGTGGCCTGCCGTTGCCGCCGGGCGCCATACCGGAACCGTCGCCGGCGCCGCCCGTCGCTCAAAACAGCATCACCGTGCCGCTGCCGAGCGATGCCGACATCAATCGGATGGCCGATTTTGCCAACCGGGTCTGGCATCGCTTCAAGGAGATGGTCGAGCGGGCGCAGCAGCAGATTTTGAACAAGAGCTAGAGCATCTTGCTTTGAGTAAATTGTCGACCGTGAAAACCGCGCGCGTCGAGACTATCGCGACGGCGGTTCTGGCCGTGGAAACAACCGGCGAAGGTTTTTTCGAGATCACGCGCGATGCCGCGGCGTTTCTCGAAACCGTCAAAGCGCGCGACGGCGTGCTGCTGCTCTATATCAAGCACACATCGGCGTCGCTCGTGATTCAGGAAAACGCCGATGCCGACGTGCGCACCGATCTCGTGACCGCGCTCAAGCGCCTCGTGCCGGCGCATGCCGGCTATGTCCACGAGGTCGAAGGGCCAGACGACATGCCGGCGCATATCAAGTCCATGCTTAACGGGGTGTCGCTGCAAGTGCCGGTCACGGCGGGGCAATTGGCGCTGGGCACCTGGCAGGGCATCTATGTCGCCGAGCACCGCGCCCGTCCGCACCGGCGCGAAGTGGTGCTGCAGTTCCTCGGCAGCTGCGGCTAAGCACTGGAACGACCAGCCTTTTTGCGGTTCATGCAATCCGCACATTGCTGCAATGAGAGGCGCGGCCGTGGCGCAACGCCGCGGCCCCCATAAATGCATGAAAGTTCAGAGCCTCGGGCATCTCCGGGCATTTTCATAAGGATGGCAAATCGTGGATCGTTTCGTCGGAATGGCCGTATTCGCCAAGGTCGTCGATTCCGCGAGCTTTGCCGCCGCGGCGCGCCACTTCGGCATGTCGCCGGCCATGGTCAGCAAACACGTGCAGACCCTTGAAGAACGGCTCGGCGCGCGGCTTCTCAACCGCACCACGCGGCGCGTCAGCGCGACCGAAGCCGGGCAGGATTATTACGAGCGTGCCGTACGCATCCTCGCCGAAATGGAAGACGCCGAGACCGCGGCCAGCGATATGCAAACCTCGCCGCGCGGCCAATTGCGCGTCACCGCGCCGGTCTCGTTCGGTACGCACCGGCTCGCTCCCGCGGTCGCCGACTATCTCGTCCAATATCCGGACGTGTCGCTCGATCTCAGTCTCGACGATCCCTATGTCGATCTTGTCGAAAAGCGGTTCGATGTCGGCATTCGCTTCGGCCATCTCGCCAATTCGTCTTTGATCGCGCGAAAACTCTATGCGCTGGAAATCTATCTGTGCGCGGCGCCGGCTTATTTGGAAAAGAACGGCGCGCCGCACGCGCCGGCCGATCTCGCCAAGCACAGGTCCCTGATCTACACGCATGCCGCGCCGCAGAATGTCTGGAGCTTTATCGATCGCAACGGCAAGGAAGAGGTCGCGCACATTCACGGGCGTTTTCAAGCCAATAGCGGCGACGTGCTGCTGCCGCCTGCGCTCAACGGCTGCGGACTGCTGCTGGCGCCGGATTATCTCGTCGAGGACCACCTCAAGGCTGGCCGCTTGGTTCGCATCATGCCGGGATACAAGACGCATGAGACGCCGGTCTATGCCGTCTATCCGAGCCGCAATCTCTCCGCCAAAACCAGGACATTCGTCGATTTTCTCGCCGCGCGGTTCGGCCGTTCCCACGACGGCGATCACAGCGGTATGAACGGAAACGGCAAGGTGGTCGTAGCGCCTGACGTGTTGGACATCAAAGCCTCTCCGCCAAAGGAAACGCGGGCGAGCTAGATCTTGCCCTCGTTGTCGTCACCCCGATAATTGTGGAGGTTCGCACGGCGTGAAACCCGCGTGGCGGTTCCGGGTTTTCGTCGACCGGGGCCCTATATCGAGGGCACGACACGCCGGGAAAATTGGTGCACATTTGCGCCAATGGAGTGTGCCAAGCGTGGAGCGAGGCCAATGCACGGATTGAGCACGAGCGCCGCTATCGGCGCGCTTGTTATCGTTCTCGGCTGCAGCGCCGCCGCGGCGCAGGGCGCCGCGCCGCCTCCGGCAGTGTCCGTAAGTCCGGTGGCGAGCCGCCAAGTGACGGAGACCGGCGACTTCATCGGCCGCGTCGTCGCGATCGACAAGGTCGACATCGTGGCGCGCGTGACCGGCTACATCGGGCAGCGCAATTTCACCGAAGGGCAGATGGTCAAGACGGGCGATCTGCTGTTTCGCATCGAGCCGGACATCTATAAAGCGACCGTAGACCAACAGGCGGCCAATCTCGCCAAGGTCCAGGCGACGGAGGTGAACGCCAATCTGCAATTGAAGCGCTCCCAGGAATTGGTGAAAAACCAGAACGTACCGCAATCGACGGTCGATCAGAACTTGGCCACCGAGACAGTCGGCGCAGGCCGACATTTTGCAGGCGCAAGCGCTGCTCGAACAAGCCAAGATCAATCTCGGCTATACCGAAATTTTTGCGCCGATCGGCGGCCGCATCGGCATTGCCAATTTCACCGTCGGTAATCTGGTCGGTCCGACAACGGGAATTCTGGCGACCATCGTCAGCCAGGATCCGATCTATGTCACGTTCCAGGCGAGCGAAGCCGATATCATCGCTTACCGGAAGCGGGTTGCGAATTCGGCCGACAAAGACCCGCATGTGACCGTTCACATCAGACTGCCCGACGGCACCGAATATGCGCATCCCGGCGTGACGAACTTTCTCGACGTCCAGGTGCAAACCGATACCGACACCGTCACGGTACGGGCGCAGATGCCGAATCCGGACGGCGTGCTCATCCCGGGCGGCATCGTCGGCGTCATCGTCGAGCGCGGCAAGCCGCGTTATGCGCTCATGGTGCCGCAATCCGCCGTTCTGCTCGATCAGGCCGGCCATTACGTGCTGGTGGTCGACGACGCGAAGAAGGTCGAGCTGCGGCGCATCACGACCGGCCCCGAGCACGGCAAAGACGTCGAGGTGGAGACCGGGCTGAAAGAGGGCGAGCTCGTCATCGTCGACGGCATTCAGAAAGTACGTCCGGGCCAAGTCGTGACAGCGAGCGTCGTGCCGGAAAATTGAACCGAAAATTCAGCGCGTAGATCCAGGCCGGTAAATTCAAAGCATGTTTTCCAGCATTTTCATCGACCGGCCGAGATTCGCCATCGTCATTGCCATCGTCATCACGCTGGCGGGGCTCATCGCCATTTCGGCGATCCCGATCGCGCAATTTCCCGACATCGTGCCGCCGCAGGTCACACTGACCGCGAACTATCCGGGCGCCGACGCCGAAACGGTCGAGACCACGGTGGCGCAGCCGATCGAAGAGCAGGTCAACGGCGTCGACAACGCGCTCTATTACCAATCCGCGAGCGGCTCCGACGGCAGCTATACGCTGAACGTGACGTTCGCGCTCGGCACCGATCCCGACATCAATACCGTCAATGTGCAGAACCGCGCCAGCCTCGCCATCCCGCAATTGCCCGATGAAGTGTCGCGCTCGGGGCTCAGCGTGCGCAAGAAATCGGCGGCGCTTCTTCAAGTCATCAATCATCTATTCGCCGAAGAACACCTATGACGCCGTCTATCTCAGCAATTATGCGGTCATCAATGTCATCGACACGCTTGGCGCGCATCAAAGGCGTCGGCCAGGTGGTGCTGTTCGGCCCGCTGAATTATTCGCTGCGCATCTGGCTCGATCCGGACCGGCTGACCGAGCTCAATCTCACGCCGAACGACGTCATCATCGCGGTGCAGAGCCAGAACGTCCAGGCCGCGCTCGGCCGCATCGGCGCGGCGCCGACCACCAACGAGCAACAGGTCCAGATCAATATCAAGACCAAGGGCCGGCTGACGCGCCCGGAGGAGTTCGCCAACATCGTCCTGCGCGCCAATCCCGACGGCTCGGTGGTGCGCATCAGCGACGTCGCCCGCGTCGAAATGGGTGCGCAATCGGAGGATCGCTATAGCCGCTTTAACGGCGCGCCGGCGGCGGCGCTCGGCATCTACCAGTCGCCGGGCTCCAACGCCGTCGACGTGGCGAAGCAGGTGCGCGACACCATGGCGACGCTTTCGACGCGGTTTCCCGCCGATCTCACCTACACCATGTTTTTCGACACCACGGTGTTCGTGACCGCGACCATCGTCGAGGTGGTGCAAGACGCTGGTGATCGCGATCGTCGCTTGTCGCCATCGTGGTGTTTTTGTTCCTCGGCAAATTGCGCACCACGCTCATTCCGCTGATCGCCGTGCCGGTGTCGATCATCGGCACATTCGCGGTCATGCTGCTGATCGGCTATTCGGCCAATACCGTGTCGCTGTTGGCGCTGGTGCTCGCCATCGGCATCGTCGTCGATGACGCCATCGTCGTCGTCGAGAATATCGAGCGGGTGATCGAGGAGGAGCCCGAGCTTTCGATTCCCGACGCCTGCAAGAAGGCGATGTCCGAGATCACCGGCCCGATCCTCGCCATTACGCTGGTTCTGTTGTCGGTGTTCGTCCCGGTCGCCTTCACGCCCGGCATCAGCGGTCAATTGTTCCGGCAGTTCGCCGTCGCCGTCTCGATCTCGATGCTGATCTCGGCGCTCAACGCGCTGACTTTGAGCCCGGCTTTGTGCTCGGTGCTGCTTGAAGCGCGGCCAGCGCACCGGCGGCGTCATGCGCCGCGTGCTCGGCACCATCGACAAAGCGCGCGACGGCTATGTGGCGATCGTGCGCCGGCTGGCGCGCGTCGCGATCGTCGGCGTCTTCGTCGTGGCCGGCGTGCTGGCGGCTGCGGCATTCATCTTCAGCAAGACGCCGCAAAGCTTTTTGCCCGATGAGGATCAGGGCGCGATCTTCGCCGCCTTGCGGCTGCCGGAAGGCGCTTCGATCCCCCGCACCGAAGCGGTGGTCAAACAAGTCGAAGACATCGTCAAGCCCATTCCCGGCGTCGAAGGCGTGCTGTCGGTGGTCGGGCTCAATTTCATCGATTATGTCGCCTCGTCGAACCAGGCGTTCTTCGTCATCCGCCTCAAGCCTTATGAGGTGCGTACCGATCCGGCGCAGAGCGCCGGCGCCATCATCGCCAAGCTGCGGCCGCAACTGGCCGCGATCGAGGGCGCCATCGCCTTTCCGTTCAACCTGCCGCCGATCCTCGGCCTGGGTAATACCGGCGGCTTCCAATTCGTCCTGGAAGCGCTGCAAGGCCAGTCGCCGACCGATGTTGCCTCGGTCATGAACGGGCTCTTGGTTGCGGCCAATCAGCAGCGCGAGCTCGCCGGCGTATTCAGCACCTACGCCGCCAACACGCCGCAGATCTATCTCGATATCGACCGCGACAAGGCGCAGGTGCTGGGCGTCAAGATCAGCGACATTTTCAATGCGCTGCAATCGACGCTCGGCAGCTTCTACATCAACGACTTCAATGTTTTCGGCCGCACCTGGCAGGTCAATGTCCAGGCCGAGACGCGCGTTTCGCCAGCAGATCGACGACATCGAACGCATTTATGTGCGCAACGCCAAAGGCGGCATGGTGCCGATGCGGGCGTCTGGCGGAAGCCAAGCTCGTGCAGGGGCCGCAAACGGTGGTGCGCTATAACGGCTATCGCGCAGCCGTCATCAACGGCGCGCGCGAAACCGCCGGCAAGTTCCGGCGAGGCGCTCGCGGCGATGGAGCGCATTTCGGACGCGACGCTGCCGCCGGGCTTTTCCTACGAATGGACCGGCACCGCGCTTCAGGAAAAGACCGCGAGCGGACATACTGCGAGCATTCTCGGCTTTGCCGTTCTGTTCGCTTATTTGTTTCTGGTGGCGCTTTACGAGAGCTGGAACATTCCGATTCCGGCTTTGCTGTCGGTGAGCGTCGGCGTGCTCGGCGCCGTGAGTGCGGTGGCGCTTGCCGGATTGAGTTTCGACGTCTACGCGCAGATCGGACTGGTCGTGCTGATCGCGCTCGCCGCCAAGAACGGCATTCTGATCGTCGCGTTTGCGGTCGATCAGCGCGCGCTCGGCAAGGACATCAACGCCGCCGCCATCGAAGCGGCGGCCTTGCGCTTCCGCCCGGTGATGATGACGAGCTTTGCCTTCATTTTCGGGCTGTTTCCGCTGGTGATCGCGACAGGCGCCGGCGCCCTCACACGTCATGCGGTGGGAACGCCGGTGTTCGGCGGCATGATCGCGGCTTCGGTGTTCGGCATTTTCCTCATTCCGCTCCTTTTCATCACCGCGGAACGTCTGCGTCATTGGAGCGGTGGGCAATCAAAGCCGTAATGCCCGGCGCAGTGGACCGGCCCCAACGATCGGCGGTAATATGAAAGACGCGCGCAAACCTGCGTGCAAGCTCGCGCGCAAGCCCGTGCGACCAATTGGGGCGTGTCTTTGAGCGACAGCGAGTTTCATCATCTATTGATTGCCGACGATCATCCGTTGTTCCGCGGCGCGTTGCGCGAGGCGGTCAACGGCCTGTTCGACCGCGCCGATATCGCCGAAGCCGGCACGTTCGAGGAGGTCACCGAATTTCTCGAGCGCGGCGGCGATGCCGACTTGATCCTGCTCGATCTGCGCATGCCAGGCGTGCGCGGCTTTTCCGGCCTGATGTATCTGCGCGCGCAATATCCGAGCCTGCCCATCGTCGTCGTCTCGGCCAATGACGATCCCGCCGTGATCCGCCGCTGCATGGAATTCGGCGCCTCGGGCTTCATTCCAAAGACGCTCGGCGTCGAGGCGCTGCGCCAGGCCGTCGCCCAGGTGCTGCGCGGCGAAGTATGGACGCCGCCCGACGTCGATCTGGGGCGCGACGCCGACTCCGAAGGCGCCGCCGTGATCGCGCGGCTCTCGACGCTGACGCCGCAACAGGTGCGTGTCCTGATGATGCTCTCAGGCGGGCTCCTCAACAAACAGATCGCCTATGAGCTCGGCGTGTCGGAGGCGACGGTGAAGGCGCATGTCTCCGCCATCCTGCAAAAGCTCGGCGTCGAGAGCCGCACCCAGGCCGTCATCGCCGCCGGCAAGATCGAAGCCGGGCAATGGCCGCAAGTGCCGGTGAAGGAAGCTTGACGTATTATTCCGCCGCGACGCGCTGCACCCGCCATTGCGTGATCAGCGCGCGCAGCGACGCGGGCTTCACCGGCTTGTTGAGCACGATGCACGCCGTCGGCGCGGGCTTCCTCGCGCACATGGCGCGAGCGGTCGGCGGTGATCAGGATCGCCGGGACATGACGGCCGAGGCGGCGGCGCAATTCGGCGATGGCGGCAATGCCGTTGCCGCCGTCGAGGTGATAGTCGACCAGAAGCCCGTCCGGCTCGAGGCCGCTTGAATTGATCGCGGCCAAAGCTTCGCCGAGATCGGCGGCGGTGAGCGTGCGGCAGTTCCAGCCGCCGAGCAGCGTTTCCATGCCGTCGAGAATGGCGCGCTCATTGTCGATGCAGAGCACCACGGTGCCGTCGAGCCGGCCGATATCGGGGCGCGGCGCGGCGCGCAGCTTCGGCACTGCGGCGGCGCCGGTCGCGCGCGGAACTTCGATGGAAAAGCGCGAGCCATGTCCGGTGCCGTTATGGCCGACATTCGAGCGCAGCATGACCTCGCAATCGAGCACGCGCGCGATGCGCTCGACGATCGACAGGCCAAGCCCCAAGCCGCGCGCCACCCGCGCGCCCTGGTCGAGCCTGTGGAATTCCTTGAACACCGCGCGGCGCTTGGCCTGCGGAATGCCGATGCCGGTGTCGTAGACTTCGATGCGCAGCTTGTCGCCGCGGCGGCGGCAGCCGACCAGCACATGACCTTCCGGCGTATATTTGATCGGCGTTCGAGATCAGATTTTGCAGCAGCCGGCGCAGCAGCCGGCGGTCCGAGCGCACGCTCAGGCTGCAGGGCATGAAGACGAGTTTCAGTCCTTTGGCGCGGGCGAGCGGCGCGAACTCGACTTCGAGCCGCGCCAGCAAATCGTCGATGCGGAAATTGGCGATCTCGGGCTTCATCGCGCCGGTATCGAGCCGCGAAATGTCGAGCAGCGCGGTGAAGATCTCCTCGACCGCTTCGAGCGAGGCATCGATATTCGCCACCAGATCCGACTCGTCGCCGGCGCGCTGACGCTCGCTCAGGCTCGTCACATAAAGCCGCGCCGCGTTGAGCGGCTGCAAAATGTCGTGGCTCGCGGCGGCGACGAAGCGCGTCTTCGACACATTGGCTTCGTCGGCCTCGGCCTTGGCGCGCTCGAGCTCGGTATTGAGCCGCGTCAGCTCCCCGGTGCGCTCGCGCACGCGGCGCTCCAGCGTCGCATTGGCGCGCTCCAGCGCCTCGGCCGCCTTCACGCTCGGAGTAATGTCGGTGAAGGTCGTCACCAGGCCGCCATAGGGCATGCGGTTGGTGCGCACTTCGATCACCAGCCCGCGGTCGGCGAAGCGTTCGAGGAACGGCTCGTCCTCGGACGTGTAGTTGGCAAGGCGCTCGGCGACGAATTCCTCGCTCGTCTTGTCGTTGCGCTCGGCATGCTGGGCGATATGGCGCAGGATTTCGGCAAGCGCGACGCCGACGCGGGTGAGGCCGTGCGGCAGATCGAAAATCTCGCCGAACTGCCGGTTCCAGCAGACCAGCGTCAATTCCTTGTCGAATACCGCGATGCCCTGGCGGACGTGGTCGAGCGCGGTCTGCAAAATCTCGCGGTTGTAGTGAATGGCGGCGTTGGCGTCGTCGAGCAGCTTGAGCGCGGCTTTGGTCGAGACATTGCGCTTGCGCAGCAAGAGCGACAGCACGAGCCGCGACGACGCCGCCCCGATCGCCGAGGCGAGAAGATATTCGGCATATTGCAGCAGCTGGAAATCGGCTTCCGCCTGCGGCTCGACGTCGATGCGGCGCGTCAGCGCGAAGCTTGCGAACGATTCGCGGGTGCGCTCTTCACCGAGATAGCGGGCAACGGTCGTGATCAGTTCCTCGACGGTGACCGAGGCGCGGCGCAGCCGGAAGCTCGGCGCGATCGGCGCCAGCGAGGAGGGAACGAACAGATCCGCCTGCACGTGCTCGATGGCGGTCGGGCGGCGAACGAGCGAGCAACAAATGTAGAAGGCGATGTTGAATCCGAGACTCAACAGCACGCCGTGGACCAGAGGCGGCAGCTCGAAGCCGAACAGCGCCTGCGGCCGCAGCAAAGCAAGCCCCCAAGGCCCGTCGACGAGGATGCGCTGGCTGACAATGCCGGCGTCCGAAATGCTCGGCAGCAAGCAGCGTATAGGCCCAGACCAGAATGCCGGCGCTCATGCCGGCGATGGCGCCGAAGGCGCGGTGCCGCGCCGCCAGAACAGCCCGCCGAAAAAAGCCGGCGCGAACTGCGCTACCGCGGCGAAGGACAACAGTCCGATCGACGGCAAGCTGCGCTTCGCCCGCCGAGCGGTAATAGATGTAGGCGAGCAGCAGGATGACGAAGATGGCGATGCGCCGCGTTGTCAGAAGCTGCGCGCCGGCGTCGCCGGCCTGTTGCGATTTGCCGGCGTTGAGCGCGGCGCGGCGCTTGAGCACCAGCGGCATCACGATGTCGTTCGACACCATGATGGCGAGCGCGACCGTTTCCACGATCACCATCGCGGTCGCCGCCGACAGGCCGCCGATGAAGGCGATCAGCGTGATCAGTTCGGAATGCGCGGCCAGCGGCAGCGCCACGACGAACATGTCGCTGTCGACATGGCCAGCCGGAAACGTCAGAAGGCCGGCCATCGCGATCGGCAGCACGAACAGATTGATCAGCACCAGATAGACCGGGAACAGCCAGGCGGCGCGGCGGATTTCGGCTTCGCCGTGGTTCTCGACCACCGAGACGTGGAATTGCCGCGGCAACAGAATGATGGCGAACAACGACAGCGCCGTCATGGCGGCGAACGGCGCGAATTGCGGCGCCGTGGTCAGCACGGCGGCGGTATGCGGCTGCTCGATCGCGCGTGCGAACAGATCGAACGGGCCGTGGAACATGACGAAGGTGACGAAAATGCCGACGGCGGTGAAGGCCACGAGCTTGACGATCAATTCCGTCGCGATCGCCAGCATCAAGCCGTCCTGATGCTCGGTGGCGTCGATGTGGCGGGTGCCGAACAGAACGGCGAAGGTCGCCATGGCCAGCGCGACGAACAGCGCGACGTCGCCGAGCAGCGGCGTACCGCCGGCGCCGCCTGCGCGAGAATGGTCGAGACCGAGGCCGACACTGCTTTGAGCTGCAGCGCGATATAGGGGATCATGCCGACAATGGCGATCAGCGCCACCGTCGCCGCCACCGCCTGGCTCTTGCCGTAGCGCGCCGCGACGAAGTCGGCGATCGAGGTGATGTTTTGTCCCTTGGCGAGCCGCACGATGCGGATGATCAGCGGATAGCCCAGCCCGACCATCAGCATCGGGCCGATATAGATGGTGAGGAAGTCGAAGCCGGTGCGCGAGGCGATGCCGACCGAGCCGAAGAACGTCCACGACGTGCAATAGATGGCGAGCGACAGCGGATAGATCAGGAGCCGGGACGAGGCGCCGCGCAGATCGCGCATGCGGTCGCCATAGCTCGCGACCAGAAACAACAGGCCGATATAGGCGAGCGCAATGGCGACGACGACCCACCCTTGCAACATGACCTAGCCCTAAAACCTCCCGCCCGAGGATCCGTTATGGGACCCGCGCCGTGGGCATTTTCTGCCCGATTTCACGTAAGGTCACCACAGTTTGGCGGGACTGTCTATCGGCGGGGCAGGGGGCCGTGAAGTCTCAGTAAATCAGCGAATTTCCCGTCACGACGCGGACCGGTTGGCTCAGCGCCATGACGAGGTTGATAGCTTGAGGAGTCTCGTTGACGGCGCTTGCCGCAGCGGGCATTCATGCCGCGCAAATGCTGCCCATTTTTCCTCAACGGCGCGTGCTGATCGAGACGGCGGAGACGCTCGCGATCGCGCTCGCCGGCGGCTTAAGCTTCATCCTGCTCAATCTTCCCGCGGCGCTGGTGTCGGGCTCCGTGGTCTTCGTCGCGGCGGCGGCGCTGTTCGGCCGGCCGATGCGCCTGCCGCTGCCGCTCGCGCGCGTCTGTTACGTCATCGTCGGCATGCTCCTTGGCACAGTGGTGACGCCGGAGACGCTGCACGGCATCGCCGCCTGGCCCGGCAGCATCCTGCTCCTGATGCTGTGCTCGCTCGTCATGATGGTCGCCACCATGGCCTATCTGCGCATCGTGCATCGCTGGGATCTGTTCTCGGCGCTGCTCGGCTCGAGCCCGGGCGCCATGGCGCAGGTGATCTCGCTGTCGACCGAGCTCGGCGGCGATCTGCGCGCCATTGCCATCGTGCAGACCATGCGCGTTCTGCTTCTTGTCGTCGGCTTGCCGAACGGCCTGGCGCTGTTCGGACTGGTCGTGCCGGCGATACCCGCGGCGCGCGGCGAGGCGGATCTCGCCGTGCTCGGTCAGATGATCCTGCTGGTCGCGGTCGCGACGGCTTTCGCGCTGGCCTTTGCGCGCCTGCGCTTCCCCGGCGGGCTGATGTTCGGCGCCATGGCGGGATCGGCGTTCTGCACGGGACGGAGCTCATTCACGCCGCCTTGCCGTGGTGGCTCGGCTCGTGCGCGGTGATCTCGCTCGGCGCGCTGGTCGGTTCGCGCTTCGCCAATACGTCAATGCGCATGCTGGTCGGCTATCTCGGCGCGGCGCTCGGCTCGTTCGCGGTATCGATGGCGGTCGCCACGATCTTTCATTCTGATCGTCGCGCATTTCTTTCCGTTTTCGATCGCCAATATCGTCATCGCGTTCTCGCCCGGCGCGCAGGATACGATGATGGTGCTGGCGCTCGCGCTGCATCTCGACCCCGTCTATGTCGGGGCGCATCATCTGGCGCGCTTTCTGGTGGTGACGCTTGCCGTCGGCATCGCCGCGCCGCGGCTGGCGCGGAAGCAACCGCCGCCGCGAAAATAAGGCGACGGCGATGGTTACTCGGCCGCGAGCGCGCGCTCTTTGAGCGGCAAGCCGAGCCGCTGCCACACGTCGACCAGAGCTTCGGCGAGCGCGTCGATCAGCCGGTCGTCGTGATAGGGGCTCGGCGTGATGCGCAGCCGCTCGGTGCCTTTCGGCACGGTCGGATAATTGATCGGCTGAATGTAGATGCCGTGGTCGGCGAGCAGAAGGTCGCTCGCCTGCTTGCACAGTTCGGGATCGCCGACGAAGACCGGCACGATATGCGTGCCGCTTAGCATCACCGGCAGGCCGCGGCCGCAAGCACCGCCTTGGTGCGCGCGGCGCGATCCTGATGCCGCTCGCGCTCCCAGCTTGATGTCTTCAGATGGCGGATCGCCGCCGTCGCCGCGGCGCAGACCGGCGGCGGCAGCGCGGTGGTGAAAATAAATCCCGGCGCATAGGAGCGCACCGCGTCGATCAGGGCTGCGGAGCCGGCGATATAGCCGCCGAGGCAGCCGAACGCCTTGGCGAGCGTGCCTTCGACCACGTCGATGCGGTCGATGACGCCGTCGCGCTCGCCGATGCCGCCGCCGCGCGGCCCATACATGCCGACGGCGTGCACTTCGTCGATATAGGTCATCGCGCCATAGCGTTCGGCGAGATCGCAGATGCGCTTGACCGGCGCGACGTCGCCGTCCATGGAATAAAGGCTCTCGAACACGACGAGCTTCGGCCGCTCCGGATCGGCCGCCGCCAACAGCTCTTCGAGATGCGCCATGTCGTTGTGGCGGAAGATCTGCTTCTCGCAATGCGCCTGGCGCACGCCTTCGATCATGGAATTGTGATTCCAGGCATCCGACAGGATCAGGCAATTCGGCATCAGCTTGGCGAGCGTCGAAATGCCGGTCTCGTTCGAGACGTAGCCGGAGGTGAAGACGAGCGCCGCTTCCTTGCGGTGCAGGTCGGCGAGCTCGCGCTCGAGCTCGACCAGCGGATGATTGTTGCCGGCGATATTGCGCGTGCCGCCGGCGCCGGTGCCCATGCGCGACGCGGTCTCGATCATGGCGCCGATCACTTTGGGATGCTGGCCCATGCCGAGATAATCGTTCGAGCACCAGATCACGACGTCTTTCGGTCCGGCGGGCGAATGCCATACCGCGTGCGGAAAGCGTCCGGCGATGCGCTCGAGATCGGCGAACACCCGATAGCGCCGCTCGCCATGCAGCCGCGCCAGCGCATCGGTGAAAAAGCCGCTGTAATCCATGGTTTTACTTTTGGTTTTGGCCTTTGGTTTGGTCTTTTTGCCCGGCGAATTCGGTAATGGACAGCCTTTTTAGAGCGGTTCCAGGGAGCTTGTCGAGCTACCTCTGCGGGAAAAAACGCCGCGCTGATATGCGATAGATCAAATGCAAGCCAAGCTGGGGAAAACGCCCTGCCGCGATCCCGCCCGGAACCGGTTTGACAATAAGATGCATATTAGATACATCTTATTCGACCCGCCGCGCGCGGCCGGCATCGCGCGGCCGGAATGGAGACCAGAATGCGGCTCACGCTTCATTCCGATTATGCGCTGCGCGTCTTGATCCAGGTCGGGCTCGGCGGCGGCAAGCTGACCACGATCAGCGATATCGCGAACAGTTTCGGCATTTCGCGGCATCATCTGATGAAGGTCGTCAACGATCTCGGTCAAAAAGGCTATCTGGACACCGTACGCGGCCGTCACGGCGGCATGCGGCTGATGCGTGAACCGCGCGATATCAATGTCGGCCAAGTGGTGCGCGACACCGAGGACAATCTCAGCCGTCATCGGTTGCCTGGAGCCGCGGCTATTGCCGCATCGAGCGCGCCTGCGTGCTGCGCGGCGTCTTGCGCGAAGCGACCGAGGCGTTCTTGGCGGTGCTCGACGCGCACACGCTTGCCGATTTGATCAAGCCGCACAAATCGCTGTCGTCTTTGCTGCTGTTGGAGCAGCAAAGCTCGGCGCGCCCTCACGAGAAGGTAAATCCGAAATGAGCTCGATTAACGAGGAGGGCGAAGCCCGCCGCAATCTGCTCATCGCCGACATCGTCGCCCGCACCGGCATCGACGAGGCGATGATCGATCGGCTGGTGCGCAGCTTCTATGCGCGCGCGCGGCGCGATCCGCTGATCGGGCTGATCTTCGAACGGCACGTCGATGATTGGGAAGACCATTACGCGCGGCTCTCCGATTTCTGGTCATCGGTCACGCTGATGAGCGGCCGTTATCACGGCCAGCCGATGGCGAAGCATCTGCCGCTACGGATCGACACGCCGCATTTCAATCGCTGGCTGGAACTGTTCGTTGCGACGGCGCGGGAAGTGTGTCCGCCGGCCGCCGCGGCGCATTTCATCGACCGCGCCCATCGCATCGCCGACAGTCTGGAAATGGGGATCGCGACACAGCGCGGCGAAATCAGGTCGCCGCCGCGGCGCCCGACGCATGCGCTCCTGAGGCAGATGTGACGATCGTGCGCGGGTCTATCCGGCCGCGGCGCTAGCCCGCAGCAGCGAACCGGTATTGGCAAATCGCGAACTGCCGAGCCACGGGCTCCACGGCTCGGGCGGCACCAGCCCTTCGGTGACCGAGACCGGCAGGATGCGGCCGTCGTCGCCGATGCGGCCGATCATCACCGGTTTGAACAAATGGTTGGTCTTGCCGTCCATCAGCACCGAGAAGCCGCTCGGCGCAGTGAACCGCCGGCCGCCGAGCGCCGCGCGCACCTTGTCGACCGCGGTGGTTCCCGCAGCTTCGACGGCGGCGACCCACAAATGAAAGCCGATCCAGGTCGCTTCCATCGGATCGTTGGTCACGGCGTCGGGCTTGCCGGTGAAGCGCCGCCATTCGGCGATGAAGGTGCGGTTCTCCGCCGTGTCGAACGCGTGCAGATAATTCCACGCCACGAAATGGCCGGCGACGTTCGAGCGCATCAGCGCCGGTAGCTCGGCCTCGGTGATCGATAGCGACATGACCGGGATTTCCGCCGCCGCGACTTCCTGGTTGGCGAGCTCGCGGAAGAAATGGACATTGGCATCGCCGCTCACGGTCGCGACGATTGCGGTCCTGCCGTCGCCATTGCCGGCTTTGGCGAAACGGCGGATGTCTTCGACCACGTCGCGGAAATCCGACTGGCCGATCGCGGTATAACGTTCGGCACATTCCCGCATGCCTTCGCTCGCGAGATAGCCTTTGAGCACGGCATTGGTGATGCGCGGATAGATGTAATCGGTGCCGACCAGAAAGAAGCGGTTGACGCCCTGTTCGCGCAGGAAATTGACCGCGGGGATCGCCTGCTGCGGCGGTGTTGCGCCGGTATAAAAAATATTGCGGCGAGGTTTCCTCGCCTTCGTACTGGCTCGGATAGAACAACAGCGCGTTGTCTTTTTCGACGATCGGCAGCACCTCCTTGCGCGACGCCGAACTCCAGCAGCCGAACAAAGCGGCGACTTTGTCCTCGTGAATGAGCTTCTTCGCCAGCGCCGGATAGGCCTTCGGATCGGAATGCGGATTGACGATGACCGGCTCGATCGGCCGGCCCAAGAGGCCGCCGCGCGCGTTCTGCTGCTCGATCATCATGACCAGGAGCTCCTGCAGCGGCCGTTCGCTCGCGGTCAGCGTGCCGGACAGCGAATGCATGATGCCGATCTTGATCGCGCCGAATTCGAGATCGGAGAAATAATGCGTCACCGCCTCGATCAGCCATTGCGAGCGGCCGAGCAGATCCTCGGCGGTGGCCAGCACGCCGTTGCCGGCTTCCTCGACGCTCGACGCGATGGTCGAAATCTCCGGCAGCACGCCCGCCACCGCGCCGGCCACCTGTTCGGCGCGGTTGCCGATGCGGTTGATCTCCTCGGCCTGGTGATCGAGGATGCCGGTCAATTGCCGGTTGGCGTTGCTCATGGTCGTCACGCTCGACGACACGCCGGCGATGGCTTCGACGGTCTTGTTCACCGCCTGCTGGATGTCTGGACCTGCGCGCTGATGTCGCCGGTGGCTTTCGCGGTCTGCTGCGCCAGCGTCTTGACCTCGGAGGCGACAACGGCGAAGCCGCGCCCGGCGGCGCCGGCGCGCGCCGCCTCGATCGTGGCGTTGAGCGCGAGGAGCGAGGTCTGCGAGGCGATGGCCTCGATCAGCTTGACCACGGCGCCGATGCGCTCGGCGGCGGCCGAGAGGCTGCGCACGGTGGAGTCGGTGTGGCCGAGATCGGCGATGGTGCGGTCGGTCGCATCCTTGGCGGCGGAGGCTTCCGCCGTGCACTGCACGATGAGGTTGAGGAGGCCGCGCGAGGCTTCTGCCACCCCAGCCACGTCACGGCTGGCGCAGGTGGCGGCTTCGACCGCATGCGCGGTGCGCAGTGACATGTCCTTGTTGCGGGCGCCGAGATTGGCGGTGGTGACGCGGATTTCCTCGCCGGCGGATTGAAACTTGCCGGTGAGCTGGTCGATGGTGCCGCGAAAGCGCTGGGTGAAGAAGCCGCGATTGGCCTGGCGCAGCCGGCTTTCGGCGTCGCGGCTCTTGTGATCGACCGCGAGCGCATCGGCATCGATCAGCGCCTGCCGCATGGTTTCGGCGGCGGCGACGCTTTGCGCCACGGCGCCACCATGCCACGGCTCGGCAGTGCGGCATAGCGGTCGCCGGCGGCGATTTGAGCGATGGCGCCGATGACGGCGCGCAATGTGCGTTCGCACCACCATGCCGCCGAGGCCGCGCCGACACATGCGGCCGCTAGACCGAGAAGGAGACTGCCCGTTCCCCAGGTCGTCAGCACCGCCATTGCGGCTGCGAACAGAAACGGCAGTACGATCCAGGCCGGCAGCGGGCTTTTGTGAGATTCGGCGGCCATTTTCGGCGTCGTTCCGCTGCGGCTGCAAAAGTGCTGGAGAACATTTAGAAAGTGCGCATATTCAATTACTAATTCCTTTCCCAATGCTGCACCGCACCGCCCTAATATTCAGCAGTTACGCTCAAATTATATGCGGGTTAGTGTGATGCGCCGCATCGCCAACCGAACGGTGGAGCACCCCCGAGGCAAGACCAGGACATGACCGACCCAGGAATCGACCCATGACCGAACACGCCGCCGGCCTGAACGAGGGCCTCACCGATTATGGCGACAAGGATTTTTCGCGCTATTTGCGCCGCTCTTTCGCGCAATCGATGGGCTATTCGCGCGCATTTCTCGACAAGCCGGTGGTCGGCATCGCCTTTACCGGCTCCGACTTCAACAATTGCCACCGCCATTTTCCCGAACTCCTGCCGCGGTGAAGCGCGGCGTGCTGGCCGCGGGCGCGCTGCCGCTCGAATTTCCGACCATCTCGCTCGGCGAAGTCTTCCTCACGCCGACGAGCCTGAAATTCCGCAACCTGATGGCGATCGACACCGAGGAGATGATCCGCGCCCAGCCGATGGACGCGGTCGTACTGATGGGCGGCTGCGACAAGACCGTGCCGGCGCAGCTCATGGGCGCGGTCTCCGCCGACCGGCCGGCGATCTCGCTGATCGGCGGGCCGATGATGACGGGCCGCTATCGCGGCGAGCGGCTCGGCGCCTGCACCGATTGCCGCCGCTTCTGGGCGCGCTATCGCGCGGGCGATATCGACGCCGACGAAATCTCGCAGGTCGAAGGCCAGCTCGCGGTGACGGCGGGCACCTGCGCGGTGATGGGCACCGCCTCGACCATGGCCTGTCTCACCGAGGCGCTCGGCCTGTGTCTGCCCGGCACCGCGGCGATCCCTGCGGTGCATGCCGACCGGCTGCGCGCCGCCGAAGCGACCGGCGCTGAGGCGGTGAAGCTGATCGGCTCGAAGCTTAGGCCGACAGCGATCGTCAACGCAAAATCCGTCGAGAACGCGTTGCGCGTTCTGCTGGCGCTCGGCGGTTCGACCAATGCGGTCATTCATCTCACCGCGATCGCCGGACGCGCCGGCGTGAAAGTGTCGCTCGATCGGCTCAACAAGCTGTCGGACGAGACACCGGTCCTGGTCAATCTCAAGCCGGTCGGCAACGGCTATATGGAAGATTTTTGCGCGGCGGGCGGCATGGGCGCGCTGCTGCGCGAGTTCAAGCCGCTCTTGCATCTCGATTGCATGACGGTGACCGGCGAAACGCTCGGTGAGCGGCTCGATGTCGATGACAGCGGTTATGTCGACCGCACCATCATCGCGACCCGCGACAAGCCGCTCGAGCCGGAGGGCGGGCTGGTCGCGCTGTTCGGCAATCTGGCGCCGCAAGGCGCGATCCTCAAACGCTCGGCCGCCGACGCCAAGCTGTTCGAGCACGAGGGCCGCGCCGTCGTGTTCTCCTCGCTCGCCGATCTCGCCAGCGCGGATCGACGATCCGGCGCTCGACGTCGAAGCGAACGATATTCTGGTTTTGCAGAATGCCGGTCCGCACGCGCCGGCCTGCATGCCGGAAGCGGGCTACCTGCCGATCCCGAAAAAGCTCGCGCAGAAGGGCGTCAAGGACATGATTCGCATTTCCGACGCGCGCATGAGCGGCACCGCTTTCGGCACCATCGTGCTGCACATCACGCCCGACGCCGCGTCCGGCGGCCCGCTCGGGCTCGTGCGCACCGGCGACCGCATCCGGCTCTCGGTGAAGCAACGCCGCATCGAGCTTTTGGTCGACGATGCCGAACTGAAAAAGCGCGCCGCCGCGGCGCCGAGCGTTATCGAGAAGCCCGAGCGCGGTTATGCAAAGCTCTTCGCCGAGCAGATCCTCGGCGCCGACGAAGGCTGCGACTTCAAGTTTCTGATGCCGGGATAAGCCTAAGCCGCGCTACCCCGCCACCGCGATCTCGAGCGGGAAATCGTCGACCACTTCGTGGCCGTCGTCGGTCACGATGAAAGTGTGGCCGAGGAAAATGCCGAACAGCCCGTCCGGCGTGATTGGATTGGGCTCGGCCATGATCACCATGCCGGGCTTGAGCACTTCCTCGAATTTCTCCGCCGATACATGCTCGGCGACGACATGCGGCTTGTCGGTGACCAGATCGATGCCGTGGCATTGCGTCGGCCGCGACTGGTAGCCGTTGTTGCGGAAGAATTTGCTCGCTTCGCGCATGGCTTCGACCGGTTTGCCCGGCGCGATCTCGGCGACGATCTTGTGGTAGCCGGGCAGCGTGATCTCGTGCCAGAATTTTTTCACCATCTCGGTCGGCTCGCCGACGCAAATGGGCGAGCCGATCTGCGCGGTGTAGCCGCGATAGCCTGCGGCCAATTCCATATTGATGATGTCGCCTTTTTGCAGCACGCGCGCCGACGGCCGCGGATTGCCGAACACCTGCGCCGGGTTCGCCATCGGCGTCGAGCCGATGATGAGAAAATCGATATCGCCGCCGCCTTCGAGAATGGCTGAGCCTGCCGCGGCGCGCAGCTCATATTCCTTCACGCCCGGCCGCGCCCGCGCGACCATGGCATTCATCGCGTTCTCGCACAGCACGCCGGCCTTGCGCACGCAATCGAGCTCTTCGGCACTGTGGATCGACAGCAATTCGTGGAGAAAGCCCTCGGTGAAGACGAGCTCGGCGCCGGGCAGATTGTCGCGCAGCACGTTGTATTGATTGACCGGCAGATAATCGCCGTGCCGCGGATCGATTTCCATGAGCCCGATGCGCCCGCGCTCGAGTTTCAGCTCGCGCAGACGCTCCACCATGACGTCGGCGTAACGGCCGCTGCGGCTATGCCGCACGTCGGTCACCGCGACCTCGACCTGGCGGCGCACCGCTTCGGCGTGCGTGCCGCCCATCGAGTAGATCATGGTCGGCTCGCCTTCGAGCGGCACCAGCACATAGCTCGAGAGCGCGTGCCATTCCCAATGGCCGGTCAGCCACAGCATGCCGCCGCCGAAGCTCCAATGGCTCGGGCCGCCGGGCACGATCAGCGCGTCGAGCTTCTGTTCGCGCATCTTGCCCCGCAGCGCCTTGTAGCGGCGCTCGTACTCGGTTTTGGAGAACTGCTCCCACACGCAATCGCGGTAATACGGCGTGTCGCGCATATTGGCGAAGGGCAGCGACTGGTCGAGCTTGGTGCGGACGATGTCCCACGGCTGCGGGCCGATGCGCGGCGGACGGATCTGCGTATTCATGGTGTTTCCTCAGGACTTCCAAATTGCATGGAGAGGGTTGGAATTTCAGGTCGTAACCGTGATGCTGGCTAGTGCTTCACGCGCACGCCGGCGCGTTCCAGGCGCGGCAGCACTTCGTCGCAGAAATAGGGCACCTCGTCGAGAAAATTGACGAAGGACAGCCCGATGCCGCGGACGCCGGCTTGGCTGATGATGGCGAGCTCCTCGGCGATGCGGTCGGGCGTGCCGACGAACGGATAGCCGCCGATCGAGTTTGAGGCGAAGAAGCGGCGCTTGGCCTCGTATTCTTCCGGCGGAATGGTCTGCCGGCGTGATGCTCTTGTTCGCCAGCATGCCGTCGATCGCGCCCCAGTCGGCATTCTCGATATTGACGTGCTGATAATAGTCGTCGGCTTCCTTCTGCGTCGGGCGGCAGATCACCTGGCCGACGGTGAACACCTCGATGTCGCGGCCGAGCTGTTGCGCCGCCGCTTTGACCTCGTTCACTTTGGCGGCGCTGCCCGCAAGCGACGTCCGCGAGCCCGCGGTCGCGACGAAGAAGGCGTCGCAGTTGCGCAGCGCAAAGGCCTGGCCGACGTCGGACGAGCCGGCATTCATCAAGAGCGGCCGGGTGTCGCCATAAGGCTTTGGATAGGCGCGGCCGCCCTTGAGCTGAAAGAAGCGGCCGTCGAAATCGAAAGTGCCGTCGCGCGTCCACGCCTCTTTGACGATATCGATCCATTCCTGAGCGTAGTCGTAGCGCGCGTCATGCTCGCGCTGCTTGACGCCGAACATGTCGAATTCGCCTTCGTTCCAGCCGACCACGATATTGACGCCGATGCGGCCTTCGCCGATGTGGTCGGCGGTGACGAATTCCTTGGCGGCGATCAAGGGATGAAACAGCGGCGCATGCACCGTGCCGAACACGGTCATGCGCTTGGTCGCGCCGAGCAGGCCGACCGCCCAGGTGATGGTTTCCAGCGTGCGGCCGTGAAAATCGGTGTCGCCGCCATAGCCCTTCCAGCGCGCGATCGGCAGCATGAAATCGAGGCCGGCCGCGTCGGCGAGCCGCGCCAGGTTCAGACAATCCGGCCAGCTTGCCGACCAGCGCTCCGGCACTTTGGTGGCGGAGCGGCCGGACGAGCAATTGGCGCCGAACAGGCCGATTTTCAGCGCATTGCCGTTGTACATGGCAATTCTGTTTTTTAAGGAGGCGCCCGGCGCCAGCATCGCGTTTCTCCCCCGTTTGACCGCTTCTTTTGTGCGGCCAGCCTAGCATTCGACGGCGTGGGCGTGCAGCACTTTAACCAAATCCATACCTCCGGCGTGCCATTAAGCCGTTGAGGAAACGGCCAAATGTTCGCCCAGCGCCTGTTGCAATGGCTCCGCGCTTTGTTACGGCCCGCACCGTTGCTCGGCGTGGCGATGATCGCCGTACTCTGGCTCGGCCTGTTCTACGTGCTCGCCGATCATCACGGCGCTTTGGCGGACCCGCAACAGCGGCGCGGCATCTTCGTTCCCGTCGTGATCCTTCTCACGCTCCTCGAATTGATCGTCATGGCCGCCAGCATCCGGCGCCAGATCTCGGTCGAAGAGACCAATCTGCGCTTCAACACGGCGCTGGAAAATCTCACCCACGGCCTGTGCATGTTCGACGCCAACAAGCGGCTCGTCGTGTGGAACGAGCGCTATGCCGCCATGTACCGCCTGCCGCCGGAATTGTTGAAGGTCGGCTCAAGCCACGAAGCCATTATCGGGCATCGCGTCACGCACGGCATCCTCAAGGGCGAAACCTCAGCCGGTGCGGTCGACAAGAAGCTCGGCGCCTTGGAAAAGATGTCGTCCAACAAGATTTCGAGCCGGATCGACGAACTGGCCGACGGCCATCTGGTCCGCGTCACCCGGCAGCCGATGCCGGGCGGCGGCTGGGTCGCGACGCACGAAGACATCACCGAAAAGCAACGGCTGGAAAGTCAGCGCGAAACCATGCTGGCGCAGGAAAACCGCAGGCTGTTGACGGAAAGCGCCATCGATTCGTTTCGCACCCGCATCGAGGAAATGCTCGGCATCGTCAGCTCGAGCACCACGGCGATGAAGTCGACGGCGAACACGCTGATCACTTCGTCGCACGAAACCACGCAACATGCCGAAGGGGCGCTGCGCGAATCCGGCGAAGCCTCCGCCAATGTCACGCTGGTGGCGGGCTCCGCCGAGCAATTGTCGGCCTCGATCGCGGAGATCAATATCCAGCTCGCCGAGACCACGCGTCTCGTCGCCAGCGGCGTCGAGAAGGCGCGGGCGTCGAACGGCGAATATGCCGGGCTGACGCTGGCGGTGGAAAAGATCGGCGACGTCGTCAAGCTGATCCGCAATATTGCCGGGCAGACCAATCTTCTGGCGCTCAACGCCACCATCGAGGCGGCGCGGGCCGGCGAAGCCGGGCGCGGCTTCGCGGTGGTCGCCGCCGAAGTGAAGTCGCTCGCGGTCGAAACCGCGAAGGCGACCGAGGAGATCGCGCGTCACATTCTCGCGGTGCAGGAATCCACCGGCGGCGCCGTCGAAGCGGTGCACGGCATCGAAGACAGCATGCACGAGATCAATACGCGGGCGTCGAGCACCGCGGCGTCGGTGCTGCAGCAGAACGCCGCGACCACCGAGATCAGCCGCAATGCGGCGAACGCGGCGCGCGGCACCAGCATGGTGGTTTCGGCGCTCGACAAAGTCTCGGGCGCAGCGGCGCAGACGCGTAGCGCCGCCGAAACGGTGCTCAGCGCGTCGAATTCGGTCGATACCTCGGTCGGCAAATTGCGCGCCGAGATCGAAGGCTTTCTCAAGAAAGTCGCGGTGTGAAAAGCGCTGCCGCGTGAAGCGGCGGCGCGTCATCGCTTCGGATTGAAGCGACCGGACTATTTGTCGTCGGACGCGAACAGCTTGTCGGCGGCGGTGATGAGCCCGACGTCCGGATGCGCGGCGCAGTATTCGCCGAGCTTCTTGGCGTTATCGACAAATTGATCGGTCTCGATCACCGGCGGATCGTCCTGATCTTTGTAGTAGCCGTCAAGCCAGGTCAGGATGAGCTTGATCGTCTCGTCGTCGGAGTGCTGAAACTTGCTGCAGGTCAAGGTGGAGAGATCGATATCGCTCGCGAACGCGGTGGCGGACGAGCACGCGATTATTCCGGCCGTTAACAGGCTAACCAAAAGCTTCATGCATTCCCCGTTGTCGCTGCTGGGTTTCAATTGTTGGATGACGCTCAGTAGAGGCGGGACCCGGTCCTTTTGAATATTCGAGCGTTTGACTGCGCGCGACCGCGGCGCACCTCGACCGTGCCGAGCGCAAGCGTGACCCCCGCCGGTGGCGCGGAACACAAAGCCATGCCGGCCGCTGCCGAGGCCCGCCTTGCGCGAGGTCCTCGCGATAGCGGTTGGCAAGCGTCTGCCCGATGAGCCGGCCGCCCACATAGATGTCGAGGCAGACCGGCGCTTCCGGATGATCCGCATTCTGCGCCCAGCCTTTGACGATAGCGTCGCGGCTGATCGCATCGACATAGCCGCGCAGTGCGCCGGCGCTCGCCGGCTGCGCGAGCCCCGCGCGCAGCGCGATAGCACGGCGCACAGCTTTCGAGCTCGTAGCCCTCTTCGCAGCGCGGCGCGCAATAATGCGCCGGTGTCGCGCGGCGTGTCGGCATAGAGCGTGTCGTATTCATGCGCGTTGTGGAACATGCCGCGGCTGTCGTCGTCGAGGAAAGTCTCCGACAGCGCGCCTTCGGCGACGATCACGTCGTGGGTGTCGAGCTCGATGTGGAAATACTCGACCTTGTCGACGCTCTTCGGCCTGCACGATCGAGACGCCGTTGACGAGGTCCTTGGCCTCGATCAGCACGCCGCCGCGATCTTCGAAGTACATGGCGTGGTGCGGCGAGATCCAAAGGTCGCGCTTGGGCACATTGTCGTCGAGCGCGCCGGCCTTGATGCAGATCGGCAGGATGTCCTTGCGCCCCATGATGAAGCGGCCGCGCATAGCTGCGCCGCCCGATCCACTTGATCGGCCGCGCCGCGCCTGACGCGGTGATGACCTTGTCGCCGATCTCGAGCGTCTCGACCGGCACGTCGCCTTGCTGCGGTCGCGATCAGCGTGCCGCGGCCATAGCAAGCCACACTGCTCTCAGTGATGTCGGTGCCACCAAGACTGCCAAACAGACCCGAATTGTCGGTCCCCAGATGGAAATACTCGTTGTTGGGAATGCCGGAAAAGGTGAAATCGTAGGTCTGGCCGTTTTCGGTGACTTGCAGCTCGTTGCCGACGAGATTGGCGCTGCCCGTGCTGTCGTAGGCAATGCCGGCAAGGTCGATGGTGTTGCCCGGCGTCATGAAGATCGTGTTCGACGGCATCGTCGTGCCGTCGATCTTCAGCGTGTTGCCGGTGCCGGAGAAACTGATCGCCGCCGCAGCCGGCTGCGCTCGCCGTGCCGATTTCAAGCGTGCTGCCACCCTCGATAATCGAGCCGCCGGAATAGGAATTCGCGGCGTTGTCGAGAACGAGCGTGCCGCCGCCCCACAGGACAATGCCGGGGTCGGTGATCTGGGTCGTGTCCGTGACGGTGTGCCCGGACGCGACGTCGAAGCTCAGCGCCGGGATGACACTGGCATTGCCGACGATGATTTGTTCCTGCGTGCCGTTCGTGATCGTCAGCGTCACCTGCTTGCCGCCGTCTCCCAGCGCATTGAGGTCCTGTGTCGTGAATTGCAGGACCGTCCCGGACCCGGGCGGTTGTCGATGTGGTGACGTTGTATGTGGTCTGACCGATCGATGACGCCATTCACGGTCGCCGTGATCGTCACCGGGCCGGAGCTCGGCGCCTCATCGTTGCGGGTGCCGACGTCCAGCGAGACCATCAGCAGGTTAGGTCCGCTCGTGACGTTGGGCGCCGTGAAGCTCTGGGAGAGCGTGCCGCCGCCATTCACCCACTCGGCCACCTGGCCGCCGAAGAAATTCGAGGCAAAGGACGTGAATGCCTGAGCGCCGGTATTGCTGCCCGACCAGCCCGCGGGCGTGCCCGTAAAATTGCCTCGCGTCGGATCGGTGGTGACGCCGGGTGCGCCGCTCGCCAGGTTGACGTCGTTGAAATTGCCGTCAACCAACAGGTTGCTGACCGCCTCGACAATGGCGTCACCGACCACGAGCTGTGTGTTTGTCCCGTTGCTGATCGACAGCGTGATGTTCTGGTTTGCAAGACTGAGCGGGTCGATGTTTCCAGTGTAGAATGTCAGCTGTTGCGACGCGCCGACCGCGCCCGCATTGTACGTCGCCTCGCCGATCTCGACGCCCCCGGCCGACAGGATCACGGTCGCCGTGCCTGAAGGTGTCGGCGTATCGAGGCGGCTGCCCAGATTGAGCGAGACGACGAACTCATAGCCGCTGCCCGGGTTGGCGCTGGTCGTGAAGGTCTGAGAGAGCGTGCCGCCGGGGTTGTTCAAATACTCGGCTTGCTGGAAGGCCGGCGTGGCCTGCGGCGTAAAGTATTGAGGGCCGGTATTGGTGCCCGACCAGCCTGGCGCCGGCGCGTTGGTATAATTGCCCTTGGTCGGCTCGATGGTGACGCCGGGCTGGCCGCTCGCGAGATTTATCTGGTCGAAATTGCCGTCGGTCAGCAGGTTGGACGCAGTGATCAGCGTGCCGCCTTGGCCGTCGCTGGAGAGCTTGAAGGTGACGCCTGTGTATGAATGGTCGAGCTGCAGATCATAGGTGTGGCCGCCTTCGACGATTTGCAGCACGTTGCCGGACGCAACCGCGATAGTGCGCCGGCCGCAAAGGCGATGTTGGCGAGGTCGATGAAATCGTCGCCCGGCGCGAAATCCACGATCTCGTTGCCCGGCATCGTCGTGCCGTCGATCTTCAGCGTGTCGGCGCCCGGGCCGAACACGATGGCGCCGCTGAATGAGCTGGCGGCGTCGAGCGCGACCGTGCTGCCGCCGCTGATGATGATCTCGCCGGAGCCGGTGATGGTGTTCGAGATCGTCGTGCTCGACGTCACGTCGAGGATCGTTCCGCCATCAAGCGTCAGCGTCCCGCTGCCGAGCGCGGCGCCTGAATTGATCGACAGCGCGCCCTGCTCGACATGTGTCCCCCATTGGTAGGAGTTGGCGCGCGTAAGCACCATCGTGCCGCCGCCGGTAATGACCAGCTCGCCAGCTCCGCTGATCGTGTTGGTGTAGCTGACCGTTTCGCTCGCGCCAGCCCAGAAGTTCACAGCACCGTTGATCGCGATCGCGTTGGTGACCGTTGTGCTCGTGTGGACGCCGAGCCACGTTCCGGCTTCGAGCGTCACCGTCCCGCCGCCGAGAGCCGCGCCGACATTGATATCGAGCGCGCCTTGCTCGACGACTGTCCCGCCCTGATAGGTATTTGCCGCCGCCGCCAAATAGACGTCGCCGGCACCGTCGATGACGAGCGTGCCTTTCTCTGAATAGGCGCTGATGGAGCCGTTCTGATCGGCGATGACGCCGTTGATTGTCAGCGTCTGCCCCGAGGTCGGGCTCAGAGTGACGCTCTGGTTTCCCTGGATGAAGAGCCCATTGCCGAAGGCCGAGCCGTCTCCGCCAGTCGCCGCGCCTTGCGGAGCTCTGCCCCGCGAACCTGCTGTGACGCCGCCGGCCCCGAGGCTCCCTCCTTCGATCGTCAGCGAGCCACCCTGCTGAATGAAGATATCACCGCCGGCGCCGAGCCCGCCGCCACCGTCATTGCCGCCGCGGCCGGAGCCAAAGTTGCCGTTGCCGCCGGCGCCGTTGTTTCCTCCAGCGCCGCCGCCGCCACCAAAGCCGCCGGCGCCGCCGGTCTTAAATTGCCCGCCGCCACCGCCACCACCACCGAAACCGCCTGCTCCGCCGTGACCGTTGGTCGTGCCACCGATACCGCCGCCACCGCCGCCACCAAAGCCGCCGCCGCCGCCGGCGCCATTTCTGCCGCCGCTGCCGCCACCGCCACCAACGCCGCCACCGCCACCGCCACCGTCACCAATGCCGCCATAGCCGCCGCCGCCCCCCCAGGCGCCGCCGGAACCGCCGTCGCCGTTGCCGCCGCCGGCCGCGCCGGGGATGATGCCCATTGCGCCATTGGGACCGATCCCCAGCGAGGTTCCGCCGATGGTTACGGCATGATCCTCGCCGCCGGTGGCGCCGACGCCGATGCCGCCACCGCCGCCTTCACCAAACCCGCCATTGCCGCCAAGACCGCCGCCGCCTCCGCCGCCGCCCGACTGATTGCCGCCGGCCGTGCCGCCGCCGTTACCGCCGATCGCCCGGTCGTTACTGAAGGTGACGTTGTAGAGCGTCACACTCGCGCCCGCTCGCCCGCCGCTGCTGCCGGCGATAAACAGACCGCCGCCGAGCCCGGCGCCGCCGCCGCCACCACCGCCGTGAGTTGCGGCGTTCCCGCCTTTGGCGACCGCATTGGTGATCGCCAGGTTTTCGAGGGTGACGTTGCCCTGGTAGACAAAAATCCCGCGCTGATTGCCCATGCCGTCGATCGTGTAGCCATTGCCGTTGATCGTCAGCGTCGAGCCGCTTCCCAGATTGATCGCAAAGAGGTCCTGCGTCAGATTGATGTCCTGGGTCAGATTGATCGTGTAATGGACGTTCGTTCCGAAATTGCCGCCGCCGACATCGATGGCTTGGATGACGCCGTTGAGCGCCGAGTCGCCACTGTTGGCGCCACCTTCGGTGCTGACATCCCAGGTGTTCAGCCCCACCACCGGATCGACGACCGCCGTGCCGCCGTGCCCGTCGCTCCCGAGCGTGAAGCTATGCCCGGCGTAATTTTGCGCCGGGTCGAGCTGCAGGCTCACAGTCTGGCTGCCCTCGGTGACATTGAGCACGTTGTTGGCGGTCAACGCCGCGCTCCCGCTCGCCGAATACGAAAGCCCGGTGAGGTCGATGGTCTGGTTCGGGCTGACGAAGCCCGCGATCGTCACCGTCGGCATCGCGGTGCCGTCGATCTGCAAGGTGCCGGCACCCGTGAAGGTGAGCGTACCCGACAACGTGCCGCCGTATTGGACGTCGAGCACGCCGCCGGAAATCACCGTATTGCTGGCGACGCCGCCGGACTGGACGATCTCCGTCCCGCCGGTGCCGACCGTCGTGTCACTGGCAATGCCACCCGACTGGATGGTCTGCACGCCGCTATTAGCAATCAGCGCGCTGTCATCGCTGCCGCCCGCGTGGATGGTTTCACCGCCGGCGACAGTGAAATCGACCGCGCTGCCGCCCGCGCCAACGTCAAGGATGCCGCCCGCGCCCACAGTGCCGGTATCGGTTTCCCCGTCCGCGACAAGCCACTCGGCCCCGTCGTTGATCATCACCCGCTTTGCCAAGACGATCTCCTATGACAAGACGACGCCGTTTTCGGTTAGGGCGTCGATCAATGGCTGTAATTGCGCGGCGTAGCGTCGCCACCGTCCGAGCCCGCGCGCGTTGATGGGTTGCTTGACCTGCGATCGGCTGACCGTCTGCACCCGGGACGTGCTTTCGTAGAAGCGCTCGCAGGCGGGGTCGTAGGGCAGATCGATGAAGTCGAGGACCCGGCGCAGCGTGCCGTCGAAATCCTCGACCCAATCTTTGAGCGGGAGCGTCAGGATCGGATTGGGCAGCGTATCGCGCCAATGCGCCATCAGGCGGTCGTGCTCGGCGATGTACCAGCCGAGATCGCCGAGATCGTGCGCGTAAGGATGATAGCCGTAGAAGCGGAAGCTGAAGATCGACAGCCCGATGTCGCGCGGGTCGCGCACGCAATGGATGATGCGCGCGCCGGGCAGCATAAGCGCGGCGAGACCGAGATAATTGAAATTGCCCGGCATCTTGTCGACGATCCGCGTCTTGTCCGGCGCGAGCGCGTGCAGCTCGCCGAGATAACGCTGCGCGGCGGCGTCGAGCGTAGAAGCGTCGAGCGCAGCGATCCGCGCGACACCTTCCGGCGTCGTGCCGCCGAGCGCGTCGAATGCCTGAGAGAGCGCCCCACGCTCGCCGGCGCCGTGACATTGTGGATGCGCGGCGATGATCTGCTCCGCCAAGGTCGTCCCTGAGCGCGGCATGCCGACGATGAAGACCGGCGCCGCATCGCGGTCTTGCGCGCGCGGCCCGTCATGCAGCCGTGCGCGATCGAAGGCTGCGATCATTGCGTCGACGAAGGCGCGGTGACGCTCGCGCGAAAACGGCTGGAAGCGGCTGAGTTGACGGTGCGCGGCGGTCCAATGGGTGAAGGTGCGATCGGCCTCACGCTGTGCGCTCCAGAAGCGCGCGAGATCGAAATGCGCCATGATCCGGTGCTCGGGAACAAGGCGATCCGTCGTCAGGGCCCGCTCCATCGCGAGTGCGTGCGTCCGAGCAGCGACTTGGTCGTTCGCAGCGAGCGCCAGGAGGGCGCGCCGCCACAGCATCAGCGGCTCCATCTCCGGCGGCACGCCGCCGGTCGCGGTGATGAGCTGGCTCGCCTCGGCTGCCCGGCCAACCTGCAACAGAGCAAGCGAGCGCTGCATCTGCCAATGTTGCGCAAGACGCGGATCGGCCGGAACGGGTTTCGCGTCGAGCAGTTCCAGAGCCTCCCGCGGCCGTTCTTCCGACAGCAGCGCTGCCGCCTGGTTGACCCGAACCTCGGCGGCATCGGGGTTCTGTTCGAGCACGTCGTTGAGTAGCTTTTCGCTTGCCTCAGTCTGTCCGGTCAGCCGCAAGAAGGCGCCGAGATTGCTGGCAGCGCCGACATGACCCGGCGCGACGGCGAGCGCGCCGCGCATCGCGGTCTTGGCGCCTTCGATATCGTTCCGCCGATAGCAAATGACGCCGATATTGACGAGGGCATCGGCGAGCTTGGGATCAAGCCGCAACGCCGCCGCGAAAGCACGGATCGCATCGTCAAGGCGGTCGGCCGCCATCGCGGCAAGGCCGAGCATGTAGTGCACTTGCGGTAAGTTTGCGTCGCGCCGGCGTGCGTGCTTAGCGGCCCTGACCGCTCCGGCTGCATCTCCCAGCGCCAGCAGCGCGGCAGACAGGTTCAGGTATGGCGCCGGATCGAGCGGCAAGAGCTTCGCGCTCGATCGGAATTGCGCCGCGGCCTCCGCATGCCGACCGGCCGCATGCAGGACCAGCCCATAATGCAACTGAGTCTCAGGATCGGCGGGCGCCGCCTTAAGCGCTGCTTCCAGTAACGCCAGCGCCGGCTCGAGTTTGCCCAGCCGAAAGCGAGCAAGTCCCAGCATCCGCAATGTTGCGGGATCACTCTCGTCGGCCGTCCCTTGCGCTTCCTCTTGTGCCTTCTCTTGGGCGGCACGGAGCGCGGGCGAATATCGCCTCCGCCTCGGCATAGGCGCCGGCCCGGTATCGCTCGACGCCGCGCGCGCGCAAGTCACCCGGCGAGGCTCCGGCCTCGCGAGATGGTTCGCTCATTCTTCCAGGATTCGTGTCGGCAGATTTGATGGGCTTGGCGCGCGCGGGAGGCATCGTATGAATTCTAGTGAACTTCACATTTTTTGTGGTTATGTGAAGCTAGCAGACGGCGCGATCCGCCGCCATGAATTTTCGACCTTCGGCTCAATTCGTTCGGGATAAAGCTAATTCCCCGGCGTCGCGAAATTTCTGTTGTTTGCCCTGCAGTTAGGAAGGTTGGCCGCGAGGCGATCGGTATTGGGGTAGCGAAGATCCGCTATTCGACCGGCTGCTTTGCCAGTCCGGGCGGTCCGGCGAGCAGAATGAGAACAATGCTGGTCAACAGCGCTGCCGCGATGAGGCCGAACATCGCGGTCACGCCTTGCGCGCCGAGGAGCGGCAGCAAGACAAGCGGCACCAGCGCAGAGACGACGCGGCCGACGCCCCAACTGGCGGATGTCGCGAAGGCGCGTAGTCTGGTCGGGAACAGTTCGGCGCCATAGAGCAAGAGAACGGTGCTGTAGACGGCGCTCGCCAGATTGAAACCGATCCCGAGAACGATCAGCGGGGTGAGCGCCTGATCCGCGGCGAAGCCGAGGCCGATCGCGATCATCGCCACGGCGCAGAGCGTCAAAGCGAGTCGGCGCTCGATGCCGTCGACAAAGAAAGCCCCGATGCCGATCCCGACCGTCGGACCGAACATCGAGATGCCTGCGAACAACAGCAAGTCGCCGATGCGAAAGCCCTTTTGCACCATGACGGCTGCACTGAGCAGCGGGAAACCGATGGTCGCCCAAGGCCCGAGCGCGTAAAGCGCGCCGAGAAGGAGCACGCGCCGGACATGACGTGGCGTCTCGGCGATCGCGGCGAACCCAATTTTCACTTGCCCGACTTTGACCTGATCGGTTTTGATCGGATCAAGCGCCGCGCCGGCTGCCGGCTGCGTTGGCGCAAACGGCGAATTGGCGAGCCCGGCAGCCGCTTCGAGACGCCGGCATGAGCGTTCGGCTTCGTCGGTCCGGCCAAGGGCTGCGAGCCAGCGCGGCAATTCTGGAACAAGATAGAACAAGCAGGCGGTTGCGGCGGCAATGCCGGCGCCGGCAATCAGCGCCCAGCGCCAGCCTTCGACGGCGAGCGGCTCAAGCGGCGTGAGCCAGCGGATGAGAAAGATCATCGCCGGCGCGCCGAGAAAGGCGAGCGCCGCACACAGCATCATCAGGAAACCGCGCCGCAACGGCGGCAAGAGGTCGGCGAGATAGGCCGCGGTCAAAGGCGGATAGGCGCCGAGCGCAAGGCCGGACCCGAAGCGAAATATCGTCATCCAGAAGATATTCGCGCTCGAGGCGACGGCGAGCGAACTCACGAACAGAACCGCGAGCGCCGTCTGCAGCGTCGCGCGGCGGCCGAATCGATCCGCCCACCAGCCGAAAACCGGCGCGCCGGCCGCGCCGCCGGCAAAGACGGCGGCGAGCAGCAGAGAGACGTCGCCGCGCGACGCGCTGTAAGGCGCCGCGAGAAAGATCGCCGAGAATGTATTGCTCAGCGCCACTTCTCCGATATCGGCGGCGAGGCCGAACGTGCACAGCGCGAATATCGCAATATGAAGCCGCGTCAGCGGCAGGCCGTCGAGCCGTTCGGCAACCGATAGCGGCTTGACCTCTGTCGCCGCGCGGGGGCTGGCCACTGTCACCGCGGTCATGAGCGCCCTCGCTTGGTTTCCGGCTTGGCTGCTTGTTTGTTGTCCTGTTTGGTTTCTTTTTTGTCGTCTTGGGCCGAGGCCTTGCGCGCCTTGCGCCGGCCTTTCGTTGGAATTTCGGCGCAGCCGTAAAGAACAAAACTGCACATTTCGCGATAATTGCGCGCCAGGTCTTTCGGAGCGACCGGCGGCAGGCGCTGGTTGACGCCGCGCGCGCCATTGGCCAGCGCCCGCGCCGCCCGGTCCGGGGTAACGTCGGCGCCGAGCCGCAAGAGACCGGCGTCTTGAAGCTCGACGATCAGCTTGCCGAGCTCCGCTTCGAAGAAAAGCGCGACCTCGGTGACGATGTCGTTGCAGCGCTTGAACACCTCGGCATTGAGCTCGACGAGGTGCGGCGAGGCATTGGCGATGCGACGGGTGTCGCCGTAGCGGATGTTGATGACGGCGGCCAGGATATCGAGCGCGTCGCCGCCTGCGGCCCACTGCTCGCGTCCGGCCGCAAAGCCCGTGCCGAGCGCCAGATCGTTGCGAAACCGCACCGCCGCGCGAAACGCTTCCTCCTTGTTGCTGAAATAGAAATACAGCGCCCGCGTCGAGAAATCACAGGCCTTGGCCAGGCCCCGCATGGTCAATTCGCTATAGCCATGAGCGGCAAACGCGCTCTCGACCCGCAGCATCAAAGCCGGCGCAGGCTGGCTCCTTTTTGTGGTCATTCCTCGGCCCGTTCTGCCCGGATGCATCGCAAGCGAATGGATGCATGCGCCGCCCCGACCTCACCGCCGGCTGAAACTGCGCAATATTCAATACGATCAGTGGCGCGTGGGGAATATCGAAGTGCTAGCGACTGCAAAGGTCTCACAAGTTCGGAGCAAGACATTGATGTGCATCAAGCAGAGCTGAAGGACAGACGCATCCGTAATGGTGCTGCCGCACAGGATTGAACTGTGGACCTCTCCCTTACCAAGGGAGTGCTCTACCACTGAGCTACGGCAGCGGCCCGAAACGGGTGTCGCCGGCCCTGCGGCCGGCCTCGCGGTCGGACATTACGCTTGTACGAAAAGCACTTTGCGTGAAAGCGCGGCGATCCTTGCCACAGGGTGGGGGTTAAGCGCAAGCGCGGTTACCTCCACTGCGGGCATGACGCGCTCCGGGTTGCGGCTCGCCCGGCCGCGTGCTTTGACCCTGTCCATGGCCAAGGCCGGCAAAACGCAAAAATGGGCGGCGCGCAGCGCGCGGCTGTCGGCGGCGCTTCGCGAAAACCTCAAACGCCGCAAGGCGCAAGCCAGAAAGCGCGAACTGGAACGGGAGCTCGTCCGCGAGCGCACGCCAGAACAGGAAACCGGGCAGGAAACGGGCAGGAAAGGAAAAAAAGAAGAAACTGGGCAAGAAACTGGGCAAGAAACTGGGCAAGAAACTGGCCAAGGCGGAAGGCAGGAAACGAGTAACGAAACCGACCCGAATTCTCCGCCGCCACAGGCCAAATCGGGCGCTTCTCCCGAGTTCCGCCGCAATCAGGTACGCGAGTAGGGACTGGATGCTGGGGCTGGGTTCTGGTCCAATCGGTGCCGACGGCAACCTTTAGGACATTTTACGGGTCGGCGCAGCGCGGGCCGGGGGTCAACATGTTGGATCGCATTCGCATTGTCGGCGGCCGGCCGCTTCACGGCTCCATCCCGATCTCGGGCGCGAAGAACGCAACGCTGCCCTTGATGATCGCAGCTCTCCTCACCGACGAGACGCTCATTCTCGACAATGTGCCCCGCCTTGCCGACGTGGCCGCGCTGCAGCGCATCCTCGGCAATCACGGCGTCGACATTACGGTCGGCGGCAAGCGGCCCGGCGAAACGGCGGATACCGGCCAGACGCTGCATATTTCGGCGGCTAATATCGTCGACACCACCGCGCCCTATGAGCTGGTTTCGAAAATGCGAGCGAGCTTCTGGGTGCTGGCGCCGCTCGTCGCCCGCATGGGGGAAGCGCGGGTGTCGATGCCCGGCGGCTGCGCCATCGGCACGCGGCCGGTCGATCTTCTCATCATGGCGATCGAACAACTCGGCGCCAAAGTCGACATCGACGGCGGCTATGTCGTGGCCCGCGCGCCGAAAGGTCTGAAAGGCGGCGAGATCGTTTTTCCGAAGGTCACCGTCGGCGGCACCCATACCGCGATTATGGCGGCGGCGCTCGCCAACGGCACGACCGTGATCGAGAACGCGGCGCAGGAGCCTGAAATCACCGACGTCGCCGATTGCCTCAACAAAATGGGCGCGCGCATCGCCGGCGCCGGCACGCCGCGCATCGTCGTCGATGGCGTCGCCAAATTGCGCGGCGCCCGCCACGCGGTGCTGCCGGACCGCATCGAGGCCGGCACCTATGCCATGGCGGTGGCCATGGCCGGCGGCGATATTCTCTTGCAGAACGCGCGGCCCGAATTGCTGCAATCCGCGCTTGATGTGCTCACCCAAGCCGGCGCCACGGTGTCGGCGACCAATGAGGGCATTCGCGTCGCGCGGAACGGCTCAGGCATTTCGCCGGTCGATGTGACAACGGCGCCATTTCCGCAATTCCCGACCGATCTGCAAGCGCAACTGATGGCGCTGATGACGCGCGCGCGCGGCACTTCGCAGATCACCGAGACGATTTTCGAAAACCGCTTCATGCATGTGCAAGAACTGGCGCGGCTCGGCGCCCGTATCCAGCTCGACGGCGAGCGCGCCACCATCGAGGGCGTGGCGGCGCTCAAAGGCGCGCCGGTGATGGCGACCGACCTGCGCGCCTCGGTGTCGCTCGTCATTGCGGGGCTGGCCGCCGAAGGCGAAACCATCGTCAACCGCGTCTATCATCTCGACCGCGGCTTCGAGCGGCTCGAAGAGAAGCTCGGCCGCTGCGGCGCTGCGATCGAGCGGCTGTCGGGCTAGCGCTTAAACTCATAAACGTACCGGCAACGTCCAGCTGCCGTGAGCCAGCCGTCAGTTCGCAACAGCTTTCATGAGGGCGGCAATCTTTATTGTGGCGAAATTGGAGTACGTGTCGGATATCGCGTACGGCAGGATAATCTGATCGCCGTGACGCATAGCACCGCATGTATAGACGACGTTGGGCACGTAACCTTCACGTTCGGTAGGCTCGGGGCGAACCAGCGGCTCGCGCGAGCGTGCCAGAACTTTTGATGGGTCCTTTTTGTCCAAAAGGACCGCGCCAATCGAATATTTTCTCACCGGACCAACGCCGTGCGTCAGCAGCAACCAGCAGTCGTCCAGCTCGACGGGTGAGCCGCAATTGCCAATCTGGACGAATTCCCAAGGATACTCAGGCGAAAGAATGGGATGACCGCCGTCCCAGGTGTAAAGATCGTCGGAATAGATCAAATAGAGATTCTCGTTGTCCTGCCGGCCGATCATCGCATAGCGGCCGTCGATCTTTCGTGGAAACAGAGCCATTCCCTTATTGCGCGCCGCCGATCCGCGCAGCGGAGTCATCCGGAATGAGCGAAAATCCGCCGTTTCCACCAGCTCCGAGCGAATCGCCCTCCCGCTATACGCGGTATAGGTCGCGTAGAAAGTTTTTTGCCCACTATCGTTGAATTCGACGAATCGGGCGTCCTCGATGCCGTTGGCCTGAGCCTCGGTAATCGGAAAGATGATACGTTCGCTCAGCTCTTCGTCGTCCCGGAAGACCACTTCGATGTCGTCGCCATTTGGCGTTGGCGTCCGCTTTCGAACCCTTGGGACTGCGGCGAGACGCGCGGTCGGATCGACTGTGACGCTTCCGTCGGCAGCTAATGCTGCCGGAGCGAAACGTCAGCGACGAAATATGTCCCTCGCCGACGGCACGCAGACTCAAGATAAATCGACAGCCATTTTCCGGCGCGCCGGTCTGGTCGGGGTGCCGGACGATGCTCGGGTTGAACAAGGCCGACGCTTCGAATGAATATTCGCTGAGAAAATACGCGCCGATCAGACGGCGTTGCGTTTTGTTCAATTGCGCATGCGGTTCGAGCGCGTCTTCCATATCCGCCGCGCGCGTCTCGAAAATATCAATCAAATTCCGGTGCCGGCCTTCGAAGTTATCGAGCACGTCGCTCAATTGTTGCTCGGCAGCTTCGGCATCGAGCCGAAGCACCCTGCCAACGATATGATTGGCCCGAATCTTATCGGTGGGGTTGAGGTCTCGCGGTTCCGTTGCCGGTTTGAACGGTCGGACGAGAACCCTTGCTGGATCCGGGCGCAGATATAAGCTTTGGCGATTAACGAATCGGAATTGGGACAAAGAGGCTCCCTGCGGCTGCTCGAGGCGGCATCGCGCGATTGACGTCGCCGCCCATGAACCTGGTTGCGGGTCTTGTTCGGTCCATCGCGGTCGAGCGCTTGAGCCCGCGAATCTCCACAAGACTGAGAAGATACGATAGCACCAATTCTGCACCCTTGTTCTCATTACATCGATCCGGATGAAGTCCGTCCAGGCAACTGCCCGTTTCCGGATCGATCAACGCCGTCTGCAGGTCGTTTTCACCCAGAAACCATTGAAATGCGCGCAGCGCCTCCATCGGCCAATCGGCGTCATCATCCGCCCGCGATGCGGCAAGGCAGGCGGAGATTGTCGCCGAAGCCTCGACTGGCTGCTGATCGAACGCTTCCGGTTTCTGGCGCTGCCGGCCGAAGCTCTTGGTCCCAACCGGCCTAAAATATCCCGATGATGCGGTCTGAAGTGAGTTGAGCCAGCGCAGCGATCGGAGTCCAACCTCGACATACGGCGTGGTGTGGGTCGCCAGTCCGGTCTGGATCAGCGCCTGGGGAAGCCGCGCATTGTCGTATGCGAGCAAGTCTTCAAACCAGACCCAGTCATCGGTTTCTGTCGCCGAGAATAGCGACATCAACCTGTCGGCCAACAGCCTGCGGAGATGGTTGGCGAGAACGTCGCCGCCGGCTTGCGTGCAGTAGGCGTCTAAGCCCAGAAGCGCGAACGCCCAGGCGCGCGGCGACGAGAATTCCTCGACGACGGGAAGCGCAGTCTTGAACAATGCCGCGGCCCATCTGCGGCGAGACGGATCGGTATCGTTCCGGGCGCATTCGGCCAATGCCCAAAGCGTCCTGCCATGACTGTCTTCCGAGCCCTGCTCTTCCAGCCATCTGCGGTCGTAGCTCATGAAATTTCGAAACCGGCGGGTGTCCGGGTTCCAGGCATGCTGGATGAACGCCGCAAAGTGCGCCGTGACCGTTTCTGCCAATTGCACTTCGCCGCAATTCGCAAGCAGGTTTGAAAACAGCAACGCGCGGGCATTGTCGTCGACGCAGTAGCCGTGCGCGCGATCCGGCACCGAATGGACGGCGTGCTGGAGCACACCCGTGCTGTCGCAGAGCGAAAGGAAATGTCCGACCCGAATCTCCGGTACGGCGTGCCCGCTTCGCCCGGAACCGATCGGCATCGACGGGGAGTGCTATTCCACGCCGGGCATTCTCGCTCTCAGTCTCGAAGACGGTAAGATAGCGCTTTGCCGTTTGCACCCAGGTCATCGATCGGCTTGCCGCGTATGCGCGTTTGCGCATGGAATAGCGGCGGACATCGTTGGTCAGAAGACCGGAGATTTCGCTGCCCAAGGCCTTGGCATCGGCAAAAGGAACCAGAATGCCGCAGCCGTCGCCCAGCAATTCCTTGGCGTGCCAATAGGGCGTCGACACGACCGCCTTTCCCAATCCGAAACTGTACGCGAGCGTGCCCGATGTCATCTGGGCTTCGTTGAGATAGGGGGTCGTATAGACGTCGCACATTGAAATGAAGTCCAGCAACGTGGCTTGATCGACGAACTGGTTGAAAAAGACGACATGATCTTCGATGCCGAGTGCGCGCGCCCGCGTCATCAGACTTTCGCGATAGGCCTCGCCCTGTTGCTGCATCAGCTTCGGATGAGTGGCGCCGAGAATGACATAGACGGAGTTCGGGCAGGATTTGATGATCTCGGGCATGGCATCGAGCATGGTCTCAATGCCTTTATTTGGCGACAGCAGACCGAAAGTCAGAATGACCATCTTCCCGGCGAAGTCGAATTTCGCCTTGGCATGATGCGGTTCGAGAAACGGGAAATCGGGTATGCCGTGGGGTATGACCTCAATCTTGCGCGTTGGCACGGCATGAACAGAGCGGAGGAATTCATGGCCTGTTTCCGACATGACGATAATTCTCGCCGAAATATCTATGATCCGGCGCATCACGTCATGCTGGGCGGCTGTGGGTTTGGCGAGCACCGTGTGTAATGTTGTGACAACCGGCATTTCGAGGCGCGACAGAAGTTCGAGGATATTGCCGCCGGCCTCACCGCCGAAGATCCCGTATTCGTGTTGAAGACACACAACATCGTATCCCGCGCCATTGAGGAATTCTGCCGCTCGGATGTAGTCGCCGATTATCTCGTCGTGAATTTCGAATCGCACGGCCGGTGGATAGTCATAGGTCTGTTCCGCATCCGTCATGGCGACGACGCACGTCTCGACATCCGGCCGAGCGGCCGAGACTGCCCGATGAAGATCCTGGGTAAATGTAGCGATCCCGCAACGGCGCGGAAGATAATTGCCGATGAACGCGATACGCTGGAGGGCTTTCATTTAATTGTCTCCCGGCGCCCATTCCTTGGGCCGGCTTTCGCTTCAGTCAGAGAGATTGGCATGGGTAACTCCCCTTGGTCGCCCGGCATCGGTTGACCCCGGCCGCGTCAGACGCTGCAACAAATGTGAAACCGGGCCGCCGCCCGTGTACGCCACGAGGCCCACCATGCCGCTCGTTCCGGCATCGATCTCGACACGGTCCAGTTGCGCAAAGAGCGCATCACCCAGTGCAACCTCGAACGATCCGGCGACGGCGCTGCCGCTGAGAACGAGAAGCCAAGTCTCTCGTTCCGCTTCCAGATACCAGGAGGAATTCGCTGCCAGATCGATGCGCTCAAATACGAAGTGCGGGTTGGAAACAAGCAGCCGCCGTTCGGCAGTGAGCTGGTTCGGATGCATTTCAAAATTAGCCGGCCCGGTGTCCGCCACCAGGATGGCGTCTTCGATGTGGAGTTGGCGATGCCTGCCCGGATCGAACAGGCGGAATGTGGTGTCGCTTCGCTGCTGGAGTTCCGCAATGACGAGGCCGGCGCCAATCGCATAAATCGTTCGGCCGGGAACAAAAATAACATCGTTTGCCGACACCGCATGCCACACGATCAAATCGGCAATCGAGTCGTCGTCGATGGCTTCGCGTAATTGCAAGGGTGTGAGGCGCCGGGCAAGACCGAGAGCAACCTTGGCATCAGGGGCGGCGGTCAGAACGTACCAGGCTTCGGTTTTGCCATTTGCCAGACCCATCGCATGCGCAAACGCATCGTCCGGATGCACCTGGATCGAAAGTGGCTGGCCGGTGAAAAGTAATTTCAGCAGGAGCGCTGGAATTGGGGCCCCGTTACAGGTCCGCTCGTACAAGATTTCACCGATCGCATGACCGTCATGGCCCGCGTTACTCCAGGGCCGCAGATCTTCAACGCCCCACGGCTTTGTTACGGCGTGCGCGCGCGCATGTTCGATCGCCATAACCTTACCTGACGGTCGGCCGAGACAGCTTGTTCGATCGCAGCGGCGCGTCGAAACCTTCGAAACCACCAAGGCTAGCGGCGCGCGTCTATCGGCCGTTGATAACAGGCGCTGGATTAGCGATGGGCGAAAGAAAGCGGCGTGAAGAAAAGAACAAAGAAATTGATAAGAACTTTTCAGCTACGGACAAGCGTCGCGGCCTTTGAACCGGATTGCCCGCTCAGTTACATATGCGGACGAGCGGAGACAATTACAAGATCAAGAGCCAGAGATATCGTCCATTTCTGGCGTCCAAGAAAACACCTCGTGGCCGTCTTGGTCCAAAATCCGAAGGCCGTCGGGATTCTGCGGCATGTTCAACGTCTCGAACAGTGACCTGGCCTTCACCTTGGCGCTTTCCAGATCAGGCGCCATGTGAGTAATCCGATCGAGCGTGGCGCGCGCATTGTCCTCTTTTCGAATGCGGAAGAACTCAATCGTAAACATCATCTACCGTCGCTCCCTGCCTCAAGCCACCAATGACGATCCTGGTCGGTTGACGATGATGACGAAGAGGCCGCCAACTGAGGCGGCCTCGGGAATTCATCGGCTTCGGTTGCTAACGGTTTGTGGGATTGCCCATTAGTAGCCGCGATAGGGCTTACAGGCGCCATCCTGCACCGTGTAATGCCGCGGGCAGCCGTTGCCTTCGCCGTATCCGGGAGAATAGTCATAGTAGTGGCGGTCCCGATCGCCTCGACCGTCGTGCCGGTAATCCCGGTCGGGCTGGCCGAGCTGAACGTTCAGGCCCCGTCCATCGAGATAAACGCCCTGCGCGTGGACCGGGGCGGTTGCTCCAATTGCCATTGCGCCAACAAAGCCGAGCGCGATGGCGGTTTTCGCTAAGGTGTACATGATGTTGTCCTTTTGCATCTTTGGAAGATGCTTCCGAAACAGACAACGCTGGGCCACCGCGTTTAGTTGCTTGAAAATAAATGATTATTCTTTTTAGGACACCGTATCCCGCATGGCGAGCAAGCCGGCCCATGCCCATATGAGCTACACCGTCGACAGCGACCTTTGGTGAGGCATCGGCGGCTGAGAGTTCGGTAACGCTCCCGCCTGTCTCAGGGAGCGCAACCTTTGACCACTCTCCCATTTCCTTCGCGCGCAGACGCGTCAGCATTCGACCCGGAAGTCATTGAAATTCTAAGCGACGCCTTTGACGGTGCTTGGCAATCCCTGAACACTGGCGCTTCTACCGTTCATCTCGGTGGGCAGGAGGAGCAGACGAGCGAAATCCTCGCACGCTGTATTATCGAACTGGCAAAGCTTGGCGAACGAGATCCTCGCCGACTACGCGACGCGGCTCTCGCTCACCTTGCCGAAGCAAATGTCCGAAGAGGACGCGATTGAGCCGGCTGAACGTCACTCGATACAAAACACGCGGCGCCAAGGGCGGTTCCAGGAGCGGTTCATCGATGGATCGGCACCGCGATCTCGAAATGGGTAGGTACCCTAATCATTCAGAGTCGATCCTCAGAACGGTTTGCTTCGTTTCCATTCTGCAGGCCGGACAGGCGTAAACGACCTCGTCAAGCGGTGCGAAACTGATAACTGGGGTAGTCGTCTTGATCTTCATGGGAGCGTCACAGCGCAAGCAGACTACGGCCAGATCGAAGTCGCGCGTTTGTCGACGTTCATACTGAGGCGAAACCATCGCGGCCTCCGTGGATTGGATCAGATGCCTTCCGTTATACGGTCTTGACCACGTGATGTGTTGGGCGCGGCAAGGGTTCGTAAAAGCGATCAGCGACTCGCTATAAGCATCGAACCGAGGTTCTGACACTATCAGAACACCTAAATCGTTTTCGTTCTGAGCAATTTGGAACAGTTTGTTGTTGTCATGGGGAGAGGAGCCGGTGAGCAATTTTGATCAGTAATCGCTTTGGCATGGAGCTTAACTTCCATCGACTGACAAACCGCTAGAGGAAGTTCCATGTCGTATCGAACCGTCATTTTCATCGCCGCGGCGGCCATTTGCACAGTGATGTCTGGGATTACGCAAGCCGCACCCATCAGACCACTACCGGCAGGTGTCGTCACTGACACCGGCAATGCAACGCAGATTTATTATTACCGGTATCATTACCGGTATCACCGATATGCTCGGTATCATCATTATCGCTACTATTGATTTCGCTATTCGCGACGCAGAGCTGCACGGCGATCGTGAAATGTGCCCTGCGGCTTTAAAAATCCGCACGCAATTTCGTCGACAGCCGTTCGCCAACCCTGGAGGATACGAAGATGCAAATGTCAGGTGACAGTCTCCTGATTATATTGCTGGTCGGTCTCATTGCCGGATGGCTGGCCGGGCAAATCGTGCAAGGCACCGGATTCGGGATCATCGGCGATCTCCTCATCGGAATCGCAGGCGCCTTCATTGGCAGTTGGCTGCTACCTCAGCTCGGTCTCCACCTCGGCTCGGGCCTCATATCGGCGATCATCAACGCCACCATTGGCGCGCTGTTGCTGCTGTTCGTCATCAGGCTGATTCGTGGCAGGGGCGGATGGCGAGGTGGGTGGGGAGGCAATTGGGGCCGGCGCTGGTGACCGACACGATGCCCTTTCCTTCGGCCATCGTTACGTTGCGACACGGCAAGATATCATCGCATGCAGCATCGATGACACGAGCGAGACATGTTGGGATCTGCTGATCTCCAAGATTGGGCCGACGAGGGCGACTTGGCGCGCGCTGAAATTCGCCTTTTGCCTGTTGTCGCCCGCTTTGCGTCCGACCCCGGACCCGCGCAAATAACTCTAGGAGATGATCTTTCAGGACGACTGCGCGCATTCATGAGGGGCCGAGATTTAAATGTTGAGGCGTTACGTTGCCTTCTTGCTGATTTGATCGCATCCGGCGGCGCAGCGGAGAAAGGCCAAAAGCCGTCGCAGTGCGCTCTGGGCGAAAGCGGCCAACGCGAGCGGCCTACATCACTCCATCTGCATTTGCGCGCGCCGTGAACGGCGCCGAATATCGTCCGCCAGCCGTAGCCATTCGGCCGCCATTTCGCGTTGAATAACCTCGGCATCCCGATCTGTTGTTGCAGGCGCCATCCCCAAACAGTGCTCGGCGTAGCGGACGTATTCCTTGTGCTTGTCTTTGTTCAGAGTTGCCATGATTTCCGTCGCTGATTTACCCGCTGGCGCGCCAAATCTGGGCATATTGCCGGGGTGAGTCTGTTCAAAATTGACCACCCGCGACAACAATTGCGGCCTTGCGGTGCGGGATCACGGTCGCTGGCGCGCTCATCACAGACGTCATGGCCTTCGCGCGAGCAATTGCAAATCCAACCCTAGGCCTCTGGCTGGTCGTGCAAGATTACGTTCGGCCAAAAATATAAATGGCATCAACATCACAACGATCAATGCAAGAACCCGCAGAGGCAATTCAGTTGATGGCTTCATCCCGAATTTCAACGCGCTCCAGAAAGTCTGGTGCAATTGGCTCTGACGGCGCGTTGATATACCCCGATCATTTCGCGGCCGGCCTCAACTGGGCCACCAGTGAACGGCGCGTAAGCGCCGGCGATCTGCGCGTTTGAATAGGCTCTCTGCTTCTCCATGACCATAAGCCGCACTTCGCGCTGGCTCAGCTCGCCCTTCATCATACCAATGACGCGCCTGGCAATTACCTCCTGAACGTCGAAACCAAATCGCCACAGATCGAACATGGTGAGCTTTCTTTTACGTTGGACCGGAAACAAAACGCCTACAAGGTCCGTTTGTTCCGGTTTCGCTGAGGACCGCACGACAGTTGACCTTGCTCATCAACCGATCTTCGCCGCTTTGAATGCGGCAAACTGCAGTGAGCAATTTTGCTCAGATGCCGTTCGTCGTTGACTATTTGGAACGATCGCGGCGGGCCAATGTTGTCTCTTCGCACATCCACAAAAGCAAATCATTGCGGAGCGTCTAGAGGAGACATCCATGAGAACTCTACGACTATTATCCACCACGGCGGCAATATTGCTGCTGGGTACCGCCATTGTCTCGGCACAAGGCATTAAGACAGATCAGCCGTCGGACGTTCCCGCGGCACAGCAGAATGCCCCTGCGGAGAAGATGGCGCCGTCCCTCAAATCCGATCAACTCAAAGTGCCTGATAAAACCGGGCAAGCGGCGCCGATAGCATCCAAATCCGACAACAAACCGCAGACGACGGACAAAGGCGCCTCCGCGAGCGGCGCGGCCAAGGGTTCAGCCGATGGCAGCGCCAGCGCGACGTCCACGCGAACGGCGCATCATAATGGAGCCCGATATGCGAGCCGCCGCCACGGACCGTTTTATGACAGTTACAGAGGCAATTTTGACAACCGCGGATGCCGAAGTCGCCATCATACCTGGACGCCCTGGCTATGGTGTTAACTGATCGGCCGTTTGTTTGTAGCGGCTAGGAATTCTGAAAGCAGTACTCAAGGGCTGCCGCCTTAGCTAGTTGGAAGTGCGGTTTCCCAAGAGACATCGGCGGAAGCCCCGAACGTTCGGGGCTCTTTCCCTTTGTTATCTCCGGTATTGGTGCGAGCGAGACTGGCCAGGCCCAGTGATCGCAAGACGAGATTGCAAGACTTGATCGCAAGAGGAGTTCGTTCAAATGATCAGAAAAAAGAAGCTATTGAAAATCATTGAGAAGGCGGAGAAAAAGGCAGTCAAGAAAGCGGCGAAGAAGGGAAAACGATCCAATATAAAAGTCGACAGGTCGGACGTTTCCCTCATTTGACCGCTTTCTCGTGGCGACATTTCAAGCTGCCGCGAGATACGCCATTTCGAGTCCAAGTGAGTTAGGTAACCGCTTTCATTTCCATCTTGCAGGCTGGACAGGCATAGACGACCTCGTCAAGCGGCGCGAAACTGATGACCGGGGTCGTCACCTTGATCCTCATCGGCGCGTCACAGCGTGCGCACATCACGGGCATATTGAAGTCCCGCGTGGCTCGACGTTCGTACTGCGGCGAAACCATTGCGGCCTCCATGCATTTGATCGGTTGCTTTCTTCCATTGGCCTTGACGGCGTGACGTGTTGGGCGCCGAGGAGAGTCCGCATAGGAGTAACCAGCGGCTCGCGGCTTCAACCTGAGACGCCGCTTCCATTCATCGAAAGTCCCTCGTCAGAGGGTTATTAGAACACCGAACCCATTTTCATTGTGAGCAATTTGGCACAGTTGTGGCTCCAAATTTGGCGCAGCTTTCGGCCCCTATAAAGGGAATTGCCGGAACGCGAGGCTATGTCTGGATCCCTACATTGCGATCTCGTCATCGCCAATGGTGCGAATAACCAAGGTGCTAATCTGCGCGAAATGAGCTATTATGTACGGGTGCGTCGTTTGGATTGTGACTGCATCCGACTGTCAAGGAACGGAAATGCGCAGACGAAGAATAAAAATCAAGACCTCAAACGGCAAGGCGACATCGAACGGCAAGGCGGTATCGAACGGCAAGGCGGTATCGAACGGCAAGGGATCGTTTGATCCGGTAGCGTTTTTAGAAACCACCGCCCAGGGCCGGATCATCGCGGCCCATCGAAAGAAAGATATCATCTTTTCGCAGGGCGACCTCGCGGACGCGGTTTTCTATATCAAAAAGGGCAAAGTCAAAGTCACCGTCATATCCAGGGAGGGCAAGGAAGCGGTGGTCGCTATCCTGGGTGTCGACGAATTCGTCGGTGAAGGGTGTTTGATCGGACAGCCGAAGCGCCTGTCGACGGCAACCACGATGACCGAATGCGTGACCATGCGCGTGGACAAGACGGAGATCCAGCGCGTTCTTCGCGACGAGCCGGCATTTTCGCAAATGTTCGTCTCGCATGTTCTGGCAAGAACCGCGCGGGTCGAGGAAGACCTGGTCGACCAGCTCTTCAACTCGACCGAGAAGCGGCTTGCACGGCTGTTGCTGCTGCTGGCCAATTTCGGCAAGGAAGGCCGCCCGGAGCCGCTCATTGCAAAGATCAACCAGGAGACGCTGGCGGAGATGGTCGGCACCACCCGCTCGCGCGTCAGCCATTTCATGAACAAATTCCGCAAAGCGGGGTTTATCGATTACAACGGCCATCTCGAAGTCCATAGCTCGCTGCTGAGCGTCGTGCTGGCCGAACAGCCGCGCACTGTGAGATCGCCGTTTAACATTTCGTGAGCGGTCCGGCGACGGTCGGAAACGCCATCGCTAATTGCGTCTCGCTAAAATCACGCGAGAGAAGATAGATCACGCCAGAGAAGAGATGGGAGCATCCGATGCCGGGTGAAACTCGCGAAGAAGAACGGCTGACCGAGGACGATATAGCGCGCAGCAAGCTCGGGCCGCGAGGTGTGCCGGGCGGGCCGGATACTTCGAAAATGACGCCGCAGCAGGAAAAGAATATTCCCAAGACCGGCCGCTTCGACGGGCACACCGCCTGATTGGACCTGATTATGGTCTGAGGGAGTAAGACGCCTATTGGTCACGGCGACGAATATACGGAAAAGAGACCTGCCGTCGGCCTTATCATTGTGTTCACGCAGCTACGCGAGCGGCGTCGGCACGACCCATGCAGTTGCATGCTCGGTCTTGGAGTGATTGTCGGCTCGGCGTAATCCCGATCGAATTGGCTCGAAAGCGTCCGGAAGCCGGAAGATATCTGTTACCGCTTCCTTAATTCCGTTCAATTGTGAGCAATTTGGAACAGTGCCGGCGCCGCTGCCGGTGCAGTTTTACCGGAGAGGCGACGGCTCGGCCTACGAGCCGGGTCAGCATCTCTGCCAAGGAGCGCTTTTTCGACCTCGTGAGAGCGTGGAGGAAGAAGGATGAGCGGCTCAACCCAAAGGTTTGCAATTCCGTTTCCTTGGGGCCGGGCGGCCTCCCGCGATCGCCGTGCACAGTTTGGCTATGATGCGCTGGCTGCCCAATTGCAGGCGGCGCTTGCGCGGGAAGAGGTAAGCCTTCGTGAGAAGAGCGACCTCTTGAAGCGGCAAGAGATGCTGACCCAAGAGTTTGAGCATCGGCTGGTCAACAGTCTCCAAATCATCGTCAGCCTTTTGTCATTGCAAAGCCGGACCGCTACCCCCGAGGCCGCCGCGCAATTGACCGTCGCGGCCAATCGGGTTGCTTCGTTCGGCCGGGTACATCGCGCGCTGCATCTTCTCGACCATCAAGAGAGCGTGGAGTTCAAGCAATATCTCCAACACCTGTGCGAAGACCTTTCGGATCTGCTGTTTAAAGGGCAGTCGGTATGCACGATCGTGGTCGAGGGCTCGAGCATTGAAATACCGACTGTATTCGCTATTCCGCTCGGCTTCATCGTCAACGAGCTCATCACCAATTCGGCGAAATACGCTAAGAGCAACATCACCGTTCGGCTAGAGACAGCGCCGTCTGTCGGTCATTCGCTGTCAGTGTTGGATGACGGGACGGGGTTGCCGGCGGGATTCGATCCCGCTCAGAGCAAAGGTCTTGGAATGAAAATAGTCAGTTCGCTGGTAAAGCAGATTGGCGGCAAGCTGCAAATTGCGACCGGCGAAAGCGGCTGCGGCACGCGCTGTACGGTTGCGTTTTGCTCTCCGAGATAAATCCGATGGCGACTAGCGCGACAATCTCAATCGTTCCATTTCTCGGCGACGCCGTATTCGAGCCTGCCGACATCAAGGTCATGTCTGATGCCTACAGCAACGCAATCGAATTCATTTGGGGCTTTGGCCATCCTAATAGGATCGTGAGAGAGATTATTGCCACTAGAATTATAAAACTCACAAAGGGTGGCGAGCGCGACCCCTATTGTTTATGTGAAAAAGCTCTCGCCGCATGCGGCTTCCAGTTAAGCGGAAGTGACGCCGGCAAACGGTAATATCGAGTTTTGCTGGCACCGCAGGCGAACTTTCATCATAGCAGCCGCAATGCTCGAAGCGTGTCGGACGCCGAGCCACATGAAAAAGACCCCAGCAGGTAGGGCCCGGCTGGGGTCTTCATACGCGAACAAATTCGGGGCGCCTGTAGCTGGGAGCCAAAAACGCGCCCGGTAATGCCCAACCTTGATCCGGACACCTTTCTGAAACTGTATCAAATAGCTCAATCTGAAAATGATGGTGGATAAGTCGAGCAACTCTTCCTCGCGTGCGACGGAACCAAACAAGGCACCGCCCGTTGTAGAGCGCCCCATGGAGGAGGCCACCAATGAAAATGAAACTTATCACTGCTGCCGCTCTCGTAGTTGCGTTCGCGATGCCTGCCTTTGCCGCCGGCGAGTTTTATGTCGTGCAGGATACGGCAACGAAGAAGTGCTCGATCGTCGAGGCCAAGCCTACGCTCAATACAATGTCGGTCGTAGGCGCCGCCTATAAGTCGCACACGGACGCCGAAGCCGCGATGAAGACGGAAAAGACCTGCGTCACCCTCTAGTTTGATGGCGTCAGGCCCGAGTGGCCGGCCCTCAATGAGCGTTCGCGATTTTGAACGACGAGCCGCTGGTCGGCTGGCTCATTTGCCTATCCCCGAAGCCAGCCGATCGGTACTCAACTCCCGACGTTAGTCGGGGGTTCTGCTTGTTTATTGTCAGCCTGGTTCGTCGGCCGCACGCGCGAACTGGAACCGCCGCCCGGCGGTAGCGCCCAACGATGGAAAACACTGTGCGAGTCAGGTCGGCCCCGGAGAAGATCAGCAACTTCCTAATGCAACGCCAGGGACGGATGTACTGTGACAGCTGCATTCAGGAACGATTGGGGTGGAAATGGCGGCAGCAGGTTCAGCTTATCACCGCGACATTGGCGGTCACGACTTCATTCCAACGCGAATTGAACCGGTGCTGCATTTGCGATGCGGTTAAGCAGGTGACTTCATATCAGCGAGGGCATGATCGCCGAGAAGACGCGGCGTGAACGATTAGTGCCTTGCAATCGGAGCGATTAGTGCACACCGACCTGAACGGCGCGGACAACTCGTTTGTGTGGCCACATGCTCCAGCACAACGTTCCGGACCCGGTAGATTTCTTCCGCTGGATTTATGCTAAGTCTGGCGTCCCGCCGGCGCGGGAGTGCGCCGAACATAACAATCCTACCGTTGATTTTACGCCCATGCATGTCGTGCCTTCCAAGAAACTGCCGCGATGCGTAACCGCATTCGCGTTTGCCGCATTCTCGATTTTTGCCGCGGCCCCGGCGCCGGCCCAGGACTACCCGGCGCGTCCGGTGCGGCTGATCGTCGGTTTTGCGCCGGGCGGCACGACCGATATCACCGCGCGCCTGATCGCCGACAAGATGCATGACACGCTCGGCGGGGTCGTCGCGGTGGAGAACAAGCCGGGCGCCAGCGGCGCGCTTGCCGCGCAATATGTGGCGCAGTCCGATCCCGACGGTTACACGCTGTTCTTCACCACCGTCGGCGCGGTGGCGCTTAATCCCGCCTTCCGCAGCGATCTGTCCTACGATGCGCTGAAGGATTTCGCGCCGGTCGGCAAGGCCGCCATCAATTCGCCGGTGCTCGTCGTCTCCACCGAAATGAAGGTGAATTCGGCGCGCGAGTTGGCCGAACTCGCCCGCAAAAAGCCCGGCGCCGTTACCGTCGGCGTGACCGGACGCGGCGCGATGTCGGATCTCAGCCTGCAATTGTTCGAGGCCGAAGCCGGCATCCAGTTGCAATCGGTGCCCTATCGCGGCGCGGCGCCGGCGATCACCGATATTCTCGCCGCCCATCTCGACGGCTTGGTCGGCGACGTGCCGACGGTGATGGGGCAGGTGCGCGCCGCTACGCTCAAAGCGCTGGCGACATCGTCGAAGGAACGGTCCGATATCCTTCCCGATGTGCCGACCTTCGTCGAACAGGGCTTCGCCGGCGTCATTGGCGACAATTGGGCCGGCGTGCTGGCGCCCGCCGGGACGCCGCCGGCCGTCATCGCGAAATTCAACACTGCCATGGTCGCGGCGCTGAACGATCCGGGCCTGCGCCAGCGCTTGCACGAATCCGGAACCACGCCGGCGCCGAGCCCGCCCGGCGAATTCGGCGCTTATATGCGCGAGGAGATTTCGCGCTGGGCGACGGTGATCAAGGACAAGGGGCTTAAGGGCGAGTAGGGCGCGATCCGCATCCCCCAAACCGCATCCCCCAAACCGCATGTTCGACGATGACGCCGGCTTCGCAGTCTTGCTACAATTGCCGGCAAGAATGCGAGCGACGGGTGTTCCGGAAAGAAGGCGTCACGTTATGAAAAACCAAATCATGAGAATGGGCGTTCTGCGGAATTTGGCGCTGTCGACATTGACGCTGCTGGCGCTCACCGGCACTGCACATGCGCAGGGCGAAAACGTCAATACCATGACGGAAAAGCAGGAAGCCGAGGAACGGCGCGCCGCCAAGGCTTACATGGACAAGCTGGAACTGGACCAGAAATACAAAGCGACGCTGCAAAATCAGCAAGCGGCGCCGACCTCCAACGATCCTTGGGGCAATGTGCGGCCGACGGCGACGCCGGCCAAGCCCGTCGTCAAGCCTGCAACCGGCGCTGCGAAGCCGACGGGCAGCGCGAGCAAATCCGCGACCGGCTCGGGCAAGCCCGCCATCGGCGCCGCGGCCTCCGCCAATGGCGTGCCGGCGAAGGGCCAGTAACGGCGCGCCGAGCTTCGCATCGTGCGCAAGTCCAAGAAGAGGCGATCCTGCTGCCTTACGCCGACGACGTCTGCCGCCAGCGTCTGATCAACAATGCCACAGGGCAAATTCGGGATGACGGCCTCGTGATCTACTCGGCTGCAACGGCCAATAACGCGCAAGCGTGGGGGCAAATCATGACCGAACAAAAGACGACGCAGATCCGGAGCGCGTTCCAGAACCGGTAAGCCTGAAGCGCGGCTTACGAGCTGCGGCCACGCCTGGCGAAATCGATCACGCGGCGAGATTTCTCATGATGCGACAAGGCCGCGCTTGGCCTCCCGGCCCGCTCTGAACCCGGAAAATGTCGTTCGATCAAACGCCACGAAAAAGTCGCGGCAGGCTTGGCTTCAGTCGCTGTTCGCAAGATCGCCTCAAGGCGAATGATGAAGATTTCCGCCAGCATTTTGGCCACCATTCTCCAGCGTCGGACGCGCCATTCTATTGTAACAATATTGTCATACTGGAGCCCGCGCTGTGACCAACAGCACACATCGGCGGCTTTGCTCAAGCAGGCGCCGTTTCCGGGAGACCCGGGCAACCGATCTATGCCGCAAGCTCTTTCATGATGCGATAAAGCCTCTCCTGGCCCTCGAAGCCGATGCCGGGCCGGTCCGACAGCGTCAGGCAGCCGTCCTCAAGCTTCGCATCGTCGGCGAAGCCGCCGAAATCGCCGAACACGCCGGGATAGGATTCCGCGCCGCTGAGGCCGAAGCCTGCGGCGATGGCGAGCGACATCTGGTTGCCGCCATGCGGGAACATCAGCGCGCGCGGCCATTGATGCCGCGCCAGCATGTCGAGCGTGCGCGCATATTGCACGATGCCATAGGCTTGCGGCGGATCGACCTGGATGACGTCGCGGCGGGCCGGCTTGAGCCCGCCGAAGCGCACCAGATTTTCCACGTCCTGTGTCGAATACAGGTTCTCGCCGGTCGAGAGCGGCGCGTCGTAGGCGCCGGCGAGCTCGGCGAGCAGCGCGAAATCGAGCGGATCGCAGGGCTCCTCGAACCAGCGCAGCCCGAACGGCTTTAGCCCGCGCGCATAAGCCAGCGCGTCGTCGCGAAAGAATTTGGAATTGGCATCGACCGCGAGCTGGCCGCCTTTGGGCAGTATAGACTTGACCGCTTCGACGCGGCTGAGATCGTCTTTGAGCGGCAGGCCGCCGACTTTCATCTTCACCATCGTGTAGCCGGAATCGAGATGCCCCTTCATCTCGTTCTGCAAGTCCTTGGTGGTCTTGCCCGGCGCATACCAGCCGCCGCCGACATAGCAAAAAACCTTTTCGGCGACTTTGCCGGAATTGTAACGCTCGGCGAGCACGCGATGCAGCGGCCGCTCTGCGATTTTGGCCACGGCGTCCCACACCGCGACCTCGATCGTGCCGATACCGATCGAGCGCTCGCTGTGGCCGCCGGACTTCTCGTTTTGCATCATGACGGCGAGGATTTTCTCCGGCGCGAAATTATCGCCCGCTGCGTCGAGCAGCGCCTGCGGCTGCGCTTTGAGGATGCGCGGAATGAAGCGCGCGCGCATCTGCGCGCCGCAGGCATAGCGTCCGGTCGAATTGAACGCGAAACCGGTGACCGGCCTGCCGTCGCGTTTGACGTCGGTGATGACGGCCACCACCGACGTCGTCATTTCCGAGAAGTCGAGGCTCGAATTGGCGAGCGTCGAATTGAGCCGGACTGAAGTCTCGCGGATATCGACGATGCGCATTGCAGGATGTCTATCGGCTTACTGAACTTGTGGAATCTTTCGCGTCGACGATGACCTTGTGCCATTTGTCGATCTCTTTTTTGATATAGGCCAGAAAGTCCGGCTGCGAATTGGCGACGACGTCGAAGCCGAGTGTCGCGCATTTCTCCTTCACGTCCGGAGACTGCATGGCCTTGACGATCTCGTTGTGGAGAAGCTCGACGATATCCGCCGGCGTTCCGGCCGGCACAAAAATGCCTTGCATGGTTTCCGAATTCCTGATCCGGCACGCCTGCTTCCGCCATGGTGGGCACGTCGGGCAGCGCGCCGGAACGCTTTGCGGACGTCACGGCGAGGCCGCGGATATTGCCGGCGGCAATCTGCGGCGCGGCCGGCGGGGTGGTGGAAAAGGCGATCGGCGTGTGATTGCCGACCACGGACTGCACCGCGGGCTCGCCGCCGTTATACGGCACGCTCGCGACGTCGAGCTTGTAGGTCAACTTGAACAATTCCGATGCAAGCATCGGCGTGGTGCCGAGGCCTGAATTGGCGATCGAATACTTGCCGGGATTGGCAGCAATGAGCGCGATCAGCTCTTTCATGCTCTTGGCCGGAACCGACGAGTGGACGCTGACAATATTCGGCGAGGCGGCGGCCTCTGTGATCGGGATAAAGTCCTTGTAAGGATCGTAAGGGTTGTTGGCGTAGAGGCTTGGATTGACGACAAAGCTCGAGCTCCCCACCAGGATCGTATAGCCGTCGGGCGCCGAACGCGCGGCAAGCGTCATGCCGATATTGCCGCCGGCGCCGACATGATCCTCGACATAGAACTGCTGCTTGAAGGCGTCGCTGAGCTTTTGCGCGACGATCCGCGCGATGACGTCGCTCGGGCCGCCGGCCGCGAACGGCGCGATGATCCGGACCGGGTGATCCGGATAGGCTGCTCTGGCGGGATTTGCTCCGGCAACCCAGGCGATTGCCGCCGCCAGTATCGCGGCAAATATCGCCGCATGTGCCGCCAAGAATTTTGCGCCAAAGAATTTTGCGCGCACACGCATGAACTTCTCCCTGTCTTTCCCCATTTGCTTTCTTCTTCAGTCGACGCGAATTCCCGCCGCCTTCACCACCGCGTCCCAGCGCGCGGCTTCGCTCTTGATGCGCGCTGAGAATTCGGCCGGCGTATTGGCCACGGCGATGAAGCCGAGCGTATCGAGCTTCTTCTTGATCTCCGGATCAGCGGCCATTTTCACGATGGCATCGTGCCATTTGTCGATGACGGCTTGCGGCGTACCGGCCGGCATGACGATGCCGGTCAAAGTATCGCTTTCGAGGCCCGGCACGCCCTCTTCGGCACTTGTCGGCAAATCCGGCAGCGCCAGGACGCGCACATTGGCGAGGATGGCAATGCCGCGCACGCTGCCGTCCTTGATATTGCCGATGGCCGGCGGCAGCGCGGTGAATGCGATGGGCGTGTGGTTGCCCATCGTGGAATTGACGGCGAGCGGCGCGCCGTTGAACGGCACCATCACCATGTCGAGGTTGAATTTCTGCTTGAACAGCTCGCCGGCCAAATGCGGCGTCGAACCGGTCGCCGGCTGGGCGAAGCTGTATTTGCCGGGATTGGCCTTGATGAGCTCGATCAGCTCCTTGAAGTCTTCGCCGGCACCGACGGATGAACCATCACCACATTGGGCGAGGCGGCGACCAGCGAGATCGGCGTAAAATCCTTGATCGGGTCATAACCGATCTTGGAATACATGCTCGGATTGATGATAAATCCCGTCGAGACGGCGAGAACCGTGTAGCCGTCGGGATCGGCCCGCTTGGCCGCTTCGACGCCGAGATTGCCGCCGGCGCCCGGCAAGTCCTCGATATAGATCTGCTGGCCGAATTCCGCCGACAGCCGCTCCGCGACCATGCGTCCGATGACGTCGGTTGGGCCGCCGGCGGCAAATGGCACGATCATGCGGATCTTGTGGTCGGGATAGGCGCCGGCCGCCCGGGCCGACGCGGCGCAAACGAGGCTGGCGCAGATAAGAATTGCGCATGAAACGGCCGCGCGGGCGCAAGCAAACATTGCCCTCATTCCGTCCTCCCCGGTTTTGCCGACGATGCTATCATCGCTTCCTGCGGCGACGCAGTAAACCGGCAAACTGGCGCATGACGGGGGGTATGCAATGACTGGTCCGGCATTTGCGGTCACGGGTCTCGCCGCCGTGCTCCATGTCAAGGACATGCCGGCGGCGTCGGACTATTATCGCGACAAGCTCGGCTTCGAGGTGAAATTCAGCTGGGAGGATCCGCCGCGATACGTTTGCCTCGAACTCGGCGATGCGTCCGTGCACCTGAACGCCTACGTGCCGCCCGCCGCCACGTCGATCGTCTGCATCTTCTGCAAGGGCGTGGACGCATTGCGCGACGACCTCGCCGCGCGCGGCGCCAACATCACGCGCGAGCTTGTGAACCACCCTTACGGCATGCGCGATTTTGTCGTAACCGATCTCGACGGACATGAGCTGGTATTCGGCCAGGGCATCTCCGAATAAGCACTCCTTCCAAGCCACTGCAAAGGGACGACAATGGCACCTAAGAAAGTGACACGTGACGATCTTCGCCAGGCCGCGGAAAAATACAAAAACTGGGGCAAATGGGGCCCGAACGACGAGATCGGCACGCTCAATTATACGCAGCGCCGACGACATCGTCGCCGCCGCCCGGCTCGTCAAAAAGGGCAAGGTCATCTCGCTGGCGCTCAATTTCGACAATACCGGCCCGCAAAGCGGCAAGACCAATTATCCGGTGCTCGGCCGCATCAATCCGCTGCACACCATGCTGCGCACCGGCACCGACGCCTATTCCGGCGTGCTCGACAAGCGCGGCATCCGCGCCGCCGACGACATGGTGGTGATGCCGCTGCAATGCGGCACGCAATGGGACGGGCTTGGCCACGTCTTCTACGAAGACAATATGTGGAACGGCTACGATTGCCGCGAAGTGTCGTCGTTCGGCGCCGCCAAATGCGGCATCGAGAAAACCAAGAACAAGATGGTCGGCCGCGGCGTCTTTCTCGACGTGGCACGCGCGCTCGGCAAGGAGTGCCTCGACGACGGCTACGGCATCACCTGCGACGATCTCGACCTCACCGCCAAGAAACAGAAGATCGAATTCAAGCGCGGCGATTACATTGTCGTACGCACCGGGCAGATGGAGCGCTGCCTCAAGGCCGGTAATTGGGACGGCTATCCGGGCGGCGACGCGCCGGGTTTCGCCTTCGAGACGCTGGAATTCGTCAAGCGCACCGAATTGGCGGCGCTCGCCAGCGACACCTGGGGCTGCGAAGTGCGGCCGAACAATACCGAAGGCGGCATCAACCAGCCCTGGCACTGGATCACCATCCCGATCATGGGCATGACCATGGGCGAGATTTTCTATCTCAAAGATCTCGCCGAGGATTGCGCCGCCGACGGCGTCTACGAATTCATGTTCGTCGCGCCGGCGATCCCGATCACCGGCGCGGTCGGCTCGCCGACCAATCCGCTGGCGATTAAATAAGCGCATAAGGCGGGCATTCGCAAAAGCGAGCCGCCATCTGCGGGGAGGAAAACATGAAAAAGCCGATGCGGGCTTTGGCAGCGATGCTGCGTGATTGCCAGCCGCGTGGCTGGCGCTTGCGCAAGCATCACCGCAGCAATGGCCGCAGCAGCCTATCCGCATCATCGTCTCGTTCGGCGCCGGCGGCGGCGCCGACATTATCGGGCGCATTCTTGCCGACGCGATGCAGGACCGGCTCGGCAAGCCGGTCATTGTCGAGAACAAGCCGGGCGCCGGCGGCATTCTCGGCAACGAATTGGTCGCGAAAGCCGTGCCCGACGGTTACACGCTCGGCATCATGACGGCGGGCCAGATCATCGCCGCGGTCACGCGCAAGGAGATGCCTTACGACACCGCGGCGTTGACGCCGGTGGCGCAAGTCGCGAGCACGAGCCTCCTGATCGTGACGCGTCCGGATTTTCCGGCCGATAATGTCAAAGAGCTCGTCGAGGAGGCCAAAGCCGATCCCGGCAAGATTGTCTTCGCCAGTCCGGGCTTTGCCGCCACGCAGCATTTCGCCGGCGAATTGTTCAATCAGATCGCAGGCGTCAACCTTCTGCATGTTCCGTTCCGCAGCTCGCCGGAAGCCATCAACGCGGTGCTTGGGTCATCATGCCGACGTGATGTTCGACACCGTCTCGGCACTGATCGGCCAGGTGCAGTCCGGCGCGCTCAAAGCGCTCGCGGTCACCGGCAAGGACCGCTTTCCCACGGTGCCGAATATGCCGGCGGCAATCGAAGTCCGGCCTGCTTCCCGGCTACGACGTCACCACCTGGTATGGTGTATTCGGCCCGCCCGGCCTGCCGGCCACTGTTGTTGCGGCTTTGAACAGGTCGCTGATGGATATCCTTGCCGATGACAAGACGTCGGCAGCGCCTGGTCACGGTCGGTGTCGTGGTCAAAGGCTCGACGCCCGCGGAATTCGGGGCCTTCATGAAAGACGAATACAAGAAATGGAATGCGGTGCGCGAAGCGGCCGGCATTCCGCAGCAATAGATCCCCGCCTGGAGCGCCCAATGAACGAGAATGATCAGCACGATCGCGGCCTGAAGCTGCGCACCGAAATGTTCGGCCGCGAAGCGGTGGACAAGCGCATGAATGCCTTCGGCGAGTTCGGCAAGCCGCTGCAGCACATCATCAATGCCTATGCCTATGGCGACGTCTGGAGCCGGACGGCCTTGCCGACCGGGACCAAGTCGCTGGTCATGGTGGCGATGATGGCGGCCGCCGGACACGAGAAGGAATTGGGCGTGCACATCCGGGGCGCCTTGAAAAACGGCTGCACGCCCGCGCAAATCCAGGAGGTGCTCCTTCTGCTTGCGCTCTACTGCGGCATCCCCGCCGCCAACGAGGCGCACCGGATCGCAAGCGATATATTGCGCGAGCACACGCTGTAGTGAAGGCGGCGCGGCTTGCGCTTTGTTCGTCTAGACTTACTTTAAGGACTTACTTTTATGCCGTCCTCCCACACACCGCAAAAACGGGGCCGCGTCATGAGCACCACAGCCGACACCAAGCAATATCCGGTCACCCATACCGATGCGGAGTGGCGCAAGATCCTCACGCCCGAACAATTCCACATCATGCGCGAGCATGGCACCGAGCGGCCGGGCAGCTGCGCGCTGAATTACGAAAAGCGCGCCGGCACGTTCTCCTGCGCCGGCTGCGGGCAGCCGCTGTTCGTCGAAGAAGAAATTCGAAAGCGGCACCGGCTGGCCGAGCTTCAACGATCCGGTGCCGGGCGCGGTCGAGACCACGACCGATCGCAGCTACGGCATGGCCCGCACCGAAGTGCATTGCAGCCGCTGCGGCAGCCATCTCGGCCATGTCTTCGAGGACGGCCCGCCGCCGACGCATCTGCGCTACTGCATCAACGGCGTAGCGACGAATTTCAAGCCGGAGTGAAATCGCCTGTCCCCGCCGCGGCGGAGACAGGCAGTTCTATGGTGGTCCCGGCCGCACCGGCGACACCGCGGCTTGCCCGCGGTTGAGCCAGGTCATGGAGACATAAGCGCCGACCCACGAGCCCGCTGCGGCAAACACCACATAAATCGCGTTCGACGTGTAGCTGATCACCGAAATGGCGGCGAGGAGATACCAGATCGCGCTCCAGTTCGCCGCGCGAAAGCGGTGCCGTGAGGTGACCGCGGCTGTGAACATGACAAAGACCGCATCGGTGACGATGGTCGCGCCGAATACCGCCAGCGCGATCAGCGGATTAAAGGTAATATGCGCGAGGGAAATGTCATAAGCCATGTCAGTCTCCCGAAGCCAGTCTCTGGCGCCATGTCAGTCTCCGAAGCCAGTCTCTGGCGCCATGTCAGTCTCGCCATGTCAGTCTACCGGTGCGTCGCCGCCGCTCGGACCACTCGACAGCGGGGTTCAGCTCGGTCGCTGGCTCGCTATCATGCCGGTTCGTAAGAAGGAGCCGCGGGGACGTTACTACGAGTTCTGCCGTTTCGTTCCAACTGTCGCGGTAACAGTCAGCAAGGAGGGGCCCCAATGGCGACCCCCATGGCGCGGCGGCAGGATACTCGACGAATAGGCCTGCTTCTGCCGTCGTCAAACTCGGTGCAGGAGCCGGAATTCTGCCGCGTCTTGCCCAAAGGCGTCACGCTGCACGTCGCGCGGATGCGGCTGAGCAATGTCGAAGCGGACTCCACGCTGCGGATCGTCCAGGAGATCGAAACCGAGAGCAGTAAGCTCGCCGATGCCGATGTCGACGTGATCGTCCTTGCGGCGACCGCGCCGTCGTCGCGTAACGGCATCGGCTATGACCAGGAACTGATCAAGCGCATAAGCGCCGCAAGCGGCAAGCCGGCGACCACGGCTGCGACGGCGCTCGTCGAAGCGCTGCGCGTCCTCTCCGCCAAACGCATCGTGCTCGGTGCGCCCTGGAGCGAGGCCGTCAATAAGACGACTGCCGCCTTCATCGAAGCCAACGGATTCGAAGTTCTGGCGCAGGAGGCGCTGGGCTTGGTTCGCAACTTGGAGATTGGTCTTCTCGATCCGCAATCCGCCTACGATGTCGGGCGCCGCGTGGACAGGCCGCAAGCCGACGCCGTCATGCTTGCTTGCGGCAATTGGACCACGTTCAGCATCATCGACCGGATCGAGTCCGATCTGGGCAAGCCGGTGCTGACGACGAATCAAGTCAGCCTGTGGCATGCGCTCAAGATTATGCGCAACGCGCCGGTCAACGGTCTTGGCGTTTTGCTGCGCGAACATCTTCAAGGTGAAGCCTGACGACGGCGCAGGTCCCGTCCTCACGGATCCGATCTGACAAGCGTAGTCCCCGAGAGAGCCGATCGTGCCGCCTTGGCGGCTGCCTTTTCGGGCGTAATTTCGACAATTCGCTATATCTATGAAAATATAGCGCTATCGAACTGCGGGCCCACATCAACCAGGTTCACAATTGGAGACCTTCGCATGCGGCTTGGGTTGTCATATGCACTATTCGTGATCCTGAACATGTCCATATCGGCGGCAGCGGCCGACGAAGTCCGGCTCTATGCCGCGGGAAGCCTGCGCGGAGCATTGACCGATGTGAGTGCCGCTTTCACGGCCGCGACCGGCCATCACGTTGCGGCAAAATTCGGCCCGTCAGGCGTGCTCAAGGACGAGATCGCCAATGGCGCCAATGCCGATGTCTTCGCCTCGGCCAATATGGCGCATCCTGAGGCGCTGAGCGAAGCGCACCGAAGCGGTCCTGTCTACTTGTTCGCGCGGAACCAGTTGTGCGCGCTCGCCAGGCCCGAGACTCAAAGTGGACAGTTCAAGCCTGCTTGCGCGGCTTCTCGATCCGGCGACGACACTCGGCACGTCGACACCGAAAGCCGATCCTTCCGGAGATTATGCTTGGGAGGTATTTGACAAGGCCGAGGCTGTGAAAGCCGGCGCTCGGGCCGTTCTTGCGCAGAAGGCGCGGCAACTGACCGCCAGTCCCGATAGTACGGCGCCGCCTCCGGGCCGCGCCGTGTATGGCTGGCACATTGCGGAAGGGCACGCCGATATTTTTCTCGCCTATTGCACAGCGGCGGCCGAAGCCAAGCAGCAGTATCCCGATCAGCAGATCGTCGGACTCCCCGCCGAGCTCGCGGTTGGAGCCGACTACGGCCTCACCGTGATCACAGGGGCGCCGGCAGCGGCGGATGAATTCGCCAAATTCATTCTATCGGATCCGGCGCAAAAAATTCTGCAGAGCTACGGCTTTGCGCCGGGGCAAAGAGAAAGGTAAATCATGAAGTGTCAGACCATCACGCCGCCTTGGCGCCCCACAGCCGCTGGCTTGCGATCGCCGCACCTTCGCTGAGCGCACGCAGCTTCGCCCAGACGATGCTGTCGGCCACCATCGGCTCCTCGCGCACCGCGGTGCCGAAGCCGCAATCGACGCCGGCGATGACGCGCTCGCGGCCGACCAGATCGGCGTAACGGCCGATGCGCTGCGCCACCAGTTTTGGATGCTCGACGAAATTGGTCGTGGAATCGATCACGCCTGGAATAAGGATCTTGTCGTCGGGGATCTTGATCGTCTTGAGATCTTCCCATTCGTGATCGTGGCGCGGATTGGCGGCCTCGATGCTGATCGCCTGCAGCTTCGCCTTGAACGCGATGTCGATGATCTTGGTCACCGGCAGATCGTGGGTGTGCGGCCCCTCATAATTCCCCCAGCAGATATGCAGCCGGATGCGGTCGGCGGGCAGGCCCGAAAGCGCGGCATTGAGGACGGCGATATTGCGCTCGGCGATTTTGCTGCGGAATTCGTCGTCGGAAAGATGGCGGTATTGGTTGTTGCGCGCCGAGCCGAGATCGGGCGCGTCGATCTGCAGCACGAAGCCGGCCTCGACGATGGCGCGATATTCGACCTTCAATATGTCGGCGAGCGCCGCGAGGTAAGCGTCCTCGGTCGGGTAATGCAGGTTGATGATGAAACGCGTCAGGATGCCGGGCGACGGCGCAGTCATGAACACATCAGTCGGCTTTTCTTTCGCGGCGGCGGCTTTGAGATGCGCGAAGTCGCGGTCGATCGCGGAATGGTCCTTGTAGCGCAATTCGCCGACGCAGCCGGGAAACGCCACATTGCCGAAGCCTCCGACGCGGGCGAAATCCGGATGCGCCAACAGATCGCGGCCGATCATGATGTCGCGGCCCTTGTCGGCGGCGCGCGGGTCCATCTCGATGCCGGAGACGCGATGGCGGATATAAGTCGTGTAGGAGGGCTTACTCATCTCGCCGTCATTGACCACGTCGATGCCGGCTGAGACTTGCTGCGCGACGATATCGTCGACCGCTTTCGCGGTCGCTGCTTCGAACACGTCGGGCGGAATGATCGCGCCTTTTTCGCGGTCGAGAATGAGCGCGATCAGCGATTTCGGCCGCGGCAGGCTGCCGGTATGCGTGGTCAGGATGCGGTCGGTCGAGGTCTTCATGGCGGCTCCCTACGGCAGCATTTTTTGCGACCCGCGCGGATGGCGTTGTCGAAGATCGGAGCGAAGGATAGTCTGCGCGCCGCGCCTCTCCGGCAAGGAGGCAAGGTGCAAGGCAGAGGGTGGAAAACAGCATGCGTATCGTCGATCTGAGCCGGGAGCTTTATCACCGCACGCCGTCCTATCCGGGACAGCCGCCGGTCATTCACGGCGTCTGGAAGACGCACGACGAGGCCTTCGCCGAGTCCGGCAATGTCCAGGGCAACAGCGTGATGTTCTTCTCGATGCCCGACCACGGCGGCACGCATATCGACGCACCGCGCCACTTCGGCAAAACAGGAACGCCGATCGACAAATATCCGCTGGAGAACTGCATCGTCCAAGGCATCTGCATCGATCTGCGCCACATCGCGCCGCGCGCGGAAATCACGTCCGCCGATCTCGAAGCTGCGGTGAAAAAGGCCGGGGTGCCGATCCCGAAGAAAGGCACCGTGCTGTTGTGCACCGGCCACCACGAGCGCACGTTTCCGAAGCCGGCTTATTCGACCGACAATCCCGGCGTGAATGTCGAAGCGACGGAATGGCTCGCCAAGCAAGGCATCGTGCATTTCGGCATCGACTCGATGCGCCCGGGGCCGGAAGGCAAAGTGAATTCGCTCGTGCACAAAGCCTGCCTCGAGCTCGACATCACGCATATGGAGAGCCTGTGCAATCTGGAAGCCTTGCTCGGGCAGGGCGAATTCCAGTTCATCGGCCTGCCACTGAAATGGCGCGAAGGCACCGGCTCGCCGATCCGCGCCGTCGCCGTGTTCAACGACTGATCACCAAATAATAATTTTAGAGAGCGGAGGGCGCCGGCACATGATGCTCGGGCACAATCGTAAAATGACCGGGGCGCAATGCCTCGCCGACATGTTCAAGGGCTACGGCGTCACCCATATCTTTCATGTGCCGGCAGTGCTGCGCACGACTTTCGCCGAGATGGAACGCCGCACCGACATCAAGCGGCTGCACGTGCATGGCGAGAAGGCCGCCGCCTACATGGCCGACGGCTATGCGCGCGCCTCGGGCAGACCCGGCATCTGCATGGCGCAGGTCATCGGCGCGCTCAATCTCGCCGCCGGTCTGCGCGACGCCTGGCTCGCGCATTCTCCCGTCATCGCCATGACCGGCGGCCGCGAGCCGAAGACGAAATTCCGCAAAGTCTATCAGGAGATCGACGACATGCCGGCATTCGAGCCGGTGACGAAATTCAACGCCACCGTCGACGAGGTCGCGCGCTTTCCCGACATGGTGCGGCAGGCGTTCCGCACCGCGGTGACCGGCTGCCCGGGCCCGGTGCATCTGCAATTCCGCGGCAATGAAGGGCAGATCGACGTCGAGGAGGCGGACATGGAGCCGCTCACCGAGCCGCAATTCGCCCGCGTGCCGGCGTTTCGTCCCGAGCCCGACGCGGCGAGCGTCCATGCGGCGCTGCAGATCCTGCAGGACGCGGCGCGGCCGGTGATCGTCGCCGGCGGCGGCGTGCGCAGTTCGGGCGCGGCGGCCGAGCTCGTCGCTCTCGCCGAGGCGCTGCAGATCCCGGTCGCGACTTCGCTCAACGGCAAGGATACGATCCCCGGCAATCATCCGCTCTCGGTCGGCGTCGTCGGCAGCTATTCTCGCGAAAGCGCCAACCGCGTCGTCAACCTGGCCGATCTGGTCTGCTTCATCGGCACCGAAACCGGCGGCATGACCACGCATTTCTGGGCGGTGCCGAAGATCGGCACTCAAGCGATTCAGATCGATATCGAGCCGGAGGCGCTCGGCCGCAATTATCCGCTCGCGGCGGCCATCAATGGCGATGCCAAAGTGACGCTTGCGAAAATGCTGGCGCAATGCGATCGCGGCAGCGCCGGGAAGCGCAAAGCCTGGATCGCCGAGGCGCAAAAGATCTGCGGCGAGTGGCAGGCGAAATACCAAGCGGCGCTGAATTCGGACGCCGTGCCGGTGCGCCCGGAGCGGCTCTGCCACGAATTGACGCGACACGTGCCGGACAACGGCATCGTCGTCGTCGATACCGGACACGCCGGCATGTGGATGGGCGGCATGTACGATCTCACCTCGCCGCGGCAGAGCTATATGCGCAGCGCCGGCCATCTCGGCTGGGCGTTCCCCGCGGGGCTCGGCGCCAAATGCGCCTGCCCGGAGCGGCCGGTCGTGACGTTTACCGGCGACGCCGGCTTTTGGTACCATATCGGCGAGGTCGAGACGGCGGTGCGCTGGAACATCAACGCCGTGACCGTGGTCAACAATAATGGCGGCGGCAATCAGTCGAAACGCGGCTTCGACCGCGTCTATGGCGGCGAGCAAACGGCGAAGGCGCGCGAATTGTGGACCTTTCGCAAGATGAACTTCGCCCGCCTTGCCGAGGATATGGGGGCGTTGGGCATTCGCGTCGAGAAGGCTGCGGAGTTTCCGGCGGCGCTGGCGAAGGCGCTCGCCGCGAACCGCCCGGCCGTCATCGACGTCGTCACCGATATCGAGGTGCTGGCGCCGACGGCTGTAACTTGAGGTAAATTGAATCGAGCGAAATCGGGCAGTTAGCGACAAGCCGAGGGTTCCCGTTCACGGGGCGGTCACATATTTGCAATCGAGGATGGCAAATCGACGCCTCGTTCGCGTCCGGGAATTGTGACAGACTGCAAATGACTCGGATGGTGTGATCGCAAACGATGAGCACAGCACGGCAATCGGCGGTTCGCCTCCTCAAGCTGATGATGATCGCGTCGCTGGTCCTGCCGGCGGCGGTGTTCACTTATGCCTCCTTCGTCACCTATCACGACATTCAAGCCGCCGCCGATGAGCGCATCGAGCGCTCGATCGACGTCATGCAGCAGCAAGCGCTGCGCGTCTTCGAAACCGTGGATCGCACCTTCGGCGAAGTCGACGAAGTCGTGCGCGACATGTCGAACGATCAAATTCGCGCAGCGCAGACGAGCCTGCATGCCCGCCTCGACCGCATCAAAGGCGTCATGCCGCAGGTGCAGACCATCATGCTCATCGGCAATGACGGCCACGCGCTGGCCTCGAGCATGCTCGAGGCGGTCAAGCCGGACGCCGATTTCTCCGACCGCGATTATTTCGTCGCCCAAAAAGCCACGATGCCGGGACCTATGTGAGCGACCTGCGCGCGCCGCGCCTGTCCAATACCGGCGATGATTTCTTCGTGCTGTCGCACCGGCTCCATTCCGATGACGGTTCGTTCCGCGGCATTATCTCGGTCGCGTTACGGCCGAATTATTTCGAGAATTTCTATGCGCTGGTCGGACAGACGCCGGGCAGCTTTTATTCGCTGGTGCGCGGCGACGGCACCATTCTCGCGCGCTTCCCCTACGACAAGACGCGCACGCGTCAGCTCAGCGGCAAGAGCGGGCTCCAGCTCGCGATCGGCAAAGGCGAGGAACGGGGCCTGTTCACCGTCAAGTCCGAGATCGACAACATTCCGCGCCGCATGGGTTTCCGCAGGCTCGAAGGCTTTCCGGTTTATGCGCTGGCCGGCACCGAGGCCACCGAGATCCGCGGGCGAATGGCTTTCGGCGGTGGGCTCGTATCTGATGTTCGGGCTGCCTGCGGCGCTGCTGTTGTTCGGCGTGTTGTGGATCGCGCTCAAGCGCACCGAGCGGCTGCACGAAGAGGCCGAGCGGCGTGAAATGGCGGAAGACGCGCTGCGCCAGGCGCAACGCCTCGAAGCGATCGGCCAACTGACCGGCGGCGTCGCCCACGATTTCAACAATCTTCTCATGATCGTCAGCGGCACGGTGCAGCGGCTGCGCCGGCATGTCACCGGCGACAACGAAGCGCATCTCCTCGACACCATCGCCAACGCCACCGAACGCGGCGGCAGCCTGACGCGGCAATTGCTCGCCTTCTCGCGGCGGCAGATGCTGCAGCCGAGCGTCATCGATCTCTCCGAGCATCTGCCCGAAATCAAGGACATGCTCAGCCGCTCGCTGCGCGGCGATATCGTCATTCGCGTCGTCGTGCCGCGGCGGCCTTGCTATGTCAAAGTCGATCCGAGCGAATTCGAGCTCGCTTTGCTCAATCTCGCCTTCAATGCGCGCGACGCCATGCCGTCGGGCGGCACGCTGACGATCACGGCGAAACCGGTGCTGATGCGCGGCCAGTCTTCGGAAGAGGGGCTGAACGGAGAATTCGTCGCCATCAGGGTCGCCGATACCGGATCCGGCATCGCGCCGGAAGTGCTGCCGCGGGTGTTCGAGCCGTTCTTCACCACCAAGGACGTCGGCAAGGGGACCGGGCTCGGTTTGAGCCAGGTCTACGGCTTCGCGCGCCAATCGGGCGGCGCCGCCAGCATCACCACGTCGCCGCGCCGCGGCACCGCGGTCACATTATTTTTGCCGCGAACCTGGGAAGCGCCGGCAGCAGCCGCGTGAGCCGAACGAGGCGGCGCGAACCGCGCCCGCGGCCGGCACCGTGCTTCTGGTCGAGGACAATGCCGAGGTCGCCGAGGTCGCCAAGGCCTATCTGGAAGAGCTCGGTTATCAGGTGAGACACGCGGTCAGCGCGCCATCGGCGCTCGCTCTGCTCGAACACGACGCCGATATCGATCTTGTATTCTCGGATATTTTGATGCCGGGCGGCATGAACGGACTCGAGCTTGCTGACGCGGTGCGCCGGAAATATCCGGAACTCGCCGTGCTGTTGACCACGGGCTACAGTTCAAGCGCGCAGGACGCGCTGCGCCGGGGATTCGATGTGCTGCAGAAGCCCTATGACATCGCGGCGCTCGAACGCGCCTTGCTTGAGGCGCAAGGATCGAGCGAACAAGCAGCGAGCGAACGAGGTGCGCGCGAAGCGCCGCCGCGGCAGGAGGCGGTCGGGTGACGCGTCCGGATTAGTCCCAAGCTTAGCCCAGTGGGAATTTCGGCAGCGCGCCGATGCCGAGCAGCGACGCGGCAAGGCTGATCGACATCAGCCAGCCGATGGCGCAGAAACCGATCACCATCCAGGCGTCTTTGGCGCCGAAGTCGGCGGGCCGTGCCGGAATTGCGAGTTCGCCGCGATTGGGCATGTCGTGCTCCTTGTGATTGCCTGGCACGGGATACCAAGCAAAACCCGCGCCGCAGGCCGCAACACACCCGGCGATAGCTGGCCTGCATAATATGAATTGTGACAGCGCAGGGTAAACAATTCGGTAAGCACGCGCCGCGTGACGCGTCCTCGATGATGCCGCCTCAGCCGTCCAGCTAGACTGCAACGGCCGGCTGCGCAGCCCGCTCACCAAGAGTTTCTTGTCCACCGCGCCTTCCCATTGCGCGATGACAATGGTCGCAAGCGCATTGCCGAGAATGTTGACGGCGACGAAGGCCGACGACAGCAGCCGATGCACGCCGAGGATCAGGCCCACCGCGGCAACCGGAATGGTGCCGGTCGCGGCCAGCGTCGACACCAGAACGACGATGGCCGATCCGGCGACGCCGGCGCCGCCTTTCGACGTCACCAGCAGGATTCCGAGGAGCCCAAGCTGCTGCGTCAGCGACAGATCGATGCCGGTGGCCTGGGCGAGAAAAATCGACACGGCGGCGAAATAGAGACAGGTGCCGTCGTGATTGAAGGCATAGCCGGTCGGCAGCACCAGCCCGACGATCGATTCATCGCAGCCGAGCGCCGTGAGCTTTTGCACGAGCTGCGGAAACACGGATTCCGAAGAGCTGGTGCCGAAGACGACCAGAAGCTCGGTGCGGATATAGCGGATCAGCGACAACAGATTGATGCCGTTCCACCACCCGATCGGCAAGCAGCACGATGACGACGAACAGAATGCAGGTGAGATAGAATTCGCCGACCAGCGCGCCGAGCGTCGCCAGCGAGCCGATGCCGAACTTGCCGACGGTGGCCGCGATCGCGCCCATGGCGCCGATCGGCGCGAGCCACATGATATAGCCGATGATCTTGAACACCGTGAGCTTGGTGATCTCGATCATGGCGATCATCGGCTCGCCGCGCGGGCCGACGGCGAGCAGGCCGAAGGCGAACAGCACGGACAGGAATACGACTTGGAGCACATTGCCTTCGGTGAAGGCGGACAGCGCCGTGTGCGGCACGATGCTCAGCAAAAATCCGCCCGCCGAAATCGTCTCGGCTGTGTGCTGGTAAGAATCGAGCGCGTGCGCCGGCAGCGCCGCCAGATCGAAATGGGCGCCCTTGCCGGGCGCCAGCAGGTTGATCGTGACGAGACCGATGACGAGCGCGAAAGTCGTCACCACTTCGAAATAGATCAGCGCCCGGATGGCGACGCGGCCAACTCTTTTTGCTTCTCTCACGGTGGCGATGCCGTGCACCACCGCGCAAAAAATGATGAGGCCGACAAACATGGCGATCAGGCGGATGAACAGGTCGCCCAAAGTGGACATGAACTCCGCACTTTGCGGCCAGAAATGGCCGATCGCCGCGCCGACAACCATGCCGGCGAAGACCTGCACCGACATGTCCTTGTAGAAGGGCGTCCGCCGGGTCGGGGCTGCACCTTGAGTTGTATTCGCGGTATCCACGGCTCGCTCCGGCTCTTTCTTGGCGCTGGTCATGCCGCGCCAGGCCCGTCGTGGCAAGCCTGTTGGCAAGCCCGTTTGAAAGGCCGTTTGAACGCCCGTTTGTTTATTTACGTTTTATGTTGACGCGGCGGCCGGGGAATTGGATATCCCGCGCAAGATAGCGTGATATGCACCGCGTGAGGTCCAATGCCAGTGTCTACCGTCATCGACATCCACCCCCACATCATCTCGTCGGACCTCAAGCGCTATCCGCGCAACCCGCTCGGCGGCAAGCAGTCGGACTGGTCGGCGACTCGGCCGGTTTCGCTCGAGCAATTGATCGCGGCGATGGACGCAACGGGGGTGGCGAAGGCCGCGATCGTGCAGGCCTCGACCTGCTACGGCCACGACAATTCCTATGTCGCCGACGCGGTCGCGGCCTATCCCAAGCGCTTCACCGGCGTGTTCTCGACCGACGTCTTGGCGCCGGACGCAACCGTGCGCATGCGCCACTGGATGGAGCGCGGGCTCACCGGCTTGCGCCTCTTCACCTTCGGCAGCACCATGAGCGAGCAGGCGTCATGGCTCGACGATCCGAAATCCCACCCGGCCTGGACTTATGCCGCCGACCACGGCCTCTCGATCTGCATGCAGATGTCGGCCTCGGGCATTCCGCAGCTCGCAAAGATGATCGAGCGCTTTCCGAAAGTGAACATCATTCTCGATCACATGGCGCGCCCCACGCTCGATGACGGGCCGCCTTATGCCGCGGCGGGAAGCCTGTTCGGGCTCGCGCGCTACCCGAGCGTCTATCTGAAACTGACCAAGCGCAATTTCGAACAGGCCAAAAGCGGCAAGGCGACGCCGGAGACTTTCTTTCCGAAGCTCGTTTCGGAGTTCGGCGCCGAGCGGCTGTCCTGGGGCTCGAATTATCCGTCGTCGGAGGGAACGATGCCGGAAATCCTGGCGCTGGCGCAAAAGACGCTCGCGCTGTTGCCGCAAAATGATCGCGACTGGATTTTCGCCAAGACCGCGCAAGTGCTTTATCCGGCGCTCAAGGATTGAGGATTAGTGATGAGCAATGACCATCCCGTATTGCACACGATGTTGGGTAATTATCCCGACACTGCGGCGCTGAAGAAAAAAGAACTCAAGCCAAAACTGTTCGACTTCGATTTCGCCGAGGTCAAGGTCGCCAACCAGCTTTTCAAATCGCTGGTGCGCGACGCCAAATACGATATCGGCGAGCTTGCCATCGTGACGTTTCTGCAAGCCAAGGCCTATGGCAAGCCTTACGTGCTGCTTGCCGGCCGTCATCGTCGGCCGCGGCCAGCATCACACCATCGCCTATAATCCGGAGCGCGGGCAGCTGAGCCCGTCCGATCTCGAAGGCAAGCGCGTCGGCGTGCGCGCCTATACGGTGACCACCGGCGTGTGGGTGCGCGGAATTTTGCGCGAGCAATATGGCATCGACGAAAAGAAGGTGAAATGGGTCACCTTCGAGGATCCGCATCTCGCCGAATTCAAGGACCCGCTCTATGTCGAGCGCGCCGCGCCCGGCAAGAATCTGACGCAAATGCTGCTCGACGGCGAGCTCGATGCCGGCATTGTCGGCGACCATATGCCGGATCCGCGGCTTAAATATCTGATCCCCAATCCGGAAGAGGAAGCCAAGAAATGGGCGCTGTCGCATGGCGGTGTGCCGATCAACCATCTCGTCGTCGTGCGGCAATCGATGGCGCAGGCGCGGCCCGATATCGTCAAGGAGCTTTTCCATTTGCTGCACGACAGCAAGATGGCGGCGAAGCTGCCGGAGACCGGCACCGCGCTCGACCCGTTGCGCTACGGCGTCGAGGCCAACCGGCAGGCGCTCGACGTCATCCTCGACTTTGCCTTCAACCAAGGCATGATCCCGCGCCGTTTCTCGGTCGACGAATTGTTCGACGACACGACGCGCAATCTAAAAGTGTAAAGCGCGCAATTCGTGCCAGCTATGCGAATGGGCTAGGTATTTGCGCCCATAGCCTTTAACGTGAGAACGCGGCCACGAGCCGGGCGGTTTTGGAAGTGTAAATGTCCTATCCAATGCAGTTGTGGAATGCGTGGTTTGCGTTGTCATCGGAAACAGCCCGGCTTGGTTTTGAGGCACAGCGCGTCATCGCGATGCGCATGATGCGACTCGCCGGCGGCGGCAAGAAGGCCGAGGCGGAATCGCGCCGGATGTTCTCCGAGAAAATCGCGGCCTTTGCCGAGGCGCACGCGGCGGCCGCGGCCGTGATGGCGGAAGGCGGCGACCACCATCGCGCGGCGCAAAAAGTCCTCGGCATCTACCAGAAGCGCGTTCGCAGCAACACCCGCCGGCTCGAAAAGTAGCAAACATGCGCCGGCGACGATCTTGATTATTCACGGCGCATGAACAGACTTTTTCTGATTCACATCATACTCGAATGTCATCGGCGGCCACATCTCCCAAGCCACGCCGCGGCAAGAAGCTGCGGTCTGCTTGAAGAGGAGGAGATGTGCCATGAAGAGGTTCATTGTCAGCAAGAACCTTCTTTCGGCGGCGTTCGCGGTAGCCGCATTCGCTGCCGCGAGTTCGGCGCCGGCATTTGCGCAGTCCCGGAGTCATTATGGGAGCCCGTTGCCGCGCTATTATAATGCCGAGGGCGAACAGATCTGGGGATCATGGGCACCCCCGACGACGGATCAGCAGACGGCGCAACCCTCGCGGCGTCTCTATCTCTACGTCAAGCCGAGCGCGTCTCACGCCCGGGTCCATTGATAAAGCGGCACTCTTCTCCCCGTGAAAACGGCAGAGGATGTTCTGTTTTACCCCTCACCGATCTCGCGCAAAATCTCGGCGGTGTGTTCGCCCAGCCGCGGCGCCGGGCGGTCCGACGCCATCGGGGTCTGGTCGAGCATGATCGGCGTGCGGATGCCGGGAATTTTTCCGCCTTTGGCCGCCTCGCTTTTCAACGAGAGCAACATGCCGCGATGCACGACTTGCGGATCGGCGAAAACCTCTTCGAGATCGTTGATCGGGCCCGCCGGAATGCCGGCGTCCTCGAGCTTCGGCAAAAGTTCGTCGCGCTGAAAGCCCATGGTCAGCGCCGAAATCTTGCCGACGAGCTCGGCGCGATGGGCGAGCCGGCCCTTGTTGTCCTTATAGGCTTCGGCTTCGGCCAATTGCGGCGCGCCGAGAATGCCGCACAGCTTGATGAATTGGCCGTCATTGCCGGTCGCGATGATCACGCGGCCGTCGGCGACCGGAAACACCTGATAGGGAACGAGATTGGGATGGGTATTGCCGATGCGTTTGGGGATGTCGCCGGAGACGAGATAATTGAGCGCTTGGAACGACAAGACGCCGACGGTGGAATCGACCAGAGCCGCATCGACATAACCGCCGTGGCCGGTCTTCTCCCGCCGCAGCAGGGCGGCGAGAATGCCCACGACGGAATAGACCCCGGAGAAAATATCGGACACCGCAACGCCGACCCGCATCGGTTCGCCGTCGGCGGTGCCGGTGAGCCCCATCATGCCACCGATGCCTTGGGCCATGAGATCGTAACCGGCGCGCGGCGCCGCCGGACCGTCCTGGCCGAAGCCGGTCACCGAACAATAGACCAGGCGCGGATTGAGCGGCTCAAGGCTCTTATAGTCGAGACCGAATTTGACGAGGCCGCCGACCTTAAAGTTCTCGATCAGCACGTCGGAACGCGCCGCGAGCTTCTTGACGATGCGCTGGCCTTCGGTGCTGGCGAAGTCGACCTCGATCGACCGCTTGCCGCGATTGGCGCTGTGAAAATAAGCCGAGCTGAGGTTGCCGCCGTCGGCCGCCGGCACGAAGGGCGGGCCCCAGGCTCGGGTATCGTCGCCGGCGCCTGAGCGCTCGACTTTGATGACGTCGGCGCCGAGATCGGCGAGAAGCTGGCCGGCCCACGGCCCGGCCAGGATCCGGGCCAGTTCCACCACGCGCACCCCGGCTAAAGGACCTTGTTTTGACGGACCCGGCATAAACTTAACTCCTGACACGGCGGCCTGCCGCGAGGGCGCTTAAGTGGCAAAGTGACACCAGTTTGTCCAGGTTTGTCTACAGTTCTATACCTTTCGCCAGCTTGTCACGGCGGCGTTCGATCATTAGCTATTGACTGGCCGGATGGGATGAAGCTGTGAACACGTCATTCTTCAGCGAGATGCTCCAGAGCATCGCCGACCGGAGCCGCGCGTTGATCAAGCGCGAGCGTCGCGAGCCGGCGCATGAACGCTCGGCAAGCCTCATCGAACAATGCGAGGAACTGCTCTCCGGCCGCGGCGAGGCGTCCGGCGTCGCGCTCGCGCAGGAAATCCTGGCGCGCTATGCCGACACCACGATCGGGCCGCGCATCGGCTTCTTCGAGGCGCTCGCCACCACATTCGGCCACGACCAGGCGCGCATCGACCGCGCCATCGCCGCCTACCGGGCGTCGCCGAGCCCCGAAAACGCCTCCGAACTGCATCGCGTGAGCGAACCGCGGCGGCTCGAACTGTTTCGCCGCCTCAATCTCGCCCCCGGCGGCACGGCGGCGCTCGTGCATATGCGCGAGCAACTGCTCGACGCCATGGCGCATCGCGACGATCTGAAAATCATCGACAGCGATTTCGTTCATCTGTTCTCGTCCTGGTTCAATCGCGGCTTTCTGGTGCTGCGCCGGATCGACTGGTCGACCTCGGCGGCGATCCTCGACAAGATCATCCGCTATGAGGCGGTGCACGAAATCCAGGATTGGGACGATCTGCGCCGCCGTATCGATCCGCCCGACCGCCGCTGCTACGCGTTCTTTCATCCGGCTTTGGTCGACGAGCCGCTGATCTTCGTCGAAGTGGCGCTGACGCGGGAAATCCCGGGCGCCATCGCGCCGATCCTGTCCGACAAGCGCGAGCCGGTCGAGCCGCAGCGCGCGACCACGGCGGTGTTCTATTCGATCACCAATTGCCAGCGCGGCCTTGCCGGCGTCACCTTCGGCCACTTTTTGATCAAGCAGGTGGTCGAGGAAGTGTCGCGCGAAGTCTCCCGCGTCGCCACCTTCGTCACGCTGTCGCCGGTGCCGAATTTCGCCTCTTGGCTCAAGCGCGAGCGCGCCAATGCCGCCTCGCAGGTGCTCGACGACGACGATCGCGAGGTGCTGGCGGGCCTCGATACCGAAGGCTGGTGGCGCTTGCCGGAGACAGCCGAGAAAATCCGCGAGCCGCTGATCCGCGCCGCCGCCTGGTACTATGTGCGCGCGCGCAACAGCCGCGGCTTGCCGGTCGATGCGGTGGCGCGCTTCCATCTCGGCAACGGCGCGCGGCTCGAGCGGCTGGATTGGCTCGCCGACATGTCGGAGCGCGCGCTCAAACAGTCCCACGGCTTGATGGTGAACTATCTCTACGATCTCGATTACATCGAGCGCAATCACGAGGCCTATGCGCAGCAGCGCACCATCGTCGCGGCAAGCGCCGTGACCCGGCTGGTGACGGCCCCGACGCGCGAGATCGTCCCGGTTTCGGGATAGTTGGCCGAACAAATCGCAGGCCCTCATGCCCACTCTGCTCGGCGTTCTTGAAACCGTTCTTTACGTCGACGACTTCGTGCGCGCGTGCCCGTTCTACGAACAGGTTCTCGGCCTGAACAGCATCTATCGCGATCAGCGGCTATGCTCCTACGACGTCCATGGCCGCGGCGTGCTGTTGCTGTTCTTGCGTGGCCACTCGCTGGAAACGGTGCGCCTGCCGGGCGGCACCATCCCGCCGCATGACGGGCATGGCCCGGTGCACATCGCGTTCTCGATCGCCGCCGATGAGCTTGCGGCTTGGGAGAACAGACTGCAGGCGACCGATATCGAGATCGAAGGCCGCACCAAATGGCCGCGCGGCGGCGAGAGCATCTATTTCCGCGATCCCGACGGCCACCTGCTCGAACTGGCGACGCCGGGATTGTGGCCCGGTTATTACGGACTTCCCGTAAACCGACACGATGGCGCCGCGGGTGACGCGGTTCTCGGGCGAGGCGAGGAAGGCGATGGTGGCGGCGACTTCTTCCACCTTCGGCCATAGCGCGTAATCGGCTTTGGGCATGGCGTTGCGGTTGGCTTGGGTGTCCATGATCGACGGCGCGACCGCATTGACCAGAATGCCGTCCTTGACGACTTCCTCGGCAAGCGCCGCGGTAAAAGCCGCGACCGCCGCCTTGCTCGCGGTATAGGCGGTCATGCCGGCGCCGCTCCGCCATTCCAGGCCGGCGCGGGCCGAGACATTGACGATGCGGCCGCCACCGCTTGCCATGGCCGTCACGGCGGCGCGGCAGCACAGCATGCAGCTGACGAGGTTCATGTCGATCTGCTGGCGGATCGTGGCGAGGCTGGTGTCCTTCAAGGCGCCTGCGGCAAAGCCGCCGGCAATATGGATCGACGCCCAGAGCGGGGCGATGCCCTTGTAGAGGCCGGCAACGGCCGCTTCTTCGGCGAGATTGCCGGCGACGGTGACGACGACCTGTTTGTGGTCGCGCAGGCGAAACCGCTTCGCCTCCGCCTCGTCGAAGCAGGGCACGTGGCAGACGGCGCCGGCTTCGATCAACGCCGTGACGACGGCGGTGCCAAGCGCGCCGGCGCCGCCGGTGACAACGATATGACGATCGCGGAAATCCATGCGGGCATCTTCGCTTATCCTGACGAACGAGGCAAGACGGATATCAAGGCGGCCACGAGGATTTGATAGTCTAGGGACAAGGGGAGAATCAGTGGCTGACTTCGACCTCGCTGTCATCGGCGGCGGCATCAACGGCACCGGCATCGCGCGCGACGCCGCCGGCCGCGGCTTGCGCGTCGTCTTGATCGAGCAGAACGATCTCGCCTCCGGCACGTCGTCGGCGTCGTCCAAGCTCATTCACGGCGGCTTGCGTTATCTCGAGCATTACGAATTTCGCCTGGTGCGCGAGGCGCTGCGCGAACGCGAAGTACTGCTGCGCGCGGCGCCGCATCTGATCCGGCCGCTGCGTTTCGTGCTGCCGATCAACGAAGCGCGCCGCTCGGCTCTGCTGCTGCGGATCGGGCTGTTCATTTACGACTGGATCGGCTGGCGCAAGATTTTGCCCGGCACGCGCGAAGTCGATCTGGTGACCGACGAAGCCGGTCAGCCGCTCAAGTCGCGGTTTCATCACGCCTTCGAATATTCCGATTGCTTCGCCGACGACGCCCGGCTCGTCGTGCTCAACGCCGTGGATGCCGCCGAACGCGGCGCCGTGATCCGCACGCGGACCCGCTGCGTGTGGGCCGAGCGCCACGACACCTGGCGGCTGGTGCTCAACGCCCGCGGCCAGCGCGACGTGGTGACGGCGCGGATCCTGGTCAACGCGGCCGGCGCCTGGAGCGAATTGTTCGCGGAACGAGCGCTGCGCACCGCGCCGGCGCACCGGCTCCGTCTCGACAAAGGCTCGCATATCGTCGTGCGCAAACTTTACGATCATGACCGCGCCTATATTTTGCAGGCGGCGGATGGCCGCGTCGTGTTCGCCATTCCCTTCCAGCGCGACTTCACGCTGATCGGCACTACCGATCGCGCCTTTGCCGGCGATCCGTCGACCGTGATCCCGACCGGCGAGGAGATCGAATATCTCTGTGGCATCATCAACGAATATTTCCGCGCCGAGATCGGCGCAGCCGACGTGGTCTGGGCCTATGCCGGCGTGCGCTCGCTCTATGACGATGGCGCCGGCAAGCCGGAAGATATCGGCCGCGACTATACCTTGATGCTCGACGAGCGTTACGGCGAGGCGCCGCTTCTCACCGTCTATGGCGGCAAGGTCACGACCTATCGGCGTCTTGCCGAAGACGCTTTGACGAAGCTGTCGCATTTCTTCCCGCACTCGCGGCCGTGGACCGCGCAAAGCCCGCTGCCCGGCGGCGATTTTCTCTACGACAGTATCGCGACTCTGATCGAGCGCACGCAGCAGACCTGGAAATTTCTCACCGCCGATCATGCGCGGCGGCTCGTCTCGGCTTACGGCACGCGGGTGGATCGCGTGCTCGGCGCGGCGAAAAGCCTCGACGATCTCGGTACGCGGCTTGGCGCCGACCTCACCGCCGCCGAGGTGCGCTATTTGATGAAGAAGGAATGGGCGCAGAGCGCCGACGACGTGCTGTGGCGGCGTTCCAAGCTCGGCTTGCGGTTTTCCGACGCGCAACGGGCGGAACTCGATCGTTTCATGAGCCAAGTCGAGGCCACCGCTCGCGCCTGACGGGAGCATGACCCCGAAAAGTGGAAGCCGGTTTTCGGAAAAGATCATGCTCAAATGCAAAATCTGGACCTTGATCCGATTCAATCGAATTGGATCAAGGTCTGGCGTTAACCGAACGCTCACCACGTTGCATGGCGCCATTGCCGGCAAATGGCTGCCGCGGCGCGAATCGCGGCGAATTGCAAGTTTCAATTTTACCAAGCCGCAATGCCGCCGTGATCTGATATTGCGTGACTTTCCGGTCGGAGTGCCATGTCATCCAAACATTCGAAGAAGAGATCGAGACCATCATTCAGTCGCTGTGCATGCTGGTGGTCGACGACAATCAGTACATGCGCAAGATGGTCCGCACGCTGTTGGTCAATTGCGGCGTCAAGGACATCTATGAGGCGACCGACGGCATCGCCGCGCTCGACTCGATCCGCACCGTTGCGCCCGACGTGGTGATCCTCGACTGGGAAATGCCGCTGTTGAGCGGGCCCGAACTGGTGCGCATCGTGCGCTCGCCGGGCGTGTTCCCGATGCCGGACGTGCCGATCATCATGCTCACCGGCCACGGCGAACGCTGGCGCGTCGTCGAGGCGGTGCGGCTCGGGGTCAACGAATATCTGACCAAGCCGGTGTCGGCCAAGTCGCTCTACGATCGCCTGGTCGCGATCACGCTGCAGCCGCGGCCGAACGTGCAACTGGGCGACTATTACGGTCCGGAGCCGCGCAAGCTGATGACGGACGCTGTCGACGAGCCCACCGTGACGACGGCGCCGATCGAATTCGTGAGCTGACCGGCGCATTGGCCCGTTGCGCTTTTATCTCCGTAGTTTGCCGTATTCCGAACATGCTCTAGCGTAGCGTGGGATCGCGCGGCGTTGGGGTGTGGCAAGCGCCGCTGTCTTGGGGCAGGGATGCGGGCAAAGATGCTTGGGGCAAAGATGCTTGGGGCAGGGATGCTTGGGGCAGGGATGCAAGCTCTCGAATCGGCAAAGGACTTTGCGCAACGCGGTTTCGCGAAACGCGGCTTTGCGCCTTGGGCCGATCGCACCGCGCCGCCGCTGCTGCGCATCGAAGGCGTGAGCAAGGGCTTCGGTACCTTCACCGCGGTCGATCAGCTTTCGCTCGATATCTACCAGGGCGAGTTTTTTGCGCTGCTTGGGCCTTCCGGCTGCGGCAAGACCACGCTGTTGCGCCTGATTGCCGGCTTCGAACAGCCGGGCGCCGGCCGCATCGTGCTCGACGGCGTCGATCTGGCGCAGGTGCCGCCGTATCGGCGGCCGGTCAACATGATGTTTCAGAGCTACGCGCTGTTTCCCCATCTCACTGTCGAGGCCAATGTCGCCTTCGGCCTCAAGCAGGAGGGCCTGCCCAAGCCGCAGATCGCCGAGCGTGTCGCCGACATGCTGGCGCTGGTGAAGCTCGAAAATTTCGGCCGGCGCAAGCCGCACGAACTGTCGGGCGGCCAGCGCCAGCGCGTGGCGCTGGCGCGCTGCCTGGTCAAGCGGCCGCGCGTCCTGCTGCTCGACGAGCCGATGGCGGCGCTCGACAAGAAATTGCGCGGCGAGACGCAATTCGAGCTGATGGAGCTGCAGCGCCGGCTGTCCTGACTTTCATCATCGTCACCCACGATCAGAGCGAAGCGATGACGGTGGCCGACCGGATCGCGGTGATGGATCGCGGCCGGCTGATGCAGGTGGCGCCGCCGGCGCGAAATCTACGAGCGGCCGAATTCGCGCTGGGTTGCGGACTTCATCGGCAACGTCAATCTGTTCGAGGGCCGCGTCGGCGACGATCGCGCAAGCGTCGAGGGTACGGCTTTGGGCCGGCTGCGGGTCGCTGCAAAAATCGACGCCGAGCCGCAGGCTACGGTCTGGGTCGCGGTGCGGCCGGAGAAAATGCGAATCACGCGGGCCGAGCCTGCGGGTGACCAACAAACCGGCGCGGAAAACTGGCTCGCCGCAACGGTTGTCGATATCGGCTATCTCGGCGATCTGTCGATCTACAAATTGCGCTGCGACAGCGGCCTGCCGATCAAGGCGGCGATCGCCAATACCGGCCGCTCCGCCGAGGCGCGATCGGCTGGAACGACAAAGTGTGGCTCAGCTTTCCCCCGCAAGCCGCAATCGTGCTGACGCGATGAGACGCGTCGATGACCTCTGCGTCATTCTCGGCAAAAGCTTGTCGTCCGGTATTCCTTATGCGTGGCTCGTCGCGTTCTTCCTCGTGCCGTTCCTGATCGTGCTCAAGATCAGCCTGTCGCAGACCGCGATCGCGCAGCCGCCCTATACGCCGGCATTCGACCTCGCCGCCGGCTGGCAGCGGCATGCGAAGCTTCTTCGCCGGCCTTTCGCTCGACAATTACGCCTTCCTCGGCTCCGATCCGCTTTACATCTTGTCCTATGTGAAGAGCCTGCAGATCGCGGCGTTCTCGACGCTCTTTCTGCTCATCATCGGCTATCCGATCGCTTACGCGATTACGCGGACGCCGCGGCGCGTGCAGGCGATACTGGTGGTGCTCGTCATCTTGCCGTTCTGGACCTCGTTTCTCATCCGCATCTATGCCTGGATGAACATCCTGCAGCACGACGGGCCGCTCAATCAGTTGCTTCTTGCGCTGCACATCGTGCGCGAGCCGCCGGCCTGGCTGTCCACCGACACGGCCGTCTATATCGGCATCGTCTATTCCTATCTGCCGTTCATGGTGCTGCCGCTCTATGCGACGCTGGAGAAGCTCGACGAGTAGCTTCTGGAAGCCGCGGCCGATCTCGGCTGCCCGCGCTGGAAGACGTTCTGGCTCGTCACCGTGCCGCTGTCGGCGCCGGGCGTGGTCGCGGGCTCGCTGTTGTGCTTCATCCCGATCGTCGGCGAATTCGTCATTCCCGATCTGCTCGGCGGCTCGCGCACATCGATGATCGGCCAGACGATCTGGACGGAATTTTTCGCCAACAAGGATTGGCCGACCGCGTCGGCGGTCGCCGTCGTCCTGGTGTGCCTGCTGGTCACGCCGATCGTCATTTTCCAGAATCAGACCATGCGCGGCGCGGAGCGGAGCTGACGATGCGCAAGCTCTCGCCGTTCAATCTCGCGGCGCTCGTCCTCGGCATCGGCTTTCTTTATCTGCCGATCGTCATTCTCGTCATCTATTCGTTCAACGCGTCGCGCCTGGTCGCGGTGTGGGGCGGCTGGTCGACGCACTGGTATGCCGAACTCGCCGGCGACGCGCCGCTTCTTGAATTCGGCCTTCATCAGCCTGCGCATCGCGTTGATTTCGGCGAGCGCTGGCGACGCTGTTGGGCACGCTCGCGGCGGTGGCGCTGGTGCGCTTCGGCCGCTTTCGCGGCCGGCTTCTGTTCGCGGCGATGATCTATGCGCCGCTGGTCATGCCGGAGGTCATCACCGGGCTGTCGATGCTGCTGCTGTTCGTCGCCGTATCCGATCGACCGCGGTTTCTGGACCGTGGTCATCGCGCATACCACCATGGCGATGTGTTTCGTCGCGGTGATCGTGCAGTCGCGGCTGGTCGATTTCGACATGAGCCTCGAAGAGGCGGCCATGGATCTCGGCGCTTCGCCGGCGCAGACCTTTCTCGCGGTGACCTTGCCGCTGATCCTGCCGGCGATCGTCGCCGGCTGGATGCTCGCCTTCGCGCTGTCGCTCGACGATCTGGTCATCGCGAGTTTCACCACCGGGCCGGGCGCGACCACGCTGCCGATCCGCATCTATTCGGAGGTGCGGCTCGGCGTGAGCCCGGAAATGAATGCGGTTTGCAGCATCATGGTCGCCGTCGTCGGCATCGCCGTGATCGCCGCTTCGCTCCTGACCAAGCTCAATGCGGCAAGGGGCGCGCCGGCGCGGGCGTGAAGTCGGCTGCGAGAGGGCGGCCGTTCAATCCCGGCTCTCGCCCGGCGGGCGGAACAGATAGAGCACGAACCAGATCGGAACGATCACCAGCGCGCCGAGCAACAGATTCGGCAGCGCCCAGGCGATGCCCTGGCGCGCCAGGTCTTCGATGCGCTCGGGCGAAAGCCCGGCCGTTTTGATCAGTTCAGTCGGTCCTAATGCCGAAATGGGCAAGGACCGTCCCGACGATCAGCGACGCGATCAGCACCTTGACCATCGTGCGCGTGAGGCGGCTGAACATCGGCTGAGCATCCGCGGGCGGAAACCCGCGCTGATTCGGACGCCGCGAAATCATAGAGCAAAAATTTAAAACCTGCGCGCATGAGAGCGCTTGCGGCGGCTGAAATTCGGCAGCCGAAGCCTATTGGGTAGGCTTCGGGGGCGCCGTCGTCGAGGCCGGCGATACGGCCGGTGCCGGCGCCGAGCCGGACGGCGAGGCCAGCAATTGGTCGATCACCGAGCGCACGGCGTCGCTGGCATTATGCGTCTTGGCGGCGTCAAGCAGCGGTGCGGCGGCCCCCGAACGGCGGATCAGGCTCTGCGCGTCCGGCAGCATGATCGGATCGTCCCACGGCCCCTGCACGACGAAGGGCAGGTCGAACTCATCGGCGCTGGCGGTCGAGACCAGCGTCGCCACGCCTTTGAGATCGAGATCGCGCGTCGGCACCGAAGCCTGGCCGCCGACCGCAAGCCTCACCGACGGGCCGTCGATATGCATGTCGTCGATCGATACCGTGCCTTGATCGATCTTGAGGTTGATGGCGAGCTGGTCGAACGGCGTCGAGCCGGAGCGGAAATCGCCGCTGCCGGACAGCGGCCGGCGCTCCAGCCGGCGCAGCAATTGCTCGACATTGATGCCGTTGAGCGCGCCGGAATGGCATTGAGCGCTTGCCGTGCCATTGAGCGCGTGGGTCACTGCCATCACCGAATCGCCGGAGCCGTCGACATTCATCGCTAGATTGCCGCGGCCCTCGATCTTGTGCAGGCCGAACACCTGGCCGAGACAGTCGTTCAGATCGACATCGACGAATTGCATATGCGAGGACACGCCGACGCCGTGATCGGCGACGGCGAGGCCAAGCGTGCCCTTGGCGACGCCGCCGAAGGCCTGCGCTTCGCCGATGGTGAGGTCGAGCTTGCCGTCGCGCAAATTCGCGGCGACGGCGGTGCGGCCCAGTTGCGCGGTGGAGATCTTGATGCTGGCCGCCGAAAGCCGCAGATCGAGATTGAAATCGTTGAAGCCGTCGAGCGCGATCGGCAGCGCATCCCAGTTGCGCTCGTTTCTTGCCAGCAGCCGCACGCCGGACAGGTACGGCGTCAGATCGAGCGCATCGGCCGCCAGCGTGCCTTGCACCAGGCGATGGCCGTCGGTCGATAATGTCAGCGCGCCTTCGGCGGTGTTGCCGTCGAGCTCGACATTGACGTTGGAGAGCGCGATGACGCCGCCGCCGATGTCGCTCTGCGCGCGCAGCGCAAAACGTCCGAAACCGCCGAACGGCAATTTGCTGCTGCCGGTCCAGCGCATGGCGTCGCGCAGCGACGGCGCGTCGACGCCGAGCGTGCCTTCGATCTTCAGCGTCGGCTGGGCGCTTGCCGAACCGTCGAAGGCGAGCTGCAGCGGCGCGCTGGAGACCCGCACCTTGAGGCCGGAACGGTCGCCGGTCAGCGCCGCCAGGAAATCGGTGAGCGTCAGGCTCGCTTCGACCGGCTCGTCGTTCCAGACGAAGTGGCCGTTGGCGCCGAAGCTGCGCGAGATCGACGGCCACGCGACCTGAAATTCGACGTTCTCGAGCCGCTCCGTCGCGCCCTGCCGACGTCATGCACGACGACCGTGCCGTCCTGAATGCCGATCTCCGAGAACGAGGCCGTGCGTGATCGGGGTTGGGCGCAAGCGCGTGCGCCAGCGTGTCGATCAGGCCCGACCAATTCGATTGACCGTTGGCCGCGAAGGTCACGTTGATGGTCGGGCGCACCAGCGTCACGTCGGCGATTTCGATGTGTCCGGCGAGCAGCGGGAAATAACGCAGCCGCGCCGTCAATTCGTCGGCCGCGACCGCCGGCTCGCCGCTGCGGTCGTCGCCGAGCAGCACATTGTGAAAGGTCACGGCGCCGGACGGAAACAGCGACAGCGAAATGTCGTCGCCCAGCATCGGATCGAGACCGGTCACCGCGCGGATTTCCGACTTCACCGCCTCGCGCACCGAACTCGCCGGAATGAGAAAGGACAGCGCCACCAGCGTGACGAAGGCCGCCGCGAGAATGGCGGCAACGGCAATCGCAAGGCGTTTTAAGCCAATGGCCGCGGTCAAGATGCGCTTTTCCGATTGTTGATTGAGGCCGGGGTGAATATACCGGGCGGCGGATCGGCTGCAAACTGGCGGCTATCTGTGTCGCTTTCGTGGCCGCCCCGCGTCGCGGGCTTGCCCAAATGCCTGCTGCAAATAAATAAATTTGGTTTGGCGGGCGCAAACCAAGCCGCGTCAGCGGGCCGAGTAGCGCGTCGCTTTGGGCAGGCGATGCTCGGCCACCTCGGCGATCAGTTTGCCGATGATGGCCTGGCCGAACGAGTTGAAGTCCTTGGCGACCATGACGAAGGCGCCGGGGCCGCCGATGACGTTGTTGCGGTAGTAATTGTCGAGGCCGCCGGGCGGATTGGTGTGATCCGGATTCCACGACATCGGGTTCTCGCTGAAGATGACGAGCCCGTTGATGGTGACGCCCTTGGCGACGGCTTCGTCGCGCGCTGCAGCGACGTCGCGGCCGGCATTGTTGGTGCCGTCGCCGGAAATGTCGATGATGCGGCGGCTCGCGGTGAACGGCGTGTGGCTGAACTGATCCATCGCGAATTCGATCGCGCCGCTGATCGAGGTGCGGTCGGCGAAGGAGCGCGGCGCCTCGAGCAGGCGATCGCCGAAATCCTTGGCGCTCGCGCCATCGCCAATCGCCGTCCAGTCGATCACCACATGCTGCGCGCCGATGCCGGACCATTCGACGAAGGTCAGGCCGATGCGGCCGAAGTGGCCGGATTTGATCGTGTCGAGAACGCGCGGATCGGAGACGGCTGCGGCATAGCCGTCGCGCTGCAGCTGGAATTTTGCCGCATCGATGCTGCGCGACACGTCGGCCGCCAGCACCAGAAGCAGATCGACGTCGTCGCCGGCCATCGCCGCCGCCGGAACGAGCGCGGCGGCGGCGAGGATCAGTGCCAGATCGCCAGGACGATTGGCCAGTACGATCTGATCATGCGCATCGCCGCACCGCGGGAATCCTGACGCGCAATCTGGCGCGCAAAGACGGCGAAAACAGTCCACGATTCTCAAGTCTGTTGCGAAGTCTAGCAGATTCGGCGCCGGCCGGATGACGCGCGGCGCGGCTGTCCCGCTTCATCCTATTCGGCGACGACGCGGCTCGGCGGGAAGGCGATTTCGATCAGCGTGCCGGCATTCGGCGCGCTGTTGATGCTGAAATTGGCGCGGTTGGCCTCGGCCAGCGCCTTGGTCAGCGGCAGGCCGAAGCCCGTTCCGCCGGAGCCCCAACTCCCGGAGATCGCGGTCTGCGGAACGGCTCCAGCGCCGCCTGGATATCCTTTTCGCTCATGCCGACGCCGGTGTCGCGCACGCGCAGCACCGCCTCGCGGGCGTCGGAAAATACGGTCGACACGATCACCTGGCCGCCGGGACCGGTGAACCTGATCGAATTCGACGAGCAGATTGAGCACGATCTGGCGCAGCGAGCGCTCGTCGGCGACGACCTGCGGCAGAGCCGGCGTGAGCGACGTGCGGATGATGATGCGCGCGCTTGTTGGCCTGCGGCTGCATGATGCCGACGCATTGCTGGGTGAGCTCGTTGAGGCTGACATTGGCGAAATTCAGCTCGACCTTGCCGGTCTCGATCCGGGACAGATCGAGGAGATCGTTGAGCATCGAGACAAGATGCGTGCCGGCGCCATGGATGTCTTTGACGTATTCGCGATAGCGCTCGTTGCCGATCGGGCCGAAGCGCTCGGCCATGATGACCTCGGCGAAGCCGGTCATGGCATTGAGCGGCGTGCGGATCTCGTGGCTGACCTTGGCCAGGAATTCGGCCATGATTCGGTCTTGGCGGCGGCCGCCTTGGCCGCTTCGCGCTTGGCGTTGCGCAGTTCCTCTTCGCTCTGCCGGCGCAATGTGGTGTCGTGGAACATCGCGGCGAAGCGGTCGCTGCCGAGGCGCGCGATCGTCAAGGCGAGCGGTGCCAGCCGGTTCTGCCCCGCCGCGCCGCGACATCGAGCGCGTTGTCGTGTGCCGTTTGAGCCATTGACGACACGATCGAAATAATCGCGCGCCGCGCGGTCGCTCTCCGGCGCGAACAGTTCGCCGAAGGAGCGCCCCGTCAGGTCGCCGGAGGATTTGCCGAACAGGGCTGCGGCGCGCGCATTGGCGTCGGCGATCCGGCCTTGCGGATCGAGCGTGACGATGCCGTCGGCGACCGTGTCGAGGATCGATTTGACAGTCGTGGTTTTCGCTTTCGGCGGCAGCGAGCGCGCGTTGCGTCTTGTCGGGCGCCGCTTCGGCTTGGCTGTTGGTGAGGACCAGCGCCAGCGCCGAAGAGCCGTGCCAGGGCACGGTGAACATGCGGCCCTCGGCCGGCAGTTTGTCGACCGCCCTGGGTGCGGATCGAGAAGTTTGCGAGCCGCCATTTTCGCTCGCGCATCGGCGGCCGGGCCGGCGAACAGCGTGTTCAGGCCGCCCGACTCTTCGATCGCCGCACGGCTCTCATAGCCGCTCCATTCGAGGAAGTGCCGGTTGGCGTAGACGAGCGAGTCGTGCCGATAGACCAGAATGCCGATCGGAATGCGGTCGAGCAGCGTCTGTTCGAGGATTGCCGCGTCCGACGGCGCTGCGGCAGCGGGCGCGCTTGCCGGCGTTGCGGCGGGCTCGGCTTCGGCGCCGTCGTCCTCGGCCGCGGGCCCGGAGCCGCGCAGGCGCGACGTGAGTTCCTGCGCCAGTTCGCGGAACGCCCGCCGCTCGACCGGGCTCAAGGGCGGCGGCGTTTTCGGTTCGGTCGGCTGCGATTGGCGGAACGGCACGACATTGGCTGAGCCGGCGCAGTACTGCTCGGCGCGAGCGGTGAGAGCGGGGCGCGCCAGCGGACGTTCCAGCTGTTCGGCGCATCCAGTGCCGCGCTGTCTTCGCCGGTTTCCGGCGCTGCCGTTGCGAGCGGCGCAGCCGCGGCCTCGACGAGTTGCGGCGGCGCCTGCGGCGGACCGACGTCGACCGGCACGTTCGCGGCGTTCGCGCGCCAGGTCATTGATGCGCTCGATGTCGCGGCAGACGCCGAAGCCGCGATAGCCGCGGAAGCTGCGGTCGCGATCGAACACCGGCAGGCCGGACAATTCGACCGGCAGCCGCTCGTTGAAATCGTCGACCGGCCAGGACACGACAATGCCGCTCCAGGTTTCGTGCGTCGCAATGGCGCGCGCGACCTGATTGTCCGGATCGAGCTTGAGGTCGCGTCGGCGATGTCGCTCCACAGCCGGCCAAGCCGCCGCCATGGTGCGCGGTCCGACAAGTTCGATGAATTCGTCCGAGCCGACACCGAAGCGGCCATCGGCGTCCATGTGCCAGACAAAGCGCAACGGATGGCGCCGCTCTGCGATCGGCTCGTCGTGGGACGCGGGCGGCGCGAGGTCCAACGCCGGCTCCAAGGCCGGCTCCAAGGTCGGCCTCATCGCGGGTTCGATGGCCGACTGTTCTTGAGGGACAGTCGTCGCCACGGTCGGTTCTTCCATGGCGACGGGCGGCGCGGGGGTGATGGCCTCGGAGACAGGCGCGGCGGGCGCCGGCTCGATGATTTCAGGGAATGTTTCGGGAACGGGTTCGGCCACAGGTTCGACGCGCGGCGCTTGCTCCGCCTGCGGCGCTTACCCGGCTTGCCCCGCTTGCTCCGCCTGCGCCGGCAAGGTCGAGAAGCAGCACGCGCGATTGGTCTTTGCCGAGGCGCTCGAGCGTGACACCAACGGACGTTTCCCCGACGCGTGCGGTCGCCGGCATGCTCCCGGATTCCGGCACAGTGAGAGTCGGCGATACCTAAGGCCGACAGCGTCGGCACGCCGGCAAGCCGCTTCTGCGCCGCTGCATTGGCATAGACGAGCGCGCCGTCGGGCGCGAAAGCAGCGACTGCATCGCCGCCGTCGGCGAAACAGGCGCCGCACCCGCTCGCGTAGCGTCAGCGCCGGGCCGGCCGGTTCGGTCGCGGCGATCAGCACGGCGGCTCTTGCCGTCGTCGACGCACGATGCGCGAGCAGATGCAGGTCAGCGCGCGGCCAAAGCCCGCGCCGAAGCCGCGCAGCCGCTCGAGCCGCTCTTGCGCGCCGATGGCAGCGTCGCGCCGAGCCGGATAATTTGTGCGGCCGACGCGTCGCTTGCTTTGAAATGGCGCTGGCCCAGCGCGCTCACGGTCGCCGCGCCGAAGATCGCCGCGCCGGCGGCATTCGCCCAAAGAATGCGCGATGCCGTCGGCGCTCCATAGCCACGCCGGCCAGGCGCTGGTCGCGAGCGCCGCGAGCCGCGGATGACGCAACGGAGCGAGCTCTGAATCCACAATCGACATGGCGACGGAACTCGTTACCCTAAAGGAATTCTTAATAAAGCGGGCCGCGTACGGCGCGTCCATGCCGAGCGCCGCCCGCTGCCGACTCGGCAAGACGGCGAGATAACCTTAATCGGCGGGACTTTTGCCGCCAGCACCGCTCGGAACTTCGCCCGCGACGCCGCTTTGGGCCGGCATCGGGGTCCGCATCAGGCCTGTGCGCTTTTGACGCCGAAGTTCGCGCGCGGCGTGCCGAAAGCGCTTGCGGAAATTCAGAGTGGAACACTAGGATTGTGGCGCCGGGATTGTTGCGTCTGGACCGGGGTTGTTGTGTCCGGACTATGTGTCTGGGGCAGAGGAGCAGTTATGGCCAAAGATCCATTTGAGCAATTTGCCATTCCAAACGAGATGCGGGCATTCGCCGAGCAGAGCGTGGCGCAGGCCAGGAAGGCCTTGAGGGCTTCATCGAGGCGGCCAACAAGGCGATGGGGCAGATCCAGGGCCATGCCCAGGCGGCGCAGAGCGGCGCCACCGAAATCGCGCACAAGTCGATGACCTATGCCGAGCAGAATGTCGCAGCGACGTTCGATTTCGCGCAAAAGCTCATGCAGGCCAAGGACGCGTCGAAGCTCATGGCCCTCCAGTCGGAATATTTGAGCCGGCAGATGCAGACGCTTTCGGCCCAGGTCCAGGATCTCGGTCAGAGTGCCGCCAAGATCGTGGTGGATGCTGCCAAAACCTAAGCCGTGAGATAATCACGACGTAAATCGTGACGTGAATCGCGGCCTTTGCCGCTCGCGCAGGACGTCTAAAAACCAAATATTTCAATATGTTGCGATTATTGTTGCATTGCAATAATTTCTGTTGCAATGCACCAAAATAAGTTGCTATTTATACCGTTAAGACATGCCCGGGCTAGGAAGAGTTCAGGCGTTCAGCCGCGGGATCGAGAAATGCAGGCAACGCGCAACGGGCGGCGAGGCCAAGGAACAAGAAAACATCTCTGTCAGTGAGACAGCCCAAGAGCAACGAGCAAAATCAAGGACAAGTGTCATGACGGATGCCACAATGGCCACCACCACCCCGAAAGTGAAACAAGTCGACTGCCGGCGCGTTCGAGATGCCGAAATTCGAAATGCCGAAGTTCGAGATTCCGAAAGTCGAGATGCCGGCGGCGTTCCGCGAATTCGCCGAGCGCGGCGTCGCGCAGTGCAAGGACACCTACGAGAAGATGAAGGCCGCCGCGGAAGAGGCGACCGACGTGCTGGAGACCACCTATTCGACCGCCGCCAAGGGCGCCTCGGATTACGGCCTCAAGGTGATCGACGCGGCCCGCGTCAACACCAATGCGGCGTTCGATTTCTCCGGCGAGTTGATCACCGCGAAGACGCTGTCGGAAGTGATCGAGCTGTCGAGCACGCATGCGCGCAAGCAGTTCGAGACGCTGACCGAGCAGGGCAAGGAACTCGGCGCGCTGGCGCAGAAGGTTGCGACCGAGACCGCCGAGCCGATCAAGAGCGGCATGAACAAGGCGTTCACCAAGGTCGCCTAACCGCGCCGGTATCGCGATTTGAAGTTACTCGCTTACGGCGAGGGGAAAGCCCGGGTCCAGACCCGGGCTTTTGCTTTTTCGGCGTCCGGGACGCCGCAATCTCAGACGCCGACGCCGACTGACGAACGGGTTTAAGTGCGGATTCACCGCCAATTCGCTAGTCTTGCCAAAATCGAGCGTTGCCCATAGGTTCCGCTCGCTTGCCGACCGCGAGCCCGTGCAGCTGTAGCTCAGTTGGTTAGAGCGCCTGTCTGTGGAACAGGAGGTCGGTGGTTCGAGCCCACCCAGCTGTACCAATAGAATCAAGAATTTACCCAGGAATTTATGGCCTAAATCTTTGGCCGGCGGTTTCCGCCAGGGTGAGCTTGGCGATCGGCAAGGCAAGCCGTGTCGGCCGTTCTCAGCTTTTGCTCAGTGCGCCGCGAACAAGGCGCGCATAGATCCAAAGCGAGATGCTTTTTGGGTTCGTCAGACCCATCCGATCAAGGCAGCCGCTGTGATCGGCGCCGGCGGAAAGACCGCGTAGAAACGTCGACGCGATTTGCGCAAGCGAGGCCGCTTGCAGTTTCTCCAGCGCCGGAATGAGACGCTGCTCGACCTCGGTGAAATCGGTGCCGAACGGAAATGGCGGCAACAGACCGGCGTCCGCGGCGGGTTTGAGCGCACGGACGACGGCGTCCGGCGTGTTGTCGCGCGCCGATTTCGGCAATTCGTAAGCGCGCTCGATCTTGCCGGCCTCTTTGGCTTGGCGCAGCAAATCGTCCTGGAAGCGCGAATCCGTGATCGCCAGCATCGCGGCGATCACTTCGCGGTCGCTTTTGCCGCGGATATCGGCGATGCCGTACTCCGTAATGATCATATCGCGCAAGTGGCGCGGGATCGTGGTGTGCCCGTAGCGCCAGCGAACATTGGATTGCGTCTTGCCCTTGGCTGTGCGGGTTGCGTGCAGCACGATCGCCGAGCGCGCGCCTTCGAGCGCAAAGCCTTGCGCGATGAAATTATATTGGCCGCCGACGCCGCTGACGACGCGACCGTCCTCGAGACCGTCGGAAATCACGTCGCCCAAGAGAGTCGCCATCATCGCGTCGTTGAGGAAACGGGCATTGACGCGGGCGCGGCGCTTCTCGTCCTCGCCGTGATAAAGCTCGTTGACGTAGGAGATCGACGTCATGCCGAATTTCCCCGCGGTCTCCGGCGCCATGTCGCGCAGCGCCCGATAGAAGGCGCGCGAGCCGATGAAGAAGCCGCCGTGCAGCACGACGCCGTCGACCTCGCGCTTGAGGATGCCGGCGCGATAGAGATCGAGCATGCCTTCGACGAACATTTCCGAGCAGCCGTAGAGGCCAATGTCAAAGGGTTCGGTACGCACTTCCGGGTCTTGCGCCGGCGCATAGCCGAGCTTTGACAGCAATTGGCAAAATTCGGAATTTCGCCTCTGCCGCAGCACAAGACCCTGCGCGACGGCGTCGCCAAGCGAGCCGATGCCGATCTGCAGCGTGCCGCCGTCGGGCACGGTGCTCGCGGCGTGGAGCCCCGCCGCATAGTCGGCGAGCGACACCGGCTCGCGCGGCGGCGCGAACAGCGGAAAGTCGGTTTTCGGGCTGTCGAGCAAGAGATCGAATTCACTCGCCGCAACCGCCGCGTCGCCGCGCATGAACGGCAATTCCGCATTGGTCTGTCCGCAAAATAAAAAGTCGGCTTTGCCGGCGCGGCGTAGCTTCAAGAGATCGCAGGTTAGATCGGGGTTGCAGCTGAGACTGTAAGGATACGCCGTCTCCCCGGGCCGATGCGCCACCAACTGGCCGACGACATTGACGCCGCGGTCGAGCACGTAGCCCAGCGCATGCGTATAATTCGCGGAAATATAATGCTGCTGCGCGTAAGGCGCGCCGAGCCATTGCCCGGCCTCGAAGAAGAATTCGTTGATCTCGATATTGGCTGGAACAGCACCTTTGTGAACCGCCGCGGCGTAATGCAGCGCCGGATAGCCGGCAAAAACGCGCTGCGCGACCGGATCGAGGAAACGGCGCTCCAATTCGTTCTTCGCGCGCGGCGCTTCGAGCGTGAGTGCGGTGAAGATGGTGAGCTTGAGCGAAGGATCGGCGGCGGCTCTGTCATAGAGCGCATTGGCAATGTGGGTTGCCTTGCCGAGCCCGAGCGGCAAGGCAAGCACGATGGTCTTGCCGATCTTTTCGACGATGGCGTCGGCGAGCCGCGCCGGATCGTCGAATGCCGCGGGCGCCGCCCCCGTATGAATCATTTCAGATTGTCCCAGCCCGGATCAGGCTGGAAGCGCGGCCCGTATTTCTCAGCGAGCCGCTCGAGCGTATCGCGCACGTCGGCCACGCCGCGGCTGCGCGCGTAGTGCATCGGCCCGCCGCGAAACGGCGCGAAGCCGGTGGCGAAGATCATGGCGCCGTCGACGACCTTCTCGTCGGCGACGATGCCCTCGCGCAGGCAGGTGACGCAAACATCGAGCATCGGCAGCACCATCCGGTCGACGGCATCGGGCGGGGCCGGAGCGGCTTGGTGGCCTTTTACGGCGTGGCCGTCCTTCCAATCGTAGAGGCCCTTGCCGGTTTTCTTGCCGAGCTCGCCCTTGCGGACCTTGTCCTGGAGCCATTGCGGCGGCACCGGCATCTCGCGGTTGAGTGTGCTCTTGAGCATCTCGGCGACATGCAGGCAGATGTCGAGTCCGACTTCGTCGGCAAGCTCGATCGGGCCCATCGGCATGCCGAAATCCTCGGCCGCCTTGTCGATGCTCTCTTTGCTCACGCCGGAATCGAGCAACACCAGGGCTTCGAGCAGGTAAGGCGTCAGCGCGCGATTGACCAGGAAACCCGGCGCGCTCTTGACTGGCGCCGGCAGGCGATCGATGCGGCCGAGGAAGGCGCGCGCATCGGCGAGCACGTCGGTTGCCACTTGGTCGTGGCTGACGACCTCGACAAGCTGCATCCGCGACACCGGATTGAAGAAGTGAATGCCGACCAGCCGTTCCGGCCGCGGCAGGCCCTCGCGCAATTGCTCGAGCGGAATGCTCGACGTATTGGTGGCGAGAATGGCGTCCGGCTTCATTTTCGGCTCGATGCCGGCGAAAATCTTGCGCTTGAGATCGAGGATTTCCGGCACCGCTTCGATGATCAGGTCGGCACTCGCGACGCCTTCGCCCTTGAGATCGGGGATCAGGCGGTCGAGTGAGTCGCGCACCCGGCGGCGGTCGTCGCGGCCGATCTTGCCGAACAGATCGGCGGCGCGCTTGATCGCGCCGGCGATCGGCTCCGGCTTGGTGTCGCCGAGGCTGACGACAAAGCCGTGCCAGGCGCACCACGCCGCGATGTCGCCGCCCATGGCGCCGGCGCCGATGACGTGGATGCGCTTGCCGTCCCATTTGCCGTCGGCAAGGCTCTTGAGATTTTCGCGCAGGAAGAACACGCGGACGAGATTTTGCGCGGTCGAGGTGACGAGAAGCTTGGCAAAAGACGTAACTTCCGCCTTCTGCATCGCGTCCGGATTGCCGCCGTGGGCCTCCCACAAATCGATCAGCGCATAAGGCGCCGGGTAGTTTTTATGCGGCGCTTTCTTCTCGGCTTCGCTGCGCATCCGCGAGGCGAGGAGGCCGCGCACGGGGCCGAAATTCATCGCCTTGCCGAGCAGATCCTGCTTCGCCCGAATTCCATTCGCCGGCAACGGCCGAGCGCACCGCGGCGCGCACATGGCGCTCCTGCGTCACCGCATCGACCAGGCCAAGCCGCTTTGCCGAACGGGCGCGTTCGGTCTTGCCGGTGAGCATCATCGTCATGGCTTGCGCCGGACTGATCAGGCGCGTCAGCCGGAACGTGCCGCCGAGGCCCGGATGCAGCCCAAGCAGAATCTCGGGAAAGCCGAAACTCGCACCGTCGATGGCAAGGCGGTAGTCGCAAGCCAGCGCCACTTCGAGCCCACCACCAAGGCAATAGCCGTGAACGACCGCGATAGTCGGCAGCGGCAAGCGGTCGAGGCGATCGAGCACCGCATGGCCGCGCGTCAGCAGCGCCTCGATTTGCGCGCTGTCGGTGACGCCCGTGAATTGCGTGATGTCGGCGCCGGCGATGAAACCGCTGGCCTTGCCCGAGCGGATCACCAGTCCGCGCGGCCGCTCGCGCTCGAGTTTCTCCAGAACGGCGTCGAGCTCGGTGAGCACCGCTTCCGACAGTGTATTGGCGCCGGAATCCTTTTTGTCGAACAACAGCCAGGCGATGCCGTCTTCGTCGGTGCGTAGCCGCCAGTTCGCCCAGGGGCCAGGCTCCTGCTGCGTTTCGCCGACCGCGAACGGGCCAAGCTCGAGGTCGCGTTTGCCAAGAATAGCCATCGTCGGCTTAGGCGCGGGTAAGGTTTTCATGCGCGCCCCCTAAATCGCTTCAATCAGCATCGCGCCGCCTTGGCCGCCGCCGATACATTCGGTGGCGATGCCGCGCTTATAGCCGAGCCGCTTCATGGCGTTGACGAGATGCAGCACGATGCGGTTGCCGCTGGCGCCGACCGGATGGCCGACGCCGATGGCGCCGCCGTCGACATTGAGCCGGTCGCGCGGAATTGTGCCGGCCGCGCCGTCGAGCCCGAGCGCGTCGCGGCAGAACTCGGCATCGTCCCAGGCGGCGACGCAGCCGAGCACTTGCGCGGCGAAGGCCTCGTTGAGCTCCCACAATTCGATGTCGCTGAGCGCAAGCTGATGCCGTTTCAGGATTGCGGTCGAGCAATAGACTGGACCTAAGCCCATGACGGAGGGATCGAGTGCCGACCATTCGCTGTCGAGGATGACGGCCTTCGGTACGAGCTTGTGCTCTTTCACGGCGTCTTCGGATGCCAGGATCACCCACGACGCGCCGTCGCTGATTTGCGAACTGTTGCCGGGCGTGACTTTGCCCCACGGCCGTTCGAAGGCGGGCTTGAGCTTGGCGAGCGCGTCGGCAGAGCTGTCGGGGCGCACGCCGTCGTCGTGATCGAACACGGTGCCGTCGCGCGCGAAGGCAGGCTCGACTTCGCCGGCGAGGTAGCCGTTCGTCTGCGCCGCCGCCAAACGCTGCTGGCTCTCGGCGGCATATTCGTCGGCTTGCCGCCGCGTGATGTGGAACAGATGCCCGACAAGCTCGGCGGTCTGCCCCATATTGAGCCCGGTGATGGGATCGGTCAGGCCGCGCTCAAGGCCGATCACCGGGGTGAGCATCAATGGACGGAAACCGAGGAACGCACTGAGTTTCGCGCCAAATCCGCGGGCGGCGAACATCTGCGCATACCATTTCACGGCGTTGCGGTTGAACACCAGCGGCGCGTGGCTCAGCGCTTCCGCGCCGCCAGCGAGCACGAGATCGTTGACGCCTTCGCGGATATAGCGGTAGGCGGTGTCGATCGACTGCATGCCCGAGCCGCAATTGATCTGCACCGTGAAAGCCGTCATCGCCTCGCCCATGCCGAGCCGCAAAGCGGCGACGCGGGCCGGGTTCATTTCATCGGCGATGACATTGACGCAGCCGAGGATGACCTGATCGAACGCGTCCGGCGCGAACGGCTGCCGCAGCAATAGCGGCCGGCCGGCCTGCACCGCGAGATCGACCGGCGTGAACGGGCCCGGCTGGCCGCGCGCCTTGATGAAGGGCGTGCGGCTGCCGTCGACGATATAGACCGGACGATGTGCTACTCCGCCGCCACCGGCGGGGCTTGTGATGTCGCTTGCGATGACCCAGCTCCCTTGCTCGCCGCGCCACGGGCGGCCAGTTCTTCCGGCGCGAAATCGTTGACTGCGACCGCAGCAGAGACCGCTTCGGCCGCGGTTTTGAGTTTTGCCGCTTCGTCCGCGGTGATGGTGCCTTGCTTCACTGCCTGATCGATGTCGCGCACCCGCGCCGTATGCATGCGGTCGCGGATCGGCGCAACATCGACGGTCATGGCGAAGGCGCGCTCGACCAGCGCGATGCCGTTGCTGCCGTCCATCTCGGTCGGATGAAACAAATCGACGGTGAGACGGTCGCGCGCCGCGGACGGCTCGGTGATGATGTCCGCGCATTTGTCGGTGACATGATCGGACGGGCCGCGGCGGCGCCTGCCGAACGGCTGGATGAAGAAGCGCAACAGCCAGGCGACCGGCCGCACCGGGAAATTGCCGATGATCTCGTCGAAGCGGGTCTCGATCGTCGAGAAACTCAATTCCAGGCAGTATTCCAGAAGCGGGAAGTCGTCCTCTTGGCGGCCCTCGTCGTTCCAGCGCTTGAGCGCCGCGCTCGACAGATAAAGCTCCGACAGAATGTCGCCGAAGCGCGCCGATACCATTTCCTTGCGCTTGAGCGCGCCGCCGAGCGTCAACAGCGACACGTCGACGGCAAGCGCGAAGGCCGCCGCATGGCGGCTGAGCTGCCGGTAGAACGGCGTCGCCGCTCCGGCATCCGGCGCCGGCGCGAATAGGCCGCCGGTCCAGGCGCGGCCGATGGCGCGGCACGCATTGGCAATGCTGTGGCCGACATGGCCCCAAAACGCCTGATCGAACGCATCGAGGCCGCGGGCGCGATCGGTGTCTTCCAGCGCCATCATTTCTTTGAGCAGATAAGGATGGCAGCGGATCACGCCTTGGCCGAACTGGATCAGCGCGCGGGTGACGATATTGGCGCCTTCGACCGTGATGGCGATCGGCACGCCGCGATAGAGGCTGCCGAGATAATTCAGCGGGCCTTCGATGATGCCTTTGCCGCCGTGCACGTCCATCGCGTCATTGACGGCAACCCGCATGCGGTCGGTCGCCTGCGATTTCATGATGGCGGTGACCACGGCGGGATGGTGGCCATCGTCGAGCGCGGCGCAGGTCATGCGGCGCGCGGCGTCGAGCAGATAGGCGGTCGCAGCGATGCGGCCGAGCCGCTCCTGCATCGCCTCGAATTTGGCGATCGGGACGTGGAATTGCTCGCGGATGCGGGCATAAGCGCCGGTGATATCGGCGCAGAAGGCGGCGCCCGCCGCCGATAGCGACGGCAGCGAAATGCCGCGGCCGGCGGCGAGCGCGCTCATCAGCATTTTCCAGCCTTTGCCGACCTGATCGACGCCGCCGATGACATTGTCCATCGGAATGAAAACGTCATGGCCCCAGTTCGGGCCATTCTGAAACACATGCATCGCGGGCAGATGACGGCGCCCGATGCTGATGCCCGGCAGATGCGTCGGCACCAGTGCGAGCGTGATGCCGATATCGTCGCGCTGGCCGATCAGATGATCGGGATCGCGCAGCTTGAACGCCAAGCCGAGCACGGTCGCGATCGGCCCGAGCGTGATGTAACGCTTGTGCCAGTTCAACCGGATGCCGAGCACATCTTGGCCGTCATAAGTGCCGCGGCACACCACGCCGGAATCGATCATCGAGGCGGCGTCCGATCCCGCTTCCGGACTGGTCAGGCCGAAGCACGGGATTTCCTCGCCGCGCGCCAGCCGCGGCAGCCAATAATCCTGCTGCGCCTTGGTGCCGAATTGCAGCAAGAGCTCGCCCGGGCCGAGCGAGTTCGGCACCATCGCCGTACAGGCGGCGCAGATCGAGCGTGTCGACAATTTGCGGATGACTTCCGAATGCGCGTAAGCCGAAAAGCCTAGGCCGCCATAGGCCTTCGGAATGATCATCGCGAAGAATTTTCGTGTCTTCAGGAAGTCCCAGACTTCGGGCGGCAGGTCGTGCCATTCCCAATTGATCTTCCAGTCGTTGAGCATGCGGCACAGCTCTTCGACCGGGCCGTCGAGGAATTGCTGCTCTTCGTCGGACAGTTTCGCAGGCGCGAAGGCCAAGAGCTTCTTCCAGTCGGGATTGCCGGTGAACAGATCGGCATCCCACCAGACGTCGCCCGCCTCGATGGCTTCGCGCTCGGTATCGGACAGCCGCGGCAAAGCATGCTGCGCCATCCGAAAGATCGGTTTGGTGATCCAATCCCGCCGAAAAGATGAGGGCATGGTGTATTCCCCCGGCTGTGATTCTTCGCAAGAGTTGAGACTATAGAAGCCTCGCGTCCAAGTGTTACAATTTCCGTTACTTTTTCGGGGCTGGCCGGCCCGCCAAGAACATGGTGATCGGACGGTTAGGCCACTAGAGACCAATCCAGGGAATAGAGCAGGATTCGGCTCATGCTTGCTTGGCTTGAAAAATACCTCAGCGACAAGATCCTGAGCTACATATCGCAGCCGACCGGGCGTTATGCACCGTTTTATGCGCCGGATCCGGAATTAGTCCGCAAAGCGCTCCAGCCCGGCGACATTCTCCTGGTCGAGGGCAATAGCCGGCTTTCCGCCACCATCAAATACCTGACGCAATCGACCTGGTCGCACGCCGCGCTCTATGTCGGCGAACGGCCGGGCGACGTGGCGCAAAACGGCGAGCCGAATGTGTTCCTTGAGGCGGAGGCGAATACCGGCGTCGTCACCGTGCCGCTCTCCAAATATGTGCGCTTCCATACCCGGATTTGCCGGCCGGTGGGCCTCGACGAGGCCAGCACCAAGAAAGTCCTCGACTATGCGCTGGCTCGGCTCGGGACGAAATACAACTCCCAGCGCATCGTCGATCTCGCGCGCTACCTGTTTCCCTATCCGCCGGTGCCGGTCTGGTTTCGCCGCCGCATGCTGTCGATCGGTTGCGGCGACCCGACACGCGCCATCTGCTCGACCTTGATCGCGCAAGCCTTCGCGTCGATCCGTTATCCGATCTTGCCGGAGCGCGCGTCGATCAACGGCAAGACCTACGCCGTCGCTCCCTACATCATGGCGCCTTATGTGCAGAGCGAGATCGATCACATCCGCACTTACGGCCTCTACACGCCGCGCGACTTCGACGTGTCGCCGTATTTCGCGATCGTCAAACCGACGCTGGTCGCCGGCTTCGACTATCGCACGGTGCAATGGGATCCGCCCGGCGTGACGGAAGCGGAGCTGGCCGCTGCCAAAGTCGTGGCGCCGCCGCCGACTTGAAGTCAGTCCGACAAGATCGGTTGCGAATGTCCGTCGTCGCCGACCCGAACGTAGGTGAAAAGTCCTTCCGTCACCTTGATCGGTATTGTTTCGGCGCCGCGTGCGCGCCGCGCCCAGCTCTCGATCTTGATCGTGATCGACGTATTGCCGGTTTTCGCGACACTGGCGTAGCAGGACACTTCGTCGCCGACGCAGACCGGGCGGTGAAACACCATCGCCGTGATGGCGATGGTGACAACACGGCCGCCGGCGCGCCGTGTGGCCACCGTCGCGCCCGCGAGGTCCATCTGGCAAACAGCCAGCCGCCGAAAATGTCGCCGTGCGGATTGGTATCCGCCGGCATGGCGATGGTGCGGATGGCGGGCTCGAAAGTGGGGGGAAGCTCCGGGACGTCCGGCGCTTTCACGGCTGGGTCTTCGGTCACGGCCATAGTGCGGTTTTCCAAGGCGGTTCGCTTCTTCGACCCATTTCATAGCCCGATCAAGCGCCGGATAACATCCTCGAACTTAAGGTCGCTGCTTCCGTCCGTAACGGCGGCAGGGGCATTTGACACCGCCCCGCACCCCCTTAAACTCACGCAATGCGACCGCAGCGTTAGAACGCGGCGCCTCGATTGCCGGGGGGAGATAATGACAGGGGCCCGCACCGTGCGGCGGCTCGCGATAGTCGCAAGCGTAGCGTGCGTTATCGTAGCCGACACCAGCGTGCATGCGCGGGCCGAAGAGCAATATCCCAACCGCACCATCACCATGGTCGTGCCGTTCGCCGCGGGCGGGCCGACCGACATCCTCGGCCGCGTCGTCGCGCAAGCGATCAGTCCGATGCTCGGCCAGCAGGTCGTCGTCGAAGACGTGACCGGCGCCGGCGGCACGATCGGCGCCACCAAGGCCGCGCGCGCCACGCCCGACGGCTACACCATGGTGATGGGCAATCTCGGCACCCATGCCGCGAGCCTCGGCATCTACAAAGATCTGCCCTACGACCCGCGCATCGATTTCGAGCCGGTGATCCTGGTCGCCTCGACGCCGATGGTGCTGGTGACGCGAAAGACGCTGCCGGTGCACACGCTCGCCGACGTCGTCGCTTATGCCAAGGAGCAACAAGGGCAAGACCACCATGGGCAGCGCCGGCGTCGGTTCGATCTCGCATCTGACGCTGCTTTTGTTCAATCATCTGACCGGCGCCGACGTCACCCATGTGCCCTATCGCGGCCTCTCCGAAGCGATCAACGATCTGCTCGGCGGCCAGATCGATACTGTTGTTCGATCAGGTCGTCACCGCGACGCCGCATATCCTCGGCGGCAGCGAGAACGCCATCGTGGTGACGATCCCGCAGCGCGCGCCGGCCATCCCGAACGTGCCGTCGGCCAACGAGGCCGGCTTGCCGGATCTGCAAACCGTCGCCTGGACGGCGTTGTTCATGCCCAAGGGCACGCCGGCGCCGATCATCGCGCGCATCAACGGCGCCGTGCAGAAGGCGATGGAGGATCCGGCGATCGCCAAGCGGCTTGCCGAGATCGGCGCCGATATTCCGCCGCCGCGAACAGCGTTCGCCGCAGGCGCTCGGCCATCTCGTCGACGAGCGAAGTCGACAAGTGGGTGCCGTTGATCAAGGCCGCCGGCGTCGCGGTGCAATAAGAATGACCGGCAGTAACAGCCGTGAAACTCAGCCGACGAAGAACAGGCGATGCGCGCGGGCGAATTCGGCCCGTTGCGGCAATGGGCGATCGAGCATCAGATCAAGGTCGGCGACTATCTCGGCGCCGAGGATTTCGTCCCGGTCGGCCAGGCGCACATCATGGCCGACACCGAATTGCTCGGCGCGGCCGGCGTCGAATGGCTCGAACGCTGGGCGGCACTGCCCGCAACGAGCAGCGCCAGGTGCGCATTCCGACGATCACCGATCCGCGCGGCACCGACTTCGCGCACGCCGCGCGGCTCAAGCAGCAGCCCTGGATGCTCGACCTCGAACGCCGCGCTATCGCGGCCTTCGAGGCGCTCGGCGTGCTGATGACCGATACCTGCATCAATTATCAGACCATCATGCCGCCGGTGCGCGGCGAGCATATGGCCTATGGCGACACCGGCGTCGTCATCTATTCCAACAGCGTCTGCGGCGCGCGCTCGAATTTCGAGGGCGGGCCGTCGGCGCTGAGCGCCGGCCTCACCGGGCGGACGCCGCGCTACGGCTATCATCTCGACGCACAACGCCAGGCGACTTGCTCGTCGAAGTGTCGTTCGACGCCGCGCGAACTCAGCGACTGGGGCGCGCTCGGCGGCATCGTCGGGCGGCTCGCCGGCGATTATTGGCAAGTGCCGGCGCTGATCGGCGTCGATCGCGTGCCGAGTTCCGACGAGATGAAGCATTTCGGCGCGGCGCTGGCGAGCTTCGGCTCGGTCGCGCTGTTTCACATGGCCGGCATTACGCCCGAGGCGATGCGGCATCGACGATGTCGTCCCGGCGGCGTCGTACGCTGCCGACGCACGAGGTCGGCGAAGCCGATATCCGCGCCTTGCAGGCGCAGCTATGCGCAAAGATGTCGAAGCGGTCGATGTCGTCGTGTTCTCGGCGCCGCAGCTCAGCCTCGTGGAAATGCAAAGCCTGGCGGCGATGCTCGACGGCCGCCGCGCCGAAATTCCGCTGCTCGCGGTGACCAGCCCGCAGGTCAAGCCCGATGCCGACCGCATGGGCCTTACCGCGCGAATCGAAGATGCCGGCGGCACGCGTTCTGTCCGGCATGTGCTTTTATCAAAGCTATGCGCGCGAAATCGGCGAGGCCAACGGTTGGCGGCGGCTCGCGACCAATTCGGCGAAGCTGACCAACATCCTCGGCGGCTACGGCTATAAGCCGGTGCTGCTGTCGATGGAGCAATGCGTCGCGGCGGCCTGCGCCGGCGGGAAGCTTGAACGATGAGCGCAAAGATTTTTTACGCCGCCGCCGGCATGGGCCGCAAAGTGCAGGCGCAGGCGCTGGTCGCCAGCGACGGATTTTCCGCGCGTTACGATCTCGACCGCATCCGCGGCGTGTTCTCGCGTCCCGAGCACAAGCTCGCCGGCGAAAGTTATCGCGGCCGCGTGCTGGTGCTCGACGCCGCCAAAGGCGGCGTCGCCACGGCCTGGATGCTGTATGAGATGAGTGCGCGCGGCGTCATGCCGGCGGCGCTGGTGCTCAACCGCGTCAATCCGATCATGGTGCAGGGCGCGGCGCTCGCCGACTTCACCATGATCTCGGGTTTCGATCTCGATATCACCAAAGCGATTCCGAACGGCGCCGAGGTCGAGATCGATCCGGCGGGCGAGCGGCCGCTTCTATCCGGGTGGCGCTGCTAGAGCGCGATGCGCGAGCTTGCTCAAATAACTTCTTCCGTCTTGTCGTCGGTCTCGCCGTAGCGGCGCAGCGTGGCCGGCTTGGTGCCGGCATAAAGCTGCTCGAGCCCCGGCGCGATCTTGGCGTTCTCGCGCTCGAAGAGCGAGTTGCCGGCAAGGTCGCTCTCGACCAGGAACGGGCCGAATTTCTCGACGTCGAGCACCCAGACGGCCTGCGCCAGGCCGAGCTCTTCCAGCCAATAGACGCCGGCGACGCGCTTGATGCCGCGGCCGAGCAGCGCGCCGGTGCCGTAGCCGACCGTGGTGAGATAGATCGCATTGTTGGGCACGAACGCGTCGCGATAGGTCTGCGACGTCATTCCGCCTTTGCCGATGATGATGTTGCAGCCGGACAGCTTGAACCAGCCGTCGAGCCATTGCGCGAAGCGAAACGAGGCGGTCGCGGTGACGGCGCCGACGGTGTAGCTGCCGTCGGGATTGACGCTGGCCGCCGGCGAGCAATGAAAATTGGTGATGCCGAGCGCGTCCTTGCCCGCCGGCATGCCGACGCCGTCGCCGATGGCGCGCTTATAAACGCCTTCGCGCGCCGTGAAGACGCGGCCGGTGAGATAGGCCACCGAACCGATCTCCAATTGCCGCAAATCTTCGGTGCGCGCCGGAAGATCGATATGGACGGTTTTCAGATCGGCCATAGCTATTCCGCGGCTTCCGCGGCGTGCTGTTCCCACTCGACGGTCGAGCGCCGCATATAATCGGTGAACCACATCGGATCGGTGCGGAACTCGGCTGTGCCGTCGGGCGCGATGCGCGCGCAGGCGCGGCGCGACGACAGGCAGAACATGTGCACCGACATCGGCATGCCGCCGGTGTGGCAATAGCCGACTTCGATATGGCAATCGATCACCATCGAGGAGCCGACGAAGCCCATGGCGCCCATGCCGATCGAATTGCCGAGTCGCCTTGAACTCGTCTTCGAGCGCGGCGATTCTCGGGTCGGGATTGCGCGAGCCGACGACGCGCAGGCACGACGCCTGTTTGCCGAGCACCATGCTGGTGTCCTTCGAGCCGCCGAGGCCGATGCCGACGATGGCCGGCTGGCAGGCCAGCCCCCGCTTGCCGAAGCCGATCAGCGTATCGAGATAAAACCGCTTGATGCCTTCGATGCCGTCGCCGGGAAACAGCATGCGGTAATCCGAGCCGAACAGGCCGCCTTTGTGCACGGTGGTGAGTTCGATCCAATCGGCGTCGGGATGAAAGGCATATTCGATCTCCGGCGCGCCGATGCCGACATTGTTGTTGTGATCGGTGCGCCACAGCGGATGCACGCGATTGGGCCGCAGCGGCACCGCTGTGGTCGCGCGCGCGGTGGCGCGGCGCAGCGCGGCTTCGAGCGCAACCGGGCCGCCTTCGATCCGCGCCTCATTGCCGATCTTGACGTACCAGCGCGGCAGGCCGGTATCGCCGCACATGGCGCGGCGATCTTCCTTGGCGGCTTCGTAGTTCTCCAGCATGGCCTTGATGACGAAGGACGACAGATCGCCTTTTTCGGTGTCGGCGCATCGCCGCAGGCCGGCGAGATAATCGTCGGGGATTTCGATGGCGGCCTTCGCCATCAAATCCTCGGCGGTGCGTTGGATGGAGGATAAGGGAATCATATTCTGCCTCTATTCGGCCGCGGCCCGATCGCGCAAAATCGTTTCGCCAGGCTTGACATGCGTGAACTCGACCGGCCGTTCGCGTGATCTCGATGCCGCTTCCGGCTCTGGCGCGCCACGGTGAAGGTCGAGGTCGCGAGCTCGCCCGGCTCAGGAAAATCGGAACGGAAATGCGCGCCGCGCGAATTCTCGCGCTTCGCAGCGCCGCGAGCGCAATGACCCGGCTGATCTCGCACAACGAGCGCAGATTGAGCCAATCGTGCCAGGTCAGATTGAAGCGGCGGTCGTCGCCGGAGACGCCGGTCGCGAGGAGTTCCGCTTCGATCTCGTCGATCGCAGCGATCCCGCGCTCGATACCTGAGCGGTCGCGCACCACGCCGACCTCGTCCCACATCGTGTCGAGAAGCTTTTCGCGCAGCGCATTGAGGTCGCCGAGCTTATGGCTGAACGGCTGTTGCGCGCGGGCGACCTCGGCGTCAAGCACGTCCGGATCGGGCGCGCGGTGGCCGGGATTCTTCGCGATCCAGCGCGGCATCACGTCGCCCGCAATGCCGCCGAACACCGTCGAATTGGCGACGCCGTTGCCGCCGAGGCGGTTCGCGCCATGCATGCCGCTCGCGTCCTCGCCGGCGACGAAAAGGCCAAAGCGTTCGGTCGCGGTCTCGACGTCGCAGATCACGCCGCCCATGAAATAGTGCGCGGTCGGCACCACTTCGACCAGGCCGCCGGCGAGATCGAAGCCGCAATCGCGGCAGCGATCGACCATGCCTTTGAACTGCTTCGCCACTTGCGCCGGACCGAGATGGCTCATCTTGATATAGACGCCGCCATTCTTCGTCGTGCGGCCGGCTTTCATCTCGGCAGAGATGGCGCGGCTGACGACATCGCGCGTGGCGCGTTCGAGCTTTGCGTCATAGTCGCCCATGAAGCGATGCATCGCGCCATTGAGCAGATGTCCGCCGGAACCGCGTAAGCCCTCTTCCAGCACGGTGCCGGTCATGCGCGTGTGGGGCCCCGCGAGCAATCCGGTGGGGTGGAATTGCACCATTTCCATGTCGCGCAGCGGCAGGCCGAGGCGGAGCGCCATGGCGAGTCCGTCCATCGTCTTGTCACCGGACGGCGTGTGATAGCGATACATGGTCGGGCCGCCGCCGGTCGCGAGCAGCACGGCCTTGCGCGGCGACGAAACGGAACGCGCCGGAGCGGATGTCGATAAACAACACGCCGGAGAGCGCGCCGTCGCGCGACGGCACAAGCGCGATGGCGCGGTGTTCCTCGAGCCTCCGGATCGGCCGCGCCCAGACCTGCTCCATCAGCCGATTGACGATCTCGATGCCGGTCAGGTCGCCTTTGTGCACGGTGCGATCGAAAGTCTGGCCGGCAAAAGCCTTGCCGTGCAGCGTGCCGTCGGGGTTGCGGTCGAAGAAGCACCCGATCTCGTTTTCCAGTTCGCGCACGCGCTCGATCGCCGTCGTCACCAGCGTCCAGGCGAGTTCCTGATGCGGCAGCCATTTGCCGCCCTCGATCGTGTCCATGAAATGGCGCTCGACCGAGTCGCCCGGATTGAGCGCGACGTTGTAGCCGCCCTGGACCATGCGGGTGCAGCCGCATTTGCCGAGCAGCCCTTTGCTGGCGACCGTGATGTCGAGATCGGGGCTCGCCTTGAAGGCGTGCAGCGCCGCAAACAGGCCGGCGCCGCCGGAACCCAGGATCAAGATATCGGTCTTGATCATGTTCCATGAGGTCAGAACACGCGCGCGAGAAAAACAAATGCGATGATGACCGATAGCGCCGCCGCTATCGTCGCGATCTGCTTTTGATCGTCGCGCCAGTCGAAATTCTCGATCACCAGGACGCGCAAACCGCCGAGCAAATGCACGGTCAGCAAGAAGACAAGCCCGCCTTCGGCAAGCTTCACCAGCGGCTGGTCGCTCCAGCGCAAAAAGCCGTCGAGCTTTGCCTCGCCATTAATGGCGAGCCCAAGCGCCAGAAAATGCAGCGGCAGAAAAATCGCGAGCGCGAGCCCGGAAATCCGGTGCACCATGGCGGCGAGCCATAGCGCGCTGGTGCGATGTTTCATATGCCGCGCGGTCACGACAGCACCACGGCGGCAACAGCGCGCAGGCCGAGCGCCACGAGAAGCAGTCCGAAGCCGATCGCGAATTGACCGGCGCGCCGCTCGGTGAGCGGCGACCATTCGCGGAGGACGTTGCGAACGCCGATCGATGCATGAACGGATGCGGCGGCGACAAAGAGACCGTAAAAAGCGGCCCAGGCTACGCTGCCCTGCGTGCGCGAAAATATATCCGCACCCGTCATGCCCTGGCCGGTGGCATAGAAGATGACGGCGATGTGCACGAGCACGAGCGGCGCCATCACAGCGGCCGTCGCACGCTGCCAGATGTAGAGCCGCACATTCATGGTTCGATCTCTGACAGCTCGCCCTTGAGATAAGCCGCCGCGGTGCGCCGCTTCAGCCCGGCAATGCTGGCCGTCGGATTGAGCGTCTGCGGGCAAAGCTCCTGGCAGGATTGATGCGAATGGCAGGCGTGGCAGCCGCCGCTGGCCGCGACGGCCTGCAGACGTGTGGCATTGTCGGCGTCGCGCGCGTCGTTCACCAGCGTCCAAGCGCGCGTCAGCGCCGCCGGGCCAAGGTAGTCGGAATTCCAGCGCACCGTATCGCAGGCCGCGTAGCACACCCCGCAATTGATGCATTCGATTCCCGCGTCGACCGCGACGCGCGCCGGCGTGTCGGGCCGGATTTGCGCGATCGGGTCGTCCCGCGTTTGCGACGGCGCGAATACGCCCTTCGCCGTTTGCCATTTCTCGAAGAAGACCGCCATGTCGGTGGTCAGATCCTTGATCACCGGAAGGTTTTCGAGCGGGCCGATCTCGATGCGTCCGCCGTCGGCGACCTTCGACACGTGCGTCCGGCAGGTCCAGCGCGGCCGGCCGTTGACGGTCATGGCGCAGGAGCCGCAGACGCCGACGCGGCAGGCAAACCGATAGGACAGCGTCGGATCAATGTGGCGCTGCACGAATGTGACAATGTCGAGCACAGTCTGATTTTCGCGCGCGCGGCACGGCATAGGTCTCATAGCGCCCGTCATGTGCGCCGCGCCACAGCGATACCGAAAGTTCCGCAGGCTTGCCGGTCATGCCGGATATGGCCTCCCCCAGTCGCGCTTATGGCTGCGCTTTTGGCGCGCGTTTTGCGAGAGCTTAGCAAAAGCGCCGCCGCGCGCCAAAAGTCGACATGGAACCGCGCTTTCGTCGCACCGTCAGCTGCCCGATGTCTCATTTCGAGACGCAATGGAACTTTCGCCCACCTTTGCAGAACGCGCATTTCTGGTTAATGTATCGTGAATTTCGCGCCTGCGTTGCTGCCGGAAATTTGGAATGGCGTCGGTACCTGTAAACATCCCGCGCATCGTGCCAACGATGAAGCGGGATTTTGTCTCGCCGCAGCGCGATCAAGCGACGTTCCACCTGCTGAGCGCAGAGACCATCGACAGCAACGACGTCGACGCCTACTGCCGCGCCGCCGAAGTTTTCGAAGCGGGCCGCACGCACACGCCGGGCTCAGCCGGCAAGGCGGTCGCGCTCTTGTTCTTCCAACCCAGCACGCGAACGCGGATCGGCTTCGAATCGGCAACGGCAGCGCTGGGCGCCACCGCGATCGGCGTCGACGACATGTCGGCGTCGCGCTCGAACACGAGGTCCGGGGAGACGCTCGAGGATTGCGCCGCGGTCGTCTCCCGCTTCAGCGACGCCATTGTCGTTCGTCATCACGAAAGCGGCGCGGCCGCCCGCATGGCGAGGAAATCGCTTAAGCCCGTCATCAATGCCGGCGACGGCTGGAACGAGCATCCGACGCAGGCCCTGGTCGATATCTTCGCACTGCGGCGCGGGCTCGGCACGATCCGCGACAAGAGCATCGCGTTCGGCGGCGATCCGCGCGGGCGGACGGTGCGCTCGCTCGCGCATCTCCTGCGCTACGAGGCGCCGCGCGAAATCGTGTTCTGCCCGCCGTCCTATTACGACATTCCGCGCGACGTGCTGGCGCTGTTCGGCGAAAGCGGCATCCGCTGCCGCCTGGTGACGGATATCGGTTACGCGCTCGCCGAATGCGACGCGATCATGATGGCCCCTTACGACATGTCGGATATCGGCGAGGCGGCCGGTTCCGATTACGTGTCGCCGAAGACGACGCCGGACAGCCACGCGATTACGCCGGACAAGATCGAGCGGATCGGCTCAAAGGCGCTGCTCTACCATCCGCTGCCGCGACATGACGAGATCGACGCCGCCTGCGACGATCTGCCCAACGCCATGTATTTCGAACAGGTGCGGCTGTCGAAATTCATACGCATGGCTGTGCTGGACAGATTCCTCTCGGCCGGCTGAGAATCTTAAGAAGCAGCCTTGCGCTGCCGGGCCATCGCGGATCGGCCGGACAGCGCGTTGCGCTTGGCGATCTCGGTCATGATCGGGTTGACGATGACCTTGCGTATCTCGCTCGCCGGCAACGGATGGCAGAACAGATAGCCCTGCATGGCGTTGATGCCGAAGCGATACATGCGCTCGAGCTGATTTTCCGTCTCCACGCCCTCGGCCACCAGTTCGATGTGCAGATCCCGCGTCGTCTTGGCGATGCCGCCGATGATGGCCGCGGTGCGCGGCGAGCTGTCGATGGCTTGCGAGAATTTGCGGTCGATCTTGATCTTCGAGAAGGGAAAGTCGTTGAGATAAGCCAGCGACGCAAAGCCGGTGCCGAAATCGTCGAGCGAAATGCCGATGCCGTGCTCGCGCAGCCGCTCGAGAATGGTCAGCGCCGCGGCGGAATCTTCGATCAGCACGGATTCGGTGATTTCAAGGTCGAGGCGGCGCGCCGCCAAGCCGGTTGCGGCAAGCGTGCCGGTGACGATGGCGACGAGATCGGTGCTGCGGCGGAATTGCACCGCCGACAGATTGACCGCAACGCTGATATCGGCCGGCCAGTAGGCAGCTTCCCGGCACGCCGTATCGAGGACCCAGCCGCCGATGGGAACGATGAGCCCGGTCGTCTCGGCGAGCGGAATGAACTCCATGGGGCTGATCTGGCCGAGGCTCGGATGGTTCCAGCGCAGCAGGGCCTCGCAGCAGATGGCGCGGCCGGACCGCGGATCGACGATCGGCTGATAGGCCAATTCCATCTCGCCGTTTTGCAGCGCGAATTGCAGATCGTGTTCGAGCTGCACCCGCCTGTCGTAACGCTCGGTGATCGCGAAGGTGTGGCGGACGATCTGCCGGCGCCCGGCCTGCTTGGCCTCGTAGAGCGCGAGGTCGGCATTGCGGAACAGCTCTTCCAGCGTCGAGCCGTGTCGCGGCGCGATGGCATAGCCGATGCTGGCGCCGCATATATGCTGGTTGATGCCGATCAGGAACGGATGGGAAAACGTCGCGAAGATCTGCTCGGCGGTGACGCGCGGCCGGTCGGAGTCGGTGCCGACGACAATCACCACGAATTCGTCGCCGCCGATCCTGGCGACTTCGTCGCCCACGCGCGTGACGGATTTGATCCGGTCGCCGACTTCCTTGAGCACGGCATCGCCGGTCTGATGGCCGAACGTGTCGTTGATGTCCTTGAAGCGATCGAGGTCGATCAGGATCAGCGCGACGTTCTCGCCGGATTCGGTGACGCCGGACAGGCGCTTCTCCAGAAGCTCGATCAGCGCCGTGCGGTTCCACAGATCGGTGAGCGCGTCGCGGCGCGCGATCAGCTCGATCCTTGAGAACGCGGTGTGACGGGAAATGATGTTCTCGAACACCGCCCGGCAGATGACGATGATGCTGAGAAGGAGCGCGCCGATGAAGACGGCGAGCACGGTGTGCACCACGTCGAAGCGCAGCAAGAGCGCGACGAGGAATGGAAAGGCCGTGAGTGAGACTTGGCCGATGGATATGATCGGCCGGCTGGCATTGCGCGAGGAAATGCCGGCGATGTAGCCCATCACGCAACAATTGACGAGAAGCTCGATATCGCTGCTGGGATGGGCGACGACGCTATAAGCGCCGGTAAACCCGACAAGACAGGCGAACGCCCAGGCGCCGACCAGCGCCCGGCGCTCCCACAGCACGGTTGCCGCGCTGTCGTCGGGGTCGTGCGGCGAGGCTTGATACCGCAGGATCGATACGGTGCGGCCGATGCCGACGGCGAGAAATCCGGTGAAAATCCACGCATAGGTGGGATCGCCGCTCAACACAAAAGTGAACGCGAGGACTAGAAGCGCGGTGACCGACGCGGCGAATATCGATCTCGGCGTCGAGTAGAGCGCATCGACGAGCTCGAAACGCAATTTCTGTTCGGGTGTCGAGACCAGCCAACTGAAGATCGCCGTCTTGGATAATAGGCGTTGCATGTCTCGCACTCTTGGCGATGTCTTTCAAAGACGCCGCTAACAAACGCAAAATCGCGATTTGACCGAGGTAGATTGTGACCGGCCTTTGCTAACAAACGGACGTACGCAAATGGTAAAATAAACGGCTAAGCCGTCGATAAAGACTTAACAAAACGGAACTGCGCATCGCGAAACATAAGCACCGCGTAAAATCGGGCGTCGCGGAACCCAGAGCATGATCCGGAAAAGTGGGAACCGGTTTTCCGAAAGGATCATGTTCCAACGAAAAAACTAGCCGAAGCGGTGGTTACAGCCGCAGCCGACGTTGCACCGCGAGCGCCGTGAGGCTGATCACGGCTGCGAACATCAGGTAGAAACTCGGCGCGACATTGCTGCCGGTCACGCTGATCAGCCAGGCATTGATGAACGGCGCAAAGCCGCCGAAAATCGCGACGCAGAAGGAATAACTGACCGCCAGCCCGGTCGTGCGCATCCGGGTCGGGAAGATGTCGGACATCATCGCCGCGAGCGGTCCCATATAGGCGGCGCCGAGCACGCCCATGATCGTCTGAACGACCAAGAGCGTTTGCAAGGTCGGCACGGCTGCCAACCACGCGAACATCGGATAACTCACAACCAATACGATAGAGCCCGCGGCCAGCATGATCGGCGTCCGCCCGCGCCGATCGGAGACAGCGCCGAAGAGCGGCGCCAAAACGATCTGGATCGCGCCGGTGAGGAGCGTCGCCAAGAAGCTTCCGGCTTGCGGCAGACCGAGCTGGCGGATGGCGAAGCCCGGCATGAACAGCGTCGTGTAGGTGAGGACGGTACAGAGAACGACCGCGCCGAGAGATACCAGCATGCGCGCCTTGGCATTCGACAGCGCTTCCAGGAACGGCTTCTTGCTCTGGTCCAGCGCTTGAAACTCCGCGGTCTCGTCGGCGTGGCGTCCGAGATAATAGGCCACGGGCCCGATCAGAAGTCCGAAGACGAAAGGAACGCGCCAGCCCCAGCTGTCGATTTGCTCGGTGGTGAGAACGCTTGTCAGGATGGCGCCGGAGGCCGCGGCGATGACGGTGGTGAGACCCTGACTGGCGAATTGCCAGCTCGCGAAAAAGCCCCGCCGTTTCGGATCTTGCTCGGCCAGAAACGCCGTGGCGCTGCCAAAACCGCCGCCGGCGGAAATGCCCTGAATGAGGCGGGCAACGACGATCGCGATCGGCGCGAGCGGACCGATCACCGCATAGGTCGGAACCACGGCGATGATCGCCGTGCCGAACATCATCAAGGCGATCGTCAGCATGAAGGCCTGTTTGCGGCCGTGACGATCGGCGAAGGCGCCGAGCAAGATCGCACCCAGCGGCCTGATGAAGAACGTGATGCCGAACGTCGCGAGCGCGATGAGCAGCGATTCGAGATCGCTCTTCGACGGAAAGAACAGCCTGGCGATAGTCGCGGCAAAATAGCCGTAGATGACGAAATCGAACCATTCGAGCGCATTGCCGAGCGAGGCGGCGGCGACTGCGCGCCAGCGCTTGGACGGCACGGCGGAATCCGCCGTGGCGTCGCGCGCGGCCGGCCAGAGCGCAGACCACAGTCCGATATGGTGTGGTGGCTTACCAAGCTCTAATTGCGTCACAGCGACCTCCAGGGTCTTGTCCCAACACGGGGCTTGATCGCTTGTCGGCCACGTTAGCCGGGGAGGGTGAATAGGACCTTTATCCGGAGTTTTTCAGAACCAAAGCCGCATTCCGTATCGCCGCGCCAGGCCCTATGATCGAGCTTAATAAACTGGAGGAATCCCCTTGGAGGAAACCACAATGGCCGGGCTCGGGCTCAGTTACGTCCATGGTGCAAGCAATCAGCCGCTGATCGGCGAGACGATCGGGCAATTCTTCGATGCCGTATGCGACAAATGGCCGTCCCGTCCGGCGCTGGTGGTGCGGCACCAGAAAGTGCGGTTGACTTATGCGGAGCTGCAACGGGAAGTTGATCGGCTGGCGGCGGGGCTTCTCACGCTCGGGCTCGATCCCGGTGACCGCATCGGCATCTGGTCACCCAACAACAGCGAATGGGTGCTGACCCAGTTCGCCAGCGCCAAAGCCGGCCTGATCCTGGTCAATATCAATCCGGCCTATCGCATCGCCGAGCTCGAATATGCGCTCAACAAAGTCGGCTGCAAGGCGCTGATCCTCGCCGAGCGCTTCAAGACCTCGGACTATATCGGCATGTTGCGCGAGCTTGCGCCCGAGCTCGGCCATGCCACGCCGGGCAAACTGGAATCGGCGCGGCTGCCGGCGCTGCGCTCGGTCGTGTTGCTCGGCGACAGCTGGCACCCCGGCACGCTGCGCTTCTCCGAGATTCTGTCGCGCGGTACGCCCGCCGAGACGGCGCGCATCGCCGAGCTGGCGCCGCAGCTGCAATTCGACGAGCCGATCAACATTCAGTTCACCTCCGGCACCACCGGCTTCCCGAAAGGCGCGACGCTGTCGCATCACAATATCCTCAACAACGGCTTCTTCATCGGCGAGGCGATGCGGCTGACGCCGCAGGATCGGCTGTGCATTCCGGTGCCGCTCTATCATTGCTTCGGCATGGTGCTCGGCAATCTCGCCGCCGTCACCCACGGCGCCTGCATGATCTTTCCCGGCGAAGGCTTCGATCCGCTCGCCACGCTGGAGACCGTCGCCGAGGAACGCTGCACCGGATTGCACGGCGTGCCGACGATGTTCATCGCGCAGCTCGATCATCCGGAATTCGCCCGGTTCGATCTGTCGTCGCTGCGCACCGGCATCATGGCGGGTTCGCCGTGCCCGATCGAAGTGATGAAGCGCGCTGTCGCCAAGATGAATCTCTCCGAGATCACCATCGCCTACGGCATGACCGAGACCAGCCCGGTCAGTTTCCAAAGCTCGACCGAAGATCCGCTGGAGCGCCGGGTGTCGACCGTCGGCCGCATCCAGCCGCATCTCGAGGTCAAGATCGTCGATATGGCCGGGCGCATCGTGCCGCCCGGCACGCCGGGTGAATTGTTGACGCGCGGCTATTCGGTGATGCTCGGCTATTGGGGCGACGAGGAACGCACGCGCGAGGCGATCGACGCGGCGCGCTGGATGCACACCGGCGACCTCGCCACCATCGATGCCGAGGGTTATTGCAACATCGTCGGCCGCATCAAGGACATGGTGATCCGCGGCGGCGAGAATGTTTATCCGCGCGAGATCGAGGAGTTTCTGTACCGCCACCCGAAAATCCAGGATGTCCAGGTGATCGGCGTGCCGGACGACCGCTACGGCGAGGAAATCTGCGCCTGGGTCAAGCTGCGCCCCGGCGCGAGCGCAACGGAAGAAGAGATCAAGGCGTTCTGCCGCGAGCAGATCGCCCATTACAAGGTGCCGCGCTACGTCAAATTCGTCGACGAATTCCCGATGACGGTTACCGGCAAGATTCAGAAATTCATCATGCGCGAGCGGACGATCAACGAGCTTGGTCTCAAGGTGCAGAAGACGGCGTGACGATCTGAAAATGTGCGGGATAAGGCCGCCCACCGAGACGGCCTTATCTGCGCAAGCTACGCCATTTCCCTCGGATCCTCCGACGATTACCGCTCCGGATTCGGAACGCCAGTCCGGCCGCCGTCCTTGCCGTAGCCGGGAATAGTGTCGTAAGCGGCGGATTGACCGTTGTGAACGACGCGGGCCTTGGTCGCCGCCGAGGCCGAGAGCGTGGCGCAAAGAACCAGCGCGGCAGCAAGCGCGAATTTTGTCGTCGTGAACATTGTCATATCTCCTGATGGGTGCGGCCGGATGGATCGGAATGTCCACTCGGCCCTACACACAGGAGACGATTCCAGATCGCCAAAGCTTATTCCCGGCGGCCGGGTCTTAAGGCATCGACCCGGATAACGTTTCCATCACCGCAGAGTGAACCGGCGCCAGAAATAGACGGGAATAAATCCGCGCTCACACTTTGATCTTCTCATTCTCGACGACGCGCCCGACGGCGTCGCGCTTGAGCATGCGGTCCTTGTGGGCGGTGTAGTTCTTCAATTCCGCCATTGGCAGATCGCGGCGCACGCCCCAGCTGTAGAAGACGAAGCCGTAAGGATCGAGCACGGAATATTTGTCGGAGAGCCATTCGCGTCCGGCGAGCATGCCGTCGATCTGTTGCAGATAAGTGTGGAAGGTTTTCAGCCCGGCTTCCTTGATGCCCGGAAAGGCCGACGTGTCGGCGGTATAGCGTTCGGGCCGGCCGACATGGGCATGCGCCGGATGCACGCTCGAAGCAAAGTAGCCGATGAGCGACAGCGCCCCGGCGTCGGCGCGGGCGTCCTTCGGCCACAGGTCAAAGCGCTTGCCGAGATAGGGCAGGATCGCCGTGTTCTCGGTGAGCGGGGTGCCGTCGTCGAGGCCGAGCACCGGCACCCGGCCGAGCGGATTCATTTTGAGATAGGCTTCCGTGCGCTGCTCGCCGCCGGCGAGATCCACCTTGCGCGGCTCGTATTTCTCGCCGCTCTCCTCGAGCACGATGTGGGCCGCCATCGAGCATGCGCCCGGCGCGTAATACAGCGTCAACATGTCAAAACCTCCATGGTACTTTTCTTGCAAAACTGAAAGCGGGTTATTTCGCGGATATCTTTTCCAAAATCGGCAGCCAGGTTGCCTGCTGCTGATCGACGAAGGCCAGCGTCTGTTCGGGATTCATCGGCTGCGTGTAGTTGCCGATTTGGCCCAGTCTTTTTCTCAGATCGGGATCGCTCATCACCTTGAAGAGATCGGCGCTGACTTTGTCGATGATCGGGGTAGGCGTGCCAACCGGCGCCACCATCGCCTGCCAGCCGGTGGCGAAAAAGCCCGGCAGCGTCTCCGCCACGGTCGGCACATCGGGAAATTCCGGCAGCCGCTCGCGCGACGCCACCGCGATGATCTTCAGCTGTCCGGCCTTCACCCCGCCCATGATTCCCGAATAGCCCTCGATGATCATCGAGACGCGATTGGTGCCGACATCGGCCATCGCGGCTGCGGGGCCGCCGTTATAGGGTACCGGCACCAATTGGATATCGGCGCGCTGTTGCAGCAACAGGCCGGTGAGATGGGTGAGCCGGCCGACGCCGGTCACCGCGATCGAAATCGTCCCCGGCTCCTTCTTGGCGTGCGCAATCAGTTCCGGCAGCGTGTTGATGCCTAGTGTTGGGTTCACCGCGATGAACATCGGGTTCTCGATGGTGAATCCGATCGGCACGAAATCGCGTGGCAGCCGCAGCGGCAGATTGGGCGCGACGGACGGTAGCGAAGCGAAAGTCGAAAGCGCCGGCATGAATAGGGTATAGCCGTCGGGTATAGCCTGGGACGCAAATCTGGCGGCGATGCTGCCATTGGCGCCCGGGTGGTTGGCGACGATGACTTGTGTGCCCCAAATCTTGGTCAGGCCCTCGGCGGTAAAGCGCGCGTCGATATCGGGCGCCGAGCCCGGGGCGCTGTCGCAGATCAGCGTCACTGGCTTACTCGGGTAATCGCCCGATTGCGCGAATGCGGCGCCCGCAACTGGCAAGGTCATCAGGCAGAACCCGGCAATGCGGAACCAGTACCGACAACACGTCATCGTATCCTCCCCGGTCCACCAGATGCGTGCCAAGCACTTGTCCCAAGCACCTGTCGCAAACCGTCGCGCTTACAACGCGGCAGGCGGCGAATTAATAAGCTCAGGATAGGGCTGTCAAATAGGCGGTTCCATAGGTATAGCCGGGCTGCGCCAAACCGACACGCCCCGTTTTGCGGCAATCGCCGCCCGATCGGTTTGCCCAATGATTTCCGCGCAATACCATCCGCCCAATAGCCACCACTGTCTTTACCTTAACTCAACGTAACCGCGCGGCGGCCACGCGCACTTAACGAATATCCCTTATGACAGAGCCATAGCCTCACAGTCCGCCTGGTTCATGCAGTGACGCGTGCGACACCATTGACGGCGCTTCGAAGCGCGAACTCGCAGGCGGACGTGATCCCCTCGGCAGCGAGGCCCGCGGCGTTACCGCGCTGGAACGATGTGTCCGCCGAGGCCGCGCCCGAAATCAGCATCAGCATTCATAGCAGTTTGGCCGAAGTCGAAGACGAATGGCGTCGGTTCGAGCGGATTGCCGTCTCGACGCCGTTCCAGGCTTACGAATGGCTTGCGGCGTGGCATCGTCATATCGGAATTCGCGAAGGCACGGTGCCGGCCGTTATCGTCGGGCATTTCGCCCATAACGAAACCGTGCATGGCGAAACCGCATTCATCCTGCCGCTGGCCGTCGATCTGCGGCACTCGATACGGCGGCTGCGCTGGCTCGGCCAGGATCTGTGCGACTATAACGCGCCGCTATTGTCGCGCGATTTCGGCAAGCGCGTTCCGCCGCGCCGCTTTCTTGCACTGTGGCGGACACTGCACGCAAAAATGCAGGCCGATCGGCAGTTGCGCCACGACTGGGTCGAGTTCGAGAAGATGCCGGAGACCATCGGCTCCGAGATCAATCCGTTCACCTCGCTTAAGCTCACGCCCAACGCCAACAGCGCGCATATCGCGCATTTGCACGGCGACTGGGATACGTTCTATCGCGCCAAGCGCTCGTCGGCGACGCGCCGGCACGACCGCGCCAAGCGCAAGCGCATGGCTCAATTTGGCGACATCCGCTTTGTCACCGCCGCCGATGCGGCCGATGCCAGGACGACGCTCGAAACATTGATGCGGCAGAAGAGCCTGGCATTCGCGCGCAAGGGCATTCCCGACATGTTCGCGCGGCCGGGTTGCCGAGACTTCTTTCTCGATGTCGGCTCGAATCCGGCGACGGCGCATCTGGTCCATGTCAGCCGCATCGAGATCGGGGCGACCTGCGCGGCGGCGAATTTCGCGATCGTCCACGGCGATTGTTATTATCACGTCCTGTCGAGCTATTGCGACGGACGGCTCGCGCATTATGGGCCGGGCGCGCTGCATCTTCGCGAATTGCTGGCGCATGCGATCGGACGCGGCCTGCACCGGTTCGATTTCACCATCGGCGACGAACGCTACAAAAACGAATGGTGCGACCAGCATTTGCGGCTTTACGATTATAGCGCGGCCGCCACCTGGCTCGGCTGGCCGGCGAGCGCGCTATCAGCGGCGCGGCGGCGGCTCAAGCGCACCATCAAGCAGACGCCGGCGATGTGGCGCGCAGTGTCGCGATTGCGCTCCCTCTACGGCGCGCTGCTCGGCCCGCGCGTCTAACTTTCATTTCTCGATCCGGTCGAGATTTTTCGTCATATCCGCGATGACGCGGCGGAACGCGGCAAGGTCGCGCGCGGCGATGCCGTGTTCTGCTTCCGCGGTGACGCGCCGCGCCACGCCGAGCAGTGTGTTGCGCAGCCGTTTGGCCTTCGCGGTGAGGAAGACGCGAACCTTGCGGCGGTCGTCCTCGCCGCGAACGCGGCGGATCAGCCCGGACCGTTCCATGCTGCGCAGCGCGATCACGGTGGTCGGCTCCATCATGCCGACCCGGGCCGACAATTCGCGCTGCGACAGCCCGTCCGTGATCCACAACACGCGAAGAAAATACCATTGGCCGCGCGTCACGCTATAGGGCGCGATGCGCCGTTCCAGCAGCCATTGGAAGGCGCGGTGCGCGTCGCGCACCAGATAGCCGGAGCTGGTTTCCGGCGGAAATCCGCCGGCATCTCGCGTGGCGGCTTTGTTTCGCGGCAAGCGGCGCGGCATCGGACGCGGCATGGATTCCAAGGGCTCCGTTGACAGCTCCGGTTCGGAGAGCGGATAATACTTAGAAATCTATGCAATGGGAACGCAACCGATGCAACAGCCGGCAGTCAAGGACAAAGAGCGTAGCGACAATCAATCCATAGCGCCGAACCAGGCTTTCGATCTGCGCGCGACGCTCGAATGGCTACGCGCCTCGGGCGAACTGATCGAGACCGACAAGGAGGTCGATCCCGACCTGCAAGTCACCGGCCTGCAAAAGCACATGGATGGCGGCTGCCCGATCCTGTTCAACAATGTCAAAGGCAAGCCGAACCATCGCGTCGTCACCAACCTGTTCGCCGACATGGCGATCATCAATCGCATGTTCGGCTGGAAGGACGATGCCGAGCGGGTGAAGAAGCTCGCGCATGCATTGTCGCACCCGCTCAAGCCGGTTGAGATTTCGCAAGATGACGCGCCGTGCCAGGAGCACGTCATTACCAAGCCGGACGACGTCAACAAATGGATGGTGCCGATCCGCCACACCACCTACGAGCCCGAGCTCACCGTCGGCTCCGGTATCCGCTGCGTCACCGGCCCGCAATTCGATGGCGGCTCCGACCTCGGCTACAACCGCATGAATTTCCGCTGGGGCAATGTCGGCACGTTCCAGATTTCGCCCGGCTCGCATATGTGGCAGGTGGTCAACAAATACTACAAGGAAGACCAGCCGGTGCCGATCACCATGTGCTTCGGCGTGCCGCCGGCCTGCACGCTTCTCGCCGGCGCCGGCTTCGACTATGCCGTGCTGCCGATGGGCTGCGACGAGATCGGCGTCGCCTCGGCGGTGCAGGGCGCGCCGATCCGCCTGGTCAAGGCGCGCACCGTCGACGCCATGGCGCTCGCCGATTGCGAATTGGTGCTGGAAGGCTACGTCAATCCGCGCGACCGCCGCTTCGAAACCAAGGAAGCGGAAGATGCCGGCGTGCAGGGCCGCTATCACTTCCACCCGGAATGGGCCGGCTATATGGGCAAGTCGTACAAGGCGCCGACCTTCCACGTCACCGGCATCACCATGCGCAAGCCGGAATCAAAGCCGATCATCTTCGCGCTCGGCGTCCATATGCTCGACGATCACAATATCGACACCAGCGTGCGCGAGGCCGCGATCTACGAGCTTTGCAACCGCTTGCAGCCCGGCATCGTGCAGAACGTGGTGATCCCCTACTGCATGACCGATTGGGGCGGCTGCATCATCCAAGTGAAAAAGCGCCATCAGATCGACGAAGGCTGGCAGCGCAATTTCATGGGCGCCGCGCTGTCGTGCTCGCAAGGCATGCGGCTCGCCATCGCGGTGAGCGAGGACGTCGATCCTTATTCGATGGACGACATCATGTGGTGCCTGACGACGCGGGTGAATCCGCGCACCGATATCCTCAATCCGATCCCCGGCGGCCGCGGCCAGACGTTCATGCCGGCCGAGCGCATGACCGCGGGCGACCGGCAATGGACGGCATCCAACACCCAGTTCGAGGGCGGCATGGGCATCGATGCCACCGTGCCGTTCGGCTATGAGAGCGACTTTTTGCGGCCGGTCTATCCGGTCGACAAGGTGCGGCCGGAGGATTTCTTCTCCAAAGACGACATCGCCAATGCCAAGAAGCGCATGCACGGCTGGGTGCATTCGCTGGCGCGGACGGGACGGTAAGGCGCCAAAAGCCGGTCCGGTTACGGTATTGCAGATGAGCAGCCCGGGATGCGACAAGCACGCTGCATCCGGGGAGATCGTTCATGGCAGACCCGTCCCGTCCCGCACGCATTTGGTATCAAAGTTTCGTCCATCCGGTCGAACAGGCGCCTTACATAAAACGGCTGCAAGCGGCGCTCGACTTAGCCGCCGGTCCGGGCGTGCGGTTCGAAGTCCACGGCCTCGATCCGCCCGATCATCTGTTCCACCCGCTGACGGAATTGCGCTGCGCCGCACAAGTGATCCGGCTTGCCGTCGAAGCGGAGCGTGCGGGCTACGACGCCTTTGTCATCGGCCATTTTCAGGAGCCGGGGCTTCTGGAAATCCGCGGTGCGTTGGACATTCCGGTGATCGGGCTCGGCGAGGCCAATCTGCTGGCGGCGCTCGGCATGGGCAGCAGCGTCGGCCTGGTGACGATCGATCCCACCTTCATCACCTGGCACAAGCGGCAGGTGCGGGCGCACGGCCTCGACCAGCGGGTCGTGGACGTGCGCGCCATTCACGTCGACCTTCCCGGCTTCATGCGCGCTTTCACCGACGATGCCGCTTATGCGCAGGTCCGGGCCGATTTTGTCGATCAGGTTCGCCCGATGGTCGTCGCAGGGGCCGAAGTCATCCTGCCGGCCGGCGGCATGCCGATGCTGCTGTTCGCGCGCGAGTGTCCCTTCTTGATCGACGGTGCGCTCGTGCTCAACGGCATTGCGGTCGTGGCCAAGGCCGCGGAGATGGCGCTTGCGCTTTATCGCCTCACCGGAGCGGTGGTCAGCCGCCGCGGCACTTATGCCAAGGCGTCCGCCGCATGCATCGCGGAATATATGGCCGGGCGCTGGTAAGTCCGGCGCGCTGGCGCGCTACTTCGCGCGGAACACAGCGTAGCTGATACTGCGCACCGCGTCGAAGAATAGCGGCATCGGTCTGGCCGGCACTTCCGCGAAACATCCGGTGGCGAGAATGGCGGGCTTGGCCCAGCCGATCGCATTGTGCGAGGAGCTTCCGTAGATGATGAAGCAATCTCGTTTGTGCGCTTTGAGCGAAGCAACGATATTGCCGAGCACCTCGTCGAAGACGTCCTTGGCAAACGGATTGTAGAAAAACAGCACGAGCGGCGTGCCCGGAAATTTGAATTGCGTCGCGTCGGCCTCGACGATCGCAAGATCGCGGCACTTTTGCCATTCGGATTTGAAGTTTGCGATATTGCGCGCGGCGCAGGCGACTAACTCTTTGGCAAACTCAACACCAGCGATCTTCCGGAAATTATACCGCGACGCCAAGAGCAGCGTCCGCGATTTGCCGGCGCCGATATCGACGAAGGTGTAATCCGACACATCGCGCGGCAGGCTCTCCATCATGAAGTCGAACGATTGCGGCGAGGTGCAGACGCTCTCATTGCCGAAATCCCGGTTGGGACCGGTAATCGTCAGCGCCTGCAGTTGAATCGAACCCGCGGTATCGACGCCGTGCACGCGATCCCAGCGCAGCGCCAGGCGATGGGCGATGATGTGGCGGATGTTGTCAGCGGCAAAGCCGACGCTTTTGCGCAGGCCGTATTGGCGAACCAAAGCGAGGAGTTGGCGCAAGCCGATCTGGCGGACGGTGCGGATCGCGCGCCGGATGCGCCCGCGCGACAGGTCCGCCATGTCACCGCCCATGTTACCGCCGCCAAACGGCGCGTTACGCGAAGCGGTCTCCGGCAGCGACATAAGGCGATCTTTCATGATCAGGCAAAGCGCCATCAGACACGCGCCATCAGACAGGCGCCTCGGGCACGATAAATCGCAAGCCCAATGCCGGCCAATGTTGTGCCGGAAAGCGGTTAATTAAGTTCTGTCGGCATCCGGCAGATTGCCGCGCCAATGTTGCGCCAGCGCCTTGCGGTCGAGCTTGCCGCGCTCGCTTTTCGGCAGCGATGTGGCGAGCACGATGTGCTTGGGCGCCTTGAACGCCGGCAGCACGGTTCCGCAATAGCGCAGGAGTGCTTCGGCATCGATCTGCGCGCCGGGGCGGGGCACAACGTAGCTCACCACTTCCTCGCCGTAGATCGCGTCCGGCACGCCGACCGTCGCCGCTTCGATCACGTCGGCGCATTGCATCAGGCAGGAATCGATCTCCAGCGGCGAGATCTTGGCGCCGCCGCGGATGATCAATTCCTTCTCGCGGCCGGTCAGCGTCAAGAAGCCGTCGGCGTCGAGGCGGCCGATATCGCCGGTGCGGATACGGCCGCGGCTATGCGTTTTCACCTCGCCGTCCTCGGCGAGATAACGGAACGGGTGATCGGGAATGCCGCCGATCTCGACATGGCCGGTTTCGCCCATCGGTAATCGGCGGCCATCGGCGCCGACAATGGCAAGGTCGTGATAGGCAAGCGGCCGGCCGACGGTGCCGAGGCGGCGCTGTTCGCCGGGAATGGCGGCAATCCAGTTCACTTCGCTGGCGCCGTAGCCCTGCGCGATCGGGATGCCGAACCTTTCTTCGAAGCGCTTCCATTCTTCGAGCAAGAGCGGCGCCGAGCTTGATGTGACAAAGCGCAGCTTCGGCAGGTTGCGGCGATGCGCGTCGCTATCGCCGTTGAGCAGGATATTGATCGTCGTCGGATTGCCGGCGGCAATGGTGACGTCGTGATCGCGCAGATGGGCGAAGAACCGGCTCGCGGAAAATTTCTCGCCCAGCACCAATGTCGCACAGCGATTGACCGGAACCAGCGCGCCCAGAAGCTGCGCCGAAGCCCAGCTGAACGGCCGGAAGTCGTAGATCCGGTCGTCGGCGGTGATGCCGAATCCGTCCGCGAGCGGATCGATATTGGCAAGGTATTCGCCAAAACTCAAAACCACGCCCTTCGGCTTGGTGCTCGTTCCCGAGGTGAAGAGGATGACGGCGTCGTCGTCCGGCTGCGCTGCGCTTTGGACTTCGCCCGGCGCGCAACGCGCAATCTCGGCGAAGAGCGTATCCGGTTCCGGCTTGTCCCAGCGGCCGATCCGCAAACAAGGCACCGTTGTTTGCGCCAAGAGATCGTCGAGTTGCAGGCCATCTTGATAGAGAACGAGCTTCGGCTTGAGGCGTTCGAAAATATCGTCGAATGCATTGCGGTTCATCTCGACGTGAACCGTGCAGACGGTACAGCCGGCCGCCATCACGCCGAAATAGCAGAGCAATTGCTCGATCGAATTATTGGCGAGAAGCGCGACGCGGTCGCCCGGGCCGAGGCCGCGCCGGCGCAGCAAGGTGGCAAAGCGGCCGACGATGTCGCCCAATTGACCGTAGCTGATCGCCCGGCCATCGTTGGCTAGAATGACCCAAGGTTTGTCACGTGGCTTGTCCGGCGCGCGCGCCGCGGCGCGCGCGATCCAGCTTTGCAACAGGTCCGAGCCGGCGTTTTCTGGCATGGCGGAACAGCTAAGGTGAATTCCTTAGTATTATAAGCATTTCGGCAGAAGGTGGAAGCAGAAGGTGGAAGATGAGCACGGAGCCAAATTCACAATGGCCGGATTTGCCGCTTGCGGCCTGGAGCGGCACTTGCGATACGCTGCAGCTGTGGACCCAGATCGTCGGCAAGGTCCGCATCGCGCTCACCCCGCTCATCAACCATTGGTGGAACGCGACACTGCACGTCACGTCGCGCGGGCTTGCCGCCCCGGCCATGCCCTATCAAGGGAGCACTGTCGATATCGTCTTCGACTTTGTCGGTCACCGGCTCGATATCGAAACCGGCGATGGCCAGGTCGAAACGATCGCGCTTAAGCCCATGGCGGTCGCCGACTTCTATGCCGCATTTATGGCGGCGCTCCGCCGGCTCGGCATCGACGTCCATATCTGGACCATGCCGAGCGAAATCGAGAACGCGACCCCGTTCGAGAAGGATCGAACGCACGCGCAATACGACCCTGTTTACGTGGCGCGGTTTCACCAGGCCTTGCTGCAGATCGATCGCGTGATGGCGGAATTCCGGGCGCGCTTTCTCGGCAAAGCGAGCCCGGTGCATTTTTTCTGGGGCAGTTTCGATCTTGCCGTGACGCGCTTTTCCGGCCGCGCCGCGCCGCCGCCGAAAGGCACGACGCCCAACGTCGCGTCCCGGGTCATGGCGGAGGCCTACTCGCACGAATGTTCAAGCTGTGGCTTCTGGCCCGGCAATGGCGGCTATGGCCGCGCGGCGTTCTACGTTTATGCCTATCCGGAACCGGAAGGTTACGGCGATGCGCGGCTTAAGACCGCAGGGGCCTTCTACGACAAGAATGTCGGGCAGTTCATTCTGCCTTATGACGTTGTGCGTGCGGCCAGCGATCCCGATGCGCTCTTGCTCGGCTTCCTCGAGGAAACTTATGCCGCCGCGGCCGATCTCGCGAAGTGGGATCGCAAAGCGTTGGAGCGCGCCTAGAGCATGATCCCGAAAGTGGAAACCGGTTTCCCGCCTTCGCGAAGCCCGCTACGGCGGGCGAAGGAAGGTCGGAAAAGATCATGCTCAAATGGGAAAATCTAGTGTTTGGCCAGGAAATCGAGGACGAGTTTGTTGAAGACCTCGGGCTGTTCCCACGCCATGGCGTGCCCGGCGTCCTGCATCATCGCCCATTGGTGATCCTTCATATGCGAGGCCCAGAGCCGCATCATGGCCGGCGGAGCCAATAGATCGGCATCCGCGGCGATGATAAGTGCCGGTGCGGCGATGGTCGCGATTTTCGCGTAGCTATTCGGGCTGTGCAGCGGTTGCGGCGGCGCACCGTCCTGGCGCGAACGCGCGTTGATCTCGTTCCAGCGCGCGGTGCCTTCCGGGTTGCCGCCGCGATAGGACGGGGCGACTTCCAGATAGGCGGCCGGCTGCTTTCTGATCTCGGGAATTTCGATGCGCGCGATGAAATCGGCGATCTCTTTGTCTTTGATGTCGCCGGTGCTGCCGCCGATGACGAGGCTGCGAATATGCTCCGGGTGCCACGCCGCATAGTCGAGCGCAGCGAAGCCGCCGCCGGCGACGCCGAGCAGATGGAATTTCTCGAGCTGCAAATAATCGACGAGGCCATCGAGATCGCCGGCGATGCTGCCCGGCTGCGGTCCGGCCGGATCGGGCGTGCTGTTGCCCCAGCCGCGCCGGTCGAAGGCGATCACGCGATATCCGGCCCGCGACAATGCGGCGACTTGCGGCGCCCAGATGTCGCTATTGCCGGTGTTGGAATGCAAAAGCACGATCGGCGTGCCCGCGCCACCGCTATCGGTGAACCAGAGCTTTACGCCGGGAAGATTTGCATACATGCCGTTTAATTCTCCCTCGGCAGCGCGCAGCGGAATGCCGAGCTGGGTCAGTGCCAGAAGGGTGCCGATCGCAACGACGTAGGCGCGGCGGTGGAACCAAAGCATAAATCGCTCCGAGATTGTCTTGCTGTGAACGGTCAGCCCGGCAAGGCGGCTCCGGCGCCGAGCCAGTCTTTGATCAAGCCGGGTATTGTTCCGTCCGCCGTCAACGCCGCTTGCGCCTTGCCGATCGCGTCCGCAAGCGCGGTGTTGCCCTTGCGCACGCAAATGCCGAGAAGCTCATGGGTGATGGCGGTCTCGACGACCTTGAGCTTCCTGCGGTCGCGCACGAACCATGCCGTCACCGGCGCAAGCTTCATGAAGGCGTCGCAGCCGCCGGTCGAGAGATCGTCGAGCGCCGTCTCGATCTCGTCATAGGCATAGACGCGCACGCGCGCCGCGCGATGCTCGGCGACGAGTTTTTCGGCGACCGGCTGGCTGGTATTGCCTTGCTGCACGCCGATCACCAAGCCCTTGAGATCGCCCGTGCCATGCACGTTCGGATGCCGGCTCACATCGACAACGAGCGATTGGCCGGAGGCTACATAGGGTGGGCAGAAATCGGCGATCTTTTGCCGCCCGGGGGTGATGGTGGTGCCGGAGGCGACGCAGTCGTAGCTGCCGTCGTTGAGGCCCGCGAAAATGCCGTTGAAGTCGGCGCCCCGATAGGGCACCAGCTGCCATTCGCGCCCGAGCTTCGCGGCGATCTTCTTCATCAGCGCAATATCGAAGCCGGCCGGGCCATCCTTGGTCATCAGCTCGAAGGGCGGATCGGGAAGCGCCGCCCCGACCTTCAAGGGTGTCGCGCCCTTTACGGTGTCCTTGGCGGCGGCGCCTGCGCTAAGTCCGGCCGCCGCGAACAGCGGCAAAGTGGCAAGCAAATGGCGTCGCGTCATGTTTGCTATGCGCCCAATTTTACGCGCCCAATTACGCGCCGTTCAGCTCGCGCCGCACCAGCGCTGCGCCTTCGGCCATCGCTTTCATTTTGCCGAAGGCGACGGCGCGCGGCAGATATTTCATGCCGCAATCCGGCGCGACGACGATGCGCTCCGCCGGCACATAAGCAAGCGCGCGGCGGATGCGGTCCGCAACGATCTGCGGCGTCTCGACCGTCATGTCGGCGAGGTCGATCACGCCGAGGATGATGGTTTTCGACGGCAATTGTTTCAGTACGGCGAGATCGAGCTTGGGCTGCGCCGCCTCGATGGAGATTTGCTGCGCCTTCGAGCCTTCGAGCTCGGGCAGGAACGAATAGCCGGACGGTTTGTCGTGGACCACCGCGGCATAGCCGAAGCACAGATGCACGGCGACCGTGCCGGTGACGCCGTCGAGCGCGCGGTCCAGCGCTTTCAGTCCATAGCGCCGCGCCTTGTCGGGATGCTGCTGCATCCACGGCTCGTCGATCTGCACGACATCGGCGCCGGCTGCGAACAGATCCTTGATCTCGGCATTCACCGCTGCGGCATAATCCATCGCCACGGCTTCTTCGTCTTTGTAATAGTCGTCCTGCGCCTGCTTGCCCATGGTGAAGGGGCCGGGCACCGTCGCCTTGATGCGGCGGTCGGTATTGGCGCGCAGCACTTTCAAATCGCGCAGTTCGACCGGATGTCGGCGCCGGATCGGGCCGGTCACGCGCGGCACCGGTATCGCCTTGCCGGTGCGATTGATGGTCGAGCCCGGATTTTTCACGTCGATGCCGTCGAGCGCGGTGGCGAAACGGTTCGAATAGCTTTCGCGGCGCTGCTCGCCGTCGGTGATGATGTCGAGGCCGGCGCGCTCCTGATCGCGGATGGCGAGGATGGTGGCGTCGTCCTGCGCCGCTTCAAGTCTGTCCGGCGCGACCAGCCACAGATCGTCGGCGCGCACCCGCGGCACTTGTTTCGACAGCTTGTCGCGGTCGATCAGCCATTCCGGTTGCGGATAGGAGCCGACCAGGCATGTAGGCAGCAGCATTGCACACAGACCATTTCATTCTCCCCCGCCGGGTTTGGCCCGGCGAGGGAGAGCATTGCAGTCCTACTTCAGCGCCTTCTCATAAGGATAGATCACGCTGCCGGTCTTTTCGTCGGTCGGCGTCAGCACCGTCTGGTAGCTCATGCCGCGCCAGGTATCGAGGTTCGCGGCATCGGTGAGGTCGTGATACTGGACCTGCAACATGCCCGACTTGGTCCATTCGCCGTCCTTGCCGAACTTCACGTCGGCCATGATGGTCTTGAACTCATGGCTCTTGAGGTAGTCGGCGAGTTTGGCGTCGTCGATGCTCTTGGCGCCTTCGACGGCCTGTTGCAGCACCTGGAAATAGGCGTAGCCCCAGCCGCCGAGATAATAGCCGAGCGGATCGACGCCTTCGGCTTTGGCGCGGTCCTGATATTTCTTGAAGAAGTCTGCCGCCGGCGCCAAGAGCTTCGGCGACGGCACCCAGGTCTCGTAGTTCACGATGCCGTTGAGCTTTCCCTTCAGCTTGTCCTTGAACACGGTGGCCTGCAGGCCGACCATGGCGCCGCCCATCATTTTCGGATGGAAGCCGATCTCGCCCGCGGCCTGCAGCATGCCGACCGAAGACAGCGGATAGGAGCAGATCACGACGAGATCCGGATTGGCCGCCTGGATGGCGCGGATGATCGGCGAGAAGTCGGTCGTGTTCGGCGGATAGGATTTGTCGTAGACGAGATTGAAGCCGTATTTCTTCACGTTGTTGCGTGCGCCTTCGCAGGCATTGCGCGAGAACTCGGCGTCCTCGGCCGCGAGCGCGATCGTCACCGGCTTCGGATTCTGCGCCGCCGCCACCTGGAAGAAGCCCTCGGTGAATGATTCCTTCGGCGTCGGGCCCGACGGCAGCATCGAGAAGTAGCGCGGATAGTGGAATTCGCTGTTGGCGGCGAGCGCAAACAGGCCGATGAGGGTCTTGTTCTTCTGCATGACGACCGGAATGGCCGGCGCCACCATATTGGTCGCATAACCGGAGACGACGAGATCGACTTTGTCGACGTCGAGCAGCTTGGTGTAGATGCCGGGAACGGTCGACGGGTTGGACTGGTCATCGTAATTGATGAGCTCAACCTGGCGGCCGAGCAGGCCGCCTTTGGCGTTGACTTCTTCCGCCCAGATCTTGGCGCCGAGCAAGGCTTGCTTGCCGTTGGCCGCGAGCGGGCCGGTCAGCGCCATGCTAAAGCCGATCTTGATCGGCGCCGCGCCCTGCGCGGCGGCGGGCAAATGGCCCACCGCGAGACCTGCCGCAGCAAAACCTGCCGCAAGCAGAACAGCACCGACAGCGCCCGCTGCGCTCCGGCGCGAGACGTGAAAACTCATGGTTCCCTCCAAAGACGGCTTTTCTAGTTACCTCACCCTCACGTGCCGCCCGATATCGGGCGAAACGCGGCAGTGTCGGCGGGAGAATGCCCTGCTTTCGCGCTCCTGAAAAGCCATTAGCAGCGTGGCAAACTGCCCGCCGCGCCGCAGCGGTTAATGCGCCCGAAGGGACTGCGACTGGCTAGAATCCGGGCGGTGGGCGGCTGCCCGATCAAGCGTTCTCGTAGAGCGTAGCGGCGCGGACGTCATTCTCGATCAGCCGCCAGATATGATCGACCAGGCCGACGAATGTGGCGGTCCGCTTGATCTCCAGCATTCGCGGTCGCGGCAGATCGATTTTGACCTCTTCCTGCAGACGGCCAGGACGGCGGGCGAAGACCAGGACGCGATCGGAAAGGAACACGGCCTCGTCGATCTGGTGCGTCACGAACAGCACCGTCTTCTGGCCGCGCTCCCAAATGCGCAGTAGCTCGGCCTGCATGATCTCGCGGGTCTGCGCGTCGAGGGCTGCGAACGGCTCGTCCATCAGCAGAATCTCGGGATCGATCGCCAGCGCCCGCGCCAGATTGACACGCTGGCGCATGCCGCCGGAGAGCTGGCGAGGATAGTAGCGCTCGAAGCCCTTAAGCCCGACGAGCTTCAACAGCTCCATGGTCTGGCGGCGTTCGGCGGGCCCGACACCGCTACTGACTTCGCGTCCGATAATGGCGTTGTCGAAGACGGTGCGCCACGGCAACAGGCTGTCGTTCTGAAAGACAAAGCCGCGATCGGCGGCCGGCTCGCGCACGACGCGGCCGTCCAACAGCACCTCGCCCGACGCCGCCGGTTCGAGCCCGGCAATGATGCGCAGGAATGTCGTCTTGCCGCAGCCGCTCGGTCCCACCACCGAAATGAATTCACCGCGCTCTACGGTCAGGTCGATATCGCGCAGCGCGTCGAGATTGCCGAACCGTTTGCCGAGATGCGATACCTTAAGCTTCGCGACTACCTCGGCCATCTTCAATCTCTCGTCCAAGGTACAAGCTTGCCTTCCAGCCAGCTGAAGCCCGCGGTCATGACGATTCCGGCGACGGCCAGGATGACGACGCCGGCGAACAGTTCCGGCATGTTGAAGGCATCGGCGGATTGGCTGATCAGGCGGCCGAGGCCGGCGCGCGAGCCGAACAGCTCGGCGACGACGACGCCGATCAGGCCGCGACCGATGCCGAGCTTCAATCCGGCGAGAATGAAAGGGACCGCCGAAGGCAGCGATACTTTGAGGAAGATTTGCCGCCGCGTGGCGCCGAAGCTGCGCAGCATTTCGATGAGCCGATCGCTGGTGGTGCGCAGCCCCGCCTCGGTATTGATCGCAACCGGGAACAGAACCAGAAAAATCACCACGATCACTTTCGACCAGATGCCGATGCCGAACCAAAGAATAAAGAGCGGCGCCAGCGCGATCGTCGGCGTGGCGTAAAGGCCCGAGACCCAAGGCTGCAAGGCCTGTTTCATGGTTGCGCTCGACGCCATCACGAGCCCAAGCGCGATGCCAAGGACGCTCGCGACGACATAGCCGAGCGCGAATTCGGCGGCGCTGACGCCGATGTGACGCCACAGCTGGCCGGTTATCGCGAGATGATAGATCGCATAAGCGATCTCGGAGGGCCCGGCGAGAAACAAAGCGTTGGCGACCACGAACCGGCTGATGAGTTCCCACAAAGCAAGGCCGCCCAGTACGGACAGCGTGGCGGCCAGATATCGGCGGCGCAGCGCGGCGAGAATCGGAGCCAACGACCAAGCGCCGGCGCCCGCCGCTGGTGCAGCCGGAACGGCCGCGGATTTCAAGCTTTCCGTGCTCATGCGGTTAAGCATATCACTCGGAGATCTGCGTCGCGCCGGGCAACAGGAAGCGGTCGACCGACTGATCGCCCGAAATATCGCCGAGCTGATGCAGGGCGTCGATCACCGTCGTGATTTTTCTTTTGGAAACGGCGCCGGTCGGCTCGAACAGATTTTTGTCGTGAAGAAAAGCATAAGCCTTCTCCACGTCGTCCGCAGAGATGTGGCTGATATCGGTCTGAATCTTGACGGCGGCTTCGTGGTTTCGCGGATCGTCGAACCAGGCGACGCCTTTGGTGTAGGCGGCGAGGAAGCGCTTGAGCACATCGGCGTTCTGTTCGGCCCATGGGCGGTTGACCGCCATCCCCGCGAACGGCATGTCGGGCAGGACGTCGCGAGTGAAGCCGAGATTGGTGTAGCCCGCCGTCTCGGCATAGAAATTGAACGGCATCGTCAGCAGCGCGGCATCGACCGCGCCGGATTTCAACGCCGAGAACCGGGCGCTTGTGGCGCCGGCAAAAACGTAATCGTAGTCGCCGGTTTTCAGGCCGTGTGGCTGCAGCATCCGGTCGGTGAACAGCCGGGTGATGTCGGCCGAGCCGCCGACGATGATGGTCTTGCCCTTGAGGTCTTCGACTGTCTTGATCTCGGGCTTCGCCAACAGCGCATAGGGCGGCGCCTGGATGACGATGCGCACCAAGGCCACCGGCGCGCCCTTATCGATGGCGCGGATCGGATCGACGATGCCGGCGCTGGGCGCGATGCTGTACGATCCGGCGGCGAGTTGTTGGATCACCGACGCATTCGACTGCGCAAAGACCAGATCGATCTTGATGCCGGCATCGTCAAAATAGCCGTTCTTCAGCGCGATCTGCAGCGGCCAGAGATTGGCCGACGTGGCATCGACCGAGCCCACCGAAACCGTATCGGCGGCGAAGGCGGACGGCGTGAAGACGGCTGGCGCGACAGCGAGCATCGCGCCGGCGAAGAGTGCGATAGTGCCTTGTCGCATCAGCAGCGCTGCTCAATCCGACATCTGGGTCATTCCCGACAGAACGGCTTTATTGACATCGAGGTCGCCCGGCAAATCGCCGAGGCTCTCCATGGCTTTCGCCAAATTGTTCAGCTTTGTGCGCGAGACCTTGCCGGTCGGCTCGAAAAAATTGCCGTTGCGGAAAAACGCGTAGGCCTTCTCGACGTCGTCTTCGGAAAGGCCACTCGCGACTTTAAGAATGCGCACCGCGTCGGCATGGTTCGTGGGATCGTTGAACCAGGCGATGCTCTTGTTCTCGACCCGCAGCAATTTCTGAACCGTAGGCTTGTTGGCGCTGGCCCAGGCATTGTTCACGGTCATGCCGGAGAACGGCAGGTCTTTCACATAGTCGGCGGCGAGGCCAAGGCTCTTGAAGCCTTTGGCGATCGCCTGGAAATTGAACGCCGGCAAGAGAATTGCGGCGTCGACCGCGCCCGCGGCCAGCGCCGAGGCGCGTGCGGCGGTGGCGCCGGCGAACACCATGTCGAAATCGCCCGGCTTGACGCCGCTCGGCGCCAGCATGCGTTCGACATAGATGCGGGTGATGTCCTTCGGGCCGCCGAGCGAGATCAGCTTGCCCTTGAGATCGGCCAGGCTCGCGATTGTCGGCTTGGCAACGAGATCGTAAGGCGGCATCTGCACTTCGAGGCGAACCAGGGAGATCGGCGCGCCCATGCCGACGGCGCGCAGCGGATCGGCGAGCCCGGTCGAGACGCTGACCGGCAGCGACCCGGCGGTCACTTGCTGCACCAGCGCGGCGCTCGATTGCACATAGACGACGTCGACCTTGAGATCTTCCGCCGCGTAGAAGCCTTGATCGAGCCCGATCAGCACCGGCCAGAGATTAGCCGAGGCCTGGCCGACATTGCCGAGCGTTATCTGCTCGGCCGCTCCGGCGGGAACCGCGGCAAGACAGGCCAGCCCGATCGACAACGCCGCCGCCCACCGCCGCCAAATCGCGTTACATGTCATGCGTTATCTCCACTTTCGGGGCTCAATGTCATCCGTATGTATTTTATTGTATACAATACGGTCGTCGTGACAAATGGGCCTCGGGAGGCGAAATAGTCACTGCTTCGCGGCTTGCGCGCGATAATGACGTGCAATATCCGCGCCAGTTGCCTTCCAGACTTTGCCGTGCCGGCTGATATAGCCCAGCGCCGCGTCGAAGGCGTCGATCCGGTGCGGCACGCCGGTGAGATAAGGGTGGATCGCGATCGCCATGACGCGCCCGGATTGCGCGCCCTCGCGGTAGAGCACGTCGAATTGCCGGCAGATCATGTCGTGAAACTGGTCCGCGGTGCGGTTGAATTTCTCAAAGGCCGGCTTGTCGTTGATTTCGTGGCTGTAGGGCACGCTGATGAGGGTTTTGCCGGCCTCGAGATTCATGACGTAAGGCTGGTCGTCATTGGTCCAGTCGCAGACATAGTCGCAGCCGTTCTCAGCGAGCAGGTCGAGCGTGTCCCAGGTCTCCTGCAGGCCCGAGCCGAGCCAGCCGCGCGGGCGCGCACCGGTCGCTTTCTCGATGGTCGCAAGCGAGTCCTTGATGATGCGCGGCTCGTCGCCGGGCGGCGCGGTATTGAGCCGCCGCGTATTGCTCTCGCAATGGCCCATCCACTCCCATTTCAGCTTGTTGCCTTCGTCGATGATCGCGGGGTGTTCGGCGCAGAGCTCGCTGTTGAGCGCGACGGTGGCGCGGATGCCGTGGCGCGCGAGCACCTCCATGAGCCGGAACACGCCGACGCGGTTGCCGTAATCGCGCGCCGACCACGCCGGGATGTCGGGCACCGGCGCTCCGGTGCCGCCGGAGCCGGGCGGCACTTTCTCGTCGAGCGCAAAAAATTCGATATTCGGAATGACCCACAGCGCCACATGCGCGCCGTCCGGCCAATGCAGCGCCGGGCGATGGATGATCGGCGAATAGGGAAACGGACCGTAACGGCCAGGCTTCATTTCAGCTTGCTTTCTTCACCGATGGATTTTGGGCGAGATGCGCCGTGACCGCGTCGACATGCATGACGTCGGCATATTTGTGGTGCAGGTCGAACAGGTTCACTTTGTGCGACAGCGGGCTGCGATCGAAGCAGCATTCCTCGACCAGCACCACGTGATAGCCGTGCGAATAGGCATCGACCGCGCTCGCACGCACGCAGCCCGACGTGCTCTCGCCGCAGATGATCAGCGTCTGGATGCCGAGCTGCGTCAGATGCGCCGGCAGCGGCGTGCCGTAGAAGGCGCTGGCGCGCTGCTTGGTAATGACGACATCGTTCGGTTGCGGCTTGAATTCCGGGCGGATGGCAAAGTCGGCGGCATCGATCGACGGCTTATTGCGTTTAGTGGCATTGATGAGGCTCGGCCGGCTCTCATTGCGGGTATCGCTGGTGGTATAAAAAATCGGCAGTCCGGCGGCGCGGGCGGCGGCGAACAGGCGCTTGGTCGGCTCGATCGCCTCGTAGGCGTAGACGCCGCAGGCGCTCGGAAATTCCTTGGCGAGCTTGGCCGGCGGCTGGGCGCCGCCGCGATAAACCAGTTCATAGAGATCGATGGCGACGAGCGCCGCGGCCGGTCCGACGAAGGTCTTGCGCTGATAGTGCGTATAGATGTCCAAAATGTCCGGCGGGACGAGGTCTTTCCAGCAATGGTCCTCGAAGTCGTCGCTCATTTTTCGCGCTCCAACCACTTCTCCGGCGCGCCATCCTTCGATCATTGTCGCTGCAATGCAAGGCGCAAAAAATCATTGCTCAAGCGCAAGTATTGCTTAAGCGCAAGCCATGACACCTTAATCCGCCCAAACCGCGCTTTCGTTTTGGCGGCGAATTGGGTTATCTTGCCGCCGTCAGATCGTGTGCTTTAAGAGCGGGCGGCAATGATTGCATTATCGATCAACGGCAAGATCCATAACGTCGAGGTCGAGGACGGCACGCCGCTGCTTTGGGTCTTGCGCGATACGATCGGGCTCACCGGCACCAAATATGGCTGCGGCATCGCCCAATGCGGCGCCTGCACCGTGCATATCGACGGGGTGGCGACCCGCTCCTGCCAGGTCCCCGTCGACACGCTGGCCGGCCGGAAGGTCGTCACGATCGAAGCGCTGATGCAGGACGGCAGGCTGCATCCGGTGCAGCAGGCCTGGATCGATCACGACGTGCCGCAATGCGGCTATTGCCAGAGCGGCATGATGATGGCCGCGGTGGCGCTGCTTGCGGAAAATCCGAAGCCCACGGATGCCGATATCAACTCAGCGCTGACCAATATCTGCCGCTGCGGCACCTATCAGCGCGTTCGCTCGGCGATCCACGCCGCCGCCGGCCGAATCCGCGACGGCAGCAGCCAAGCGGCCTCGGCGCAATAAAGTGGCGCAATAATCCGTCATACTGAATCGAACCACCAATCTTCTCATCTCGTGCATTTACTCTTCCGCGTCCTTCACCGGCGTCTCCGGCGTCAGCCCGCCGCGGCGGCGCGCGAAGGTCTCCTTGCCGCTGTCTTCCCATTTGCCGGTGACGGCGCGGCTGGCGTAAGTGTCCCAGACGGCGTCCCACTCGCCGAGCGAATAGCCGTGCCACGGCGATTGCGGCGTGAGCGCAGGGAGGCCGAGCTCGTCCCAGATCTTGCGGGCGCCTTCCATGAATTCGCGCTTGGGCAAAGCGAGCGGCGGCGCCGGCTCTTTCAGCGTGGCGTCGATCAGCATGGTGGAATCCAGCCGTGACCGCCCGACTTGGGGCCGTGCCCCGGCGAGCGATACGGCGCGATCTGCACATCCTCGACCGGATTGGCGCGATAGGCGAGCGACCAGAACACCGCGTCGGTATTTTCCGGGTCGATGTCCTCGCTCACGGCGATGACGTATTTGCCGATATCGGCCTGCAGGCTCGACGCGCCGTGCAGCGCGCGCCAGATTTCGGTGCGCGCGCGTTCCGGCTGCGAATTGCACGAACATCACTTTGCGCAGATTGGTCAGCGGCTCATGCAGCACGACGCGGCGCACGCCCTTGATGGCGAGAGTGTCGCGCAGATGCGACAGATAGCGCGGCTCGTAGGCGACGCGCTTCATGACGCTCAATTCGCTCGGCGTCACTTCGCTTAAGATCGAGACCCAAACCGGCTTCTTCTTATGCGTGATCGCGGTGACCTGCATCGACATGTTGAAATCTTCGAGCGCGACATGGCCGTGGCTTTCGCCGAACGGGCCTTCCGGCTCGAGCAATTCCGGATCGATCAGGCCTTCCACCACGCATTCGGCGTCGGCCGGAATATCGAGATCGACGGTGACGCCTTTGACGGTGCGGATCGGCGCACCGGCGAGCCCGCCGGCGACCGCCATCTCGTCGCAATCGATCGGCAGCTTTTGCGGCCCGGTGAACATCACGACGGGGGCGCAGCCGACGACGATCGCGATCGGCATCGGCACCTTCATCTTGCGGTGCTTCTGCCAGTGCAGGTAGCCGCCGGCGCCGCCGGGCCGCGCCGCCATGCGCACGCCGAGCCGGTCGGTCGCTTTGAGCTGGGCGCGATAGGTGCCCATATTACGCACGCCGGTTTCCGGATCCTTGGTGATGCACAAGGTGGCGGTGAGATAGGGCGCCGCGTCATAGCCCGGCGTCGAGATCGGCACCGGCAGGAGCTTGAGGCCGCCGTCGGGCTTGCGCAGCGCATCGCCTTTGATGACGACCTCCTGGCAGGGCGCCGACGTCACCACCGCCGGCGCGATCGGATTGGCGATGGCCGCCATCCAGGCATCGCCGATCTCGCCGACCGGCCGGCCCATGCCGACGGCATAGATTTCGGCGGAAGCCGCCAGCGCCCCGATCGCGACCGGCATGTCGTAGCGGCGGCCGTCGCCGTCGACCACATTGGTGAACAGGAAGGCGCGCCGCTGGTTTTCCTTCAGCCCGCCCTGGAATTGCCAGCGCACCAGCGGATGCAGCTCGGTGTCCTTGTTGATCGGCCGCTCGATGCGCACGAGCAAGCCATCGGCTTCGAGCCGCGCCAAATGCTCCTGGAAATCGAGCGGCGGCCCGGCGGCGTTTTTCTTTTTCTTATCCGATGCAGGCTTGTCGAGCATGGCGCGGGCCTTCTCTTACTTCACTTCTTGTTCTTCATATACTCGGCGATGATCGGCTTGGCGACGCGGAAGCAGTCGACGCCCATCGGCGCGCCGCAATAGATCGTGATCTGGGTCAGCGCGGCGCGGATCTCGTCCGGCGTCAGGCCGTTATTGAGCGCGCCGCGCACATGGGTGGCGAACTCTTCCATCTTGCCGAGCGCGCCGATCATGCCGAGATTGAGGATCGAACGCTCGCGCGGTTTGAGCGTGTCGTCGCCCCAGGTCTCGCCCCAGCAATATTCGGTGAGCAGGCGCTGAAAATCGCGATTGAAATCGTCGACGTTTTGCAGCGCGCGGTCGACATAGGCGTCGCCCAAAACCTGGCGGCGCTTGGCAAGGCCGATTTCGTAGCGTTTCTGGTCCATGGTGTTGTCCTCGTTCCTGTTTGGCGCGGTTTATTCTTCGGCCGGACCGCCCTTCCAGCGTTTGACCGTGCCGGTATCGATGCCGAACAGATCGAGCAGCCGGCCGCAGGTGTGGTTGACGATGTCGTCGACCGATTGCGGGCGATTGTAGAACGCCGGCACGATCGGCGCGATCACCGCGCCGATATCGGCGAGCGTCGTCATGGTGCGCAGATGCCCGCCATGCAGCGGCGTCTCGCGCACCGCCAGCACCAGCCGGCGCTTTTCCTTGAGCACGACGTCGGCGGCGCGCGACAACAGCGACGAGGTCACCCCGGTCGCGATCTCGCTCATGGTGCGGATCGAGCAGGGGGCGATGATCATGCCCATGGTCGGGAACGAGCCCGAAGAGATCGCAGCGCCGATATCGGTCACGGGGTAGTGCACCGCGGCGAGCGCGCGCACGTCCTTCGGCTTCAGGTCGGTCTCGTAGACCAGCGTCATTTCCGCCGACTTGCTCATGACCAGATGGGTCTCGATCTCGGCCTTGCGCAGCATTTCGAGAAGCCGCACGCCGTAGATCGTTCCCGAAGCGCCGGAAATGCCGACAATCAATCGTTTTTTTTTGGCCATGCCCTATTTCGTCACGCCGCTATCGGGCCCTTTCGCGGGCCCGGTTGTGCCACGCGGCGCGGTGGCGAATCTTTATGTTCCAGCCCGAAGCGGTTAATGCCGCAGCGCGGTGGCAAACGCGGTGGCAAGCAGCGCGATGGATGATTTCGGGAAATTTACGCCCAGCACGCTTTCATAGGCCGCGACATTGGCGATCGCGGCGGCCAGGGCCGGAGCCTCGGTGCCCAGCGGACCGGATTTGGCGAACGTATACAGCGCCTCCTGCTGCAAGCGCTCGGCTTCGAGCTCCACCGCCTTTACTTTGTTGCGGAAGGCTTCCTGCTTGCCCGGCTCGACGAGCGTCGCCGCGCCCTTCAATTTTCGCCGCGTGTCACGGATCGGGATAATGGTGAGAGTGCGCCAGTCGCGCACATTGTCGTCCAGCATCTTGGCCTCTTCGGTCGACAATTGCCGGTCGTCGGAGGCGAGCCAGAACAGAAAGAGCAAGAGATTGACGTCGATCCCGTACTCGTCCTGCAAGACGATGCACGCGTCCGACACGCCGGCCTGGCGGTAGAACTTTAGCGAGAACCGCCAGAACGGCGTTTCGGTCGATGTCGGCGTGTCGGTCATGGCCGGATTGTCCTCTTACGCCGTCTTGACGCCGAGCTCCGCCATCTCCTTGGCATAAGCCGTATCCATGCGCGAAGCGAGGCCGTGCTTGGCAAGTTCGGCGGCGAACATGCGGCGGACCTCCGGCTTCTCGTCGAGATAGTCGATCTGATCGCCGCCGGCGCGCTTATGATCCACGCCTTCGGCACGCCCTGCGCGTTGCGGATGGCGACGCCCTCGTGCTTGAAGGCGAGATAGCGCGACGGCGTCGTGCCGGTATTGAAGTGCTGGTGGAACCACATATTCGGCGGCACGATGCAGGTGCCGATTTCCCAGTCGAAGCGCTGCGGCTCTTCGCCTTCCGGCCACATCAGCGAAAAGCCTTCGCCCGAGAGCACGATGACATGCGCGCCCGGCCCATGCGCGTGGCCCTTTTTGTAGGTGCCGATCGGGAATTGCGAGATGTGGCTGTTCATCGAGCCCTTGGCCATGTTGAAGCGGATATGGCCGCCGCCGGCGCCGCGCTCGGTCGCGGTGATCAAGGGAATGTTGACCGCGTCGGGCACGAAATTCGTCGTCAGCAAGAAACCCTTCTGCTCGCCCTTCGACGAGAAATAATCCGGCTCGCCGGCGAAGCGGTCCTTGAAGTCGTATTTGGTGTTGAAGATGAAATCGATGTCTTCATAGAGATTGATGATCGGCGGCGCATTGGTGACGGCGACATAGCGCGCCGGCTCCTTGCCCGAACCGTTGAAATGCTGGTGATGGCAGTTGAGCGGAATGGCGAACAGCGCGCCGTCCTTCCATTCGAAGGTGATACGGGCGCCGGCGTCGTTCCACACCGTGGTCGAGCCGCGGCCCGACAGAACCAGGATCATTTCCTCGTAGAGCTGCCGGTGCGGGCTGAGGCTCTTGCCCGGCGGAATTTCCATCACGTAGCAATCGTTCGAGGTGCGCGAGGCGTCGTGGTTGAGGAACACCGCATTGCCGCCGCGCCGCGCCCAGGGCTTGAGCGCCACGTGTTTGAGGTTCTGCACGTAGAACGACGGGATGATGTCGAGGCCTTCGGCCTTCACCCAGCGGGTGTAAGGCGTTTCCTTCTCGGTTTTGAACTTGCTCGCGAGGTCTTCGGAAACGACGGCGTCTTTTTTGAGCGTATTGGCCATTTGACATCCCTTACATGTTCCGGCGCGCGGCGCCGATCTTAGCGAAGAAAGGCGGACCCGGCTAGCGGTTCCGCATTGGCGTGGGCTCGTGCGTGTGGTCGTGGTCGTGATCATGGTGGTGATCGTGGCCGTGATGATGGCCATGCGCTGATCGTGGTCATGATCATGGTCGTGGTCATGATGATGCAGGCGCTGGCGCGGCCGCGGTCCGCGCGGGTCTTCGTTGAACACCAGCGATTTGATCGTAACCGGCACGGTGTAGGATGGCATGCGGATGCGGCCGAGATCGATATAGTCGAAATCCCAGAGCACGACGCCGTCGATCACGAGAATCTCGCTCCCGACATGGAGCTCATCGCGCAGGATATGGCCGAGCGTCTGCGCCACGTCGCCATCAAGCATAATGTAGAGCGGCAGCTTCTTGGCAATGCGGTCGGCAAGTCCGTTTTTGATGCCTTCGGCGAAAGCGGCGAGCCGCGGATAAGACGGCATTCCGGTCCAGCGCAAGGCCAGCGCGATCTCATGCTCGGCATCGCCGATGTCGAAGGCGGTCATGTGATTGCGGATCGCCTTGGCGAGTTGCTCCGGATCGATTGTCTCTTCGCAGACAAACGGCGGCAGCAGGACTTGAAGGTTGCGGCGCGGCAACAATTCCGCCGGCGCCGAGATGTAGCTGGTGTTGCCGGAGAGCTGCACGCTGTATTCGGAGGCGCCAAGCGCGGTGGCGCGGATGCATTCGCCGGCCGGCAGCACCGGCCATGGAAACACAGATGGAAACACATTCTTGTCGATGCGCGCGCGGATGGCGCGGCCGAGTTTCGGGCCCATATCGCCGAAGTCGCGGGTTTCGCGCGCATAGATGTACTCGGCGACGCCGCCGGAAAACATCACGCCGTCGATGCGGCCGAGCTTTTCGATCGGATCGGTGAGATAGAGATGCGCGATATCGTGCGGCATTGGCCGTGCCGTGAGCGCTGCGAGGAGCGCATCGGCCATCACCTCGGCGACCTGTTGCAGCTCGTCCTCGCCGGCGGCATCGCCGCGGTTCCAGGAAAAGCCGGCGCGCTTGGCGTGATGCTTGCCCGCCGGATCGAGGCGGGCGATCTTGCCGTTCTCGACCACCTGCAGCCGCCCGCCGATATGGATCGCGGCCGTCGCGATCACCTTGCCGTTCTCGACCAGGCCGAGTTTCGTCGTGCCGCCGCCGATATCGATATTGAGGATGCGCTTTTTCTCGTCGCTGGAGACGCGCGCGGCGCCGGAGCCGTAGGCGGCGAGCATCGCTTCCATGTGATGGCCGGCCGTGGCGGTGACAAATTCACCGCCCTGCTCGGAGAGGATTTTGGCGATGCCCTGCGCGTTCTCGCGGCGCAGCGCCTCGCCGGTCAAAATGACCACGCCGGTATCGATCTTGTCGGGCGAGAGGCCTGCTGCGACATAGGCATCGTCGATGATCTCGCCGAGCTTCTCGTCGTCGATGCGCTCTTCGCTCTGGTAAGGCGTCAGCGCGACCGGCGATTGGAACAAGGTCTCGCGGGAGACGACGTAATAGCGGCTGGTCAGATCCTCGGCCAAGCGGCGCAGATGCACGCGCGAGAAGATGACCTGAGTGCCCGACGAGCCGATATCGATGCCGACGGTGGTCAGCGAGACATTGTCCTGGCGCCAGAGCGGATTGTCCTCGAGCGGCCCGTCGTCATCGTCGAAATCGTGGTCATGGTCGTGATCGGTGTCGTCGGCATGCAGGTGCACGACGTCGCGGCCGTAAAGGTGGTCGGCAAGCGTGTGGCCCGTTTTCTTATTGTCGTCGTCGGCCATTCCTACCTTATTCCTCCGCGTTCGCAGGTCTTATTCCCGCGCCTGTCGTCGCGGGTCAATACCGACGCCAAACCCGATGTTTTTCGGGGCGTTACCGATGTAAATTCGGCCTAAACGGGGCCTCCCAATGAGCGAAAATGGCCTGACCACGCTGCCGAGCATTCATAGTGCCAAGGAAACCATGGACCGCCTCGAAGCCGACGTGCGAGCCAAGGGCCTGACCGTGTTCGCGCGGATCGATCACTCAGCCGGCGCCAAGGCGGTTGGCCTTTCGCTCCGCTCTACCGTGCTTCTGATCTTCGGCAATGCCCAAGGCGGCACACCGCTGATGCAGGCGCTGCAGACCGCCGGCATCGATCTGCCTTTAAAGGCGCTGGTCTGGGAGGATCCGGGCGGCAAGGTCTGGCTGTCGTACAACGAGCCGGCCTGGATCGCGCAGCGTCATGCTGATGCAGGACATGGCGATGTGGCGCAGGTCAGTGAAGTGACGGGGCGTCTCGCCGGGGCGCTCGCGGCGTTGGCGAAGGCAGCGACGACGTGATCGACGACGGGCGACCGCCACCGAGGCAGAGCTTCCCATTGATTACACGCCCACACGGTGCCTGAGAGGAATTTGAAGTCAAGGATGCGCGGAGCGCACCACCTCCGGCGGCGACCACTTTGCGGTCGTCCTTGAGTTCAAATTCCTCTCCGGCGAAATGGTGGGCGAGCAATCAATGGTGACCTGGCGCTGTGGTCAGCGGCGCCTCAGATGAATTCGGACCAGGATCTGTGCGGTCACCCGACCGGAATCACATTCACTGACACCCCGATCCGCTGGCCGCCGGAGCCGAGGATGACGCCGTCCATCGGCGCGACATCGGTATAGTCGCGGCCGACGGCGAGCATGACATGGGCGTCGGAGGCGAGCACCGCATTGGTCGGGTCGAGCCCGATCCAGCCGACGTCCGGGCCGCACCACAGCATCACCCAGGCATGCATGGCATCGGCGCCTTGCAAACGCGGCCGGTCGGAGAGCGACACGGTGCGCAGATAGCCGGAGACATAAGCGGCCGGCAGGCCGATGCCGCGCAGCCCGGAGATCATGACATGGGCGAAATCCTGGCAGACGCCGCGGCGCTGCGCGAAACACATGGTCGGTGTGGTCGTCGCGGTAGTGGCGCCGATCTCATAGACGAGATCGGATTTGATGCGCTTGATGACGTCGATTGCGGCATCGAGGATGGCGCGTCCGGGCGGAAAGCTTTGGCGAACATAGTCGCGGATATTCGGATCGAGCGACACGATGCGGCTCGGAAACAGAAAATGCGCCGGGGACAGCGGGCCGATATCGCTGGTCGCGAAGGCATCGTCGCGCACCTCTTCCCACGCCGGCGTGGAGCGCGGCACCGCCCCCTCCTTATCCTCCCCCGCTTGCGGGGGAGGGAAGGGAGGGGGATCGACGGCGACGCGCGCCGATAATTTCACCGTCACTTCATTGTGCGGCTCTTCAATCTCGATCCAGGTGAGGTGATTGCCGAAAAAATCCTGGCCTTCGCGCCGTTCCGCGGGCTCCGGGATGATCTGCAGCGCCGCGACCTGAACGCGTTCGCCATCGCGCGACACCGGCGTCAAGCGCAGCACGTGACGGGCATGCGACACCGGCGTCGCATAGCTGCAGATCGTCGTCTGCCGCACGTCGTAGATCACGCCAGCGCCTCCCACATCGATTCCGACCGCTCATTGTTGGTCAGGAAGGCCGAGCTGATCGCATCCGACAGCTTCATCAGCGAATTCTCGATCTCGACGATCAGATTGTCGTCGACGGCGCCGGCATTGATGGTGCGCAAGCGCGTCGCGACGCCGGCCGCGATCTGCTGCGCCGGCGACAGGCGGCCTTCCGAATTCGGCTTCGGCAAAGCGCTAAGATGGGTCTCGATGCGGTCGAGCTGAAATTCCACCGAGCGCGGATTGTTCGGATCGAGCATGACGAGGTCGATGACCGGCGCCAAAGCCGCGATCATCACATAGCGCTGCCGATAGCTGATCTGGCTGTCGGCGAGTTCCAGCAAGAGATCGAGGCCGCCATCGGGCGCACCCGGCTCGGCGAAGGCGCGCGTCAGCCGGCAGGTCAATAAAGCGCGCTCGATGCGGCGGCCGAGCTCGAGAAAACGCCAGCCGGCAAGCTGCGTCATGTTTTCCTGCGCCAGGCCGGAAAACGCCGCGATGATGCGCAGCGCCGCTTCGACGCGCTCGGCGATGGCGCTCTCGGTGGGGCCGGCCGCGAGCGGCGATGCGATCATGATGGCGAGATCGTTGATGGCGCGCCAGGCGTCCGGCGAGAACCTGTCGCGGATGACGGAGGCCGCCGCGCGGGCAGAGGCGGCGAGCCGCGGCAGCGATCCGTCGAGATCGGCGCGCGTGAGCACGGCGCGTGCGGTAAAGGTCGCCGGCGACTGGAACGTGTCGGCGGGCGCTGCGCTCCAAGCGACGAACAAAGAAGAGATGCGGCCGATGACAGGTGCCGCGGCGTCGTCGGCGACGCGATTGACGATGGCGCGGATCAGCCGCAGCGTCGTCTCGGCGCGCTCCACGTAGCGGCCGACCCAGAACAGATTGTCGGCGGCGCGGCTCGGCAGGAGCCCGGTGGCGCGCTGCACCGGCATGCCCTCCGCGCTCGGCAGCAGCGTCGTCTCCGCGACCGGGCCGCGCGACAGCACCCAGGCATCGGCCGTCGCCGCACCGTGCTGCAGGCTGACGGCGCGGGCATCGACATTGTCGGCGATGCGCACGAAGCCGCCGGGCAGCACCTGCCAGCCGTCGCCGACTTTGGCGATGAACAGCCGGAGCGTGAACGGCCGCGGCTGCAGCCGGCCGTCGCGCCACACCGGCATGCTCGACAGCGTGACCGCCTCCTGCGCCACGTAGTCGATGCCGCGGTCGCGGATCGCCCCCATCAGCGCGTCGCGCTCTTTGGCGTCGAGCTTGGCACCCAATATCTCGCTGCCGAAGCGCGGATCGTTGAGATGCTCGGTGAATGCAGCGGCGATCACCGAACTGTCCAGCTTGCCGAGCATTTCCTCGCGCATGTCGGCGCGGCCGAGCCACCAGGTGGCGACATTCGGTATTTTCAGTTCGTCGCCGAGCACGATCGGCGCCAGTGCCGGCAGGAAGGCCAGCATGGCGCGGGCCTCGATCAGTCCGGCGCCGAGCGAATTGATGATGGTGATCTTGCCCTCGCGCACCGCTTGCAGGAGCCCCGCGGCACCGAGCCGCGACGAGGCGTTGAGCTCGAGCGGGTCGGCGAAATCGGCATCGATGCGCCGCAGCAGCACTTCGGTGCGGCGCAGTCCCGATACGGTGCGGATGAAAACGCCGTCGTCCTCGACGCTGAGATCCTCGCCTTCGACCAGGAGCAGGCCGAGATAGCGCGCCAGATAGGCGTGCTCGAAATAGGTCTCGTTCATCGGCCCGGGCGTCAACAGGCTGGCGCGGGAATCGTCGCGGCGGTTGAGCGCGAAAATCTCGGCTTGCAGCGCCTGGAAGAACGGTGCGACGCGCTCGACGCGCGTGGTGCGATAGATGTCGGGAATGGCGCGCGACAAAGCGAGCCGGTTCTCGATCGCATAGCCGGCGCCCGACGGCGCCTGCGCGCGATCGCTGAGCACCCACCAGCGCCCGTCGGCGCCGCGGCCGACATCGACCGCGTAGAAGCGCAGATGCGCGCCGCCCGTCGGCGCGACGCCGACCAAGGGACGCAGGAATTCCGGATTGCCGGCAATCACCGCGGCAGGGAGTCGCCCGTCGCGCGTCAGCGTGCCGGGGCCGTAGGAATCGGCAAGCACCGCTTCGAGCAATTGCGCGCGCTGCACCAGGCCCGCTTCCAATTGCCGCCATTCGCCGGGCTCGATGATGAGCGGGACATGGCTCAGCGGCCACGGCCGCTCGATGCCGGCGGCGTCCTCATAGACGCGATAGAAGACGCCGGAATCGCGGAGATAACGGTCGGCTGCCGCGAAGCGGCGGTTGATCTCGTCTGAGCCCAAAGCCGCGAGCATGGCGAGGAACGGCCGCCAATGCGCGCGCACGCGCCCTGACGCCTCCATCATCTCGTCGAACACGCCCGATAGCGGCCGATAGCCGGAGACCAAAGCCTCCAGGCTGGCCTCCAGCCCGGCATTTTTCGGGCCGAGAGCGGTGTCGACTTGCGTCTGGGTTTGCAAGGGGGTTTGCATGTCGGCTGGTGTGGCCATGACGCGAGAATCGCCGGAATATTGCGCCGAAGTGTTTCAGCTTGTGCGCCGCAGGTCGAGAGTGAGCGGGTATTCCAGCGAGGTTTCGAGCGGCGGCGTCTCGATCGTCCCGCCGGTAAAGCCGTGCTCCTGGAAGCGGGCGCGGCGGCGGCCTTCCGCCTCGTAGGCATTGACCGCAAACGTGTCGTAGGCGCGCCCGCCGGGATGCGAGACATGATAGACGCAGCCGCCCAGCGATCGCTTATTCCAGGTGTCGACGATGTCGAATGTCACCGGCGCCTGCACGGCGACCGTCGGCTGCAGCGACTCCGCGAGATTCCAGGCCTTGAACCGCACGCCGGCGACGAACTCGCCCGACCGTCCGGTCGTGGTGAGCGGCACGCGCCGGCCGTTACAGGTCACGACATGACGATCCGCATTGAGGCCCGCGACCTTGACTTGGAGCCGATCGACCGACGAATCGACGAAACGCGCGGTGCCGCCGGGCGTGCCCTCTTCGCCGAGCACGTACCACGGCTCGATCGCCTGGCGCAGTTCGAGATCGACGCCGGAGCGGTGCACCATGCCGCAGAGCGGGAAGCGGAATTGGCGCTGCGCCTCGAACCAACCCGGATCGAATGTGTAGCCGGCATGTTTGAGGTCGTCCAAGACTTCCTTGAAATCGTCCCACACGAAATGCTCGAGCATGAAGCGATCGTGCAGCGCCGTGCCCCAGCGCATCGGCTTGCCTTCGAGCGGCGTCTTCCAGAACGAGGAGATCAGCGCGCGGATCAGCAATTGCTGCGCCAGTGACATGCGTGCATCCGGCGGCATTTCGAACGAGCGGAATTCGACCAGCCCGAGGCGGCCGGTCGGGCCGTCCGGCGAGAACAATTTGTCGATGCAAATCTCGGTGCGGTGCGTATTGCCGGTCACGTCGACCAGGATGTTGCGGAACAGCCGATCGACCAGCCACGGCGGCACCCAATTTGAATCGCCCGGCCGCGGCACTTTGCTGGTCGCGATTTCGAGCTCGTAGAGCAGATCCTGGCGCGCCTCGTCGATGCGCGGCGCCTGGCTGGTCGGCCCGACGAACATGCCGGAGAACAGATAAGACAGCGACGGTCGCCGCAGCGCATAAAGCACGAGGCTCTTGAGCAGATCGGGCCGCCGCAGGAATGGGCTGTCGGCCGCGTTCAAGCCGCCGAGCACGACGTGATTGCCGCCGCCGGTGCCGGTGTGCCGGCCATCGAGCATATATTTATCGGTGCCGAGCCGCGCCTGATGCGCGTCCTCGTAGACGGTTTTGGTGATGTCGACCGCCTCGCGCCAGGATGCCGCCGGGTGAATATTGACTTCGATGACGCCGGGGTCGGGCGTGACTTTGAGCACGTTGAGCCGCGGGTCGGGCGGCGGCTCGTAGCCTTCGATATGGACCGGCAGATCGAGCTCGGCCGCCGTCGTCTCGACGGTCGCGACCAGTTCGAGATAATCGTTGAGCGTCTCCGTCGGCGGCATGAAGACGCACAAATGGCCGTCACGCACTTCGACCGACAATGCCGTGCGCACCGCGTAATCCGAACTGACGGTCGCGACCGGCGCGCGCTGCATGACCAGAGTCTCTGGCGCGAGCGGCGGCGAATCCGCGTGCCCGGTTGAGCCATGAAAGACTCGCGACGCGATGGGATGCGTGACGCGCGGATCGGACAACGGCGTGCGGGGAGCGAACGGATCGGCAGGTCCCAGATAGGGATAAGAGGCCGGGCCGATATGGGGCAGCGATGGCAGCGGTAGGCGGAAGCCGACGGGCGAATCGCCCGGCAGCAGAAACAGCCGCCCGCGCCGCGTGCGCCAAATCTCGCTCAGCCATCCGGGTCTGGCCTGCGCCGTCCAGCGCTGGATCGGCAGCACGAAGCCTTTGGGCGCGCCGACATTGCCGTCGAACAGCCGCAAGATCTGCGCCCGTTCATGCGCGTCGTCGATCTTCGGATCGCTCGGGTCGAAATTCTCCGGGATCAATCCCTGCTTGAGCATCCGGTCGACCGGATCCTCATAGAGCGGCTGCACATATTCGGTCGTCAATCCGGAACGCGCGGCAATTCCCTCCGCGAAACGCTGCGCATCCTCGGTCGAAGCTTCGCGCGCGGGCTTTTGGCGATTGATCAGGCCTGCATCGCGCCACACCGGCACGCCGTCGCGGCGCCAATAGAGCGCAAAGGCCCAGCGCGGCAGCGGCTCGCCGGGATACCATTTGCCTTGCCCGTAATGCAGCAGACCTCCCGGCGCGAAGCGGGCGCGCAGGCGGCGGATCAGATCGTCGGCGCGGATGCGCTTGGTCGGGCCGAGCGCGTCGGTGTTCCACTCGGCACCCTGATAATCGTCGACCGATACGAAAGTCGGCTCGCCGCCCATCGTCAGCCGCACGTCGTTGTTTTTCAGATCTTGGTCGACCTTCTCGCCGAGTGCGTCGAGCGCGTCCCAGGCCTCATCGGAAAACGGCGCGGTCACGCGCGGCTTTTCGTCGATGCGCTTGACGCTCATGTCGAAAGCGAAGCTGACCTCGGCCGGTTCGACCAGGCCGCTGATCGGCGCCGCGGAACGGTAGTGCGGCGTCGCCGCGAGCGGAATGTGGCCTTCGCCGCACAATAGCCCCGAGGTCGGATCGAGCCCGACCCAGCCGGCGCCCGGCAGATAAACTTCGGTCCAGGCGTGCAGGTCGGTGAAATCGACCGCGGTGCCGGAAGGTCCGTCGAGCGCTTCAACGTCGGGCCGCAACTGGATCAGATAACCGGAGACAAAGCGCGCCGGCATGCCGATGTGGCGCAATATCTGCACCAGGAGCCACGCCGTGTCGCGGCACGAGCCGGAACCGGCGACCAGCGTTTCCTCGGGCGTCTGCACGCCCGGCTCCATGCGCACCACATAGCGGATCAGCTGTTGCAGGCGCTGATTGAGCTCGACCAAAAAATCGATGGTGGTGCGCGGCGTGCGCGAGATCGAGCAGACGAATTCCTTCAGGCGCGGGCCTGCGGGTTCCGGTCCGATGAAGGCCAGCAAGTCTTCGTAAAGGTCCGGCTCGAATTTGAACGGCCATTTGTCGGCATAAGGCTCGATGAAGAAGTCGAACGGATTGATGACCTCCATGTCGGCCGTGAGGTCGACGGTGATGGAGAATTCGGTGGTCTTTTCGAGAAAAACGTAACGCGCCAGCCAATTGCCGTGCGGATCCTGTTGCCAGTTGACGAAATGTTGCGCCGGCGTGACCGTGAGCGAGTAATTGGGAACGCGGGTGCGGCTGTGCGGCGCGGGCCGCAGACGTACAACCTGCGGGCCGAGATTTATCGGCCGGTCATAGGTGTAGCGGGTGGCGTGGTGAAGCCCGACGGTGATCGACATGTTTACGCGTTACGCCCTGGAGAGTTGACCACGGAAATGCACAATTTCCATGCAATTTCCGGGCCGCCATTAACGGATTTCGTGGAGTTGCCGCGGTCGCTTAAGGGGCATTATGCCTCAATCAATGCGCTTGGCGACGCTGTTATCGACACACGCTTAACCTTCAACCAGCAAACGTCCCTTAGGGTCGGTTTCCGCCCGCTATTTTGCGTCCCAATCAGGCCAGGAAAAGCGCATAATAAGGGCGGGAAGCGGAAGGAACATTCTCGCCAAACAGGCAGTGCGTCGGTTGGCAGTGCGTCGGTTGGCAGTGCGTCGGTTGGGATGAATTCCGATGAGCGGTCAAGGTTCTAAGACCATCCGCAAGGTCAGGCGGAAGAAGGTCGAACCGAGCAAAGCTATTGCAGATATCGCCCCGGCGGCGAAAACCCCGACGCCGGCCAGCTTCGACGCCTTCACGGTCATCGCGCAAAGCGCGCTCGACGCCATTCCGATCGGCTTCTGCGTCTGCCGCGCCGACACCAGTCTCGTCCGCTACAATAGACGCGCGGCCGAACTGTGGGGCCGCGAGCTTCCGCTCGGCGAGCCGACCGCGCATTACAGCGGCGAGCTGCGGCGCTACCGGGCCGATGGCGAGCCGCTGCACTTCGATTCGACGCCGGTCGCGCAGGCGATGCGCAGCGGCGAGCGCGTGATCGGCGCCGAGCTTGTCATCGAACAGCCGGACGGCACCCGCGTTCCGGTGCTGATCAATGTCCAGCCGCTCAAGGACGATGCCGGCCATGTCGAGGGCGCGGTCTGCAGCTTTCAGGAATTGACCGAACGCAAGCGCGCCGAAGAAGCGCTGCGCGCCAGCGAAGCCGAACTGCAATCCGTCATCAATCGCACGCCGTTCATGATGGTGCGCTGCAGCCGCGATATGCGCTACCGCTTCATGAGCGAGGCCTATGCGCACCTCCTTGGTCACGAGCGCAGCGAGATTCTCGGCAAGACCATCGGCGAAATCCTCGGCGACAAAGGCCTCAAGACGCTGCGTCCCTATATCGAACGCGTGCTGCGCGGCGAAGCGGTCAATTTCGAATGTAATCTCGATTTTCCCAATGTCGGCTCGCGCCGCCTTCACGTCGCGCATCGGCCCGAGCTCGACGCCAAGGGCAAAGCCGTCGGCTGGATCGCGTCTTTGCTCGACGTCACCGAGCAGCGGCGCGCCGAAACCGCGATGGCGCGGCGCGCCGACGAGCAAGCGGCGCTTTACCGGTTCACCGACCGGCTCTATCGCGCGACCTCCTTGAACGACGTCTATGAAGCGGCGCTGGACGCCATCGTCGGCGCCTTGCATTGCAACCGAGCATCGATCCAGCGCGTCGATGCCGACGGCGTCATGCGCTTCGCCGCCTGGCGCGGCCTCTCCGACCATTATCGCGGCGCCGCCGAAGGTCTATCGCCCTGGAAAACCGACGAGACCAATCCGGAGCCGGTTTGCCTTACTGACATCGATCGCGCCCGCTTCGATGCCGTGGGCAAGACCGCGGCGAAACAGGAGGGCATCGGCGCGCTGGCGCTGGTCCCGCTGATGGCGGCCGGCCAGCTCGTCGGCAAATTCGTGACCTATTATGATGCGCCGCGCGAGTTCGCCCAGGAAGACATCGAGCTGACGCTGACGCTGGCGCGCCAGCTCGGCTTCGGCATCGAGCGCATGCGCGCCGATCACGCCCGTTCGCGGATCGAGGCGGAGCTGCGCAAGCTCTCGGAACGGCTGGAAGCCGAAGTCCACAAGCGCACGCTGGAGCGCGATCGCATCTGGAACGTCTCCGAAGATCTGCTCGCGGTGTCGAATTTCGAAGGCTATTTCCTGAGCCTGAACCCGGCCTGGACGCGGCTTCTCGGCTGGAGCGAAGACGAAGTCAAAGCCATGAATGTCAGCGAGTTGCGGCATCCCGACGACACCGCGCATTCAATCGCCGGCCGCGAGCAATTGGCGCAGGGCGTGCCGACGGTGCGCATGGAAAATCGCCTCCGCCACAAGGACGGCTCGTGGCGCTGGCTGCAATGGACCATGACCGCGAGCGACGGCCTGATCTATATCGCCGGCCGGCATGTGACCGCGGAGAAGGAAGCGGCCGCGGCGCTCGAGCGCGCGCAGCGGCAGACCGCGCATTTGCAGAAGATGGACGCGATCGGCCAGCTCACCGGCGGCATCGCCCATGACTTCAACAATCTCCTGATGATCGTGAGCGGCCATGCGCAGCGTCTCAAGAACCATTTGAAAGAGGTGAGGGACCAGCGCGCCGTGGCGGCCATCGAGATGGCGGCGATGCGCGGCGAGAATCTGACGCGGCAGCTGTTGTCGTTCGCACGGACGCTGCCGCTGAGCCCGACGGTGATCAGTCCGGCCGAAACGGTTTATGCCATCCGCGACGTGCTGGCCGGCTCGATGCACGTCAATATCGAATTCCATATCGAGGTTCCGGGCGACGTATGGCCGGTCCGCGTCGACAAGTCGGAATTGGAGCTGGCGCTGGTCAATCTCAGCGTCAATGCGCGCGATGCGATGCCGCTTGGCGGCGGCCGCATCGTCATCGCGGCGGCGAATGTCCGGCTCGAGCTCGGCGATTTGCCGGAAGAGATCAGCGGCGAGTTCGTAGCGCTGAGCGTCGCCGATAACGGCAGCGGAATCCCGCATGACCTGCTGCCCCGGGTGGTCGAGCCGTTCTTCACCACCAAAGGGCCGGACAAAGGCACCGGGCTTGGCCTGTCGCAGGTCTATGGCTTTGCGCGCCGGTCGAACGGCACCGTGTCGATCGACAGCGAACCCGGCCGCGGCACCAAAGTGACGGTCTATCTGCCGCGCAGCCACGCCGCGATCGCCGCGCCGTTGCCGTTGCCGCAAGAGGATGGGCAATATACCGCGGCCGAGCGGCAGATCGTGCTTGTCGTCGAGGACAATGCCGATGTGCGCATGGTCGCGGTGTCGCTTCTCAAGGAGCTCGGCTATCGCACCGTCGAGGCCGAAACCGCGTCGGCAGCGCTCGATGTCCTCGCCGCCGGCAAGCATGTCAGGCTCGTCTTCAGCGACATGGTGCTGCCCGGACAAATCGACGGCCTGGCGCTGGCGCGAACGGTGAGCGCCAAATATCCGCAGATCCCGGTGGTGCTGACCACCGGCTACACCAAAGTCTTCGAGGCCGATCCGGAATTTCCGCTGCTGCGCAAGCCCTATCAGATCGCGGCGCTCGGGCGGATCATCCACGACGCGCTCGACGGGCCGCCCGAGAAGCCTGAGAAACGCCCGCAGCTCGCGAGTTGACGGGCGGCCACCGGGCCTGACAATTCGGACGTTATGGCTAGTCCTTGACCGGGGCTTGCAACGGCAGGCCAAGCTCGCGGCGAATTTCCTCGGTGTGTTCGCCGAGAGACGGCGCCTGGCGGCGAAAACCGTCCGGCATCGCCGAAAAGCGCGGGATGATATTGTGCATGGGCACGCTGCCCAGATCGCGGTCTTCGACTTCGACGATGGCTTCGCGCCCCGTGACGTAAGGGTCGTTGATCAAATCGGCGACCGAGCACACCGGGCCGACGGTGACGCCCGCCGCTTCGAAGAGCGCGAGATTCTCAGCCTGGCTGCGCTCGCCGATGAAGCCGCCGATGATCTCATCGAGCTCGTTGCGATGCGCAACGCGCGCGGTATTGTCGATAAAGCGCGGATCTGTTTTCAGATCGGGACGCCCGATCGTCTCCATGATCTTTTCCGCCATCGACTGCATCGAGCCCGACATCGCGACGTAACGGTCGTCGCTGCAGCGATACACGTTGCGCGGCGCGGCGTGCGAGGACTGATTGCCCGAGCGCATGGTCGGCTGGCCAAGCCGGATATGCGCGGCTTCGGCGCCGACCATGGCGTGGATGGGCTCGAACAAGGAAAGATCGATGACCTGCCCGGGCGCGCGGCCTTGCTCGACGCCGCGCAACGCGGCGAGAACAGCCGCCGCGCCATAGAGACCCGAGATCATATCGGCGAGCGCCAAAGGCGGCAGCGTCGGCGGCTTGTCGGCGTGTCCGTTCATGAAGGCCCAGCCGGACATGGCCTCGACCAAAGTGCCGAAGCCGGGCTTGCCTCGCCACGGCCCGGTCTGGCCCCAGCCGGACACGCGCAAGACGATCAGCTTCGGATTCCGCCGCAATAGATCGTCGGGGCCCATGCCCCAGCGTTCGAGCGTTCCGGGCACGAAGTTCTCGACCAGCACCTGGGCGGTATCGATCAGTCGCCACAGGAATTCGCGGCCGTCGCCGGTTTGCAGATCGATCGCGACGCTCTTCTTGTTGCGCGCATAGACTTTCCAAAAGACCTCGATGCCCTTGACCCGCCAGCTGCGCAGATCGTCGCCCTTGCCGGGGCGCTCGATCTTGATCACGTCGGCCCCGTAATCGGCGAGCACATGCGTCGTCATATTGCCGGCGACCAGCCGCGACAGATCGACGACGCGCACGCCGTCGAGCAGGCCTTTGCGCTCGGCGTCAAATTGTTTGATTTCTGTCATGGCTGCGCCCCTGACGCTTCCCGGTGCCGGTCCGCGTAGCGGCGTTGCCGGCCGCCGCGGACGTGATCGAACAGAACCTTCCTAGAGCATGATCCGGAAAAGTGGAAACCGGTTCCCGCCTTCGCGAAGCCCGCTTCGGCGGGCGAAGGAAGGTCCGAAAAGATCATGCGCAATCAAAATACTAGAGCGACAACTGATTCAATCTAAAGCAACCTCGCTCTAGTCGTCGTCGTCCGGCACTTGGCGTAGGCTGGCGATGGAAGTGTGTCGCTCAACACCGGAAACGACGAATGACAAGCCAATCCAAGTCCGTATTGGTCGCCTGCTACCTCGCCGTACTTTCGGTTGGCGACAACAGCACGGCCATCATGGCCGCGCTGCCGACAATGACGAGCGATCTGCAATTGGAGCCGACCATCGTCGAATGGGTGGTCAATTCGTATCTGCTGGCCGCGGCCATTTTTATCGTCCTCGGCGGCGACGCGGCGGACCAGTTCGGTGCGCGGCGCTCCTCGACGACCGGTGTTGTCCTGTTCGCCGTCGCTTCGCTGCTCATCGCCATCGCCCCCAGCGGACTGGTCGTCATCGGTGCGCGCGCGCTGCAAGGGCTCGGTGCGGCCTTGGCTGTGGCCGGTACTCTCGCCGCAGTCACGGAAGCCTCCGCCGAATCCGAGCGCGCCGGTTCGATCGGCGCCTGGACCGGATTCCTCATGCTTGGATTTAGCATCGGGCCGCTGGTCGGCGGCTTGGTGACGCATTACGCCGGGTGGCGCTTTAATTTCTGGCTCAACGTGGCGATCATGGTTCCGGCGGCGCTCATTTTGGCGCTCAACCCCGATGGCCGCAGTCACCAGAGGCGTGCGATGGACTGGCCGGGGCTCGGCCTCCTCGCCCTGTTCATGGTGACGTTGATCCCGGGGCTGCAGGCGCTGCGAACCGTTCGCTCGTCACCGCTCGCTGCGATCGCTTTGCTTGCCGTCGCGGCGGTCGCGCTCGTGATCCTGATCAGGGTCGAGACCAGACGTGCGCAGCCTCTCGTCGATTTCAGCCTGTTTGCAAAGTCGAATTTTTCTTTCGCGTCCGCGCTGATATTCCTCCTGATGTTCCAGATCATGACGTTTCTTCTTTACTACAATCTCTTTGCGCAGGCTCCGGGAGGCTTACGCATGTCCCCGGTTGCCGCCGGATTTTCACTGACGCCACTTTCTGTCGCGCTCTTTGGTTTCGCGCGGGCGGCGCCGTGGTGCGCTGGGGCACTCGGACTGCGGCCGATGCTCGTTGGCACTTCCCTCCTCCTCGTGCTCGGCTGCATGATCCTGTGGTTGGCTCAGGCGGAAAACGCCTTCGTGCTTCTGATGTTCGGTCTTTTGGTGGTTGGCGTCGGCATTGCGCTGCCTTATGCGTCCGCGCCGCGCATCGGTCTCGACGCGCTGCCGCGGACGCAAGCCGGCAAAGGCTCCGGCATGTTGAACTCGTGCAGCTTTCTTGGCGGCACTGTCGGCGTTACGCTCGGCGGCATCGCTTTCGCCGTCATGGGATTCCCCGGCGTTCTTGCGCTGCTGATGCTGTCAGGAGCGCTTGCCGCCGCACTGTCCATGCGGTTGCGCGCGGCGTAACGGCGCCGCCGGCGGATCGCCAGATCGCTCCGGCTTTCGGTGGGCGCGACAGCACCGGCAGGGATGGCGAGGCCACTTCACAGCGATTATATTATGACAATGGCGCGCCGAGTTATGAGCAGATGGTGGCCGTGGCTTCCGCCCAGTCGCCAAGATGTTAAGGTGATTATCTTCGGTATTGTTGTTGCTGCCTTGTTTATCGTCGGCGTCACCTTGTATCCGAGGTTGGGTTGGAACTGGCGATCGGGCGCGGGCTTCGGGCCTGATTGGACTTGCACTCCTGTCCCACAGGGCGACCCGGTCTGCGTCAAGAAAGCGCCAGCCACTCCTGTCAACATTACCGCGCCATCGAAATAGGATCGTGAAGCGCGCCTCGGCGTTTTGTGGTGGGCTCTGATCGCCTGGATGCGGCGGCCCGACCGCCAGCTTTCAAACTGAGATACGCCAAAAATCTGTTGAACCTGGGATATGGCAGGAGCGTCCAACGGGTGTTCGCGGCGCCCGGCGATCCCCGTGGCAATGGAGGCGGCGATGACACTTCCTTACGAAACCGAGCGCCCCATCGTCTCGGACAATGTCTTCGCCATCGCTGTCTACGTGCTTTACGGCGTGGGTTATTTCACCGGGATTTCGGCGCTGATTGGCGTCATCATCGCGCACATGAAGGTCGACGATGCTGACCCAGTGCTGCGGTCGCACTACCGGTTTCAGATCCGGACCTTCTGGATCGGACTGGCCTACCTCGCGATCGGCATTCCGCTGTGCATGGTGCTGATCGGCATCCCGATTCTTGCTTGGTGGTGCATCTGGTCGCTCATCCGCATCGTCAAGGGCATGCTGTTGGTTATCGAGCACAAACCGATCGCTAATCCCGGGTCCTGGCTGTTCGGATGATCCAGCCGGCGCGATGCCAGACATAGTGCATGCGGACAACCCTCCTTCGCCAAGGCTGCGGAGGGCACCGTGCTTCGCGACTTATGACGATGCAAATCCTGCGAAGCCCGTAGGGCGAAGCAGGATGGTGGGCGCACAAGGACTCGAACCTTGGACCCGCTGATTAAGAGTCAGCTGCTCTACCAACTGAGCTATGCGCCCTAACCGAAAAATTCAGGCGGGTTAGGAACTTCCACCGTTTGCCAGAAAAGAAAGCCGCCCTAAGGGCGGCTTCCTGGTGCTCGATATAGCGGCCTCGGAGGCCTGGGGCAAGGCAGGCCGAGCCGAAGCCCGCGATTACCCCACATCCGTCGAGTGGAGGCGGCGTTCCTCCGGCTGGCCGCGCAGGCGCCGGGCCATCAGCTTGTTGAGCGCCGAGAGATAGGCCTTGGCCGAGGCGACGAGCGTATCGGGATCGGCGCCCTTGGCGGTGACCGAGCGGCCGTTCTCCGACAGCCGCACCGAGACTTCCGCCTGCGCATCGGTGCCCTCGGTCACGGCATGCACCTGGTAGAGCTCCAGCACCGCGTCGTGCGGTACCATCGCCTTGATGCAGTTGAACACCGCATCGACCGGGCCGTTGCCTTCGCGCTCCTCGATCATCGACTTGCCGTCGATGTCGACCTTCATGGTGGCGCGCTGCGGCCCGCGGGTGCCGGCGATCACGGTGAGCGAGACGAGCTTGATGTGATCTTGCGCGGTTGCGATCTCTTCGTCGACCAGCGCTTCGATGTCCTCGTCGTAGACATGCTTCTTGCGGTCGGCGAGCGCCTTGAAGCGCACGAAAGCGTCTTCGAGCTGGTTGTTGGCGAGCTGATAGCCGAGTTCCGCGAGCTTGTGCACGAAGGCGTGGCGGCCGGAATGCTTGCCCATGACCAGCGAGGTTTGCTTCACACCGACGCTCTCCGGCACCATGATCTCGTAGGTCTGCGTGTGCTTGAGCATGCCGTCCTGGTGGATGCCGCTCTCATGCGCAAAGGCGTTCCGCCCGACAATGGCCTTGTTGTACTGCACCGGAAACGAGGTCGCCGCCGCAACGAGCTTCGAGGCGCGCGTCAGCATGGTCGAGTCGACGCCGGTCCAGAACGGCAACACGTCGTTGCGCACTTTCATCGCCATCACGACTTCTTCCAGCGCGGCATTGCCGGCGCGCTCGCCGATGCCGTTGATGGTGCATTCGATCTGCCGGGCGCCGGCGCGCACGCCGGCGAGGGAATTGGCCACCGCCATGCCGAGATCGTTGTGGCAATGCACCGAGAAGCGCGCCAGGTCGGAATTCGGCACCCGCTCGCGCACCCGCTGGAACAGCGAGAGATATTCTTCCGGCACCGTGTAGCCGACGGTGTCGGGAATATTGATCGTGGTGGCGCCGGCCTTGATCGCGGCCTCGACGCAGCGGCACAGGAAATCGAACTCGGTGCGGGTGCCGTCCTCGCTCGACCACTCGACGTCGTCGGTGTAATTGCGCGCCCGCGTCACCTGCGCGACCACCATTTCGAAGACTTCGTGCGGCTCCTTCTGGAGCTTGTATTTCATGTGCACCGGCGAGGTGGAGAGAAAGGTATGGATGCGCCGCCGCTCGGCGGGCTTGATCGCCTCGGCGCAGCGGTCGATGTCCTTGAATGCCGCACGTGAAAGTCCGCAGACCACCGCGCGCTTGGTGCGCTTGGCGATCTCGTGGACGGCTGAGAAATCGCCTTCCGAGGCGATCGGAAAGCCGGCTTCGATAATGTCGACGCCCATCGTGTCGAGGAGCTCGGCGACTTCGAGCTTCTCCTCGTGCGTCATGGTGGCGCCGGGGCATTGCTCGCCGTCGCGCAACGTGGTGTCGAAAATGACGACGCGGTCCTTTTCGGACTGGGTTGGCGTGGTCATGGTCTGATCCTTTTTCGTTTGCGCCCGCCGAACAATGTCCGGGATTTGTGGGCGCTCGTTGGGTTCCGTTGCTGCGGCCGACCCCTGAGTGCCCAGGCGCAAGCGCCCAGCCGGCCCTCAGGGGGTGCTAAGGAGCAGGAGCCCGCCGAGAAGTGAGACGCGAAGCAGCGCCGGAACGGGCAGCGCCGGAGTTGGCCCTGGCTTTTGCAGCCTTGGCCCCCCGGGTCATCGCGCGGAAATCGCGGCGATCTGACATTTCGCATGCCCTCGTCTGATCCGTCAGCGTCGCGGATCAAGGTGAATTCCGCGTTAATCCCGCCCGGACCAGCCATCTTTTAGCGGAATAAGCCGCGGGTCTGCAAGGTTCTTTGCTGGGGCCGGAAACGGCTGAACCGCCTTGCGCCGCGGGGCGACCAACAGGAGATACCCCTCATGCACGGGCGAATTATGACATCGACCGGTTATGCCATTCTGCTCAGCGCCGCCGTTGCCGCGGGGCTCGCTCGCTAAACCGGCCGCGGCGCAGAGCATCACCCAGAAGGCCGAGCGCGACGAGCTTGCCATTGTCGGGAAAAGCGATCCGGTGATGGCCAGAGCGATGAGCAAGGCGCGGCAGACGCTGCCGGATTTCCTCGGCGTTGCCGCTTCGCCCAAGCCGGGCATGGACGGTTTTGCGGTGAAGGTCGCGATCCGCGAAGGCGATAATGCCGAATATTTCTGGATCACGCCGTTCACCGACAAGGACGGTGCGTTCTCCGGCGCGATCAACAATACGCCGCGCGAAGTGCATTCGGTGAAACTCGGCCAGACCATCACCTTCGGCAAATCGGAGATCGTCGATTGGATGTATATGGACGGCGACAAGATGAAGGGCAATTACACCGCCTGCGCGTTGTTGAAATCCGCATCGAAGCAGGAGGTCGAAGAATTCAAGAAGCGCTTCGGTCTCGACTGTGACTTCTAGCCCGCAAGCGAAGTCGGAATTGCCGCAGGCGGCGCATCCATCGTCGCCTGCCGGGGGTGCCTCTGTTACCGGCGCGCCCTGGATCGAGCAAGCGGGTGTGCGGCGATGGCGCAAGCTTGCCGCCTCCGCGCTGGTCGGTCTCGCCGTCCTCTTCGGCGTCGCGGTGCTCGCGCTCTACGCATACATCATCTGGTCGGACCCGCCCGATTTTTCCCACAGTTCGGCGGCGCGAGAATTTAAGGGCCAGGAGTTTCTCTACCTCTTCCTGCCGGTCATGTTCGCGTTCGGACCGATATGGGCGGCGAGCTGGGTCGCGGAGCGGATCGATCCGTCTCGGCGTGACAAGGACGCCGATAAGCCTACCGATAAATCCTGATCTATTTCTTCCGCTTTGATTCTTTTGACCCCGGGCTTTCCGCCTTGAGCGCGCGCTCGCATGCCTTGAGTTCCTTGAGCGCTTTGCCGGTGACCTTGGGATATTCGAGCTTCAGTTTCTCCAAAGCCTCGATGATCGCCGCCGATACGACGAGCCAGGTGATATGCTTATGATCGGCGGGCACGACATGCCACGGCGCGTAATCGGTCGAGGTTTCGCGGATCATGTCCTGATAGGCGGTCATGTAGTCGTCCCAGCGTCCGCGCTCGGCAATGTCGTTTCTGGAAAACTTCCAGCGCTTGAACGGCTCGTCGAGCCGCGCCAGAAAGCGTTTGCGCTGCTCCTCCTTGGAAAGGCGCAGATGAAATTTCAGCACCAGCGTGCCGTTGCGCACGAGGCGGTGTTCGAAGGCGAGAATGTCCTTGAAACGATGTTTCCAGATCTCCTTGCCGATAAAAGGCGGCGGCATCTTCTGCCGCTCCAGCAGCTCCGGATGTACGCGCACGATCAAAACATCCTCATAGTGCGAGCGGTTGAAAATGCCGATATGTCCGCGCGCGGGTACGTTCTTTTCGACGCGCCATAAAAAATCGTGCTCAAGCTCTTCGGCACTCGGCGCCTTGAAGGAATGGACCTCGCAGCCTTCGGGATTGACCCCGGACATCACGTGCTTGACGACGCTGTCCTTGCCGGCGGCGTCCATGCCTTGGAACACGATCAGTACCGCCCATTCGCCGTTGGCGAACAGGCGCTGCTGCATTTCGGCGAGCTTGGCGATACCGTCGTTGAGGATAGACCTCACGTCCTCGATATTGATCGAGAGGCCGAAGGTTTCGCCGGGATCGTGAGCGGCGAGCTTGAAATGCTCCGGTCTGTCGATCCGGCACTGCTTGACGATCTTTCCGAAATTCATCGTGACCTCGAGCAAAAAAGGCGCCTTGACCGGTGAGCCCCGCCTGGCTCGGGAATTACGACCAGCAATGCGTCAGAAATGCCGTGACGAAGCGCGGCATGGCGCGATCGAAATCAGCAGGTGAACGCAAGATCCGGATATCGACAAGTTCGGGCTGCTCTTCGCCCTCGATATGCCGCATGATCCGGCCGCGAAGCTCCTGCGCGCTTTGCCGCGCCTTCAGCGTTTTTAGAAGCGCAATATAGCCGCCGTCGCGGACCAAGCTCCACCCCGGTTCCGCCGTGAGATCGGTAATAGCGATACCGGTCTCTTCCAGAAGTTCGCGGCCGACATTCCCGGCAAAATCGAGCATGCCGTCGGAATCGAGATCGTCCGGTTCCGGCGTGCCGCAGGGAAAATAGAGTTTGCCGGCGGTTGCGGTGTCGGGCGCCATTTCGCCGACGAGATAGGCGCCGTCCGCGCTCAAGATTGCCGCGGCCGCGAAGATATTGAAAACGCCGGCATCCGCGGGCTGCCAGTCGCGCCAGGCGCAGAAGCTCGCGTAATCGGCCTCGAAGCAAGTGCCGCGCAGCACCCGCGCGCCGATCTCGCAGCGATTGAGCAGCAGCACGCGGCCGTTCCACAGGCGTGGCCGCTCGCGTTGCAACTTTTGAAAGTGATCGTCGATCTTACCGCGCGAAGCCGCAGCGAACGGCCACGCCCAGGGCTCGAATGTTACATGCACACGATCGAGCGTGCCGATTTCAATGTCCGGCACGCTCAACCGCTGCAAGGTTTAATCGTGACAAATCATTCATGCCATGGATTGACGAACAGGCCGACCATGCCGGCGACGCCTTTGGTGTGCGCTGGCGGCGTGCCGGGGGCTGCGAGCTTCGCCAGCACATCTTCACGCACCATGCCCGGCGCCATTTCGTGCGGATCGAAATCGGTGGCGACGAGGACGAACGTATAATGGTGCGGAATCTGGCCGGGAGGCGTGCACGGGCCGGAATAGAAGCCGACGCCCTGGGTGCTCTTGCCGCCGACATATTTATCCGACGCCTTGCTGGTTTCGCCTTCGGCAAAGCCGGTCACGGACGCGGGAATGCCGTAAGCCACCCAGTGATTGACGCCGGCGCCGCCGCGGCCCTCGGGGTCGGTCATGAGGAGCACGAAGCTTTTGGTGCCGTCCGGCACATTGCTCCAGGACAATTCGGGGGAAGTGTTGTCGCCGACACAGTTCGGATTGGTCGGCGCGTTGGCCGTGCTGTTGGCCATCTTTTTCGGCATCATCTTGCCGTCTTGAAAGGTCGCCGATTTGATCGAGAAGGGATCTGCCATGGCGGCTGAATTTGCGGCAAAGCCGAAAGCGAGCGTAAGAGCGGCGGCGGTCAGCAAACGATAACGGTCTATAATCACGATGTTTCCTCCCGTATTTTGTTGTCGTGCGCGCGGCAGTGTAGCCGCCACGATTGCGAGAACAACCCCGTTGCGGCGCTAAAAGTCCGGGGGGCTGGTTTGTGTGGAGCCATACGGCTTCAGTGCGCCGGGGATCAGTCGCGCCGTCTGAGGCAGAATATTTCATTATTGCACGACCACAGCGTGCCTGAGAGGAATTCGAAGTCAAGGATGCGCGAAGCGCACCGCCTTCGGCGGCGGCCCTTCGGGCCGTCCTTGAGTTCGAATTCCTCTCAGGCAAAATGGCGGGCGAGCGATAATGAAATGATCCGCCCTGATTGGGCATTTAGCTGAAAGAGAAAGGGCCCACCTTCAGGCGAGCCCTTTCTTAGTCTAAATTTCTTCAGCGTAGTCCGCCGCAGTTCAATTCTTGCTCTTATCGACCAGCGCGCGCTCCTTGATCCACGGCATCATCTCGCGGAGCTTGGCGCCGACCTGTTCGATCGGATGCTCGGCGAGCTTGGCGCGGGTCGCCTTGAACGAGGTCTGGTTGACCTTGTTCTCCAGCATCCAGTCGCGGGTGAAGCGGCCGGATTGAATATCGCCGAGAATTTTCTTCATCTCGGCTTTGGTCTGCCGCCGTCACCACGCGCGGGCCGGAAACATATTCGCCGTATTCGGCGGTGTTCGACACCGAATAGTTCATGTTGGCGATGCCGCCTTCATAGATCAGGTCGACGATCAGCTTCACTTCGTGCACGCATTCGAAATAGGCCATTTCCGGCGCGTAGCCGGCTTCGACCAGCGTCTCGTAGCCGGCCTTCATCAGCTCGACCAGGCCGCCGCACAGCACGGTCTGCTCGCCGAACAGATCGGTCTCGCATTCTTCCTTGAATGTCGTCTCGATGATGCCGGCGCGGCCGCCGCCGATCGCCGACGCGTAGGACAGGCCGAGATCGTGGGCGTTGCCGGAAGCGTCTTTGTGGATCGCGACCAGGCACGGCACGCCGGCGCCGCGCTGATATTCCGAGCGCACGGTGTGGCCGGGGCCTTTCGGCGCGATCATCAGCACGTCGAGATCGGTGCGCGGCTCGATCAGATTGAAATGCACGTTGAGCCCGTGCGCGAACATCAGCGCCGCGCCGTTTTTCATATTGGCGTGCAGATGGTCGCGATAGATGTCGCCCTGCAATTCGTCGGGCGTGAGCATCATCATGACGTCGGCCCATTTGGCGGCTTCGGCGACTTCCATGACCTTGAATTTCTCGCCTTCCGCCTTCTTCACGCCGGCCGAGTTCTTGCGTAAGCGCCACCGCGACGTCCTTGACGCCGGAATCGCGCAGATTGAGCGCATGGGCATGGCCCTGGCTGCCGTAGCCGATGATGGCGACCTTCTTGCCCTTGATCAGGTTCAGGTCGGCGTCGCGGTCGTAATAAACACGCATCTGTCTCACCCCTACAAAGAGGCCAAAGTCCCCGAGGGCTGGCCGGCTGGTTCTTCTAGTTTCTGCGGGCGGCTTGGACAAGCCCGGTTTGCCGCGTATCAGGTCGCGTGGTCGTCAGCCCTTTGGCGGGGGCCTTTTTCGCCAACCCGTCGAACTGTTCGCGGGCGCGCGCGATCTTTGGCTGATTGCGGATCGCCCAATCGCCGAGCGTCGAGACCGGCTCGAGCAGATCGCGGCCGAGCGGGGTCAACTCGTAATCGACCCGCGGCGGAATGGTCGGAAACACCGTGCGCGTGACCAGGCCGTCGCGTTCGAGCCCGCGCAAGGTCAGCGTCAACATGCGCTGCGATATGCCGCCGATCGAGCGGCGCAATTCGTTAAAGCGCAAGGGCCCGGCGCCGAGCCGCGTGACCACCAGCACCGACCATTTGTCGCCGACGCGGGCCAGCACGTCGCTGACGGCGACGCAATCGCCGGGCAAATGCATGTGTCTAGGTTTCATGGATGTGCCTTCTTGTGCGCCTTGCGCCCGGTCACCTATGTAGCCTCAGTTACGATTAATCACCGAGGTATTCAACCATGACCAGTTCCGCAAGCCTGCCCCAAATCGCCGTGATCGTGGGCTCCAACCGCCGCGACTTCCTCAACCGCAAGCTCGCCGAGGCGCTGGCCAAGCTCGCCGCCGGCAAGTTCGAGCCGAAATTCGTCCGCATCGACGACCTGCCGATGTACAACCAGGATCACGAAGGCAACCTTGTCCCCCAGGTGGTGCGCTTTAAGGACGAGCTCGCGAAGGCCGATGGCGTCCTGATCGTGACCCCGGAACATAATCGCTCGATCCCCACGGTGCTCAAGAACGCGGTCGATTGGGGCACGCGGCCGTGGGGCAAGAACAACTGGGCCGGCAAGCCGATCGCCATTGCCGGCACGTCGCCCGGCGCGCTCGGCGCGGCATTGGCGCAGTCGCATCTGCGCCAAGTGCTCAGCGGAAGCCTCAGTGCCTTTCTGTTCGGCGGTGAAATCTATATCACGTACAAAGAGGGCCTGATCGACGATCAGGGCAATGTCGCCGACGAAGGCACGAAGAAATTCCTGCAGGGCTTTGTCGACGGCTTCGTCGCTTTCGTTACCCGCCATGCGCCGGCCGCGCAGCGCTCGGCGGCATAACCTTTCCCCGCTCGCTTACGCGGGCTATTTGCTGTCGGCGCGGGCCTCCATTCCCTCCGGCCCGCGCGCGATGGCGACCACGCCGGTGCGCGAGACTTCGACCAGGCCGACCGGCAGCATCAGATTGATGAAGCTCTCGATCTTGTCGGACGCGCCGGTGATCTCGAAGACGAAGCTCTCGGTGGTGGCGTCGATGACGCGGGCGCGGAAGGCGTCGGCGAGGCGGAGCGCCTCCATGCGCTCTTCGCCTGTGCCGCGCACCTTGACCATGGCGAGCTCACGCGCGATCGCGGGACCAGCGGTGGTCAGGTCGATGACCCGGTGCACGGGAACCAGGCGATCGAGCTGATTTTTGATCTGTTCGAGCACCATCGGCGTGCCGCGGGTCACGATGGTGATGCGCGACAGATGTTTCTCATGCTCGGTTTCCGAGACAGTGAGAGAATCGATATTGTAGCCGCGGCCGGCGAACAGGCCGATGACGCGGGCGAGTACGCCCGGCTCGTTGTCGACCAAGACGCAGAGCGTACGGGTTTCGACCTTCTCCGCGGTGGTCTGGGCGGGATAGTGCGTCGTGCGTGCTCACGTCGGTTTCCTCTCCGGCTCGCGTTCGCTCGCCACCCTCTCCAGCAAGCGGAGAGGGTGAACGACACTACACCAGCATCTTGCCTTCTTCGGTGACGGCATCTTCGACACGGGTCGCCGCGTCCCCGAGCAGCATCTCGTTATGCGCGCGGCCGGACGGGATCATCGGGAAGCAGTTCTCCGACGGATCGACCACGCAGTCGAAGATCACCGGCTTTGGCACCTCGATCATCTCGCGGATCTTGTCGTCGAGCTCGTCGGGGTTTTCGCAGCGGATGCCATGCGCATGATAGGCCTCGGCGAGCTTGACGAAGTCCGGCAGCGCCTCCGAGTAGGAATGCGAATAGCGCCCGCCATGCAGCAGCTCCTGCCACTGCCGCACCATGCCCATATACTGGTTGTTGATGATGAAGATCTTGATCGGCAGGTCGTACTGCGCCGCCGTCGACATTTCCTGCATGGTCATCAGCACCGAGGCTTCGCCGGCAATGTCGATGACCAGCGAATTCGGGTGCGCGAGCTGCACGCCGACTGCGGCCGGCAGGCCATAGCCCATGGTGCCGAGGCCGCCCGACGTCATCCAGCGCTTCGGCTCCTGGAACTCATAGAACTGCGCCGCCCACATCTGGTGCTGGCCGACTTCGGTGGTGATGTAGGTGTCGTGGTCCTTGGTCAATTCGTAGAGCCGCTGGATCGCGTATTGCGGCTTGATGATCTCTTTCGAATTGCGGTAGGCGAGCGATTTCTTCGCCCGCCATTTGCCGATCTGCGCCCACCAGGCGTCGTGCGCTTTCTTGTCCGTCTTGAGCGACATCGCCCGCCACACGCCGGAGCATGTCGTCGAGCACGTGCCGCAATCGCCGACGATCGGCAGGTCGACCTTGACGTTCTTGTTGATCGACGACGGATCGATGTCGATATGGATTTTCTTCGAGCCGGGCGAGAACGCATCGAGCCGGCCGGTGATGCGATCGTCGAAGCGCGAGCCGACCGCGATCATCAGGTCGCAATCGTGCATCGACCAGTTCGCTTCCCAGGTGCCGTGCATGCCGAGCATGCCGAGCCATTGCGGATCGGCGGCGGGATAGGCGCCGAGCCCCATCAAGGTCGAGGTGATCGGAAAGCCGGTGAGCTTGACCAGTTCGCGCAACGATTCGCTCGCCGCGCGGGCCGGAATTGATCACGCCGCCGCCGGTATAGAACAGCGGGCGCTTGGCGCCCGCCATCATCTCGACCGCCTGCTTGATCTTGTCGGCATCGCCCTTGAGCTTCGGCCGATAGCCCTTGTGCTGGAACTCGGTCGGCTTGGAATAAGCGCCTTTGGCGAACTGAATGTCCTTCGGAATATCGACGACGACCGGCCCGGGCCGGCCGCTCGAGGCGATATGAAACGCCTCGTGCAGCACGCGCGGCAGGTCGTCGACGTTTTTGACGAGATAATTGTATTTCGTGCACGGCCGCGTGATGCCGACGGTGTCGCATTCCTGGAACGCGTCGTTGCCGATCAGATGGGTCGGCACCTGGCCGGTGATGACGACGAGCGGGATGGAGTCGCAGAGCGCATCGGTCAGGCCGGTGACTGCATTGGTCGCGCCGGGCCCGGACGTCACCAGCACGCGTGCCGACTTTGCCGGTCGAGCGCGCATAGCCTTCGGCGGCATGCACCGCGCCCTGTTCGTGCCGCACCAGGATGTGCTGCACCTTGTTCTGCTGGAACAGCGCGTCATAGATCGGCAGCACCGCGCCGCCCGGATAGCCGAAAATGTGCTCGACGCCCTGATCGGCGAGCGCCTCGATCACCATATCCGCGCCGGTCATCTCAGTCATTGGCACTTGCTCTTCACGTCGCTCTGGTCGGCTCTTGTTCGCTTCCGGCTCGCTTTGGCGTCGGTCGTTGAATTTGGGTAATAAAAAAGGGGCCTCGAAGAGCCCCTGGATCGCGCACCGCCACTTCTCGCGGGTGGGATTATCCACCCCCGGCGGTGCGCCTCACTACGAGAATAAGCGACGTCGCAACAAGGTCCGCACGAGATCTGCACCTATCCGTTGCCTTCGTAGACCCCGATTTATAAGCATTGTGTCCGCTTGGGTCAAGCCGAATGCGGCGGCAATGCGGCGCCACTGCTGTAGCAAATCTTCAAACATGTGTTTGAAATCGAAATGACGCGGCAAAACCGCAATCGTTAACCAATGTTAAGTGTCACAGCTTGGCCGCGATTTCGCGCCGCCGCGGCCTTTAATTTTCCCCGGCGCTGTTGCTCAATTACCGCATCGGGGGAATGCGCGTTGCGAAATCGAAGATCACGCGCTGCCGGTTTTCTCCGCCGGAGGGGACATGAGTGCACATGAGCTTGCTGCAGCGCTGCGCAGCGCTGCCGCGTCTTCGTCGCTGTTTGCTGTCGCGTCGCCGCTTTTGTTGCTCCCGCCGCCGCGGCATCGCCGCCGAACGCGACGTGGAATTCGACCGACTCGATCCTGAAATGGATCAACGCCTATCGCCACCGGCCGGACGCCGGACGATTTGCCCGCCGTGGTGCGCGCGCTCAGCGCCATGCAAGCCTTCAAGGACGCCGAAAGCTCGGGACCCTATATCGGCTTCATCGCCGGCGTGCTCGGCGACAATCCGGATCGCGCCGAGATGCTGATCGCCAAAATGCTGCCCATCGATCCGGCAGATCATTGGGTGCTGGTGCGCGCCATCGCCTATTCCGGACTGCCGAACTGGAAGGAGCTCCTCGCCGACCTTCGTCGATCGCATGGCGACGCGCCGCGCCATGATCGACCAATATCTCGACGGCAAGCTGCCGACGCTCGACCAAATCGACTATCAGACCGTGAAGCCCGGCATGTTCGACAAGATCAAGGTCGTCGCTGCATATCGACAAGGAAAAGAAGAAGCCGGTCGCGCTCGAGCCGACGCCGGAACTGATCGACGTGCTGTGGGGCTATTATCTCGCGACCGGCGGCTATGCGCCGATCGAGAAGATCATCAAGCTCCTGCCGCTGGCCAACGATCATGACAATGTCGACAACCTCACGGCCGGCAGCGCCGCGAAGTTCACGCTGGCGAGCAACGCGGTGCGCGATGTCGAGCTGCTGCAGATGCTGAAATGGGCGGACAAAAGCCAGCCGCAAGGACGCCAAGGTGGTGCTCGACGACGTCATCGAGACCGCGGAGACGGTCGATACCGTGCACATGCGCAAGGAATCGCTCGCCGCGATCGAGGAGCTCAAGGAGAAGGGCCCGAACTCCAAGCGCGAGCTCTCGGGCTGGGGCCAGGTCGGCCAAGGCGCGCTGTCGATGGGCTGCGTCGTCGCCGCCGCCACCGGTCAGATCGAACTCGGCATCCCCTGCGTGCTCGGCGGCGCGGCCTATACCGCCGGGCCTGCAATACATGACGCACTAGGCGTCGACTCACAAATCGTCTGGGTGAGCCGCCGCGTACTAACGGCGGTGACACTACGCTGCGGCCGATGCATCGCTCCTTTTCGCTGGCGACGAAAGCGGCAAGGCCGTCCCGTCGAGCGAGCGCCGCACCTCTACCGCGTCGGATGCAAAGGCCAACCCCGTCGGTGGCGTGAACATGAAGGCGTGCCGACCGCTGCCGATGCCGGCGCGTTCGAGATCGCCGCGATCGCGATTGGCCAGAACCTGACCGATCAATCGGCCGCAGACATAAACGTCGAGACAGACCGGCGCTTCGGGATGATCGACGTTTTGCGCCCAGCCTTCGATGACGTGAGGCGTGACCCGGTCGACAAAGCCGCGCAAATTGGCGGCCAGGGCTGCTTCGTTTCTCGATTCCAATCCGGCGCGCACCGCAAAGCGCTGCCGGATCGCCCCGACCTCGTAGCCTTCATCAAGCCGTCGCGCGCAATAGCGCGCGATCGTTGCCGTTGCCGCCGCTGGGTACCGCACGCGGTATTCATGGGCGTTGTGGAACAAGCCGCGGCTGTCATCGTCGATGAAGCTTTCCGCAAGCGCGCCTTCGGCGATGATCACGTCGTGGGTATCAAGCTCGATGTGGAAATATTCCACTCTGTCGACCCGCTCGGCCTGCACGATGGAGCGCGCCGTTGACGAGGTCCTTGGCTTCGATCAACACGCCATCGAGGATTGTCTTTGAAGTACATAGCGTGGTTGGGCGAGATCCAAAGGTCGCGCTCGGGCACATTGTCGGCGAGCGCGCCGGCCTTGATGCAGACTGGCAGGATGTCCTTCCGCCCCATGACGAAGCGGCCGTTGTAGCTTCTTCGTCCGATCCATTTGATCGGCCGCGCCATGCCGGACGCCGTCATCACTTGGTCGCCGATCTGCAACTTCTCAATCCGCTTGTCGCCGCACAGGCGTGCGAACGAGCGTGCCCGCGCAATAGCAGGCGACATCCGTCAGCGTTACATCTTCATCGTTGCCGCCGCCGGTATAGCCTGGATCTGGAGAACGCAGGTGACCGTCGGCCTCGAACGTTGCGCGCTGCGCCAGAACCGTCGAACGTGCCGCTGATCCCATTGCCGGTTTCGTTGTTGATGATGGTGAAAGCCGCGCCGACGCTCGGCGCGAAGCCGTCGACCAGCGACACATCGAGCGCCGCACCGCCGAGCGAGATCGCGCCGCCGCTCTCGACCACCGTCTGATCGTAGCCGCCCGCGCCGCCGGTGCCCGGAGCGGCGCCGCCGATCTCTTCGTCCAACGTCGCTCCGGAATTGAGCGTAAGACCCGCGACAGTGAACGTGCTTGGATCGCCGGGCGCAAAGGTACCGCCGCTTTCGACCGTCACCGCGCCCGCGCTGCCGGTGCCGCTCAGCGTGCCGCCATTGCCGACCGTGACCGCTGAGCTTGCGGTCGAGCCGTCAATCAGTAGCGTGCCGCCGGCGATTGTCGTGCCGCCCGTATAGGTGTTGGTGCCCGACAGCGTCAGCGTGCCGGCGCCGATTTCGGTGAGCGAGCCGACCCCCGAGATAACGCCGGACAGCGTCAGCGCGTTGCCATTATTGTCGATGGTGTCGAAGCCGGTCAGGCCGACGGCGTTCGACAGCGAAACGGTCGCCGCACCGGCCTGCAGCGTCGTGACGGTCGCCATGCTGATCGGGCCGCTGCCGAGTGCCAAATCGTTCGCGACCTGGAGCGTGCCAAAAAAAATCGACGTGCCGCCGGTATAGGTGTTCGCGCCCGTCAGGATCAAGAGGCCGCTGGAAGCGTCGGTCAACGAGCCGCTGCCGGAAATCACTCCGTCGATCTCGCTTGCGTTCGTGAATCGTTTTCGAACACGCCGCCGGCGCCGATCAGCACGACGGAGCGGGACGCGGACAGCGTCGTTGCCGCCTCGAAATCTCAGCGTGCCGGTATTGACCGCCGAGCCCAGCGTCAGGGTGCCGTCGGCTGCGCCAAGGGCGCTGACGCCCTGAATTTGGAGAACTGCGCCGCCGCCGATCGTGGTCACGCCCGAATAGGTATTGGCGCCGGTCAGGATCAGCGTCCCGCCGGTGAGGTCGCTGATCGCGCCGGTTCCCGAAATCGTGCCGTCGAGCTCGAGCGTGTTGTTGGACGTAGCGAACGTGTCGGTGCCGGTGATCGATATGAGGTTGGCGAGGTCTATCGAGCTTGCCGCCGCCTGCAGCGTCGCGCCGGCCGACATCGCCAGCGCGCCGGTGCCAAGCGCCGAAATCGTTGCCGACGCCGAGCGTGCCCAAACTGATCGTCGTGCCGCCGGTATAGGTGTCGGCGTCGCTGAGGGTGAGCTCCCCGGTGCCGTTCTGGATCACCGCGCCGGAGCCGGTGATGACGCTGTTCAGCGTCACAGCGCCGATTTGGTCGAACGTCACGCTGCCGGCGGCGATGGCGATGTTGCCGGTGAGCGTGCCCGCCGTGCCGTTGTTGAGATCGAGAAAGTTGCTGCCGGCGGTGAAGCTGACGGCGTTGGCGCCGGCGCCGCCTGCGCTGATGCTGCCGCTGTTGATGATCGTCAGGTCGGAGCCGTCGATACCGTCGCCGGCCACCCCCGTGATGGAGAAGCGGGCCGCGCCGGCCGCACCGCCCGTGATCGAACCGGAGTTGGCGATGGTAACGCCGGCGGCTACGAGACCGGCACCGCCGGTGCCGCCCGTGCCAGGGGCGCCGCTGGGGAGCTTCGCGCCGCTGAACTGTTCACCGCCAGCGCCGCCTTGGCCACCCGCAATCGTTCCCGAATTGGTGAAAGTCGTCACCGAGCCGGTGAGTTCAACGCCGATGCCGCCGCTGCCGCCATTGCCGCTGTTGCCTGCAAAGAAGCCGAAACCGGGGAGGCCGCCCGTGCCGCCCGCGCCGCCCGTCACCGTGAACGAATTCGTGATGAAGTCGGCGGTGACGACCGCGCCGTCGCCGCCGTCGCCGCCGCCGCCGCCGCCGCCGCCGGAGTCGCCGCCTTGAATTTCGAAGGAGCTGCCGCCCGCACCGCCGGCGCCGCCGGAGCCGCCCGTTGCATTCCCGGATATCGTACCGCTCGCGCCGTTGCCGGCCGTCCCGCCGCCGCCGCCACCGCCACCGCCGGCGGAAATGCTGTTCTGGTTAGGCGCTTCCGCGCCATCCCGCCATTGGCGCCGAGGCCGCTGCCTCCTGTGCCGGCCGTCCCGGCGGTGCCGAGCCCAAAGCGGCCGCCATCGCCGGTACCGCCCGCACCGCCCGCGCCGCCTGTCGTAAGACCCGACGCGCCGCCACCGCCACCGCGACCGCCGCTATAGAAGGAGCCGTTACCGCCGGTTCCGCCGCCGGCGCCGTTATTGCTCGAACCGCCACCGGCGCCGCCGCTGCCGGCGTCGCTGCCGCTGGCGTCCTCGCCGAGGCCGCCAGTTCCGCCCGTGCCGTCAGTCATCGCCAAGCCCTCCGCTGCGCCGTGCTGCTCGCCGGCAAACAAAATCCGTCACCGGCCCGGCAAGCGAGCCGCCGTTCATCGCCAAAGCCGCTGCTTGATTGACGCTGCGCTTCGGGTGGTGATCCGCGCCCTTGTGCGAGCGGGTCGCGCCGGCCGCGCGTTGCGCGACCTTTGCAGTGAGTGCATCTTTTGACGCACCCCAACGTCCTTTCCGGTTCATCCTGCGAGTTCCATTGCAACGATTGGGCAGCTTGTTTCGAGCGCGACGTTAGACAGACGCTTGACCTTGCTCGCGGTCCAAAACGTGCCTGATTTGAAAGTTGAACTTAAACTTAACCGCGCTGCGGTCGTGCCGGCTCGAATGCGTTGCGCAATTTGTCACTCATCGCGCGGTTCCGTCCTGATGTGCGGCAGTAAGATTCTGAATTTTTTCTGATATTTCCTGCGCCCTCAGCCGAGAATTGACGATAAGAGACAGCGTTGCGGTTTGCCGGCTTCGAATTGGACGAGCAGCGCGCCGAGCTTCGCGCGCCTAACGGCGAGGTGGCGAGGCTCCGGCCAAAGCCATTCGCCATGCTGCGCGTTTTCCTGGCCAATGCCGGACACGCTGTGAGCAAACAGGAGCTTATGCAGGCGGTCTGGCCGAACGTCCATGTCGGCGAAGACAGCCTGTACCAATGCATTCGCGGAATTCGCACAGCGCTTAACGACGACGATCATCTGTTGATCAGGCTCGTCTCCGGGCGCGGTTATCTGTTTGAGGCCGAGGTCTCGCATGAGCCAGCCGGAACGCCGGTTCAGACGGAATTTGAAGACGATGGTGCGGCGAAAGCAGCTTCGCCTCGAAAGGCGGTGTTCCAGCTTCGCCTCGCGGCCGCGGTGGCGGAACTCTGTGTCATCACAAGGCTCGCCGTCGCTGCAGCGACGCTCCGACCCGGCATTTTCCCACGCCGGCCGCCATCCGTCGCCGTGACAATCCTCGGCGCCGCCGCCGACCCGCAAGCCGCACTGATGGCGAGCAATGTCACCGAGGACGTCCTCGGCGGGCTGTCGAAGATCCGCAATATCCGTGTGCTGTCGCCGCAAGTCTCATCGGCTTCTGTCAACACCGTCTCGTTCACGCCTGCGGACGACCCCGATATCCTGGTGCAAGGCAGGCTGCAGAAGGACGGACAGGCCTGGACGCTAGAGGCGCGGGCGACAAGAAGGGGCGAGGTGCGGTGGTCGACGACTGTTTCGTCAGCACAGCAGACGCCGATGACATTCTCCAGCGGTCCCGCCTCGCGGGCGGACTTGGCCATAATCTGGCAATTTACATTAATACAGTGTTCTATCCGGGCGAACGGCCAAGTGCATCGAATGATCAAGCTCATGCCAAAATCGTCGTCGACCAGGCGACGGCCGTCATCAATCAGACGAACCCGGATCGCTTCGCCGCAGCGCAATCGATGCTGGCGAATGCGCTCGCAGCCGATCCGGACAATGTCGACCTCGAAGCGGCACTCGCCGGGCATCTGCTGCGCGGCATTCAAAGCAACTGGTACAGCCCCGCCGACGGCGCCGCGGCGGAGCGCAAAGCGCAGTCCCTGCTCGAACGCGCCTTGCACGCCGAACCGGAATATCTGCCGGCGCTTGAAAGCTATTGCCGGTTCCTAACCGCGACCAATCGTTTCGTCGAGAGTCTCGTGGCCTGCGCCAATGCCCTGACCTTCGATCCGTGGGACGGACTGGTCCGCTTACTCCGCCAAGGATGAGATGGGTCGCTTCTCCGAAGCGCTCGCGACATTCAAGGACGCCGATCGTTTCGATACGCCGCAAGTCTCGCGCTGGACCTGGCTCCTGGGCGCCGGAATGACCTACATGCTGATGGAACGCGACGAAGAGGCCTTGCCTTGGCTGCAACGGTCGCTTGCCATCACGCCGGGAACCGGCCGGACGCGGATGCTCATGGCAGCTGCCTATCAGCGGCTGGGCCGTTTCGACGAGGCCAAAGCGGCCATGGCCGAGGCCTTAAAGAAGCGGCCCGGCGCCACGGCGGACAACACGCCCCTGCCACTTAGGAATGCAAGCCCGGCCTGGATCGAGGCCGGCAAAGAGATCATGCGGGCCGACATCGCGGCCGGATTGCCCGCGCATTGATTACAGCACCGCACTGCGGCGCCAAAGCTTCTCTTCCGGCGGTCTGAAAGTTTTCTGAAAAAGCCTGAAATTGCGGCTCAGTCGAGCCCGTGCCGCAATATTCCGTGCGACAAATTTGCGTCGGATCGCAAAGCGGCACGGCATGTCGGAACCCGCAACACAAGATGTTTTGGCGCTCACGGCGCAGCGCTTCGCCGCCGCACCGTCATTTCGGCAAGCGGTGCAGCAATTCAGCGACGGCTACCTGGAATTCCGCCAGGGGCCGAAGCTGTTGAGCAAATTATTGTCGCATGATGCTTCCTGGCGCGTGATCGGCTATTTGCTTTATTTATATGCCGACCGCGAGCAATTCGGATCCGATGGCGCTACCTATGGCCGGCTGCTTGAGCTTTGCACGCGCCGCAATGAGATCAGCCGAAGAACGCTGAAAACCATGCTAGCACTGCTGCGGCTCGCCGGCTTCGTCCAGGCGCATGCCAGCGCAGCCGATCGGCGGGTAAAAATCTATCAGCCAACAGAGCGGATGATGGGATTCGTGCGGCGCTGGCTCTCTTATCCCGTCGCTACTCTCGATATTCTCCGAGCCGCAATTGGAGCGCACGCGATTGTTGCGCGACGATCCTTTTTTCATCGAGCACTTTCTGGTGTCGGGCGGACGTCACTTCATCACAGCCACGCCGCTCACCGAACGTGTGCCCGAGCTCAACTTCTTCTCGGACGGGCCGGAGGGCGCTTTCCTGGTTCTGGTGCTCGTGCGCCTCGCTGAGATGCACCGCAACGCGTTGCCGAGTCGCGCCAAGATCGCGCGACGCTTTGGCCTGTCCAAGACGCAAGTGACACGCGTCCTCGCCGGCGGGGCTAGAGCGAGGCTTCTTCAGCCTTGGTGCCGAAGGTACGCCTTCGACAACGCCAAAAGCGCGCGCCCTTTTCGACCGTTGGATTGCGCTGGAACTTGCATTCTACGCCGAGAACATGCAACCGACGAGACAGGAATAGCGCGGCCGCGTGCGTTGACTCTTCTGGAGGTTCGGCATCGAGATGGTCATCGCCGCGCACTTTCTACCAATATCATCTACCGTATCATCTACCGTCGGCACTGCCGTACTCTGAGCGGTTGGCTAGAAATGCAATTCACAGGAGGAACGTCAACCGACAAGGATATGAAATCTAGGCCTTCAATACTGCCCCAGTGCGAATTCCGATACGGGGTCAAAAGCGAACATTGCCTCACGCGCCCGTCACGTCGGCTTTACCTCCCAAAGCGGTCAAGGCTCCTCGTGGTCCGTGCGTTTATGAGTGCGCGCTCTGGCTCGACAGAGCACGCAACTGCGCCTCGACCGCCGCCTCTGCCTCTGCGGCTCGACCCATTCGAACTCCGGAAACTGATTGCGGAACCAGGTTCCCTGCCGCTTGGTGTAGTGGCGGGTGTCGCGCTTGCCGCCTTCGACCGCTTCGGCGAGCGCGATCTCGCCCTTGAGAGTGCGGACGAGCCACGGCACGCCGTGCGCTTTCATGGCGGGAAGGTTCGGATCGAGGCCGCGGGCGGCGAGCGCGCGAACCTCCTCCAATGCTCCCGCCGCCATCATGGCGTCGAAACGCGCGTCGATGCGTTTGAGCAATTCATCGCGCTCCGGCATGAGAAAAACCTTGGCCACGTGCGCCAGATCGAGCGTCGCCGGCTTGTTGTCATCGTGCCAGTCGAACAGCGAACGGCCGGTCGCTAGCACCACTTCGAGCGCGCGCGTGACCCGGGCGCGGTCGCTCGCGCTCAGTCGCGCGGCACTCGCCGGATCGCGCGCGGCGAGTTCGGCGTGCAGCGCCGGCGCGCCTTCGCTCTCAAGCCGCGCGCGGACAGCTTTTCGGATCTCGGCCGGGATCGGCGGCACCGCGGCAAGGCCGCGCGTCAAGGCGCTGAAATAGAGCCCGGTGCCGCCGATGACGATCGCGGCCTTTCCGGCGGCCCTTGCCGCGGCGAGCGCCGCGTCGGCGTCTGCGCACCAGCGGCCAGTGGAATAGTTCTCCGCCGCGTCGACATGGCCGTACAGCCGATGCGGCACGCGCCGTTCCTCGTCCGGCGTCGGCCGCGCGGTGATGATGCGCAGATCGCGATAGACCTGCATGGAATCGGCATTGAGGACCTCGCCGCCGAGCTTCTCGGCCAGCGCCAGCGCCAAAGCCGACTTGCCGCTCGCCGTCGGGCCTGCAATGAGGATGATTTTGGGTTTGCTCACGGCTTTGGAGTAATCGGTTTTTCACAAAATTAAAATCGTGCAATGGACGCCTTGGGACTGTTGACGTGCTATTATTAGATCGGCTTGCAGCCGTGACCCGCCGCACATAGGATTATCCCATGCTTGATTGGACCCAATGCCCCGCGGTGGAACGTTCGCCGGAAAAGGTCAGCGGCGCATGGTTATTCAAGGAGACACGTGTCCCCGTTGAGGGCGCTGTTCGAAAACCTTGAAGCCGGTGCGAGAATTGACGAATTTCTTGAGCGGTTTCCTGGCGTAACGCGTGTGCAAGTCGAACTCGTGCTCCGACACGCCGAACGGAGCTTGGAGGTGGCGTGAGCCAGTTCTGACGCCGCTGCCAGCCCGTGAGAATCCTACTTGACCAGGGGACTCCGCGCCGCTCCGTCGCGCGTTCACTACCGACACAGTTTCGACCGCATATGAAATGGGTTGGATGCAACTCAGCAATGGCGCCTTGCTTGAGGCTGCGGAGGCGCAATTCGACGTGTTCATCACCACTGACAGAAAGCTTCGCTACCAGCAAAATCTCGCGGGGCTGCACCTGGCGATTGCATTTGCCGTCGACAAGTTTTGACCGACGATCCGATTATGAGACTTAAATCGTTGCGGCTGTCGGGGCGTTGGCGCGGGTGATGTTGTCGAATTGAATTTCCCACCGCTCGGATCGCACGGCATGTTTTATGTGGCAACGCTGATCTCGCGTCCCGACCGCCCGGCGGTGACCGACGCCTTGGCGCAGAAGGTGGCGCGCTATCTGCCGCATGGCCGCCCGGTCGATTGGCTGGCACCCGGCGTGGCGACGGATATCGCGTTTCTTGCCGAGGATTTCGAGGATTCAAGTGCCGGCGAGGCCGAAAAGCTCCGCAAGGAGCTTAGCCAAGATCTCGCGCAAGATATCCGCGACATCATCGGCGGCGATCCGGTCGATGTCGTCATCCAGCCTCACGACGGACGGCGCAAGAAGCTTTTCCTCGCCGACATGGATTCCACCATGATCGGCCAGGAATGTATCGACGAGCTTGCCGACTTCGCCGGGTTCAAGGACCGCGTCGCCGCCATCACCCAACGCGCCATGCGCGGCGAGATCGCCTTCGAGCCGGCGCTGCGCGAGCGCGTGGCGCTGCTCAAGGGCTTGCCCGCGACCGCGATCGATCAGGTGATCGCGCAGCGTATCCGGTTGACGCCGGGCGGGCGCACGCTCGTCGCCACCATGCGGGCGAACGGCGCCTATACGTGCCTGGTCTCCGGCGGCTTCACCGCCTTCACTGCAAAGATCGCCGCGATGATCGGTTTCGACGAAAACCACGCCAATACGCTGTTGGCCGATGGCGGCGGCAAACTCACCGGCGAAGTCGCCGATCCCGTGCTCGGCCGGCAAGCCAAGCTGCAGACGTTGCATGCGTTGCGCGCGCGTTTTGGTTTGGCCCATGACGACACGCTCGCCGTCGGCGACGGCGCCAATGACATCCCGATGATCGCGGCAGCCGGGCTCGGCGTCGCGTTCCATGCCAAGCCGGCCGTCAAGGAAGCCGCCGCGGCGCGGATCGACCACGGCGACCTGACGGCGCTGCTTTATGCGCAAGGATATCGGCGCGAGGAATTTGTCGGCGGGGAATAGTGAAAAGCGCTGCGGACAGCGCCGTCTCACATAAACGAGCCGCCCGCCTACTGCAGATTCAACGCCACAAACCGCGTCTCGCCGTCGGGGTTTGAAACCAGCAACACGGCGATCTTCTTGCCTTGGGATTTCAGATCGTCAACGCGCTTCTGCAAGTCGCCTGGCGTGCCGACCGCCTGATATTGCACTTCGACGATGACGTCGCCCGGCGTCAGGCGCTTGTCCGGATCGGACAGCGCCACGCTCGGATCGACGCCGGTGACGACGACGCCTTTGACGCTGTCGCCGATCTTGAACTGCTTGCGCACGTCGTCGGACAGGCTCGAGAGCTCGAGCCCCAGCGTCTTCTGCACCACCGACTTTTGCGGCGGCGCAGCGTTCTTGCCGGCATCCGCCAGCGCGACCTTCTCGCCGTCTTCGAGCCGGCCGATGGTGACCTTGTGGGTCTCTTCCTTGCCCTTGCGGATGATGATGACTTCGACAGTCTTGCCGACCGTGGTGTCGGCGACGATGCGCGGCAGGTCGTGCATCTCCTTGACGTCGTGGCCGTCGAACTTGACGACCACGTCGCCCGGCTCGATGCCGGCGGGCTTGGCCGGGCCTTTGTCGTCGACGCCGGCCACCAGCGCGCCGTGCGGCGGCTTGATGTTGAGGCTGTCGGCGATGTCGTCGGTGACCTGCTGGATGCGCACGCCGAGCCAGCCGCGCCGCGTCTCGCCGTATTGGCGAAGCTGGTCGAGGACCGGCAGCGCGGTGTCGGACGGCACCGCAAAGCCGATGCCGATCGAGCCGCCGGACGGCGAGATGATCGCGGTATTGATGCCGATGACTTCGCCGTCGAGGTTGAACAGCGGCCCGCCGGAATTGCCGCGATTGATGGCGGCGTCGGTCTGGATGTAATTGTCGTAGGGCCCGGAATTGATGTCGCGGTTGCGCGCCGAGACGATGCCCGCCGTCACCGTGCCGCCGAGGCTGAACGGATTGCCGATCGCGATCACCCATTCGCCGAGCCGCAGCTTGTCGGAATCGCCGAACTTCACCGACTTGAGCGGCCCGCTGGCATGCACGCGCAACAGCGCCAGATCGGCCTTGGAATCCTTGCCGACCAGTTGCGCGGTGAGCTTGGTGCCGTCGTTGAGAATGACATTGATCTCGTCGGCGTCGGCGATGACGTGATTATTGGTCACGATCAGGCCCGACGGATCGATGATGAAGCCGGAGCCGAGCGAGTTCACGCGGTGCGGCATCTGATCCTGGCTGTCGCCGGGGCCACCTTGGCCGCCGTGGTGGTTCTTGAAAAACTGATTGAAGAACTCCTCCATCGGCGAGCCGGGCGGCACGTCGGGAAGATTTTCGACATGCGGATCGACTTTCTGCGACGTCGAGACATTGACGACCGCGTCGATGACCTGCTCGGCGACGTCGGCAATATTGTCGGGGCCGCGCGAGGCGGCGGGCGCGGGCCGGGCCGTCAACAGAACGGCCGCCGCTGCAATCGCGGCGACGCAGGGCAGAGCCAGTCGCGCGGCCTGAGCGAAGCGGCGAACTGAGAAAACGCGAAACTTGTTGAACTTGTCGCGAGACTTGTCGTCGTGAGACTTATCGTCGTGAGACTTATCGTCGTGAGACTTGGCGTAGTGAGACTTGGACGTCATGGACGCCGGCGCTCCTGGTATTCGACTCGTGGTCGATTCTTTGGGAAAAGCTTGCCGGAAAGGTGCCCCCGTCCTGCCCGGGACGCAAGGCCATAACCGGTCAAGCTCGTAGTTAGCGGCTGGATTGGGGCGGAAAAGCGGCTCCGGCAGATAGGCTGGCTGTCATCCCCGGATCAACCAAACGACGAAGACGCCGACCACAGCGGAAACGATGCCGGCGATGCGCAATGACCCGTCGGGCATTTCCATGACGCTTGCCATGGTGCGCTTGGCGCCGCCCGGGAACGCCGCCAGAAAAATGCCTTCGATCACAAAGAACAGGCCGAGCGCGGCGAGGAAATCCGTCATCGGCCCGGCCCGTAGAGCATGATCGCCGCTATTTGGTCGTGCTGCTCGATCGCCCAGGCGCCGCGAGCACGGCCGCGCCGTCGGCTGCCGACTTGCCGGAAGGATCGCCGAAATAGCGGAAGAAATTCGAATCCGGCCGCAGTACCAAACGCGTGTCGCGCGTCAGGGCTTTTTCATAGGCCTGCATGGAGCGATAGAAGCTGAAAAAACCCGGATCCTGGCCATAGGCCTCGGCGAAGATGCGGTTGCGTTCGGCGTCGCCTTGGCCGCGGATTTGCTCGGACTGCGAGGTCGCTTCCGCGGTCAGCACGGTCACGTCGCGATCGGCCTTGGCGCGGATCTCCTGGCCCTTTTGCGAACCTTGAGCGCGGAACTCGGCGGCTTCGCGCTGCCGTTCGGTCTGCATGCGCTGGAACACGGCTTGGCTGTTCGGCAGCGGCAGGTCGGCGCGGCGGATGCGCACGTCGATGACATGGATGCCGAACGGCTGCGCATCGCGGTCGAGCTGTTCGCGCATCTGCGCCATCAGATCGTCGCGCTTGTCGCGCACGACGTCGGCCAGCGTCGCCCGTCCGAGCACGCTGCGCAACGCCGAATTGAGCAGGATCGCCAGCCGCAAATCGGCGCCCTCCACACCCACGGTCTGATAGTATTTGAGCGGATCGACAATGCGATAGCGCGCAAAGGCATCGACCACGAGTCGTTCGGCGGCTTGGGCCGAGCCGGCAGTGGCCTTATCCTGGTTCGACGCGATCACCTCTTGCGCCGGCGTCTCGATATTGAGAATGCGTTTGTCGATATAGATCACGCTGTCGATGAACGGGATCTTGGCGTTGAGTCCCGGCTCGGTGATCACGCGCACCGGTTGGCCCAGCCGCACCACCAAGGCTTGCCGGGTCTGATACACGGTAAAGAACGTGCTGTAGCCGACCACGATCGCGATCAGCAGCAGAACGGCAATCGCGATGCCGACGATGCCCGGCCTCATTGATTGCCTCCCGGTTGCTGTTGCGGCGCCGGGCGCTCCGGCGGCAGGCTGCCGAGCGGCAGATACGGCACGACGCCGGGCCCCGTCTGGCCGGTATCGATGATGGTCTTGTCGGTCGCGGCCGAGAACGCGCTCCATGGTCTCGAGATACATGCGCTGGCGCGTCAAGTCCGGCGCGTTTTTGTATTGCGCAAGATCTGCGAGAACCGCGACGCCTGGCCGGTGGCTTCGGCAACGGTCTGCTCGCGATAGGCTTGGGCGTCCTGGGTGATCTTGGCGGCGCGGCCGCGCGCTTCCGGCACGATGCGATTGGCATAGGTCTGCGCTTCGTTCTGCGCGCGATCAAGATCCGACTGCGCCGCCTGCACATCGAGGAAGGACGGAATGACTTCGGACGGCGGATCGATCTTCTGCAGCTGGACGTTCTGGACGAGAATGCCGGCATTGTAGGAATTGAGCGTCTTCTGCATCAGGTCCTGCACCGCAGTCCCGACAGTCACGGCTGCATCGCCGCTCTGCCGAAACCCGGTGAGAAGGGGTTGAACGTCGGAGCGCCCGATCACCTCGCGCATGGCGCTCTCGGCGACCGCTTTCACGGTCGATGCCGGATTGGCGACATTGAACAGATAATCACCGACCGAGTTTGGGTTGACCAGCCAGAATACCGAGAACTCGACGTCGACGATATTTTTGTCGCCGGTCAGCATCAGGCTTTCTTCCGGCACGTCACGCATGGTCGCGCTGCGATGCGCGTCGAAACCGATATCGATCTGGTTGACGTGCAGCGCTTGCGGGGTCAGCGCCGTCTCGATCGGATAGGGCAAATGATAATTGAGGCCGGGCTGGACCTCGCGCACGAATTGGCCGAAGCGAAGCACAACGCCGATCTCCTGGGTCCCGACCGAGAAAAAGCCGGACAGGCCCCACAGCACGATGGCCGCCAGTACGATCAAGGCGATGCCGCGGCCGCCGAGATTGCCCGGCATCCAGTCGCGCAGCCGATCCTGGCTGCGGCGCAGGAATTCCTCGAGATCGGGTGGCTTCGACCCGCCGCCCGGTTGTTGCGGGCCCGAGCCCCAAGGTCCTCGCGGACCCGAACCCCACGGACCGCCGCCGGATTGGTTGCTCCAAGGCATACCTGCACTCCCTGAATGCCGGCCCGGCGCCGGCACATTTGCCGGGGTTATAGGGTAGGGGAGAGCGCCTTACAACGCGCAGTTATGCCACGCCCGCCTAAAGCGGCGCCGCGCGGCCACGCGTTTACACGCGTTCATAGGTCACAAAGGCGAACGAAACCTCGTCCTCGGCCGCCGGTTCGTGGGCGCTGCGCGCGATTTCGCGCCACGATTTCAGATCGATGGCGGGAAATCGGGCATCGCCGTCCACGCGCTTGTGAACCTCGGTGATCGAAAGCTTGGTCGCCATAGCCATGGCCTGCATATAAATGTCGCCGCCGCCGGCGACGACGATCGCTCCCGAATTTCGCCGCAACGCGTCGCCGCGCGCCGCCTCGAGCGCTGCCGCCAAAGTCGGCGCCACCAAAATTCCGGGAGCGGCGAACGAGGTGTCGCGGCTGACCACGATGGTGGTGCGGCCTCCAAGCGGCTTGCCGATCGACTGATAGGTCTTGCGCCCCAGCACCACCGGCTTGTTCATCGTGAGGCTGCGAAAGTGCGCCATGTCGGACTTGAGCCGCCACGGCAAAGCATTGTCGCGGCCGATGACGCCGTTCTCGGCGACGGCGGCGAGGAGAACGATGTCCACGCTCACACCGCGACCGCCGCTTTGATATGCGGATGCGGGTCGTAGCCTTCGAGCGAGAAATCTTCGTAGGAGAGCGCGAACAGATCTTTCGCGTCGGGATTCATCCGCAAGCTCGGCAGCGGCCGCGGCTGGCGCGTCAGCTGCAAGCGCGCCTGTTCGAGATGATTGAGATAAAGATGCGCGTCGCCGAAGCTGTGGATGAAGGTGCCGGGCTTTAGCCCGGTGACTTGCGCGACGGCGATCGTGAGCAGCGCGTAAGAGGCGATGTTGAACGGCACGCCGAGAAACACGTCGGCCGAGCGCTGATAGAGCTGGCACGACAGCGCACCGTCGGCGACGTTGAACTGAAACAGGCAATGACACGGCGGCAGCGCCATGCCTTCGATCTCGACCGGATTCCAGGCGGTGACGATCAGCCGCCGCGAATTCGGATTGCGGCGGATCTCGGCGAGCACATTTCCGATCTGGTCGATGGTGCCGCCGTCCGGCGTCGGCCACGAGCGCCATTGCCGGCCATAGACCGGGCCGAGATCGCCGTTCTCGTCGGCCCAGTCGTTCCAGATCGTGACGCCGTGGTCGTTGAGGTATTTGACATTGGTGTCGCCGCGCAGGAACCAGAGCAGCTCATAGATGATGGATTTGACGTGCAGCTTCTTGGTGGTGACGAGCGGGAAACCGCGCTGCAAATCGAACCGCATCTGATGGCCGAAAATCGATTTCGTACCGACGCCGGTGCGGTCGCGCTTTTCGACGCCCTCTGAGAGCACGCGTTCCATCAAATCGAGATATTGGCGCATCGGTTCCGATAAATCCGGCTGAGTCGTAGTTGCGAGCCTAGCGTTAAATGAGGGGTGAACGGAACACGGACAAGACCCAAAACAATTCCGTAACAAAGGCGGCTGTGGAGCTTTTAGACCAGCCCGGCCAGTCCGAGTGCGGCGGCGACGGCAAAGGCCCAGAGCGGATGGACGCGCACGAAAAAAGCCGTGATCGCGGTGCCGGCCGTGATCGCCACTGCCAACCAGCCGTAATCGCTGGTCGTCGCGATCACCGTGGCACTCGATGCCAAGAGGCCCAGCGTGACCGGAACGAGGCCCCGGCTGAGCGCGGCATGCCAGGCCGCCCCCTTGAAGCGATCGGAGGCGCGGCCGACAAAATACGCGAACACGCAGGTCGGTCCGCACATCGCCAGCGTCGTTACCAGCCCGCCGAGAACGCCGGCGACATGATAACCGATCAAAGTCACGATGATGACGTTCGGTCCCGGCGTAAGCTGCGCCAGCGCAAAGGTTTCGCTGAACTGCCGATCGGTCAGCCAATGCTGCACCTCGACCGCGTAGCGGTGCATCTCGGGAACGGCGGAATTGGCGCCGCCGATCGCAAACAGCGATGTCGTCGCGAAAAAAATCGCCAGCGTCAGAAGTATTCCGCCGTCGCTCTTCATGGCCGTATCCAGGTATAGGCGATGCTCACCGGCACGATCACCAGGAGCACCAGCGGCAGCGGCCAGTGCATGATGCTGATGGCGACGAATGTCGCGGCCGCGATCAATGGGCCGACGACGGCGCGGTTGCGAAACAGCGGCTGCACCATTTTGGCGACCGTCGCCATCATTAGTCCCGCCGCCGCCGCGGCGACGCCGGTCAGCGCGCGGCGCAGCCACGGCAGATCGCCGTAGTAACTGTAAATGCCGCCGATGATGAGGATCAGAATCACCGGCGGGCCGAGCAGTCCTGCCAGCGCCGCCGCGCTGCCGAGCGGTCCGCGGAAGCGTCCGCCCAATATGACCGAGAAATTGATGATATTGCCGCCCGGCAGGAAACTGCAGAGCGCGTAAACCTCGTTGAATTGCTCCGCCGTCATCCACTTGCGCTCTTCGACCATCATGCGCCGCGCCCAGGCCAAGACGCCGCCGAAGCCGGACAGCGAGATCTTGGCGAAGGCGATGAAGATCTCGGCAAGGTTTGGGGGTGCCGCGGCGGATTTCGGGACGGGATCGGGGGCTGGTACGGGGCTTCCGGCTTGGTTCGCGGTTTGGGGTTCGTTCGCGGCGGGAATTGGCGAGGCGTTCATGCGGTTCGTTTAGCGTCCGCCGCGCCTTCCAGCCAGACGGTTTTGCGGGAAGTCTTGCGATGTGACTGGCGACGCGAAATGAGGCCATTTAAGCCCCTCGGCCAGCGCTCTTCTTTCTGCAACCTTTTGCGCTTATATTCCTTCCGCCGGCGCAAGCCGGATATGGCGATAAATGGCCGTTGCAATAAACCTTTCGGACCCGGGGGCGGTACCCGGCGACTCCACCATTACGGGGTCGAAATAGGATCGACGAGGGCGTAAAAGGCGTGCTTTTGCTCGGAATGGTTCCGCCGTTATCGGGCCTTTCTCATAGTTGCCAATGACAACTATGCTCCGGTTGCTCAAGCCGCGTAATGCGGTTTGAAATACCGACTTAAAGTCCTAACGGGTTAAGCTCCGTTAGGCGGGGTTCGGAGGCACCTGGCAACAGAAGCCTCCACTTTCCAAAGCTTCACTTTCGCGTAAAGCTTCACTTTCACGCATCGCTCAGGCAGTTGGGGATCGAGACAGAATCGGTCTGGACCGTTATGATTTACGCCTTATTTGTCGTCATGATGCTGCTGCTGGGCTTCTGAGACCTCTTTCGCCGAGACCGCTTTCGCCTATGGCCACCGATCACATTCGCTACGACGTTCTCGCCCAAGCGGCCTTGCGCGGCGTGGTGCGCACGGTGCTGGCCGACGTCGCGAAAAAAGGCCTGCCGGGCGAGCATCATTTCAAAATCACCTTCAACACCATCGCACCCGGCGTGCGGCTGTCGGACCGCATGCGCGCGCAATATCCGGAAGCCATGACGATTATCATGCAGCATCAATTCTGGGATCTGCATGTCGACGACGATGCCTTCGAGGTCGGCCTGTCGTTCGGCGGCGTTGCCGAACGTCTGGCGGTGCCGTTCGAGGCGGTGACGGCATTCTACGATCCGGCGGTGCAATTCGGCTTCCAGTTCGAAACGCTCGATGCAGCCGGCAATCAAGCTGCGCCGGGGCAAGCTGCGCCGGGAATTGAAAAGCCCACCGCTCCAATCACTTCCGTTCCTCTGCCTGCGGAGGCGGGCAAGCCCAGCCCTCTGCCGGTGCCGGCGGCTGCGGGCAGCCAACCCGCCGATCCGCCGCCGCGGCCTGACGGCGGCTCGGGCGGCGAAGTCGTGCGCTTGGATCGTTTCAGAAAGAAGTAATCGCGAAACGATCCATGACGCAGCCGGGGACGGCCCGGCGGGTTCCCTATTTTTCTACTTATGATTGCAAGTCTAGATAGCTAAAACTTTATGGCTCTAGATAACGAGTTCCTTTGCATTGGCGTGATCCAGTAGCGGTACATCGGCGTAGTCACATTTGAGACCAATTCGGCAAGGATCGCCCAACTTGGGCTCATCCGGCCTAGACCCTATTTGGGTACCATCTGGATCATTTGAGTTCCGCTTATGGGGCCTGTCGTCAACCTTCGGACCGAGCGGAAGCGGGCCAAACGGCGCCTGACCGAGCAGGAGGCCGCGGCGCGGCGGCTCGCTTTCGGCCGCTCCAAAAAGGCAGCGAACCTAGAGCGCGCTCAAAGCGACAAAGCTCGGACAAGCCTCGACCAACACCGCATCGAAACGGGAGACTGTGAATGAAATCGCCTGTCGTAAAGCGCTCCATCGTGATCGCGGGCCACAAGACGAGTATCAGTCTTGAGGATGCATTCTGGAAGGCGCTCAAGGACATTGCGATTGCCCGGCATGCAACATTGTCGGATTTGGTGGCGTCCATCGATACCGAACGCCAGCATGGCAATCTGTCGTCCGCGATACGTTTGTTCGTTCTCGACCACTATCAGGCCAAGTGCCTCGGCCAGGTGGGGAGCCAAGTCGGCGGTCAGGTCGGTAGCCATGTCGGCGGCGGGGCCAATCCCATCGGCGGCGCGGCGACCAATCCGACGCCGCGCGAAATGATGCTGGTGCAGAACGGCACTTCTCCGGCCTTGCGACCGGAATAACCGGCCGCAAAAATCTTCAAAGCTGGAAGATCTTTCCGGAATTCAAGATATCGAGCGGATCGAGTGCGCGCTTGATCGCGCGCATCGCGGCGAGCGCCGGCTCGCCGTGCTCGGCGGCCAGATATTTCATCTTGCCCTGACCGATGCCGTGCTCGCCGGTGCAGGTTCCGTCCATGGCGAGCGCGCGGTCGACCAGCCGTTCCAGAAACGCCTTGGCGCGGGTGACCTCGTCCTCGTCGGTGTGGTCGATCAAGAGCAGCATGTGAAAATTGCCGTCGCCGACATGGCCGACGACCGGCGCCATCAGGCGGTTCTCTTTCAGGTCGCGCTGCGATTCGGTCACGCATTCGGCAAGCCGCGAGATCGGCACGCATATGTCGGTCGAGAGCGCGCGGACCCCCGGGCGGAGCCCCATGACCGCCCAATAGGCGTCGTGCCGCGCCTGCCATAGACGCGAACGGTCTTCGGCCTTGGTCGCCCAGTCGAACGGGCCGCCGCCGAGATCGCGCGCGATCTCGGCGAACCGCTCCGATTGTTCGGCGACGCTCGCCGCGCTGCCGTGAAACTCCAAAAACAGCAGCGGCGTTTCCGGCAGCGTCAGCTTGGAATAGGCGTTGCACGCCTTCACCTGCATTTCGTCGAGCAGTTCGATGCGCGCCACCGGGATGCCGGACTGGATGGTCAGGATGGCGGCGTTGCAGGCCGCCTCGACGCTCGGGAATGGGCAGACGCCGGACGAGATCGCTTCGGGAATCCCGGAAAGCCGCAAGGTCAATTCGGTGATGATGCCGAGCGTGCCTTCGGAGCCGATCAGGAGCCGCGTGAGATCATAGCCCGCCGCCGACTTTTTCGCCCGCCGCGCGGTGGATACCACGTCGCCGTTGGCGAGCACGGCTTTGAGCGCCAGCACATTGTCCTTCATGGTGCCGTAGCGCACCGCATTGGTGCCCGACGCGCGCGTCGCCGCCATGCCGCCGAGCGAGGCGTCGGCGCCGGGATCGATCGGAAAGAACAGACCCTTGTCGCGCAGATATTCGTTGAGCTGCTTCCTCGTGATGCCGGGCTCGATGACGCAATCGAGGTCCTCGGAATGGACCGCGAGCACGCGGTTCATGTCGCGGAAATCGAGGCAGATGCCGCCGTGCGGCGCGTTGACCTGGCCTTCGAGCGAGGTGCCGACGCCGAAGGCGACCACCGGCACGCGCTCCGCTGCGACGAGCCGCACCACCTCCTGCACCTCTTCGGTGGTCTGCGGAAAGAACACCGCGTCCGGCGGCTGGTTCTCGATCCAGGTCGTCGTATGGGCGTGCTGCTCGCGCAGCGCCTGCGAGGTCACGAGCCGGTTGCCGTAACGCGTCGCCAGTGTGGCGATCACGCTATCTGCCGCCTTTCGCTCTTGTTTGCTTCGTGTTGTGGCTTCTAGGACTGTCATGTCCGGAGCGTTTCCCTTTTGCCGCGTCTGACGCGCGGGCTTTCTGGGGGCAAACTGGCGGTGCTGGGCGCATAAATCAAGTCATTGTCGGGGCTCAGCCGGCGCCGATCGAGCCGGATTTTTTCATTGATGGCATGCCCACCATTTTGACTTCAAATTCCTCTCAGGCACCGTTTGGGCGTTCCATCAATGAATACTTGGCGCTAACCAGCGCGTCTCAAACGCAGCGGGGGGATGGCAGGCCGCCCTTGCGCACCGCGCACCAAATCCGCCACATTGTCGCAATGCTCGATCGCCTCGATCTCGAACCGGCGTTCTTCGCGCCCTTTGTGTCCTCGCCGATGCGGGTCGAGGCGGGCTGGATCGACTATAACGGCCATCTCAACATGGCCTATTACAATGTGCTGTTCGACCGCGCAGTCGACGAGGCCTATGAGCTGCTCGGCTGCGGCCTCGCTTATGTCGAGCGGAGCCGGCATTCCTGCTACACCGCCGAGGTGCATGTGCGCTATCTGCGCGAGCTGCAAGCCGGCGATCAGTGTGCGGGTCACCTTCCAATTGCTCGGCTTCGACAGGAAAAGGCTGCATTATTTCGAGCAGCTGTTTCACGCCGAGGCCGGCTGGCTGTCGGCGACGTCCGAGAACCTGGCGCTCCACGTCGACATGGCGGCGAAGAAGACCGCCGCATTCCCGAGCGCGGTCGCCGCGCGGCTCGCCCGGATGCGAGCGGCCCATGCGGCGCTGCCGATACCGGAAGCGGCGGGGCGCAAGATCGCCATGCCTCGGCTTCCGGAAAATTCGTCTGCAACCATACCGTCCGATTGACAGGCCGGTGCTTTTTTCCGAGCGTAAGAACGCCGACACAATGCTCGGGGGGATAATGTCAGGTCTTTCGCACGCGCCGGCGCGATCTCTTTCGCGCATTGCCATTCGCGAGCACCGCATTCCGAGCGCGGACAGCAAGCCCTATATCGCGGTGCAGGGCCCGGACGGCGCGCTGTGGTTCTGCGAAAGCGGGGCTTCCAAGATCGGCCGCTTCGATCCGGACCGCGGCAGTTTTCGCGAATTCGATCTGCCGACCAGGAACGCGACGCCGATCGGCATCACCTCGGGCGGCGACGGCAATCTGTGGTTTGCGGAAAAGAGCGCCAACAAGATCGGCCGCATCACGCTGCGCGGCGAGGTGACCGAGTTCGCGCTGCCGACGCCGAATGCCGGGCCGGACGGCATGATGCTCGGCCCCGACGGCAATGTCTGGTTCTCCGAGACTGAAGTGAGCCGCATCGGCCGCATCACGCCCGACGGCCGCATCACCGAATTCGCCGACGGCATCACGCCGGGCAGCAAGCCGTTGTCGATCGCGGTGCGCGACGGCGCGCTGTGGTTCAGCGAGGCCGCCGGCAACCGCGTCGGCCGCATCGCCATGGACGGCAAGGTGACCGAGTTTCCGATCCCGAGCCACGACAGCCAGCCGCGCGCCATGGTCACGCATCCCGACGGCAGCATCTGGTTCGTCGAGACCTCGACCAATGCGCTCGGCCGCATCGATCGCGACGGGCGCATCACCGAGCATGCGGTGCCGACGCCGAACGCGTCGCTGCGCGGCGTCACCGTCGGCCCGGGCGGCGATCTCTGGTACACCGCGAATTTCGCCAACAAGATCGGCTGCCATGGCGGCGGACGGCACGGTGCGCGGCGAATACGACATTCCGACGCCGGCAAGCGGCGCGCGCTGCATCGCAGCGCTTGCCGACGGCCGTTTGTTCTTTACGCAATACGACGCCGGCTCGATCGGAGAAGTCGTCGTGAGCTGAAGGTAAAGAGTTTCAAGAACAATCGTCCCAACGCGGGCGAAAAATTTGGGAGAGGAACGCCGTGCCGAGATTAAAGACACTCGTCGTGTGTTTGCTGGTCGGCCTCGCCGCATGGCTCACTATTTGGCCATTCGCGGCGCGCGCCGACAACTTATCCGAGCCGCCCGATCAAGATGATCGTGTCGATCGCCGCCGGCTCCGTCACCGACGTCATCATGCGCACCGCCGCCGCGCAATTGCAGCAGCGGCTCGGCCAGCCGGTGGTGGTGGAAAATCTCGGCGGCGCCTCGGGCATCGTCGCCGGGCAGACCTGCAAGCAGGCCGCCCCCGACGGCTACACCATCTGCGTCATCTATCACTCGACGATGTCCTACAATCCGCTCCTGTTCAGCAATCTGCCCTACGATGCCGACACGGATTTCGCGCCGGTGACGCGGCTGTTCTGGCTGATCGAAGGCGTCTTCGTGCCGACCGGCCTTGGCGTCAATTCGGTCGCCGAGCTCAAGACGCTGGCGCAGTCGAAACCCAATGGCTTGAACTACGCCACGCTCGGCGAAGGCTCGTTCCCCGATCTCTTCCTGCGCTGGCTGAACAATCAGTGGCACACCCAGATCGTCGGCATTCCGTATAAGGGCGGCGGCCCGGCGGCGCAGGCGATCGCCGCCAACGAAGTGCAGATGACGCGCTTCGGCGTCGGCAATTTCATGGGGCTCATTGCCGGCGGGCAGGCCAAGGCGCTGGCGGTCACCTCGGCGCAGCGCTCGCCGCTGCTCCCGGACGTGCCGACCTATGACGAGGTCGGCTGGGGCGGCTATCCGGGCCGCGGCTGGTGGGGCCTCGCCGCGCCCAAGGGCACGCCGCCCGATGTTGTCGACAAGCTCAACAGGCGAATTCGTCAAGCTGTTCACCGACCCGCAATTCGTGGCGTTTCTCGACAAGAACGCCGTGGTCTCGGCGACGACCACGCCGGACGGCTTTGCCAAGTTCCTCAAGGAGGACCGTCAGGCCGCCGAAGTGCTGATCAAGATCGCCAACGCCAAGCGCGAGGAATACGACCCGGCCACAACCAAGTGAGGCGCATCGCAGGGGAAGCTTGGTAGGGCAAGCCTCGTAAAAGCCGCTCCCAGGTGCCATCTTGAGCCCATGAGAATCACTTGTGGGCGCAGGCGCTGATCGAGCTGTGGCTGACCCTCTGAAGCGTAATTTGGAACCCGGCAGACCCGCCGCCGTCGGTGCGCGGCGGCATTGCCGCGCGCGCGCAAGCCGGCATGAATGCCGGCGCGTCCTATCTCGCCGGGCTCAATCCGGAGCAGCGGCAGGCGGTCGAGACGCTCGACGGCCCGGTCCTGGTGCTGGCCGGCGCCGGCACCGGCAAGACCCGCGTCCTCACCGTGCGCATCGCCCACATTCTCGCCACCGGCCGCGCCCGGCCGGGCGAGATCCTCGCCGTCACTTTCACCAACAAGGCGGCGCGCGAGATGAAGCACCGCGTCGGCGAGATCGTCGGCCACGTGGTCGAGGGCATGCCCTGGCTCGGCACCTTCCACTCGATCGGCGTGAAAATCCTGCGCCGCCATGCCGAGCTGGTCGGGCTGAAATCCGACTTCACCATTCTCGATACCGACGACCAGGTCCGGCTGCTCAAGCAGCTGCTCGAAGCCGAGGGCATCGACGACAAGCGCTGGCCGGCGCGCGTGCTCGCCATGCTGATCGACGGCTGGAAGAACCGCGGCCTGACCCCGGACCAGGTGCCGGCCGGCGAGGCCGCCGTGTTCGCCAACGGCAAGGGGCTGAAACTCTACAAGGCGTTTCAGGAGCGCTTGAAGATTCTCAACGCCGCCGATTTCGGCGATTTGTTGCTCGAATGCATCCGGCTGTTCCGCGAGCAGCCCGACGTGCTCCGGCAATATCAGGGCCGCTTCAAGTTCATTCTGGTGGATGAGTATCAGGATACGAACGTGGCGCAGTATTTGTGGCTACGGCTGTTGGCGCAGCGGAGTGGCGCACCGTCCGTGTCATCACCGGGCCGACGCGAAGCGTCGAGTCCCGGTGATCCCGATCAAATAACCACGGTGCAGGAGGATCGAGATGGCCGGAACAAGTCCGGCCATGACGAGGAGACAAACGTCGTCCCGTCGTCCCCCGCCAAAAACATCTGCTGCGTCGGCGACGACGATCAATCGATCTACGGCTGGCGCGGCGCCGAGGTCGACAACATTCTGCGCTTCGAGCACGATTTCCCCGGCGCCATTGTGATCCGCCTCGAGCGCAATTACCGCTCCACCGGCCACATCCTCGCCGCCGCCTCGCACATCATCGCGCATAACGAAGGCCGGCTCGGCAAGACGCTGCGCACCGACGACGTGCTTGGCGAAAAGGTCACCGTCACCGGCTCCTGGGACTCGGAGGAAGAAGCCCGCGTCATCGGTGAGGAGATCGAGCAGCTGCAGCGCGGCGGCGGCCAATCGAGCCCGCATACGCTCAATCAGATCGCCATTCTCGTCCGCGCCTCGTTCCAGATGCGCGAATTCGAAGACCGCTTCGTCACCCTCGGCCTGCCGTATCGCGTCATCGGCGGGCCGCGCTTCTACGAGCGCGCCGAGATCCGCGATGCGCTGGCCTATCTGCGCGTGGTCAATTCGCCGGCCGACGATCTCGCTTTCGAGCGCATCGTCAATGTGCCCAAGCGCGGGCTCGGCGACGCCACCGTGCAGCTCCTGCACGATCATGCGCGCAAACGCCGCGTGCCGCTCACCGAAGCCGCCCGTGCCGTGATCGAGACCGACGAGCTGAAACCGAAGCCGCGCGGCGCGCTGCGCGCCGTGCTGGAACTCTTTCGACCGCTGGAGGAAGCAGCGCGATATGCTGCCGCACAACGAGCTCGCCGAGATCGTCCTCGACGAGTCCGGCTATACCGAGATGTGGCAGAAGGACCGCTCCGCCGACGCCGCCGGCCGGCTGGAAAATCTCAAGGAGCTGGTGCGCTCCATGGAGGAGTTCGAGAACCTGCAAGGCTTCCTCGAACACATCTCGCTGGTGATGGACAACGACAAGGGCGCCGAGCTCGACGCCGTCAATGTCATGACCTTGCATTCGGCCAAGGGGCTCGAATTCGACACCGTGTTCCTGCCCGGCTGGGAGGAAGGCCTGTTCCCGCACCAGCGCACGCTCGACGACCAGGGCCGCGCCGGCCTCGAAGAGGAGCGCCGCCTCGCCCATGTCGGCCTGACCCGCGCGAGGAAGCGCGCCAAAATCTATTTCGCCACCAACCGCCGCATGCACGGGCTGTGGCAGACCAACATCCCCTCGCGCTTCCTCGACGAATTGCCGGAGGCCAATGTCGAGGTGACGGAGACGCAAGGCGGCTTCGGCGGCTATGGCGGCTACGGCGCCTCGCGCTTCGACAGCGCCACCTCGTTCGGCTCGAGCTACAAGACGCCCGGCTGGCAGCGCGCGCAGGCGGCCAAGGCGTACAACGCCGGCCTCTCCGAAGCGGAAGCCGATTACGAGGCGCGATGATTTCCTCTCCCCAGGGGGGAGAGGACGATCGGGCGCAGCTCGATCAGGTGAGGGGGCTCGGCCTGGAGGCGGCGGCACCGCCCGCCGCATCCCGCTCACCATCGAAGGCGAACTGGTCGCCAAATCCACCGGCACCGTCTCCGCCTTCACGCCCGGCGACCGCGTCTTCCACCAGAAATTCGGCAACGGCAACGTCACCGCCGTCGACGGCAACAAGCTGACGATCCAGTTCGACCGGGCCGGGGAGAAGCGGGTGGTGGATAGTTTTGTGGAGCGGGTGTGAGGGCGAGGAGAGTGGCATTCACTTTCTTGATTGGGATGGTTTAGGCAAATACAAATGACGATATGGCGTACAATACCGACCTCGCTGCGTCCGCAAATCGTCACTGGCAAGACGGCAAAATCCTCCTAGCCGCCCGCCGCTGGCAGGCCGCAGGGTACCATTTTGGCTTTGCGGCCGAATGTGCGCTCAAGCTTGTGCTCGATAAGCACGGGATTCGCGCCCAGAGAACCGGCGGGATGACCCATATTGGGCGCATTTCCCCGACCTGCGCACTCTGCTGATACGCGATGGAAAAGGAAGATTATCTCAAAAGCTTTATGACCAAGTGGCCCACGGCTCTTTTATGCAAGATTGGAATACAGACATGCGATATGCCTCGGACGGCGCGGTTGTTGAAGCACGAGCGGTAATGTGGCGCGACCAGGCGGATGCGCTCTTTGGTCAGATTTTCTACTAAGGCATCGAGATTTTCATGAGCATCAGCTTCGACGAAAGCCTCGCGAGATTTGCTGAAGCGCTTACGAAAGCAGGCGTAGCCGTCGCCGAAGCGGCCGGAACATTTGTTCGCGACTCTGCGAGGTAGGCTCTCTTTTGTTTCTGCCTCAGACGTTTCGGAGACCATTGTCGAAAACGTATCTAAGGCGATCACAAATGGCCTTCGGCCTTACGTTTCCCCAATCGGACCGATTGCTGATCGAGGAGCGCCTGGCGCAAAACATGTATTAGGTGATCAGTCTGCTTCGAACGTTGACCTGCAAATTACCGACGGTCAGGGGATTGTCATTAGGCTGCTAGATCGGCGTGCTATTGGGGGTGATTGGCTGCATTTCCCCGTTGAACCGCTAGCTTCTCCTCCGCGTATGGTTTTTGTGAGCCTCAAGGGCGGTGTCGGGCGCTCAACCGCTCTAAGTGTCTTAGCTGCTGAGTTATCCGAACAGGGCCGCGCCATCTTGGTCATCGATCTCGACATGGAAGCGGCCGGCATCGGCTCAATGTTGATTGAGCAGGACGCGCTACCCCGCTTTGGCACTATCGATTTCTTTGTTGAGAATGCACTGAAGGAACTCGACGATTTATTTATGCTTGACTGCATCGGTTCCTCTTGGCTTGGCGGTGGACGAGGTCGTATCGATGTCATTCCATCTATCGGAGCTAGCTCGTTGGCGCATCCAAGCGAGGTATTGGCGAAACTTGCGCGTGCATATCTTGAGGCTCCAGTTGAAGGCAATGGTCAAAAAAGTTTTGTGACAAATCTCCAAACATTTGTGACTCGGCTAACTAGTTTAAACAGATACGACGCTGTACTCATCGATGCGAGGGCCGGACTCCATGAGACTACCGCGGCACCCATCTTGGGTTTGGGCGCGGATGTTCTGTTATTCGGGGTGAATCAAACGCAGACTGCCATTGGATATAGAATATTGTTATCACATCTCTCGCGCTTTCCACCGCCGCGCCCGGAAAATGATTGGCGGTATCGGTTGAGAATGATCCAGGCAAAAGCGAGCCCGGACGAAAGGGATCTGCTGTCGTACCGTACGGAGATGTTCAATATTTTCGACGCCAATTTGTATCAGCAGGAGGCGCCAGAACCTATTGACCTACTTGATGCCGATTTTCGTTTTAGCATTGACGATAGGGATGCGCCCCATTTTCCGATTCCAATCTTTGAGGATGAGCGCTATCGCCTCTTCGATCCGGCGCGAGATAAGTCGCAACTATTGAAGGATTTCTATCAAAAGAGCTTTGGACTCTTTCTCGGTTTTGCGATCGATCGCCTGCAACTCAAGGAGTCCACTACGCCGTGAAACTCGATGATGGCGCTGCTCTTCGTCAAGGGATTTTGAGCATAAATCCAGACGTGTCTCACAGGGCAACTGAGCCGCCCACACCAACTGAGATTTACGCCCCGCCGCACCATATTGCCGCGCTTAATCCGGACAATACGCTAGTCGTCGGGATACGAGGTGTTGGAAAGAGCTTTTGGGCGGGCGCATTGGGAGATGCTACTGCACGACAAGTAGCCGCTGATGCATTCCCAGATATCGGACTAGACCGTTACGTGTTTGCGTTTGGATTTACCGGATTTGAGGGATCAGACGCTCCCTCACCGGAAACCCTACAACAGTATGGTCGTGACGCAGATTTGGCCAGGTTGCTGTGGCGTGTTGTCGTTCTAATGGCCTTCGCACGTGCGGCCGGCATCGCCGTTCCAAATACCTACCGTGAGGTAATGTTGGCGTATTCTGATTCCGAAGATCGCGAGGCGATCATGCGAGAGGCGGACAAGGAGCTCAACAAACGCGATCGAAAACTGCTTTTGGTATTCGACGCTCTGGACACGCTTTCTACCGATTGGCCACAGCTCCGTATGCTCACAAAAGCCTTGCTAGAGGTAACATACGCCATGCGCAGCTATCGGTCGTTGCGTATGAAGTTGTTTTTGCGACCAGAGCAGCTCGACGATCCTGCCGTCGGATTTACAGACCTCTCAAAATTGAAGGCAGGCAAGATTGATCTTTCATGGGATGACGTCGACCTTTATGGACTTTTCTTTACACGATTAGCAAATGAGGCCGTTTCTCGGACCGCCTTCAAGCACGTTCTCGCGCGCGTCCGAATTACGCTGCCGAATAGCAATCTAATTCGTTTGCCTGCGTCGCTAGCTAGGGACATCAATACACAAGAAGGGGTATTCGTACAGATTGCTGGTCGGTACATGGGCTCTGATCATCGAAAGGGTAAAACATACACTTGGATACCCGGCCATCTTGCCGATGGCTTTAGATTGGTCACGCCGAGGAGTTTTTTGACGGCACTCCGAAGAGCGGCCGAAGTTAGTGAGCCGTCTGAAACCCGTATTCTTACGGTTGACGGCATAAAAGAAGGGCTACGATCAGCTTCCCGTGTCCGTGTGGATCGGCTGAAAGAAGAGTATAAGTGGATAGAACTCGAACTACCCTCTCGCGGGACTGCGTGTGCCATGTGACGAAGGTGAGATTACTAATCGCTGGCTGGACGCTGCGACGGCAAATAATATCGAGCGCGACGCTGCTAAAAAGGGATACTTGGCGCCGAGTGAAATGCCTGTAGTTGAGGGCGATCGTAAAGCTCAGCGAGCTCTGTTACGTGAGCGCGGCTTACTTGCGAACGCTTGTCAAGAATTGGTGTTCTTGAGCCACGCCCGGATGGACGAATTAATATGCCCGATATATTTAGAATCGGTGCTGACGATTATTGGACGGGGTCGCGTTGCTCCGGAAAGATGATGATTTATCGTAGATGAGAATGGCCGCTGAACTAAGCAACATACGACCTCTGCCTAAGATAGTTATTGTTTACATCGACGCCGATGCCTTGCCCCGTAAGCAGGAAATCGCCACGTCAGCGAGCGCGATGCGCTCGAAGGCCCTGCCCTCAAAGTCCTCGTCGTCAGCGACAGCCCGATCGCGGTGCCGCGCGATGAGATGATCGAGTGCGTGGAGCGAGTGTGAGGCTTAAAGGCCGTCATGGCCGGACTTGTTCCGGCCATCCACGTCTTTCTTAGATCAGAGTGTCGTAAAGATCGTCCCAATTCGGATTCGCAGCGTGGATAAGGCGCACCTTCCAAGCGCGCGGCCAATGTTTAATCGTCTTCTCACGCTGAATTGCCGATCGAATGTCGTCAAAGCGCTCGCAATAAACCAATCTTTTGAGGCCATGGCGTTTTGTAAATCCGTCAATCAGACCTTCCCGATGCTCGAAGGCGCGCCGCGGCAAATTGCTGGTGACGCCGGCATACAAAATACCGTTGCGCCGGTTGGTCATAAAATAGAGCCAGCCGCCGGCCATGAACGGAGTAAAGCAAGACGTGGATGGCCGGGACAAGCCCGGCCATGACGAGCGGAGGGGAAAGTGAGCATGTCCGCAGCGTGACCCCCATCATATTTACATCGACGCTGATGCCTGCCCGGTAAAGCAGGAGATATACGGCGTTGCCGAGCGCCAGCGCTCAAAGGCGCCGCCCTCAAAGTCTTCGTCGTCAGCAACAGCCCCATCGCGGTGCCGCGCGATGAATGGTCGAGCGCATCGAGCGGATGTGAGGCTTAGGGGTCGTCATGGCCGGGACGTGCTCCGGCCATGACGGTCGAAATGTCCGAAAAGACAAAGTCCGCAAAGTGGTCCAATCGCCCTCTAGATCGACGACGCCTGCGACGCGGATGCTCAGGTGTTTGGCTGCCACCACCCAAATATCGCAACAAAGAGGCATGAAACCACGAAAGTTATCTGAATGCCCATTTCTATCCAGTACTGTACCGGCGTGGCATCTCTCTCAACAACCCCATACGCACCAGTCCAGAAGATCGGGATTGAAGACCGCGATTTTTCTCTCCACAAGGCCATGCCACAGTTTGCGGCTGCAATCGAAACACAAATAGATCGCGACGATGCGCGCGACGATTTCATAAAGGAAAAACTGCATTCAAAAAGTCTGCGCATGATTCCACCAGCACGAAGCACGTAGGATGGGTTCCCGCCTTCGCGAAGCCCATCGTTGTTTGCTTCGGCCGGCGAAGGGTAACGCTTCGCTCCACCGATCTACGCGCTGCATTCAAAAAGTCTGCGACCTAATTCCACCAGCCCCGCGGCTGGTAATAGGACCGGCCGCTGGGCGGCTGCCTATAGCCGTATGAAGGGGCCCAATCGCGCTGGCGGCCAAAGCCATTCCCGTAGTCATCATTGTCGCGTGCGATCATGTCAGGCGAGCGTGTGCGATTCGCGAAGCCGCCCTGCGGCTGGTTGTTCAGCACCACCACGAACTCGGTGCGATAGTTGGTTTCGCTGCTCAACGGCTCGTCCGAGATGGTGATCGAGGACAGCGGCAATGCGGTGGGCGCGATACGGTCGAGCACCTCCTGCGGGAAGGTGATGCGGTCGAGCGCGTCCTTGGCGTTGTCGCCGTTGTCGATGGAGACTTCGGTCCAGCGCAGGCCGCCCCCAGTACCTCCCCCGTCGCGTGCGACCGCGGTGAAGATGTGCGTGCCGATCGGCTTGTCGGGATCCTTGATCGTGACCGGGAACTCCTGGCTGGTGTCGTACATCTCGCCGCCGTCCGGGATCCGCTTGTGGGTGTCGCGCCGCACGTAAAGCTTCTGCGTCGCGCGGCTGATGAAGATCGAGACCGGCACGCCGGCGAGCTTCGCGTCCGTCACGGCCTGGGCGGCTGCGCTCCGCTTGGCCTCGGCCGTCTTGGCGGTTGCGTCCGCGGCCGCGGCGGCGTCCTGCTTCGCCTTGGCGTCGGCTTTGGCGGCGTCGAGCTGCGCGGGCAGGGTCGCGGCTTTGGCGGCGATCTTCTGCCTTCATGTCCTCGGCGATCGCCATGGCCCGGTCCGTCCTCGCGTTAGCGAGCATCTTCTCGGCGTAAGCGAGATCGGCATCTACGCGTTTCTTGAGCGACTCGAGATTGCGCGCTGCCGCCGCAGCCGGGGCAGCCTCGCGCTTTGCCGCCACGGCGGCGGTCTTCGCGGCGGCGGCCGCCTTGGTGGCCTCTTCCGCGTCGCGGAGAAGCGCTTCGGCGCGTGCCGGCATGGCGTCGATCGCGTCCTGCTTGGGCACGAACAGCGACGGATGAGAAAACGCGACCGGCTCTGCGTCGCCCGGCGCGATGATCACCCGCATCCCCATCGGCGCCTTGTCGAACAGCTTCTCGGCGAAATCGTAAGGCATGCGCACGCAGCCATGCGAGGCCGCGTAGCCGGGCAAGGGGCCGCCATGCAGCGCGATGCCGTTCCAGGTGATGCGCAGCATGTTCGGCATCCAGGCATCGTCATAGAGGCTCGAATGGTGATCTTTGTTCTTCTCCACGACGGCAAAGACCCCGGCCGGCGTCTCGCGTCCGGTCGTGCCGGTCGATACCGGCGCGCGCACAATCCAGCCGTCGGCGTCGTAGAAGGTCACCCGCTGGTTCTTGATCGACACGATGGCCATGATCGGTTCCGCAGCCGACCGCGGAGCCTTCGCTTCCACGGGCTGCGCGGGTCGCGCGTGCCCGGCAGCGGCGTCGGCAGGAGGCCGCGGCAATCACGCGCATCAGCGCGACCACAAGCATCACGATGGCGGCAGGTGCCGGGCTTAATCGATTTTTCATCCATCCCTCGGGGGAATTGAGATTGACGAGACGAAAGTCCAAGAATTCGGTCCAGAGATTCGGGCCCAAGAGATCGACCGCGAAAACGTAACGTATGGTAGCGATTCTCCATTGCCGTATGTTAATCGAACAGGATGATCACCCTCTTAATCGACGCCGACGCTTGCCCGGTAAAGCAGGAAGCCTATCGCGTCGCCGAGCGCCACCTGCTCAAAGGCACAGCGATAAAGGTCGTCGTCGTCAGCAACTCACCGATCGCAGTGCCGCGCGATGAGATGATCGAGCGCGTCGTCGTCGGCTCAGGCATGGACGAGGCGGACAATTGGATCGCCGAGCGCGCCCATCGCGGCGACATTGTCGTTACGGCGGACGTGCCGCTGGCGAGCCGTTGCGTGAAGGCGGGCGCCGCGGTCATCGCGCCGAACGGCAAGCCGTTCACCGAAGAGACCATCGGCATGACGCTGGCGACGCGCAACCTGATGGATAGCTTGCGCAGCGCCGGCGAGATCACCGGCGGGCCGAAGCCGTTTGCGGCGCGCGACCGTTCGGCGTTTCTCTCCGCGCTCGATCAGGCCATCGTGCGGTTGACGCGCGAGGGGTTTGGCAAGGCGGAAGAGAAAGGTTGAGTTTACCTTGGATCAAAACTGCCTCGGAGGCAGAATTATTCATTGTTTGCACGGTCACAGGGTGCCTGAGAGGAATTTGAAGTCAAGGATGCGCCGAAGCGCACCGCCTTCGGCGGCGACCCCTTCGGGGTCGTCCTTGAGTTCGAATTCCTCTCAGGCAAAATCGTAGGCGTGCAATCAGTGGATACTTGGCGTTCGTGCGAGCGCTCTCTGCAACGGTCGGGGCGGCTGCTTGCGGTCAACCGACGACGAGTGCCGCGTGCTGGCTCTGGCCTTCGCTCATGCCGCGCTCCCGCATCCAGTCATAGGCGCGGTTGAATGTCGTGGTGTCGTAGTAATCGACATGCTTGTAGTGCACGAAGACCTCAGCAGCTCGGTGGGCTTCAAGGCGCCCTTGGCGTGCGCCGTCACGTGGTGGGCGTATTTGTAGAAGTCGCCATTGATGAGATCGACCGCCTGGTTCTCGGCGTCGTAGTAGGTCTTGCGCTGCTCAGGCGTCAGATCCGGCGAGATCACTTCGCCGCCGCGGTAGAAGGACGCCGCAATGATATGGGCGCCTTCCTTGAGGCCGAGGCTGATGAACGGCTCCATCACCGCAATGGCGCGGGCGGTGCCGTCTTTGAGCGCCGCGTAGCGCGATTGCGGCAGCCCGCCGTTTTGAATGCTGACATGCTCGCGCCCGACCGCGCTTTCCAGCATCTGGATCGTGGTGTAGTGCGAGCCGGTGAGCTCCTGCACCATGACCGGAACGTCCGCCATGTCGCGCGGCACCTGGAGCTTGTCGTCGAAGCTCAGGATCGCCTGCGCCGCCACGGCCGCACGCAGTGCTGCGATATTGCCGCCGCGCTTGCCGCGTTCGAGGCGATCGATGCTGGCCCATTCGCAGACATTGTAGCTGTCGGCGGAGCCGCAATCGAACAGGTTCTCCTTGAGACGCGACATCAACGGCGTCTGCGCATTGTCTTTCTCGCGGTCGGCATAGCTCGCCGAGAAGCTCACATCGAGGCCGGCTTTGGCGAAGAGCTTTTCCTCGATGCCGACGATCACGGGCAGGTCGAATACCGGATTGTTGGGGGCGATTTTGACGACAGGTCGCTCTTGATTGGACTGCATGGCTTCCTCTTGCTTTGGCATTCACCGGACCGGCGGCTCTGCGGCCGCAGGCGTGGAATTTAGCATCGGGGCGATGAAGGTTGCAAAGCGCCTGCTGGGACGGATCCCTTCTGTAATCGGAACGTTACCCAAAACGGACCTGGCGCGCCGGCGCAGTCGGTCGGGCGGGTTGCGTGATTAAGCAGGAACGTAGGTCAATCTAATCGCGTCCTCGCCAATTAGATCGCTGGCCACAAGACGGAGCGGCGGCCGGGGGCCGGCGAAGAATGGCTTGCCGCGACCAAGCACGACGGGGCGGAAGTAGAGTCGATACTCATCAATAAGACCAAGGTCGGTTAGGCTCCGTGCCAGGTCTGGTCCGCCAACTTCAATCTCCCCAACGAGCTGGGCCTTCAGCCCGCGTATCACCGCCTCGACGTCATCCGCGACAAGTGTGGCGTTGGGGCCGACTGACTTCAACGAGCGCGACACGACCCACTTCGGTTGGCTCCGCCACGCCGCCGCGAAGTCGCGCTCCTCCGCGTCCCACTCAGGACGGTCTTCGTCCCAATAACGCATCACCTCGTACATGCCGCGACCGTACACGCTGCCGGCTAGGTCGCGCACTTGCTCGGTGAAGTGACGAAAGAGCGAGGGACCAGGCGCAAATTCCTGGTGGTCGACATAGCCGTCCAGGGACTGGTTCAATCCGAAGACGAGCTTCGCCATGCTACAAAATGTCCACCCAGGTTCTTCAGAATAGCACGAGCCGCGGCCGCTCGCTTCAGTCACGCCGCTTCAGTCACATGGCGGCCTCTCCCCCGCGAGGAGCGGCGAATTTTGCTCTCGAATCTTGGTCACACTTTCATTGACACTGGTCTCTATTTCAGTTACAATCCCGCTGCGAATCAAATCTCGCTCGCAAGGACGCCGTCGGGAGGCATCCCGGAGGTCGGGGCGAGTGCGGTGCCTGCGGGCGGCGTTGCGATCCGCTCCCGGGCGGTTTCGGGCATCAGCATCCCAGCACTACGGACTGGGCCGCGAGGTGCTCGCTGGACTGGGACAGGTGAAGGCGGGTAACGCCCGCACAAACTGCGTCGGTTCTGCCCCAGGAATGGGGATGACTACAGGATCGGCGCTAACTCCACGTCCCAGGAAGCATGGCCTGAGATCGCACCTAGGGATGGAATACTCTCTAGGGCAGAACCGTGGTGGAACGCCGACAGGCGAGCGCGCCCGCAGCGGAGGGTCGGCGCAAGCCGGCACTCTCGTGGCGCGAACCGCACCCGCTGGTGCGGAGCATGAAACACTGCGTCTGTCGGCGTTCCGCTTCCTTCTTTTTCTTTCTTCTGTTTTCGTCGTTGCGAGCAGAGCGACACGATGACGGCGCGTTCCTCTTCCGCCCCCGCGGTAGCGGGGAGGGGGACCGCACGAAGTGCGGTGGAGGGGGCGTCTCACTCGTCGCGTTATCTTCGTCGAAAGAGGTGCGTTGAGTTTGACGCCCCTTCCACCACCCTTCGGGTGGTCCCCCTTCCCCGCTTTCGCGGGGCAGGAAGAACGCGCCCGTCGCGAGACGGAATTTTCTTGTCGTCTCTCTCCGCATGCGGAGAGAAGACGCAATGACATAATTATGGAAACGATGGGCTGGCAGTTTCTCGCTAATCCCGCCCCAATCCATTCACTATTTCGCCGAAACGTGATGGCGCGAGGTCTTGATTTGAACCAAATACAAGCGGAAGACTTGCAAGTGTTGGGGCGACGTATCACCGGGTAAACATATGCGTTCCGCCACAGTCGCTTATTCTTCAAAACTTTCCGCAATTCTCTTTGCCATAGCCCTGGCGCTCGCGGTGCCTTTCGCCGCGGCGGCCCGCGCCGACATCCTCATCAATATCGACAAGTCGACCCAGCACATGACGGTCGCTGTCGACGGCGCGCAGCGCTACGACTGGCCGGTGTCGACCGGACGCCCCGGCTACGACACGCCGAGCGGCAATTTCAAACCTAATCGCATGGACGCCGACCACTTCTCGCAGGAGTGGGACAATGCGCCGATGCCGCATGCGATCTTCATCGACCTGCAAGGCCATGCCATTCACGGCTTCTTCGACGTCAAGCATCTCGGGCTCCCGGTGTCGCATGGCTGCATCCGGCTGTCGCCGGATCACGCCGCGACCTTGTTCGATCTGGTGAAGGCGCAAACCATGGCCAACACCAAAGTGGTCATCGCCGGCCGCACGCCGAACGGCGACAACGGGCCGGTGGCGCGCTCGCGCCTGCCGATGAACCAGACGGTGTCGGCGGGTCAACCCATCACGATCGCGCCTGACGGCAGCCAACAGCCCGCACAGCCCTACGGCCAGCAGCAGCCTTATGGCCAGCAGCAATCTTACGGCCAGCAGCAGTCTTACGGCCAGCCGGCCTATGGCCGCCCGGTCTATGGGCAGCGTGGTTTCCCGCCGCAGCCGCAACCCGCTTACGGCTATAACCAAGGCTATTACGGCCAATACCAGCAGCCGTCTTACGGTCAGCCGGCCTACCGGCAATGGTAATCACGCCCTGTTGAGCGGGCGTGGTCGGGCCGTCGCAGTGCCGCCGTCAAAAATGGAATAGGTTTGCGCGTCCGCGGTTCTTTATTTCGAGCATGATCCGGAAAAGTGGATACCGGTTTTCCGACAAGATCATGCTCCGGGGTCAACTGCGCGTTTTTCATTGAAAGGATCTCTGCCATGCCGGTCGTTCGTTTCAGCCTTCGCTTCTCGAGCCTTCGTTTCTCGGGCTTTGCCGCCATTGCCAGCTTGCTCGCCGTTTCCGCCACGCCTGCAGGCGCTGCACTCATCATGCACAAGGATATTCCGCTGAGCGTCGCCAAGGCCATCGCCGAAGCTACCGTCGCCGCCTGCGCCGCCAAGACCTATGCGGTATCCGCCGTTGTCGTCGATCGCGACGGCGAGACGATCGTCGAGATGCGCGGCGACGAAGCCTCGCCGCATACGATGGAGAATGCGCGGCGCAAGGCCTACACGGCGATGACGTTCAAGCAGCCCACAGCGGACTACGCCAAGAAGCTGCTCGACCCCGCTTCAGTTGCCCACCAGCAAGTGACGCTGCCGAATGTCATTGCGATTCCCGGCGGTCAGCCGATCAAAGTCGGCAATGTCGTCGTGGGCGGCGTCGGTGCGTCGGGTTCGCCGGGCGTCGACGACGATTGCGTGAACGCCGGTCTCGAGGCGGTGAAGGACCAGTTGCAGTAGCGCCAAAGTCATTCCGGATCGTCCGGGCTCGCGGGCCAGAACCCGGGACGCCCCGGAACGACGAAGCTCACATCGGCTTCTGGAACTTGAGCACAAAATTGTCCACCGGCATGTCGGCTTGTAGCTCGGAAAGTCGTGCGTGTCGGCGGCGTTGCGCCAGAAATTGCCTTCGGCAACGAATTTGAAACCGGCGGCCTCGATCTCCTGGCGCAGCGTGCTCTCCTCGATCCGGTGCAGTGTGTGGCTGACAGAGGTGCCCTGCCCCGGCAGCGCGGAATGATCGGCGATGACCAGAAATCCGCCGGGCTTGAGCGCGGCGAACATTTTGCCGTCCATCACCGCGCGATCGACGTCATGTAGGTCGTGTCGTGGTAGTAGAAGAGAAACGTGATGAGATCGAGATCGTGTACGCCCGGCGGGATCGGATCGTCGAACGGCGCGGATGTCCGCCACGGCGTTCTTCATGGCCGGAGTCTTCAGGCGCGCCTCGAAGGCCGCCTTCGGCTTTTTCGCCGAGATCGGGCGGGTTCTGCCCATACACAATGCCGTCCGGCGCCACCGCGCGCGCCATCAACTCGGTGCTAGTAGCCGCCGCCGGCGCCCATATCGAGCACCTTCATGCCCGGGCGAATCCCGGCAAAAGCCAGAAAGGGCAACGGATCGCGCCGTTTGTCGGCCTGCCGGTCGGCGTCGCTGCGGTCCGGCGCCGCGATAAGCTGGGCATAATCGGGCGCGCTGCGCCCGCGCCCCGGTGGCTGGAACCGCCAAAGAGCAGCGAGACAACGCGACCAGGCCGCAGACAGCGAATGTTCGCCGCGCGCAGTCTGCGATCATCATGATTCTCCCGGATTTCGATCGGCGCGCATCATGAGGATCGTAGCACGGAAAGCTATAGGCTTTCGGCACCTGCCGCGACGTACCGTTGAAACCGGCGCGTGAAAACGCTCGTGAAAAACTGTGGAAATATTGTGGATAGTACTGTGGATTAGCGGCGGATTAGATGTGATGACGATGTGAATATTGTGTTGAAAAACCCCGGCGGCCGAATAGAGTTCTCGCGGCCGCCTTGTGAATTGCGTGAAAAATCCGAGAAATGCCGACCATTCAATGAATTCTGCAACGCCCAAAGCCGCCGCCGATACGGATTGCAACGCTGGTGACGGATGAACAATCGGCGCGGCGGGTCGCCGACCTGTTCGCCGAGAGTTTCGCCGCCGACGAGATTGCCGTCAGCCTTGTGGATAACGGCGCAGCGCGATGGCAGGTGACGCATCCATTTTGGCGCGCCGCCCGACGAAACCGCGATGCGCGAATTGGCGGCCGTGGCCGCCGGCCCCGAAGCGGCGCAACGCGCTCCGTTTCGAGCGCGTCGCCGCCAAGGATTGGGTCGGCGAAAGCCTCGCCGGGCTTGAAGCCCGTCACGGCCGGCCGGTTTGTCGTTCACGGCGCGCACGACCGCGCGCCGTGCCGCCCAATCGGATCGGCATCGAGATCGAGGCGGCGCTCGCCTTCGGCACCGGCCATCACGGCACGACGCGCGGCTGCCTCCTGGCGCTCGACATGTCTGCAAATCGAGCGCGCGCAGTGCCGCGGCGAATTCTCGATCTCGGCACCGGCAGCGGCGTGCTCGCCATCGCGGCCGCACGCGCGCTGCGGCAGCGCGTGCTGGCGACCGATATCGATGCCGGCGCCGTGCGCGTCGCGCGCGCCAATGCCCGGCTCAATCGCGCCGGCGCATTCGTCGAGTCGTGAACGCGGACGGCGTCGCGGCGCCGGCGATCCGCGCCCGCGCGCCGTTCGATCTGGTCTTCGCCAATATCCTGCTCGGGCCGCTGCAACGGCTGGCCGCGCCGCTGACGCAGCTCATCGCGCCGCGGCGGCCGCGTCGTTCTTTCCGGCCTGCTGACTGCGCAGGCCAATGCCGCGCTCTCCGCCTATCGCGCCGCTCGCGCTCGAGCGTCGCATCGAACTCGACGGCTGGACGACGCTGGTGCTGCGCCGGCGGCGTGCTACGATCCGTCATTGCCCAGCGTCGCCGGCATCCATAGATTGCCCGCATGTTCGAAGCCCATTTCCAATCGTTCGAAGATCGCAGCGAACCCGGCGCCACCGCGCCGCGGCTCGCGGCGCTGCGCGCGGAGCTCAAGCGCCGCGGCCTCGACGGCTTCATCGTGCCGCGCGCCGACCGCTACCAGAACGAATACGTGCCGCCCTGCGCCGAGCGGCTCGCCTGGCTCACCGGCTTCACCGGCTCGGCCGGCCTCGCCATCGTGCTGGCCGACCGCGCCGTGATTTTCGTCGACGGCCGCTATCAGGTGCAGGTGCGCGATGAGGTCGACGCGCAGGCTTTCGCCGTCGAGCATCTGGTCGAGCATCCGCCGGCGCAGTGGATCGAAGAAAACCTGCCGGCCGGCGCAAAGCTCGGCTATTCGCCGTGGCTGCATACGGTGGACGGCGCCGAGCGGCTCGCCAAGGCCTGCGACGCGGCTAAGGCAAGCCTCGTCGCGGTCGACGACAATCCGATCGATGCCGGCTGGACCGACCGGCCGCCGCCGCCGCTCGGCGCGGTCGTGCTGCATGATTTGCGCTATGCCGGCGAAGAGGCCGCGGCCAAGCTCAAGCGCGTCCATGCCGACATCGGCAAGACTGTGGCCGATGCGCTGGTCGTGTCCGATCCGCAATCGGTGTCGTGGCTCTTCAATATCCGCGGCAGCGACGTGCCGCACACGCCGGTGGTGCTCGCCTCCGCCATCGTGCCGAAGGACGGCCGGCCCGCGCTTTATGTCGATGGCGAAAAGCTCAGCAACGATGTGCGCCATCGTCTCGAGGAACTGGCCGAGGTGCGCGGCAACGACGATTTCGAGCGCGATCTCGCCGCGCTCGGCAAAGAGAAGCGCGCGGTGCGGCTCGATGCCGGCGTCTGCCCCGAGGCGATCGCGCGGCTGATCGCCGACAATGGCGGCAAAGTGATCCGCGGCGGCGATCCGATCACGCCGATGAAGGCGGTCAAGAACGCGGTCGAGATCGCCGGCGCCAAGGCGGCGCAATTGCGCGACGGTGTGGCGGTGACGCGCTTCCTCGCCTGGTTCGATGGCGAAGCGCCGCGCGGCAGCTTGACGGAGATCGATGCCGTCGAGGCGCTGGAAAGCTTTCGCCGCGACACCGGCGTGCTGAAAGACGTTTCGTTTCCGACTATCGCCGGCGCCGGTCCGGACGGCGCCATCGTGCATTACCGCGTCAGCCGCAGCAGCAACCGGCGCATCGCGCCGGGCGAATTGTTCCTGGTCGATTCCGGCGGCCAATACGAGGACGGCACGACCGACATCACCCGCACGCTTGCCGTCGGCACGCCGAGCGCCGAAATGCGCAGGAATTTCACGCTCGTGCTCAAGGGCCATATCGCCATCGCCCGCGCGATATTTCCCGACGGCACGTCGGGCGCCCAGCTCGACACTCTGGCGCGGCAATTTTTGTGGCGCGACGGGCTCGATTTCGATCACGGCACCGGCCACGGCGTCGGCAGCTATCTGTCGGTGCATGAAGGGCCGGCCCGCATCTCCAAGCTCGGCGGTGCGGCGCTCAAGCGCGGCATGATCCTGTCGAACGAGCCGGGTTATTACCGCACCGATGCTTACGGCATCCGCATCGAGAATCTCATTCTCGTCACCGAAGCCAAGCCCGTGGCCGACGCCGAACGCCGCTCAACGCCTTCGAGACGCTGACGTTGGCGCCGATCGACGCGCGGCTCGTCGATCCGTCGCTGATGACGCCCGAGGAAATCGCCTGGCTCGACGCCTATCACGCGCGCGTGCGCGAGCAGATCGCGCCGCTGCTCGATGCGCAAGCCCGCGCATGGCTGATCGCGGCGACCGCGCCGCTCGCGAGCTAGCCGCGCCCCTTCGCGCGCGAAACTTTCAAGCATTGTGATTGCGATGCAGCATTCGTGCGCGCGCGCGAAGGGAACGTTCTCGAATTCAAAACGTTGATTCGGCAGGTTGAAAATTTGATTGCGCAGAGCGAGGAAACAGCATGCTTTCGACGATTCTGATTATCGTTCTTATTCTTTTGTTGCTCGGCGCGTTGCCGACTTGGCCCTATAGCACGGGCTGGGGTTACTATCCCGGCGGCGGGCTTGGGCTGATCCTGATCATCGTGGTTGTCCTGGTCCTCGCAGGACGAATATAGCCCCAAGTGTAGCGACGCGAGACGGTAATGGGCGGACTCAGCGAATGAGTTCCGCCCATTCGTCTTCGGTCAGCACCGCGACGCCGTGCTTCTTCGCCTCGGCAAGCTTTGAGCCGGCGCCCGGGCCGGCGACCACGTAATCGGTCTTCTTCGACACCGATCCCGACACTTTGGCGCCGAGGCGCTCGGCCGACGCTTTCGCCTCGTCGCGCGTCATCTTTTCCAGCGTGCCGGTGAACACTACGGTCTTGCCCGCGATCGGCGAATCGCTGCGCGGCTTTTCGGCGTCGAGGATCTTCACAAGCGCTGCGAGCCGCTCGATGCGTTTGCGGTTATGCGCCTCGCCGAAATATTCGTGCAGGCTCTCGATCACGGTGTCGCCGATCTGATCGAGCGCATCCATTTCTTCCTTGGTCTCCTCGTCGCCCTTGGCGAGCTTGAGACAGGCGTCGTGGAAGGCGTTCCAGGTGCCATAGCCGCGCGCCAGCGCCACTGCGGTGGTTTCGCCGACATGGCGGATGCCGAGCGCGTAGATGAAACGCTCGAGCGAAATCTCGCGCCGCGCCGCGATCGCCGCGAACAGATTGCGCACCGAGGTTTCGCCGAAACCCTCGACCTCTTCGAGCTTGATCTTTTTGTTGCGCGCTTCGAGCGTAAAAATATCGGCCGGCTCCTTGACCCAGTCGCGCTCGTAGAACAGCTCGATCTGCTTTTCGCCGAGCCCGTCGATATCGAAGGCGCGGCGCGACACGAAGTGCTTAAGGTGCTCGATGGTCTGATAGGGGCAGGCGAACTCGCCGGTGCAATGCACGCGCGCGCCCTCGGCGCCGCCGGCGATGATCTCGCGCACCACGTCGGTATGCAGCGGGCACGGGCACTTTTTCGGAAACTGATAGGGCTTGGCCCCGCGTGGTTTGTCCGCGACGACGCCGAGCACCTGCGGAATGACATCGCCGGCACGCTGGATCGTCACCGTGTCGCCGATGCGCACGTCGAGCCGGGCGATCTCCTCGGCATTGTGCAGCGTGGCGTTCTGCACCACGACGCCGCCGACCGTCACCGGCTCGAGCTTGGCGACGGGCGTGAGAAAGCCGGTGCGTCCGATCTGGATCTCGATGTCCCGAACGACCGTGGTCGCCTTCTCGGCCGGAAATTTGTGCGCGATTGCCCAGCGCGGATTGCGCGACACGAAGCCGAGCCGCTCCTGCCAATCGAGACGGTCGACCTTGTAGACGACGCCGTCGATGTCGTAGTCGAGCGTTGAGCGACGCGCTTCGATATCGCTGTGGAATTTCAGCAGCGCCTCGAGCGAGCGGCACATTTTAGTCAGTGGGTTGGTCTTAAAGCCGCAAGCCTCGAACCATTTGATCATGCCGGACTGCGTGTCCGCCGGCATGGCGCTCATCTCGCCCCAAGCGTAAGCAAAAAAACCGAGCGGCCGCGAGGCGGTGATCGACGCGTCGAGCTGACGCAGCGAGCCGGCCGCGGTATTGCGCGGGTTGACATAGAGCTGCTTGCCGGCTTCCGCCTGCTTGCGGTTGAGTTCGAGGAATGCCGCTTTGGTCATGTAGACTTCGCCGCGGACTTCGGTCACGGCCGGAATCTTGCGCCCCGACAATTTGTGCGGAATGTCGGCGATCGTCCTCACATTGGCGGTGACGTCCTCGCCTTCGGCGCCGTCGCCGCGCGTCGCGCCGGTGACCAGCTTGCCATGCTCGTAACGCAGCGACATCGACAGGCCGTCGATCTTCGGCTCGGCGGAAAACGCGATCTCCTCGTCGTCGGGCAAGCGCAGAAAGCGCCGGATGCGGCCGACAAAATCCACGACATCTTCTTCGCTGAAGGCATTATCGAGCGAGAGCATCGGCACCGCGTGCCGCACCTTGGCGAAACGCGCCGACGGGCGCGGCTCCGACGCGCTGGGTCAGGCTGTCGAGCGTGCGCAGATCCGGGAAGCGCGCCTCGATCGCACCGTAGCGTTTGCGCAGCGCGTCGTAGTCGGCGTCGGAGACCGTCGGCGCGTCGTCCTGATAATAGCGCCGGTCATGCGCGGCGATCTCGGCGCCGAGACGCTTGTGCTCGGCCTTGGCCTGCGCCTCGGTCAGGGCGCCGGGAGAGGTGACTGAGGACGATTTCTTTGCTGCCATTGCGGCCATCAATATCCGGCATGAAGCGGTGCAGCGATTCTTGCCCGCCGTGCCCGGCGTTGTCTAGCCGCGGGATTGTGCGTAATCTAGCGACGGTTTCATGCTGGCCAAAGAGGCACTGCCATGACGACGCGATCGATCCTCAAATACGCCTTACCGCTCTTGGCACTGGTCTTGGCACTGGCCTTTGCGCCACTCGCCGCCTCGGCCAGCACGGTTCGCATTTATGTCACCAATTCCGCGGGCGACAGCATTGATGTCATCGATCCGGTCACCAACAAGGTGGTGCAGAAAATCAAGGACGTCGTCGGCGCCCACGGCATCGCTTTCTCGCCGGACGCCACGCGGGTCTATGTCAGCAACGAGGAAACCAGCACGCTCGACGTGTTCGACCGCAAGAGCGGCAAGCTCATCAAGAAGGTCGCGCTGTCCGACCATCCGAACAACATTTCGGTGACCAAGAACGGCGACCGCATCGTCGTCGCGATCGCCCGCGGCAAAGGCGGCCTCGACATCGTCGACGCCGCGACGCTGACGCTGAAGAAGACCATCTCCGCCAACGGCGGGCGGCTGCACAACGTCTATGTCACGCCGGACAACAAATACGTGGTCGGCGGCTCGATCCCGCAACATACGTTCTATGTGTTCGATCTCGAGCAAGGAGCAGTTGGCCTGGGCGATGCCGATGGACAACGGCGTGCGCTGCATGGCGATCGAAACCAACCCGGACGGCTCGACCAAGCGTGTGTTCTCGCAGATGTCGGAACCTCAACGGCTTCGCGGTCATCGATTTCGCCGAGCAAATGGAGGCCGCCAGAATGATCTTGCCGAAGGCGGCGCAGGAATTCGACCACGGCGGCTATCGCGACCAACGAGCCGTCGCACGGCATCGGCATCGCGCCGGACAACAAGACGCTGTGGGTCACCAGCATTCCCAACAACGCCGTGTACGAGTATTCGCTTGCCGACCTGAAGATCATCGGCAAGGTCGATCTGCCGGGCGAAAAGATCGCCGGCCACGACGCGCCGCTCTCGGCCGTGGCCAATTGGGTCACGTTCACGCCGGACGGCAAGGAGCTTTACATCTCGAATTCGGGCATGCGTTCGGTGTCGGTGGTCGATACCGCGGCGATGAAGGTGGTCAAGGTCGTGCCGGTCGGCGAAGTGCCGAAGCGCAACAATACCTGGTGATCCCCGACGATGCCGGTCACGCCGAGCACGCCGCCGCCCAGCAAGCGGGCCTCAGGCGGAATAGCGCCTTAATTTCTACTTCTTGCCGGGGCGAGCGTCGCACCCTTCGCCCATTCGGCGATGATCTTCCAATTGGGATCGTTCTTGCTGGCGAATTGCCGGCCGCCGGAGTGGAACGCGTCGCCGCCGGCCTCGGGGGCGAGCGGATGGACCAGGATCTTGGCGGTCAGCGGATCGTCAACGGCTTGAACGATCTTCGAGACCGTGTCGAAATTCTTGCGCGTCTGGTCCTCGGTCCATGTGGTTTGGCCCGGCGGCAGTTCCTCAAGGTGAAGCATATTGTTGGCCCCGGCGTGGCACATCGCGCAGGGCGCGTGGCCGGCCCGCTTGGCGAGAAAGATCGGCTGCACCTTGGCCTTATAGAAATCGTAGTCGAGAGTGCCGGCGGCATCGGAAACGAGCGTGGCGCTTGCCAGCGCAAGGCCGGCGGTGATGCCGGCGACAACGACGACGCGAACGGACATGCATTCCTCCCAGCGAGTATCTGCCGACGGCTTTGCCGTAACGTTATTAAGCGCAATCTAGCAGGGGCCGCACCGGCGCGCGACCGGATGTCAGCTGGCCGCCCTGATCAACCGTTCGGCGGCGGCGCGGGCTTCGGCGGTGATTTCGGCGCCGGCGAGCATGCGGGCGATCTCTTCGCGGCGATGCTCGCCTTCGAGCTCGGCGACACGTGTCGCGACCCGTTTGCCCTTGGCGAGCGCATCTTTGCTGATGAGATAGTGCCGGTCGGCGCGTGCCGCCACTTGCGGCGCGTGCGTAACGGCGAGCACCTGGACGCCGGAGGCCAGCCGCGCCAGCCGCACGCCGATGGAATCGGCGACCGCGCCGCCGACGCCGGTGTCGATTTCGTCGAAGATCAGTGTCGGCGCCGAGCCGCGGTCGGCCAGCACCACTTTGAGCGCGAGCAGGAAGCGCGCCAGCTCGCCGCCCGAGGCGATCTTCATCAGCGGTCCGGGCCGCGTGCCGGGATTGGTGCGCACCCAGAATTCGACGCGGTCGAGGCCGTCCGGTCCTTCGTTCTCGCTTGCGATCTCGGTGGAAAATTGCGCCCGCTCGAGCTTGAGCGGCTTGAGTTCGGCATTGACCGCCTTGTCGAGTTTTTGCGCCGAGCGGCGGCGCTCAGCCGACAGCGCCTGCGCGGCGGCGCGGTAGCGTGCCGACGCCTCCTGCGCCTCGCGCTCCAGCGTGGCGAGCCGTTCGGCGCCGGCGTCGATCAAGGCGAGGTCGGATTCGTAGCGCTTCGCCAGCGCCGCCAAATCGTCGACCGGCACATTGTATTTGCGCCCGGCGGCGCGCAGCGCGAACAGACGCTCCTCGATACGCTCGAGCTCGGCCGGATCATAGTCGGCGACGCGCAACGCGTGTTCGAGATGGAGCCGCGCTTCTTCGAGCGCATTGAGCGCGGCATCGATGGCTTTCACCACCGGCTCGATCAGCGCCGGCGCTTGCGCCGCGCGGCGCTCGAGACGGCGTATAGCGGTCGCAAGCGGCGGTACCGGAGAATTCGGGCCGGTGACGCTGTCATGGGCGCTGCGCAAATCCTCGCCGACTTTCTCCGCCTGCATCATGGTGGTGCGGCGGTCGGCGAGCGCGGTTTCCTCGCCCGTTTGCGCGGCGAGGCGACCAAGCTCCTCGACGGCGTGGCGCAGCCATTCGGCCTCCCGCGCCGCGCGCTCGATGGCTGCGCGATGGTCGGCGACGGCGGCTTCTTTGGCGCGGCGCTCGGCCCAGAGCCGGGTCACCTCGGCCGCGTCGTTCTCGAGGCCGCCATAGGCGTCAAGCAGCGCGCGGTGGGTCGCGGCATCGACGAAAGCGCGGTCGTCGTGCTGGCCATGAATTTCCACCAAAGCCGTGCCGAGCGCGCGCAGCACCTGCACGCTCACCGGCTGGTCATTGATGAAAGCGCGGGTGCGGCCGTCGGCGAATTGCACGCGGCGCACGATCAGCTCGTCCTCCGCGCCGAGATCGTTCTCGGCGAGCACGCGGCGCGCCGGATGCTTTTTGGCAATGTCGAAAGCAGCAGTCACCTGGCCCTGTTCGCTGCCCTCGCGCACCAGCGCGGCGTCGCCGCGCGCGCCGAGCGCCAAAGCGAAAGCATCGAGCAGGATCGATTTGCCGGCGCCGGTCTCGCCGGTCAGCGCGGCAAGTCCGGATCCGAAATCGATATCCAGCCGTTCGATCAGAACGATGTCGCGGATAGAGAGGCGAGCCAGCATGGCAAGTTGATTGGCAGGGTTATCGGCAAACTTACCGAGATGACGGGGAACTATGCGTCGCGCGCGATCTTCGCAATCGCGCCGCCGGATATTACCGATTCCCGGCAGTTGCGTCAGTTATCCTCTGACCCGGCGGTGGCGGCACCGCAGATACAGGCGCTCCCGGCGTAGGTGCCACTGGTGGAGGCGCTACTGAAGCAGGCGCTATTGGCGCAGCTGCCGCGGGCTTGGGTGTCGCGGGCGTCAGCGAGAAGGCGCGGCTGATCCAGGAGGGTTTGTTCTCGTTCGGCTCCTGGCCGGCAGTCTTCACGAGGTTATAGGCGTCCTTGTACCAGGGGCTTTCCGGGAAATTATGCCCGAGCACGGCGGCCGCGGTTTGCGCCTCGTCGGTGATGCCGAGCGCGACATAGGCTTCCGTCAGCCGTTCCAGCGCCTCTTCGACGTGGCGTGTGGTCTGATATTGCGTCACCACCACCTTGAACCGGTTGATCGCGCCGATGAAGTCGCGGCGATCCATGTAATAGCGGCCGACCTGCATTTCCTTGCCGGCGAGCTGATCGCGCCCCATTTCGATCTTCTTCTTGGCGTTGATCGCGTATTCGCTGTTCGGATATTTGCGGATCACCTCTTGCAGCGCGTCGATCGCCTTGTCGGCGCGCCCCTGATCGCGCGAGATGTCGAGTATCTGATCGTAATAGGAGGCGCCGATCAGATATTGCGCGTAGGCAGCATCGGGACTGCCGGGATGCAGCGTCACGTAGCGTTTCGCCGAGTTGACGCAGGACTCGTAGTCTTCCGCCTGATAATAGGCGTAGGCCGACATCAGAAGCGCCTTGCGCGCCCAGTCCGAATACGGGTTCTCGCGGTCGACCTCGTCGAATTTCTTCGCCGCTTCGCGATATTCCTGCTTGTTGTTGAGCAGATAAAGTCCCTCGTTGTAGAGCAGGTCGGCGGGACTGTCGGGAATGTAATCTTCTTCCTTGCTGCAGCCCGCGAGCGACGCGGCAAAGAGCGCGCACGCCAGGCCAACAGCCAGCGCGCACAGCCTCGAACCGGATCGCGGCGATCCTCGCAACGACATCATGAGCGTAATTTGCGTCCCCTCGGTACGTTGGTCTCGCGCCAGCCAGCCCCCAGCCAATTTCGCGAGCGCACCGTAGCCCTATGACAATACTGCAATTATGGCCGACAATCGGCCGGGATTAAGGCGCAAAATCCCGGGAAAGTTAAGACGCGAGAGCTAAGGCGCCGGAATGGCTGTGGAATCGGGCCGCCTAGGAAACATCCGGGCCATAGGCCGCGGCCGCGAAACCCACTGCCAGGTCGGCATGGCCGCGGGGACGGCGAGCTTCGGGCATCTCGACATAGGCCCAGGCGCTGCGGTCGGCCATCAGCGCCGTCACAACGGCATGATTGAGCTTATGGCCGCCGCGCACGGACCGATAGGCGCCGATCAGCGGTGCGCCGGCGAGCGCCAGGTCGCCGATGGCGTCGACCGCCTTGTGCCGCACGAATTCGTCGGGGAAGCGGATGCCTTCCGCATTGAGGACGCGGTCTTCGGCGATGACGACCGTATTGTCCAAGGACGCGCCGAGCGCATAGCCCGCGCTCCACAGTTTCGACACGTCGCGCATGAAGCCGAAGGTCCGCGCCCGCGCCAGATCGCGGCGGAACACATCCGCCTCGATATCCATGGCCACGGTCTGCCGGCCGATCAGCGGATGGTCGAATTCGATCTCGGTCTCGAGCCGCAGACCGCGCGCATGCGGCCGCAATTCGCCGTAGCTCTCGCCCTTGCCGACGCGGACGGTCTTGAGAACCTGGATGTAGCGGCGCTGCGCCGGGAGCGCGGCGATGCCGGCTTGATCGATGGCGGTGACGAACGGAGCGGCGCTGCCGTCCATGATCGGCACTTCCGGTCCGTCGACCTCGACGACCGCGTTGTCGATGCCGCAGCCATGCAGCGCGGCGAGCACATGTTCGGTGGTGGATACCGCCGGGCCGTTATGGTCGCCGAGAACGGTGGCGAATTCGGTCGCGGTCACGGAGCGGTAATTGGCGCAGAGCTCGCGATCGGGTTTTCCGCTTGTGCCGCTGCGCAGAAATACGATGCCGGTATTCGCTTCGGCCGGATGCAATGTGAGATTGGCGGGTGCGCCGGAATGAACGCCGATACCGGCTACGGTGACATGATCTCTAAGCGTCGTCTGCCTGCCGGCTTGCGCGCTCCGCATCATGGCTCGGTCCCACACCCTTACGGCCAAACTCCGCGGACAGAACTGCCCGGACAATTGTGGCCACCCCACCTTGAGGGAACGCAACCTAGATTGCAGCAATCCAGAATGCATATTGAGGTCGGTGGGTGCGGTCGCCAAACGTTCAGTCCCGATAAACGTCAAGTCCCGCCGAAACCCCGATCCCCAAAACTCCCCCTACGACGCGTAAACCTTACTTGCGCTGCAGCATTAGGCCAATTCACGCTTTCTTACCGACTGTTACCTTTTTCTGGCCGCACTCTGGTCGGCTCGCTGCCCCAAAATCGTACAACTGAAAACGCCGCCGGCTCGGCGAAAAAGAAAATCCGCCCCGGCGCTATGATCTGCGACGGAGCGGATTGGCGGCATTTCTTCAGAAAACTTAGTTCTACCAAAGCCTTATAAGAAGGCCGTAACCGTCTTGCGGCGGTCAGAGTGGCGTACTTGCGCGCTCCTTCTCGGCCGCAAACCTATTTCGCCTGCCGGCGCAGGAAGGCCGGGATGTCGAGCTGGTCCTCTTCACTAGAGTTATGCACAGGGGCCTGCCGGCCGTGCTGGTCGAGGCCCTGGGGGCGCCGGCCGCCTGGCGTATTCCGACACCGGCGGCTCGTGACGAGGATCATGACGGGCTTCATGACGAGCTTCTTGGCGCATTTCTTGGCGCGGTTCCGGCGCGCGAGGCATTGCAGGCCGCGCCGCCATCCGCTCCGCTGGCATCGGCGCCGCCCGCTGGGCCGGCGCTGCGGCCGGCTCATCGTGCTCACGGCGTCCGAGACCGACCGAGGCTAGGCGTTGCAACAGCGACATGCGCTGTTTCTCGGGATGATGCTCGTCCGGCATTTCACCACGCCGGGCGCGGATCTCGTTCTGCGCCGGGACCGGCAATTCGTCGATTTGCGGCATCCGCGGCGCCCGCATCGGCATGCGCTCCGCTTGCGGCGGAATGAACGCGCGGGGCTCTTCCGCTGCAACCGGCTCGGGCTCGCGCAGCGCCGGGTCGATGAACAGCGAGGGCTTCGGCGCGATCGGACGGATCGTAATGTCCTCGACGGCGGCTGCGATCGCCGCTTTGGCCGCGGATTTGATCGAGGCGTTCAGGCTGGCCGGCGCCGGGTTCATCGCAGGATTCATGGGAGGCGCCGTGACCTGACCCATTGGCTGCGTCGCCATCTGCATCGGCGCGGCGGCCGGGGTTGCGACCAGCGCGGGAGCCGGTGCAACGGGTGCGGCCGGCCGGGTCGCTTCGGTAATGCGTTCGGCGATGCGCTGGTTGTCGGCGCGGATGCGCTGCGCCAGATCGGCGAGCCGCGAATTGGAGGAGTGCATCGCCGGCGCGGCATGCGCCGCCACAGGCGCATGCGCGGCAGCATGGGTCGCCGCCGGGCGTTGTTGCGCCGCTTGGTCGATGCCGGTTGCCACGACCGAAACGCGGATCATGCCGTCGAGGCTTTCGTCGAAAGTGGCGCCGACGATGATATTGGCGTCCTGATCGACTTCCTCGCGGATGCGGGTGGCCGCTTCGTCGACCTCATAGAGCGTGAGATCGCGGCCGCCGGTGATCGAGATCAGCAAGCCCCTGGCGCCCTTCATCGACGCATCGTCGATCAGCGGATTGGAGATCGCAGCTTCCGCCGCCGTCAGCGCGCGCTTGTCGCCTTGCGCTTCGCCGGTGCCCATCATCGCCTTGCCCATCTCGCGCATCACGGCGCGGACGTCGGCGAAGTCGAGATTGATGAGGCCTTCCTTCACCATCAGATCGGTGATGCAGGCGACGCCCGAATAAAGCACCTGGTCGGCCAGCGCGAAGGCATCGGCAAACGTGGTCTTTTCGTTGGCCACGCGGAACAGATTCTGGTTCGGGATGATGAGGAGCGTATCGACGCATTTCTGCAGTTCGGTGATGCCGCCGTCGGCAAGCCGCATGCGGCGCTGACCCTCGAAGTGAAACGGCTTGGTGACGACGCCGACGGTGAGAATGCCGAGGTCGCGGGCGGTCTTGGCGATCACCGGCGCGGCGCCGGTTCCCGTCCCGCCGCCCATACCGGCCGTGACGAAGACCATATGCGCGCCCGAGAGATGGTCGCGGATCTCGTCGAGCACCTCTTCGGCTGCGGCGCGTCCGACATCGGGCTGCGAGCCGGCGCCGAGACCTTCGGTCACCTGCACTCCCATCTGAACGACCCGCTCGGCCTTCGACATTGTGAGCGCCTGGGCATCGGTATTGGCGACCACGAAATCGACGCCTTGCAAGCCGGCGGTGATCATATTGTTGACGGCATTTCCGCCAGCGCCGCCGACACCGAATACGGTGATGCGGGGCTTGAGCTCACGGATGTCGGGGATATTCAGATTGATCGTCATGATTGCCTCTTGTTCGTAGCGCGTGCGCTGTCCACGCCAAGCCCGGTGCGGTCCGCCACTGACCGCCGCAATGTTCCGACTTCGCATCTGTGGGCCATCAGAAGCTCTCGCGAAGCCATAGTCCGACACGGGAGAAGTAGCCGCCCGTGCCGGTCATGAGTTGCCGCTTGCGCCGCGACTCGAAATGCTCGAGATGCGCCGCTTGCGGGTAAACGAGGAGACCGGCCGCCACGGCAAAAGCCGCGCCTTTGGCCGCGTCCGGCGCGCCGGCAATGCCGAGCGGGCGCCCGATGCGCACCTGGCGGCCGAGGATGCGCGCGGCCAGATCCGGCAGGCCCGTGATCTGGCTTGCACCGCCGGTGAGAATGACATGGCCGCGCTGGTCGGCGCCGAGCGGCGATTGCGCCAACCGGTCGCGGACCATTTCGAGTATCTCTTCGACGCGCGGCTTGATGATGCTCACCAGCGTCGCGCGGGACACCAGCTGCGCCTGCTCGCGCTCATCGTCGCTCAGCGGCGGCACCGTGATCATGTCACGCTCGTCCGACCCCCCGCTGAGCACACTGCCATAAAGCGTTTTGATTCGCTCGGCGTCCGACACGCGGGCGTTGAAGCCCCGCGCGATATCCATAGTCACGTGATGGCCGCCGAGCGCGAAACCGTCGACATAAACCAGCCGGCCATTCATGAAGGCCGCCATGGTCGTGGTGCCGGCGCCCATGTCGACCACGGCCGAGCCGAGATCGGCCTCGTCATCGGCGAGAACCGAAAGGCCGGCGACATAGGGGCTCGCCACCATGGCCTCGACGTCGAGATGGCAGCGCTCGACCGCCAGCATCAGGTTGCGGGCGGCCGCAATATCGATGGTGGCGACATGCATGTCGACGCCGAATCGCGAGGCCAGCATGCCGCGCGGGTCGCGGACGCCTTCGACGCCGTCAATCGAATAGCCGACCGGGAGCGAGTGCAGGATGGCGCGGCCGTCGCGCAGCGAATGCCGGCTGCCGGCGGCCAGCACGCGGGCGATGTCGCTGTCGGCGATGCTGGAACCGACGATGTCGATCTCGGCGGCGAACAGTTCGCTGTTCGGCCGTCCGGCTGAGACCGACAGCACGACCGACTCGATTTCAACGCCGGCCATGCGCTCGGCGCTATCGACGGCCTGGCGGATGGCTTCCTCGGCCTGGCCGAGATTGACGACGCTGCCGGCCTTCATGCCGCGCGCGACGGTGTGGCCGAAGCCGACAATCTCGATGCCGTGGCTGCGGCGGGTCAATACCTGCTGCGGCGCGCGCGGCCGCAGCCGCGCGATCATGCAAACAACCTTGCTCGATCCGACGTCGAGCGCAGCGACCAGAGCGCTGCGGCGCGGCGAGACCGGCTTCATCTTCGGCGTCAGGCCGTAGCGGAGCGCGCTCATGCGTCACCGCCTTTTTTCTTTTTCACATTGGCCTTGAGCAGATCGTCGCGGGCCGCCGCTGCGGCGTCCGACAGCCGCACGGTGACCCGGTCGGGCAGGCGCAGATCGATCATGGTGATGTCGCGCGACAGCAGCTTCTTGTCGCGGTCGAGCGCGACCAGCCGGTCGAGCGCGCCGCCGACATTGGATTCCGGCAGCCGCACGTCGATGCCGTTCTTCAGCCGCAGGTTCCAGCGCCGCTCGGCGACCATGATCGAGGCGCGCAGTACGGCGCGGAGGTCGGGATAACGATCGAGAAAGGCGAGGAAATCCTTGGCCTGCCGCTCGGCGCCGTGGCCCACGACCAGCGGCAGGCCGAGATAGCGGTCCTCGACGAAGGGTTCGAGCACCGTGCCGTCGGCGGCAATGACATTGACGTGGCCGTCCTTCTGCCAGAGCGCGAAGGCCTGGCGCTCGGTGATCGAGATCTGCAGCCGGTCCGGATAGAGCTTCAGAACGGCCGCGTCGGCGATCCAGGGATTGGCCATCAGCCGGGCCCGCGCCGCGTCGGCGTCGAGGAACAACAGCGAGGCGTCGCCGGTCACGCCGGCGGTGGTCAAAATCTCCTCGCGGCTCACTTCTTTCTGGCCGGAGAGCGAAATGGCGGCGATGCGGAAGCCGATCGAATTGGCGGCGACGTCGCGGGCATCTTTGAGCCAATCGATGACGGCGGGCACATGCTGCCCGCGGACCGCGCCATAGGCGAGCGCGCCGCCAATGAGCAGGATCGTTGCCGCGACGCCGAAGCCGCGCGGCAGCCGTTCGGCAAAGCGCGCGGCGTTGCGGCTGGAGCCGGAAAGCCACGCGGAACGGCCGCCGGCAAGCGCCAGGATCGGCGGACATGCGTCAGGCTCGGCCCGTCAAGCGACGCGCCGGTCTCATCCGCATCTGCTGGCCCCGATCGCGTCAGCGATTGATCGAGGCGTCCTCCACCATCCATTGCACCAGCTCATCGAAGGTGATGCCCGCGTATGCGGCAAGCTCCGGCACGAGCGAGGTCTCGGTCATCCCCGGTTGCGTATTGACCTCAAGACAGATCAGCTCCCCACGTCCCCGATCGTCGTAGCGAAAGTCCGCACGGCTCACGCCGCGGCAGCCAAGCGCGTCGTGGGCAGCCAGAGCGAGTCTGCGGACCTCCTGGTAAACATTTGGTAAAATTGGCGCCGGCAGCAGGTGTTTGGAGCCGCCGGCGGCGTATTTGGCCTCGTAATCGTAGAACCGGGTCGTCGGCACGATCTCGATGACGTCGAGCGCCCGGTCGCCCATCACCGCGCAGGTGAGTTCTTTGCCGGCGACGTAGCGTTCGACCATGACCTTGTCGCCGAACGCCCAGTCGTCGCGGTAAAGCTCCTGCGGCGGATGCGGATGCTTCTCGGTGACGATGAAAACGCCGACGCTCGAGCCTTCGGCGACCGGCTTGATCACATAGGGCGGCGGCAGCAGATGCGCCTTGGCCGCCTCGAGCCGCGACACCACGCGATCCTCGGCGACCGGAACGCCGTGGGCGCGAAACATCGCCTTGGCGTAGTCCTTCTGCATGGCGACGGCGGACGCCATCACGCCGGAATGCGAATAGGGGATGCCGAGGATTTCCAAGAAGTCCTTGCAGCGTGCCGTCTTCGCCCGGCCGGCCGTGCAGCACATTGAGCGCCACGTCGGGTTTGGCCGCGGTCAGGACCGCTGCGATATCGCGGCCGACATCGATCGGGGTGACCTGGTATCCGCGTCGGGTCAGCGCCGCGGCGCAAGCTAGACCTGAGCGCAACGACACATCGCGCTCCGCCGACCAGCCTCCCATCAGAACGGCGACATGCTTGGCCATTATCCGAGCCCACGGTCTCAGTCACAATTCAGCTATTGCCTAGCTGAATGCCAAAGGCGCTGATTCGCAGGAAATACCAATCAGAATCGACAATTGCGGAAAGGTCGAGAGTCCAAACCGTGATCGCGAAAAGCACTCACTGGAAAGATCGTGCGCGAGCAAACTCTTATTGCGATACGCCGAGCCGCTTGATCTCCCATTCGAGTTCGACGCCGGAACTTTCCTTCACGCGTCGCCGCACGGTTTCGCCGAGCGTCTCGATGTCGGCGGCCGTGGCGCCGCCGAGATTGATCAGAAAATTGCAATGCATTTCCGAAACCTGCGCATCGCCCTGGCGCAGTCCGCGGCAGCCGGCGGCATCGATGAGTTGCCAGGCTTTGTGGCCTGGCGGATTTTTGAACGTCGAGCCGCCGGTGCGGCTTTTGATCGGCTGCGTCGCTTCGCGCGACTGCGTGATCTTGTCCATCTCGGCGGCGATGACCGCCGGATCGCCGCGTTCGCCGGCGAACAGCGCTTGGGTGAAAATGTAATCGTCCGGCGCGCCGCAATGGCGATAGGTGTAGTGCATGTCGGCATTACTCAGGACGTGAATGCGGCCCCGCCGGTCGACGGCGCGCGCCTCGATCAGCGCGTCTTTGGTTTCGCGCCCGTAAGCGCCGCCGTTCATGCGCAAGCGCGCCGCCGATGCCGCCCGGAATGCCGCGCAGGAACGACAAGCCGGCAATGCCGGCCTCCTGCGCCGCGCGCGCGACTCTCACGTCGGGCACCGCCGTGCCGGAGCGGATGTGCAGGCCTTCGACGGCGATCTCGCCAAAACCGCGGCCGAGCCGGATCACGCTCCGGCAATGCCGCCGTTGCGCACGATCAGATTGGAGCCGAGCCCGACGACGGTGACCGCGATATCGGCCGGTGAGATTTTTCAGGAAATAAGCGAGATCGGCTTCGTCCTCGGGCATAAACAAAAGCTGCGCCGGCCCGCCGACGCGAAACCATGTCAGCTCCGCCAAGGATTGATTGGCGAGAAGCCGGCCGCGCAGCTCCGGCATGTTCTTCTTCAGCGCCGGAACGAGATCGGGAAACGCCATCAGCCGCCCCATCACTCGCCTTTGGGGCCCGTCAATTCTCCCGGCAGCGCATAGGCCCATTGCGTGATCGAACCGGCGCCGAGGCAGACCACATAGTCGCCCGGCTGCGCCAAGCCTTCGATCAGCGAGGCGAATTGCTCGGGACTGTCGAGCGCGACCACCGACGATGGCCGTGCTTGCGCAGGCCCTGCACCAGCGCGTCGCGATCGGCGCCTTTGATCGGCGCTTCGCCGGCCGGATAGACATGGGCGACGATCACGACATCGGCATCGTTGAAGCAGGTGCAGAACTGCTCGAACAAAGCGGCAAGCCGCGTATAACGATGCGGCTGCACCACGGCGATGACCTGGCCCTTGGTCGATTCGCGCGCCGCCCTGAGCACGGCCGCGATCTCGACCGGGTGATGGCCGTAGTCGTCAATGATGGTGACGCCGTTCCACATGCCGGTCTTGGTAAAGCGCCGCCGCACGCCGCCGAATTTGGCGAGCGCCGTGCGGATCGTGTCGTCGGCGACGCCAAGCTCGTGCGCGACGGTGACGGCTGCGGTGGCGTTGAGCGCATTGTGTCGTCCCGGCATCGGCAGCGCGAGATTCTTGATCTCGTGCGCCGGCTCCCCGGCGCGCTCGTTGAACAGAACCGTGAACAGCGACGTGCCGCCGGCATGTGTAATATCGACCAGCCGCACGTCGGCTTGCGGATTTTCGCCGTAACTGATGATGCGGTGATCCTGGATATGGCCGACCAGCTTCTGCACGATCGGATGATCGGTGCACATCACCGAGAAGCCGTAGAACGGCACGTTCTCGACGAAGGCGCGGAACGCGTCCTGCACCGCCTCGAAGGTCTTGAAGTGGTCGAGATGTTCCGGATCGACATTGGTGACGATGGCGATGTCGGCCGGCAATTTCAGGAAGGTGCCGTCGGATTCGTCGGCCTCGACCACCATCCATTCGCCGGCGCCGAGCCGGGCATTGGTGCCATAGGCATTGATGATGCCGCCATTGATCACGGTCGGATCGAAGCCGCCGGCGTCGAGCAGCGTCGCGACCATGGATGTGGTCGTGGTCTTGCCGTGGGTGCCGGCGATGGCGACACAGCTTTTCAGCCGCATCAGTTCGGCGAGCATTTCGGCACGCCGCACCACCGGCAGCCGGTGCGCGCGCGCGGCCATGAGCTCGGGATTGTCGGGCTTGATCGCCGAGGAGACGACGACGACGCGCGCGCCGTCCAAATTATCGGCGGCGTGGCCGATCGTAACCTTCACGCCCTTGTCGCGCAGCCGTTTGACGTTGGCGCTGTCGGCCTGGTCGGAGCCCTGCACGACATAGCCGAGATTCACCAGCACCTCGGCGATGCCGCTCATGCCGATGCCGCCGATGCCGACGAAGTGCACCGGGCCGATGTCGCGCGGCAATTGCATATGAACTCCCCGGTAGCGCGGTACCCGGCCGATGCCGGGCATTCCTTACCCTTATCAAAGACATGGAAATGAAAGACATGGAAATCAAAGACATGAATCAAAAAGAAATGAAAGACATGGAAGGCCGGGACAAGCCCGGCCGTAGCCGATGGATAATGTTGAAATTACAGGCTTGTGGACAGTCCCGCCACCTTGAGCACCAGGTCGGCAAGCCGTTCGGCGGCGTCGAGACGGCCCACCGCCTGCGCTCCCGCCGCCATGGCGACGAGCCGTTGCGGCTTGCCGGCGAGCACCGCGATCTCGTTGGCGAGCCGCTGCGGGGTGAAATCGTCCTGCCGCAGCCGCAGCGCGCCGCCTGAGCGTTCGAGCACGCCGGCATTGGCGAACTGGTCCTGGTCGAGTGCGCCGGGCAGCGGCACCAGGATCGACGGCCGGCCGATCGCTGCGAGCTCGGCGACGGTGGACGCGCCGGAGCGCGAGATCACGAGGTGACACGCCGCGATGCGCGCCGGCAAATCGGAGAAGAACGGCGCGATTTCGGCTTTGACCGAAAGGTTCGCGTAAGCGTGGCTGACGCGGCTCATATCCTCGTCGCGCGCCTGCTGGACGATGGCGAGCCGTGCGCGCAGGCCGGCATCGAGCCGGCCGATCGCGGCGGGCACGACGTCGGCCATGATGCGGGCGCCTTGGCTGCCGCCGGTGACGAGAAGGCGGAGCGGATCGCCCGGGCGCAGGGTAGGGCGTCGCCGCCGCCGCGATCACCGCCGGCCGCAGCGGGTTGCCGGTCAAGGTCGCTTTCGCCGCCAAGCTCGGCGCGTCGTTGAACATGTCGGGAAAGGTCGTGGCGATCGCGGTGACGCGCGGCGCCAGCAGGCGGTTGGCACGGCCGATGACGGCGTTTGAATCGTGAATGAGGCTCGGCACCCGGCGCCACACCGCTGCCATCACCGGCGGAATGGTCGGATAGCCGCCGAAGCCGATGACGGCCGCGGGTTGCAGCCGGCCGATCAGCTTGCGCGCCTGATTGAAGCCCGCACGCGAGCGATCCCAGCGTCTTGGCGACCGCGATCGGATTGCGCGATTGAAAGGTCGCGCTCGAAACGATGTGGATCACGTCATCGGCGAAACCGCCGCCGAAGCGCGCGGCGCGCTTGTCGGTCACAAGATGAACCGGGATGCCGCGCTTGCCGAGAGCTGCGGCCAGCGCCTCGGCGGGAAACAAGTGCCCGCCCGTGCCGCCGGCGGCGACCAGCACCGGGCCACGGCCACGCGCGCCGCGTCCATTACGCGGCGCCCAAGCTGCGAGCAGCTTGTCGCCGTCCGAGTTCGCGCGCGGCCGCTCGCGGGTGAGCGCCAGCAGCATGCCCATGCCGTAAGCGAGCGAGATCAGCGACGAGCCGCCATAGGACACGAACGGCAATGTCATTCCCTTGGCCGGCATCAGATGCAGATTGACCGCCATGTTGATGGTCGATTGCAGCCCGAACAGGATGGCGAGCCCGGCCGACGCGAAACGGATGAACGGATCGTCGGTGCGCATCGCCTTGCCCAGCGCGCGGATGACAATGAAGGCGAACAGCGCGACCAGAATGAGGCAGAGCACGACGCCGAATTCCTCCGCCGCCACCGCGAAGACGAAGTCGGTGTGGCCTTCCGGCAATATCCGCTTGATGGTGCCTTCGCCCGGGCCGCGGCCGAACCAGCCGCCGCGGACGAAGGATTCGGTGGCGATATCGATGTTGAAGGTGTCGCCCGACGCCGGATCGAGGAAGCGGTTGATGCGCTGCGCGACGTGCGGAACGGTGAAGAACGCCGTCACCAGGCCGAGGCCGGCGGTCGCGGCAAGCCCGATCACCCAGATAAAGCGCATCCCCGCCATGTAGAACAGCGCGCCCCAGACCAGCGACACCAGCATGGTCTGGCCGAAGTCGGGCTGCATGACCAGAAGCGCGACGACGACGATCAACAGCGCAAGCGCAATGGAATTGGCCGGCATTTCCGGGCGCTTGGCGGTTTCGCCGAACAGCCAGGCGATCAGCACCACGAAAGCCGGCTTCATGAACTCGGACGGCTGGATGTTGACGCCGAGAATGACCAGCCAGCGTCTCGCGCCCTTGATCTCGGCGCCGAAATAGGGCGTCGCCGCCATCAGCACGAGACTGACGACAAAAACCACCAGCGCCACTTTGCGGATGTCGTGCGGCGACAAAAACGACGTCACGATCATCACCAGTGCCGCCGGAATGAGAAAGAAGATCTGGCGGTTGACGAAATGAAACGGGTCGAGCCCGATGCGGGCGGCGACCGGCGGGCTCGCGGCGAGGCAGAGCACGATGCCGGCCAGCATCAGCGCGCCGAGCGCCGCCAAGGTCGGCCGGTCGACCGTCCACCACCATTCCGAAAACGGCGTCGGTTGCGCGCGCGAAGCCATCACGTCCCCGGGAAAAGCCCCCGGCCTAGTGGTGACATTGGGTTGGTTTATGGGGGATTAAGATTCGGCTTGGCTCGCTATTCTGAGTGCGTTACAGCCGCGCCAGCGCCGGATGCAAATCCTGGGCGCGCTAGCAGCCCAATTTAGCGTAACGGCACGGCCAATTGTCGCCGAAGCATAGAGTTTTTGGCACTGAAGGCGCTGACGAGGTTCTAGAATGGCAGTTCTAACTCACAAGTGTCCGCATTGCCTGACCGAGCACATGGGTCTGAGGGTGGTGGCAGTCGAAACCGTTAGGGGTAATCGTGCGGCGGTGCACCTAAGTTGCCCGAAGTGCGGCAACCCGTCTTGCACGACAATTCGTCCATCACGCAGCCAAGCCGTTCTTGCCTGGAACAGTCTAGGGCAGCAGCCCGGCGAAATAGCAGATATGGGTTGGGAAATTGAGAAGTTTTGGCCGGAACCGCCAGGGCCAATCATTCCTGACCTTCTGCCGCCTGACGTTGAGCGAATTTATTTACAAGCGGAACGAAATTTTCCTATCGAAGGCAATGAGGAGGCTGCCGGGACCATGTATCGAAAAGCCCTCGATGTCGGCCTTAAAATTGTCGATCCTACGGTGACAGGGGTTCTTAAGACGCGAATTGCCGAGTTAGTCAAACAAAACAAATTGACGCCATCTCTCGGAGAGTGGGCGGACCAAATACGCTTGCTTGGGAATGATACGGCACACGAAGTTGATCAGCCGACTCGCGAAGAGCTCACTGCACTTCGTAATTTTTCTGATCTTGTTTTGCGATATTTGTTTACGTTACCTGAGATGATCAAGGCGCGAAAAGCATCAACGCCGCCCCCTGCAAAACCATAATATTAGTCCCGAACTGTAAGCTTAGCCGCTCTTCGCAATTACTCCCGGCAACGCCCGCACCAGCTCCCGGAACGCATCGTCACGCTCCTCGAAATTCCGATACTGGTCGAACGAGGCGCAGGCGGGCGAGAGTAGCACGACGGGCTCGCGGGTCGGCGAGGCTTCGGCGTCGCGCGTGGCGGCGGCGAGCGCCTAAAATCCCGGCTCCAAAATTCCGCGAAGCCGCTCGTGCGGTCGAGACTCTGATTCTGAAAGCCGCCTACTTCTTGGGAATTCTGAGCGTGATACCGCTGCCTGGGCCCGGTGGAATTCCGAGGGCTGGCTCAACGCCCTGGCTGGCTCGTAGATCAGCGAGGATGATGGAAGGCTCGACTAGCAGCCCAATCTTTTGCTGAGATTCTGGGCGTGGCTGGACGACTTGCTTGGCGCGGTAGACTTCTAACCGTGGAATAGCGGTATCTATGGCGTGGCGGGAAAGACCGCGACAGAAATAGCGATTGAATTCGCTCTCGGCCAAAACCTCATGGGCGTTGTACGGAACATCAGCCCATATGAGTCCGAAGCCTTTCTTCTTTTTCTTTTGGGTTTTGGCATTGAACATGCCCTTGGCGGATTGAGCCAAGGTGTCGTCAGTCCCGTTTTGGCAGGCCGCCCGCAGCAAATCAGGCCAGTTGCCTTGACCGCTCTGCGTGAGGTACCGGCTGAGGTAGATTTTCTCGGATTTTATATCCATCTCGATTTCTTCGAGCATGAGTGCACGCGCGATTTCGAGGTCTTCAAACTTGAGGCCCACAGCGAATCTCCTAGTTGTATCCCCCTTTCGGAACACAACCTAAGCGATTCTCAGTTGGGTCGGAAGTGTGTGCGGAGGGCGCAGCTCACTAGCGTCAAACACCTACCCGCTCTTTGCAATCACCCCCGGCAGCCCCAACACCAGTGCCCGGAACGCATCGCCGCGCACTTCGAAATTCCGATACTGGTCGAACGACGCGCAGGCCGGCGAGAGTAGCACGACCGGCTCGCGGCTTGATGAGGCTTCGGCGTCGCGCGTCGCCGCCGCGACCGCCTTGTCGAGCGTACCGTTGATTTCGTGCGGCACGTCGTTGCCGAGGGTCGCTGCGAATTCGTTGGCTGCTTCGCCGATCAGATAGGCCTTGCGGATGCGCGGAAAGAACGCGCGCAGCGATTCGATGCCGCCGGTCTTCGGCTTGCCGCCGGCGATCCAGAAAATGTCGGTGAAGCAGGCCAGCGCCTGCGCGGTCGAATCCGCATTGGTCGCCTTGGAATCGTTGACGAACAGCACAAAGCCGCGGCGGCCGACTTCTTCCATGCGGTGCGCGAGGCCCGGGAAGGATTTCAGCCCGGCCTGGATCGTCGCCGGCGCGAAGCCGAGCGCCAGCGCCGCGGCGGTGGCGCAGGCGGCATTCTGCGCATTGTGCACGCCGCGCAGCGAACCGATGCCGGCAAGCTCGGCGATCTCGAGCGTGCCGGAGGCTTCGGCGCGCATGATGCGCGGTCCCTCGGCATAGATGCCGCCGTTCAGTTTCCGCTTCACGGAGACGCGAACCAGGCGCTTGCCGGCTTTGTCCAGCCGGTCGGCGATATTGCTGCACCAATTGTCGTCGACGCCAACGATCGCGGTGCCTTCGCGCGGCACGCCGGCGACGAGGCGTTCCTTCACCGCGGCGTAATTTTCCATCGTGCCGTGGCGGTCGAGATGATCTTCGCTGAGATTGATCAGGATGCCGACCGACGGATCGAGCGAAGGCGCGAGATCGATCTGATAGGACGAGCATTCGATGACGTGAACGCGCAGCGGCTTGGCGCCGACCGACGGTGGCTGCAGCGACAGGATCGCGGTGCCGATATTGCCGCCGAGCTGCGCGTCCATGCCGGCCGATTTGACGAGATGCGCGATCAGCGCCGTGGTCGTCGATTTGCCGTTGGTGCCGGTAATGGCGACAAAGGGCGAGCCCGGTGCGTGCCGCGCCCGCTCGCGGGCGAACAATTCGATATCGCCGATGATCTCGACATTGGCGTCGCGCGCAAGCTTGACCACCCAATGCGGCTCGGGATGCGTCAGCGGCACGCCGGGCGCGAGAACCAGCGCCGCAATCCGGCTCCAATCCGCTTTGCGCAGATCGGCGGTCGGAATGCCCGCGGCATTGGCCTTGATCACGCTGGCATCGGTGTCGTCATAGCCGATGACATCGGCGCCGCCGGCCAAGAGCGCGCTCGCGCTCACCAGCCCGGAGCCGCCCAGCCCGAACACGGCGACCTTTTTCCCCGCAAAGGTCGTAACCGGAATCATGGCGCGCCTATCGGAGCTTCAAGGTCGACAGCCCGGCGAGCGCGAGCACGACCGAAACGATCCAGAAGCGAATGACGATCTGCGGCTCGGTCCAGCCGAGCTGCTCGAAATGATGGTGGATCGGCGCCATCTTGAACACGCGCTTGCCGGTGAGCTTGAACGACACCACCTGCACGATGACGGACACCGCTTCGAGCACGAACAGGCCGCCGATCACCGCCAGCACGATCTCGTGCTTGGTCGCGACCGCGATGGCGCCGATCATGCCGCCGAGCGCGAGCGAGCCGGTATCGCCCATGAAGATCGATGCCGGCGGCGCATTGAACCAGAGAAAGCCCAAGCCGGCGCCGACCACGGCGCCGCACAGCACCGCAAGCTCGCCGGTGCCGGCGACGTAATGGATTTGCAGATAATCGGCAAAGACGGCATTGCCCGACAGATACGAGATCATGCCGAAGCTCGCGGTCGCGATCATCACCGGCACGATGGCAAGCCCATCGAGCCCGTCGGTCAGGTTCACCGCATTGCCGGCGCCGACAATGATGAACGCCGCGAACAGGATGAAAAACCAGCCGAGGTTGAGCACGAATTCCTTGAAGAACGGGAACACCAGCGTCATCGAGATATGCACCTGGCCGAGCTTGATCAGCGCGATACAGGCGAGGCCGGCGACGATGGCTTCGAGCGCGAGCCGCGAACGGCCGGAAAATCCATTGTGCGATTGTTTGGAGATTTTCAGATAATCGTCATAGAAGCCGATCAGTCCGAAGCCGATGGTGACGCTGAGCACCACCCAGACATAGGGGTTGGACGGGTTTGCCCACAGCAGCGTCGAGACCAGCATTCCCGAGAGGATCAGCAAGCCGCCCATGGTCGGCGTGCCGGCCTTGGCGATGATGTGCGACTTCGGTCCGTCGCTGCGGATCGGCTGGCCCTTGCCCTGCAGGAGCCGCAAGCGGTCGATCATCAGCTGGCCGAACAGGAAGACGAACAGCAAAGCGGTGATGATGGCGCCGCCGGTGCGGAACGTGATGTAGCGAAAGACGTTGAGGACCGAGAGCTTGTCCGAGAGTTCGACCAGCCAATACAGCATTGCATCAACCTTGTGGCATCAACCTTGTGCCGGCGCGTCTTCCAGCGAGTGGCGCGGATAGGCTCGCTGCAACGCCTTGACGATGGGCGCCATGCGCGAGCCGAGCGAGCCTTTGACCATGACGACGTCGCCGGCATGGATCGCGGGCAGCACCTGCGCCTCGAGCGCACTAGAGTCTTCTGCATAGCCGCCGCGGCGGTTGGCGGGAAGGGCCTGCCACAGCGAATGCATCAGCGGACCGCAACAGAATACCAGATCGACCGAATTTAAGACGACGGATTCGGCAAGCCCGCGATGGAGCGCGCGGCCTTTCGGCCCGAGTTCCAGCATATCGCCAAGGACGGCGATGCGGCGGCCGCGCCGGCCGACCGTCGCTTTGCCGAGCACCGCAAGCGCTGCTGCGACCGAAGCCGGATTGGCATTGTAGCTGTCGTCGATGAGGAGTGCCGAGCCGCCTGGCGGCTCGATCTCGATCGGCGCGCCGCGGCCGGACACCGGACTGAGCTCGCGCGAGCGAGAGCGCTCCGAGCGCGAGATCGGCGCCGACGAGTTCGACCGCCGCCAAGACCGCAAGCGAATTGTGCACGAGATGCCGGCCCGGCGCGCCGATCTTGTAGGTAAGATCGATGCCGAGGATATTCGCCTCGACCGTCGAGGTGCGGGCCTGCAACATGCATTTGACCAGCCGCGCGTCGGCCGTCTTGTTTTCGCCGAACGAGACGATGCGGGCGACGCCCGCCGCTTTGGCGCGGCGCTTGAGCTGGTTGAACTGGGCGATGTCGGCATTGAGGATCGCGGTGCCGCCCGGCTCGATGCCGAGGAATATCTCGGCCTTGGCGTCGGCGATCTTTGCCACCGTGCCGAAGATATTCGAGATGCACCGGCGCGATCGTGGTGATGATCGCGACATGCGGGCGAACCAGCCGCGTCAGCGGCGCGATCTCGCCTTCGTGATTCATGCCCATTTCGAACACGGCGTAACGCGCGGTCTCGGGGCAGCGGGCGAGCGACAGCGGCACGCCCCAATGATTGTTGTAGGAGGCGATCGAGGCATGCGTCGCGCCGTCTTTCGATAGCGCGAGCCGCAGCGCCTCTTTGGTCCCGGTCTTGCCGACCGAGCCGGTGACGCCGATGACCTTGCCTTGGAAGCGGGCGCGCGCGGCGACGGCAAGGTCGCGCAATGCGGCGAGCACATCGGGCACGACCAGGAGCGGTGCATCGGCGGGAAATTGCGCGCGCCGGTCGGCGGCGACGACGGCGAGCGCAGCTTTGGCCGCGAGCGCTTGCGTGACGAAGTCGTGGCCGTCGCGCGCGTCGCCGGTGATGGCGAAGAACGCTTCGCCGGCTGCGATGGAGCGAGAGTCGATCGAAAGCCCGGAAATGGATTGCGGCAGCGCGCCTTGGCGCTCGGCGCGCATCGCTGCGGCCATTGCATCCACGGTCCACAGCGCGGGCGCGCTCATTTGCCGAATTCCTTCAGAGCTGTGGCGACCGCCTCATGGTCGCTGAACTCGATCACCCGATCACCGATAATCTGGCCGGTTTCATGGCCCTTGCCGGCGATCAGCAAGACATCGCCGGACTGCAGATCGGCAATGGCGCGATGGATCGCCGCGCGGCGGTCGCCGATCTCTGTGGCGCCGCCCGCGGCGGCGATGATCGCTGAGCGGATCGCGGCGGGATCCTCGCTGCGCGGATTGTCGTCGGTGATAATCACGCGGTCGGCTTTTGCCGCGGCGATGGCGCCCATCAGCGGTCGCTTGCCGCGATCGCGATCGCCGCCGGCGCCGAACACGACGACGAGCTTTCCGGTCACGTAAGGCCGCAGCGCGTCGAGCGCCTTGGCGAGCGCGTCGGGCTTGTGGGCATAGTCGATGAAGATCGGTGCGCCGCGGTTTGTGCCGGCTCGTTCCAGGCGGCCTTTGGCGCCGGTGAGATGTTCGAGCGCGGCAAAGACCGGCGCCGGCGTCGCTGCCGGTCGCAATCGCAAGGCCGGCGGCGACGAGCGCGTTCTCGATCTGGAATTCACCGACCAGCGGCAGGCGGAGCCGAAAATTTTTCTTTGCGTATTCGACTTGCATCGTCTGGGCGAAACCATCGATGGCGGTTGCGACGAGACGAATTCCCGTTCCCTTATGTCCGACCGTCATGATCGCCAGACCGCGTGCCTTGGCCGCGCTCACCACCGCGTCGCGCACGATCGTGGTCGGCATAGATGACGGCGGCAGCGCCCGGTTCGAGCAACACATTGAAGAGGCGGAGCTTGGCTTCGAGATAGGCGTCAAAGCTCGGATGATAATCGAGGTGATCGCGCGTGATATTGGTGAAGCCGCCGGCTGCAATGCGCAAACCATCGAGGCGGGATTGATCGAGGCCGTGCGAGGACGCCTCGATGGCGAGATGCGTCACGCCTTCGCCGGCAAGCGTATCGAGCGAACGGTGCAGCGCGACCGGATCGGGCGTCGTCAGCGAGCCGTAAGTTTCGCCGCGCGGCGAAACGATGCCGACCGTGCCGATGCTCGCAGCACTGTGGCCGAGCGTGGTCCAGATCTGCCGCGTGAAGGCGGCGACCGATGTCTTGCCGCTGGTGCCGGTGACGGCGGCGATGGTGCCCGGCTGGCGCGAATAGAATTTTGCCGCGATCAGCGCCAGTGCGCGCCGCGCGCTGCCGACGCGGACGAACGCGACATTTTCCGGCAACGGCGTCTGCGGTTTCTGTTCGGCAACGATGGCGACGGCGCCCGCGGCGATGGCCGGCGCGACGAAACCAAGCCCGTCGGCTTTATTGCCGGGAATGGCGACGAACAGGCTGCCGCGTTTGACGGTGCGGCTGTCGGCCGTCACGCCGCCGATGTCGAGATCGGCGTGATGCGGGTCGAAAACCGCTGCGGACGGCAAAATTTCGTGAAGCTTCATGGGGGCCCGGTCGACAAAAGTTCGGTCGACAATGCGGGGAGTGCCTTACCTGTTTTCCTTCAGCGAGGCCAGTATCAGTTGGTCAGCGGTCGGCAGGTCGAGGCGCGGCTGGATGCCCAAGAGCGGCGCGATGCGCGCCACCACGGCGCCGCCGGTCGGCACCGCGTTCCAGCCCGAGGTCTTGTAGCCATGCGTCTCCGGCAGCGCCTGCGGCTCGTCGAGCATGATCAGCACCAGATAACGCGGCTGATCCGCCGGCAGCACCGCCATGAAATCGGTCAGCACCTTCGTCTTCGAATAGCGGCCGAACACCACCTTGTCGGCGGTTCCGGTCTTGCCGCCGATGTAATAGCCCGGAACCTCGGCCTTCGCCGCGGTGCCCTTTTCGACATTGAGGCGCATCAGGTAGCGCATCATCAGGCTGGTCTCGGGCTTGACGACGCGGGTGCCGAGCGCCTGCGCCTGCGCCTCCGTGCGCTTGAGAAAAGTCGGCGGGATCAGGACGCCGCCGTTCATCAAAGCCGCCACGCCCATCACCGCCTGCAGCGGCGCGACCGCCATGCCGTGGCCGAAGGCGATGGTCATGGTGTTGAGCTCGCCCCAGTGCCTGGGCACGAGCGGCTCGGCGCTTTCCGGCAGTTCGGTGCGCAACCGGTCGATCTGGCCCATCTTTTTCAGGAACGCCTTGTGCGCGTCGATGCCCATTGCCATCGCGATATGGGCGGCGCCGATATTCGACGAGTAAGTGAAGATTTCCGGCACCGTCAGCGCCCGCTGCATCGGTTCGAAATCGTGAATCTCGAACTTGCCGTAGCGCAGCGGGTTATGCGCGTCGAAGGTGGATTTCAGCGTCGCCTTGCCGGAATCGAGCGCCATCGCGACCGTAAAGGCCTTGAACGTCGAGCCCATTTCATAGACGCCGGTGGTCAGCCGGTTGATCAGCGTTTGGTCGTGCGGGTCCTGCGGATCGTTGGGGTCGAAATCGGGCTCCGAAACCATGGCGACGATTTCGCCGGTGCGGACATTGAGAACGACGCCGGCGGCAGCGATGGCGTGGAATTTCGCGCGCGCCGCGACCAGCTCGTCGCGCATGGCGTGCTGCACGCGCAGATCGAGGGAAAGCTGCACCGGCGTTTGCAGCCGGTCGGAGGCGAGCCCCGCCATATGCAGAGCCATGAGACCTTGGCCGTCGAGCCATTTCTCGATGCCGGCGATGCCCTGGTTGTCGATGTCGACGCGGCCGAGCAGATGCGAAACTTCCGGGCCGTTCGGATAATCGCGCTTGTTCTCGTTGAGAAAGCCGATGCCGGGCAGACCTTGGTGATAAATCTCGCGCTGCTGCTCGGGCGTAATGTCGCGCTTGAGCCAGACGAAACCGCGCTTCGACGACAGCCGGTCGCGCAGCTCCTTGGCGTTGACGTCGGGCAGGTCGGCGGTGAGAAGCTCGACGGCCTCTTCGGTGTCGATCAGCCGGCGCGGCTCGCCGTAGAGCGACGGCACGCGCACGTCGGTGGCGAGCACTTCGCCATTGCGGTCGAGAATGTCGGGGCGCGCGGTCGCGATCGCGTCGTCGGACACGACGCGGTGCACGGTGTGGCTGTTGGAGAGAACAGCGAACATCACGAGCCGCACCGCAATAACCGAATAGACGGCGGCGAAAGCCAGGATCGCCAGCACGATCCGCGCCCGCGCCTTGGCGCCGCGGTCGACATTGCTGCCATAGAGCATCTTGCGGATCAGCCGGCGGCGCCACGGTTCTACGGGCTTGAGCGGTAAAGTGTGTGCGGTCGCGCTCATTGTTGTGGCGCTCCGCCGGCCGGTTTCGGCGCTGCGGCAGGTGGAATGCTCCCGGTCGCCGTCGGCTCTTCCAGATTGTCGATGATGCCGCCGATCGGATCGCGGGCGTCGGCGTGGACCTCTTCCGGCGGTGGCGGCGGGCGATCCGGTAAATGGTCGAGCGTGTCGAATTGCGTCGGCGCAACAGGCTTGAGCTTCAGATAGCGCTTGGCCAGCGTCTGGATGCGGTCGGGATTGTCGAGCTGTCCCCATTGCGCGCGCAACGCCGCGATCTCGTCGCGCTCGTGACGCACCTCGCCACGCAATCTGGCGAGCTTCTCCCCCTGCACGGTGGCGTCGAATTTGATGCGATAGACGTACGCCGCCGCCAGCACCAGCGCGCCGATCACGACGAAATTCAGAAGCCGCAGGATCACTGGCGCCCCCGCATCACGTCATCGAGCGAAGGCAGCCGCGGCAGCAAATTCTCGATTGTCGCGGAACGCGCCGGCGCGTCGGTGCGCTCGGCCGCGCGCAGCTTTGCCGAACGGGCGCGCGGGTTTAGGGCGATCTCGGCCTCGTCCGCCGTTTCCGGTTTGCGCGTCAGCGCGCGGAAGCTCGGCGGCGCCGAGGCGATCTCGGGCTGATGCCGCGACGCCGCCGGCGCACGGCTGCGTTCGGTCAGGAATGTCTTGACGATGCGGTCTTCGAGCGAATGAAAGGACACGACGACCAGGCGGCCGGAGGGTTTGAGCACGCGCTCGGCGGCGGCGAGGCCGTGCGCCAGCTCGGCAAGCTCATCATTGACGAAAATGCGCAGCGCCTGGAACGTGCGGGTCGCCGGATGAATTTGGCCTTCGCGCGCATGCACGACGCGCGCGACGATGTCGGAGAGCGCGGCGGTCGTTGTGATGGCGTGCGCGCTCCGCGCCTTGACGATGGCGCGCGCCACCGCCCGGGCCCGGTGCTCTTCGCCCAGCGTTGCGATGATAAAGGCAAGATCGCGCTCGCTCGCGCGCATGACAATATCGGCGGCACTCGGCCCGTCCTGCCCCATGCGCATATCGAGCGGGCCGTCGAAGCGAAACGAGAAGCCGCGCTCGGCCTGATCGAGCTGCATAGAGGACACGCCGAGATCGAGCACGATGCCGTCCACCGGTTCGCGGGCGATCGCTGCAAGATTGGAAAAGCGATCCCCAAACAGTTCGAGCCGGCCCTGCGCGTCCTCGACCAGGTCCGCGCCATGCGCGATTGCGCTTTGGTCGCGATCGATGCCGATGACGCGCGCGCCGGGGGTGTCGAGGATCGCGCGCGTATAGCCGCCGGCGCCGAAAGTGCCGTCGATGTAAAGGCCGCCGCTCTTTACATCGAGCCAGCCGATCGCTTGGCGGCCAAGCACGGGAACATGACGGGCCGCGCTGGCGGCGGTCATTCCGTTGCTCCGATCCTTGCTCCGATCGTTGCTCCGGTCTCGGCCCCGAGCGGTTCTTGCTTGAAGGCACGAACCTTCTCGGTCGCCTCCGCGAGTTCCGTGCGAAAGCGGCTGGGTTCCCAAATCTGGAATTTGTGGCCGAGACCGACGAAGGTGACCGCGTCGGTGATGCCGGCATGGGCCTTGAGCGTCTCGGTGAGCGTCACGCGGCCCTCGCGATCGATCTTGAGCGTCTCGCTCGTGCCATAGAGCGACAGCGAGAACCGGTTCCGCTCTTCCGAGGCGGGCGAGAAGCCTGCAATCAGCGCCTCGTTCTCCGCCAACAGCGCGTTGCCGCCGGCATCGAGCGCCGGCCGATCGAGTGCCGGATGACAATAAAGGCCATTGAAACCGTCGCGCTTGAGCACCGCGCGGAAGGGCGCTGGCACCGAAACCCGCCCCTTGGCGTCCAGGCGCAGCAGGTAGTGCGACACAAAGCGGTCCATCTCGTCCCTCAACCCGATCGCGTATCTCCAGCTTCTTTGGGATCAGCCTGTGTGGGTTTAAATGGGCTATCATGGGACAATATGGGCGTCAACGAAACCGCACACCGATTGCGCGGTTTCGCTCAAGCTCGATTAGTGAGGCGTAAGCTTAAGGAATCGTTGCGATTGACTTTGATCCGGGAGGCGGCGAAAGCGGACGCGCCGGGCTTCATCTCCGGCATGCGCCGCCGCGGTTTCCGCACCTCTTGAACGCCCGCGATGTCGCCTGCCGAACATGTCGCCGTTGCGCAACGGCAACGAGCTTTGCAAATCGTCAAGGCTTACTTGTGCAGAACTCTCAATTCGGTTTGTTGGCGAGACTCGTTCTCCTAATGTGAAGTCATGTCGCGTAGTGTGTTTGCACCGGACTCGTGTGTTGTTGCCGAAGTCGATCCGTCGCCCAATCACGGCGAACGCAAAGACGGCCGGCGGCCGGATATGATTGTGCTGCACTATACCGGCATGCGGCACGCCGACTCCGCGCTCGAACTTCTCAAGGCAGCCGGCAGCGACGTTTCCACCCATTATTTCGTCTTTGAGGACGGCCGCATCATTCAACTGGTACAGGAAAGCCGGCGCGCCTGGCACGCCGGAAAATCGTTCTGGGCCGGCGAGACCGACATCAATTCGTGCTCGATCGGCATCGAGATCGTCAATCCGGGCCACGATCACGGCTATCCGCCGTTTCCCAAGCGGCAGATCGCGGCGGTGACGACGCTCTGTCGCAGCATTTTGACCCGCCATACGATTTCGCCGACGCGGGTGCTGGCGCATTCCGACATCGCGCCGGCGCGCAAGCAGGATCCGGGCGAAAAGTTTCCGTGGCGCACGCTGTTCGATTCCGGCGTCGGCCATTGGGTCAAACCGGCGCCGATCCTGGATTTCGGCCAGACGCTGCGGCCGGGCGATCGCAGCAATGCGGTCGCCACGATGCAGAAATTGCTCGGCGAGTATGGCTATGGTCTCGGGGTCAACAGCGAGTATGACACGGCGACGCGCGACGTCGTCGCGGCCTTCCAGCGCCATTTCCGCCCCGAACGTGTCGACGGCATTTTCGATGCGTCGACGCGCAGCACCTTGCAGGAACTGCTCGCCAATCGCGGCCGCGGCCGGACCATTGCGGCGCGCGCCCGCACCTCCATGACCTTGGCCGCTCCGGATCTTGTTCCCTGATTTAGCCTGTTGGGTTTTCGCCCTTGACGTCAGGATGCGGCACCGCCATGCCTTGGCGGTCAGTCGGCCGGACGGCCGCTCCGGCGAAACCGAAAGGTTGCCGGGGAGGAAAGTCCGGGCTCCGTGGACAAACGGTGCCGGATAACATCCGGCGGATGCGAATCCAGGGACAGTGCCACAGAGAACAGACCGCCGTTCTCGCCTTCGGGAGGGAGCGGTAAGGGTGAAACGGTGCGGTAAGAGCGCACCGCGCCGGCGGCAACGCCGGCGGCACGGCAAACCCCACCGGGAGCAAGACCGAATAGGGGCGGCGCGGGGCTTTCACGCGCAAGCGGGAAAGCTTCGGGATCGTGTCCAGATCCTGCCGTCCGGGTAGGTTGCTTGAGGCGCCGGGCAACCGGCGTCCCAGAGGAATGGCCGTCACGTATGCGGGCCTTGCCCGCATGCCATCCAGAACCCGGCTTACAGGCCGGCTGACGTGAACTAAGGGCGCCCGGCGGACCTCCGTCGGGCGCCCGCCAAGTTTTTGGGTGTCAAGTTTTTGGGGGCCTGCTCGGCTGGCACGGCGCTTGAATGGTAGAATAGGCCCAGGGTAGAGAGCCTGAACGCGCCGTCTGGGGCCAATTTTGAGGTGGGCTTCCTACGAACGCAGTCAAGGCGATGAGTTTGTTCCAAAATGATGGCCGTGGATTGCCATCGGTAGTCGAAAATTCTATCTGCCCGCTATAGGTTTGGGATCGAGGCAACAGCCAAAACATGAGCCGCGCACCGTCCGAGATCAAATCCACCCGCATGGGTCCGCTGGCGCGGCTGCCGGCATTTTTCGCGCTGGAGGCTAAGCGCGCCGTCGTCGCTGGCGGCAGCTCTGCGGCGATCTGGAAAGCCGAACTGCTGTCGGCTGCGGGCGCGCGGGTGGATGTGTTCGCGCCGAGCGCGGACGAGGAATTGCGGGCGCTTGCCGCCGCGCCGCCGCGCGGCGAAGTTATCATCCGCGGGCGTCATTGGACCGCATCGGATATTGCCGGCGCGGCCATCGCCGTTGCCGATTGTGCCGACGACGAAGAAGCGGCCGCCTTCGCCGCCGCCGCGCGCGCCGCCGGCGTTCCGGTCAATGTGATCGATCGTCCGGCGTTTTGCGATTTCGCCTTCGGCGCCATCGTCAACCGCTCGCCGCTGGTCATCGGTATTTCGACCGACGGCGCGGCTCCTGTTTTCGGCCAAGCGATCCGCGCCAAGATCGAAGCGCTGATCCCGAGCGGCTTTAGCCGCTGGGCCGACGCCGCGCGCGCCTGGCGGCCGCGCGTGCAAGCGCTTGCTTTGCCGTTTCGCGGCCGCCGCGGCTTTTGGGAAAACTTCACCGCGCGCGCGGTCGCAGCGCCTGAGCGGGAGCCGACCGTGGCCGATCTCGAGGCGCTACTGGCGCCGATCACTGGGCACGACGCGGACCAAGAGACAGGCTCCGTCGTGCTTGTCGGCGCCGGCCCGGGCGATCCGGAATTGCTGACGCTGCGCGCCGTGCGCGCGCTGCAATCGGCGGACGTGATCTTGTTCGACGCTCTCGTCGCGCCCGACATTCTCGATTTCGCGCGCCGCGAAGCCAAGAAAATGCTGGTCGGCAAAACCGGGCACAAAATCTCGTGCCGGCAGGACGACATCAATGCGCTGATGATCTCGCTCGCCAAAGCCGGCCGCCGCGTGGTGCGGCTCAAGGGCGGCGATCCGATGCTGTTCGGGCGCGCCGACGAAGAGCTCGCCGCCTGCCGCGCGGCCGGGATCCCGGTCGAAGTGGTGCCCGGGATTACGACGGCGCAAGGCGCCGCGAGCCGGATTCTGGTCTCGCTGACGCGCCGTGGCCAGGCGCGCCGCGTACAATACATTACCGGTCACGCCACCATTGACGGCCATGACGCAAAGTTGCCGGGCGACGTCGATTGGTCGAGCCTTGCCGATCCGGCGGTGACGACCGTCGTCTATATGCCGATCAAGACTTTGCCCGAACTGGTCGCAACGGCCGTGAGTGCGGGACTCGATCCGGCAACACCCGCGGTCGCCGTGGAACGCGCGACTCGCGCCGACGAGCGCGTGATCGCGGGGACGATCAGCGAGCTCCCGGCGAAACTCGCCGCCGCGCCGCCGTCCGGGCCGGTCATCGTCATGATCGGGCGGGTTTTTGCCGAATACGTCGCCGGCGCGTCCGTGCAAGCGTTCTCGCCCGACCAAGAAGCACGCTCGGTCCGGCAAAACTGAGCAAAAGAGCTCCCTTTCACAGGACCGGTTGCGCAATCCCGTCCTGGCCGCCTATTTAAGTCTCAAATGAGCACCCTGACCGCACCCTCAGCGACATCGGCCGCGCTGCCCGAAAAGACATCGGGCCTGATCAATGCGCGTTTGACCGCCGTCGCGCCTGTCGCCAAGGACACGAACCTCTACACGTTCAAGCGCGTCGAGGGCGGTCCGCTACCGGCCTACAGACCTGGCGCCCATATCGATCTGCATTTGCCGATCGGGCTGGTCCGGCAATTCTCTTTGGTCGTGCCCAACACCGATCCGGAAAGCTATGTCGTCGGCGTCAAGCGCGACGCCGAGAGCCGCGGCGGCTCGCGCTACATCATCGACGAGATGCGCGTCGGCCACGAGATCAAGATCAGCGCGCCGCGCAACAATTTTCCGCTGGCCGAGAGTGCCGAGCCCGTCGTGCTCATCGCCGGCGGCATCGGCATCACGCCGATCTGGTGCATGGTGCAGGAGTTGATGGTGCAGGAGCTGACTGCGCAAAGCCGGTCGTGGCAGCTCTATTATTCGTGCCGCAGCCGCGACGAGATGGCGTTTCTCGAGACGCTCAAAACGCTCGATCCCGAGCGCGTGCATCTGCATCTCGACGACGAAGCCGGCGGCAAATTCTTGGATCTGCAAGCGGTCATCGCCGCAGCGCCCGAGAACGCGCATCTTTATTGCTGCGGGCCGAAGTCGATGCTCGGAGCTTTCGAGGCCGCCGCCGCAGGCCGGCCGAAGGGCCACGTCCATGTCGAATATTTCACGGCGAAGTCGGAAGCGGCGGCGACCGGTGGGTTCTGGGTCGAGCTCGCCCGCTCCGGCGAGGAATATTACATTCCCGAAGGCAAGAAGGTTCTCGAAGTGCTGTTCGAGGCCGGCGTCGATGTCGATTATTCCTGCGAGCTCGGCATCTGCGGCGCCTGCGAGACCCGCGTCATCTCCGGCATTCCCGAGCACCACGATTCGGTGCTCAGCGAGGAAGAGCAGGCGGCGAACGACAAGGTCATGATCTGCTGCTGCGGCTGCAAGTCCGAGCGGCTGGTGCTCGATCTGTAACGGCTAGGGATTCAGCACCGCCAGCGCCGCTTTCGCGACCTCGACATCCTGCTCGATCTTGGCGCCGCCGGCGGCGACCGCGCCGATCACTTCGCCATCGACCTCGATCGGAAATCCGCCCGGCACATTGGTGAAGTCGCCCATGCGCACCGACATGGAGAGCGCATTCTCCTCCGGCGCATAGCCGGTCGGCAGGCGCTGCGAGGCCGCGGTGATCGCTTTCCGCTGCGTCGTGATGATGGAGAAGTGCCGCGCGCCGTCCATCATAAGAAAGCCGATCAGCCGGCAGCTCTGATCGACCACGGCGATCGAGACCTTGCAGCCGAGCTGGTTCGCCTTGGTGACGCCGGCGAGGATCATCTTCATGCTCGCCTCGTGGGTGAGGCGGTGCGTCGGAACGGTGTCGGGCATGGTGTCCTCGGCGGCGGTGCGGCTCATCCCCTCATGACACAAAATCCGCAATGCTGTTAGTCTCCTGCCGCGCTGACGGACAGCCGGGGATACCGAAGGGGTCAAGCGGGTGGATACGTGGGATCGCGAGGCCGATATTGTTGTGGTCGGCTCCGGCGCGACCGGAATGCCGGCAGCGATCGTCGCGCGTGAGGCCGGCGCTTCCGTCATTATGGTCGAGGCGCAGAACCATATCGGCGGCCACGCCATTACCTCGGGCGGCAACCTGCCGCTCGGCGGCGGCACCAGCTACCAGAAGAAATACGGCATCGAGGACTTCGGCCGATCTGTTCTTCCGCGATCTCACCGACTGGTCGGTGGTCGAGACCAACGGTTTTCCGCCGTATCGCTATAACGACCGCGAGATCATCCGCGCCTTTGCCGACAACAGCGTCGCGGCGTTCGAATTCCTGCTCGCGCACGGCGTCAAGGTTATTGATAGGACGCCGAACAGCATCGGCCACGAGATCGGGGTCTCGGTGCTGCGCACCATGCAGATCGATGTCGCCGATTGGCCGATGGTTCACACCGGGGGGCCGGCGGATCCAAGCGATCCGGAAATCAGGGCCGGCGCCGGCCTGATCCGGCCGCTCCACGCCGCGGCGCTTAAAGCCGGCGTCGACATTCTGCTCGAACATCGCATGACGGCGATCCACCGCGAGAGCAAAAATTCCGGCCGGGCCTCTGGCCGCGTGTTGGGCATCGCCGCCGACCATCGCGGCGCGCCCGTCAATATCCGCGCCCGCAAGGCTGTGATCGTCGCCACAGGCGGCTCGACCGGCAACGTCAATTTCCGCCGCATGTTCGACCCGCGCCTCACCGAGGAATATTGCGGCCTTGCCGGCATGCCGTGGTCGGATCAGGACGCGAGCGGCGAGATCGCCGCGCATGGCGGTCGGCGCCGCGCTGTGGGGCCTGTTCAACTATACCGGCGAGTTCGGCTCCGGCATCACCAAGCCGGGCGCGATCGGCTGTCAGTACGGTTATGTCAATGTGCGCTGGCGTCCGGGCAGCGAGGTGTTCGACAAGGCCCGCGCCACCGGCCTTCAAGTCGCGGACTGGCAGGACGTCATCCTTGTCAACATGCTCGGCCATCGGTTCTACGACGAGACCGCCGGCCACTTTAATTACAACACCTACCAGAGCACGAATCCTTACGAGCCCTTTAGCTACCTCAACGCCAAGAACGCCAAATACAATCCGAGCAATTTCATCAATGCGGCGCTCGCCGGCATTGGCGACGGGCACAACGGCGGCGGTCCGATCTGGGCCATTTTCGATGCCGACGCGGTCGCGCGCGAGAAGTGGAATCCAAATCCGCCCGATGTCGATTTTGCCGCGGGCTTTTTCTTCACCGCGGGAAGCGTCGAAGAGCTCGCCGATAAAATAAAAATGAAATATCAGCGCGTGCCGATGCCGCCGCAAAATCTCGCCGCCACGGTGGCGCGCTACAATTCGTTTGTGGATGCCGGCAAAGATGCCGACTTCGGCAAGCCGAAGCCGCTCTACAAGGTCGAGACGCCGCCGTTCTACGCCGCCTGGGCGACGCCGGTGATCCACGACACCCGGGCCGGCTTGCGCATCAATGCGCGCTGCCAGGTGGTCGATATGAACGGCGATGTCATCCCCGGCCTTTATTGCGGCGGCGAAACGGCCGGCGGCTTTTCCATGCACGGCCTGCCGCGCGCCATCTGCCAGGGCTTTATCGCCGGCAAGAACGCCGTCCAAGGAAACTCTTAAAAGCGAAAATTCGTAGCGATCACACCGTCGTCTGCGCCATGCCGAGCTTGGCGTTGAGCGCTTCCTTGGCGCCGTCCTTGAACGCCACGTCAGGCGCCAGCACCAGTGAGCACGAGCGGATCTTGTGGTGCGCCGGATCGACGCCGGGCGGCGTCACGCCCTTCTCGGCAAGCGCCTTGGCGGCGCGCATCAGCCGATGCCGCGCCATGATGATGCCGTTGTCGGTCGAGACCAGGTTCTCTTTGGTGCGATCGCAGATCGGCCCCATGCTTTCCTGCAGCGAGGAATCCTGGATGGCGAAACCGGCAACGCCGCTGAACGTCCTGCCGGCCTTCTGCGCGGCGCGATCGATCAGATAATCGTTGTCCTTGTTGGCGAGCGGGCGGTAGGTGCCGGGAACGTATTTGCAGTGCACGCCGGCGCCGTCCTTCATGGCGTCGACTTCGGTCTTGGTCAGCGCCCGCACCGGGTGGAAGTCGTAGGACCAGGCCCAGCAATTCTCGTCGTCGATCGGCACCCAGAAATGGCCATGGATGGGATGGTCGCCGCGCGGCGGGATCATGGTGAAGCACGGCATCACCCACGGCGTGACGCGCCAGTAATAATTGCCGTTCTCGGCATTGCGCCGCGCGCCGATGAACAAGCCGCCGGGCTGTTCGACCACTTCGAAATGCGGCTGCATGTCGCTGAGATTGTACTGGTTGCCCTTGGCGCCCTTGAACAGCGGATCGGAGCCGAGGTCGCCGCGATGCAGGAACGAGACGTGGCTTGAATCGATGCCGCCTTCCATCGCTTGCAGCCAATTGCTCTCCTGCAGCCGCTTCGACGTGAAGCTCTGCGTGTCCGGCACCATGGCGAATTCCCATTCCGGCAGCGGCGGCTTCTTGTCGGCTAAGCCCATATAGGCCCACAGCACCGCGCCGCGCTTCACCAGCGGATAAGAGGTGAGCTTGACCTTCTTGCAGAAGCCGCTCTCGGCCGGCTCGGAGGGCACTTCCATGCACTGGCCGTTCACGTCGTATTTCCAGCCGTGATAGGGGCAGCGCAACCCGCCTTGTTCGTTGCGGCCGAACCACAGCGACACGCCGCGGTGGGCGCAGAATTCGTCCATCAACCCGTAGCGGCCTTCCGAGTCGCGGAAAGCGACGAGCCGCTCCGACAGAAGCTTCACCCGCACCGGCGGGCAGTCGTTCTCTGGCAACTCATCGGCCAAGAGCGCCGGCAGCCAGTAAGAGCGAAACATTTGGCCCATCGGGGTGCCGGGGCCGGTCTGGGTGAGAAGCTCGTTCTGTTCTTTTCGCAGCATGATTTCGATCCGTAACCAGTGTTGGCGCGACAGTAGGGATTTGGTCGGTTTCGGGCAAGTCTTCGAGCTGTTTTCGGCCCGTTCTAGCGATGCATCGGTAGGGGAGCTTTGATCCAAATCATCATGACACGCTGGCGAATTTGCCGGGCGAAATGATCCGCGCCAATGCGGTTGCCCCATACCCGCAATTACGCTAAGTCCGCCGGTAACAAGCGTCCCGATTCCGTGGCCTTTTACGGCGAATTCGCCGGCCGGCGCCGGAACCGAATGGGCGCGGATGAATGTACGCGGACCAGTGTATAAGTCCGGCGCGTCTCGAAGTTCCTAACGGCGTTTGCTAATGTTGCGGAATTCGAATCCAGTTGCGCTGGACGAACTGCGGAGGGGTGAATGGCCGATCACGGCGAGGTTGAATACGCAACTGCGACCGGCAACGATTACGCCGCGCATGAAGAGACGTATCGGGGTTTCATCAAGCTGGTGAAAGTGTCGATGGCAATCATCGTCACGATCGTCGTTCTGATGGCGTATTTTCTGACGTGAGTTGAATTCCAGAACACCGACATCGGCCTGATGGGCGGCCCCTCTTTCCTGGCCATGCCGCCGTCGGAGGATTTATGAAAGTTGCGGTCCCTGCCGAGACCGATCCGGGCGAGCCGCGCGTTGCCGCGACCCCGGAAACGGTCAAGAAGATGATCGGTCTTGGCGCCGATGTTGCTGTCGAGCCCGGTGCCGGCATTAAATCCGGCATTCTCGATGCGGATTACGCCGCCGCCGGCGCCGCGATCACGGCCGGCGCCATGAGCGGCGCCGACATCGTGTTGCGGGTGCAGCGGCCCTGCACCGAGCGAACTCGCCGGATATAAGCGAGGCGCGCTGGTCATCGCGATCATGGACCCCTTCGGCAACGAGGCAGCCCTCAAGCAAATGGCCGATGCGGGGCTCGTTGCTTTCGCCATGGAATTGATGCCGCGCATCACCCGCGCGCAGTCGATGGACGTGTTGTCGAGCCAGGCTAATCTTGCGGGCTATCGCGCGGTGATCGACGCCGCCGAGGAATATGGCCGCGCCTTTCCGATGATGATGACAGCGGCCGGCACCGTGCCGGCGGCCAAAGTATTCATTATGGGCGTCGGCGTCGCCGGCCTGCAGGCGATCGCGACGGCGCGCCGGCTCGGCGCCATCGTCACCGCAACCGACGTGCGCCCCGCGACCAAAGAGCAGGTCGAAAGCCTGGGTGCGAAATTCCTCGCCGTCGAGGACGAGGAATTCAAGAACGCGCAGACCGCCGGCGGCTACGCCAAGGAGATGTCGAAGGAGTACCAGGCCAAGCAGGCGGCCCTGGTCGCGGAGCACATCAAGAAGCAGGACATCGTCATCACCACCGCGCTCATTCCGGGCCGGCCGGCGCCGAAGCTGGTATCCAAGGATATGGTGGCCTCGATGCGGCCGGGCTCGGTGATCGTCGATCTCGCGGTTGAGCGCGGCGGCAATGTCGAAGGCGCCAGAGCCGGTGAAGTAGCCCAAGTCGGCGACGTCAAGATCGTCGGTTATCTCAATATGCCGGGCCGTTTGGCGGCCTCGGCGTCCGCGCTTTACGCCAAGAACCTGGTCACGTTTCTTGAAACGCTGATTGACAAGAAAGAGAAAAAGCTCGCGGTCAACTGGGACGACGAGATCGTCAAGGGCACCGCGCTGACCCGCGACGGCGCCGTGGTGCATCCGAATTTCCAGCCCAAAACTGCTGCCTAGACGGCGGTCGCGCAACAACACGGGAACGCAGCCATGGTGACGCTTTCGATCCTCGGCCAGCTCGATATCATCGCGGCGGCGCATGGTGCGCCGGCGGCCAGCGACTTGGCCGATCCGTTCATGTTCCGCCTGTCGATATTCGTGCTCGCGGTTTTCGTCGGCTATTTCGTGGTCTGGTCGGTGACGCCGGCGCTGCACACGCCGCTGATGTCGGTGACCAACGCGATCTCTTCCGTGATCGTCGTCGGCGCGCTGCTCGCGGTCGGCGTCGCGCTGGTCAACGACCATCCCGGCCCGACCTGGGCGCGCGCGCTCGGTTTCGTCGCGCTGATCTTTGCCTCGGTAAACATTTTCGGCGGCTTCCTCGTGACCAAGCGCATGCTCGGCATGTTCCAGCGCAGGCAGAAGTAAGAAGCGGGCTCGGCCCGAGAAGGACAAGCTCATGAGCGCCGATCTTGCTGCGCTTTGTTATCTGATCGCCGGCGCGCTTTTCATCATGGCGCTGCGCGGCCTGTCGAACCCGGAAACCAGCCGGCGCGGCAATCTGTTCGGCATGCTCGGCATGACCATCGCGGTGGTGACGACGCTCGCGGCGCATCCGCCGGCTGACGCCACCGCCTGGATTCTCGTCGTCGCCGGCATGGCGATCGGCGGCGGCACCGGCGCCGTGATCGCGCGGCGGGTGCCGATGACCTCGATGCCGGAACTGGTCGCAGCGTTCCACTCGCTGGTCGGCATGGCCGCGGTGCTGGTCGCGGCCGGCGCGCTTTATGCGCCGGAAGCATTCGGCATCGGCAGCGAAGGCGAGATCCATCGCCAGAGCCTGATCGAAATGTCGCTCGGCGTCGCCATCGGCGCCGTTACCTTTACCGGCTCGGTGATCGCGTTCTTAAAGCTTTCCGGCCGCATGAGCGGGAAGCCGATCCTGTTGCCCGCGCGCCACGCCATCAATATCGCGCTCGCCGTTGCTTTGGTCGCGCTCGTCGTCTGGTTCTTCGAGGCGCAGCAGCACGTCACGTTCTGGCTGATCGCCGCGGCGTCGTTTCTGCTCGGAATCTTGATCATCGTCCCGATCGGCGGCGCCGACATGCCGGTCGTGATCTCGATGCTCAATTCCTATTCCGGCTGGGCGGCGGCCGGCATCGGTTTCACGCTCGGCAATTCGGCGCTCATCATCACCGGCGCGCTGGTCGGCTCGTCGGGCGCGATCCTGTCCTACATCATGTGCAAGGGCATGAACCGCTCGTTCATCTCGGTGATCCTCGGCGGCTTTGGCGGCGAAGTGGCGGGCCCTGCCGCGGCCGCCGGCGACCGTCCGGTCAAGATCGGCTCGGCCGAGGACGCGGGCTTCATCCTCAAGAACGCCGGCAAGGTCATCATCGTGCCGGGCTACGGCATGGCGGTGGCGCAGGCGCAGCATGCGCTCCGCGAAATGGCGGACAAGCTCAAGGCCGAGGGCGTCGATGTCAGCTACGCCATTCATCCGGTCGCCGGCCGCATGCCGGGCCACATGAACGTGCTCTTGGCCGAGGCCAATGTGCCCTATGACGAAGTGTTCGAACTGGAAAATATCAATTCGGAATTCGCGCAGGCCGACGTCGCCTATGTGATCGGCGCCAACGACGTGACCAATCCGGCGGCCGAAGACGACCCGACATCGCCGATCTACGGCATGCCGGTGCTGCAAGTGTGGAAGGCCGGTACGGTGATGTTCAACAAGCGCTCGCTGGCGTCCGGCTATGCCGGCATCGACAACCCGCTGTTCTACCGCGACAACACCATGATGCTGCTCGGCGACGCCAAGAAAATGACGGAAGAGATCGTCAAAGCGGTGTGATAAGCCGCTCGCATGAGCGACGAACCTCCTTCAAAACCGCCGGCCCCCATTCGCGCGCGGCGCTGGTCGGGTTCCACGTCGACGCCAGTGCGGCCGCGGCCTTATCGCTTTGCGTTGCGCTTGATCGGCATCCCGGCCGTCGCGGTCGCGGGTGTATTCATTTATTCGGGCTTGCGCTCGCATCTCTTCCTGCCGGAATGCGATTCCGACAGCGCTAAGCACACGCTGGCGGACGTGCTCAAACAGTACCAACTCGAGCCGACGCGCTACGAGTCGATCAAAACGGCTTCCAGCACCAAGGAGGAAGTCGTCTGCAACGCCGTCCTGCCGCTGCCTGACGGGGCGACTGTCGCCGTCGACTACAAATTCTATTGGGAAGGCAGCACGGCGAGCATGAAGTATTCGGTCATGCGCCAGACGCCGGTGACACCGCCGGCACGCTGAGTCTGGGACTTAGGACTTCCCGTAACCGCCCGCGGTCGGCGTCTGGATGATGATCGCTTCACCGGCATCGATCACGGTGGCGTCGGCGCCTTTGAGTTTTTCCATCGTGCCGCCGTGACGGCGCACGGAATTCTCGCCGACTTGGCCGTCGCCGCCACCTCCAAGTCCGAACGGCGGCACGCGGCGGTGGCCGGACAGCACCGTGCATTCCATCTTTTCCAAAAAACGGATGGTGCGGCGGATGCCGTCCCCGGCATTCCACTGGCCGCGCCCGCCGGAGCCTTTGCGGATGTGAAAGTCTTCGAGCAGCACCGGATAGCGGAATTCGAGAATTTCCGGATCGGTGAGCCGGGTATTGGTCATGTGGGTATGCACGGCGTCGGTGCCGGGGAAGCCGGGGCCGGCCGGCGAACCGGAGCAGATCGTCTCGTAATACTGGTAGCGCGCATTGCCGAAATTGAGATTGTTCATGGTGCCTTGCGCCGCCGCCATGGCGCCGAGCGCGCCGAACAGGCAGTTGGTCACCTCTTGCGAGGTTTCGACATTGCCGGCGACCACCGCGGCCGGATATTCCGGCGACAGCATGGATTGTTTCGGAATGACGATGCGGATCGGGCGCAGGCAGCCGGCATTCATCGGAATGTCGTCGTCGACCATGACGCGGAACACGTAGAGCACTGCGGCCCGCGTCACCGGCTCGGGCGCGTTGAAGTTCGACTTCAGCTGCGGACTGGTGCCGGTGAAATCGACGGTGGCCTCGCGCTTCTTCTTGTCGACCGCGATGCGCACTTTGATGGTGTTGCCCTGGTCGGTCTCGATCGCAAAGGCGCTGTCGTGCAGGCGATCGATGACGCGGCGCACGCTTTCGGCGGCATTGTCCTGCACGTGCCGCATATAGGCGCGCGCCACGGGCAGCGTGAAATAGCGCACCATCTTGCGCAGCTCGTGGATGCCCATCTCGTTGGCGGCGATCTGGGCCTTGATGTCGTTGACGTTCTGCAGCGGATTGCGCGCCGGATATTTGTTGTCGGTCAGCGCCGCATAGAGCTCCTTCTCGCGGAAGCGGCCGCGATCGACCACCTTGAAATTGTCGAACAGGATGCCTTCCTGCTCGATATTGGTCGCGTTCGGCGACATCGAGCCCGGTGAAATACCGCCGACATCGGCGTGGTGGCCGCGCGAGGCGACCCAGAACAGGATCTTCTTGCCGTCGAAGACCGGCGTGCAGATGGTGATGTCGGGCAGGTGGGTGCCGCCGTTATAGGGCGCATTGATCGCGTAAGCGTCGTTCGGGCGGATCTTGCCTTTGTTCTCGCGAATGATGGTCTCGACCGCGCGGTCCATCGAGCCGAGATGCACCGGCATATGCGGCGCGTTGGCAACCAGCGAGCCGTTGCCGTCGAACACCGCGCAGGAGAAATCGAGCCGCTCCTTGATGTTCACGGAGTAGGCGGTGTTCTGCAGCGCGACGCCCATCTGCTCGGCGATCGACATGAACAGATTGTTGAACACTTCGAGCATCACCGGATCGGCATGGGTGCCGATGGCGCGCGTGCGGGCAAGCTTTTGCACACGCTTGAGCACCAGATGATTCTTGGGCGTCAGCGCCGCCTGCCAGCCGGGTTCGACGACGACGGTTTGGTGCGGCTCGATGATGATCGCCGGGCCCTTCACCTTGTGCCCCGGCAACAGCACATCGCGGGTATAGACCTGCGCGCGATGCCATTTGCCGCCGGAGAAGAAGCGCGTGCGCCGCGCCGGCGCCGGCAGCTTGGTCCGCGTGGTCTTGCGCGGCTTCTCCACAAAAGTCGCGCCGCCGCCGACGGCCTCGACCGAGACCGCCTCGATCACCAGGTCCTTGCCGCGATCGATGAAGCCGAACCGCCCTTTGTGGGCGCGCTCGAAGGCGGATTTCATTTTCGCAAGCGACACGAGCTTGACATTGCTGCGTCCGACCGACGTGCCGGCATCGACGATCAGCGGCGTATCGGTTCCGGCGTAACGGATATGGGCGCGCACATGCAGCTTGGTCTTGTTGACGGCAACGCCTTGGCCCGCAACCTCGCCGAGCGCGTCGCCGGCGAGCCGGCGCGCCACGGTTTCAAGCGACTGGCGCGCCTTGGCGCCGAACGGCTCTTCGATCGCCTGCTGCCGGACGCTGCGGATATCGGCAAGGCCCATGCCATAGGCGGAGAGCAGCGACGACAGCGGATGGATCAGCACGCTGGTCATGCCGAGCGCATCGGCGACCAAGCAAGCGTGCTGGCCGCCGGCGCCGCCGAAGCAGTTGAGCGCATAGCGCGTCACGTCATAGCCGCGCTGCACCGAAATTTTCTTAATCGCGTTTGCCATGTTCTCGACGGCGATCTTGATGAAGCCGTCGGCAACTTCTTCGGGCGAGCGGGCGTCGCCGATCTCCTTCGCCATGGCGGTGAAGGCCGTGCGCACCGCGTCGGCATCGAGCGCCTGGTTCTGCTGCGGCCCAAAGATCTTTGGAAAGAAATCGGCAATGAGTTTTCCGGCCATGACATTGGCGTCGGTCACCGCCAGCGGGCCGCCGCGGCGATAGCATTTCGGCCCCGGATTGGCGCCGGCGGAATCCGGGCCGACGCGAAACCGCGCGCCGTCGAAATGCAGGATCGAGCCGCCGCCCGCCGCGACCGTGTGAATGAGCATCATCGGCGCGCGCATGCGCACGCCGGCGACCTCGGTCTCGAAGGCGCGCTCGTATTCGCCGGCATAATGCGACACGTCGGTCGAGGTGCCGCCCATGTCGAAGCCGATCAGCCGGGTAAAGCCCGCCGAGCGCCCAGTCTCGGCCATGCCGACGACGCCGGCCGCCGGCCCCGACAGGATCGCGTCCTTGCCGCGGAACAATTCCGCCGCGGTGAGGCCGCCGGACGACATCATGAACATCAGGCGTGTTTGTTCGGACGGCTCGCTTTCTTCCTCGTTGAGTTCGCTCGCCACCTGCGCCACGTAGCGGCGCAGGATCGGCGACAGGTAGCTGTCGACCACGGTGGTGTCGCCGCGCCCGACCAACTTGATCAGCGGCGAGACTTCGTGGCTCGCCGAGACTTGCGGAAAGCCGAGTTCGCGCGCCAGCGCCGCGACGCGCTGTTCATGGCCGTTGTAGCGGTAAGCGTGCATCAGCACGACGGCGACAGCATCGATGCCGTCTGACTTGGCGCGCTCAAGCTCTGCGCGCACGGCGGTGAGATCGAGCGCGCGCTCCACCGTGCCGTCGGCGCGCACGCGCTCGTCGACCTCGACGACGCGCTCGTAGAGCATGTCAGGCTTGATGATGTGCTTGGCGAAGATCTTTGGCCGCGCCTGATAACCGATGCGCAGCGCGTCGCGGAAACCCTTGGTGATGAGAAGGAGCGTGCGGTCGCCTTTGCGCTCAAGGAGCGCATTGGTGGCGACCGTCGTGCCCATCTTCACCGCGCCGATGCGGTCGCTCGGGATCGCATTGCCGGGCTTGAGCCCGAGCAGATGGCGGATGCCGTGCACCGCCGCGTCGCGATAGGCCTCGGGATTTTCGGACAAGAGCTTGTGCGTGACCAGCGCGCCGTCCGGCCGCCGGCCGATCACGTCGGTAAAGGTGCCGCCGCGATCGATCCAGAATTCCCAATTATCGGACATCCATTCGATCCAAATGGAGAGAGAAAACTACTTCGAATCGTGCGCCAGAATGCCGGCAATGGTCTTGATCTCATTCCTGGCATAGACCGGCAGGCCGGCGCTGATCGAACTGCCGGAATTGAACGACGATTGGCCCATCAGAACCTGCGCCGGCACCAGGTTACGCAGCACCGGCATATTCTCGTAGCCGCGCTTCTCGTCGAGTACGCTCGCCTTGATGGCAAGCGACATGAAGGCGGTGACGACGGTCTTGTTGGCGTCGTTCGGATCGGCCTGAAACACGGCGAAGAATTTGCCGAATTTCATGATCTGGTTGACGTAGAACAGATCCTGTTCGAGCACGCCTGAGACCGGCGTATTCAACGTGGTCAATTCCTGCAAGCTCGCCTGGTCGAGATCGGCCGGGCCGAGTGCCGACAATTCGCTCTGAAAATCGATATGGTCGGCGACCTTCTTGGAGCCGTCGCGCAATTTGTTGACGAGCAAAATTCCCATCGGAATCTTGCCCTCGAGCTTGTAGCTCGACTGGATGCAGATCAGGGCCGGACGTCCTGTGCACCACTTACGATCCGGATTTTCGTTGCCGGTGCCGGCCTCGTCGTTGAACGGGCCGATATCGGAAGGCGCGAGCGGCTGGTGGGTGATCGCCGGATCGATCTTTTGCAGGAACGCCACCGTCACGTAATGCGACAGATCGATCGCGCCCGGCGCCTTGTCGACCACAAAGCGCGCCTCGGCAACGTACATGTAGAGTTTTTCGAGGACCTGCGAGGTGATGCCGTTGACGGTTTTCGGATCGGTCGGCTCGGTATAGCCGGGAAACAGCGCTAGAAACTTCTTCTCGGTCGGGTGCTTGTCGGCCCAGTCATCGAAATGAAAGAGCGCGGTTTCGCTGTCGGCTGAGCTGGTGCCGGTATGATCGGTGAAGGCGATGGTGCCGGATTTGATCGCCGCGACATCGGTTTTGCGCGCGTCGCTCACGTCCTGGATGGTGAAGTCCTGCGCGCAGGCGGCCGAGCAAAGGCCCCACAATGCGCCAAGCACAGCGAGGAGCACGATGGCGTGCCGCGTCCACATTCTCAATTGTCTCATTGAATCGCTTTAGACCGGAATGGCTTTTAGAGCATGATCCCGAAAAGTGGAAACCGGTTTTCGGAAAAGATCGTGCTCCAACGAAGAATCTAGACCTTGATCCGGTCACTTGAATTGGATCAAGGTCTAGACGAATAGCTCAGTTGGTGCGGCGGCCATAGGAATTTTGACTGCGCTGCGTCGGCGCCGGCACCGGCGCCGGCGGGTTGTCGCTCCAGCTCCAGGGCTGGAAAAAGCCGCGCGGCTGAGGCTGTTGCGGGGCTTGCGGCGCCTGCCAGCCCTGGTTTGGATAATAGGAGCGCCCGATCCACTGGCCGTTGCCTCGATTGCCGCCATTGGAGAAGGCGCCGAAGAACCAGTTGTTCCCGCCGTCGTCGTCCGACTGGCCCTGGTTGGTGGAGGCATAGGCGTCCGCCTGATTGACGATCTGGTATTGGGTGTCGGCGACCTGCCCGTCCGGGCCGCGCTTGAAGTGCTCGATGAAGGCGTTGCCGCTCGCGGGTGCATTATTGGCGGCGGCATTGCCGAAGGCGCCCCAAAAGCCGTTGCCGCCGCTATTGCTATTGTTGCCGCCGATGCGGTTGCCGCTCACGTAATCGATCGGAATATCGACCAGATCGCGCCTGGCCTCGGGCGACGGCCCGGCGAGCGGCACTTTCGGCGCGATGTGCTCGGCCCAGATCGCTTCGATGATCGGCTGGAAGATCGGCAGCGCCACCCGCGCGCCGGTCTCGTTGGAGCCGAGCGAGCGCCGCTTGCCGTCGCCATTGTCATAGCCGACCCAGACCGCGACGGTGACGTCATTGGTGAAGCCGATGAACCAGCCGTCGACGGCGTCCTCGGTGGTCCCGGTCTTGCCGGCGACATAAGTCGACAGTCCGCCGATGGCGCGGGCGGTGCCGCGCGCCACGACGCCTTGGAGCATGGTCTTGAGCTGATAGAACGAGGCCGGGTCGGCGGCGCCGATCCGCGGCAGCGGCGTCGTCGGATATTGATAGATCGTCTTGCCGTGCTGTTCGATCGAGTCGATGCCGTGCGGCGTCGGCAGCGCGCCTTCATTGGCGACCGCGGCGTAGAAGGCCGCGATGTCGATCATCCGCACCGGCTGCGCGCCGAGCACGAAGGGATAATAGCGCACGCACTGCGTATAGATCTTCGCGGCCATGGCGGTTGCGCAAACCTCGTCGAGACTGCGCGCCGGATCGGCATCGATACCGCCGTCGAGAATATGCGCGGTGACGACATTGACCGAATTCTCCAGGCCGCGCCGCATCGTATAGACGCCGCCTTCATTGTAGTCGGCATTGCGCGGCGACCAGAAATCCTCCGGACGCGCGGTGCCGCCGTATTCGCGCGCGATCACCTCGCGGCCGCTATTGGCAGCCCCGATCGGCGGCAGCGTGATCGGCTGGTTGAGAACGAGCGTGTTCGGCTGCAGCCCGTGCGCCAGCGCCGTCAGATAGGTCAGCGGCTTCATCGCCGAGCCGGGCTGGCGCGCGGTTTGCGCGGCGCGATTGAGCTGGCTCATCGGATAGGAGAAGCTTCCGGCCATCGCCAGAATGCGGCCGGTCTTGTTCTCCAACACCAAAGTCGCGCCTTCCACCGTCGGCCGTACGCGCAATTGCGCGACCGCGCCGCCGGTTGCGGGCTTCGCAGGTTCGGGATTCTTGTCGGCATTCTTGACGCCATTTTTGGGCGCGTTCTTCGCGCTCTTGATGTCGGCCCGCTTGGCTTCGCCGCCTCGGCTCTCAACAACATTGGCATAGACCACGTCGTAAAGATTGAGGCTGCGCCGGATCTGCGAGCTTACGCCGCTCAGCGATACGATGCGTCCGTCGGGCAGGCCGACGCGGATCGCGTCATTGCCGCCATTTTGGCCGCTGCCCTTTTGCAGCACCACGACGGGCGTCCAATGCACGTCATAGAGCGGTAATTGTGCCGATTGCAGCGCTTGCTGCCAATAGGGCGTATTGCTCTGGCTGCCGGCGGCTTTCTTCTGCACCGCGTCGGCGATATTCGCTTCGGGGCCGCGGAACTGGACGCGCCCCATCGCCATCTCGTAATGCGCCAGACCTTCTTGCAGCGCCGTTTCGGCATCGCGCTGCAATTGCTTATTGATGGTCGAGTGCACGGTGTAGGAATCCGCCGTCAGGTTAGCGACGCCATCGGTCTTGGCCTCGCGGCCGAGGAAGTCGACAAAGTTGAAGCCCGAGTCGCGGTGCGGGAATGTGTAAGCGATGAGCTTGGGCGGCGTAGCGAGCGACTCGTCTTTTTGCGCAGGCGTGATCACGCCGTCTTCCTGCATGCGGCCGAGCACGTAGCCCAGGCGATCCTTGGCGCGATCGGGATGGCGGTCGGGATTGTAGAAATTCGGTCCCTTGAGCATGCCCGCCAGCATGGCGCCTTCGGCCGGCGTGAGGTCCTTCGCCGTTTTGCCGAAATAGCTATGCGCCGCCATCTCGACGCCCCACGAGCCGCGGCCGAGATAGGCGGAATTCATATAGAGTTCGAGAATTTCCTTCTTAGTCAGCGTCGTTTCGAGCCGCGACGCCACGATCATCTCGCGGATCTTGCGCTCATAGGTCACGTCCTCGCCGACCAGAAGAAGCTTCACCACCTGTTGCGTAATCGTCGAGCCGCCCTGCGGCCGGCCCTTCGAACCCATGTCGCCGATGAAGGCGCGGATGATGCCGCGCTCGTCGACGCCGTGATGTTCGTAGAAGCGGCGGTCCTCGGCGGCGATGAACGCCCGCTGCACGTATTCGGGAACGTCGGATAGCGGCACCCAGATGCGCCGGTTTCCCGGCTGGAACACGTCGGCGAAATTCCCCCCGCTGCCGTCGAGCACACTGGTCAGGCTCGGCAGCTTCTTGCCCTTGAGCAGCGTCTGGTCCGGCAGGTCGCCGGCCGCGTTGTTGTAGAACTCGATGACCTGGCCGATATCGACGACCGGGCTGACGATCGGCTCGTTCTTGCAGAACTGGTGATAGGCGGTGTTGAGGTCGGAGAAATTGACGCCGTGAAACGCCTGGATGTCGCCGGCCGCTTTCGGATCGTCCATCGCGGTGGTGATCAGGTCGTCGAGATTGATGGATTCGATGTCGAAGGCCTGTTTCATATGGGCGCAGCCGTCGCGCAACAGCTGAACGACCTGGGCCTGATCCTGCGCCGGATCGAAATGTGTCTTCACCGCCTGCGGCTGCGTCGTCACCCCGCTCAGCGCCAGCGCGGTCGCGAAAATCTTGACGAGAATTGTGTCCATGCGGGGTTTCGATCGGGGCTGCGCTAGGGACTGCTATGGATACGGCCGGCAGCCTGGTTCGAGGGACGCGACAGGACAACAGGGATTATAGCGATCTGAACCTTACAAAAAGACTTTTTTGCGGGTGCGAAGGCGACCCACGGAACGAAGCGGGCCGCGCAGAGGAGCGGATTACCAAGGGTTTATGCCACAATTCCGCGGTCAGGTTGCGGCTTTGGCGCCGCCATTCCTGTTCGGTAATAGCCCGTCAAAATGACCGCGATGTTGCAGGAAGGCGAGCAAAACGAGCGCCGGCACGCCGGCGACCGCGCAAATCGCGAAGAACCACGCCCAGCCCACGGCAGTGACGATGTAGCCCGCTCCCGAGGACAGATATGTGCGGCCAACCGCCGCGAGCGCGGTCAGAAGCGCATATTGGGTCGCGGTATGCAGCGGATTGCGGCACAGCGCCGAGAGATAGGCGACGAAGATCACGGTCGCGACCGCGCTGGTGAAATTCTCCAAGACGATGGCGAAAGTCAGCCAAGCCGCATTGTGGCCGAGCACGGCCTGAAAGGAAAAGCCGAAATTGGCGAGCCCTTGCACAACGGCGCCGATGCACAGACTTGCCGGCAGCGAAACCGCGCGCGCCAGAAAGCCGCCGGCGAAACCGCCGATTAATGTCGCCGCGAAACCGACGCCCTTGATGATGGCGGCATATTCGTTGCGTGAGAACCCGAGATCGATCACGAACGGCGCCGTCATCACACCGGACAGCGCATCGGTGAGTTTGAATAGAACGACAAAGACCAGGGCCACAAAGGCCAATTTGTAAGAAAAGAATTCCGTGAACGCCCCCACCGCCGCGTCATAGAGACGGCGCAGCACGTTCTCACGCTCGAGCGTCGCTTCGGCTTTGGCGGATTGCGGCGGCTCGGCGGCCACAAGCGTGGTCACGACTCCGACCAGCACCAATGCAGCCATGGCGAAATAGCCGGCGCGCCAGGCGGCGTGGTGATCGAGGCCGAACGTCTGGAACCAGCTCACCAGAAACAGCGCGCCCGCGGTCGAAACCAGCGCGCCGATGCGATAGCCCGCGACATAGGCCGCCATGCCGGCGGCCTGCTCGCTCTCGTCGAGGCTTTCGACCCGGAACGCATCGACAATGATGTCCTGCGTCGCCGAAACGGTCGCGACCATCAGCACGCCCAGCGCGACAATGGAGGGCGAGACGGCGGGATCGGACACGCCGACAAAGACGATCACCGCGATCAAGAGGGCCTGCAACAGCAGCAGCCAGCCGCGCCGCCGGCCGAAATGCCGCGACAACAGCGGCACGTTGAGTGCATCGATCAGCGGCGCCCACAGGAACTTGATCGTGTAGGGCGTGCCGACCAGCGCGAACAGGCCGATGGTTTTGAGATTGATGCCGACCTCGGTCATCCAGATCGCGAGCGTCGAGCCTGACAAAGCCAGCGGCAGGCCCGAGGAGAAGCCGAGGAACATGACAATGAGAACGCGCCGCTTGAGATAGACGGCAAGCGTGTCGGCGAAAGAGGGACGCGAAGTTGCAGCTTTATTGGAGGCTTCGGGCGTTACCGCCATTCGCCGTCACTCGCCTGCTTCGAGTTTGCGCGGGATCGGCGCCGCAATGACATTCGAGCCGAGCGCCGCTGAGCCGAGCGCTCCAGAGCTGAGCGCCCCAGAGCTGAGCGCCCCAGAGTTCAGTGCCCCTGTGCCGATCGCTTCCACGCCGCCGAATTCGACCTGCTGAATGCGCTCGCCGCGGCCTTCGATCTTCTCGATGGAAATGATCGACTGCCGGATGTCCTCGTTCGATTGATTGAAATGGGTTTGCAGCTTGCGCACGCGATCGCCCAGCAAGCCGACGTCTTTCATCAGGCGGCCGACTTCGTCGCGAATGAGGTCCGCCGCTTCGCGCATGCGGACGTCGCGCTGACTCTGCTGCACCAGGGCGATCGCGAGCATGAGGAGCGACGGCGATACCAAGACCACGCGCGCCCGATAGGCCTTCTGCACCAGATCGTCGAAGCCGTCATAGATTTCCGCGTAGACCGATTCCGACGGCACGAACAGCAGCGCGAGTTCCTGGGTCTCGCCCGGGATCGAATATTTTTCCGCGATATCGGCGATGTGCTTGCTGACATCCGTGCGCAGGCGCTGGGCTGCGAATTTGCGTTCGTCGTCGCTCTTGGCGTCGCGAAAAGCGGTGACGCCTTCGAGCGGGAATTTCGCGTCGATGACGAGGAGCCGGTTGTCCGGCAGGAACACGCAGCAGTCCGGACGGGTGCGGTTCGACAGCGTATGCTGGAAGGCATAGGTGCCCTTGGGCAGGCCGTCTTGCACGATCGCTTCCATGCGCGCCTGGCCGAAGGCGCCGCGCGATTGCTTGTTCGCCAGCACGCTCTGCAGCGAGGTCACCTGGGTGGCGAGCTGGGTGATGTTCTTCTGCGCGCTGTCGATGACCGCAAGCCGCTCATTGAGCTTTTGCAGATTCTCGGTCGTGCTCAGCTTGGTCTTTTCCATGGAATTGCCGAGCCGGTGCGAGACCGAATTGAGCCGGTCATTGACCGCGAGCTGAAGCTGCGACTGCCGGTCGCCGACCATGCGGATCATGGCTTCAAGCCGCGCCGCGGCATCGGCCTGCGCCCGCGTCAGTTCGGCCATGATGGCGGCCTGCGGGTCGGGGCGACGGCGCGTCCGCCACAACAGAACGGCGAGCGCGATGAGCGCCATGCCGCTAAGCGCCATGGCGGCGATGATGGCGGCCATCATGGCGTCCGGGGCGGAAATGGGCGGCAAGCGCTCGATCATCGAACGTCCCTTTTGGCGAATCGAGGCCTAGAACGAAGAGCGAACGGTCATACCTTCTCGCGGCCGAACGCGCAATGGAACAGGCCCCCAGATCGCATACATTGACCCCGCTTTGTCCACGCCTTACATCGCCGCGAGGCGCTTTGGCCCGCCAGACGCTTTGGAAAGACAATGGCTGTCCGCGACATCATCAAGCTTCCCGACAAACGGCTGCGGCTGAAGTCGGAGCCGATCCAAAAGATCGACGCCGGCATCAAGAAGCTGGTCGATGACATGTTCGAGACCATGTATGACGCGCCCGGCATCGGGCTCGCGGCGGTCCAGCTCGGCATCGCCAAGCGCGTCGTCACCATGGACCTGTCGAAGAAAGAGGACGACTTAAAGCCGCTTGTGTTCATCAATCCCGAGGTCACCTGGACATCGGACGAGAAGGCCACATACGAGGAAGGCTGCCTGTCGATCCCGGAATATTACGAGGAGGTCGAACGGCCGGCCGAGGTGAAGGTCAAATATATGGGCCTCGACGGCAAGAGCCACGAAATCACCGCCAAGGGCCTGCTCGCGACCTGCCTGCAGCACGAAATCGATCACACCAACGGCGTCTTGTTCATCGACTATCTGTCGAAGCTTAAGCGCGACCGCGTGATCAAGAAATTTACCAAGGCTGCCAAAAACGAATCAAAGAGCGAAGCAAAGAACGAGGCCTCCAAGAAGCAGGAGGCCTAATTGGCTTTGCGGCTGGTGTTCATGGGCACGCCGGATTTCGCCGTGCCCACGCTTCTCGAAATTGTCGGCTCCGGTCATGATGTTGCTGCCGTTTATACGCGTGCGGCGCAGCCGGCCGGGCGCGGCATGGCGGAACGGCTGAGCCCCGTCGCGCGCGAGGCCGAGCGGTTCAAGCTGCCGCTCTTTACGCCGAAGTCGCTGAAAGGCGCGGACGCCGCCGAAGCCATGCGCGCGCATGGCGCCGACGCTGCCGTTGTTGTCGCTTACGGCTTGATCTTGCCGAAGACGATCCTCGACGTTTTTCCGCTTGGCTGTTTCAACCTGCACGCTTCGCTCTTGCCGCGCTGGCGCGGTGCCGCTCCCATCCATCGCGCCATCATGGCCGGCGATCGCGAGACCGGCGTGATGGCGATGAAGATGGACGAAGGTCTCGACACCGGGCCCATCGCCATGGCTGAGCGCGTGACAATCTCTGCCGACATGGCGACTGGCGAATTGCACGACATGCTCGCCCCGCTCGGCGCCAAGCTGATGGTGGTCGCGCTTGGCGCGATCGAGCGCGGCACGCTGCAATTGACGCCGCAGGCGGCCGATGGCGCGACCTACGCGACCAAGATCGACAAGAGTGAGACGCGGATCGACTGGGGGAAGCCGTGGCATAAAGTCCACGACCATTGCCGCGGCCTGTCGCCGTTTCCCGGCGCCTGGTTCGAGCTTTCAGGCGCCGGCCGCGTCAAGGTTTTGCGCACCACCAAAGGCGATGGTAAAGGCGCCCCCGGTGCGGTGCTCGACGATAAACTCACGATTGCCTGCGGCGAGGGCGCGGTGCGGCTTGTCGAATTGCAGCGCGCCGGCAAGCAACCGATGCAGGCGGACGAATTCTTGCGCGGCACGCCGATTGCGCGCGCTACCGTGCTGAACTGAGCGCGCGCATGCCCCGCTACAAGCTCACCATCGAATATGACGGCACGAGTTTTGTCGGCTGGCAGCAACAGGACAACGGCGTTTCGGTGCAAGGCGTGCTCACCGACGCCATCGCCGCTTTTGCTGGCGAGCGCCTCATCGTGTCCGGCGCCGGCCGCACCGATACCGGCGTGCATGCGCTCGGCCAGGTCGCGCATATCGATCTCGGGAAGGTTTGGGATGTCGAGCGGGTGCGCGACGCGATCAATTTTCATTTGCGCCCGCAGCCGGTCGCAGTCCTCAAAGCCGAGCAAGTCGCGGCGGATTTCGATGCGCGGTTCTCCGCCATCAAGCGGCATTATCTCTATCGCATCGTCAATCGCCGCGCTGATCTCACTCTCGATCAGAATCTCGCCTGGCGCGTGCCACGGGTGCTCGACTGTGACGCGATGCACACCGCCGCGCAAAAGCTCATCGGCAAGCATGATTTCACGACGTTCCGCTCGACCGAATGCCAGGCGAAATCGCCGGAGAAAACGCTCGACCGTCTCGACGTCGTCCGCGACGGCGACGATGTGTGTGTCACCGCCTCGGCGCGCTCGTTCCTGCAGCATCAGGTGCGCTCGATGGTCGGCTCGCTCGTTCATGTCGGCGAAGGCAAATGGAGCATCGGCGATCTTGCCGACGCGCTCGCGGCGCGCGACCGCGCCCGTTGCGGTCAGGTCGCGCCGCCGCACGGGCTTTATCTGGTGCGGGTGGACTATTAGCTCTTGGTCTGAGGCGAACGAAGCGCCGATGGATTGGTGATGCCGGAGAGTGATGTCGAAGTCGTCGTTGTCGGCGGCGGTGCGGCCGGAGTTGCGGCCGCCAAGCGGCTTCGCCGGGCGTCTGTCGACTGCCTTCTGATCGAAGCGCGGGCGCGCCTCGGCGGCCGCGCCTATACCGTGACCGATCCTTCCGGCTTTACCCTCGACCTCGGCTGCGGCTGGCTGCATTCCGCCGATCGCAATCCGTGGGTGCGCGTCGCGGAAGAAGAGGGGGCTTTGATCGACAAAACGCCGCCGCCCTGGCAGCGCGGAACGCTCGAATTCGGTTTCCCGCGCGCCGAGCAAAACGACTTTCAAAATGCTATCGGCGAATTCTTCGCGCGGCTGGAAGAAGCCGCGCAGGGCAACACCGACGTCGCCGCGGCGAGCCTCCTCGAACCCGGCAATCGCTGGAACGGCCTGATCAATTCCGTCGGGACTTATATCAGCGGCGGCGATCTCGACCGGTTGTCGGTGAAGGATTTCGAGCGCTACGAGGATTTGGGCGTCAATTACCGCGTCTTCAAAGGCTATGGCGCGCTCATCAGCGATTACGCCGCGGATGTGCCCAAAATGCTCGATTGTCCGGTCACGGCCATCGATCATCGCGGCCAAAGATTGCGCATTGAAACAAGCAAGGGCGCGGTGATGGCCGATCAGGTCATCGTGACCATACCGAGCGCGGTGCTCGCCGCCGAACGGATTGCGTTTTCGCCCGCACTGCCGGCAAAAATCGCGGCGGCGCGCGGTCTGCCGCTCGGGCTCGCCGACAAGCTGTTCATGTCGCTCGACGGCGCGGAAGAATTTGAGAAGGAAACCCGGCTGTTCGGGCGCACCGATCGCAAAGGCACCGGCGGCTATCACTTGAGGCCGTTCGGGCGGCCGATGATCGAGGCCTATTTCGCCGGCGGACTCGCCGCCGAGCTTGAAGGCAACGGCGACGGCGCGTTCTTCGACTTCGCCGTGTCCGAGCTTGTCGGACTATTCGGCAGCGATTTTGGCCGCCGCTTGAAACCAATTCAGGTTCATTGCTGGGCGCACGATCCGTTTGCGCTCGGCTCGTATTCCTTTGCGCTGCCGGGCTTCGCCGATTGCCGGCAGACGCTTGCCGAGCCGATCGACAACCGGCTGTTCTTTGCCGGCGAAGCGTGCTCGCCACACGATTTTTCAACCGCGCATGGCGGCTATCTGACCGGTGTCGCGGCGGCGGATCAGGTCATTGCTGCGCGCGAGAGCTAGGCGAAATACTTCTCAATGATGCGGCGATAGACCGCCGTCAGCGTGACGAGGTCGGCAACCGGCGTGCGCTCGTCGACCGCGTGCATGGTTTGCCCGACCAGGCCGAATTCGAGCACCGGGCAATAATCCTTGATGAAGCGCGCATCCGACGTGCCGCCGCTCGTGGAGAGTTGCGGCTTATGGCCGGTGACTTCGGCGATGGCGGCGACCGCAAGATCGGTGAACGGCCCCGGCTTGGTGACGAAAACATCCGCGTTCGACGGCTGCCATTCGAACGCATGGCGGATGCGCCCCTCCGCCGCCGTTTTGGCGCGCGCTTCGATCAGCGCTTTGAGCGTGTCGAGACTGTGACGGTCGTTGTAGCGGATGTTGAAACGCGCGCGCGCCTCGCCGGGAATAAGATTGACGGTCGGATTGCCGATATCGATCGAGGTGAATTCGAGATTTGACGGCGTGAACTGTGCGCTGCCGTCGTCGAGCGGCACCTGCAAAGCAGTCATCAGTGTCACCAGGCCGCGCACCGGATTGTCGGCGCGCTCGGGATAAGCGACGTGGCCTTGCTTGCCGGTGACGACGAGCGTGCCGTTGAGCGAGCCGCGCCGCCCGGCCTTGATGGTGTCGCCGACCGTTGCCACATTGCTCGGCTCGCCGAGGATGCAATGATCGAATGTCTCGCTGCGCGCGGCGGCCCATTGCAGAATCTTGATGGTGCCGTTGACGGCGACGCTCTCCTCGTCGCCGGTAATGAGGAGCGAGATCGAGCCTTTCGGCTTGCCGCCATTGGATCCCAGATAATCGAGCGCTGCCGCGACGAAACAGGCGATGCCGCCTTTCATGTCGACGGCGCCGCGGCCGTAGAGCATGTCGTCTTCGACCTCGCCGGCAAAGGGCGGATGCGACCACGTCGCCTCGTTGCCCGCCGGCACGACGTCGGTGTGCCCGGCAAACAGCAGGTTCGGCTTGGCGAGGCCGATGCGCGCATAGAGATTATCGATCGGCGCGGTGCCGGCCTCGGTGAAGATCGTGCGGTGCACCGTAAAGCCTGATTGCTCCAAGAGCCCCTGCAAAAAGCTGAGCGCGCCGCCGTCTTCCGGCGTGACGGAACGGCAGCGGATCAGATCGCGGGCGATGGCAATGGGGTCTGCGGTCATTCTCCGCCTCAAACCACTTCACACTGTGCCGAGCGGGTCGGGCCCATATTGGTTCGGACCGTCAACGCCTTTGCGGAAGCCGAGTTCGACCAGTAGGAACAGCGCCAGGATCGAAAACGGCACGGCAATCAGCACCGAGACGCTGCTCGGCTCTTCTTCGGTGCCGGTCATTTCCAGAACCGTGAGCAGATCGAGAAACGCGCTGGCGCCGAAGAACGCGATCAGAAACACCAGCGGCATGTTGCGGTCGTGGGCGCGCTTCACCGCGACCGCGAATTCCGGATAGGTGCAGGCCAGATCGACAATGGCGCTGAGCCGGTCGCCCTGGATCTGCTCGGCGATGAAATGAACGGCTATCTCGGCGACGGTCAGGATCGCGATCGCGATCCAGAACGTCTTGCGGCCGATGCGGCCTTCAAAGTCGAGGTAGAGAAAGGCCCAGTCCATGAAAGTCTAATCCAAAGTCTAATCCGAAGCCCAATCCAAACGGCACGAAGATCTGGCGGCTCTCAATCTCGCAGCAGTTCGTTGATGCTGGTCTTGGCGCGGGTCTTCTCGTCGACGCGCTTGACGATGACGGCGCAATAAAGCCCCGGCGCTGCCGCGCCCGTCTTGTTCGGCTTGCCGGCAAGCGTGCCCGGCACGACCACGGAATAGGGCGGCACTTCGCCTTGCAGAATCTCGCCGGAGTCGCGGTCGACGATCTTGGTCGAGGCGCCGAGAAAGACGCCCATCGACAGCACCGCGCCTTCGCGCACGACGACGCCTTCGGCGACTTCGGAGCGCGCGCCGACGAAACAATTGTCCTCGATGATGACGGGGCCGGCCTGCAGCGGCTCGAGCACGCCGCCGATGCCGGCGCCGCCGGAGATGTGACAGTTCTTGCCGATCTGCGCGCAGGAGCCGACGGTCGCCCAGGTGTCGATCATGGTGCCGGAATCGACATAGGCGCCGAGATTGACGAAGGACGGCATCAGCACCACGCCGGGCGCGATATAGGCGGAGCGGCGCACCACGCAGCCGGGCACGGCGCGAAAGCCGGCGCTGCGAAAGCTATTGTCGCCCCAGCCGTCGAATTTCGACGCCACTTTGTCCCACCACACCGCTTGGCCCGGTCCGCCGGGAATGACGGTCATGTCGTTTAACCGAAACGACAACAGCACCGCTTTCTTCAGCCATTGATTGACGCGCCAGCTACCGTCCGGCGTGCGTTCGGCGACGCGCGCTGTGCCGCGGTCGAGCAGATCGAGCGCCTGTTCGACGGCGTCGCGGACTTCGCCTTTGGTGGTCGGGCCGATCTGGTCGCGCCGCTCAAAAGCTAAGTCGATGGTCTCGGCAAGTTGGTCCGCAGTCCCGGCTGACGACATGAAAGTAACCTGAAGAAGTTGCCCCTAGATTTTCGTTTGAGCATGATCTTTTCCGAAAACCGGCTTCCACTTTTCGGGATCATGCTCTAGCGGTTTGTCGGGGCCGGGGGCCGCGATGTCAAGTTGGCGTCAGAACCGCGGCAATGCCGCGCAAAAAGCCGGCGAGATCGTCGGTCACATGGTCGACATGCGGCGCGTCGCGGCCGGTCAGCTCCCAGTCTTCGCGCAGCACGACGCGCGCGCCTTGCGGCACGACCAGCACCGTGGTCATGCCGAGCGCGTGCGGCACTTCGAGATTGCGGGCGAGATCCTCGAACAGCACGGCCTTCTTCGGATCGACCTCGTGGCGCGACGAGGAAGCGCTCATAGACCGCGGCATTCGGCTTCGGCTCGAGCTCCGCCGCCTTGATGTCGAAAATGTCTTCGAAATGCTTGTCGATGCCGAGCCGCCGCAGCACTTCGTCGGCGTGATTGCGCGTGCCGTTGGTCAGGATGAGCTTCCGTCCCGGCAGTTCCTCGATGGCCGAGCCGAGCGCGGGATTTGGCGTCAGCGGCGAGTAATCGATCCGATGCACGATCTCGAGGAACTCGTCCGGCTTAAGCCCGTGCTCTTTCATCAGTCCGCGCAGCGTCGTGCCGTAGCGCTTGTAGTAATCTTTTTGCAGGCGGAACGCTTCGTCATGCGTGACCTTGAGCAGACCGACGATGTAGTCGCGGATGCGCACATCGACTTGCTGCCAAAGATTGAGATGATGCGGGTAGAGCGTGTTGTCGAGATCGAAGACCCAGGTCGCAACGCGCTTGAAGGCTTCAATGTTGTTGAAACCGGGTTCATGCAAACCGCGGGCGGACTGTTCAGCCATTTCAGTTGAATTGGATCAAAGTCTAGCCCGCCTCGCGCCATGCGGTCGAGGGGACCAGGCCCGAAAGCGCGCCGTCGTGCAAAGCGACCGGATCACGCTCGCCTTCCATGGCGAGCCGCAGCACGCTGCGCGCCAATTCGTCCGGCTTCACCGTCGTGTTGCCGATTGCTTTCAGCGTCAGCCACGCTTCGTCAAAGGCGGCTTCCAATACGACGAGCGTCTGAGGATCGAACGAACTGTTGTGGAACCCGCGCATGGTTCCAACCTCACGACTTCAGTACATGCATGTTTCGTGGATACCCGGCGAATCGTGGGCGCGAAACTGGCCGAGTTTGTGACACGGCCGAGCGCTTAAGATCAACTGCAATTGAACTTTGCGGCATGTCGCGCTCCGCCGGCTGCGCCGGTTCGTGGCGACAAAAGTGTCATATTTTAAAGTTGCTCAAGTCTTAAGCGGACTTAAGCGACGGCTCAGCCGGCATCTAAACCGTGCCTAAGCGATTGTTCGCTTAGGCATTCAGGCGCGGCAACAGGCGTGCCGCATTGCCGGACGCGATGGCCGCGAGATTGTCGGCCCCAAGATTGAGCCGCTTGAGGCTTTCGATCTGATCGAGCGGGAAATAGGGATAATCGGTGCCGTAGGTGATCTGCGAGAACGGCACGAGGCTCGTCAGCGCTGCAATCGCCGCCGGATGGGTTGCATTCGCCGTGTCATAATAAAGGCGGCGCAATTCGGCTTCGATCCCGTCAGGCGCGAAACCGCCCGGGGCGCGCGCCTTCTGGTCGTAGAAGGCCTCGATGCGCCCGGCGAGGAACGGCACCGTGCCGCCGGCATGCGAGAACAGCCATTTGATGTCGCGCAGCTTCGCGAAGGTGCCGCTCAACAGCAAGCTCGTGACGGTACGCGTCGTGTCGTGCGGCACTTCGATCACGGCGGGGAACGTGCCGACGCTCAGACGGCCGCAGCAGCTTGCGACCAGCGGATGCACGTAGACGACGGCTTTGCGGCGGTTGAGCTCTTCGAGGATCGGCTTGTAGGCGGCATCGCCGAGCCACTTGTCTCCATAATTGGTTTGCAGATTGACGCCATCGGCCTTTAGCGTGTCGAAGGCGTATTCGATCTCTTTGAGCGTGGCATCGGCATCGAGCATCGACAGCGGCGCGAACAGCCCGTAGCGGCCGGGTTTGCTTTGCACCATCTCGGCCGCGAAGTCGCAGCATTGCCGCGCCATGTCATGCGCCGCCTTGGCATCGGTGTCGAACCACACGCCGGGCGTCGATGCGAGCGACAGGATGCTGGTGGTGATGCCGTTCTTGTCCATTGCCTCGATGTCGGCCTCGCGCGTCCAGGACAGCTGCACGCCGAAATGCGGAATCTTGCGCTGGTCCTCCCAATCGGACCAGGCCTTCTGATAGGCCGGCGGGTAAAAGTGGTGATGCGTATCGATGATCTTGTCCGGCGCGGCCTGCGCCGGCGTCTTCGTCCCCGGCAGTATGACCGCCGCGCCGACCGCCGCGGCGCTTGCCAGGAATTGCCGGCGCGACGCATGGCAGCCGCAGCTGAACGACCATTTGCCGGAAGTGTTTCGGCCTGATTCATCGCATCGAGGCGCAACGGCGCCGCCTTGATCGCTCATACGTTTCCTCCGACGTCCTGTTTTTTCGATTACAGAACGTCACGGCGGCGCTGTAAAGCGCCTTTTAGCGCAAGACCGCGTCAGCGTAGCAAGTGCCCGCGTCAGCGCAGCATTTGGAACGCGACCAGCGCGCCGAGCATGATGGCGCTGCCCAGCCCCTGGAGCGGCGTCATCGCGTCGCCGAGGACAAGCGCGCTGAGAACGGTCGCCGTCAGCGGCTCGAGATTGAGAATGAGCGCCGTGCGAAACGGTCCGATGCGCATCGTCGAGATGAAGATCAAGAGGATGCCGGATGTCGTTGCGAGACTCATCACGATCAGAGAGGTCCAGCCGATGCCGGTCTGCGGCATATTCCAGTTTCGCACGACAAGCGAAACCGCAATGAATATCGCGGTCGAGGAAATCATCGAATACCAAGTGGTCAGCCGCGCATCGGCGCCGACCAGATAAGCGCGCGTGGTGAGAAGAACGGCGACGCGCCAGCAACCGGCGCCGATCCCATAGGCGACACCGGCCGCCGCCAATCCCGCTGGATGCGCGCCGATCATGATGGCTAATCCGGCAAAGGCGGCGACGGCGCAGAGCGCGCCCTTCCAGCGCAACGGCTCGATGCGCAACAGCGAAGCTGCGATCCCCGTCAGCACCGGATAAGTGAAATAGGACAGGATCGCAGTCGACACATCGACCGCCTCGATGGCCTTGAACAGACAATAGATGAGGCCGGCGAACATGACGCCGATAGCCATTGAGATAAAGCGCACGCGGGCGTCGGCCGTGGGCTTCTTGCCGAAGCGCAGCCAGGTCGCGACGAAGACCAGGCCGACCACGCTGCGGAACGCCAGCATGGAGAGCACGTCGGCGCCCGATCCCAATACGATCTTCGACAAGACGTCGGAAATGCCGAGCGATAGGCCCGCGGCGATGCCGGGAGCGAGCGGAAGCAGAAAGTGCGGCGCTACGGTTTGGGCCGCGGCGGATTCCGGTCGTGGCCCCGAGTCGTGTCCGCCCATATGCTTTTCTAGTTTGTTGTTCTCGTTGGCGACCCCTGTCGGGACCGCGGCCTAGTTATGGATGAGCGTGCCGGCGCCGAGTTCGGTGAACAATTCGAGCAGCACCGCATGCGGCACCTTGCCGTCGAGGATCACCACGCCTTCGACGCCGCGTTCGAGCGCGTCGATACAGGTCTCGACTTTGGGGATCATGCCGCCGGAAATGGTGCCGTCGGCGATGAGGCGCCGCGCGTCGTCGACCGACAGTTCCTTGATCAGGGTCTTCGATTTGTCGAGCACGCCCGGCACGTCGGTCAAGAGCAAGAAGCGTTTGGCCTTGAGCGCGCCGGCAATGGCGCCGGCGAATGTGTCGGCATTGACGTTGAAGGTGCCGCCGTTCGCGGCGGCGGCGACCGGCGCCAGCACCGGAATAAGCTCGCGGCCGAGAATCTGGTCGAGCACCATGGTGTTGACCTTCTCCGGCTCGCCGACGAAGCCGAGATCGACCACGCGCTCGATCTCCGAGCCCGGGTCGACGACGGTGCGCGTCAGCTTGCGCGCGATCACCATATTGGCGTCCTTGCCGCTGAGGCCCACGGCCTTGCCGCCGGCCTCGTTGATGTAGCCGACCATCTGTTTGTTGATCGAGCCGGCCAGCACCATCTCGACGATTTCGAGCGTCGCTGCGTCGGTGATGCGCAGGCCGGCGGTGAACTGCGACTGCACGCCGACGCGCTTGAGCATGGCCTCGATCTGCGGGCCGCCGCCATGCACGACCACCGGATTGATCGCGGTCTGCTCCAGCAGCACGATGTCGCGGGCGAATTGGCGCGCCATATTCTCCTCGCCCATGGCGTGGCCGCCGTATTTCACGACGACGATTTCCTCGTCGTAGCGCTGCATATAGGGCAGCGCTTCGGAGAGGATGCGGGCCTGCACCTCGGGGCGGATCGTTTCGTCTGTGCTCATTGCATTCATCTTTCCCGGCAATCGGCGCAGTCTATCTAGCTGCGTGACGGCTGCGCGACAATGACAGGCCAAAAACTGGCCCTATCTACCGGCCCCGCTCGGCGAAAAGCCGCGCCACGGCCGCACGCAATTGCGCGATGCCGGCACCGCCATGCGACGAGGTCGCGATCAGATCGGGAAATGCCGCCGGCCGTTTCCGTACGGCCGCCTTGATCTCTTCGATCCGTTCGCAAAGCTCGGCTTCGCCGACCTGGTCGCATTTCGTGAGCACGATCTCGTGGCTGACGGCGGCTTTGCCGAGTGTGTCGAGAATGCTGTCATCGGTGTCTTTGAGGCCGTGGCGCGCATCGATGAGGACATAGACGCGGGCCAGCGTCGCGCGGCCGCGCAGATAGTCGTGAATGAGCCGCGTCCAGGCACTGACCTTGCTTTTGGCCGTTGCGGCATAGCCGTAACCCGGCATATCGACCAGGACGAGCCGCTCGGGTCCGCCGAAAAAGATCAATTCCTGGGTCCGCCCGGGGGTGTTCGAGGTGCGCGCCAGCGCCTTGCGCCCGGTTAGTGCATTGATCAGCGAGGATTTGCCGACATTGGAGCGGCCGGCGAAGGCGATTTCCGGCCCGGCCATCGGCGGCAGCGTATCCAGCGAGGACGCCGCTGACAGGAAGTCCCACGCGCCGGCAAACAGCCGGCGGCCCGCTTCGATCTCGGCTTTGGAGAAGTCGTCCATCAGGCTCGCCTGGATCTTCCGGTCACGTGTTGCATGGGCGCCACGCCCCCCTCTTTCTTGTCTTTCTTGGCGATGCGGCAACGTGAGCTCGGAACCAAAGGCGGGTCCTTGTGGTTTTCACAGCGCCGGTGTGGAGGAAAACATGGACGAGTGGTCGAGCCCGCGGCTCTGCGACGTGGTCAACCTCATCCTTGCCGGCCTCCTCTTCTTCTCACCATGGCTATTCGGTCTTTCCACCGGCGCGCAATGGCAAACCGCGTCGGTCGTTGGCCTGATCATGGCGGTCCTGTCGATTGCCGCGATTGCGGCTTTTGCGGTGTGGGAAGAATGGCTCAACCTGGCCGCCGGCCTCATTCTGATCGCCTTACCCTGGCTTCTCGGCTTCCAGAACAGCGACGCGATGACCATTGATGTCGCAATCGGCATCATGGTCGCGACGCTGGCGGCCTTGGAGGTTTGGCTCACGCGCGAGCCGCCGCCCGCACCGCAGCCGCAGGTTACCGCCGGCAACTAAGCACGTCGCAAAGCGCGGCGGAGAAACAAAAAAGGGGACGCTTGGTCCCCTTTTCGCCGATCGAAACCGGCCGCAGATCAATTTTTGAGCGCCGCTTAGAGCATGATCCGGAAAAGTGGCAACCGGTCTTCCGATTGCGCTCTAGGCGACGTCGTGCTCGTACCATTTGGCCGAAACCGGCGCATAAGCCGGGTTCTTTGCCGTACCATGATAGCGCGCGGCCGCAGCGACGGCCTGTATCCCGATCTGGCGGTAGCGCTGGTCGAGCATTTCGCCCGGATTCTTGCGAGCCATGGTCTTTTGACCGGCCTTTTTGGCCAATTCGGCGGCGATACTTGTCATGCAAAACCCCATTCCCTTGTATTTGCCCGTTGTGTTTTCCCATCGCGTTGAAGCGATGATCAGCTTTTGAGCGAGGAGTGCGGCGGAAATGGGCGACAATTCGTGCCTCGCCGTGACATTTCCGTCTGGTCCCTGCCGCAACGGCTACCTGCGCAGTTCGTGGTAAACCCTCGTTTAATTTCTCCGCCTCATACTGGATGCGTCCGGTCATCCTGACTGGTGTCTGGATGACTTTATCCACGCGTACACAGAGGAAACTGCGGCATTCTTGCAACAGTTCCCAGGTACCTGACGGTCAGAGCAACGTAACGTCTGGCAAGCGCCGCGGCGGTTTTAGTATCTGGATTCTTGAATTTGGCCGGGGCGGCTTTGGGCGGACGGATTGGGTGGCGAGTGATGGCAATGCGTTCGATTGCTTTGGTGATTATCGGACTGGCCGGAATCACCCTCGGCGGCTGCATGCAGGAGACGATCGAGCCGTCGAGCTCGGCCGGCTGGAATGCCCGCGACAAGCAGCTGATGTCGAACCTGCCGTATCAGCAGGCCTCGATCCCCGAGCAATTCAAGCGCCACATCGTCGATTACTCGCGCAAGGAAGCGCCGGGCAGCGTCGTCGTCGATAGCGACAACAAGTTCCTCTACTACGTGCTGCCGAAAGGCCAGGCGATCCGCTACGGCATTGCCGTCGGTGAAGAAGCCCAGGTCTGGAGCGGCATCGCCAAGGTCGGCCGCATGGAAGAATGGCCGGCTTGGACCCCGACGTCCGGCGAACAGCAGCGGCTTGGGCCGTTGCCGGCTTTCGTGACCGGCGGACCGCATAATCCGATGGGCGCGCGCGGCATGTATCTGTATTCCGGCAACAAGGACACGCTGTATCGCATCCACGGCACCAATCAGCCGGAATATATCGGCCAAGCGATCTCGTCGGGCTGCATCCGCATGACCAACGAAGACGCGATCGATCTCTACAATCGCGTGAAGGTCGGCACGGTCGTCGTGGTGCTGGCGCCGAAGAATGGCGATTCGCCGTTCAGCGGCCAGATCGCGGCGGCCGCTTCCGCGCAGGACCCGGCTCGTCGAAGCCGTACTGAGCTTCTCAAGCTTTTGGATTACAGCGGCGCCGGCCTTTGGTCCGGCGCCGTTTGCTTTTCGCGCTCTAATCGCGGCGTCACGCCGAGCGTGACGTGCACGATTTCCGGCGGCACGCCGAGCCGCGCCGGAATGACGCTGGTGCCGAGCCCGCCGGAGACGATCAGGTGCCGATCGTTCTCGACGACGTGGCCGTAGGCGAACCGCGCACCGTAGCGCGACGGCACGAATTGCGGCCAGATCAACGGCACACGGATCTGTCCGCCATGGGTATGGCCGGCGAGCGTGAGCGCGACGCGCTCCGGCACTTCGGTGAAAATGTCGGGCTCGTGGACGAGAAGCACGACGGGATCGTCGGTGGTGATGCGCTTGAGCGTGCCCGGCAGATCGTCGACGCCGCGAAAGCGGCCGGGGCCGATCCAATGCGCAAGCTGATCGCCGAGACCCGCCAGCCAGAATTTCCGTCCCGGCGGGCCGAGCAGCACGGCGTCGTTTTCAAGAACCGGAATGCGCACGCCGGCGAGCGCGCCGCGCACGCCGTGCAGGTCGTGCCACCAGTCGTGATTGCCGAGGATCGCCCACACGCCGAGCGGCGCGTTGAGCCGCGCAAGTTCGGCTGCCCAGAGCGGATCGTCGATCGGCTTGATCTTGAACTTGTACCACGCCTTGAAATCGCCGAGCAGCACGATGAGGTCGGGCTGCAACGCGTTCGTCGTGTCGACGATCCGGCCGATATGCGGCAGCGTCATGTGCGGGCCGCCGGCATGCAGGTCGGCGATCACCGCGATGGTGAGCTTGCTGTCCCGCCGGCCAGCCCGGCGGCGTCAGCGCGTAGGGCGTGACCAGAAGATCGGACGGCTCGATGGCGCCGGCATAGGCGCCGGTCGCGCTCGCCGTGAGCCCGATCAGTCCGATCGAGCCGGCAAGGACCCGGCGCCGGCTCAAGCCGGGCTTCGCCGCCGGCAAGGAAATTCGCGCCGGTCCTTGGCGAACCCCTTGGCGAACCGGCGCATCTGCGCCTGGCGGAATACGCGGCGGACTGGCTTCCATAAACTTCCCTTAGCGCGGACTGATGAACGGGCCGTTGCCGCGATTAAACAATCTCTCACTTTGCAAGACAAAGTAACAGAGCATTCGCGTCAAATTACGACCGTTTCTGGACGGATATCGCGCAATTTGCCGCGCGATGGTCTTTTGGTTCACGAAGCCGCGAGCTTCTCGCGCGTCACCCAATCGAGCGTCTTATCGAGCGCGCGCGCCGAGCCGGTCGAACAATTCGTCGACCTCCTGCGCGTTAATGATGAGCGGCGGCGATAACGTTAACACGTCGCCCATCACCGCGCGCACGATCAAGCCTTCGGCTTCGGCGAATTGCACGGCGCGCGCGGCGACGCCGTGCGCCGGCGCGAACGCGCGCTTGCTGGTCTTGTCGGCGACCAATTCCACGCCGCCGATCAAGCCCAGTCCGCGCGCTTCGCCGACCAAAGAATGTTCGCCGAGCGCTTGCAGCCGCGCCTGAAATTGCGCGCCGCGAAGCGCTGCCTGCTCGACGATACGGTCGCGCGCGTAGATTTCGAGCGCCTTGAGCGCCACCGCCGCCGACACCGGATGGCCGCCATAAGTGAAGCCGTGGCCGAACACGCCGATCTTTTTGCTCTCGGCGAGCAGCGCCTGATACATGACTTCCGGAATCATGACGCCGGCGATCGGCAGATAGGCCGACGACAGCATTTTGGCGATCGAGATCGAATGCGGGCGGAAGCCGAGCCTGTCGCAGCCGAATGTCGAGCCGAGCCGGCCGAAGCCGCAAATCACCTCGTCGCTGATCATGAACACGTCGTATTTGGCGCAGACCGCCATGATCTTCTCGAAATAAGTCTTGCGGCGGCACGATCACGCCGCCGGCGCCCATCACCGGCTCGGCGATGAAGGCGGCGACGGTGTCCGGTCCTTCATTGACGATCAGCGCGTCGAGCTCGGCCGCAAGCCGGGTCGCAAAGTCCGCTTCGCTCTCGCCGGCTTCCGCGAAGCGATAATGATGCGGACAGCTGGTGTGCAGAAAGCCCGGCAGCGGCAGATCGAAGTCGCGATGATTGGCCGGCAGCCCGGTCAGCGACGCCGCGACGATGGTGACGCCGTGATAGCCCTTCACGCGGCTGATGATCTTCTTTTTCTTGGGCCGGCCGAGCGCGTTGTTGAGATACCAGACGAGCTTGACTTGGGTGTCGTTCGCCTCCGATCCGGAATTGCAGAAAAAGGTCTTTGAGATCGGCACCGGCGCCATCTCCTTGAGCTTTTCCGCAAGCTCGATCGCCGGATCGTGGCTCCGCCCGCTGAACAGATGCGCGAACGAGAGCTTGCGCATCTGCGTCGCCGCGGCCTCGACCAATTCCTCGTTGCCGTAGCCGAGCGCCGTGCACCACAGCCCGGCCATGCCCTCGATATAGGCTTTGCCCTCGGTGTCGTAGACATAGACGCCTTGCCCGCGCTCGATGATGAGCGGGCCGTTGTCGCGAAAGCTCGCGAGATTGACATAAGGGTGCAGCAGCGTTTCGACATCGCGGGTCGCGAGATTGCTGAGCGGCGGCATCTGAAGCTTCCTTTAGTGGAGCATGATCTTTTCGGAAAACCGGTTGCCACTTTTCCGGATCATGCTCTAGCGTTCGGTGGACTTCTGTTGGAACGCAAATTTGGGGCGCGGGCGCGGCAGCGGCACTTCGTCGATCGGAATTGCCGGCTCGTCATCGCCCCCAATCGACGCGTCGTCCGCAGCCGGCGCCTTGCTCTGTGCTTGCGCCTCGACGGGCGGCGGCGGCACGCGCACATCCCACTGGCATACTTTGTAGTTATTGCGGCGCTCGGCAAGATCGAGATGGATATGTTCCTCGTGATAGCCGTCGGAACCGGGGCCGAGCACGGTCGAAAAGCGCGCGCAGGCACTTAAGCGCGTCGCGTCGCGCCAATCCTTGTCGGCATGGATATCGGTCAGGCCGATTTCGCGGCCGTCGGCCAGGCCGAAATCGCGCACGTCGATGGCGTCGGCCTTGCCGTGCTCGCTCAGCTGTGCGGCGCGGACATTGTTGCGGCCGCGGCACGAATAGGAATCGAAATTGTCGAGCACGCGCAGCGGCGGGCCGAATTTTTTCATCGACGGCGCGACGTCCTCGCGCACCCATTCGGCGAGCTGTTGCGCCATCGGGCAGCGCAGCGTCGCCGGCGGCAACACCGCGACCTTGCTCTGATCGGGCAGGATCACGGAGGCCATCAGCACGGCATCGGTGGCGCCGCATTCGCCCGGACCGACCAGAACCGGGAGCGGCTTGAATTCGGCAACCTTGGCCAAGCCGATCTGGCAGGCCGACGGTGCGGCCGTTTCGGCGGCACTGGCGGCGGTTTCCGGAAACGACGCATATTCTTCCTGCGGCGGCGCGAACTGCTGCGGAATGACGACAGGCAACGGCCGCGCCGCGGCTTTGACGGTCTTGCTGCGCTTCGGCACCGGCGCGTCGGCGGCCGCGATTGTCGGCGTGCCTTTTGCCGCGCCGCTCAAGCTGTTTTGTGACGCGCCATTTTGCGCTGCCGCAATACCGGTCGCGCTCAACAGCACGGCGATAACGACGGCACACTTCACGCGGCGATCCCCAGCGCCAGGACTCCAAGCACAATGGCGGCTCATTCTTAGGCTGGAAACCGGCATGGGTTCAAGCGTGGGCTGCGCCGGACGCGTGCCCGAAGAAATGTTTGCCTCGCGGCGCGAGTTAGGTAACCTCACTTCAAACAAGGCATGACCCCAAAAGGGATCATGTTCCGCATGATCCCGAAAAGTGGATACCGGTTTTCGGAAAAGATCATGCGCATTATGGGAGGAAACGCCATGCAGGGCTTGATGCAGGACTGGCCGCTGTTGTGCCATCGCATCATCGATCACGCCGCCCTCAATCACGGCGGGCGGCAGGTGATCTCGCGCTCGGTCGAAGGGCCGATCCACACCACCAACTATATCGAGCTGCGGGCGCGAGCGCTGCGCGTTGCGCAGCGGCTCGAACGCGACGGCATCCGGATGGGCGATCGGGTGGCGACGCTGGCCTGGAACACGTGGCGGCACCTCGAAGCCTGGTACGGCATCATGGGCATCGGCGCGATCTATCACACCATCAATCCGCGCCTGTTCGCCGAGCAGATCATCTGGATCGTCAATCACGCCGAAGACCGCGTCATGCTGGTCGATCTCACTTTCGTGCCGATCCTGGAAAAGCTCGCCGACAAGCTCAAGCCGATCGAGAAATACGTCGTGCTGACGGATGCGGCGCATATGCCGGCAACCGCGCTCAAGAATGCCGTGCCCTATGAAGAATGGCTCGCCGAAGTCGACGGCGATTATGCCTGGAAGATGTTCGACGAGAACACCGCCGCCGGCATGTGCTACACGTCCGGCACCACGGGCCATCCCAAAGGCGTGCTCTATTCGCACCGTTCCAACGTGCTGCATTCGATGATGGCGGCGCAGCCCGACGCCATGGGCGTCGCCTCCTGCGACGTGGTGCTGCCGGTGGTGCCGATGTTCCACGCCAATTGCTGGGGACTGGCGCTGACCTCGCCGATGGTCGGCGCAACTTTGGTGCTGCCGGGCGGCAAGCTCGACGGCGCCTCGGTCTATGAAATGCTCGACTCCACCCGCGTCACCTTCACGGCGGCGGTGCCGACAGTGTGGCTGATGCTGTTGGCGCATCTGGAAGCCAACAATCTCAAGCTGCCTTATCTGAAAAAGGTGGTGATCGGCGGCTCGGCCTGCCCGCGCGCCATCACGCAAAAATTCCAGGACAATTACGATGTCCAAGTCTGCCACGCCTGGGGCATGACCGAGATGTCGCCGCTCGGCACGCTCGGCACGCTCAAGCCGGAATATGCCGGCCTCACCGGCGACGCCCGACTCGACGTGCAGATGAAACAGGGCCATCCGCCGTTCGGCGTCGAAATGAAGATCACCGACGACGACGACCGCGAATTGCCGCGCGACGGCACGACTTTCGGCCGGCTGAAAGTGCGCGGGCCCTCGGTCGCCGGCGCCTATTTCAAGGAGGCTTCCGGCGCGCTCGACGCCGAAGGCTATTTCGACACCGGCGATGTCGGCACCATCGATTGCCACGGCTATCTCAACATCACCGACCGCTCCAAGGACGTCATCAAGTCGGGCGGCGAATGGATCTCCTCGATCGAATTGGAAAATCTCGCGGTCGGCCATCCGAAAGTTGCCGAAGCCGCCGTGATCGGCGTGCGCCATCCCAAATGGGACGAACGGCCGCTCCTCGTCGTCGTGCGCAAGGACGGGGCCGAGGTGAGCCGGGACGAATTGCTCGCTTATCTCGACGGCAAGGTCGCCAAATGGTGGATGCCGGACGACGTGGTTTTTGTCGGCGAAATCCCGCACACCGCGACCGGCAAGATCCAGAAGATGGCGCTGCGGACGCAGTTCAAGGATTACGTATTCCCGAGCGTCGCCGCCGCGGTGTGATTCGCCCCCGGAACGGCTTTCCCGCAGAAAAGTTCGTCTGCCGAGCGCATAGGTCGGTCGTTTTGCAATGCGCAAAACGCAGACCTTTTGCCGATTCGCCTGAGCTTTCTGGCCCTCCCGCCACGAAAAATCTCCCAATACCAGGCATTTAACACAATAGTTCCGTAAATCTACTTGCCGCCGCATAGATTCACGGTCCTGCCCAAAGTCTTTCTCACGGTCTTGTGACGTATTGTGACCACATTAGGCTGGTCATACGCCCCCATGGCTCGCGGGACCGAGCCAGTTCACCCATCCTATCAACAACGTTATAGGTACATAATGGCTTGGCACAGCCCAGCAAAACTTGTCTTTGCTTCCACTCTTCTTGCTTCGACGATCGGTTTTACGCTCGGCGCTTCGGCGCAATCTGGTATTGCTTCGGTCTATTCAGAAGGGTCAAAAACCGCGAGCGGCGAACGATTGTCGCCGGGGGCGCTCACGGCGGCTCACCGGACACTGCCGTTCGGTACCATGGTGCGGGTCACCAATAATCACACCGGCCGCTCGGTCGTGGTGCGCATCAACGATCGCGGGCCCTTCGTCCACGGCCGTGTGATCGACTTGACGCCGGCGGGCGCACGGGCGCTCGGCTTTTCCGGCCTCGCCGACGTGACGCTCGACGTGGTCGGCCGCAGCTAAGGCTTCGGCTAACGAGATTTCGAGGGACCAAACGACGGGAGGCTTCGGCCTCCCGTTTTTTTGTGCGCGTTCGGCGAGCGTCATTGCGAGAAGCGTAGCGACGAAGCAATCCAGTTCCCCGGCACCGAGCTGGATTGCTTCGCTACGCTCGCAATGACGATGGCCCATGCTATGTTGCTGGCCTCACGCGGCTGGGGTGAACGGCATGAACGAGAACGACGGCGAAAAAAGCGACGAACAAATTCTCACCTTCGAGGTTTCCGACGCGGCGCTTGAGGCCGCGGCGAGCGCGCTGCCGGGTGCGGCGATGTCGTTTCCCAACGCGCCGACCGTCAACATCGTCGTCGTCTGCTGCGGCAACGATTAGCAGGACGCTTCGTCTCAACGTTCCACTGTCTCAATGCGGCAGGCTCGCGATCAGCGCGCTCAAGCCGCTCCAGGCGATCTGGATGCCGATGCAGGTCAGGATGAAGGCCGACAGCCGCACCAGCACATTGATGCCGGCTTTGCCGAGGAAACCCGCAAGCGGCCGCGCAAACCGGTACGACAGATAGATCGTCACCGCGATGGCGAGAAGGCCGGCAACGGCCGACCCCGCCAGCGTCAGCAGATGCGCCATCGAATCGCCCTCGGGGCGGCGCGTGCCGATGGTCAAGGCGACCGAGATCGATCCCGGGCCGACGGTGAGCGGCAAGGTCAGCGGATAAAAACTGTCGCCGATCGTCGTCGAGTGGACTTCGCTCTGCACGGCCTCGCGCTCGGGCGGCGGCGGTACCTTCATTGAGCAATTTCCAGCCCATCGCCGCGACCAGGAGCCCGCCGGCGACGCGCACCACCGGCACCGTGAGGCCGAAGAACTGCAAAATCGCCGAGCCGAACAGCAGCGAGCCGAGCAAGAGAAAAAAGCCGTTGAACGCCACGCCATAGGCCAGCCGGTCGCGCTCTTCCGCCGTGCGGTCGGCGGTTAAGCTCAGAAAGATCGGCGCCGATCCCAGTGGATTGACGATCGGAAACAGCGCGGCGAAAACCAGAAGGAAGGTGTTGACGACTTCGCTCACGGCAATGGCCTGCTCCCGATCGGCCGCCCGCGAGGCGGGCGCATTGTTTGATTCTTACGGCCGTCATACGCGGCCTCGACCAAAATAGAAAACCCTCCTCGCGGCACTCACGCGCCCGAGCTTTTGCAACGCCGTCACGGGCGCATGCGCGCGCTCCTTCTCCCCGCGTGCGGGGAGAAGGTTGGGATGAGGGGGCGTTCGCCGCTCGCCTGAGACTCTCGGTGCTTAGACAACGATGCTCAGACTTGCGGAGACGCCCCCTCACCCTCGTTCGCTTCGCTCACTCGACCTCTCCCCGCCTGCGGGGAGAGGTAAGAAGAAAAAAGGGAAGCGGAACGCCGACAGACGCTTCTTCCAACCTGCCGTGCAGCTGGCACGGCCGCTGCCCCCACCCTAACCCTCCCCCGCAAGCGGGGAAGGGAACGGGAGGGGGCAGCTCGCCTGTCGGCGTTCCACCGCGGTTCTGATGCGCGGGCTTTCGCCCGTGGCGCGCGACTTCAGGCCAGGCTTCCTGGGACGCGGTGAGAACGCCGATCTGTAACGGTCCCCCTTCCGGGGGCAGCATCGAACGCAGTTATTGCGGGCGTTACCCGCCCAAACCTATCCCAGTCCAGTGGCAGCACCCCACCGACCGGTCGTAATGCCGGCCTGCTGATGCCCGAAGCCGCCCGAGTGCGGTTTGCGAGACCGCCCGCGGGCACCGCACTCGCTCCGTATGTCGGATCGCATCCGGATACGTCCCTACTGAGCGAGATTCGGGGGAATGTAACTGAATTTGTGACTAGTGTCAATACATCAGTGACGAAAGGGGCGACGTCGGTAAATTAGCTCAGAAGCATCCAGGCACCGCCCACGAACAAAAGCGCGGCTAGAATGTAGCGCAGCGCCCCGGGCGGCAGATGCTTCACACCGAGCCATGAACCAAGTATCGCGCCAACTGCGACGGCCGTGAGCCAAGACGGTAATTCAGGCGGCAAAATTAGCGATGTGCTCCACACGCCGGCGAGTGCAGCGGCAGAATTGAGCAGATTGAATAATGCCGACAGCCCGGCCGCGTGCCGTGTGTTCAGCCAGTGCAGTGTAAGCACCAGCGGCGCGATAAAAATGCCGCCGCCGATCCCGGTCACGCCCGCGACAAAGCCGATTACACCGCCCGCAAGGATTGAAAGAAACAAGGGTGGATGCGCAGCCACGAGCTCATCGGACGTGTCCGCCGAACGAGCCGATTTCATCATCCGCCAAGCGGCCACGACTAGCAGCATCCCGACGACCGGATTGTAAATCGAAGACGGAAGGTGGGTCGCTCCGCCCAAGATGGAACACGGCAATCCGAGAATGATAAACGGATATGTGCCCCGCCACGTAACATGGCCCGCTCGCGCGAAACGGGCGGTGCCGATAGCGGCAACCAATGTATTGAGGGCGAGCGCCGCCGGCCTGATGACGTCCGGCGTAAATCCGACCAGACCCATCGCCGCGATGTAACCGGTCGCGCCGGCTTGACCAACGGCAGCATAGGCCGCGGCAATAACGGCCAGCACGATCGGAAAGAAGACATGTTGCAGCGTCAGGCTCACGGCCATCCGTGAACGGCCTCAAGCATTCGGGTCGTTCGCATTCGGATAGAAAAGCTGCTGGCCGTTGATTTTGTAATCGGCGATCACCTTCTGCCCTTCGGGCGAGATCAGCCAATCGATGAATTGCTGGCCGAGGTCTTTTTTCACGCTCGGATATTTCGCCGGGTTCACCAGCATGACGCCGTACTGATTAAAAAGACGCCTGTCGCCTTCGACAACGATGGCCAGATCGCCGCGATTTTGAAACGCAAGCCAAGTACCGCGATCGGACAGTACGTAGGCATTAGACGCCGACGCCATGTTCAATGCAGCGCCCATGCCTTGACCGATTTCCTTGTACCAAGGGCCTTTGTCGTTCGCGATATCGATACCTGCCTCTTTCCACAAACCGAGTTCGGCGATGTTCGTGCCGGAACGGTCGCCGCGCGAAATGAACGGCGTGGCCTTGGCTTTGATCGTTTGCAGTGCCGTCAAAATGTCTTTGCCTTTAATCCCAGCTGGATCGTCTTTCGGGCCGATCAGGATGAAGTCATTATACATCACGGGGTAACGCTTCACGCCAAACCCCTCCGCCAGAAACTTTTCCTCGGCCGACTTGGCATGAACGAAGACAACGTCCGCATCGCCACGCCGCGCGGTGTCGAGCGCTTGCCCCGTTCCTTGGGCGAGCACTTTCACCTCGATGCCGAGCTTTTGCTTGACGATCGGCAAGAGGTAGCCGAACAGACCAGAATCCTGCGTCGACGTTGTCGAGGCGACGACAATCGACTTGTCTTCAGCGAAAGCTTGACCGCCCAGAAACGTGGTCGCGACAACAAGGACTGCGATTGCAGGCGTTGTCCAAAGACGTAGCCATGGGTTCATGCCAACGATCTCCCCGGTAGGATTAAAGATGCCCTGGCGCTCGACTTCATCGACCAGTCAGGGCGCGCCCGAAAAAGAGGCTTAAGCCACTGATGGTCATCGAAAGGATGATCAGAATGATTCCCAATGCAAGGGCAAAGCTCAGTTCACCTTTGCTCGTCTCCAGTGCTATAGCCGTGGTCATGGTGCGCGTATAGCCGCGGATATTGCCGCCGACGATAATGATCGCGCCGACCTCCGCTATCGCGCGACCGAAGGCCGCAAGGAAGGCCGTGACCAGGCCTTCGCGGCCGATCAGCATGATCGGGATGATGGCTCGCAAGCGCGAAGCGCCATCGACCAGAAGGGCATCGCCATAGGCGGACCATACGTCCACCATCATCCGGTGCGCGAGTGCAATGACGATCGGCGCGCCGAGAATGCCTTGCGCAATTATCATCGCGGTCGGCGTGAACAGGATGCCGAACGATCCAAGCGGCCCGGATCGCGACAAGAGCAGATAGACCGCAAGACCGACGACGACCGGCGGCAGGCCGAGCAGCGCATTCGCAATAACAATTAGCGCGCCTTTGCCCCGGAAACGATATACGGCCAATGCCGTGCCAAGCGGCGCTCCAACCACAAAGGCGCAAATGCTCGCTGTGAGGCTCACGCCGAGCGACAGCGAAACGATTTCGCGCAGCTCGGCGTCAAAGTGAACGATCAGGCTGGCCGCTGTGTCGAGCGCTTGGGCAAAGTCATTCATCTCACTTGATTATTGCGTAAGTGCGCAATCGGATAAAGCGTGCGAGAAGCACTGGACATCCAAAACGCCGATGGCCGGGACAAGCCCGGCCATGACGAAGTGAGCAAGCGGAAGCGCGCGAAAACCTACTCCGCCGGCGGCGCCTTAGGCTTCGTCTTCACGAACGTACTTCGCAAATTATCCCAGAGCTGAATCTTCGCGCCGTTCCGGTGCATGATCACGCTTTGCTGCGCCACCGAGAGCGAGTTGTTCCAGGCCCAGTAGATCACGAGGCCGGCCGGGAATTTCGCCAGCATGAAGGTGAAGATCAGCGGCATCCAGTTGAAGATCATCTGCTGCGTCGGATCGGGCGGCGCCGGATTGAGCTTCATCTGCACCCACATGGTCACGCCCATGATGGCCGGCCAGAAGCCCAGATGCAGGAACGAGCCGATCATCGGGATGATCGTCGGATCGAACGGGATCAAGCCGCCGAGCGTGAAGATATTGGTCGGGTCTTGCGCGGAGAGATCGTGGATCCAGCCGTAGAACGGCGCGTGCCGCATCTCGATGGTGATGAACAGCACCTTATAGAGCGAGAAGAACACCGGGATCTGGATGGCGATCGGCAGGCAGCCGGCGATCGGATTGATCTGCTCTTTCTTGTAGAGCTCCATCATCGCCTGTTGCTGCTTCACCCGGTCGTCGCCATAGCGCTCCTTGATCATCGCCATTTGCGGCTGCACCGCCTTCATCTTCGCCATCGAGGCGTAAGACTTGTTGGCGAGCGGGAAGAACAGGATTTTCACCAGCACCGTGACGATCAGGATGGCGATGCCGAAATTGCCGACGACATGGAAGAAGTAGTCGATGGCGAGGAACATCGGCTTCGTTAAGAAGTAGAACCAGCCCCAGTCGATCAAGCAGATCGAAATGGTTGAGGTTGAGCGAGGCGTTGTAACCGCCAGGCTCGAATGCCGAGGAAATTGATGCCGACAACGGACACTTCCTTGGCGCCGGCGAACAGCCGCCCATCGGCGGAACCGGTTGCGCCCGGCGCAACGGTCACCGGATCGAGCAGATAATCGGTCTGATAGGTTTTCAAGCCATCGGCGTCGCCCGCGGAGAAGCGCGCGTGCACCTTGGCGTCGGTATTGGGCAACAGCGCCGAGGCGAAATATTTGTCGGTGAAACCGAGCCAGGAATTGACGGCCTCCCAGCTCTCGGACTTTTTGTCCTCCATTTTCTTATAGGTAATGGTCTGCTCGCCCTGATCGCCCATCACGCCGATCAGGCCTTCATGCAAAATGTAGTAGCCGAGCACTTCCGGCGCGCCGTGGCGCGAGATCAGCGCGTAGGGAAACAGCGTCACCTGGGCGGAGCCCTTGTTGGCGACGTCGTCCCTGATGGTGAAGAGATAATGGTCGTCGATCGCGATGGTGCGGGTGAAGACGAGGCCTTGGCCGTTGTCGTAAGTCAGCTTCACCGGATGATCGATGCCGAGCGCGCCCGAGCCTTGCTGCTTCCACACCGTGTCGGGGCCGGGCATCGTTGCGCTGGTGCCGGCGGCGGCCACCCAGCCGAATTCGGCGTAATAGGCGCCGGGCGCGCCCGACGGCGAGAACAGCACGATCGGCGGCGAATTGGGATCGATGGTTTCGCGATATTGCGTCAGCGTCAGATCGTCGATGCGGCCGCCCTTGAGATCGATCGAGCCGCCGAGCCGCGGCGTGTCGATGGCAACCCGCGGCGTGCCGCCGATGATCGCTTCACGGGACGCGGCTTGCGACTGGGCCGGCGAGGTGTTCGGCACGCCGGGCGCTTGCGGTGCGCCGGCTGTAGTCTGGCCGGGTTGGGTCTGGCCTGGTTGAGCCTGGCCAGGCTGAGCCTGGCCCGGCTGCACTTGCGACTGCTCTTGCTGCTTGAGCGCCTCTTGCTGGCGCTGCTTATCCATCTGCGGAATGCCGATGAAAATCTGCCAGGCGACCATCAATCCGAGCGACAGCACGATGGCAATGATGGTGTTCTTGTGCTCGCCCATTTAGTGCTCTTTCGGAGTTTTGGCTGTGCCGTGCTGCCGTCGGCCGCGCGCCGGCTTTCCAGGTGAACCCGCCTGCGAGCCCGCTCTATGTAGGGGCGCCTTGTTCCCCGCACCAGTTGCAACGCGGCGCAGCGCGCCGTCGAGTTCCCGCACCATGTCACCGAACGGCAATGCGAGCGCCGCGCGCCGCCCGATCAGCACATAATCGTGGCCGGGTGAAAAAGCCGTTTCCGGCTCGAGCCGCACCATCTCGCGCAAGCGGCGGCGGACGCGGTTGCGCACGACGGCATTGCCGACCTGCTTGGAGACCGTAAAGCCGACCCTGACAGGACCGCCTTCCTCACGCTTGACCGCCTGAAGCACGAACGCCTTCGCCGGTGCCCGCGCGCCCGCTTGGGCCGCAGCTCGAAAATCCGTCCGGCGTTTCAAGCGCTCCATAGGATGGGCTTTGAGTTCGGCCTTGAATTGGTTCGGCGACGAAAGCCCGCGCCCGTGTTCCGTTGCGGCGGCGTTCAGTCTAGGCGCTCAGTCTTTTGCGGCCGCGGGCGCGGCGCGCGGCCACGACCTTTTGGCCGCCTCTGGTCGCCATCCGGGAGCGAAAGCCGTGGCGGCGCTTGCGCACCAATTTGCTCGGCTGATAGGTCCGTTTCACGGGGTAATCTCCGCTGCGCGCACAAAATTTTAAGAGGTTAACGACCGCAGGCGCTCCGGCCCACCGGCCAAGCGGCGCGATTGGCGCGGCTTATACGGGAGCACTCCCGGCTCGTCAACGTGAGTTCTTGTGAGTTACCGGCCGTTTTCCGGCAAATTCGGCAAGGGTTACAAGGCGGTATTGGCGCCCGGATTGCCATCGCGTGGGACCTATAGAATAGGTGTGTCCCCTCCGCGACTTCCGGCAGCCCGATGGCGCACAGCACACAAGAAACCACTCCAGACGGTACGCCAGACTCGCAAGAGATCAGGCCGGACATTTGCGTGATCGGGGCGGGCGCCGGCGGGCTGACGGCGGCGGCCGCCGCGGCCGCTTTCGGCAGCCATGTCGTCCTTATCGAAAAAGACCGCATGGGCGGGGAGAGCCTTCATCGCGGCGCGCTGCCGGCGCAGGCGCTGATCGCGGTGGCGGAGCGGGCGCAGGCGGTGCGCAGCGCCGCGCGGTTCGGCGTCAAGACCGTGCGTTTCGGCGTCGATTTCGAAGGCGTGCGCGCGCGCCTGCGCGAGGTCATAGCCGCGGTGGCGCCGCTTTATTCGCGGGAGCGCTTTGCCGGCATGGGCGTGCGCGTCATCGAAGGCGTCGGGCATTTCACCGACCGGGAAACCGTTGCGGTGAACGGTTTTGTCATCAAGGCGCGCCGCTTCATCATCGCCACCGGTTCGTCGCCGGAACTGCCGCCGATCGCGGGCCTCGCCGAGGTGCCGCATCTGACCAGCGAGAACGTGTTCGAACTTGAAGAATGTCCGCGCCATCTCATCGTCGTCGGCGCGGGCTCAGTCGCGATCGAAATGGCGCAGGCGTTTCGCCGGCTCGGCGCCGAAGTGACGGTGCTGAGCGACCAGGCGCCGCTTGCCGGCTACGATCGCGAAGGCGTCGACCTTGTCGTCGACGGTCTCGTCCGCGACGGCGTCAAGCTGCGTTGCGGCGTCAAGGTCGCGCAGGTGCGCCGGGCGCTGTCGCGCGTGCAGGTCGATTTCTCAAGTGCCGACATTGCCGGCGAGGCGGGCACGGAGACGCAGACGGAAACAATCGAGGGCTCGCATATTTTTGTCGCCACCGGCCGGCGGCCGAACCTCGCCGCTCTCGATCTCGACAAAGCCCGTATCCGTCATGGGGCAAACGGCATCGTCGTCGATCGGCGGCTGCTCACCAGCAACAAACAGGTCTACGCCATCGGCGACGTCGCCGACGCGGCGAAATGGACGCATGTTGGTCAGCATCACATCTTCCAGCATCATGCCGCCCAGCATCACGCCGGCCTCGTCATCCGTCATGCGCTGTTCCGCACGCCGGTCGATGCCGGCAGCTCCGCCGTTCCTTGCGTGACCTTCACTGATCCGGAAATGGCGCAAGTCGGCATGACCGAGGACGAGGCGCGCGGCCGGTCTTACCCCTTCCGCATCTTGCGCTGGCCCTATAGCGAAAACGAGCGCGCTGAGGCCAAGGGCGAGACTAGCGGCCACATCAAAATCGTCGCCGACCGCAACGGCGCTGTCCTCGGCGTGACGCTGGTGGGGCGGCAGGCCGCCGAAAACATCGCCGTCTGGACGCTCGCCATCAACCAAAGGCTGAATATTGAGGCCCTCGCAGGTGTTATTGTGCCGTATCCGACCTATGCAGAGGTGGGAAAACGGGCCGCCATGACCTATTTCAACCGAGGTTTGACGTCGCCCCTGGTGCGGCGCATCATGGGTTGGCTGCGTCGTTTTGGTTGACGGTTTGTCCCAACGTCCTGCCCCCCAATGGGTTGTCCAAGTGGGTTGGCAGCATGGGCTGGCAGCGAGGCTCGGCGAATGAGTGAAGAGACTGCGGCGCGGCCGGCTCCGGTCCGGCCGCCGCGCTTCGGGCTTTCGGGCAAGCTCCTCGTCCTCACGATCCTGTTCGTGATGATCGCGGAAGTGCTGATCTATGTGCCGTCGGTCGCCAATTATCGCGCGATGTGGCTCAAGGACCGGCTCGCCTCCGGCTATACCGCGGCTTTGGTGCTCGACGCCGCGCCGAACGGCGTCGTCTCTGACACGCTCGCCAAGCAGATTCTCAATTCGATCGGCGCCCGCGCCGTCGCCATGAAGATGGGCACGCAGCGCCAGCTCCTCGCCGTCGACGACATGCCGCCGCCGATCAGCGACGATTTCGACATGCGCAATCTCTACACCTTCAATTCCATCGTCGATGCCTTCAAGATGCTGCTCAATCCCCACACCCGCGGCAGCGTGATGCGGGTGGTGGGGCCGGCGCCGATGGGCGGCGACTACATCGAACTGATCATGGACGAGCCGCCGCTGCGCCGGGCGATGCTGCGCTACTCGGTCGACATTCTTTTGATCTCGCTCCTGATCTCGGGCATCACAGCGACCCTGGTCTATCTGGCGCTGCATTACATGTTCGTGCGGCCGATGCGCCGCATCACCGCCAACATGATGAGGTTCCGCGCCAACCCGGAAGATCCCGACCGCATCATGGTGCCGTCGGAGCGGGTCGACGAGATCGGCACCGCGGAGCGCGAATTGTCGGCGATGCAGAGCGAGCTTGCCTCGATGCTGCATCAGAAGAGCAGGCTCGCGGCGCTCGGGCTCGCGGTGTCGAAGATCAATCACGACCTGCGCAACCTGTTGTCGTCGGCGCAGCTGTTCTCCGATCGGCTCGCTAAAATTCCCGATCCGGGCGTGCAGCGCTTCGCGCCGAAGCTGATGCATGCGCTGGAGCGCGCCATCGACTTCTGCCAATCGACGTTGTCCTACGGCCGTCTGCAGGAGCCGCCGCCGGACCGCCGCGAGATCTTGCTCGAGCCCTTGGTGGAAGAAGTGCACGAGACGCTGGGGCTCTCCCCCGAAGGTCCGGTGCGCTGGATCAGCGCGGTCGAGCGCGGCCTGATGGTGGAGGCCGATTACGACCAGCTGTTCCGCATTCTGCTCAATCTCTCGCGCAACGCGCTCCAAGCCATGGAGCAGGCCATGGGACAGGCCACGGGACAGGCCACGGGGCAGGCCCTGGAAAGCCGCGCCACGCGCGACCCCGGCCGCGATCAGATCCGCATCACCGGCCGCCGCGAGGGCGCGGTGGTGGTGATCGAAGTGTCCGACACCGGCCCGGGTTTCTCGGAAAAAGCCAACGCGCATCTGTTCGAGGCGTTCCAGGGCTCGACCCGCGCCGGCGGCACCGGCCTCGGCCTCGCCATCGCCGCCGAACTGGTGCGCGCGCATGGCGGCGACATCCGCCTGGTCGAAGGCACCATTGGGGCGACCTTGCGGCTGACCATTCCCGACCGCGCCGTGGAGCTTGCCGCCCATCGTGGGGCGAGAGCGCACGGGTAATGGCGCACGGGTAATTGGCGCGTGGCTGGAGAGCTGCAAAACATGCATCCGATTTCAGGCTTGTTGATCCTGATCGGCGTGGGCGCCTTCATCGTCTTTGCGTTCCGCCAGGGCACGCGCGTCCGGCCCGACGATCGGCCGGATCATGGTCCCGGCCCGGGCTATGGCGGCGGGTCGGATTCCGGCTTCTCCCACCACTCGGGCGATGGCGGCGGCGTCGGGCACGGTTAGGAAACCTGAGGGCTCCTCCGCCTTGCCAATAAACGCCGGAGCCTGTAGCTATGCCGCGCGCTGCAGGGCCGCTTCGGCGGCATTTATCCCGCGCAGCGCAACCCGCGCCCGTAGCTCAGCTGGATAGAGCACCAGACTACGAATCTGGGGGTCAGGAGTTCGAAATCTCTTCGGGCGCGCCATTCTTCCATCGCGATCGAGAGCGCGATTAGCATTCGCCGCGAGGGCATCAGCCTCACTGCGGAACCAGATTCGCCGCTTTGGCAACCTCGCTCATCTCGGCGACCTTGGCCTTCACATAGGCGGCGAATTGATCCGGCGTTCCGCCGATGATCTCGACGCCGAGCGAATCCATCTGCTGCTTCACTGCGGGATCGGCCAGGGCCTTGTTGACGGCTGCGTTGATCTTGTCGACCACGGCGCGCGGCGTGTTGGCCGGCGCCAGCATTCCGAACCAGGAGCTTGCTTCGTAGCCGGGCACGGTCTCGCCGATGGTCGGCAGGCCCGGCACCATCGCCGAGCGCTTTGCCGTGCCGACGGCGACGGCCTTCAACTCGCCGCCTCTGACCTGGCCGAGAATGGTCGGCGCGTTCTCGAATTGCAGATCGAGCCGCCCCGCCAAGAGATCGAGAATGGCGGGAGCCGCGCCGTGATAGGGCACGTGGACGAGAGTGATGCCGGCCATCGAGGCGAACAGCGCCGTGCTCAGATGCGTGATCGATCCGATGCCGGCGCTGCCGTAGCGCAGCTCGCCGGGCTTCGCCTTGGCCATGTCGATGAGATCGCGGACCGACGCAATTTTCGAGTCCTTCGGCACCACCAGCACGATCGGACTTGAAGCCGCGAGCACGATCGGTTCGAAATCCTTGATCGGGTCGTAGGCGATGTCCTTCTGGATGTGCGGATTGATGGTGAGCGACGGCGTTGCTGTCACCAGCGTGTAGCCGTCCGGGAGCGCCTTGGCCGCCTGGTTGAGGCCGACCGTGCCACCGGCGCCGCCGGCATTGACGACGGCCATCTGCTGGCCGAGCTCACGGCTGACATAGTCGGCGATGATGCGCGCTTGCGAGTCGGTGCTGCCGCCCGGAGCAAACGGCACGATCAGCCGGATCGGATGGGTCGGGTAGTCGGATTGTGCGGCGGCGGCGCCGATCATGGAAATCGTCACCGCGAGTGCCGTCAGCGCGATCTTGAGCATCACTCCCCCTTGCCCCCTGGAAATTTTCCACCAGCGTCACGGCTTGATGCCGGCATCCTTGATGACCTTGGCCCATTTCGGCATATCCTCAGCGATCCGCGCCGCCAATTCGTCGGGCGGGACGGCTGCGGTCTCGAAACCGAGCGCCGCCATCTTCTCTTTCACATCCGGCGCCGCAACCGCGCGCGCGATCTCGCGGTACAATAGATCGACGATCTCGCGCGGCGTGCCGGCCGGAGCCCAAATACATTGCGGCGCCTCCTGCACCTGACCGGACACGCCTGATTCATCCATAGTCGGCACGTCCGGCAGGATCGAGATGCGCTTGGTGCTGGTCACCGCGAGCGCGCGCAACAGCCCGCCTTGAATCTGCGCCACCGCCGCCGGCAGCGCCGAGAACGCGATTGGGGTGTGGCCGGCGATGACCGATTCCACCATCGGTCCGCCGCCGTTGAACGGCACGGTGACGAAATCGAGATGCAGTGTTTGCTTGAACAGCTCGGTCGACAGATCCGGCGACGTGCCGGCGCCCGGCATGGCGAAATTATTGTATGTGCCGGCGCGTATGAGCCCGACCAGATCCGCCACCGTCTTCGCCGGCACCGCCGGATTGACCACGAGGACTTCAGCCGTCGTCGCCGCCTCGGTCACGGGGGCGAGATCCTTCACCGGGTCATAGGGAATGTCGGGATAGAGACTGGCATTGACCCAGACGGTCGAACTGCCGACCAGAAGCGTATAGCCGTCCGCAGGCGACCGTGCCACGAGCGCCGTGCCGATATTGCCGCCGGCTCCCGGGTGATTGACGATGAAGAACTGCTGGCCGAGCTGCTCCGACAGTTTCTGCGCGATCAGACGCGCGAAAGTATCGCCGGGGCCGCCGGCGCCGAACGGCACGATCACCTTGACCGGGTGATCGGGATAGGCCGCCTTTGCGCTCTGCGCGTGAGCGGTGCCGCAGGTAAAGAGCGCGACGCCGATACATGCCGCAATGAGTTTCCGCATTTTTCAGATGCCCTCGGTGTCGCAATGCGTGACTGGGGTTATACGCCGACCAGCGCCTGCGCAATTTGCTCGGCGCTGCCGATCTTGTCTGCGCCGAGCACGAGATTGACGATGTTGTCCGCCCGCACCTCGCTTACCGCATGGGTTGCGAGCTTCTTGAATTTCTGAACGACGTCCGTTTCCGAGGCGAAGCTCTGTTCGCTGCCGCGCGGCGCCTCGACGGTACGCGAAAGCTTCGTTCCGCTCTTCAAATTCACGTCGACGCGCACCATGTGGCGGAAGTTCGATCCGCGGCCGGTGATAGCCGGGTCGTGGACGACGCTGACCTTCTTCGACAGAGCGATGCGGCGCGCATCGTCGACGACATCGTCGGTGAACTGATCGACGAAGACGTCGCCTTCGAGCAGCAGCGTCGCGATGCAGAACGGCAGGTTCAGTTGCGCGGAGCCCAGGCCTTGCGGCTGATAAAGCCAGCCGACGTGATCGACCGTGACCTGCGAGCCGTGCACCACGATGGAAGCGATATCGTCCGGCCCGAACGGCGTTTCCTCCTGCAGCGCTCTGATGGCATCGAGCGAGGTGTGGTTGCTGCCGACGCAGGAATAGAATTTGAGCGAAATGCGCAGGCTCTCCCATTGCTCGCCGAGCCCGGCCGAGAGCTCATTGAGATTGAAGCGGTCGGTCGAGCGCGAGAACGTCGAGCAAAAACCGCCATACGGGCTTTCGAATACGTCGACGATGCCGGTGAAACCGTCTGCGGCGAGGAGCGCTCCGTAAAGACCGCTTTGCGCCGCCCGGCCGGCATGCATGCGCTTGACCATCGCGCCGTATTGCGCCGCCATCAACCCGCTCGACTGCGTGCCGGCAATGCCGAGCGCATGGACGGTCTGTTCGGTGGACAGCCGCAATGCCGCAGCCGCGCCTGCGGCCGCGGAGAACACCCCGACCGTGGCGCCGGAATGCCAGCCTTGTCCGATATGCTCCGGACCCATGCACTTGCCGACGCGCGGCCCGATCTCATAGCCGGCGACCGCGGCGCGCAGAAATTCCCGACCGCTCATGCCCGGCCGCAGCTCCGTCACCGCGAAGAGCGGCGGCAGCGTCACCGCGCCGACATGCAAGACGCCTTGGCGGTGCACGTCATCCAGCTCGAAACTCTGGATCAGCGTGCCGTTGACCAAAGCCGCGTGCGGCGCCGACAGCCGCTCCGACGTGCCCCAGACAGCGCAGGCTTTGGTGCTGTCGAACTTGCCGAGCGTCGCGCGCAGAATGCGGCTCCACTCCAGGTCGTTGCCGTAGAGAGCGCAGCCCAGCGAATCGAGGATGAGGAGCTTGATCCGCTCGATGACGGGCGCCGGAATGTTCTCATAGGCGAGTTCGGAGACGAATTTCGCGATCGCGTGCGTTTGCGGGTTATCGCCGGCGGCGCCTGACATAATCTGTTTCCTCACGCAACATTGAACAAGTATTGGGACAAGTGATGGGAGTAGGGGGTGTTCGCGGCGATGCGCGGCGCTCCTGATCGTCGAGCTGGGCTACGCCGAGTATTTCTTCTCGAGCGCGTCGAAATGCGGTTTGGCAACGATGCGCTGCCGCTCCTCGAAACCCGCCAAATTGTCGGAGACGGCGGCCAGCGATCCATGCTCCTTCAAATGGCCGAGCACTTTCTGCATGCCGGCGATCGAGGCTTGCAGCGCCGCATTGGCGTAGAGGATCATGGCGAAGCCCATTTTCGTCACCTCATCGCGGCCGAGCATCGGCGTCAGGCCGCCGGCGACGATATTGACGATTTGCGGCACCGCGAGGCGCTTGGGAATCTGCGTCATCTCCTCGACGGTTTTCGGCGCCTCGACGAAGGTCATATCGGCGCCGGCTTCGATATAGGCGGCCGCCCGATCCAGCGCGTCGTTAAATCCATGAGCGGCGATCGCGTCGGTGCGCGCGATGATCACCAGATCGGCGTCACGGCGCGCATCGACGGCGGCGTGAATCTTCTGCACCATTTCGGCCTTGCCGACGACGCTCTTGCCGCTGAAATGGCCGCAGCGCTTGGGAAAGTTCTGATCTTCGAGCTGAATGGCGTTGGCGCCGGAGCGTTCCAGCACGCGAACGGTGTGGCCGACATTGATCGGATTGCCAAATCCGGTATCGGCGTCGACGATCAGGGGCAGCGACACCGCATCGCGAATGGCGGCGACGTGGCTCGCGAGTTCGGTCGGCGAGATCAATCCGATGTCGGGCACGCCCAGGAACGTATTGGTCACGCCGGCGCCCGAGACATAGACCGCGTCATAGCCGAGGTCTTCGATGATGCGTGCCGCCAGCGCATTGGCGGCGCCCGGCAAGAGGATGGTCTCGCGGCGGTCGAGAAGTCCGCGCAGCCGTCGATTTGGGGTCTCTTGCATTGTGCTCTCTAGCTGGATGCTCTCGCGCCAGCGGCGGTCGCGATCCGCTCTCCGTTCGGAGACCTCGGTGGGGCGTTTGATGCCCGGTTTTGTCAACTGTTGACACTTTGGTCAACGGGCCCTTCTAATTCCGCCTCTAATTCCGATGATCCTTTGCGCGCGGGTGCAGGCGGACGCGCCTTTATAATTTAGAGCCCGAATAATTTAGAGCCATGGGGAGCCGGACCAAAGCATGAGCGAAATCATTCTGACCGGCGACGTCAACTTGATGAACGTCACCGATCCGCAAGTGCCGTTTCGGCGGGTGCGCGATATTTTCGCCAAAGCCGACGTCGTGTTCAGCAATTTCGAAAGCTGCCTGTATCGGCCGCCGGCCGGACATTCCGTCGGCAACGAAGGCTTCCATGCCGATCCGCAGATCGGCGGCGAAGCCTTGCGCTATGCCGGCATCGGCGCCGTGGGTCTGGCGAACAACGTCAACTACGGCGACACAGCGATCGCGGCGTCGGTCGCCAAGCTCGACGCGCTTCGCATGCCGCATACCGGGGCGGGGCGCGACCTTGCCGCGGCGCGGGCGCCGGCCATCGTGCGACAGGGTCCGCTCGCCGTCGGCTTCCTGCAGCGCAGTTCGGTATATTGGCCGACCAATCATGAAGCGCGCGACGATGCGCCCGGCATCGCGGTGCTGCGCGGCCACACCGCCTATCACGTCCCCATGCACAAAACGCGTGCCGAGGTGCCGCCGCCGAACCGTCCGGGCCTGCCGCCCGACATCATCACCTGGGCCGATCCGGCCTATCTCGCGGCCTTCGTCGCCGATATCAAGGCCCTGCGGCAAGAGGTCGACGTCGTCGTCGCCTCATGTCATTGGGGCCTCGGCGAAGACGTGCTGCAATATATGCGGGAGATCGCGCACGCGGCGATCGACGCCGGCGCCGACATCGTCGTCGGCCACGGGCCGCATTATTCCTTGCCGCTCGAAAGCTACAAAGCCCGCCCGATCTTCTACGGCTTGGGCAGCTTTTCATTTCATACCGGGCACGGCGGCCGCAAACACGGCGACTGGGTCGGCATGATGGCGCATGTCGGCTTCGACAACGGCAAGCTCGATACCGCGGCCGTGCAATTCGTCCGCCACAACGACGACAACGAGACTTTCGTTTCGCCGATGAGTGCGGAAGGCGAAATCATCGCGAAACTCGTCAAAAAATCCGCGGCCTTGGGAGCGCGGCTCGATGTTCAATCCGAATGCTTGCAGCTTTCGCTGCACGAGCCGCCAAATCGCTGAGCGGCCGGCGGTAGGGCTTCAATAGCGCTGGTCACAAAGGGAGGACGAAATAAATGTCAAAACGAACAACACCGCCGTTCCGTGCCGACGTGGTCGGCAGCCTGCTGCGCCCCCCGCAATTGCTGGCGGCGCGCCAGCGTTTCAAGCGCAACGAAATCTCGGCGCTGGAGCTTCGCCGCTTGGAGGACACAGCGATTCAGGAAGCGGTGAAAATGCAGGAAGCTGCCGGATTGCAAGCCGTCACGGACGGCGAATTCCGTCGCGAGTTTTGGCACATGGACTTCCTGTCGCGTTTCATCAACGCGGAAATGTATGACGCTGGCATCAAGGTGCGCTTTCATTCCGCGGCGGGCGATATTGATTTTGCGCCGCCCGGAATTCGGGTCGTCGGCAAGCTTGCACGCCCGCCCGAAGGAATATTCGTCAAGGATTTTGAATTTCTGAAATCGGTCACCAAAGTCACGCCGAAACAAACTATTCCTTCGCCCAGCAATATGCATTTCCGCGGCGGCCGAGCGGCCATCGATGCCAAGGCTTACCCCGATCTTGAAGAGTTCTATGACGATCTGGCCCGCGTATTCCGCGAAGAAGTCGCGGCTTTCGGTCAAGCCGGCTGCCGCTATTTGCAGGTCGATGAGGTCAACTTCGCGTATTTGTGCGATCCGAGCCTGCGCGAGGAAGCGAAGCGGAATCTCAAGGAAGATATCGACAAGCTGCCGCTGACTTATGCCAAGCTGATCAACGCCTCGATCGCGTCGCGGCCGGCAGGAATGGCCGTGACCATGCATCAATGCCGCGGCAACGCGTATAGCACCTGGATGGCGGAAGGCGGCTATGACCCCGTCGCGGAGATCGTTTTCAACGAAATCGACGTTGACGGTTTTTTCTTGGAATACGACAGCCCCCGCGCCGGCGACTTCTCGCCGCTTCGGTTCGTGCCGAAAGGAAAAATCGCCGTTCTGGGGTTGGTCACGACAAAACACGGCGGGTTGGAAACCAAGGACGAACTGAAGCGGCGGATTAACGAAGCCGCGCGCTACCTTCCGCTTGAGCAACTTGCCCTTAGTCCGCAATGCGGATTTGCCAGCGGCGCCGCCGGCAACAAGCTTTCGATCGACCAGCAGCGGCAGAAGCTGGAACTCGTGGTGAGCGTGGCGCAAGAAGTTTGGGGGTGAGCGACCTGGCGATGCTAGGGCGGCGCTTTGTCTAGATGCGTTCCGCGTGGAATAATCCCGGCACGCGCGGAATGTCGGGGCAGTGACGATGGCGCATAACTTAGATCGCACTTACGACGGCATCATTATCGGGGCCGGGCACCATGGCATGGTGCTGGGGTCCTATCTGGCGAAATGCGGTCTGAATGTGCTGCTGGTCGACCGGCGGCTGGACTATGGCGGCGGTCTGAGCACCAAGGAAGTCACCAAGCCGGGCTTCTATCACAATCTGCATTCGATCAATCATTTCCACATCAGCCACACGCCGTGGTTCGCCGATCTCGGGCTTGCCGATAAGGTCACCTACATCACGCCGCGCTACGAATTCGGGCAGGCGCATCGTGACGGCAGCGCGCTCGTGTTCGGGCGCGAGCTCGAAGAGACGATCGCCAATGTGGCGCGCTTTTCCAAAAGGGACGCGGCGACGTTTCGCGAATGGAATCGCAAGGCCGAGGAAATAACGCGGCGCGTGTTGCTGCCGGAGCGTTACGCCGAGCCGCTGCCGCAAGCAGGAGCGCGAGCGGCTGTTGTCGCGCACCGCGGTCGGCCGCGACTTCTTGGAGGTGACGCGGCGGCAGCCGCTCGACGTGGTCGACGAGCTGTTCGAGAACGAGCACGTCAAGCTGTTGTTTCTCTTTAAAGTGTCGCTGTTCGGAACCTGGCTCACCGACACGATGTCGAAGACGAGCCCGATGGGTTCGGTCATTCGCGCCTTCGATCTCGAAAGCGGCTATCAGCTCTGTCAGGGCGGCTCGTTCAATCTGGCGCGCGGATTGATGGAGACCTTCATCGCGAGCGGCGGGACTTTCAGCCCCAAGTCGATATCGAGCGCATCGTCATCGAAGGCGGCCGCGCGACCGGCATTGCGCTGCCGACGGCCGCACGGTGCGGGCGAAGCAGTTCGTCGCCAGCGCCATCGACGTGCATCAGACTTTCGAGAAGCTCATCGGCCGCGCGCAAATGCCAAAGGCGTTGCTCGAGCGGCTCGACAAATTCCAATACACCGACTGGACGCTGTTCGGCCTTCACCTTGCGCTGCATGAAAGCCCGCGCTTTGCCGCGGAGACGTTCGATCCCAACATCAATCGGGCCCTGAAATGGAGCATCGGCGCGGAGACGATGCGCGATCTGTTTTCGGCCTTCGAAGACGTCAAAGCCGGCCGCGTGCCGCGCATCGTTCAGTTCGGCTCCGGGCCGTTGAGCGTGCTTGACCCGACGCAGGCGCCGCCCGGCAAGCACACGACCTATGCGTGGCACGTGATGCCGCTTGATCCCGATCTCGGCGCGCGCACGCGCGAACAATTCAAGGAAGAGTTTGCCGACGCGATCATCGAAACCTGGGCGCGCTATTGCCCGAACATGACCAAGAAGAATATCATCGCGAAATACGTCTACACCGCCGACGAATACACCGCCGAATTCCCGAATATGCGGAACGGCGACATTTTCATGGGCGCGTTCAACGCCGAGCAGGTGATGTACAATCACTTCGGCTACCGGACGCCGATCGCGAACCTCTATCTCGCCGGCTCCTCCGGCCATCCCGGCGGCGCGATCTCGGGCGGCGCAGGCTATATCACGGCGGGCATCATTGCGCGCGATCTCGGCGCCAAGCTGTGGTGGAAGCCGTGGGACGCGGGGCAGGCTTTATCCGCGTTGGCGGAGGCGGCTTAGGTCATCTTATGCCGCTCGTCCGTACGGCACACATTATCGCGCATATCGCATGATCGCGCATATCTGTTGCGATCCTGGGACTGGAACAACGGCGTTTACACCACATTTATACCAAATCGAAACTAGCTGCATGAGCGCGGCCTGAACTTTTTTGAGCGAGTTTTTCTCCTAACGAGTGAATTTTTCCTATGGGCGCCCTTGATCTAAAAAATCTTCCTGCTTTTCATTCCGCGGAAGAAATCCTCGCCCATCCGCGCTTTCCGTTCGCGCGCGACGAATTCGTCAAGGCGATTCTCGCCCTCTACGAGCACAAGCCCTTCCTCAACCGGCTGCTGCTCGAAGCGAGCCGTACCGTTGTGGTTTGCGTGATCATGTGCCTGCATGCGCGTTACGACGAGGCCGATCGCGCGACCTGGCCGACACTGCGCCTGGTCTCGGACTCCATGGTGGCGCAGGGTCTCGCCAGTCCAAGCCGCGTCCAGGATCTCGTCTCGCGCCTCATCAAGACCGGCTATCTCGAAGCGCGCGCGGCGCCGCGGGATCGCCGGGTCCGCCTCCTCATCCCCACCAAGAAGATGATCGCGCAGGACCAGGATTTTCTGGTGTCGCATCACCTGCCGCTGCAGATCATGTTTCCGGACCCCGGCTACGCGCTGATCATGATGCGCGATCCGGCGTTCCAGGTGAAGCAGCGCCTGGTGTCGCGCGACCTGTTCGCGCTCGGCGCCAAAATCCTCGCCGGCAATCCGATCGTGATGCTGTTCCAGGGCCGCGACGCCGGCGTGATGATCCTGATCAAATTGATCGCGCTCTTCAAAGCGCAGGCCGGCGCCGAGCCGCTCAAGCAAGGCAGCTTGGGAGACGGCGCCGCGCCGCTCGAAGATTTCCTATTCCGACCTCGGCGGCCGCTTCGGCGTCTCGCGCACCCATGTCCGCAAGCTTTTGGAGGCGGCGGAAGAGCTGGACCTTGTCCGCTTGACCAGGGCTGACGGCCAGTTTGTCGAACTGCAAGCCCAAAGTCCTGCAGGCTTTCGACCGCTTCATCGCCGACGCCATGAGCGGGTTCGATCTCTGCTATCAGCTGGCGCTCCGCCTGTAGCTCGTCATGAACCGGCCGCGCCAACAATTTTAAGCATCTTTGATGCTTCGCCCGATCGTTGGCAAATGTTCCGCTGCTGGCGCGCACAACTGTGTCGCGCGTCACATCGAAGCGGCGTGAAAGTCGGCATTACCGCGACGTGGAGAAAAAAGCAGGTCACGCCAACAGGTCGTAACATGCCGAACCGAGAGAAACTTCGCGTCGCTTCAGCACGCACACATCGCGACGACCATTCGGATGCCGAGGGATGGGTGTTCGTTGCGTTCTGCGTGGTGGGTTATGCCGCAATCGTCTTTCTTATCTTCCTGTCGTCGGTCATGAGCCCGGCCGTTACGGGTTAGCGGCGGCATCAGCACGCGAAGAGATCTTTAACCGTGCCGGGTGCTCCGCCCGATCGTTTGCAAGTGTTCCGTTGGTGTCCCGTTCACTCCGGACGCCGAGAAACCGAAATGAGGTTGTCACCATGCTCCATAAAGCCATGCGCCATTCCGCCATTCCGCTCGCCTTTAGCTATCTCTGGACGCTGATCCGCGGCCGTGTCGCGCCGCAGCCGGCGGCTTTGTCGCAAGAGTTCTGCCGCGAGACAAGCGGACATCGCGCGCGAGCGCGACCGGCAGCCGCTGCGGTTATTGCCGTTCTAAATTTTTGTTTGAGCATGATCTTTTTCGAAAACCGGTTCCCACTTTTCGGGATCATGCTCTGCGAGGGAAACCATGAACGCTTTCCGCCGCTGGTTCATCTATCGCCGCCTGCTCAATGAGCTCACCGAGGCGCCGCACGGCGCGCTCGCGGAGCTCGGCGTGTCGCGCAAAGCGCTGCGCGACTTCGCCTGGCACTGCGCGGATGCCGAAGCGACCCGGATGAAGCGGCGGCATGACGCTTTTGGCCGCTTGTTCTAAGCCGCAACTTGGCCGCCGCACGCCAATCAACGGACAGGTTCTGTGTTTTGGCGCGCCCATGCGCGCTGACGTGCGCAAAATATGAACAAGCGAGTTGGCTCGCAATGCCGAACGTCTCCGCGCTCGGCGGCTTGTCGAGCAAAATTCACTCTGTTACCGTGACTTGCTTGATGCGGGGGCCATTCGGCGCTAGCGGTTTTGTGAATCCGCACTTGTTAATGCGCAACCGTATCTGAGGCTCATCCGCTATGGACGATGCGAACATTGGCGCCGATGCCGACAACATCGCCGATGTCGACGCGGCCATAACGAGCGGCGACGGCGAAACGACATCCAGCGCAACGACAGCCGGCGTCGCTGGTGAAGGGCAAGAAGGCGCTGCGGCGGAAGCGGCGGCCGGGTCGCAGGAGTTTAACGGTTCCAAGGACTCCAAAACCGCTTCCGACGCGGATCGCGCGCGTGAGGCAAACGACGCAGGATCCTATTTTCCGCCGCCGCCGACGGCGCCCACACAGCTCGACGCCTGCGGCCTGCGCTTCGATTTCAACGACGGCTGCCGCGTGCAGGCGCCCCAGGGGCCGGACATCTGGCGCATCCGGCTCTCCGACCTCGATACCGGCAACATCTTGTTTCAGACGACGCCTGATTTCCGCGGCGGCTCGGTGCGGAGCGCGAAGAAATACTATGTCCGGTTCCGCATCGAAGCATGGAAGGCCGAAGAGCTCGTTTTCACGCATGATTACGACGCCACCGGCCGCGACGTGCTGATCGCGTTTCCTGTCGGCACTCTGGGCGACACCATCGCGTGGCTCTCCTATGCGGTCCGTTTTGCCGATGCGCACAAATGCAACTTGACCATCGGCATGGCCGAGCACCTGATCCCGCTGTTCGCTGGGGCCTATCCCGGCATCCGCTTTATCGACACCAAGGCGGTCAAACCCGACGACGCCTTTTATGCGACCTACCGCGTCGGGCTGTTCTACAATGACGTGGAGCGCATTCATCAGCCCGTCGATTTCCGCCACGTCGGGCTGCATCGCACCGCCGCCTATATTCTCGGCCTCGACCCAACCGAGGCGCCGCCGCAGCTCGCGGTGCCGGACGAGGGGCGGCCGATTGCCGACAAATATGTCGTCATCGCCACCCAGGCGACGACGCAATGCAAATACTGGAACAATCCTTACGGCTGGCGCGAGATCGTGGCCTTCCTCAAGGACGCGGGCTATCGCGTCATCTGCATCGACCAGAAGCCGGTGAACGGCGTCGGCATCGTCTGGAACCAGATGCCCGCCGGCGCCGAGGACATGACCGGCGACCTGCCGCTCGCGGAACGCGTCCGCTGGATTCGCCATGCCGAATTCTTCGTCGGCCTGGCGAGCGGCCTGTCCTGGCTGGCCTGGGCGTGCGGCGCGCGCATCGTCATGATCTCTGGCTTCAGCCTGCCGAACACGGAATTCGAGACGCCCTACCGGGTCATCAATTACCACGCCTGCGTCGGCTGCTGGAACGACCCGGCGCTGCGTTTCCAGAACCGCGACTTTCTCTGGTGCCCCCGCCACGCCGGCACTCAGCGCCAGTTCGAATGCACCCGCCTGATCACCGCGGAGCAGGTGAAACAGGCCATCCGGCGCATCCCGGGAATTCCCGCCGACGCCGGCGAAGGATCGAGCCCGAGTGCAAGCCCCAAGCCGCGGCGGAAAAGCCGATAGTTCGTCATGCATGCCAAGCCGTCATGGCCGGGCTTGTCCCGGCCATCCACGTCTTCTTGAATGCGACGATGGCTGGCGGGTAGTTCTACTTCATGAGCAATCGACGGGACGGCATTCTTTATGCCGGCGTCACAAGTAATTTGCCACGGCGGATCTATGAGCATCGCGAGGGTCTGATAAAGGGATTTACCCAACGCTACGGGCTGAAAATGCTCGTCTATTACGAACAGTATGACGACATTCTGTCGGCTATTCAGCGTGAGAAGACCGTCAAGCATTGGCCGCGTGCATGGAAGGTCAGGCTCATCCACGCAACAAACCCCGAATGGAATGACCTCTACGACACGCTGATGTGAAACGGCCACGACGGCTTCCTTTATCTCGTCATGCCCGCGCTTGTCGCGGGCATCCACGTGTTAAACGGCGGCAAAAAAAGACGTGGATGGCCGGGACAAGCCCGGCCATGACGAATCCAGTAAACAGCGAAATTTCGACGATACCGGAGAGGCTTACGAACGGCCTCTGCGGAGTTCCAGATCGTTGGCAAAAGTTCCGTTGCACGGCATGCGATTTGCCTGTTAGGCAATTCTATTCGGCTCGTGAGGGGCCGCTGGGCGCTGAAAAACACGCTTTCGACATGTGAAATCGTGGCGCGGCCTTGCTCCCTCGCCCCGCGATGCGGGGAGAGGTGAAGACGTCGCCGGCGGGGCAACGGGAACTGCGGTGACGACGAGACGGGCCGGAGAGCATCGGCGCGCGGCTCCGCATGACGGCCTAAGGATGACGGTCGCTCCGAGATTGAAAGTAGATGGAACGATGAGCGGAACGCTGCACACGACCCAATATGTCGGATCGGGCTCGGGCAACTCCGGCACCGACAGCGGCACCACCATCGCCTCGGGCGGCGCTCAGTTCGTCGGCTTCGACTTTGGCACCGGGACGGCGACGAGCACGACGATCGACAGCGACGGCCGTCAGGTCGTCGGCGACAGCGGCGGCACCGGGACGGCGACCAGCACGACGATCAGCAGTTTGGGCGCTCAGGTCATCGGCGAAAACAATGGAACCGGGACAGCGACGAGCACGACGATCCTGAGCGGCGGCACGCAGTACGTCGGCGTCGATGATCTTACTCCCGGGAGCGCGACGGCGATCGGCACGACGATCGACAGCGGCGGCGTTCAGGACATCGGCGACTTCGGTGGCGGCATCGGGACGGCGACAGACACCACGATCAGCGGCGGCGGCAAACAGTATGTCGGCGGTTACGCAGCGTTGGGTGGTGGCACCGGAACGGCGATCAGCACGACGATCTTGAGCGGCGGCAACCAATACGTCGGTGACGCCGGTTACGGCATCGGGACGGTGACAGACACCACGATCGACAGCGGCGGCACGCAGTATGTCGGTGCCAGTCCGGGGGTGACCGCCACGGCCACGAGCACGACGATCAGCGGCGGCGGCACGCAGTACGTCGGCGACAGTCAACATGCAAACGGCTCAGCGACGGGCACGACGATCGACGGCGACGGCTGGCAATACGTCGGCGCGGAGTTTGGCACCGGAACGGCGACGAGCACGACGATCAGCGGCGGCGGCTTGGAGGGCGGCACTCAGGTCGTCGGCTGGGACTACGGCGTCGGGACAGCGACCAGCACAACGATCTTGAGCGGCGGCGAGCAGGATGTCGGCGAGAACAATGGGACCGGGACGGCGATCGACACGACACTCAGCGGCGGCCGTCAGGTCCTCGGCTTCGGCGGCGGTGATGCCGGGACGGCGATAAGCACGACGATCGACAGCGGCGGTATTCAGTACCTCGGCTTGGCCGGTGGCAGCGGGACGGCGACCAGCACGACGATCAGCGCCGGCGGCACGCAGTATGTCGGCTTTTCTCAAATGGGGACCGGGACGGCGACGAGCACGACGGTCCTGAGCGGCGGCGTTCAAAACGTCGGCGGCAATTTCGGCGGTTTAGGTGAGAACACCGGAACGGCGACGAGCACGATGCTCAGCGGCGGTACGCAATATGTCAGTGCCGGAGGGACGGCGACCGACACGACCATCTATGGCGGCGGCCTGGAAGAGGTCCTGTCCGGCGGCGTCACCAATGCCCCGGTCATCGACGGCGGCACGCTGCGACTGGACTCGGGCGCCTCGATCGCAACCGGGCCGATCGACTTCGCCGCGGTCTCGGGCAAGAGCGGCGGCACGCTCGACCTCACCGGCGAAGGCTCCGGCTCGGCCTTCACCAGCAGTTTCACCACAGCGATTTCGGGTTTCACCGGCGAAGGCGGCACGGCGGCGCTAAGCGACATCATCGACGTCACCGGCTCGGGCAACGCCGGCGACCATGTCGTCTGGACCCAGAACGGCAGCTCCGGAACGCTGCAGGTCGAGGATGCGAGCAATAATGTGCTCGAGAGCCTGACGCTCGACGGCAGCTATGGCCAGCAACGCTTCGTGCTGACCGAAACCGGAAGCGTCGATGCGATCACCTACAACGCGTCGGCGCCCTGCTACCGCCGCGGCACGCGCATCCGCACCGCGCGCGGCGACAAGAAGTCGAGCAGTTCAAGATCGGCGACAAGGTCCGCACCGCCTCGGGCGCGCTCCGCCCGATCAAATGGATCGGACGGCGGAGCTATGCCGGCCGCTTCGTCTTGGGGCGCAAAGACATTCTGCCGGTCTGCATCAAGTCAGGCGCGCTCGGCGAGAACGTGCCGGCGCGCGATCTGTGGGTCTCGCCCAATCACGCCATGTATCTCAACGGCGTGCTGATCGAGGCCAAGGATCTGATCAACGGCGTCTCCATCGTCCAGGCCGAGCGGGTCGAAGCGATCGAATATGTCCATATCGAGCTCGAGACGCACGACGTGATCATCGCCGAGGGGGCGCTTGCGGAAAGCTTCATCGACGACGACAGCCGCGCCATGTTCCACAACGCGCATGAACACGCCACGCTCTATGCGGACGAAGTCCGGCCACCGGCATGCTACTGCGCGCCGCGTCTCGACGAAGGCTACGAGGTCGAAGCGGTGCGGCAGAGTTCTGGCGCAACGCGCCGGCCTGTTGCGCTCAGCCGATGCGCCGCAGCTCGGCGCGCTGCGCGGTTACGTCGACCGCGTCCGCGCGAGCAGCATCGCCGGCTGGGCGCAGAACACCGGCGCCCCCGAAGCGGCGGTCTGCCTCGATATTTTCGCCGACGGCAAGCTGATCGGCCGGGTGCTGGCGAACAGCTATCGCGACGACCTGAAAGCGCGCCGGCATGGGCTCCGGCTGCCACGCCTTCACGTTCACGCCACCGGGTGGGCTCCTCTTTGCTCCCGACGCGGTCGAAGTGCGGCGCTCACTCGACGATGCGGCTCTCGAACGCTCGGCCAGTTGCGCGCCGGCGTCCAATGTCACGCTGCATCGGCGCGCGGCAGTGGCTTAGTCGTAATCCGTCACCCTGAGGTGGCCGCCAACGGGTCCGGCCCGAAGTGGCCGGCCCGATGACAAGCTCCGCGAAGCAATCCAGTGCTGTGGTGCCGCGGATTGCTTCGTCGCTTCGCTCCTCGCAATGACAATCCGATCCAAAATCGTCACGGTCTAAACAGCGAAATTTCGACGATACCGGAGAGGCTTATGAACCGCCTCTGCTTGGTTCCAGATCGTTGGTAAAAGTTCCGTTGCACGGCATGCGACTTGCCTGTTAGGCAATTCTATTCGGCTCGTGAGGGGCCGCTAGGCGCTGAAAAACACGCCTTCGACATGTGAAATCGTGGCGCGACCTTGCTCCTTCTCCCCGCACGCGGGGAGAGGTGAAGAGCGCAACGGGACTGCGGTGACGACGAGCACGGGCCGAGAGCATCGGCCGCGGCTCCGAGGAAAGTAGTGGAACGATGAGCGGTACTCTGCACACGACCCAATATGTCGGATCGGGCTCCGGCAACTCGGGCACCGACAGCGGCACCACCATCGCCTCGGGCGGCATCCAGTTCGTCGGCTTCGACTTTGGCACCGGGACGGCGACGAGCACGACGATCGACAGCGGCGGCGAGCAGGCTGTCGGCGACAGCGGTGGCACCGGGACGGCCACCAGCACGACGATCAGCGGTGGCGTTCAGGTTGTCGGCGATAACAATGGCACCGGGACGACGATCAGCACGACAATCTCGAGCGGCGGCGCTCAATACGTCGGCGAAGATGATTTTACTGCCGGGACCGGCACGGCGATCAGCACGACGATCGACAGCGGCGGCTCTCAGGTTGTCGGCGACGGCGGTGGCGGCATCGGGACGGCGACAGACACCACGATCAGCGGCGGCGGCATACAGTATGTCGGCGGTACCACAGTGTGGCGGTGGTGGCACCGGGACGGCGATCAGCACGACGATCTTGAGCGGCGGCACTCAAGACCTCGGCGAGACCAGGTTTTCGAGCGCGACGGCGACGACACGACGATCGGCAGCGGCGGCACGCAATATGTCGGTCTCGCCTCGGGGGCGACCGCAACGGCCACGAGCACGACGATCAGCGGCGGCGGCACGCAGTATGTCGGCGACAGTCTTTTGTGGAAACGGGTCAGCGACGGGCACGACGATCGACGGCGACGGCTGGCAATATGTCGGCTGTCGGAGTTTGCGGACCGGAACGGCGACGAGCACGACGATCAGCGGCGGCGGGAGTCAGGGCGGCATTCAGGTCGTCGGCTGGGACAACGGCGTCGGGACGGCGACGAGCACCACGATCTTGAGCGGCGGCGAGCAGGATGTCGGCCGCGGCGGGAGCGGGACGGCGATCGACACGACAATACAGCGGCGGCGTTCAGGTCCTCGGCTTCGGCGGGAATTCGGACCGGGACCGCGACGAGCACGACAATCGACAGCGGTGGCACGCAATATGTCGGCTTTAACGGCGGGTACTCGGGACGGCGACCAGCACGACGGTCCTGAGCGGCGGCATTCAACACGTCGGCGGCGATTTCGGCGGTGGCGTCGGCGACCGGAACGGCGACGAGCACGATGCTCAGCGGCGGCACGCAATATGTCAGTGCCGGCGGGACGGCGACCGGCACGACCATCTACGGCGGCGGCCTGGAAGAGGTGTCCTCCGGCGGCGTCGCCAATGCGCCGGTCATCGACGGCGGCACGCTGCGGCTGGACTTCGGGCGGCGCGATCGCAACCGGGCCGATCGACTTCGCCGCGGTCTCGGGCACCAGCGGCGGCACGCTCGACCTCACCGGCGAGGGCTCCGGCTCGGCCTTCACCAGCAGTTTCACCACAGCGATTTCGGGTTTCACCGGCGAGGGCAGCACGGCGGCGACGAGCGACATCATCGACGTCACCGGCACGGGCGCAGCCGGCGACCATGTCGTGTGGACCCAGAACGGCGCCTCCGGAACGCTGCAGGTCGAGAACGCGAGCAATGTTGTCCTCGAGAGCATGACGCTCGACGGCACCTATGCCCAGAGCTGGTTCAGAGTGACCGAATCCGGCAGCGTCGATCAGATCACCTACGTTTCCTACACAACTGGCGGGGGAATTGTCGGATCGGGCCAGGGCCACTCGGCCAGCGTCAGCAACACCATCATCGTCTCGGGCGGCAATCAGATCGTCGGCTATGACTTTGGCACCGGGACGGCGACGAACACGATCATCAGAGCGGCGGCCAACAGAACGTCGGCGAATTGCGCGGGACCGGAACGGCGATCGACACGACGATCGACAACGGCGGCACCCAGACTGTCGGCGCCGGCGCTAGCGGCACGGCGACGAGCACGACGATCTAAAGCGGCGGCCGTCAGTATGTCGGCGAGGGAAGTGGGGCTAGCGGGACGGCGACGAGACACGACGGTCGACAGCGGCGGCTCTCAGTCTGTCGGCGATAACGATGTGGCACCGGGACGGCGACGGACACGATCTTGAGCGGCGGCGATCAGTTCGTCGGCAATGACGGCGGTCTCGATGACGATGGGACCGGGACCGCGACCAGCACGACCATCTTAAGCGGCGGCGCTCAGGAAGTTGAGAGCGAGAGCGGCTCCGGGACAGCTACGGCGATCGACACGACGATCGGCGGCGGCGGCCGTCAGGACGTCGGCGGCGGCGCCAATGATTTCGGCACGGCGACGAGCACGACGATCGACAGCGGCGGCACGCAGTACGTCGGCTTGAACGAAGGAAATGGATCGGCGACGGACACGACGATCGACAACGGCGGCATTCAGTACGTCGGCTTTGGCGAGGGACAAGGAGGGCTCACCGACCCGACGACCGGGACGGCGACGAGCACGACCATCAGCGGCGGCGGCACGCAGTACGTCGGCCTTCAACGCGGCACCGGGACCGCGACCAGCACGACGGTCCTGAGCGGCGGCGTTCAGGTCATCGGCGGCAATGACGGCCATAGGCGAGGGGTTCGGAACGGCGACAAGCACGACGCTCAGCGGCGGCACGCAATATGTCAGTGCCGGAGGGACGGCGACGGACACGACGGTCTATGGCGGCGGCCTGGAAGAGGTGTTCTCCGGCGGCGTCGCCAATGCCCCGGTCATCGACGGCGGCACGCTGCGGCTGGACAAAGGCGCCTCGATCGCAACCGGGCCGATCGACTTCGCCGCGGTCTCGGGCAACAGCGGCGGCACGCTCGACCTCACCGGCGAAGGCTCCGGCTCGGCTTTCACCAGCAATTTCACCGCCGCGATTTCGGGTTTTGCCGGCGAAGGCGGCACGGCGGCGCTAAGCGACATCATCGACGTCACCGGCTCGGGCAACGCCGGCGACCATGTCGTCTGGACCCAGAACGGCAGCTCCGGAACGCTGCAGGTCGAGGATGCGAGCAATAATGTGCTCGAGAGCCTGACGCTCGACGGCAGCTATGGCCAGCAACGCTTCGTGCTGACCGAAACCGGAAGCGTCGATGCGATCACCTACAACGCGTCGGCGCCCTGCTACCGCCGCGGCACGCTCATCCGAACCGCGCGCGGCGAGAAGAAGGTCGAGCAGTTCAAGATCGGCGACAAGGTCCGCACCGCCTCGGGCGCGCTCCGCCCGATCAAATGGATCGGCCGGCGGAGCTATGCCGGCCGCTTCGTCATGGGGCGGAAGGACATTCTGCCGGTCTGCATCAAGTCAGGCGCGATCGGCGAGAATGTGCCGGCGCGCGATCTTTGGGTTTCGCCCAATCACGCCATGTATCTCAATGGCGTGCTGATCGAGGCCAAGGATCTGATCAACGGTGTCTCCATCGTCCAGGCCGAGCGGGTCGACGCGATCGAATATGTCCATATCGAGCTCGACAGCCACGACGTCATCATCGCCGAGGGCGCGCTTGCGGAAAGCTTCATCGACGACGACAGCCGCGCCATGTTCCACAACGCGCATGAACACGCGACGCTCTATGCGCAAGAGCACGCCGCGCCGGCGCATTATTGCGCGCCGCGTCTCGACGAAGGCTACGAGGTCGAAGCGGTGCGCCAGCATCTCGCGCAACGCGCCGGCCTGTTGCGCTCTGCCGACGCGCCGCAGCTTGGCGCGCTACGCGGTTACATCGACCGCATCCGTGCGAGCAGCATTGCCGGCTGGGCGCAAAACGCCGACACGCCCGAAGCGCCGGTCTGTCTCGACATTTTCGCCGACGGCAAGCTGATCGGCCGGGTGCTGGCGAATGCCTATCGCGACGACCTCAAGCATGCCGGGCTGGGCTCCGGCCGCCACGCTTTCACCTTCACGCCGCCGGCAGGGCTAAACTTTGCTCCCGACGTGGTGGAAGTGCGCCGCTCGCTCGATGGGGCTCGCCTCGAAGCAACCGCGAAAGCCCGGCCCTCACGGCCAGTGTCGCAGCATGCAGCCGGTCAGCGAGACGGCGACCAGGCGGCGGGACGCGCGGTGGAAACGCACCGGCGAGCGCCGCGCACGGCGGCGGCTTAACAGTAATCCGTCACCCTGAGGTGCTCGGCGCGCAGCGATGGGGCGACGGCCACAGCGCCTCGGCCGCTCATCCTTCGAGGCTCGCTTCGCTCGCGCCTCAGGATGACGGACTACAAACACAGTGCGACTTACGCCGCTAATTCCACAGCCGCGCGGTGCGATTAATAAATCACGGAAATTTTCTGCATTTTCGCAAGCGCTGTCCGCACCTCATCCGCAAGTGAGCGGCGGAAATTTCAAACAGTGAAATTTCGGTGACATTCGAGGCGCTTGTGCCAACGGCCGAGATCGTTGGCAAAAGTTCCGTTGCCGTTCTGTTTACGCCAGCTTAAGGCTTTGGTTGAGGAGCGGGTGACGCGCAACGCTCGCCTCGACAACGCCGCGTTCGCCGCAGCCCCATTCGTGAGTCCCGCCGCCTGGAACGAAGAGTAATCGCATGCCCAACAACACGACCTTTACGTTCAACATCAGTTCCGCCGCCAACTTCAACACCGACATCGCATTGATCGACGTCGGCGGGGCCGATGCCGGCACCGGCAATACCTATGACTTCAACATCACGGCGGGGTTCACGCTCGATCGGCAGTTCGACGCGATCAACCTGCAGGGCGGCACGAGCGGCAAGGACGTGCTCAACATCACCGGCGCAACGGCCCCCGGCGGCACGGCGACGCTCGATGGCGCCAACACCTACAACGGCTTTTTCGTCTACGCCGGCAACGTCGACATTTCCGACCTGACGCTCAACCAGATGCAGGCCGTCGGCGGCGCGGGCGGATCCGGGGAGGACGGCGGCGGCGGCGGCCTCGGCGCGGGCGGCGCGCTGTTCGTGGCCAGCGGCGGCAACGCCACGCTCGGCAACGTGACGTTGACCTACAACAAGGCCACCGGCGGTGCCGGCGGGATCAGCAATCCCGCCGGGGTCCGTGGCGCCGAATACAACTATGGAGGGCCTCTCTATCATGGCGGCGGGGGCGGCGGCGGCTTAGGCGGGGCCGGCGCGTCGTGGGGCTTCGCTGGCGGCGGCGGCGGCGGCGTCGGGATGAATGCTGGCGGCGGAAAACCGACTTTCTACACTTCAAACAAGGGTTACCAGGGAATTATTCTGGGGGCCGGAGGCGGCGGTACCGGTGCAAAATATGCCTTCACCGGTGGCGCTGACGGCGGCGGCGGCGGCGCCGGCGACCCAGGCGGTGGTGGCGGGGTCGGCGGCGGGGGCGGCAGCGCTTCTTCTTACGACGGAGGGAACGGCGGCTTCGGCGGGGGCGGCGGGGGGGCTGTGGGGAATGGCGCAAGCGCGGGCCATTATGCGGTCGGCGGCGCCGGCGGCTTCGGCGGCGGCGGCGGCAGCGGCGAAAACCTCGGCGGCGCCGGCGGCTTCGGTGGTGGCGGCGGCGCGGGCTATACCCGCGGCGGTATAGCCGGATTCGGCGGCAAGCCCGGCGGCTTCGGCGGCCACGAAAGCGGCGGCGGCGGCGCCGGATTGGGCGGAGCCATATTCGTTCAGGCCGGAGGCAGCATCGCGTTCCAGGGCTCGCTGACGCTGGGCGACAACACCACCGCCGGCGGCGCGGGCAATGGGGGCACGGCCGCGCACCTCGGCGACGGAATTTTCCTGCAGGGCGGCGGCACGGCCTTCACGTTCACTCCGCAGGCCGGGCAGACCGAGACGTTCGACAATTCCATCGCCGACCAGAGCGCCGGAGGCGGCGGCGGCAGCTGGAGCTTGACCATGGACGGCGCCGGCACGCTCGTTCTCGGCGCGGCCAACAGCTTTAGCGGCGGTATCACTCTCACGGCCGGAACGCTCGACCTCGCCGTCGCGGGTGCGGCCGGCTCCGGCGCGATCACGTTCGAGAACTCGCAGGTCGATCCGACACTGGAGTTCACGCTCACGGACGTACCGACCAACGCGATCGATGGTTTCGCGACCGGCGACAACATCCAGATCGACGGCTTCACGGAGCAATCGGGAACCTATTGGGACAACACGCTCACGCTGCAGGGGACGAATGCGACCGGAGGCAGTGCGACCGTTACGCTGGATATTCCGAACGAGTTGCCGTCAAACTTCGCAGTCACCGTCGCCGCAGACACGACGACCATCAGCTACGGCCAGAACGAGACCAACATCGTCGCCTGCTATCGCCGCGGCACCTTGATCGAAGCCGCGCGCGGACAGAAGCAAGTCGAAGCGCTGAATATCGGCGACAAGGTCCGTACCGCGTCGGGCGCGCTGCGGCCGATCAAATGGATCGGACGGCGCAGTTATGGCGGCCGCTTCATCATGGGGCGCAAGGATATTCTGCCGGTCTGCTTCAAGTCAGGCGCGCTCGCCGACAACGTGCCGGCGCGCGATCTTTGGGTCTCGCCCAATCATGCGATGTATCTCAAGAGCGTGCTGATCGAAGCCAAGGACCTGATCAACGGCGTGTCGATCGTCCAGGCCGAACGCGTCGAAACGCTCGAATATTTCCACATCGAGCTCGAGACGCACGACGTGATCATCGCCGAGGGCGCGCTGGCGGAAAGCTTCATCGACGACGACAGCCGCGCCATGTTCCACAACGCGCACGACTACGCGACGCTCTATGCGGACGAAAATGCGCAACCGGCCTGCATACTGCGCGCCGCGTCTCGACGAAGGCTACGAGGTCGAAGCGGTGCGCCAGCATCTCGCGCAACGCGCCGGCCTGTTGCGCTCTGCCGACGCGCCGCAGCTTGGCGCGCTACGCGGTTACATCGACCGCATCCGTGCGAGCAGCATTGCCGGCTGGGCGCAAAACGCCGACACGCCCGAAGCGCCGGTCTGTCTCGACATTTTCGCCGACGGCAAGCTGATCGGCCGGGTGCTGGCGAATGCCTATCGCGACGACCTCAAGCATGCCGGGCTGGGCTCCGGCCGCCACGCTTTCACCTTCACGCCGCCGGCAGGGCTAAACTTTGCTCCCGACGTGGTGGAAGTGCGCCGCTCGCTCGATGGGGCTCGCCTCGAAGCAACCGCGAAAGCCCGGCCCTCACGGCCAGTGTCGCAGCATGCAGCCGGTCAGCGTCAGCGAGAGGATGCCCAGGCGGTGGGCGTGGAAGCGCACCGGCGAACGCCGCGCATTGCTGCGGCGTAGCGGCGGTTACGCGTCGAACGCCTTGAGCGCGACCATGGCGACCTCGCGCAATTGCGCGCGCGTGGCGCCGGCCGAGGCGAGAACGCCGAAGCCGGCGAGCAAGGCGGAGAGATAGCGCGCCAAGGCCGCCGGATCGGCGGCGTCAGCGAGATCGCCCTCTTCGCGCGCGCGCATGAAGCGTTCCCGTAACTGGTCCTCGATCTGGGCGCGGTGCGCGGCAAGCTCGAACGGCACATTCTCGGACCCGACGCCGCAAGCGATGCCGCCGGCCACCAAAAGGCAGCCGGGAGGATTGTTCGGATCGGTCTGCAAATCGGCGAGCGTGAACAGGAGGCGTTCAACCACCTCGCGGGCGGTCGGCGCGCCGAGCACTTCGGCCATGCACGCGTCGCGCTGGCGCGAATAATGGTCCAGCGCCGCCTTGAGCAGCCCCTCTTTACTGCCGAAAGCGGCATAGAGGCTCGGCGGGTTGATGCCCATGGCGCCGGTCAGTTCGGCGATGGTGGCGCCCTCGTAACCGTGGCGCCAAAATACCTCCATGGCCTCGTCCAGGGCCTTTTCGGTGTCGAATTCCCGGGGCCGGCCCATATTCATTTGGAACCCATCATCATTTGGATGGTCATTTGGGTGCGCCTGACGGCGCATGGCTGCCCATATAGCTTAGTCATTGCTCGCGCTTTCCGAATTTTTTATTTTGCACTGCACAAGTCCTTGACGGACTGCGGTCACTCCCTACATCTGTAGCGTTAGCTACATAAGTGGAGCGCTCCCGTGGGTCAAGGATCCCCCTCTTCCAGTCCAAAGCGGCCACGCCGGTTTGTGGCGATGTTCTTGGCCGCAGCCGCTATTGCGGTCACCGGCTTCGCCGCCATTGTCACAACGAAATACACCCGCGACGCCCGCGCGAGCCTGCCGCCGGCCGCAGCCGGCGTGCCCGTATCGGTGGGTCTCGTCAAACCGCAAAGCGTTCATCCCTTCGCCGAATTTTCCGGCCGCATCACCGCGGTCGATTATGCGCAGATCAAGCCGCAGGTCTCAGGCCGCATCACCGAGATCCGCTTTCGCGACGGCCAGCACGTCAATGCCGGCGACATTTTGTTTGTGATCGACCCGCGCCCCTATCAGGCCGCGGTCGACAAGGCGCAAGCTGATCTGCAAACCGCGATCCACAACGCCAAATACGCCAAGGCCGAGCGCGACCGCGGCAGCCAGCTGGTCAAGAACAGCGACCTGTCGCAGGAGACCTTCGACCAGCGCACCAATGCCGATGAAGTCGCGCAGACCGCGATCGCGTCGGCGCAGGCGGTGCTGGAGTCGGCGCAAATCAATCTCGATTATGCCTATGTCAAAGCGCCGATCTCCGGCCGCGTCAGCCGCGCCGAGATCACGCTCGGCAATCTGGTCGGCTCGACGACCACGGCGCCGCAGCTCTTGACCTCGATTGTTTCGGACAACGGCGTCTATGCCGATTTCGAAGTCGACGAGCAGACCTATCTCAATGCCGTGCGCAATTACGGCCAGACCCAGGAAGACGAGCAAAAAATCCCGGTCGACGTCGTGGCGCGCGGCGACGACAGCAATGTCACGCAGGGTCATATCGAAAGCTTCGACAACCGGATCGATACCGGCTCGGGCACGATCCGCGCCCGCGCCCGTTTCGCCAATGCCGACGGCCGCCTCATTCCGGGCATGTATGTCTCCGTGCGCATGGGCGACGGCATGCTCGACGATGCGCTCTTGGTGCCGGAAAGCGCCATCGGCAACGACCAGAGCAAGCGCTTCGTCTTTATCGTCGGTGACGGCGACAAGGCCGAATACCGGGCGGTGCAGCTCGGTCCGCAGATCGACGGCAATCGCGTGATCCGCACCGGGCTCAAGTCTGGCGACCGCGTCATCCTCGATCACCTGCAACGCTTGGCGCCGGGCGCGCTCGTCGTGCCGCAGGCGGATAACCGCACCGCAAGCAATTAACCCGAACGCCGCCGCAGTGGCGGCTAACGAAAAGCTAAGCGACCTGTCATGTTGTCGAGATTCTTCATCGACCGGCCGATCTTTGCCGGCGTCATTTCGGTCGCGATTTTCCTCGCCGGCCTGATCTCGATGACGCGACTGCCGATTTCGGAATATCCCGAAGTCGTGCCGCCGTCGGTCCAGGTCACGGCGCAGTTTCCCGGCGCCAATCCGGAAACCGTCGCCGACACGGTGGCGACGCCGCTCGAAGAGCAGATCAACGGCGTCGAGAACATGCTTTATATGCAGTCGCAGGCTGCAAGCGACGGCACGCTAACGCTCACCGTCACCTTCAAGCTCGGCACCGATCCGAACCTGGCGACGCAACTGGTGCAGAACCGCGTCAATCAGGCGCTGCCGCGGCTGCCCGACGTGACGCGCAATCTCGGCGTCACCACGGTCAAGAGCTCGCCGGACCTGACGATGGTGGTGCATCTGCTGTCGCCGGACGACCGCTACGACATGCTCTATCTGCGCAATTACGCCACGCTGAACGTCAAGGATCAGCTCGCCAAGATCGAAGGCATCGGCAGCGTGCAGCTGTTCGGCTCGGGCGATTACGCGATGCGGCTCTGGCTCAATCCGCAGAAGATCGCCGAGCTGGGACTAAGCGCCGACGATGTCGTCAATGCGGTGCGGCGCCAGAACGTGCAAGTGGCGGCCGGCGTCGTCAACGGCCCGCCCTATAGCGACAAGGGCCAGCTGCAGCTGCCGATCAATGTCGAGGGCCGGCTGTCGGATCCGGAACAATTCGGCCAGATCGTCATCAAGAACCAGAACGGCGTGGTGACGCGGCTCGCCGACGTCGCGCGCATCGAGATCGACGCGTCGCAATATAGCCTGCGCTCGCTCCTCGACAACAAGCAGGCGGTAGCGATCCCGATCTTCCAGGCGCCCGGCTCGAACGCGATCGAGATCTCCAATCGCGTGCGCGCGACCATGGAGGAGCTGAAGAAGAATTTCCCCGACGGGATGGATTACAGCATCGTCTACGACCCAACCGTGTTCGTGCGCGATTCGATCAAGGCCGTGGTGCATACGCTCCTTGAAGCGGTGGCGCTGGTCGTCCTCGTCGTCATTCTGTTCCTGCAGACCTGGCGCGCGTCGATCATTCCGTTATTGGCGGTGCCGACCTCGATCATCGGCACTTTCGCCGCCATGTATCTGTGCGGCTTCTCGATCAACGCGCTGTCGCTGTTCGGCCTCGTGCTCGCGATCGGCATCGTGGTCGACGACGCCATCGTCGTTGTCGAGAATGTCGAGCGCAATATCGAGGCGGGGCTGCATCCGCGCGAGGCGACGATGCAGGCGATGAGCGAGGTCACAGGACCCATCATCGCCATCGCGCTCGTGCTCTGCGCCGTGTTCGTGCCGATCGCCTTCATTTCGGGCCTGACCGGCGAGTTCTATCGCCAGTTCGCGCTCACCATCGCGTTCTCGACCATCATCTCGGCGTTCAATTCGCTGACGCTGTCGCCGGCTTTGTCGGCGCTCTTGCTCAAAGGGCATGAGACCCCGAAAGATGTCTTGGCGCGCGGCATGGACAAAGTGCTCGGGCCGTTCTTCGGCCGCTTCAACCGCGTGTTTAAGGCTGGCTCCAGCGGCTATAGCCGCGGCGTCCGCAACCTTCTTTCGCACAAAGCGATAGCGGTCGGCGTTTACGCCGTGCTGCTGGCGGCGACGGTCTTTGTGTTCCGCGCCGTGCCGCCGGGCTTCGTGCCGCTGCAAGACAAGCAATATCTGGTGAGCTTCGCGCAATTGCCGCAAGGCGCAACGCTTGAGCGCACCGAAAAAGTCATCCGCGAGATGTCCGACATTGCGCTCAAGGAGCCGGGTGTGCAGAGCGCGGTCGCCTTCCCGGGCCTATCGATCAACGGCTTCATCAATAGTCCGTCCGCCGGCATCGTGTTCGCGACCTTGAAGCCCTTCGAGGAACGCACGACGCCGGATCTGTCGGGCTTTGCCATTTCGCAGAAATTGCAGGCGAAGTTCGCCGGCATCCGCGAGGCCACGATCGCCATCTTCCCGCCGCCGCCGGTCAATGGGCTCGGCCAGATCGCCGGCTTCAAGCTGCAGGTCGAGGATCGCACCGACCAGGGCGATGCCGTGCTGGCCCGGGTCATGGGCGAGATCCAGGGCAAGGCCGCGAAAACGCCCGGGCTGTTCGCGGTGTTCTCCAATTTCAATATCGGCGTGCCGCAGCTCTACGCCCATGTCGACCGCACCAAGGCCATGCAATTGGGCGTCGAGGTGCAAGACATTTTCGACACCATGCAGACCTATCTCGGCTCGATCTATGTCAACGACTTCAACCGCTTCGGCCGCACTTACGAGGTGATCGCGCAGGCTGATACGCCGTTCCGCACCCGGGTCGACGATATTCTGCGGCTGCAGGTCCGTAATGCGTCGGGCCAGATGGTGCCGCTCGGCGCCGTCGTCAACATCGAGCAGACCACAGGGCCGGACAGTTCGGTACGCTACAACGGCTTCCGCAGCGCTGACCTCAACGGCGCGCCGGCACCAGGCTTCTCGTCCGGCCAGGCCCAGGCGGCGATCACCCAAATTCTCGACGACACGCTGCCCAAGGGCATGCAGTACGAATGGACCGATCTGACCTATCAGGAGATTCTCGCCGGCAACACGGCGATCCTGGTGTTTCCGATCTGCGTGCTGCTCGTCTTCCTCGTGCTCGCCGCGCAATACGAGAGCCTGTTCCTGCCGCTCGCCATAATTCTCATCGTGCCGATGTGCCTGTTCTCGGCGATCACCGGCGTGTGGCTCACCGGCGGCGATAATAATGTCTTTACGCAAATCGGCCTGTTCGTCCTGGTCGGCTTGGCGTGCAAGAACGCCATCCTGATCGTCGAATTCGCGCGCGAATTGGAAATGCAGGGCCGCAAGCCCTTGGAGGCGGCGATCGAGGCGGCGCGGTTGCGGCTGCGGCCTATCCTGATGACGAGCTTTGCCTTCATCATGGGCGTGGTGCCGCTGGTCCTGTCCTCGGGCGCCGGCGCCGAGATGCGCCATGCCATGGGCGTCGCCGTCTTTTTCGGCATGCTCGGCGTGACCTTCTTCGGTCTGTTCCTGACGCCTGTCTTCTATCTCCTGCTGCGCGGCTTAAGCGGCATGAAGCCGATCAAGCAACATGGCGAAAAGGTGACCATCGCGCCGGAGATACATACCGTTTGACGCGGTGCGGACCGTCGGGCATTTTCGCGCGGCGTCAGTAGCGGCGAGCACGTATGACCAAATCGGCCTGGTTTCGTCCCGTCGTCTTCTCGGTCAACTGCTATATCGCGACCATTCTGACGATGTTCTTCGCGTTCAGCCTAGACTTGAAAAGTCCGGGTTGGGCCATGACGACCGTCTATCTCACCAGCCAGCCGATCTCCGGCGCGATCCGGGCCAAGGCGGTTTATCGCGTCATCGGCACGCTGGTCGGCGGCGCGATGATGATTGCCATCGTGCCCAATCTGGTCGATGCGCCGGAACTGACGACGGTCGCGATCATCCTGTGGGTGACGCTCTGCCTGTTCGTCGCGCTGCACGATCGCACGCCGCGCTCCTATATGTTCGTGCTGTCCGGTTACACGGCGGCCCTGATCGGATTTCCGAGCGTGCTCGCGCCCGGCACGGTGTTCGACACCGCGGTGGGGCGTGTCGAAGAGATCACCATCGGCGTGATCTGCGCCGCGCTCGTGCACAGCCTGATCCTTCCGAAAAGCGCGCTGTCGGCCTTTAACGCCAAAATGCAATCGGCGCTCGCCGATGCGCGGGTCTGGGTCGCCGACGGCTTGACCAAGGCGCCCACGCCGCAAATCGAGATGCAGCGCCGCAGCATCGCGGGCGAAATCACCGAGCTCTATATTCTCGCCACCAACCTGCCCTTCGATACCTCGCCAGTCCGTCCCGACATCGGCATCATTCGCGCGTTCGACCGCAGGATCGTGACGCTGCTGCCGCTGTTGACCGCGATCGAAGACCGGCTGATGGTTTTGCGCAGTCTCGGACCGCTGCCGGACAATCTTGGGCGCGTCGTCACCGCTGTCCATGATTGGGTCCTCGACAACAGCGCGAGTGATCCCGCGCGGGCGCAATCGCTGCGGCAGGCGGCGCTTGCGGCGACGCCAGCCATCAACGAGCAGTCGCACTGGGCCGATCTCGTCGCCGCCAATGTCACTGCGCGGCTCGCTGAGCTGATCAATTCTTGGCAGGCGAGCCTCGATCTCGCCGCCTATCTCGCCAATCCGACACGGCAGCCGAGTGCCGAAATCCGCGCGCTCGGTGCGAAGCTCGGCGAGAAGCCGCTGCATACCGATTGGGGCATCGCGCTGTTGTCGGCGCTCGCCGCGACCGTGGCGATGGGGATTTGCGCCTTCTTCTGGATCGTCACCGCTTGGCCGGAAGGTGCCAATGCGGTGGCCATCGCGGCGGTCTCCTGCACCCTGTTCGCGTCGCTCGACGACCCGGCGGCGGTATTGAAGCCGTTCGCGACGATAATCGGCCTCTGCATTCCGATCGTGATCGTGTATCAGTTCTTTATCCTGCCGGCGGTCACTGGTTTCGAGCTCCTGAGCCTGTCGCTGGCGTTTGTGCTGATCCCGGCCGGCATTTTGATGACGATCCCGCGCTACGCTGTCGCCGGCCTGGCGCTGGCCCTGGCCTTCACCGTCGAGATGGGCCTGCAGACCAATTACACCGCCGACTTCGCGCAGATCGTCAACTCCAACAGCGCCTTTCTGGTCGGCGCGCTGGCGGGGCTGATCACGACACAGCTGATGCGCGCCATCGGTGTGCAGACCGCCGTGCGGCGGCTGATGCATGCGACCTATCGCGATCTTGCCGGCCTCGCCGACGGCAGCGCGCCGATGACGCGCGACGAATGGGGAAGCCGCATGCTCGACCGGGTCGGCCTGCTCATGTTCCGGCGTCCCCTTTTCGAGCCGCGGCCGACGCACGAATTCGCCGACGCGCTCGCTGATCTGCGGCTCGGCGTCAACATCATCGAGACCCGCAGCATGGCGCAGCAAGTCAGCCCCGTGCGACGGGAGCGAATGGCCGGCATGTTCAAACGCCTCGCCGCGTATTTTCGTGAACTCGCCCGCGGCCGCGCCGCCCCGCTCGAGCGCGATTTGCTCACCGAGATCGATGCCGCGATCGGCGAGATCCTCGACTGCGGCTCGGCCACCCATGCTTGTGTCGCGGCGATTGTCGGCTTGCGCCGGACGCTTTACCCTGACGCTGAGCCTTATCAAGCCGTGAAGACTCCGGCGACAGCGCAATGAGGATCGTTTCGTGACCGGCGAATTCGACATCTACGGCGTCTATTTCCCGGCTTTCATCGTCTTTGCCGGCATAGCCTTCCTGCTGCAGCTCGCCGTCAAGCGGCTGTTTGATAGGCTCGGCGTCTATCGCTTCGTCTGGCATCGGCCGCTGTTCGATCTCGCGATCTATGTCATCCTGCTTGGCGCCGTGACGGCGCTGGGCGCAAGCGTTCTTCCTTCTGTATGAACCGGTCGATGGTGCAACGATGAACACTTCCGCTTCGCTCGTTCGTGTGTTGGTCACTCTGTTCGTGGTCGCGGTGGGCATCGTCGTCGGCTGGCAGCTCTGGAGCTATTACATGCTGGAGCCGTGGACGCGCGACGGCCGGGTGCGCGCCGACGTCGTCACGGTGGCGGCCGACGTGTCCGGCCTGGTCAGCGATGTCTTTGTTCACGACAATGAAAAGGTGACTAAGGGACAGCCGCTGTTCCGTATCGATCAGCGGCGCTTCCAATATGCGCTCGATGAGGCCAAAGCCAGCGTCCGCCAACCGTCAAGTTAACCTCGATCAGGCCAAGCGCGATCTCAATCGCAGCAAGAATCTGTCCAGCATCGCCATCACCGTGCAGCAGGTCGAGCAGAGCCAGCAAGCCGTCGATGTGGCGCAGGCGAACCTCGACGACGCCAATGCCTCGCTCGACGTCGCCAAGCTCAATCTCGAACGCTCGACCATCGTGGCGCCGGTCAACGGCATCGTCACCAATTTCGATCTGCTGCCGGGGCGCTATGTCAATGCCGGCGCCGGTGTCTTCGCGCTGATCAATTCCGACAGCTTCCGTATCGAAGGCTATTTCGAGGAAACCAAGCTCCGCCGCATCCATATCGGCGACAGCGCCACCGTGAAGCTGATCGGCGATCCGCATGAGCTCACCGGGCATGTCGAGAGCATCGCCTCGGGCATCGAGGACCAGAACCGCAGCACCAGCAGCGACCTCTTGGCGTCGGTCAATCCGACCTTCAGCTGGGTCAGATTGGCGCAGCGCATTCCGGTTCGCATCAAGCTCGACAACGTGCCCGCCGAGCTTCTCCTCGTTTCGGGCCGCACCGCGACCGTCTCGGTCGGCAAGATCAGCTGGTGGTAATAAAGCGCTCCGCTGCGGGCCTATTTTTGCGGGCCTATTTTTTGCCGCCGGTCGCGCGCGTGGCGCGTTTTGCCGCCGCCGCGCCGTCCAAAATCATGACGCCATATTGACAATTCCACGACCAATTCAGCCGGGAACCCAAACGCTTGGCACCGGCAAACCGCCATGATAGCCTTTTCTGGTTCATCGAGATCGCGCCAGTTCAGCCGTTCGCGCCAGCCGCGATCGGAGGCCGCCCCGGGGAGAGAGGATCCGTTATGGCAACCAAATCAACTGCGTCCGCAAGCCCAGAAAAAGACGAAGCCATCGCGGCGAGTGCTGGTTCCGAGACCGAACCGCGCGAAGAGGTCGCCTCGAAATTGGTCGATCGGTTTGCCATCTGGTCCGGCGTCGCCGGCCTGGTGCCGATCCCCGTCGTCGACCTGCTCGCGGTCGGCGGCCTTCAGGTCCAGATGCTGCGCCGCCTGTCGCAGATTTACGACGTCGAGTTCTCCGAAAACCGCGGCAAGGCGGTGATCGCGGCTTTGGCCGGCACCATGATCCCGGCGACCAGCGGCATGGGCGCTGCGAGTGCGCTCAAGGCCGTGCCGATCCTCGGCATGCTCGCGGGCGGCTTCGTCATGCCGGCGCTCTCGGCGGGCGCCACTTTCGCCATCGGCAAGGCGTTCATCCAGCACTTTGAATCGGGCGGCACGCTGCTCGATTTCAATCCGCCGGACTATCGCGAGTTCGTCAAGGCGCAGAAAGAGATGTGGAATTCGCGGTCGACCAAGTCGACGCCGGCGTCCAGCTCTTGATACCGGCCGGTAGAGCGCAGGCGCATGCCGGCATGTGACGCGCTAGTCCGGCGTTTTCGTGTACAAAAGCGTGACATTCATCGACCAACGCGACCGAGATCCGTTCGAGCTCCAATGGCCGTAGCCATTCTCGCCTACATAACCGTGTGCCTGCTCACGGCATTTTGTGGCACCCATCGCCGCATGGGCTATTGGGGGACATTCTTCTTCGCCCTGTTGACTACTCCGCTGGTGACATTGCCGGTGCTGTTCCTCACCGGCCCATCGCGGCACGTCGAATGGCGCCCCCGAGAGTAAGGCGGTTTTACTCCTCGGGCCCGGCAAGCGCGTTTCCCGCTCCGCCGGCTGGCGTGCTGTGTTGCAGGTTGTTTCTTGACCCTGCTTTGTTGAATTGTAGGCCGACGGCGTCACATGTCTTTCATCCAGCTCATTCGCCGCGAAATGCACGGCTCGATGCCGAAGCTCCTGTTCATGTCGGGCCTGGGCGGCGTCAGCAATGCGTCGATCCTCGCCGCCATCAATTCCGGCGTGCAGGATGCGACCAACGGGCAGAAGCCCGGACTGTGGGCGGCGACGCTGTTTCTGGTCGCGCTGTTTCTGTTCATGAAGACGCAGGAATTCGTGACCATCACGGCGACCGCCGAGATCGAAGCCATTATTCATAAGTTGCGCGTGCGGATCATGGATATGATCCGCCGCTCCGAGCTTCTGGAAGTGGAGAAGATCGGCCGCGCCCGCATCGTCGCCGCGGTCACCAGCGACACCGCGGTGCTGACGCAAGCGAGCAATATGCTCTGCTTCACCATCCAGGGCGCGGTGCTGGTCTTCTTCGTCGGGCTTTATCTCTCCTATCTGTCGCTTGCGGCGTTTCTCCTGACCTTCGTCATCGTGGTCGGCGCCGGGACGATCTTTCACTACAAAAACAAGCGTCTCGCCGCGCAGAAGAGCGAAGTCGGCGGCCTGGGAGCGCCGGCTGTTCGACCGGCTGACCGACTTCCTCAACGGCTTCAAGGAAGTGCGGCTGAACAAGGCGCGCAGCGACGACCTCTATGCCGACGCTGTCGGAAGTGTCGATGACGGCCGCCAATATCAAGATCCGCACCCAGGCCGAAACCTTCAAGATGATCGTGACATCGCAGATCTCGATGTACGTTCTGCTCGGCGCGGTGGTTTTCGTGGCGCCAAACCTCGAGTGACTCGCTCGGCGGCTCCTCGATCGCCAAGGCGACGACGGCTCTGTTGTTCATCGTCGGCGCCTGTTTCGGCCTGGTGCAGTCGATCCCGATCCTGCTCAATGCCAATTCCGCCGCCGACCGCATCGCGCGCCTCGAAGGCGCGCTGGAAACCGCGCTCTCCGCGGTCGAGCCGCGCGAGATCACGGCGCGCAAGCGCTTCGACAAGATCGAGATGCAGAACATCGTGTTCCGCTACACCGACCGCTTCTCCGACACGGTGTTCAAGATCGGGCCGATCGACTTCACCTTGAACGCGGGCGAGCTCGTTTTCATCACCGGCGGCAACGGCTCGGGCAAATCGACCTTCCTGCGGGTGCTGGCCGGGCTTTATCCGCCGGATTCCGGCGAAATCTACGTCGACGGGGTCCGCATCAACGACAATACGCGCGACGATTATCGCGCGCTGATGTCGGCGATCTTCTTCGACTATCACCTGTTTCAGCGGCTCTACGGCATCGACGATCCGGACCCGGCCGAGCTCGACCGCCTGTTCCGGAAATTTCGGCTGGAGGACAAGACCGGGCTCTCGTAACGGCGAATTCCGCACCCTCGACCTCTCCGGCGGCCAGCGCCGCCGCCTCGCTCTGATCGTCAGCATGCTGGAAAAGCGGCCGATCATGCTGCTCGACGAGTGGACCGCCGAGCAAGATCCCGAATATCGCCGCAAATTCTATGACGAATTACTGCCGGAAATGCTGCAAGCCGGCGCCACCATCATCGTCATTACGCACGATGACCGCTATCTCGACGAGTTGCATCTGCCGTCCCGCAAGATCCGGATGGACGAGGGCCGTATTGTCGAACAGCACACAATAGGCGGATGATAGGGTCCTGGAGAACGGTTGATGGCGAAATACCGACAGTCCATTGACGATCTGCCGCCGGTGCCGCGCCGCCGCGGCGTGATGCACAGGCTTTGGCGTCACGTGCCGGGGCTTTCCGTGCTGGTGATGTCGGCGCTGCTCGTCACCGTGGTGCTGTGGCCCTATGTCGTGATCACCATTCCGAGCGGCCGGGTCGGCGTGCTGTGGAAGCGCTTCAACGGCATCGACATCTATTGCTGGTGCTGGGTCGGCCGCGGCACGGTGCTCGATCCTCGCGAACTCCGCGAAGAAGGCCTGCACCTGGTCTGGCCGTGGGATAAATTGTTCCTCTACGATCTGCGCCTGCAATCCTCGACGCAGACCTACAACGCCATTTCCAAGGACGGCGTCAGCGTGCATGCGCAGATCAGCGTGCGCTATCAGCTGCTGCACAATTCGGTCGCGGTGCTGCACAAATTCATCGGTCCGGATTATCTGAACTCGGTGGTCAATCCCGAGATCGGCAGCCAGGCGCGCGAAGTCATGTCGCAATACACGGCGCAAGAGATCTATACGTCGCGCGAGGAAATTCAGAAACAGATCCGCGACAGCCGCGCAGAAGTCGCTCTCCGCCAATCTCAACAAATTGGTGCAGCCGGAGGCGATGGAGCAGCCCGATCCCAAGCACTACAACAGCTTCCTGCAGGATTCGATCCAGATCCTCGATACGCTCGTGCTCTCCATCGAATTGCCGCCCGACATCGTGTCTGCGATCAATCGGCAGACCGAGCAGTATTACATGATCCAGGAATACAAATTCCGCGTGCAGCGCGAGGCCGAGGAGTCCAAACGCAAGCAGATCGAGGCCGACGGCATCGCCGCCTTCCAGAAAACCGTGAGCCAAGGAATTTCGCAGTCCTATTTGCGCTGGCGCGGCATCGAGGCGACGCTCGAACTGGCCAAATCGCCGAACTCGAAAATCATTGTCATCGGCAGCGGCAAGGATGGCCTGCCGATCATCCTCAACACCGCCGATAATCCCAATGGCGCTGCAACGGGCGCAAATCCGCCGCAGTCCGGCACCGACGAAGGTAATACTCCCGAGACGCAGCAGGCGCCGGCTGGTTCGCAGGGGCAGCCTGGCGTACCGAACTCGTCCTCGACGCCGCCCGCAGCGCTAACGCCCGGCGCGCCGCCGCCTGGAGGGACTGGAAATAAGCCGCCGGGCCATTCGTCGAACGGTGCGGCGCCAAACGCCGCCGATCAATCGGCGGATGCGCGCAACGCGAACGTGGCCGCGGAAGAGCCCAACTCCGCCAGCTCGGCGGGGCCGCTCGATGTGCCCGGCGTTCGCTCCATCCTGTCGCGAATCTCCGGCGTCCTGCAGGCGGGCGCGGAGCTGACGGCGCCAGTGTCACCCGCGGCGAAACCAAAATAAGCGGAGGATGATGGTGGTCGACAGAATGGAAAGTCCACGGGACGGCCTCTTTGACGATAGCCGCTTCGTCTCGGTGATTGCCTGCATCGTCGCCATCGTGGTCATTTTGGTCGGCGGCCATCTTTACGGCCGGTATCTGGCCAACAAAGATTTGGGCGGCCGCGATGCCGCCATCGAACAATTGCAGACGGAAAGCCAGCAGTTAAAGCGCAGCATCGACCTGAAAAGCTTGCAGCTCACGCAACTGCAGGTCAAGGTCGATAAGACGCAAGCCCAGCTCGAATCGATCATGCCGACCAAGGACACCTATAACATCATGCCGAACCAGACATTGATCGTGGCCGACGGCCGCGTGACCGTCGGCCTGGTCGGTTCGCCGGGCAATGAAAGCGTCATGCTTAATGTCAACGGCAAGTCGCAGCTCGCGACGGCGGGGCAGGTGATTGCAGCGGGCTCCGACCCTTCGGCCAATTGTCAGGTGGCGGTGCAGTCCTTCGACATGTTCAAGGCCGTGCTCACCGCGTCATGCGCGGGCGCGAAGGGGCAATAGGGCTCGAACAATATTCGGCCAGCGCTGCTTGGGTAGCGCTGCTTGGCAGCGTTATTTGGGCACGCGGCCCTTCACGGCGTTGGCGCGTCCGCTGCCGGTAACACGCCCCGCACTGTCGGCGGATAAGCGCGCGCACACTCCGGCTTTGAGCCGATCGATCTCGCCTGCACTCATCGCCGCAATCGTCGGCGCGACGCTCGAGCCCAAGAGGCTCGTCGTCCAATAATCCTCGAAATCGGCGAAGGTCCGTTGCACCGTGATCTCGCGGGTTTCGACCGCGTCGAAACCCGCGCCGCGCCACAGATCGCGCATGGCGCCGAGCCGGGACGCTTCGACGCTCGGCGGGTTGATCGGCGCAATTCCCATCGCGCTCATCTCGGCGCGCAGCGGCTCCTGAGGAAATCCGCCGCCCAGAATGTCCCATGCATAGGCCGCGACCGTGCCGCCGGGGCGCACCACCCGCGCCATTTCGGCGACGCCTTTGGCCGGTTCCGGCACGAAGAAGATCACGAGCGCCATCGTCGCCGCGTCGAACCTGTCGGCGGGGAAGGGAAGCGCCATGGCGTTGCCGATGCCGAATTCGGCCAGGCGCGCCGCCGGGCGTTGGCGCGCATAGTCGATCTGGCCTTGCGATGGATCGATGCCCTCGAATCTCGGCCGGCGCGCAGCGCTCGACCAGCACTTCGCTGAAAGCGCCGTTGCCGCAGCCGACGTCGATCCAGCGCCAGCCGGGGGAAGGCTCGAGCCAGTCGACGAAAACCGCGCCCGCGAGCCCGCTCCAGGTTCCCATCATCCGCTCATAGGCGGCGCCGTCGTCGAAGCGGATTTGCGTGTCGGTCATCGGTGCTCCATCTGGATCAAATGCTGGATCGATATTCGTGAATGACAATCGTGTTCGGTAAGGTAGCATTTCGCGCAATGGTCGGAATGCCGCAATGTAAGCCGGCGCCGATAAATGCCGCCGCAGCCCACCTATTCCCAAATAAGCACGTTCGGCAGCGCCGCGCTGGTGTCCGCGATCGCGGCCTGCCGCAGCAGCGTGTAGCCGACGCCGGAAAGGCCGCGAAACAGGCCCAGATTGAACTGCCGCTTGCCGTTGTTCCAGCGGTAGTCGCCGGTCGCGGCGGCACGCGCGACAACAGCCATCAGCCGCCGCGCCGCGGTCTCGCGCAGATCGCCGCGCTTGAGCGTTACACCGGCGTCGCAAAGAAACTCGACGCCGCCGAGCGTGCCGCAGCACAGCGTATCGACCGGCGTGCCGGAGCTTTGCTGCACGCCGACGACCGCGTTTTCAACATCCGAAAGCTCGGCCTCACCGCCGCGGCGTCCGCTCATGCCGAGCCGTGCGAGACCAATGCGCGAAAGCCCGATGCCGGTTGCGCCATGGCACCATTGGCACGGCCAATGCGGTTCGCTGCCGCGCAGATCCGGCCAGTTGCGGCGCGCGGCGTCGTAGCTTGCATCCTCGAACGCCACGCATTCGGCCGCGGCTGCCGCGAAGTCCTCGCGGCCGGCGGCTGTCGCGAGCGAGGCGAGCGCATAGGCGAAGCCCGCCGCACCATGCGACATGCCGTTCAACAATTTGCCGTTGAGTTCTTTGCCCTGGACGGCCCATGTCCGGCGTCCTTCGGATCCGAGCCGGCGCTGCGCCAGCAAATGCTCGCCGCATTTGACGGCGCGGGCCAGCGCTTCGCCGGATTTGGTGTCGCGATAAAGGCGCAGCAGGCCGAGAATGCCGCCGGCACTGCCGCCCATGACGTCGAGCTGTTTGTCCGCCGCAATCAGCTCGTCGGTGAACAGTCTTGCGGCATCGGTGGCGTCGGCCAGCAATTCGCGATCGCCGAGGCATTTCGCGATGGTGGCGAAAGCGTAGACAATCGAGCCGAGCCCGATGGCGCCGCCGATGCCGAGTGCGCGTGCGAAGCGCGCCGTGTTGCGGCTTTTCAGGTTCTTGCGCAGATGCGCAAGCGCGGCGAGCGCAAGCTCGGCCGATGCGGCGTGGCCCGTCACCGCGGCATGCGCGGCAAGGAAGACGGCGATGCCGCAGCTGCCGTTATAGAGGTCGGGACCGAGGCAGACGACCTGGCAGACTTCGGCATCGCCGAGCCAGTCGAGCCCGATCCAGGCAGCGCCCGGCCCGCGGCGAATGGCGCGTTCGGCCAGTTCCGCGGCGATCTTGTCGGCTTCGGCGAGGAACAGCTTCTGTGCCGAGACGACCGATGTGTCGGAGAACGATTCCTTGAACGATTCCTTGGGCTCCGCCGCAATGGCAGGCGCGGCGGCTGGGGCGGTTCCGGCAACGGAATTCGTGTTCTCGCGGATAAGCTCGACCTGCCAGGCGATTTCCCGTTCGTCGAAATTCCGCGCGCGCGTCATCGCGCGCCTAAGCCCGGGTGTCGCCGCCGTCCGCGCCTGGGCGCCGGTCACGTCGCAAATCTCCGTGCCGTCGCTCGGCGTTACGAAATGCGGCACGTTGAGCGCAACGAGCGCCGCGCGCTCGGCGCGCATGCAGCGGCCAAAGCGGGTCGGTCGTCCTTGTCCCATGGCGAAAGCCGCGCGATGAAGTCCGCTTGCGCCGACCAGGTTACGCCGTCGTCCATCGGCTGGTGGTTTCGCAACCGCTGCAGCAGCATGTAATAGAACCGCGTCGGGCGCACCACTTTGCGCACCGCAAGCCCGGCGAAACCGTCGAACAAAGCGCCCGGCTTTTCGGCATGCACGCGCCGGAGAAATTGCGCGTAGTCGGCAAAGCCCGCGACGAAGTCGCCGATATGATCGCCGAATTTGGCGTAGCGGCCGCCGACATGCGGCAGATTGGTGTTGGTGACGCCGGGTTCCTTTTGCTTCGCCGGCCGCATCGCGTCGGAATTGATGTCGTTCCAGGTGATGACGGTTCGCGCGCCCCAGTCGGCGGTCATGCCGCCCATGGCGAAGACATTGTTGTCGACGGAGCGGCCATAAGCCGGCAACAGGCCGACGGTCATCACCGAATTGCCGACGATGTCCATGGCGGCGTCGAAGGCCTCGCCTTCCGGCTCCGCGACTTTGTGCTCCTCGGCGCTCGGTTGCAGGATGGTTTCGAGATCGATCGGCACCGGATGGTCGCCGTGAGCGATCATGTTCTCCTGATGCATGTCGGTCGCGGCAAAGACGTGAAACAGCGCGAGCCAGGCGCCGGCGCGGCGGAAAAATCGCACGATGCCGTCCGCGCCGCCGCACCCGGCATGCGCGACGAATTCGGTCCAGCCATAGCCGTCGCGGGCGATCGCGCGGGCCGCTTGCAGCGCGACCGGCGGATCGGCGCGGTTGAGCCGCTCGATCAAACCATGCCAAACGATATCGAGCCGCAAATCCTTCGGCTTGTAGACGACGCGCGCGCCGTCATCGAAGGTCACGATCGAAACCGAATGGCCGAAATTGTGCGGATCGGACAATTCGCCCTCGATCCTTGTGACTTTGCCGGCGGCGCCGCTATTGAAGAGATCACGGCCGATGGCCGGCAGATCGGCATCGAGCCGCAGCACGAATTCGCGCGACGTGTCGATCCATTGCCGCGTCATTGTCGCCAATAGGCGCAACAGCACCGGTTTGTCTTCGAACAGGCGGCGGAAACCGCCTGACTTCATGGCGGCGGCGAAATGATCGAAGAGCGATGTCGCGCCCGGTCGCGGCGCGGCAAGCGGGCTGGTTGCCTTCGCGCCGGCTGCCTTCTCATCTCCGGCCTTCTCACCGGCTGCTTTGCGCGCTGCGCTGAAGCGCTCGTAAAGCGCCGCGGCGCAAAGGCCGGACAGGTCGTGCAGCAGCACGCGGCGCAAATCGGCCAGCGCGGTTTCACGGAAGTGACCGAAGACGCGCTCATCGATGCCCGCGCCGCAGCCGCGCCTCGGCCGCTTCAAGCACCGGCAAGAAGAGCTGTTCGAACGCGTAAGGTTCGGTGCCGTCGGGTGCCCCTAGCGGTAGACTATCGGTGCGGCTTTGCAGCGCAGCCTCGATCCACCTGGCGTCGTCAAGCCAGGCAGGAGCGGGGCCCATATGGGCGGTTGAGATATTGCGGCCGGCCGCCCCGAACCGCGCCAGGACCTCGGCAAGCGAGCGTCCATCGCGCGCCAAGCGGCGCTCGAACAGCGCCTGATCGCCGCCCGTGCTGGCCCGGCACCATGCCGAGAGGCGCCGCGCCGCCACATCGGTATCGCCGTACGGCTCATCCGGTAGCGCGGCGTCGTCGGACAAAAGCTCGTCGATCGTGGCCGCGCCAAGCATCAGGCGCTGGTAAAAATCATCCGTGGCGATGTCCCCCTCGGCCGGCTCCATCGATGCCGCAGAGCGCGAATCATTTTCGCCCTGCCGGTGCGCGGCCGCATCGTGGGCAGCGCCCTCGGATTGGGCTTTGCCGGAGCGTTTTTTGTCGCCCGAAACAGCCGCGAAAATCGGGCGTTTTGTCTTCATAAATCAGCCATATGTCGCAAAGTGAGACAGACTTTACACTATCCGCAGCCGATGATTTAATGGGCATCTGGCGGGGGGGCCTTAAAGCATTTCTCGTCCTGCCTTATGACTACTGCCGGCGCCGCTGGCGAACGAACACAAGGGAACATCGCAATGACTTACACCATCGAGCAGACCGAAGAAGAAATCCTCTCCTTTCAAGTTTCCGACGAGGCGCTGGAAGCCGCGGCGGGTTCGGTGAAGGAAAATGCGGGTGCTTTCACGCTTGCTTTCTGCTCCGGTCTCGACACCTGCCCCGCTTGATCGGATCTGATTTCGGCGACCCGAGACTAGTCTTGCGACCGGTCTCGGTTTCGAAATTTTATCCCTGAATTGTCGGACTGACGCAGTTTCCGACGAGGCGCCGGAAACTCGGCGCCTCGTTTTTCTTTTGTTCAGCCGAGCGCCGGAAACCCGGCGCCTCGTTTTTCTTTTGTTCAGCCGAGCGCCGGAAACCGGCGCCTCGTTTTTTTTGTTAGCGGCGCCGGAAACGCCTCGATTTTCTTTTATTCGGCCGTACCGCCCATTACGCGCCCTGCTCTTGAGCGAGGAAGGGCCTGATGCTGTCGTCCTTCAAGAGCTTCTCGAAATAATCGATCGTCCGCACCAGCCCTTCGCGCAGCGGGGTCGCCGGCGCCCAGCCCAGCGCTTCGTCGGCCTTGGAAATATCCGGGCGGCGCTGCCGCGGATCGTCCTGCGGCAGCGGCCGGTGCACGATGCGCGAGCGCGAGCCGGTGAGCTCGATGACCTGCGCGGCAAGCTCGAGCATGGTGAATTCCTTGGGATTGCCGATATTGATCGGCCCGGTCACTTCGTCCGGCGAATTCATCAGCCGGATCAGGCCGTCGATCAGATCATCGACATAGCAGAACGAGCGGGTCTGCAGTGCCGTCGCCGTAAATGGTGATGTCGCGCCCGAGCAGCGCCTGCACGATGAAGTTCGATACCACGCGGCCGTCATTGGGATGCATGCGCGGGCCGTAGGTGTTGAAGATGCGCGCAACCTTGATGCGCAATTTGTGCTGCCGCCAATAATCGAAGAACAGCGTCTCGGCGCAGCGCTTGCCTTCGTCGTAGCAGGAGCGCGGGCCGATCGGATTGACGTGGCCCCAATAATCCTCGGTCTGCGGATGAACGTTCGGATCGCCGTAGACTTCCGACGTCGAGGCCTGAAGGATCTTGGCGCGCAGCCGCTTGGCGAGCCCCAGCATATTGATCGCGCCGTGCACGCTGGTCTTGGTCGTCTGCACCGGGTCGTGCTGGTAATGAACGGGTGAGGCGGGGCAGGCGAGATTGTAGATCTGATCGACCTCGACATAGAGCGGAAAGGTCACGTCGTGGCGCATCAGCTCGAAGCGGTGGTGATCGATCATGCTGTCGATATTGCGCCGCGCGCCGGTGAAATAATTGTCGGCACAGATGACGCTCGCGCCCTGCGCCAAGAGCCGCTCGCACAGATGCGAGCCGAGAAATCCGGCGCCGCCGGTCACCAGTACGCGGTTTTCAAGATGCATCGCTGCGTACTCCCGGGGCGGCAAAATCGGTCATGACCGCGATCATAGCGTGGTGCCGAAATCGCGCCACCTCAACAAAAGACAAAGGGCGCGGTCGCGGCCGCGCCCTTTGTTCATGGTACGATTTATTTCAAGCGCCCGCTGCGGCCCTCGGCAGCCGCGGCTTAGAAATTGAACTTATAGTTGACGCCGGCGCGGACGATGCTTTCCGTTACATGGTCGCTGAAGGGCAAAACAGCGCCAGCCGTCGTGCAAGCTGCGGTCGAGCAGGTGCCGTTGAAGGTGCCGAGATCGACGTAAAGATATTCGACTTTCGCCGTCCAGTTCTCGGCGAAGGCGCCCTCGACACCAAGGCCGGCGGTCCAGCCAGCTTGAGTGTTGGAATTGGTGACGCCGTTAATCGTCGTTTGAACATTGGCGAAAGCGCCGCCGGCGGTGGCGTAGAACAGCACGCGATCGGCCGCGAAACCGACCCGCCCGCGGAACGTGCTCAGCCAATTGTTGCCGGTTTGGCAGGTGCCGATGACCTGGCACACCGTAACGGAAGTGCCGGTATTGATGGCGGACCAATCGAAATCGCCTTCCGCGCCGAATACGAAGGCGCCGCTTTGGAAATTCACACCAAGCGTACCACCGATAACGCCGCCATTATTGCTCGGCGAACTGGTTAGCGTTCCGACGGTCCATTGCGACTTGCCGAAGCCCCAGCCGCCGTTCAAGCCGATATAGACGCCCGCCCAGTTATAGACCGGCGCCACATAAACGGCCGGCGCCTGTGGCGGCGGCGGCGCGGGCTGCGGCAGGTCGGCCGCCATCGCATGCCCCGCGGCTGCGATCGATACCAAAGCCGTTATGATGAGTCGCTTCATCTGACACACTCCTGGTCGGTTTTTCTATTGATACGGATTTCTCTTCCCAACCTTTTTGCGCCCCCAAACTTCCTTCAGCTCCATCTCGTAGCCCACGGTCGGCTTAAGTCTAATCCGCGAGACTGTTTTTCAGCGTGGCTCAAAAGACACACTGCAGAACTATCTCCTGCGACCGCCGAGCCGCCGCGGAAAGCAGTTCATTGAGCGGGCCTCGAAAACCGGCGCATAGCCGGCGAGACGGAGCCTGTTCAGCCCGGATTGGGCTGGTCTTGAAGAATTTCCCCCATTTAAGAGCAGACAAGCGGCGGGCCGATGACGTGCCCCTGCCGCGGCGCTCCGCCCCCGAAGGCTGGCCCCTTCCTAGCGTTCGAGCCGGCGGCGTCAAGCGCTGGGCCCCCGCGTTGAATTCTTGCCAGCGCAACCGGAAGTGGGGGTATCGGCCGGCGCTATTGCGTTGCGGATCGGGCCTTTGCTCGATGTCCGGTTAACTCCCTGTTAACCATAACGCCGCCATTTTGCCGCCAGACCAGAAGGCGACTCGCAGCGCATGGCACTCACCGCGACCGCAGTGCAGCGTAACGACTGGCAGGATCAGGCCAGGCCTTCGGCGTTTTTTCCGGTGTCGGAAGCCGACGGCGAACTGGCCGAGCTTCAGCATCAGATCTCGGTCAAGACCATCGCCGCAACAATGCTCAACGAGCGTATCCGCAAGCTCGTGGCGGAGGTCACGACCAAGGACAAGCGGCTCGCCGAACTGGAAAACGGGCTGCGTCTGACGCGGGAGGATCTGGCGCGGCGCGACGAGGATCTCGCTCGGCGCGAGGAGGATCTTGCCGAGGGCGACAACGAGAGCCGCTCGCTCCAGGCATCGCTCGATCTGGCCACGGCCGAGAATGCGCGACTGTCTGCATGCCTCAATGAACGCATCGTCGACGCCGAGGTGCTCACCGCGCAATTGGAGAATTCCAAGCGGGCCTTGCTTGCGGCGGAAGCCGAACGCGATCGGTTGACGGTGGCGCTGCGCGACATCGGCGACCAGCACCGCATCGAATCCGACGAGCTCAAAGACCGCATCGAGACGATGACGGCGCGCACGATCGCCGTTGAAAGCCTGCTCGTTGATGTGCGCAAGACCCTCAAGGCGCGCATCGCGGACGCGGCGGCCCGCCAAGCGGCTGACGCCGCGCTCGCCCGCGAAGCCGCCGACGCGGCGCTGGGAGAGCTCCACGGTTTCCTGCAAATCAAGGAATATCAAATCCGCGAGCTCGAGCAATCGCGCGCGATGCTGCTTGCGGGGGCAGGCACCTTGCTGGAAGCTTTCGAGACGCGCGCCGCAGCGCTCGCGCAGGCCGAGGACAACGCCAAATCCCTCGGCGGACGGGTCGCGGAAGCCGAAGCAAAGTCGGTTCTGGCGCAGAGTGAGATGGAAAGCCTGAATTTGAAATTGCAAAGCGGGCGGATCGCTCTCGCCGAGGCCGAGGAGGCGATCAAGCCGCTGGTCACGCGGATCGCTGAAGCCGAGGCGAATGCGACTGTGGCACAAGACCAAATTCAAAGTCTGAATTTGCAATTGCAATGCCAGCAGGCCGATCTCGACCATGCTGGCGCAACGATCCAGTCGCTTGTCGAACGCGCCGCCACAGCCGAGGCGAATGCGAGCGGGGCGCAGGACGAAATCCAAAACCTGACTTTAAAATTGCAGGACGAAGAAACACGCCGCGCCGCCGTCGAAGCCGCGCTGCGCCAGGCGAAGAGCGATCAGGCACAGAGCCATCAAGCACAGAGCGACCACGGCCGGCTCCGGGGCGATCTGGACGGCCCCGTCAATGGCGGGCAAGCCCAGCCGGTGCCGCAAGCGCTGCTACGCTCCGCCAACTCGCTGCTCGCCGCCACCATCTCGTTCTGATAGCGCGCGTCGGGCCCCGGCCGGCTCTTATGAGAGCAGCTTGGCCGTCGCGATGCTCCGATCAGTTCACCGGCAAGATCGCGGCGGCCTTGGCGTGATTGACGACATCATAATCGTAAAGCTGCCTGCGGAATTCGGCATGCGCCGCGATCTCGGAATCGCGCACGGCGAGGTCGGCACAGATGGAATCGTAGCGCAGGCCGTTTTTGCGGGCGCCGGACTGGACTTGCGAGACCCGCTCGCGCCGCAGCCGTTCATAGGCCAGTAACGCCGCGGGCGCGCTGTCGCGGTCGGCGCGCGCCAGCATCGTCGCCAGCGTGATGCCGTCTTCGATCGATTGATTGGCGCCCTGTCCAAGATGCGGCAGCATCGCGTGCGCGGCGTCGCCGAGCAGCGTCAGTCTGCCCGCCGTCCAGCACGGCAACGGGTCGCGGTCGTAGAGCGCCCAGCGGAATGTCGTAGGAACATTGCGCAGCAGCGCTTCGACGCGCGGATCCCATCCGGCAAATTCCTGGCGAAGCAGTTCGGGATCGCCCGGGGCCGACCATGATTCCTTGATCGTCTGATCGGCAGGCGTGAAACCGACAAAGTTGATGAGCTTGCCGGCGCGCACCGGGAAGACCAGGAAATGTCGTTTCTCGCCGAGCCACATCAGCCAGCGGTCGGTCGGCCAGTCGGGAATCCGTTCGTGCGGCACGGTGCCGCGATAGGCCGCGGAGCCGGAGAACACCGGGTGGGAGGGCGGCGCCACATATTTTCGCAGTTCCGAATGCATGCCGTCGGCGGCGACGACAATGTCGGCCTCGATCGTTGCGCCGTTGGCGAAGCGAACGCGGGCGCTGCCGCCGTCTTGTTCAAAGCCGGTGCAGCGATGCCCGGTATGAATGACCTCCTTGGGCAGCGCGCTTGCCAGAATCTCGATCAGATCGGCGCGGTGCATGCCGAAGATCGCGTTCCAGCCCGCGGAGTCCGTCACCTGGACCGCCGCAATCGGAGTTCCGTCGTGCCGGAAATATTGCGATTCCGGCCCGATCCGCGCGCCCGCTTTTTCGACCAGGCTTTCCAGCCCGACGCGGCGCAGATGGCGCGCGCTATTGGGCGTAATCAGCACGCCCGCTCCGACTTCACCCAAAGCCGGCGCCTGCTCGTAGATCGCGACCGGAAAGCCCTCCGCGATCAGCGCATTGGCGGTGAACAAGCCGCCGATGCCGCCGCCGATAATCGCGACCTTGGATTTCGTCATGATCTTCCTTTACTTCCGAACGAATGGGCGCGGCACTTTAATGAGCTGGCAGTTCAGGCGCAAAGCACACCAACCATGAAGCGTACCAGCCATGCAATTTACGAAGTTTGACCTAGATCAACGATGAGTGGCGGTGGTCGGCCGCAACCGCCGATAAGCAAACGATGCTTTGAGCAGTAGTGCTCGCGCCTGCCTTTAACGCGGTGCTTACCGTCAAGCCATACCCTCATTCTTGACCGAATCACGTGGCATCCAGCGCCGCACGGACGCCCCTGATTCTGCGAAAGCCGGAGCGTCCCGTTCCGCCGCAAACTCGAGAGATTGCCGATGCAGAACGAAGCCGGCTACCAGCCCTCCCCGGATTGCCCAAGCTGTGGCTTGCCGATGCGGTACCTGCGGTCATTCTCGCAGCGCGACCGTACGCAGGAACTGCAGACCTTCGAATGCAGCCTCTGCAGCGTCGCATTCACCGATGCGATCGAATCCAAGCAGCCCGAAGCGGTCGCCTGACCTCGCTTAGTGGGTTAACTCGGCGTCCTGGCGCGACGAGTCCTGGCGCGAATTGAGCAAATTCGGCAGGTCGATCAGCGCGATCATGACGTCGTCGACCGTGACCAGGCCGGAGAGGAATTCGACGCGCGAGGCTTGCGCGATTTTCGGCACCGGCTGAATCTGCGAAGCGTCTTGCGCGACGATGTCGAGAACCCGATCCGCCAGCAAGCCGACCTGGCGCGCGCCGATTTGCACGATGATCACGATATGCGCGGCGTCGCCTCGGTCACGCCTTGGCCGAACCGGCAGCGCAGATCGATAATCGGCACGATGATGCCGCGCAGATTGAGCACACCGCGCACATAATCGGGCTGTTTCGGCAGGTGGGTGATCGCCGACCAGCCCTTGATCTCGCGCACCGCCATGATGTCGACGCCATATTGGTCGTCGCCGATGGCGAAGCTGATGAACTCCGTCGACTTGCCGGAGCCTGCATCGGCCCCCGCTGGCAACTGACCGAAGGTGTCGCCCGCGCTGGCGGGTACAGCAACATCGACATTCATGGTTCAATCTCCGCTCGACCGGGGCGGCCAAGCCCCTTTGCGATCTTTAGAATTCTTCCCATTCCGGGCCGTCTTTGATCGCGGCGGCGAGCGCGGTCTGCATCCGTCCAACCGGACCGCCGCCATTCATGCCGGCTGCGGCCTTAGGCTTTGTCACCGGCTTGGCGGCTGGCTTGGTTGCTGGCTTCGGCGCAGCCGCGCGTAGCGCAGCTTTGGGCGCCGGTGCGGATGTCGGCTGTTTTGCCACCGCGACGGCCGGGGGCTGCGCGCCATCGTCGAGGCGGAAGACCGCAACCTGCTCGGTCATGGCGACGGCCTGGTTTTCGAGCGTCTTTGCGGTCGCGGCGTTTTCTTCCACCAGCGCCGAGTTTTGCTGGGTCACCTCGTCCATCTGGGTCAGCGCCTTGTTGACCTGTTCGAGGCCGGTCGCCTGCTCGGCGCTGGCTGACGCGATTTCGGAAACGATTTCGGCCACGCTCTTGATCGAGGTGACGATTTCGGTCAGCGCCGCGCCCGCTTTGTTGACGAGCTCGACGCCGTCCTTCACCTGGCCGCTGCTGATTGGTGATGAGGTCCTTGATGTCCTTGGCGGCCTGCGAGGAGCGCTGCGCGAGGCTGCGCACTTCGGACGCCACCACCGCGAAGCCGCGGCCGGCCTCGCCGGCGCGCGCCGCTTCGACCGCGGCGTTGAGCGCCAAGCAGATTGGTCTGCCGCGCGATCTCGTCGATCACGCCGATGATGTCGGCGATCTTGCGCGAGGAATCCTCGATCCGCGCCATGGCTTCGACCGCCTGGGCGACCACCTGGCCGCCGCGATCGGCGACTTCGCGGGTGGCGCCGGCGGACTGGTTGGCGTGCTGGGCGTTCTCGGCGTTCTTCTTCACGGTCGCGGAGATCTGCTCCATCGAGGCCGAGGTCTCTTCCAGGCTGGCCGCCTGCTCTTCGGTGCGCTGCGACAGATCGGTCGTGCTGGTCGAGATCTCCGCCGACGCATTGGTCACTTCGCGCGTCGACGACACGATGGCGCCGATGGTCTCCTGCAGCTGGCCGATGGCGGCGTTGAAGTCGTCCCGGATCTTGATGTATTCGGCGGCGAATTCGTCGTTGAGCCGATAGCTGAGATCGCCCTTCGCCATGCCGCTCGAGACCGGCGCCCAGCGCCTCGACGACGCTGGCGACTTGCGCGGCGGCTTCCGCGCGCGCCTCTTCGTTGCGGCGCCGTTCCTCGTCGGCCTCGCGCCGCTGCTCTTCCGCCGCGCGCTGCTGCTCGGCCGATCTCTCCTCGGCGGACTTGAGCGCGAGCGCGTTGTCCTTGAAGACCTGGACGGCCTTCGCCATGACGCCGATTTCGTCGCCGCGCTCCTGACCCTCGATCACGGTCTTCAGATCGCCCGCGGCCAGCACGTTCATGTTGTCGCCCAGGCGGACCAGCGGCTTGGTGATCTTGGACAGTGCGATCCACAGCCCGAGCGCGCCGCAAATCACCAGGCCGAGGATGCCGATCGCGGAGGTTGTGATAATGGTCGTCGTGGCGCTGGACGATGCCGCTGCGGTCGCTGCTTTCGCCTGCTCGATCTGGACATCGTTGAATTTGCTCACAGCCGCACCCAAGGCCGAGATGAGCAGATCGCATTTCACCATACCCTTGGTGGCCTCGTCGTTGCGATCGCTCAAGCCCAGCGCGACCACGGGACCTGTGCAGCCGTGGATCGCCTGCATCTGCGCGCGATAGTCTTCAAAGACATCCTTGTATTGCGGCTTCAGCTCTTCGGCATTCGCAATAAATTTCATTGCGTTGTCGTAATTGGAATCGACCGACTTGGCCGAGGCCTGGGCTTCCGCCGAAGCGCCGGGATAGGCGACGGCCCGGTATGCCGCATAGCCGATGATGTTGGCCGAACGGGCGGCGCGAGAAAGCGCCAGAATTGCTGGGTCATCCCGTCCGGCGATTTGCGAATAGGTCTGGTCGACGCCGTGAAGCGAGACCGCGCCGAGGATGACGACAAGCGCCGTAACCGCACTCAGCAATCCGATAACGGAAAGGATTTTCACCGAGATTTTCAGATTATCGAGAAAGCGCATGTCGAGTGGTTCCTTCTGCCGGGCCGCGGCCGGCGGCTCGGATCATTGCTGGGCCGCGTCAGGCGGCGCGGATTTTCGCTGCGGATTTCGGAACGCAGGATGCGGAACGGACCGCTTGAGCCCGGCCCTCATCCGCCCCCCTCGCCCCACCCGCCAAAGGTGTAAAAAAATGATTGGGATTTGATTAAAATGGGCGGAAATGCCGCAAAAAATGCCGCCCGGACTGAGGTTGTCAGGCCCGATGTGACGCGAAGCTCGGGCGGTCTGGCGAGGCGATCTGAAACCGTCAGCGAGCCGCTTCACGGCATGCGTCGAATGGAAACGGTCAAATCACGATGCGCTGCGAAAGCGGCTGCGCGCGCGCAGCCGTCTCATTGCCTTGTCCCAAAGGCGGATGATCAAGATATCCCACACGACAAAGCGTACGGCGATGGCGGCACATAACAGCGATCCGACGACAAAGCGCAGGCCGATGACCCAAGGCCGGTATCCGTTCCGTCGCTTCGCGAGGTGACGCTCATAAAGCGCCGCAAGGTCGTCGACCGTCCGGCGCAACGTGAACTTGTCGAGCATTCTTCGCCTGCCGGCGGCGGCGTATCGTCGGGCCGAAATCGGGATCGTTGAGGATCTTCAAGATCCCCTGCGCGAGCGCCGCCGGATCGGAAGGCGGAACCAAAATGCCGGTTTGACCGTCAACCACGCTGTCGGTCATGCCGCCGACACGCGTCGCCACCGTCGGGCATTCCATAAGCAGTGATTCAATCGTGCCGCCGAGATTCTCGCTGAGCGAGGGCTGGACGGCCACATCAAGCGTGCGAAGAATATCGGGAACGTCGTTGCGGAAGCCGGTGAAAATAACGCTCTCTTCGAGCTCAAGCTCGGTGACGAGCGTCTTCATGCGTTGCAAATAAACACGGCCGCCGTCTTCCCAGCCGGAGCCAATCAACAAAATTTTCGTCTGTGGCGACTTGCGCAAAATAATCGGCGCCGCCCGGATCAGGTCTTCTTGGCTTTTGACCGAGCGTCCCTGGAGCGCCGGGGGCATCCAACGGCTGTAAGGAAGCTCTGGATAAAAGTAAGCGACCATGCCGATCAACGGGGTGTCGGGCAGCCAGCCGAATTGCCCGCGAAGATCTGCCGGTGCCGTGGCCGCCGGATCGAACTTCCGTTCATCCGGCCCATAATAGATGACCTCGATGCGGCGCGCCGGAACCCCCATCCGGCGATACAGCGACCGCGTGTATTCACAAGACGCGATGATGGCCGTGTCGAGCCAAGAGGTCCACCGATCGATCCATCGCGGCGTATAGGCCTCAAGATGGAACGGTCCGGCGATCATGGAAAACCGGCTCGGCACATCGGCAAACCATGCCGCGATGCGGCCGATCACCATCGAATGGAAGAGGTGGGTTTGAATGATGTCGAACCGCTCGCGCCGCAACAAACGCAGCAAAGTGACAACCTTGCGCGGCAGCGACAGCAAATCGGCGCTCGACGTGAAATCGAAATTCACGGCGTGAATTGGAATGCCCGCGGCGCGAAATTTATCGACAAGACCGCCCTTCTCGCCGTTTAATATCGCGGTAACGTCATAGCCGTAGCGATCGCGGAGGTCCCGCAGCTGTTCAAATACCCACGCCGCTCCCTCAGTGGTCGCGGCGATATGGCATACGCGCGTGCGAGACCGGTCGGTCGATGTTTCGCTCATCATCTCGCCACCCGAAATCCTAAGCTGTCCCTGCAAAGGGTCCCTGGGCATCGACGGGGATCGGAGCCAGCCCCCGGACGATCAGCATTCGCACATGCGAACGCCGCTGACTTGCCGATGGCGCGCCCTACAACCTCGCCCTCACAGCTTGAATTATAGTCCATTAAAGGGTCTTCTATTGAGAATGGTACGGTATCCGGTAGCGCGGGGGAATAATGCGCATTGCCATCATAGGCGCCGGAGGGCATGCCAAAGTCATCGCCGACGTCATCCTTGCCTCGGGCAGCGATCAGATCTTCGGCTTTTTCGATGACAATTCCGTTCTATGGCGAAATACCATTTTCGGTTTTCCGGTCCGTGGCCCGATAACGAGCTGGCAGGGTCATTCCTTCGATGCGCTGGTCCTTGGCATTGGCAATAATGCGGTTCGCAAGAAAATATTCGACCAGTTCAAGAGCAGCGGAGCAAAATTCGCCACCGTCGTTCACCCGCGCGCGGCGCTCGCGAGAGGCGTCGTGCTCGGCGAGGGGACCGTCGTTTTTGCCAATGTGGTCGTCAATCCCGACACGCAGATCGGGCCCGACTGTATTCTCAACACCGCCTGTACGGTCGATCACGACTGCGTCCTTGGCGCACACACCCATCTGGCGCCGGGCGTCAATGTCGCCGGCGATGTCCGCGTCGGCGAAGGGGTCTTTGCCGGCATCGGCGCAAAGATCATCCCAAGGGTATCGATCGGCGATTGGGCGGTCATCGGCGCCGGCGCGGCTGTGACGCGCGACGTCGCGGTGGCCGCCAAAGTCGCCGGCGTCCCCGCCAAACCGATATAAGGCGCAACGATATGACCCGGCAAATTCCGATGTCGCTGCCCGATATCAGGGACGAGGACATTGCGCTCGTCGTCCAGGCGCTGCGCAGCAACCGGCTGAGCATGGGGCCGTTTCTCGAACGGTTCGAACGGGCCTTTGCAGACTATACCGGCAGCAAATATGCCATCGCGGTGTCGAGCGGAACGGCCGGTTTGCATTTGTGCATTCGCGCGGCAAATATCGGCCCTGGGGACGAGGTTATAACGACGCCATTCAGCTTCGTCGCTTCGGCGAATTGCATTCTTTATGAACGCGCGACGCCGGTCTTCGTCGATATCGACGAGGATTCGATGAATATCGATCCCGGCCTCGTCGGCGCCGCCGTGACCGGCCGCACCCGCGCGATTTTGCCGGTTCATATCTTCGGCCAACCTTGCGCGATGGACGAGCTGATCGAGATCGCCGCGCGACGCGATGTGTTGCTGATCGAGGATGCGTGCGAAGCCATCGGCGCCGAGTTTCGCGGCCGCAAAGTCGGGAGCTTCGGCAAAGCCGCGGTGTTCGGGTTTTATCCCAACAAGCAAATGACCATGGGAGAAGGCGGCGTTATTACCACCGACGATCCCGGCTGGGCCGAACTGATGGACAGCCTTCGTAATCAGGGACGCAGTGAAATGGGGCCGTGGCTATGCCACGATCGGCTCGGCTTCAATTATCGGCTCGACGAGATGAGCGCGGCCTTGGGCGTCGCGCAATTGTCGCGCATCGAGGAAGCGTTGCGCCGCCGCGAAGAAGTTGCCTCGATCTATCGCGAGCATCTGCGAAGCGTGCGCGGAGCGACGGTATTGCAACAGCAAAAAGCGACGACGCGGCTGAGCTGGTTCGTCATGGCGATACGTCTCGACCAGGCGATCGATCGGGCCGAAGTGATCAATCAGCTGCAAAACCGCGGCGTTCCAAGCCGGACTTATTTCTCGCCGATTCATTTGCAGCCGTATTTCAAGGCGCAGTTCAATTATAAGGCGGGCGACTTTCCGATTGCGGAACGTGTCGCAAAGAGTACGCTCGCGCTTCCGTTTCATTCAAACATGTCGCGCGCCGATATTGAATATGTCGTGGGTTGTTTGCAGGACGCAGTCCGGTTGGCGGCCTAGGACAAGCTGTTCGTAGAGCGCCGCCGGCAACGCCGCAAAAGCGTGTCATGGCCGCTCTTTGCCTGGCGCGTTCTGGATGGCCATCAATTTGGGGATCTTCATCGCGTCGTCCCGCGACGCGATCTTTGCCGCCAGCGCTTTGCCGTAAGATTGGCTCGGCAACTCGATCAGGAAATGGACCGCGATCGCAAGGCTCAGGACGGCAACGGCCGCGATGCCGACGGCCGTGGAGGTCGGTACGCCGGCGGCAAGGACATGCACGAGAACGGTATAGCCGAACACGCCGTGCACCGCATAAAGCGGGTAGCTGATATCGGCCAAGAGCTCGAATGGCCGGCGTGCCCAGGCGGGCAGCGCCGCGATCCCATTGCGGGAGAAATATAACAGTGCGAATACGCCGTAAGCCGCCACATAGCTGATCGGCGCCGACCAGTCTTGCCCGGCAAGGAAGCCGATTTGCAGGCTGGTTACAAAACACAGGATCAGGAATGCCTGCGTCGCCAATAGGCCGGTGAGGCTCAGCCGGTCTTTATAATGAAAGTAGAACGCCACCCCGCAAGACATGAAACAAATATAGATCGGCACCGTCGCCGCCCAATAAACCAAAGCGTAAATCGGCATGCCGATACGAAGCAGAACGCCGCCCCCCAGTCGGGCAAAATAGGCGAGAGGAACGACGCCCAAGGCTAACAGGAACAGCCGAGAAGTCATAGGCCCTGATCGAATTCATCAAGACGATGCAAGTCGCGTAGAAAAACAGCTCGATCTCGAGCGTCCAGATAATTCCGTCGATCGACGGCGTTAGCGTCGGCCAACGCGGTACGATCAAGGCATTGAGAAGAATCTGCAGCGGCGAATAGGGAAACGCCTGTCCCGCCAACGCAGCGTTCAAAGCAATGCAGGCAACAGCGAGCGCAAGGCCGAACAGATAAGTGGGCCAGATGCGCAAAACGCGGGCGACGGCAAATCCGCCGCGCGACATGGCCGCCACCGAAAACGGAATGACAAAGCCGCTAATGAGGAAAAACAGCGCCACGCCCAGGTGGCCCCAAAAATACGGCACGGCAAAATCGGTTATCGGCGTGAAGCGTGCCCCGCGAATGATCTCCGGGACCTGCAGATAGGCGATCAGAGCGCCGATCATCTCGGGCTGCCGCCAGATCAAATAGCCAAGATGGGAAACGATCACCGCGCTCGCAGCAAATCCTCGCAGGATGTGCGCGAACTCGATGCGGGCATGCGCCATTACGGCCTCAAGTCACCACTGCACGAAGCCGGCATTATGCCGTCCGTGGGGATGCCAAGTCCACAGCGCTCGCCGCCGCGATCATCCGCCGCACCGGCGTTTTTGTGCTTGAAGATTGGCTGTTTTCCAGCGAAATGCTCGATAGAATGAATGCCATTCGATGCTGCAACCGGCCAAACGCGCCGGAATGAAATAGGGACAGGACGCCGTGCTCAATAGGTTTCATGTTGTTGCGATTGCTGCCGCGCTGGCGGTTTGCGGCTTTGCCGCGAGGCCGCTCTTCGCCGACGACTATCCGTCGCGGCCGATCACCGACATCGTGGCGTCGACGCCCGGCGGCGGCACCGACATCATTTCCCGCATTGTCGGCGAGCAGCTCGCCAAGCAGCTCGGCCAGCCGTTCGTCGTTGAGAACATTGCCGGCGCCGGCTCATTGAACGGCACGGTAACCGCCGCGCGGGCGGCGCCGGACGGCTACACGCTGCAAACCGGCCTCAATGCCAGCATGGCGGTCAATCCGAGCCTGTTTGCGCACCTGCCCTATGATCCGGTCGAGGATTTCGAACCGGTCGGGATGCTGGCGGAATTTCCCTTCGCCGTCGTCGTCAGCAATAGTTTTCCGGCGCATTCGATCAAGGAGCTTATCGCGCTCGCGAAATCGAAGCCGGGCGAGATCAATTATGCGTCGGCCGGCAACGGCACCGGACAGCATCTGTCGATGGAGCTGTTCAAGATGACGACCGGAATCAATCTCGCGCACGTGCCGTATCGCGGCGCCGCGCCGGCTTATTCCGACGTCATGTCTGGGCAGGTGCCGGTGTTCTTTGATAATCTCGCTAGCGCCTTGGGCCAGATCAAGGGCGGCTCGGTGCGCGCGCTTGCGGTCACCGGCACGAAACGCTCGCCGCTGTTGCCGGATGTGCCGACCGTCGAGGAAGCAGGCGTCCCGGGCTATCACTATTACGTCTGGTTCGGGTTATGGGCGCCAAAAGGCACGCCGGCGCCGATCATCGACAAGCTTCACACCGAGATCCAAAAGGCGCTCGCCGATCCCGGCGTGAAGGCAAAAATCGTTGCGGTGGCGGGCGAGCCCATGGATATGCCGCTGGCCGACATCAAGCCGTTTCTCAAAACCGAGATCGCCAAATGGGCGGACGTGGTCAAGCGCGCCGGCATCGCGGTTCAATAAGCTCGAAACGGCTCAGCGCGTGCGGCGGCGGATTTCCTCGATGACGACGCTGTTGTCGAGCTCGCTTTCGCCGTGATCGACGCAGGCCTGCAACACCTCGGCATTGATTTCGAGCAGCGGCAATTTCTGACCGAGCGTCTTGGCCTGGTCGAGCATCAGATGCACGTCCTTGAGCGTCTGCCGCACGCGGCCTTCCGGCTTGAAATCGCCGGAGACCATTTTGGCACCCTTGGTCCCCATCACTTGCGACTCGGCCGCCGACGCGCGCGCGACATTGAGAAAGGCCGCCGGGTCGAGGCCGAGGCGGGCGGCGAAAACCAATCCTTCGGCCAGCGCCAGCCGGTTCAAGCCGAGGACGAGATTGATCGCGAGTTTTGCCCGGCCGCCGTCGCCGAATTTGCCGATGTGAAACCGCCGTGGAAACAGCGCATCGAGCACCGGCGCCGAAGTCTCGGCGACGCCCGCGTCGCCGCCGATGAGGCCTAAGCCGTCGCCTTGGCGCACCTGTTCGCTGGCGCCCGACACCGGCACTTCGAGAAAGCGGAGTTGCCCCGCGATCCGCGCGCCAAGCGCCGCGATACGATCCGGATCGCAAGTCGAGGTGCAGATCACGATCTTTCCGGCCGCCGCCGGCAACAGCGCGCGCTCCACCACGTCCTCGACTTGATCGGTCGAGAACACGGCGAGCACGATCGGATCGCAATCGCGGGCAATATCGGGCAGCGTTGCCGGGCGGACGCCGATTTTTGTCATACGCTCGGCTTTCGCCGGGTCGACGTCGAACGCGACGACGGAAAATCCCGCAGCGATCAGCCGGCCGGCATAGACTTCGCCCATCAAGCCGAAACCGACGACGCCGACGGATGTTTGGGACATCGGCTTTTCTCCATGCGTCATTGCAGCAACGCGATGTTGAGATCGCGCGCCACGGCGTCGAGGCTTTCGCGCAGCGCCTTCGGCATCGGCACGCCGTGGGCGCGGCGATCCAGGAGCTTGGTGTGGCTCTGCTCGCCCGGCAGCCAGATGCGCTCGACGCCCGGCAGCTTTTGCGAGTTGCGGATGTCGCGGATCACTTGGTCGACGGCGCGCTTGAACTCGCCGGCCGGCATGAACGTCTCGACCGACAAGGCCGCGATGGCTTGTCCGGTATTGGTGGCCTGGCCGGCGTTTTTCACAAAATCGATCACGTCGCGGCCGAGCGCGGCGCGATTGAGCGCGCCGGCGAGGAGCCCGATGATCAGGCTCAGCCCATAGCCCTTGTAGTCGCCGATCGGCAGCAGGTGGCCTTCGTCGGCGCGTTTCGGGTCGGTCAGCGGCTTGCCCTCGCGATCGATCATCCAGCCGACCGGCATCGCTTCGCCGCGCTGCGCCTTGAGCCGCACCTTGCCGTAGGCGGCGACCGTCGGCGCCATGTCGAGCACGATCGGCGGCTCGTCAAAGCGCCGGCACCGCGACCGCCATCGGATTGGTGCCGAGCAGACTCTCGCTGCCGCCCCACGGCGGCAAATGATTGCTGCTGCCGACGGCGAAATAGAGCCCGATCATGTCGTGCTTGAGCGGCATGGTGACATAGAGCGATGGCGGGTCCGGCGTGATTGCTCATGCGCGCGCCGACCCAGCCGATGCCGGTCGCCTTGGCCTTGTCGATCGCGATTTCGGCGGCGCGTTTCATCACCAGATGGCCCATGCCGTTGTCGCCGTCGATCAGCGCCGCCGACGGCCGGTCGCTCACCACGCGGATATTCGGCTTGGCGTTGACGCCGCCCGAGCGGATGCGGCGCACGTAAAGCGGCAGCCGGATCACGCCATGGGTGTCGCTGCCGCGCAGATCGGCCTCGACCATGAGCTGGGCCAGCGTTTGCGCGTCGGCCGCCGGCAGGCCGGCCGCGACGAAGGCGCGGGCAATAAAAGTTCGCGATCCGTGCGGCCGGAATGCGGTCATCGGTCTCTTGCGGCATAGGTGTCATGTTCCGTGGTGAGCGAGGAGGACTGGTCTAACGCGCGGCCGGATCATAAGGTCAATTCAATTCGGGAGGCAATTTGGGAGGCGTGTCTAGATGAGCACAATGACGGCGGAAAAAGTCAAAGCGCTGGATGGCTGTTTCGGCAATTATCCGCAGACCCAGGCGCTGAAAAGCGGTGCCATCACCTCCGACCGCGTGGCGCTCCGCCTCACCGAGGTCAATCCGATCTACAAATCCTTCTTTATGATGGTGCGCGAGCAGAAATTCGACGTCTGCGAGATGGCGCTCGTTACTTATCTGCAGGCCAAGGCCTTCGGCAAGCCGCTCACGCTGATGCCGGCGACCATGATGGGCCGCTTCCAGCACGGCACTTTGCTGTACAATTCCGAGCGCGGCACGGTGACGCCGGGCAATCTCGCCGGCCGCCGCATCGGCGTGCGCTCCTTCGCGCAGACCACCGGCTGCTGGATCCGCGGCATCCTTTGGAAGGATTACGGCGTCGATCTCGCCAAGGTGAAATGGGTGACGTTCGAGGATGCCCATATCGCCGAATTCCGCGATCCGCCCGGCGTCGAGCGCGCCGCCGACGGCAAGGACATGACCAAGATGGTGCTCGACGGCGAGCTCGATGCCGCGATCTTCGGCACCAATATTCCGACCGATCCGCGGCTCAAAAGCGTCATCCCCGATCCCGATGCGGCGGCGCAGGACTGGTACAAAAAATACCGCACCGTGCCGATCAACCACATGGTCGTGGTCAAGAGCTCGCTGTCGCAATCCGATCCCGGCGCGGTGCGCGAAGTTTTTCGCATGCTGCATGACAGCAAGAAGGCCGCCGGCCTGCCCAAGCCCGGCGCCATCGACACGCTGCCGTTCGGCTTTGACGCGGTGAAGCCCGCGCTCGACCTGATGTCGGCCTATGCGCTGGAAATGAAGATCATTCCGCGCCGCTATTCGGTCGAGGAATTGTTCGACGACACGACGCGGGCGCTGCAGGTCTAGAGCGCAATCGTTTCATATTGAATCGATTGACGCTCTAGCTTTTTGCTGGAGCATGATACTTTTCGGAAAACCGGTATCCACTTTTCCGGATCACGCTTTAAGCGCGCGTGCGCATCTCCGTTTCACCAATACGGATGCGCGGAGTGGTGATGCGTGTGATGGACGAAGAGATACGGGCCATGGGCGGCGCCGTGGTCATAGGCCGGCGCGTAGCCGCCGTAATAGCCGTAAGGGGCGTAGCCGTATTCGGAATAGGGCGGATAGGCGAAATGGGGTCCGTAGATGGACCCATACATGTACGCATGTGACGTGCCTGGGACGACCCAACATCCCCAGCACCCTGCTTGCGCAGGCTTCGGCAGCGCCATCGCCGCCGCGGCGACCGCCGCCGTCACGACGATGGCTGTGATCGGTTTGCGCATGGCCTCCCTCCGTTCGAAATTATCTTCCCATGATACGAACATCGGCTGACCCAGCTCAAGCCGCACCGGTCCGCCGGCCGCCATTGCCGGCGCTTCGGACCGGCGAAACCCCGCGTAAACCTTTGTGGCAAAGATTCCCCACTCAGCCTTAGTTTTCGACACAATCCGTCACGGTCCCGCCCTGCCGGTTTGTTGAAGTTCCCCGTCGGTGGGGAGCCCAAAGTTCATGCTTTGCCGGGGGATTGCCTGCATCCTCGCGGGTTTTGTTGCGCTCGCCGCCGCTGCATCTATCGCGGCGGCGGACCCGATGGATTCCTCGATTACGGTGATCGGCAATCGCCATGCCGGCGCCGACATGGTGCGCTCGTTCTTCCACGCCGGCGCGAGCGGCAAGCTCGACGCCCAGGCGGTCGACGATGCCATCAAGCGGCTCTACGCCACCGGCCTGTTCAGCAATGTGAAGATTTCGCGCTTAGGCGACCGCATTCTGGTGATCGTTGTCGAGAATCCGACGATCGGGCGTGTCGCCGTCGAGGGCAACCGGAAGCTCAAGGACGAGGATCTCAAGAAGGATTTGCAGTCGAAGCCCGGCGGGCCGCTGTCGCGCGCTTACATCCAAAGCGACGTCCTGCGCATGACGGATGCCTACAAGCAGCACGGCTATTTCAACGTCCAGATCGTGCCGAAAACCATCGAACCCAAAAGCGGCAGCAACAATACCAGCGTCGATCTCGTCTTCGAGGTCAAGGAAGGCGAGAAACTTGCCGTGCGGCAAGTCGTGTTCGCCGGCAACAGGGTCTTCTCCGAGACCAAGCTGCGCGGCGTGATCAAGACCGGGGTCACCAATGTCGTGAGCTTTCTGCTCAACAACGACGTCTACGACGCCGACAAGATCGAGAACGATCGCGATCTGCTGCGGCAGTTTTATCGCGACCACGGCTATGCCGATGTGCGGGTGTCGTCCGAGGGCCACTACGACGCCGCGACGAAATCCGTCGTCGTGACCTTCACCCTCGACGAAGGCCCGCAATACCGCTTCGGCAAGGTCGGGCTCGACTCAAATCTCAACACCGTGGATGCGGCCGCGCTGCGTCCGATGCTGCGCACGCAATCGGGCGACATTTATGATGCCGGTGCCGTGGACAAGACCGTCGAAGACTTGACGATCCAGCTGGCCAAAAACGGCGAGCCCTTTGCCAATGTCGTCCCCCACATCGAGCGCAAGCCGGGCCGGCAAGCGATCGACCTCGTCTACACGGTCCAAGGCGGCAAGCGCCTCTATGTCGAGCGCATCGAGATCCACGGCAACAATAAGACCCGCGACGAAGTGATCCGCCGCGAATTCGATTTCGGCGAGGGCGATGCCTATAACCGCGCGCTGGTCGACCGCGGCGAGCGGCATCTCAAGGCGCTCGGCTATTTCAAGACCGTCAAGATCAGTGTGGATCAGGGCTCGGCGCCGGACCGCGTCGTGCTCAATGTTGCGGTCGAGGAGCAGCAGACCGGGAATTTCTTCGTGTCCGGCGGCTATTCCAATAACGATGGCTGGCTGGGATCGGTCAGCATCAGCGACACTAATTTCCTCGGCACCGGCGACATCGCCAAGGCTACGGTGAGCTACGGCCAATATGCCCGTGGCTTCGACGTCTCCTTCACCGATCCGTGGTTTCTCAATCAGCGGCTGTCCGCCGGCGTCGATCTGTTCGGCAAACAGACCTTTGCCAATTCCAACCAAGCCTTCAATACCGAGCTTTACGGCGGCAAAGTCGTTCTCGGCACGCCGATCAACGAAAACCTGAGCGTGAGCACGAATTATTCGCTCTACAAGCAAGGCCTGTCGCTCGATCCTTCGATCGGCACGGTGTCGCTGCCGATCCAGCAAGCGGCGGCCGCCGGGTCCTATTGGGTGTCGTCGTTCGGCAACGGCGTCACCTTTTCGACCCTCGACAATGCCAGGAACCCGACCGAAGGCGTGCGCGCATCGGTCAACAACGATTTCGCCGGTGTCGGCGGCGCCGCCAAATTCGCCCGCACCACGCAGGACGTCCGCTACTATCACGAGCTCGGCGGCGACGTGGTCGGCATGGTGCGGGGGCAGGGCGGCTATGTCGCGCCCTGGGGCGGCCAGCAATTGCCGCTGCTCGACGGCTTCTTCGGCGGGCCGCAGCTGGTGCGCGGCTTCGCGCCGAACGGCTTTGGCCCGCGCGACATCACGCCCGGCACGACCATGGATAACCTCGGCGGCAATGCCTATTGGACCACGTCCGCCGAGCTCCAGGCGCCGGTGCCGTTTCTGCCGCAGGATGCCGGGCTGAAAGTCGCCGCCTTCTCCGACGTCGGCAGCTTGTGGGCGACCAGCGCATCGACAGCGACGAATCTGTCGCCATCGCAGCAGATCGCCAATTCGCGCGCCATCCGTTCGTCGGTCGGCGCCGGCCTGATCTGGGATTCGATGTTTGGGCCGATCCGCGTCGATTACGCCTATCCGCTGACCAAGCAGCCCTATGACGTCACCCAGCGCTTGCAGTTCAACGCCGGCGGGTTTTGACGGCGAGACTTGTTTCGTTTCTTATTTCGCTCCTTGCTTCATCCGCTCCTTTACCGGATCCTTGACGTTCTCGAACTTGGCGATCACGACATTGCGGATCTGCCCGTTCACTTTCTCGGCGCGGCGGATAGAGACCGTGTTGATGACGTCGCGGGTCTCGGGGTCGATCGACATCGCCCCGCGCGGGCTTTCCCAGGCCATGCCTTTGGCGGCAGCGACAAGGCTGTCGCCGTCGGCCTTGCCGCCGGTCTTTTTCAAAGCCTCGTAGATCAGGTGCATGCCGTCATAGCCGCCGACCGAGAACAGGTCGGGATTGCGCTTGAACTCGGCATTGTAGGCCGCGACGAAGTCGTGGTTGAGTTTGGAGTTGTCATTGTAGTCGTAGAACATCGAGGTGATGATGCCAATCGCGGTGTCGCCCATCGCTTTGACGGCACTTTCATCGGCGAGCTCGCCGTGGCCCAGAAGCTTGATCTTGCTCGCATCGATGCCGCGTTCGACCAGCGCTTTGCCAAGCGCACCCGGCTGCGAGCCGCCGGGGATGAAGACGAAAATCGCATCCGCTCCGGAATCCTTGGCGCGTTGCAGAAAGGCCGAGAAATCCGGACTGGCCATCGGCATCTGCACCGAGTCGATCACTTCGCCGCCACCGGCCTTGAACGCGCCGGCGAACGCGGCTTCGGCGTCATGGCCGGGGCCATAGTCCGACACCATGGTGAAGACTTTTTTGACGCCGTTCTTGGCAGCCCAGGTGCCGAGCGGCTCGCAATCCTCGGGCAGCGTCGTGGAGGTGCGCACGATATAGGGCGACTTGGTCGTGATGATCGAAGTCGCGGCGTTCATCACCACCATCAGCTTCTTCGCCTGCGCCGAAAGGTCGGCAACCGTCATCGCCTCCGGCGTGATGACGAAGCCGGCGAGAATGTCGACATTGTCGTTGACGATAAGATCTTGCGCGATGCGCTTGGCGGCATCGGGGGCGCCGGCGTCGTCTTTACGGATGATCTCGATTTTCTTGCCGGCGACGGTGTCACCGTGCTGCTTCATATAGAGCTTGATGCCGTTGTCCATCTGCGCGGCCGCATCGGTGAATTGGCCGGTATAGGTCATGATCAGACCGATTTTGACGGTGTCCTCCGCCCAGGCCGACAGCGCGGCGAATTGCAATGCGACAAGGCAGCAAAAGCCGAGAAGAATTGATTTCTTCATGATGGTCCTCCCCAAAATTCATTTTCGCGCTTGGGGCTAGTTTGCCACAAACGTCCCCAATGGGAACCACGCAATCTGCGATTTTTGTCAGGCCAACGAAGGCTCGGGTTGGCCGCCGTGGGCCATATCCCACGCGCAAGTCCCAAGCGCATGTTCCACGCGGCGGTCCTTAATGTCACACGCTTACTGCTTGCCATCCAGCAGCCAGCCGAACTTTTCCCGCGCCTTGCGCGCCACTTCCGGGCTCGGCGTATTGGTCGCCGGGAATTTGTCGCGCCAATGGTAGGGCCGGCAGGCGTCGATCACCGCGACCGAATGGGTCATGTCGCCTGAGGCGCGTTTCCACGGCGGCAGCGCCGGATCGGCCGGCGAATCCCACGAGCCGTTGATGAACTGGATCGACTGCGACGGGTCGGTGCGCGACAGCATCGCCCACAGCAGATGGTCGAGATTGGTGACGTCGACGTCGTCGTCGACCACCACGATATATTTTGACGCATAAGCCGAAGCGCCGCACTGGGCTGCGATATGGCCGGCCTGCACGGCGTGACCGGGATAACGCTGCGTGATCGATACGCCGTGGAACAGCCGCGCGCCGCCGATCTCGTGGCACCACACCTGCGCAACGCCGGGCACGCCGGCATTGGCCATGTTCTGCTTGATCGTCGCCGAGCGCAGCACCGCGCGATAGCGCGCCATCTCGTCGGGCCCGGCCCCCATCGGCGGCACGCCGAGCAGGATCGGATCGTTGCGGTGATAGATCGCCTTGATGTCGAGCACCGAGGTGGGCTTGGCGCCGCCGGCATAATGGCCGGTCCATTCGCCGAACGGGCCTTCGATCTCGTTGCGCTCCTGGGTGACGAAGCCTTCGAGCACGATCTCGGCGCCGGCCGGAAACGGCAGGCCGGTGACCTTGCCGCGCACCATCTGCATCGGCCGCCCGCGCAAGCCGCCGACGACGTCGATCTCGAAAGTGCCGTAGGGCACTTCGATGCCGCCGTAGAAAAACGTCAGCGGATCGCCGCCCAGCACCATGGCGACCGGCATCGGCTCGCCGCGCTTGAAATATTTCTCGCGGTGGATGGCGCCGTGATGTCCGGCGGCAATGAGAATGCCGACCGAATTGCGGTCATGCACCTGCGCGCGGTAGGCGCCGGCATTGAGCCAGTTCTCTTCCGGATCGCGGGTGATGCTGTAGGTGCCGGTGCCGATATAGCGCCCGCCGTCCTTCTCGTGCCAGATCGGCGCCGGGAATTTGGTGACGTCGATATCGTCGCCCATCAGCACGTTTTCGAGGATCGGGCCGTCGTCGACGATCTCGTGCGGAATGATTTTCTGATCCTTGAGATAGGCCTCGCGATAGGCGTCGCTCAATTCCCACTTGGAGAGGTGATCGGGAAAACCGAGCGTCATGTTGCGGCGGGTGCCGGCGAACATGTTGAGCAGCAGGCGAAAGCCCTTGGGGCAGCCGGGAATATCGTCGAACACGACGCAAGGCCCGTTCTCGGCGCGCAACACCGCTTCGGCGGCGAGCCCGATGTCTTCTTGCCAGCTTGCGCCACTGACATTGCGCACTTCGCCGAGCTGCTGCGCCTGCGCGAGCCATTCGCGCAGATCGTCATAGGCGATATTGGCCTTGACGTTGCTGGGTTTCATGTTCGGCTCCTGCGGACGAATGGTGCGGCGGGCGGGGCGCAGAATGGCCGCTGCGCCGGGCTTGTCAATGCACGCTTAAAGCGTGCGCGGCGCGGCGAAATTCGGCGTAAACATGCCGCCGGCCGGCGATCATATGGAAGGCGCGCGCCACTCCATCTCCAGATAGAACGGCGCCTGTTCGATGATTTTAAAGCCGAGCCGGGCATAGAGCCGCATCGAGGGGTCGTTGCTCGATGCCACTTTGAGCCGCACCGGCAGGCCGTCGCGGGCCGCCTCCTCCAGCAGCGCCCGCATCACCGCGGTGCCGATGCCGCGATTGCGCCAAGCCGGCACCACGGCCTGATCGACGATATGAATCACGGTGCCGGGACGATTGACGACGATGCGTCCGATCGGCACGCCGTCGAGCTCGATAATGTCGAAGCGCGCTTGCGGAAAGCTCGTGCGATAGCTCGCGGTCTGCGCCTGGAACTGAAGACGCACGATCTGGTCGAATGCCTCGGCGCCAAGCTGCGCCAGTAAAGCGAATTCGGGCAGGCGCGAATCGCGGAACAGCGTAAGCCTGAATGCGGTGTCGTCGTCGTGCTCCGGCCGCAGGTGCAGCAGGCCGAGCGGAGAGGCAATCTCGCTGCTATTGCTCACATGGTTCTCGTGCGGAAGCCGTAACTGATATGATAAAGCAAATTCCGCTCAGCAAGCGCGCCGGTGGAGCGACAGACATGACCGAGCAACTGACGCCAGAGCATTTTCGTCCGCATCTTGAAAAGCTGTTTCGCGTGCAAGGCGGCCGGCACGGTTTGAAATTGGCTGAGATGAAAGTGCTGCCCTTGACGGACGGACAGAAGGCGACCGTTCCGCGCCAGCCCTTCAACCTGATTTTTCACGGTCCGCCCGGCGACGTGCTGCGCGAAGGATTATATGCGTTCGCCGTCGATGGCGGTCCGACATTCGAACTCTACGTCATGCCGATCCAAACGTTTGTCCGCGACCGCCAGGACTATCAGGCGGTGTTCAACTGAAACGTCGGCGCGCGATCCGTGGCGCGGCATTAACTCCGGCTGGGGAAAATACCGGTCAGCGCGATGCAAACGCTGAGCACCAGAAAGGGGGACATGTTGTTGTGCGCCTGACTGCTCCCGGCATTGACGATGGCGTTTTGGGCCATGGCCACCAACAAGCCGCCGCTGCCATAGGCATTCACGTTGATGTTGCCGTTGGTGGTCGTATGGGCGACCGGCTCCGCCAGATTGGCTCCCACCGGGCTCGCGATATTGGCGGCGGTTGCCGCGCCATTTGCAGAGTGCGTATGCGACGGGATCTCCGTGAGCTGCAGCGTATGGGCGACCTCGCCGCCAGTCTGGCCAAGGACATATCCTTGCCCCACATGCATCGGCGCGCGGCCTTGCAAGTTTGGCAGTTGGAAGGTGGTCGTGCCGTTGCCGCCAAAATACGTGCCGATGATTGCGAACAAAGCCGCGTTCTGATTGATCGCCAGCGTCTGTCCGTTGCACAGCGCCCAGCCCCTCGGAGCAAATGTGAAGGGGAAAATCCGAAGCTCGCCGACATATTGTTCGCCCACGGTCTCTACTCCCTATCGCTAATTCTTTGAATTGCCCCGTTCTATGGACTGCCGCGCGATGCCTTTGCCGTCAGGACCGCGACGGGAATACGCCGGCGAGAGCTATGATGAAGGTCACGACCTGATAAGGCATCAGATTGTTGTGCGGCAGCGCGCTGCCGCCAGGGCCGGAGCCGCCGGCCGGTTGAATTGCCCCCGGATTGAGCGCGGTCAGGGTTGCGCCCGCATTGTTGTAAGAGGTCATGACTCCCTTGCCGCCGCTGGTGGCCCAGTGGCCGGACGTAAAGAAAGCGCCTTTAGGGTCCGAGGTCGTGCCGGCAGTCGTGTTGCCGAGGAGCAAGTGGTTGTGCGGGGGCACGGTGGCGGTCGTCAGCGTGACGGTCGGCTCGCCGCCGGTTTCCCCGAGCACGCGATCGGTCAGACCGTTGCCCTGTCCCTGATCGAGCGGGATCATGCCCTGGAGGTTGGGGAGCTGGAAAGTGCTTACGCCATTGCCCCCATAATATGTGCCGATGATAGAGAACAGGGCGGTGTACTGGGAGATCGGCAAGGTCTGTCCGTCGCAGAGGGCCCACTGGATGGGGGCAAAATTGCCGCCAAACATCCGGATTTCGCCGAGGAATTGATCGCTCATTTGCGGACTCCGAGGTGAGCGGTTGTGCTGCGGCTCATGTTTGACTGGGGTACATGCCGAACATGGCAATGATGAAATTGATCACGAGAAACGGCTGCATGTTGTCGTGCGGCAGGCTGTTGCCGGGGCTCAGGCCGATCGTATTGGCGGCGAGGCTGGTCGTGGGAACGGTGGTGGTCTCGTAGATGAAAGCCTCGGTCAGGTTCGGCCCGGACGTGACACCCGGGTATGCGTTTGCCGGCGAGAGGACGCTGTTGGACGACGAGGTCATCAAGGCGTGGTTGTGTGCAGGAATCTGTCCGACAATCAGCGTGACGTTCTCGGTGCCCGACAATTGCCCGGCGACGAAGCCCGTGCCCTGGTGAATTGGCGCGCGGCTGCGCAGATCGGGCAGATTGAAGGTGCTGACGCCGTCGCCGCCATAGGTGGTGCCGATCAGATTGTAGAGCGCAGCGTTCTCGGCAATCGATATTGGCAAGCCGTTGCACAGCGCCCAGCCGATGGGCGCAAAAGTGCCGCCGAACATGCGGATCTCACCAAGATATGGATTGGGCATGATTCCGCTCCCTCATCAAAAGCGCCGGGCGCGGTGCTGCACGAGAGGTGCCGTAGCCCGGGCCGCGCCGATTTTGCACACAATCGAAGCGTGAGTTTTTTTATGTATCAACTTAATCACAAGCCACTTCCCTGTACAACGTAAAAGAGAAGCTTGAACCTTATTTGACGCAGCGTTGTTGCAACCGGCGAGGCAGCAGGCGTATGAGGCGCGAGGCCCAAAACGACACCCGCGAATTCAGGTAAAATCGCACCGTGCGATCGGACGGTGTTCAATCGCGCGGCAATGACAGGCAGGACGACGTGACCGAGCCCCCGGCGAACCAACAGCGCCGCGCGGTCAGCCCGGCGCAGGCTTTCGAGGCCGCGGCCGCGCTGCACCGCGGCGGCCGGCTTGCCGACGCCGAGCAATTCTACCGCACCATCCTGGCGAAACAGCCCGATCATTTTGGCGCGCTCTATTACCTGGGTCTTCTCACCAGCCAGACCGGACGCTTTGACGAAGCGGTTGTCTTGCTGCAACGCGCGCTCGCCGCTGAGCCAAACGGTATCGAGACGTATAACAATCTCGGCATCGCGTTCGCCGGGCTCGGCCGCCATGCCGAAGCGATTGCCTCCTACGAAAAAGCCATTGCGCTTAATCCGCGCTTTGCCGAGGCGCACAACAATCTGGGCCTGGCTTTGGCGGCTTTGGGACGGCACGAGGAAGCGATCCCAAGATATGAAACGGCGCTGGCGTGCCAATCCGATTATGTCGAAGCCAGCGGCAATCTCGGTTCGGCCTTGGCGTCGCTCGACCGGCACGACAAGGCGATCCCGCATTTCGAGCATTTGCTCAGCGTGCGGCCCGGGAGCTGGGAAGGCCATATCAATCTCGGCCGCGCCTTGACCGCGCTTAAGCGCGAAGCGGAGGCCGTTCCGCATTTGCAGGCAGCGCTCGACCTGCGTCCCGATCACGCCGAGACGCATTTGTTTCTCGGCATCGCGCTCACCGCGCTCGACCGCGAAGCCGAGGCCATCGGCCACTACGAACGCGCCGCCGAGCTGCAGCCGGATCTCGACGAAGCTCATGCCGCGCGCGGCTCGGCGCTGACCACGCTCGGCCGTCTCGACGAGGCGCATCAGGCTTACCAGACGGCCTTGGCGCTGGCGCCGTCACGCACCAGCGTGCATCGCCGGCTCGCTATGGCCAAGCACTTCGCGCCCGGCGACCTGCAATTGCAGGCCATGGAGGATTTGGCGCGCAATATCGGCGCACTCGAGGAGGAGCAGAAGATCGGACTGCATTTTGCGCTCGGCAAAGCCTATGCCGATCTCGGCGATCAGATGCGCGCCTTCGATCATCTCGTGCAAGGCAACGCGCTCAAGCGCCGCCGTATCACCTATGACGAGCGAATGGCGATCGCCGTCATTGCCCGCATCGGGCACGCCTTCACCGCCGAACTGATCGAGAGCAAATCCGGCCTCGGTGCGGCGTCGAACGTGCCGGTCTTCATCGTCGGCATGCCGCGCGCGGGAACGACGCTGGTCGAGCAGATGCTGGCGAGCCATCCGCTGGTTTTCGGCGGCGGCGAACGCCACGACTTCAGCGACGCCTTGGCGGAACTGATCGATACCGAAAGCGCGACGAGTCCAATCCGGCAACTCGTCCAATCGCTCGATCGGGAGAAGCTCACCGGTATCGCCGCGCGTTATCTCGCGGCCTCGCGCGCCATGGCGCCGGATGCCGCGCGCGTCACCGACAAGATGCCGGCGAATTTCCGCTTCGCCGGGCTTATTCACCTCGCCTTGCCGCAGGCGCGCATCATCAATGTGCGCCGCGATCCCATCGACAATTGCATGGCGTGCTTCTCGCAATCCTTCGCCGACGACAATCAGGCCTTCAGCTATGACCTCGGCGAGCTCGGGCGGTACTATCGCGCCTATGCCGAGCTGATGGATCACTGGCGGGGCGTGTTGCCGAGCGATGTGCTGCTCGACGTGCACTACGAGGAACTGGTCGACGACTTCGAGGCGCAGGCGCGGCGCATCATTGCGCATTGCGGACTTGAGTGGGACGAGCGCTGCCTGGCGTTTCATGAGACCGAGCGCAGGATCAAGACCGCAAGCGCCGTGCAGGTGCGGCAGCCGCTTTACCGGAGCGCCGTCGGGCGCTGGCAACCGTACCGCGACATGCTGAAGCCTCTGCTCGATGCATTGGAGGGTGGCGCCAAAACCGGGCACCCGTCCGGACGAAGCGGCACGAAACACCCCTGATGTCTCGCAAGATCATGCGGCGGCCCCTCGGCCAACCCTGTCAGCGGCTTTGCAGTTTATATCGGCGGAGTTCCATCGGGACGCCCCGATCTGCGACAAATTGTGACGAGCAGTTGAAAAACCGATGTGCGTCAAGCCTTTAGCAAATAACGGAAATTTCTAGGAATAAGTGGCGGCCAGTCTTGTTGTAATGGCAGATATGCACCTATAAGCTGCATCAGCCGGAGCGAAGCCGAATGCTCGACCTCCGGAGAGCCAACAAAGAACCAGAACGATGACCGGACGCGTCGGGGCCGGCGCGAGGGAGTAGTCAGATGGCCGATACCGTCGTTTGGACCCTCATCAGCGGCGTCGACGGCGCCAATAGCGAAATCCTATCCGCGCAAAATACCGGCACGAACAGCGCCAGCAGTAGCTCGATATTATTGGGCGGCAATGCCGACGCCTTGCACGAACCAAGCTTCTTGCAATTCGATACCGAAGCCGGGCTTTATTTTCTCGTCGACAATTCCAGCACAAGTAACTCCGGCGCCCGGATACTGATCGGCACGCTCTCTGGCGCGGAGAATAACGCCGACACTTTGCACGCGGTGTTCACGGACACCGCCAAAGATCCGAACGGCAATTTTGATTTCATCAGCGGCATGGCCGTCGATGTGCCGGACAATTCGATCTATTTGCTGGACCAGCATGCCTTTGGCGAGAGCACGCCCGCCGCCGACAGCGTTTTCGAGCGGATCAGCTTCAGCGGTGCGAACTTCACCGGCACGGCGACCGTCACCCAGCTGGCGACGCTGCCGGGACCGCTGAGCAACGGCATGGTTCTCGATACGACCAATCCGTCTGTGGAGGCCGCATATTTCATCAAAAACAATAACAGCGTTACGTCGCAGGGCAACAATGAGACGGTTTCGGAAAACGCGATCGTCAAGGCTACTTGGAACGTAGCGACGCCAAATACCGTGACGATTACGTCGCTGCCGTTCCAGGGCGGCTTTGTCGCCCCGCAGCAGGTGAACAGTTCGACCCAGAACTTCAGCAACCTTCCGGCCGCCGACGGGACCCTGGCAAGTCTAGCGATTAATAATACCACCCACACGCTTTATTTTCTGACACTTCCGACCACCGGTAGCGGCGGCGTCACGCTCTATAGCTACAACCTCATCAACAATAGCGCCGGCGCGTTCACCGCGATTTGGACGGATACGAACCATCATATCGATCTCGGCGGAACGCCGACCCTGACCGTCGATCCGCAGACCGGGCAATATTACATAACGGCGGACGATACCAATAGCAGCGCCGGCGATGCGGTTTATGTCGGCTCGCTCAGCAGTTCGGCCGATCCGGTCAAGTTCGAGAGTGCCGGCTCGACGACTGATCTGGCGGATGCTGTCGCTATCGACAATGCGCCGACGCTGACCGGGGTGACCGGCACCACGACGGAGGTGGTGCAAGGCGGCTCGGCTGTGACGCTACTCACCGCCGTGCCGACCATTGCCGACAGCGACAGCAACGGCCAGGTGGCCGGCGCGACGATCCAGATTACCAACGCGCAATCGGGCGACCAGCTGTTCGTCAGCGGCGTCCAATCCGGCACGCTCGACTCCGGCAAAGTCACGGTGTCCTGGAACTCCTCGACCCATACGCTGAGCTTGAGCGGTGCCGATACGATTGCTGAATACCAATCGCTATTGGCGGCGGTGACCTATCAGGACACCGGAACCGATACGAGCACCGGCAGCCATCCGACGCGTTCGGTCTCCTTTACGGTCAGCGATGGGCTCGCATCGAGTACGGCGAGCACGATCTCGGTGACGGTCGACCGGCCGCCGACGCAGGTGACGCACAATGTCAATATCGGCGAAGGCAGTTCGATCGGACCGGTGTCGGCGGGCGATAGCGATTTGGACGGCGACAGCGTCACGGTGACGGCGCTCACCGGTGGCGCGCTGGGAACGGCGAAAGCCGGGACCTACGGCTCGCTGACCCTCAATGCCAACGACACCTACAGTTATACCGCCAGCAATACGACGGCGATCAATGGCGCGGCGACCGGCAGTCATCCGGTCGATACGTTCACTTACCAGGTGAGCGACGGCAACGGCGGCGTCACCACGGAAACCCTGAGCTTTGCCATCAACCGGCCGCCCGTCGTCAGCGCGGCGTCATCGGTGACCTACCACTTCTCGAATCCGGCGACGACGCTGTCGTCGGCCCTGACCGACTCCGACCCCGACGGCGACCAAATAACGGGTGCCACGGTGCAGATCACCGGCGGCACATTCACCAGCGACGGCGATCAGCTGACCGCGACCGGGACCGGCACCATCCACGTGGTGGGCTATAATGCCAACTCCGAGACGCTGACGCTGAGCGGCACCGATACCGCGGCCGACTATCAGAGCGTGCTGCGTACCGTCGCCTTCGACTCGACAAATCCCCAACCAACCGACAACGGCCTCGATCCGACACGCACGGTGACCTGGACGCTGAACGACGGCGGCCCGACCGGCAGCAATCTCGGCACCGCGAGTGAAACCATCGACATCGTGCCGTGCTATTGCCCCGGCACCCGCATCCGCACCGAACGCGGCGAGACGCGTGTCGAACGGCTCAAGATCGGCGACCTGGTGATGACCGCTTCCGGCCAAGCGCGGCCGATCAAATGGATCGGCCGCCGCTGCTATGCCGGCCGCTTCATCCGAGGCAACAAGGATGTGCTGCCGATCTGCATCAAGGCCGGCGCGCTCGCTGACGGCGTGCCCCAGCGCGATCTGTGGGTTTCGCCGCACCACGCCGTTTATTTCGCGGCTGCGCACCGCGATGACGGCCCTCCCGGCGGGGTCCTCATCGAAGCGATGGATCTCGTCAACGGCGTTTCGATCGTGCAGGCCGAGAGCGTCAGGCAAGTCAGATATTTCCATGTCGAGCTTGATACGCATGACGTGCTCATCGCCGACGGCGCGCCGGCGGAGAGCTTCATCGACGACGACACCCGCTACATGTTCCACAATGCCGACGAATACCGGTCGCTCTATCCGGATGCGCAGCTTGCAGCGGCGCAATATTGCGCACCGCGGCTTCGCGAAGGCTACCGGGTCGAGGCGGTGCGGCGGCGCATTGCGCTGCGCGCCGGCTTGCGGCGGGCCGCTGATCGCGCGCAAGTCGGCCGGCTGGACGGTTTTGTCGACGAGGTCAGCACGGCCTGTATCGCGGGCTGGGCGCGGTCGGCCGGACATCCCGGGGCGCCGGTGTGTCTCGACATCTATGCCGGCGGGTGCCTGATCGGACAGGTGCTGGCGAACCGCTATCGGCAAGACCTCGATCGGGCCGATCTCGGCAACGGCTGCCACGGTTTCGAATTCACGCCGCCGGTCGGATTCGCGTTCGTTCCGGAAGCGGTCGAAGTGCGCCGCTCGCTTGATGGGGCTGTGCTCGGCCGATCGGCTAATCCACAGCAGCCGCCCGCCGGCAAATCTCTCCGCGTTACCGTTTTTCGGGCGAAAGACGTAAATCGCGCGAGATCGGACGCCGCGCCCACGCAAGCTGTCCGGACGACGCTGAGGTCGAGAGCCTCCTAGATCATGTTCAAATGAAAGATCTAGACCCTGATCCGACGAAACCGAATTGGATCAGGGTCTAGACCGCATCGAGCTGGGATTCCGCGCGCGCCCGCAGCCGGTAGAAGTGCATCGCCGACACGGCTGTCTTCTGTTGCAGCTTGGCGAAGCTTGAGCCGTTTGACTCCATATCGGCGGGGCTCACCGACTTGGCCGGCCCGCGCATCTGTAAAATGGCCCGCGTGGTTTCCCAGGACAGACCGATGGCCTTGGCGAGAACCATCAGGTGATCGGCGCGATGGTGGACGATGGCGCGTTCGATATGGCCAACCGGCAAGTCGCACAGGAATGACAATGCGACTGCCACTTCATCGAACTTTCCAGCCTGCGCGAAGCTTGCCAATGTGTCTCCGTTCAAGCCGCCGGCGCGGTGCAGCGCTTCGACGAGGGGACGCGCCTGCGCATAACTCGGCGAGTCTTCGCGCAACTTGGTCTGAATTTGAGTCTTGGCCTGCGCCACGAGGTAGCGATAGAGCTGGACCTTCTGCCGGTCGGCGGTTTCGAGCTGCTTTTGCACGTCTTCGGACGCCGCCGCGAACAGGCTCAACAGATGCTGCCGCGGAATGTCGGACCGCGACCATACGCGCAGCGCCAGCTCGCCGTCCGCCTGCGAGCGCGTCACCAGCGTCGTATGGCCGAACTCCGAGAACTTGGCGCCGGGATTCTTGGCCGTGCTGCGCACCACTGCCGTATCGCCGCGCTCCAACAGGACGTCGGTGACCGCTTCGCCGATCGTGTCGCGCAGCGAGATGGCGTAGAGATGGTCCTGGCTCTTGGTCTTGGCGCCTTCGATCAATGTGGCTTCGTCGATCGCGCTCGAGTGCGACAGGATCGGCCCGGCGACCTTGATCTCGTCGTCGAGTGCAAGAATGCGCGAGGTCTTGGCCGGCGCGTTCGGGTTCGTCGCCAATAGATCGCCGAATTCGGCGCGCGCCGAACTGTCGATCGCGGCGACGAGACGGCTCATCACCTCGTCGAACATCGCGATGTGCTCTTCGGAGAATCCCGCGCCGTTCATGATGAACAGGTCGGTCAGTCGCCGCATGACGTTGGCGCGGTGGCGCAGATCGGTGTGGGCGATGGCGTCTTCGAGCTCGTCGATCAACGACTTCGGCGCCGCGGCAGCCGCGGCTTGCGCACCGGATGCGGTCAGCGCCCATTGCGCCGCACTTGGCGCGGCACTTTCCTTCACCGGTGGAATTGCCGGCGGCGCATCTTTATGCGGCATCATACACCGCCCTTGAAACCTGATAGCCCTCGAAATTCAATTGCGATGCCGGACACGGCTTTTAAATCAAATATCCCTGGACGGTCGACACCCCGGCCATGCGCAGGATGCGAAGTTGATCTTCCTTTTCGACGCCTTCCGCCGTGGTTTCGATATCGAGGCTGTGCGCCAGCGCCAGCACGGCGGAGATGATCGCGGCGCAATCGGCGCGACTGGTCAAGTTCCGCGTGAATGACTTGTCGATCTTGATCTTGTCGAACGGGAACATCGTCAATTGATTGAGCGACGAATATCCAGTGCCGAAATCGTCGAGCGCCACCGTGATGCCGAGGTTCTTGAGCTTGTGCAGGAGCGCCATGCAATCGGCGCCGTGCTCGATCAGCGCGGTTTCGGTGACTTCGAGTTCGAGCCGTTCCGGCGGCAGACCGGATTCGACGAGCACGCACATCACGTAATCCAAAAAACTCGAACTGCGCAGTTGCACGGCGGAAAGATTGACCGCTACCTTCACCGACGACGGCCACTTCACCGCTTCTTTGCACGCGGCCTCGAGCACCCATTCGCCGATCTGGAGGATGGTGCCGGATTCCTCGGCCAGCGGAATGAACTGGTCCGGAGGGATCAGGCCTTTTTCCGGGTGGCGCCAGCGGATCAGAGCTTCGGCGCCGCGCATCTCGAGCGTGTTGGTGTCGACGATGGGCTGGAAGTGGACTTCGAATTCCTTGCGGGCGAGCGCGCGGCGCAACTCGTTTTCGAGCGTGTGCTTCTCGACCGCGGCTTGGCCCAGTGCCAATTCGAAGATCGCATAGCGATTGCGGCCCGATGATTTGGCGTGATAGAGGGCGAGATCCGCCTTTTTGAGAAGATCGTCGGCATGCGTGCCGTGGTCGGGCGCGAGCGCAATGCCGATGCTGACGCCGATGCCGACATCGACCCCGCCGATGGAGAACGGTTCGGCGATGAGCGCGATGAGTTTGGCCGCGAGAGTTTCCGCGGCATCGGTCTGTTTCGAATCGTCGTGCTGGATGATGGCGAATTCGTCACCGCCGAGCCGCGCCAGGACGTCGCTTTCCGGCAGCGCGTCCTTAAGCCGCTCGGCGACCTGCTTGAGCAATTCGTCGCCGGAGGGATGACCGAACGTGTCGTTGACCTGCTTGAAGCGGTCGAGGTCCACCATGAGGACATTGAATTCCTCGCCGCGACGGCGGTAGCGCGAGCAGGCGTCCTCGATCTTCTCGACCAGGGAGGGGCGGTTGGCGAGGCCGGTCAGCGCATCGTGGTGCGCCAGATAGGCGACGCGCGTCTCGGTGCGCCAGCGTTCGGTGATGTCTTCATGGGTCGTGAGCCAGCAGCCGTCCGTCATCGCGTGGCGCAAGATCATGACGACGCGGCCGTTGCCGAGCTTTTCGATGTCGGTCGAATTGCGAAACTGCGCGGCAGTATATTCGGCCGGATCGGGCCCGCCATAATTGCCGCTTTCGGTTCGATATTCGATGATCTCTTGCAGGGTCGTTCCTGGCTTCACCAAGTCCTCGGACAGATTGTAGATCTGCCGATAGCGCTCGTTGGCGACGAGGATTCGCTGTTCCGCGTCGAACATGCACAGCCCCTGCGACATGTTCTGCAGGGCGGCGGTAAATCGCGCGTTGGATTTTGTCAGCGCCTCGGTGCTCTCGACGAGCGCGCGCTCGATATTCTTGTGTGCAGTGATGTCGTTATGGATCGCCACCCATCCGCCGTTCGCCATCGGCTGGTGGTTGACGGCAACAACGCGGCCATCGGTCAATTCGTTCTCGGCGGAATATGCGGCGCCTGACCTGACCTGCTCCAACCGCATGCTGACATATCCCACCGTGTCCTTCGGCGACATGCCGGCGGCGATGCGTGCTTCCAGTATCGACTGCAGCGTCACGCCCGGCTTTATTTGATCCGGAAGCAGACCGTACATTTCGGCATAGCGCTCGTTACACATGATGAGACGCCCATCGTGATCGAACATGGACAGGCCGTTGGCCATATTCGCGAGCGCGGTGTGCAACAGAAGATTGCTTTGCTCCATCGATTGCTTAGAGCGTTGCAGTTCGGCATTGGTGGAGAGGACGCGCGCCCGTCCGGAGGCACCGAGCACCATGACGACGAGCACGATCGCCGTCAAAGCCGTGCCCGCCACGATGTAGTGCCGCAATGTCTGGTCGGACTGCCGGAAGATTCCCTCCTTGGGTAGTCCGACGACGGCGACGAGCGGAATTCCGCTGACCGCCCGATAGGAGATGAGGCGGATGATATTGTCGAACTTGGCACTGCTGTTGATGGTGTTCCAATAATGTCCGTCCTGAGCTTGACGGAGCGCGGCGAACATCGGCGAGTTGATAATCGAGACGCCGGTGAAGTTCTGAAGGTCAGCGTCGGGTCCGCCGCGCGCACGCACGATGCCGTCGAGGCCGACCAGCGACACCACGGCGCCGTGGCCGATGTCGAGCGAGCCGAAAAATTTTTGCAGCTCCACGACATCCAGCGAAGTGCCCACCATGCCGCCGAACGAGCCATCGGGCTTGGTCAGCCGCCGCGTCAATACGATCGCGAGCCTGTGGCTGATGTGTCCGACCACCGGCGCGCCGATGTAAAGCTGGTCCGTGGCGGCTTGTGCTTGAAATTTGAAATGCGCGCGGTCGGCGAGAGAAACCGGCTTGGTCACCGGCCCCCGGCTCGACTGCATTACAAATCCATCGGCGTTGCTGATGCCGTATTCCACCAATAAATCGGAATTCGATTGGGTGTGTGCCAGCCACCGCGCGATATCGAAATGCTGCGGGTCATCTTGATAAGTGGCGCGCAGCGCCAGCAAAGCGCTGTCGGATGATTGAACCACGCGTCGGATATATTCCTCCAGCACGCGCGTCAGATTGCCGCCCTGGCGCACGGCGTCCTGATAGGCGCGCTCATGCGCCTGGCACGTCAGCAAATAAATGCCGCCCCAGACAATGGCGATGACCGCGACGCCCAGATAGGTCGTCGTTTGCCGAAATGCACGAAGCAGCTTTGCCATTCCGGGTAACTCTTGGATGTCGGGCCGTTCGCATGGTTTGTGACAGACATTTGTTACTGCGCGGTTGTGGCCGGAGCTACGGATCGGGACGCGGCACGGTAACCTTTAAGCGCCCCCTACCGCGGGGGCTGCATTTTTGTCGTGCCGGAGGCCGGATATCCGGACGCGAAGCCCGAAATTGACCGGGGAGCGTCGGCTCCGCCGCCGTTCATTGCCGCTTATGGGCAATTGCAATTTTGCGGTGTCTTTTTCCTTGGCTCGCGCTATGAGATCGTCGCAAGGTTTCGCCAACCATCTAGACAGAATAGCTCAGCTGGCGGCGCCGGCCTGATGAGGATGCGGTTTGCCGATCGGCGGTTTCCGCTCGTGGCGCGCAGGGCAGTCCCGATGCAAGTCAGGCTTGTCGTGTCGCATTCGGCAATGTAGCAAGCCGCTTGCGCGCCATTTAATGGCGCCACAGCGCGCCGGCGAAAACGCGCCAAGCAAAGGCCCGGAGCAAGGGGAGGGGATATGACCGCAACGACAATCTCGCTGGATGCGGTCCCGCGGCGCTCGTTTCGCGAAGTCTGGGTGATCAGCGTCGGCCACGCGCTGACCCATTGGTATCCGGCGACGTTCTATATTCTTCTGCCCTTCATCGGCAGAGAACTCGGTCTCAATTACAGCGAGATCGGATCGATCCTGACCTGCCAATATGCCGCCGGCGCCATCGCCAATGTGCCGGGCGGCATTTTCGTCGACACGGTCGGCCGCAAGGGCCTGCTGATGGCAATTTCGCTGTGCTGGATCGGCATTCCCTATCTCATCATGGGCGCGTCGCATACCTATTGGATGATTCTCGTCTGCGCGACGCTGGTCGGGATCGGCAACAATATCTGGCATCCGACCGCGATCCCTTGGCTCGGCGACCGCTTCCCCGATCGCAAGGGGCTGGTGATGTCGTTTCACGGCATGGGCGCCAATGTCGGAGACGCCACAGCCCCGCTCGTCATCGGCTGGCTGTTGCAATTCTACAATTGGCGCTCCGTCGTCGTCATGAACGTGATCCCGGGCATCGTCGTCGCCGGCATCATTCTGCTCTATGTCGGGCGCCTGCAGATGGCCGACTTGCGTGCCGGCATTGCCAAAGCCAGGCCGGAGAAACTCAGCGGCGCGGCGCGGCTGCGCATGCTCGGCGAGCTGTTGAAGAACCGCGCGCTGGTGACGCTGTCGATCGGCTCGGCGTTCCGCTCCATGACGCAGGGCGCGCTTTTGGCATTTCTGCCGCTCTATCTGGCGGACGTCATGAAGTATCCCTCGACCTGGATCGGCGGCAGCTTGTTCGCTTTGCAGGCCGCGGGTTTCATCGCGGCGCCGATCGCTGGACATCTGTCCGACAAAATCGGCCGCCGGCAGATCATCATGTCGAGCATGGCGATGACCGCCGTCATCATCCTGGCCATGACTTTCGCCGGCGGTTCGAGTTGGTTTGTGTTCCTGGTCGCTGTGCTGGGATTCTTCCTGTTCGCCGTGCGCGCCGTGCTGCAGGCCTGGCTGTTGGACGCGACGCCGCCGGGCATGGGCGGCAGCGCGATCGGCGTGCTGTTCGGCATGCAGGCGCTCGGCATGGCGCTGGGGCCGCTGAGCGCCGGCATCATTGCCGATCATTACGGCATCATGGCCGCGTTCTATTTCCTCGCCGGCACCATCGTCATCGCCAACCTCCTGGTCTTCGTGACCCCGGCGGGGCTGGCGCCTTCCGACAAGAACTAAAGTCCAGGCTGCGGTGTTATGCCGGATGCAATTCGCCGCTTTGGCGGAAACACCGGGAGTACCTCCAATGAATGCCGGACTGTCAGCGATCGCGGCCTTGGGCCGTGTCCTCTTGGCGCTCATCTTCGTTCGCGCCGGACTCGGTAAGCTCGGCGCCATCGCCGCGACCACGGCGAATATGGCAAACCACGGCATCCCGATGCCGGATCTTCTGGTCTACGGCGTCATCGCGCTCGAGCTCGGCGGCGGGCTGATGCTGATGGCGGGACTGTTCACGCGCTGGGTGGCCGCGGCGTTCTTCTTCTACATAATGGCGCTTGCCGTCCTCTTTCACGGCTATTGGAACCTGACCGATGCGGCGGCGGCGCGCGTCGATGCCTCGTTCTTCTTCGGACACTTGTCGATGATGGGCGGCATGCTCGGCTTCGTGGCGTTCGGCGCCGGCGTCTTCAGTCTCGATGCCTTGATGGGCCGATGGACGGCCTATCCGTCGGCGGCCGCCGCGCATTCTTGAGCGCGCCGGATCGCACAGGATCGCGCGCCGGGCACGTGAACACGCGTTGAATAGGGTGCCCGCTCAGCCGATAATGCCCGCCGCAAACGGCGGGCATTTTTTCGGCCTAGCCTTAAAGCTATAGGGAGCGTCACGCCATGAACCGCCCGCAGCAGGCCTTTTCTCCCATTCGCGACCAGCGCGGCGAGCCGCATGTGCGACGCTTCGACGAACAGCGCTGGGTCATCGACAATATCATCCGCGCCAACGGCATCGATTGGGACCAGCCGCGCTCGCTTTATATCCATGCACCGTGCGGGATCGAGGCCAATGCCGATTTCGCCGGTATCCGCGAGCGGGTGAAGAAAATGGCCGATATCGGCCCGGCCTTCGCCGCCGTCGCCCGCCGCCGCGAGGCCAAGGCCAATGCCGCAGCCCTTGCCGACCGCACGGTCACCGCGCGCGACAATTTCTTTATGGCCGCGGTGCACTGGGGCGCCGCGCAATGGCCCTACGACCAGAACGACGAAACCAACATCAATTACAACAACAAGAAGCGCGAATGTTACGCCAAATATGCAGCGCTTGCCGACCATCACGTTGAAGCGGTGTGGGTGCCGCTTGCGGACAAGGCGATCCCGGCCTGGCTGCATCTGCCGCCGAACTACACCGGCGGCAAGCTTCCCATCGTGATCGCGGTCCCCGGCATGGACAGCTACAAAGAAATCCAGGTTGCGCTTTACGGCGACAAATTCCTCAACCGCGGTATGGCGGTGCTGGCGATCGACGGTCCGGGCCAATACGAAGCGCCGATGATCGGGCTTCACTTCACCATGGAAAACTGGATCGCGGCAGGTCCGGCGCTGGTCGATTGGATCTCGGCGCGGCCGGAGCTCGATGCAGCGCGCATCGGCGTCTCCGGCACGAGCTTCGGCTCGCTGTTCGGCACCGTGCTGACTGGCAACGAGCCGCGCATCAAAGCCTGCGCGGTGATGTCGGTCTGCCACGAGCCCGGCTGCCACACGATCTTTCAGGAAGCTTCGCCGACCTTCAAGAAACGCTTCATGTATATGTCGGGCATCACCGACGAAGACGAGTTCGATGCGTTTCGCGGCAAGATCACCTGGGAAGGCCACGCCGAGAAGATCAAAGTGCCTTATCTCTGCGTCGCCGGCGAAGCCGAAGAGCTAAGCCCGCTCGAACATTCCGAGCGCCTGATGGCGGTGCTCGGCGGGCCGAAGCAGATGGTCGTCTATCAGGAATCCCGTCATTCCGTCGGCAATGTGCCCGCCGCCAATCTCGGCCCGTTCCCGCCGGTTCTGGTCGCCGATTGGCTCGCCGACCGGCTCGCTGGAAAGCCTTTCGTCAGCGAGCGCTGGTATGTCGCGGGCTCGGGCGAAATCAGCAAGACGGCGTGTTGATCGGGCCCCGGCAAGATAACAGCACCATGACGCTTCCCCGCCGGCAATTTCTCCAACTCGCAGCCGGCACCGCCGCGCTCGCGGCGGCGCGGCGCGCCAAGGCGGAGACCTATCCCAATCACCCGGTCCGGGTCGTTGTCGGCTTTCCGCCCGGACAATCCGCCGACATCAGCGCGCGGCTCCTTGGCCAATGGCTGTCGGATCGGCTCGGCCAGCCTTTCGTCATCGACAATCGACCGGGCGCCAGCAACACCGTCGCCACCGATCTTGTCGTTCATGCACCGCCCGACGGCTATACGCTGCTGTGGATCAGCACCAGCAATTACATCAATGCGACGCTCTATCCGACGCTGCCGTACAATTTCATCCGCGACATCGAGCCGATCGCCGCCAATACGCGCGGTCCGCTGGTTATGGAAGTGAATCCGGAGGTGCCGGTCAAAACCGTTGCCGAATTCATTGCTTACTGCAAAGCCAATCCGGGCAAGGTCAACATGGCTTCGGCCGGCATCGGCAACTCGACGCATATGGCCGGCGAGCTGTTCAAGATGATGACCGGCGCCGATATGACTCACGTGCCGTATCGCGGCTCGGCGCCCGCGCTCACCGACCTCATCGCCGGCCGCGTCCAGGTCATGTTCGACCTCATGCCCTCCTCGATCGGATATATCAGAGGCGGTAGGCTGCGGCCGCTTGCGGTGACGACGCTTGAGCGCTCCGACGCGTTGCCCGATGTGCCGAGCCTGGCGGATTTCGTGCCGGGCTACGAAGCCAGCGCCGTCGGCGGCTTCGGCGCACCCAAGGGTACGCCGCAGGAAGTCGTCGACAAGATCAATGCCGGGATCAATGCAGCGCTGGCCGATCCCGCGATCAAGGCGCGGCTCGCCGATCTCGGCGGCACGCCGCTTCCCGGCACGCCGGCCGATTTCAAGAAGCTGATCGCCGGCGAAACCGAGAAATGGGCCAAGGTGATCCGCGCCGAGAACATCAAGCCGGAATAGGCTCTCGCCGCCTCGCGTCTCCAAGCGTGGTTAATTATCCCACTATACGTAAATCGCCTGCGATTGCCGCCGACGCCTGAGTTTCCTGCACTCCGCGGTAATTTCTACCGTTGCAAATAAGCGGCTTGCGCCTTGCCGGCGCCGGCGAACGTATGACGTTTTTACGATGAATTTTGGATTTGATCGTAAGCTTCGCAGCAACATCCATCGGCCGGCTCGCCGGTCAAATAAGAGGGCCCGCCAGCGTTTTGCGAATGGCGTCAGTACCTAATTAGAAACTGGACAGGGAAGACTTCAATGGCATTGGCTCGTCAGGCACTCGCAGCGGTTCCCGATCCGCAGTCGCAGCGCGAATTCGACTTTTCCGACGCCGATTTTTGCGCACTGTCGAAGATCGCCTATGACCATGCCGGAATAACGCTGCCTGAAGCGAAGAAAAATCTGCTCTATGGCCGGCTGTCGCGCCGGCTGCGCACGCTCGGCTTGCCGTCGTTCGAGGAATACCGCCAATATCTGCAAGAGAATTCCGGCGAAGAACTTCAGCTCTTCATCAACGCGCTGTCGACGAACCACACCAAATTCTTCCGCGAGCAGCACCATTTCGAGCATTTCGTTTCGGCGGTCGTGGCGCCGTTTCTCGCCGCCCATCCGACCGGCGGACGCTTGCGCATTTGGTCGGCCGGCTGCTCGTCCGGCGAAGAGCCGCACACGATCGCGTTGATCCTGCACGCCGAGATCAAGGATCTCGCGGCGCGCGACGTGCGCATTCTCGCCACCGATATCGACACCGACGTGCTGCGCAAGGCCTCGCTCGGCGTGTTCTCCGCCGAATCCGTTGCCGCGGTGCCGGCGAAATATCGCGGCCCGATCGGAAAGGCCGACGAGCGCGACTGCGTCAGCATCGACCGCAAAGTCTGTTCGCTGATCTCGTTCGGCCATTTGAACTTCATGGACGACAAATGGCCGATGCGCGGGCCGTTCGAAGCCATCTTTTGCCGGAATGTCATGATCTATTTCGACGGGCCGACCAAAACCGAGCTGGTCGACCGCTTCACCGATCTGCTGCGGGTCGGCAGCTGGCTCTATATCGGCCATTCGGAATCGCTTCTCGGTTCGCATCCGCGGCTCAAACTCGCCGGCCGCACGATCTACCGGAGGACAGCGTGAGCGCGCCCTTCACGATGGGAAGACGGCACTGCACCACATCACTGGAGACGTGCAACGTCTCCGCAAACATTGAGCTGTTCAAATGAGCGCAAGCAAGAAAGTAAGGGTTCTGATCGTCGATGACTCGGCATTGATGCGGCAGCTCCTGGCCGCGGTGCTTTCCGTGGACGAAGGCATCGAAGTCGTGGGTGCGGCCCCCGATCCGTTCGATGCGCGCGAAAAGATCAAGGCGCTCAATCCCGACGTCGTGACGCTCGACGTCGAGATGCCGCGCATGAACGGGCTCGACTTCCTGCGCAAGATCATGGAGCTGCGGCCGACGCCGGTGGTCATGATCTCCTCGCTGACCCAGGCCGGCGCTGACACCACGCTCGAAGCGCTCGAAATCGGCGCGGTCGATTTCGTCGCCAAGCCCGCAGACAACAGCGCGATGCTGCAACTCGGCGGCGAGCTGATCCCGAAGATCAAGGCGGCTGCCCAGACGCGGATGGGCCGCCGCGTTGCGACGCCGCAGCAGCGGCAGGCGGTACGCAAATCCTTCGGCGCGGCGCGCGGCTCTGTCGAAAAGCTCATCGCCATCGGCGCTTCGACCGGCGGCGTCGAAGCCTTGAAGGCGGTGCTGATGCTGTTCCCGGAGGACACGCCGCCGGTCGTGATCGCGCAGCACATGCCGGAACGCTTTACCGCCGCCTTTGCGCGCCGGCTCGACGGCGAATGCCGGGTGCGCGTGCATGAAGCGGCGCACGAGCAGCCGGTCGAGCGCGGCCATGTCTACATCGCGCCGGGCGGACACCATCTTGAAGTGGCGAAGCGCGGCAGCGGTCTGATCTGCACGCTCAATAACGGGCCGCTGGTCTCGGGTCACCGGCCTTCGGTCGATGCCTTGTTCAATTCGGTGGCGCGCGCGGTCGCGCCTAATGCCGTCGGCGCCATACTCACCGGCATGGGCCGGGACGGCGCCAATGGTCTGTTGGCGATGCGCAAGGCCGGATGCGCCACGCTCGGCCAGGACGAGGGCACGGCGCTGATCTACGGCATGCCGCGCGTCGCCTTCGAGATCGGCGCGGTCGAATCCCAGCATGGCCTGTTCGACATATCCGAAGCCATTCTCAACGCTTGCGCGGGGAAACCGGCGCTTGCCGGCGCGGATCACTGATAACGAGGTTCGTTCATGCCGCAGGGCACCGATACGATCGTGTTCGAGCTTCCGCCCGCGGTCGACGCCGCGGGCGCGGCCGCGCTGATCGCCGACATGATCAAGCTGCCGCAGGCGAACGAGATCAATCTCAATGCCGCCGCGGTGTCTTCGGTCTCGCTGGGCTATCTCCAGATTCTTGTCTCGGCGTTTAAGACGTTTCCGAAACTGACGGTGTCGGCTGCGTCGGCGGAATTCGCCGAAGCTCTTGGCGGCTTGGGCATCGCCTATCCGTTCTCGGCACAGCCGGCGGAAGAAGCTGCCGCGCCGGCGGTCGACGTTGCCGAACCGGTCGAGATCGAGCCGCCACCGGCCGAAATCGCGCGCACTGAAATCGAATTGCCAGCGCCGATAGCGCCCGTCGAGGCGGCGCCTCCGCTCGTGCCGGCCGATGTTCCCGCGCCTGATCCCGTTCCGGCGCCAAACCCCGCGCCGACGGTCCAAGCCGACAGCGCTGCTTCGGCCAGCGCCAGCGCCGGGCGAACCATTTTGACCATCGACAACTCGCGTACCATGCGCGACATGTTGCGGCTGGCGCTCGGCGGCGCCGGTTTCAACGTGGTGCAGGCCGTCGACGGACAGGACGGCTTGAAGGTTCTGCCGCAGCAGCCCGTCGATGTGATCATCACCGACATCAACATGCCGAAGCTCGACGGCTATGGCGTCATCCGCGCCGTCCGCGGCGATCGGACCTATGACGACACCCCGATCCTTGTCCTGTCGACCGAGGCGGAGCAGGGCAGCAAGGACATCGCCAATGAAGCCGGCGCCAATGGCTGGATCGTCAAGCCGTTCGATCCTGACGGTTTGGTCAAGCTCGTCAGCACGTTCTGTGAATAAATCGCCGGTCGCGCGAGAAAGTTAGGTCCACGATGCCGAACGCCGCAGCTCTTAAGGTTCTTGTCGTGGACGATCAGGCGAGCGTTCGCCAGATGACACGGATGGCGCTGGAAAAACTCGGCATCCGCATGATCCACGAAGCCGTCAACGGCCAGGAAGCGCTGGCGACGGCGGTGGCGCAGCGGATCGACCTCATCATCTCCGACTACAATATGCCGGAAATGGACGGCGTCGGGTTGCTGCGCGCCGTGCGCGGCCACCTCTCCATTCGCAAAGTGCCGTTCATCATGGTCACCGGGCGCGGCGATCGCGAGCTTGTCGTCAAGGCGGCGCAGGCCGGCGTCAACAATTATATCGTCAAGCCGTTCGACGACGCGACCTTGCGCACGAAGCTGGAAGCCGTGCTCGGCAGGCTCCACTAGGCGCCGGCGGATCGCGAAAGTCCTTATATGCATGACACCGTCAATCTCGGCCAGAGCGAATTGCAGAGCCTGCTGCGCGCCATCGCGACGATGAGCTGCGAAGTCGCCGAGCAGCTCGAGCAGAACAGCAGCGGCATCGGGCACGATCTGCTGCAATGCGGGGCGCTAAGCAAAGACGTCATGATGAAATTGCAGGCTTTCGACCGCATGCATCAGGAGCTCGACGTCATCAGCGATGTGGTGCAGCACTGCTCGGAGCTGATGACGCGGGCCAATGTCGGGGCGCGCGAGGTGGAGACGATCGTGTCGCAGATCACGCTGGCGCAATTCCGGCATCGCCTGCAGAATGTGTTGGCCGGCTGCAGTTCGGCATTTTCCGGCCTGGATGCCGAGTCGGAGCAGGTTTTTTAGGACGGCTTTGCCGCCCGCAGCGCGACTAAAACGCGTCGGATTGTTCGCCAGTTTTTCCATTTTCAGTTGTTGTTAAATCCGGATACGCGGCTTGCGAGTCGCGGCCCGCGTACGAGTTTGTACGGACGCCGAAATTAGAACAATGACAACGGCTGAAACCTACCGTCTGCAATTGGATGATCGAGCGCATTAATCCAGCGCAACAACACGGGCGGTCGCGGAGAAAATCCCTGCGCATGGACCAAGGAACGATCATGCTGTTGAGTGAAGCCTCCGCGCTGCCCCGCGCGGTTGACGCTCCTTGCATCGGTCCTGCCATGCCGCCAGCCATGCCGCCGACCGCGATGCCCGTCATGGTGCCGGCAGCGGCGAAGCGGCCGTGCGACACCTGCCGCTTTCAGAAGCGCAATTTCTGCGGCGCGCTGTTCTGCAATAGCCGCGAGCCGATCCAAGCGCCGGTTCATGTGCCAGTCCAAGCGCCGGTTCATCCGCCGATTCATGGCGTACACAAGGCCATCGCCGCGCGGCACAATATTTGCCGCGCCGGCGAGCCGAATGAAGGCGTTGCGGTCGTTTGCAGCGGCTGGGCCGTCCGCTTCATCCAATTGCCCGATGGCAAGCGCCAGATCTTGTCGGTGATCATGCCGGGCGATCTGATCAGTCCGACGTCGCTGTTCGAGCGGCAGTTTTCGTTCTCCGTCCAAGCCGTGACCGCCGTGCGCACTTGCGTCTTTCCGTTCGCCGACGTGCGCGCGCGCATGCGCGACAATCCGGCTTTGTTCGACCTGTGGCTCCGCCTCGCGGCGGCCGAGCATCGCGAGACCGACCGGCGGATCGTCGATCTCGGCCAGCGTACCGCCCAGGAGCGGATCGCGGGCCTCGTCACTCACGTGATGGCGCGGTCCGAAGAGCGCGGCGACCTCGACGACGAGCAATTCGCCTTCCCGATGAGCCAGCAGCAGATCGCCGATTTCACCGGGCTCACGCCCGTGCATACCTGCCGGGTGCTGAGCGCACTGCGCAAAGCCGGCGTCTGCGACGTCGGCCACGGCGCGGTCAAGGTCATCGATCGCGCCGAATTGCAGCGCATCGCCGCGTACAAGTAACACCGCCGGTATCAGGCGGCGATGGCCTCGAGCCGGCGCTTGGTGACGGCGGGCCCGAAGCCTGCAATCACGACAAAGACGACAAGCATGGCGCCGGCGATGAAGCTGAACACGCCGATCGTGCCGTAATTGCCGAGGAAGAAGGCGATGATGAAGCCCGAGAAGATCGCGGAAAACCGGCTCCACGAATAAACAAAGCCGACCGCTTGCGCACGAATGCGCGTCGGATAAAGCTCGGCTTGATAGGCGTGGAACGAGAACGACATCCAATTGTTGCACAGCGTGATCAGAACGCCGCACACGATCACGCCCACGGCAGTCGCCTGCTGCGCGAACAATAGGCCGAACACGGCGATGCCGATCGCGGCCCAGGCGATCTGCCATTTGCGCTCGAACCGGTCGGCAAAAACGACGCCGACCAAGGGGCCGATCGGCGCGGCGATGGCGATGATGAACGTATAGGCAAGCGACTTCGTCACCTCGATGCCCTGTGACACCAGAAGCTGCGGCACCCAGCTCGCGAAGCCGTAATAGCCGACGGTCTGGAACAGATTGTAGATCACCAGCATGATGGTGCGGGAGCGATAGGCCTCGCTCCAGATTTCCATCCAGGAGCCCGACTTGCGCTCGGCTTCGCCGCTGACGGTTTCCGGCGCCGGCAATGGCTGCCCGGTATCGGCCTCGATCTTCTTTTCCAGATCGGCGACGATGGCTTGCGCCTCGGCGATGCGGCCGTGCTGTTCCAGCCAGCGCGGCGATTCCGGCAATTGCCGGCGGATCCACCAGATCACCGCCGCGCCGACCGAGCCGATCAGCACCACCCAGCGCCAGCCTTCGAGGCCGAGAATAGTCTGCGGCACCAGTTGCCAGGCGAGGAAGGCGACCACCGGCAGCGCCGTGAACATGACGAACTGATTGTAGGCGAAAGCCGGCCCGCGCTGCGATTTCGGCACCAGTTCCGAAAGATAGGCGTCGACATTCACCAGTTCGACGCCGAGCCCGATGCTGGCAATGAAGCGCCACAGGTCGATGGTCCCCGATGTGGTTTGAAACGCCATGATGAAAGCGCCGGCCGAGTACCACAGCAGCGCGAAGGTGAAGATCGAGCGGCGGCCGAACCGGTCGGACAGCCAGGAAAAGACCAGCGTGCCGATGAATAGCCCGAGGAACAAAGCGGCGACGAAACTGGCAAAGCCCTGCAAGTCGAACAGGCCCTGCGTGGTCGGTTTAAAGATGCCGGCCTTGAACAGGCCGATCGCGATATAGGCGGTGAAGAACAGGTCGTAGAATTCGAACCAGCCGCCGAGCGACAAGAGCGTAACCAATTTGCGCGTGTGGCGTGAGGGCGGCAGCCGATCGAGCCGTGCCGCCACCGTGATTGTTGCGTCCGTTGCCGCGTGTGTCTCGGCCATTTGTTCCCCCCAGCGTTTTTTCTTGGGCGGAGCGTAGCAGAGGAACCCGGGGCGGCACTACCCTCGGCACTGTCCTTGACGCGCCTAGCGCACCACATCACTCGACTTTGTTGGCGTGTCGCCGATATCCGGCCGCAGCGCTTTGGCGGCCGCTATATCGGCCTCGCCGCCCGCAATATCGCCGGTTTTGAGCTTGGCTTGGCCGCGCGAATAGAGCGGACCGGCATCGTTGGGATTGAGCTTGATGGCCTCGCCGAAATCGGCGATGGCGGCCGTGTAGTCGCTTTTCTTGGCGTCGACCATGCCGCGGCGCGTATAGGCGATCTCGTCCTTCGGATCGATGGCGATGGCCTTGCTGAACTGGGCATTGGCCGCGTCGTAATCGCCTTTGGCATCGTAGATCAGGCCGAGATTGATATAGGGCGTGGATTTTTGTGCATTTAGCGTAATCGCCTGCAGCGCGATCGCCTGATTGAAATCGGCGATGGCGAGATCGAATTCCCGCCGCGTCAGATGGACCGTGCCGCGATTGTTGTAGGCGTCGGCATAGTTGGGATCGATTGCGATCGCCTGGTTGTAGTCGGCGAGCGCGCGGTCGAGATCGCCCTTCAATTTATAGGCGGCGGCGCGGTCATTATAGGCGCCGACGTTTTGCGGATTGAGCTTGATCACCTCGCCGAAATCGGCCGCGGCGTGGTCGAAATCGCGCTTATTGAGATAAGCGAAACCACGGTCGTCAAAGCCCGTCGCATCGATCGGGTCGCCGCGAAAGGCCGCCTCGCCGTCGCAGCCGTTACGCAATACGGCGCAGGCCTTGGCGCGTGCCGATCCGGCCATCTTGCGGCATTGATCCATTGCCATCGCGTCCGCCACTTTCCTGTTCTCGGCGAGCGCCAGGCCGATGCCGTGCGGTTGAAGCTTTGCATCCTGCGCCAGCGAAAAGCAGCGGTCGTGAAACGTGCCGATGATCTTGCAGGCATTGTGCGCTGTGTCGGAAGCGGCTGAGGCCCGGCATTCGGCGACGGACTGGCCGACGATGCGATGGGGATCGAAATCGTTGTAATGCGCGCCGAAGGCCAGGCCGTCGCTACCGACGGTATCGGTTTGCCCCATGGCGATGGCGCCCTCGGCATCGGCCGGTCGGACACCGGTCGCCGCGCCCAGAAGCGACGCAACGATCATGAGCACCGGCCCGCCAAATCCGCTCCAGCGCATATCTGGGCGCATCTCTTACCCCCAACTTCCTCTGCGGTTTAGTCGCGGGAAGCGCGATTTCGGTTCTGGCCATGTCTCATCGGCTGGCGATAGTCGCCTTTTGCCGCTGACAACGGTATGACCGGCGAAGAAAAAAGTAGGGTGGCCGCGACCATGGACGTGTTCGAAGCCGTCGATTCCCGCATCTCCTGCCGCTGGTTTCTCGACAAGCCGGTCGACGGGAAAATCGTGCGCGACCTGATCGCGCGCGCGGCGCGTGCCGCCTCCGGCGGCAATCTCCAGTCCTGGCAGGTCTATGCGCTCACCGGCGCGCCGCTCGCCGATCTCAAGCGGCAGGTTGCGGAGCGCATCGCCGTCAGCGATCCGCGCCACGAGGAGGCGCAATATCCGATCTATCCGCAGACGATGTGGGAGCCGTATAAGGCGCGCCGCGAGGAACACGGCGTGCAGCTTTACGGCGCGCTCGGCATCGATCGCGGCGACGCGCAAGGGCGGCTCGACCAGTACAAGCGCAATTTCCAATTCTTCAACGCGCCGGTCGCGCTGTTCATCGGCATCGACCGCAAGCTCGGGCCCGGCCAATGGGCCGATCTCGGCGGCTACATTCATGCGCTGATGTTTCTCGCGCGCGGTTGCGGCCTCGACACCTGCGCCCAGGAATCCTGGGCGCGCATGCACCGCGTCGTCGCGCCGTTCGTGGATATGCCGAAGGAGCAGATGCTGTTCTGTGCGCTCGCCATCGGCTATGGCGACCGCAAGCACCCGGCCAACAGTTTTCGTTCGCCGCGCGCTGCGCCGGAGGAGTTTTGCAGATTTTTTGGGTTTGAGTGACTCATTAGCTGCCTCGGCGACTGCAACGCAACTCAAAACTCTGCGGACCCGGTACGGCGCTTGACTTTCGCCGTTTCATAGATCAACTCTTAATCGTCGGGTTTGATCGCAGTCGCCCGGCCTACCCAAGGCATTTCGCCCAAGCACTGCACTTTGCCCATGCTTTGCCGGGCAGAGGGCTTTTGGCGAAATGTCTTTGCAGTCCAACATTCTATTGCTTTATGCAGCTCGCAGCCTTCGTGGCTTTGGCGACGGCTTCGCCACGATCTTATTGCCAGTTTATCTGACAACAATTGGCTACAGCCCCATTGCGATCGGAATTGTTCTAACCGCTTCCCTACTGGGCACGGCTCTTTTGACACTGGCCATCGGCGTCATCGCGCCGAAAAATGACCTGCGCACTTTAATGCTGATGGGCGCGTGTCTCATGACGTTGACGGGATTGGCGTTCCCCAATTTCGAGGACATCGCCTTTGTCGCGTTCGTGGCGTTTGCCGGCACTATCAATTCCTCGACCGGCGACATCGGCGTCCTGGTTCCGCTTGAGCACGCCATGCTGGCGCGCAGTGTTTCCGATCAACAGCGAACGACCACTTTCGCTCGCTACAGTCTGATCGGTGCGCTGTCGATGGCGTTCGGAACCTTGGCAGCTGCTGCCCCCGATTTCACGATGCGCGCAGGCATCGACAAGGTCGTTGCATTCCGTCTGATGTTTTACGCCTACGCCGTGCTCGGGGTCCTATGCGCCTCGCTTTATCAGCGTCTGCCGCACGCCCGCACCGTCGAAGCAAAGCCTCATGCGCCACTCGGTCCATCGCGCGGCGTCGTTTACAAACTCGCCGCGCTGTTCAGCCTCGATGCCTTCGCCGGCGGATTTGTCGTGCAGTCGCTGATGGCGCTTTGGCTTTTTGAGCGCTTTAGCCTTTCGGTCTCGGCCGCAAGCGTGTTTTTCTTCTGGTCGAGCACGCTGAGCGCGTTCTCGTACCCGATCGCCGCCGCGCTGGCGAACCGTTTCGGCCTCGTCAATACCATGGTCTTTACCCATATCCCGTCCAGTATTTTTCTTATCCTGGCGGCGTTCTCATCCAACCTCTACGTCACGCTTGGATTGCTGTTGCTGCGGTCGGCGCTGTCGCAAATGGATGTGCCGACACGCACCTCCTACGTCATGGCCGTCGTCACGCCTGCCGAGCGAGCAGCCGCCGCCAGCGTGACTGCCGTGCCGCGCAGCCTCGCATCTGCGATTAGTCCCACCATTGCCGGGGTCTTGCTGACCACGGCGTTCTCGGGTTTGCCACTGGTCGTGTGTGGCGCACTCAAGATCATCTACGATTTAGCCCTGCTGGCCTCGTTCCGGCATATCAAACCGCCGGAGGAATGGCTGCGTTCGACTTCCGCAACGCACCCGCCACTGGCCCGCTAACGAAATCATTTTGCCAATCAAGCGAGAGGATATTTCAAACGTGTATCGATCAGCCGTCGTTGGATTGCTGTCGGGAAGCGTCGTATTCGCCGGCATGACGCCAGCCATTGGTCAGCAGATCTGCAGACCCGATTTGGCAATCACGGAGGTTCATTTTTCAGAGATGCAGCAACCAACTCTCGAGCGAAAGTGGACCGCTGTCGTGACCGTCGACGCATCGCGTTGCGCCGCAAATTCCGGAAAGTTCGAGATTGGGTTCACGCGGCTCAAGGAAATCGGGCCTGACCTCGATTTTTGGCAGCACTTTGCATGGCTGCAGCCCTCGGTAAATGTTTCGGTGGATTTCGCGGCCGATGAAGCTGTAGCGCAGTTTTGGATTGACAATGTTGCGCCGTGCCCGTGCCGCCGTTAGGAGGCCAACGAAAGGAGGACTGTCATGAAATGGATTACGCGGGAGCATGTGAAAGTCGATCGCGTCGCTTGTCCGTGGCTGATCAGGAAATTCATCGATCAGGACGCGGAGTTTATCTTTGTGCCGACGGACAAGGTAATGGCCGAAGCGAAGCGCCTCAACGCAATTCCCTATGATGTGAAAGATGTCGAACTCGGCCATCACGGCAAGGAGTGCTCATTCGAGGCGATCTTGAAAAAGTACCAGCTGATGGACGATGCCGCGCTTGTGCTGTTGGGCAAGATCGTCAACGGAGCGGATACCGACAACACGCTCTATCGGCAGCCCGAAGGGCCGGGACTGCAAGCCATCGCCGAAGGATTTCGCCATCTCGGATACAAGGACGACCATGCGTTAAATGCCGCCGAGTGGATTGTTTACGACGCACTCTATGCCTATTGCCAAAGGATGATTGGCAACGGCAGGCCAAATGGCGCGTTTGGCGCCCCTGCGCGTCCGCATTCAATTGGTGTATGTTGATCGAACGCACGACAAAGTCGCGTGGCGGTCTTGATCGTGCGGGTTTCAGTTCAGCCACGAAAGGATCAATCCAATGGCGACGAAGCAGGCAGAGAGCGTCTACCGGATCGTCGATGTCGTCGGCGTCAGTGAAAAATCATGGGAAGATGCAGGGCGGCGTGCGGTTGAAACGGCAGCCGGGTCATTACGTGATCTCCGCGTGGCCGAAGTCACCAAGATGGATATGCGGGTGGAGAACGGAAAGGTGCTGGCGTTTCGAACGCGCGTCGCACTCTCGTTCAAATACGAGGCTTGATCGGACGGACGTTCCGAGATCGAACGCGCGGCGTATCGAACCTGCGCCGCGCCCGGCGTTGGGCCGTGGGGCGGATGAGCGAAGCGGGGCGCGGCTCTTTGGTGCGGCGCTTTGGCGCTGCTCTTGGCTCGCCCGGCGCGACGGGCGGAACACGGCCTCAAATATATCGAAGAAAAAAGTGTTGCCGGCTTTCGGTCAGGCCGATGCCGACGTTCGGGCAAGCATAGGCTTGTCGACCTCAATCAGGGGCAAGCACCGCCAGAATGAAGTCATAGCCGAGATAGGCAAGACCGGGGATGCTCAGGACGGCCACCAGGGCCCAAAAGGCCGCGCCGGCTTTTGCGCCCCAGGCGAGCGCCTTGTGCCATGCGGTCTTGCCCGCATAGTTCGAGGCGCTGCGCCAGATCGCCAGCGAGATGAACGGTATGGCGAGCGTCGCCAATGTGAACACCGCAATAATGAGCGCCACGCCGAACACGTCACGGATGCCGAACCCGAAGAGCATGGCCGCGCCGGTGATGAGCCAAATCAGAGTCAGGGGAGTTCCGATGATCCAGAACACCCGCCAAAGCGCGATCTGGCCGGTCGCTAATCGTCTCAGGAAGTTCATAAATCGACATTAGCAGGCGGCGCGTTCGCCGTCGCGGCCGGAGCGCCAGGTATCACCGCGAATATGCCGTAAGCCACAATTTCACCCACTATGATTGGCAAGCCTTGAGGGTTAACATGACTGTGTGGGTTTCGCGGACAGGGACGAGATGCGGGCTCGTCTTGGCGCGTCACAAACGAGAGTCCTCCTGAACAAGCCGGCACTATCGGCGACCGGTCGGCTGTTCCACGTGTCAGGCGCCGAATTTTAAAGCTCATGATGCGAACCAAACCTATCGCTGCCGTTTTGGCCGCGCTCCTGATCGTGACAAGTGTCAGCACCAGCCGGGCTGAACAGTCCGGCGCGGTGCATGGGCGCGCTTATCTGTTCTATGGCCTCATCGCCCTGATCGATTGGGGTATGGATCAACTCGCTGCGCGCATCAACCGCTCCGGCGTCCTCGCGACCACCAATGCCCACATGAGCTGGCGCTCGGTCGCCGACCAGGCCATCGCCGACTACCGCCGCGATCCCAAACCGATTTCCGTGGTTGGCCATTCCGCTGGCGGCGACTCGGCCGTCGAATTTGCCGAGGCGCTCGCGGCCGCGCATGTGCCGGTGGCGCTCTTGATCACCTACGATCCCAACCGCACGGCCGGCACCATCCCGGCGAATGTCGAGCGCTATATCGACCTCTATCAGTCCTCAAATGTCCTGGGCGGCGGCGATCTAGCGCCGGGCCACGGTTTCCATGGCCACTACGCGGCCTTCAACCTCAAGGACCGGCCGGAGATCGTCCACGTCAACATGGACAAGTTCGAGGGCATCCAGGTGCAGCTCGCCGCCAAAATCCGATCGGCGGCCGCCGGCGGTGGCGAGGCGGTGCCGCTGCGTCTGGTTTTCCCGTCGACCGGGCCGATCGAATTGTGGGATTCCGGAGCGCCGGTCCAGGCGCGCGCCGGCGACACGGTGCAATCGCTCGCGGCGGCCTATCACGTGCCCGCCTGGGCGGTGGCGCAGATCAATCAGAAGGCGGAGAATGCCGCGCTGACCGAGGGCCAGCGCATCGTGATCCCACGCTATGTCGGGAAGCCGCTGACGCGGGCTGGAGCACCCGAAGCGTCGAGCCCGGCGTCGAGCGCCGCGCCGGCTCCGGCCGCAGCCTCGGCGCCGAGTTCGGATTCAAGTGCTGCGCCGGCCCCGAGCGACGCGTCGAGCCCCGCGCCAGACCCTGCATCAAGCCCAGCCGCAGCCTCCACGCCGAGTCCGGCGGCGAGCCCCACGCCAAGTCCGGCGGCGAACTCTGCGCCGAGCCCGGGCCCCGGCGACGCCATCGCACGCTGATCGGCGTCTCCCTCTCCCGCGGCGGGGAGAGGTGATTGGTAAGCCCCGATATGATATGGCTCTTGCAGGGAGAGCCACGATGAATCTCAACGCGCTGGGCTATGTCGGTATTCGCACGAAGAACCTCGACGATTGGGCGGATTACGGCACGCGCTTCCTCGGCATGCAGCTTGTCGACAAGAGCCGCGGCACGCTCGCGCTGCGCATGGACGACAGGAAGCAGCGCGTCATCGTCCACACCGACGAAGACGAGGGCCCCTCGTTCTACGGCTGGGAGATCTCAGGCGGCGCCGAACTCGATGCGCTCGCCGCGCATCTGGAAAAATCCGGCGTGAAAATAGCGCGCGGCTCACGCGCGCTGGCGGACGAACGCCGCGTCAAGGATCTGATCGTGTTTTCCGATCCGATCGGCAACCGGCTCGAAGTTTTTCACGGCGCCGAGATTTCGACCGAACCGTTTGTGCCCGGCCGCTCGATCTCAGGCTTCCGCACCGGGCCGCTCGGCATGGGCCATGCCGTGCTCACGGCGGAACGGATCGACGACGTGGTGCCGTTCTATACCGAGATCCTCAATTTCAAGCCGAGCGATTACATCCTCAAACCGTTCAAGGCCTATTTCTTCCACATCAACGCGCGCCACCACAGCTTAGCCTTCATCGATACCGGCAAGAACGGCATTCATCACATGATGTTCGAGGTCTGCTATCTCGACGATGTCGGGCAGGCCTATGATCTGGCGCTCAAGAAGCCGGAAATGATCGGCACCACGTTCGGCCGCCACGTCAACGATCACATGACGTCGTTTTATTCCTATTCGCCGTCGCAGTTTTTGGTCGAATACGGCTGGGGCGGCCGCAGCATCGATCCGGCGAATTGGACGCCGCATGAGCGCAGCGAAGGCCCGAGCCTGTGGGGCCACGACCGCATGTGGCTCACGCCCGAGGGCCGCGAGGAAGCGCGGACCTTGCGCATGACGAGCGCCGCCTCCGGCGCCCGCGAGCCGATCAATGTGATGGACGGCAATTATCTGCGCGCTGCCGACGTGTGCCCGTGGTGGAACGCCAACGTGCCGGCGCGGAAGATCGGATAGGCGGATTAATTCGAGGCCCGCCGCATCGCGCTCCAGGTGCCGTAGCAGGCATTGCCGCCGGCGCTCCAGCGTCCGCCGCCGCTCGAGCCGTGCAGCCGGCCGTAGCCGGTCGCGCTTTGGCCGCCTTTGCTGACGGTGACGGCGATGCCGCCGCTTCCCACCACGGCGCCGGAAATCTGATAGCTGAAATCGTTATCGGCCTGGCGAATCTGGCCGCCGACAATGCGCGCCGGATAGCGATAGCTCGGATCGCAGGGTCCGGCCTGGGTGCGGATCGATACGCTCCACAATCCGTCATAGGCGCTCGATCGTCCCCGCTTCGCCGCCTCCGACGGCGTCGCCGCCATAACAAGCATGCCTGCAAGTGCAACAACCGTTAGAACGCCCAGCTTTCTCATTTGCTCGCTCCCGGGTCGGTTGGTGGAGATGTATGACTGGTGTTTGGTTGAATTGTGGAATGGCCGGGAAACGGCGGCGGCTCGCCGGCGAAGGCATTGCCGCTCTTGCCGAGAGCGTAACCCGTTTGAAACAGCGCCTTCATGTAATCGGGATCGAAAGCGCCGCGGCTCGGCGCATTGAAGTCCGGCGGAATGCTGGCAACGTTAAAGCCAATGCCGCTGTTCTTTGACGCGACAAAAGAACGGTCGAGCATCAGCCGGATATCGGTCTTGACCGCCATGCCGACCGACTGCGCGAGGATCGAGGGCGTCGAGCGCTCGACCACCTGGAAGTCCGGCTGCAAGCCGCTATTGACCACGACATAAAGCGCCGTCGCCGGGATCTTGTAGCCGCTATTGCTTTGCATCAAAGCCGGCGGCGCGACAAAAAACTGCCCGCCGACGCCGCCGTCGACATGCATTTCGGAAAAGTGCTTGCCGCCCCCTTCGACGTCGATCTGCACCGGCGGAAAAGCGCCGGGAATGCTGCCGGAAGCCAAAAGCACGCTGCGGAAGAGATTGAGCGCAGCGCCGCCGTCGTCCTTGCTGTGATCGGTGGCGTGAACCGCGATGGCGCCCATGTTCCACACCACGGAGCGCTCGGCGTCGAGATCGGTGGTGACGATGAACAGACGCCGGCCGCCTTTGTAAGCGGTCGCGATATCGGCGAGCAGCTCCGGCGTGATCTGTTTCTTGATCAGGTCGCGCAGCGGCCAGGTGTCGAGAAAGCTTTCGCCGGTGCCGCCGACCTCGAAAATATCTGCGGCCGAGGTCTGCGTATAAAGCGCCTGCAGCGTCGCGTCGTATTTCGGGCCGGCAAACATGAACGGCGCCATCAGTGCGCCGGCGCTCACCCCGGTGACGACGGCATAATCCGGCCGGTGTCCGCCGGCGCTCAATCCGGTCACAACGCCCGCGCCGAACGCGCCGTCGGCGCCGCCGGTCGAGAGAATCAGCCACGGTCCCGGCTGGGCCGGCAAAGCCTTAGCGAAGTCGGTTTCGGAATCGGCAAAGAACCGCGCGTCCGGCATGCCGGGAATAGCGGCAACGGCATCGTCGGCGGCCGTGAACGGAGTACGCGGCGGAAACTTTGACGCCTGTGCGGCCGGTGCCGGGGCTTGCGGCGTGCCCGGTGCCATTTTCGCATGCGCGCCGGATGGCTTTTGTTTCGCGCTTGCGCCCTGCGCTTTTGCGCTTACGCCCTGCGCATGGGCCGCCGAGCCGGCCAATGTCGGCATGAGCGGCAATGCCAAAAATGCCGCGAAGAGGGCGGCGGTGGAGTTGAGAATGGTCCGGCCCCAAGCCTCGCTCATGGTCTCGTTCATCGTGGAGTAAGTGTCCCGAAGTCGCTGGAAGGTTCGGAGTAAACGCGCTCGAAATGCACAAAAGGCCAGGCAAGAAGCTGACATGAGGCCGGCATTGGGGCCGGCATGCGAAACCAAATATGACCGGTCCCTACGAACTTCAATCGGGCAGAATTCAATGCAAAAGGACGCCCCAAAGTCGCCTTTCACCGCCGCAATTCGACCTCATAACCTATCAATTCCCACGCCTCTGTTACGGCGCTGCGACGTAACGGCTCAGGCCCGTTGGAGAAGCGCACGCGCGAGAGGTATAGGTATCCGGATCATGCGCGCCGGTCGGCGACGAATCGCGCACCCTCGATAAGTATCGCCGCGCCGGGTCCAAATGTCGCGAGTGCATTTTCGGCGTCGGCAACGAGCTGCGCCAGCCGGGCCTTGGCGCCGGGGATGCCGAGCACGCTGACGAAGGTCGCCTTGCCCGCTGCCGCATCCTTGCCGGTCTGTTTGCCGACCAGCGCCGAATCGCCTTCGACGTCCAAGAGATCGTCGGCGATCTGGAACGCTTCGCCGACGGCCGAGCCGTAGCGTTCGAGCGCGTCGCGCTGCGCCGAAGTAGCACCGGCGAGAATGCCGCCGGCCTGGCAGCCGAAGCGGAGCAGCGCGCCGGTCTTCATCGCCTGCAGCATGCGCACGTCGGTTGCGCCAAGGTTCTGCGCACCGTGCTTCTGCACGCCGAAGCGGCCTTCGGCGGCGAGATCGAGCATCTGGCCGCCGGCCATGCCGCCGATGCCGGAGGCGCGTGCCAAGGCGCAGACAAGCGCGATGCGCACCGCCGGGTCGGCATGCGTCTCCTGCCGGGAGAGGATGTCGAAGGCGAAAGTCAGGAGGCTGTCGCCGGCCAGGATCGCGGTCGCCTCGTCGAATTTACGGTGCGCCGTCGGCTGGCCGCGGCGCAATTCGTCGTTATCCATGGCCGGCAGATCGTCATGCACCAGCGAATAGCAGTGCACGCATTCGAGCGCCGCGCCCGCCATCAGCGCGTTCTGCCGCGGCACGCCGAACAAAGCCGCCGATTCAACCACCAGAAAGGGCCGGAAGCGCTTACCACCGCCGAGGCTCGAATAGCGCATGGCCTCGATCAGCCGGGCCGGGCGGGCGGTCTCGCCGTCGGCCGGCTTTACGGCCAGGAGCTGGTCGAGGAGCGTCTCGGTATCCGCCGCAACGGCGTCGAGGCGTGTCAGAAAAGGGCTATTTTTGGCGTCCATTGGAGGGTCGTCACTCGGCGTTTAATCGTCGCTGCGGGGTCCTATATCAGGTCCTGCATTTGGGGGATAAGGGGCTGCCGGCGGCTGGGGTTAATCCCCAGCGGGCGCTGGTTCCAGCCCGCAATGAAGGGACTATCTGTGGTCATCGGCCTTGTAGCGTCAATGGTATTAGCGATTTGGGTTTTGGCGATCTGGCTCTATCTCATTGCCGCCCGTGGCGGCTTCTGGCGCGCGGCCGACCGCGATGACGAAAACCCGGTCGGCGGCATTGCGCCTGGCGGCTGGCCGCCGGTGACCGCCGTCATCGCGGCCCGCGACGAGGCCGAATGCGTCGGCCAGACCGTGGCCTCGCTGTTGCGGCAGAACTATCCAGGTGAATTCAACGTAGTGCTGGTCGACGACCAGAGTCGCGATGCCACGGCGCAAGTCGCCCGCGATGCGGCGGCGGCGCTCGGCGCCGGCGGCCGCCTCACCGTGCTGTCGGGGCGCGCTTTGCCGTCCGGCTGGACCGGAAAACTGTGGGCGCAGCAGCAAGGCGTCGAAGCTTGCGAGAGTGCGGCGCGGCCCCCGGACTACATCCTCTTCACCGATGCCGACATCGTCTATGCGCCCGACGCGTTGCAAATACTCGCGGCGCGCGCCGATGCCGACGGCCTCGTTCTCACCTCGCTGATGGCGAAACTGCGCTGCAAGAGCTTTGCCGAGCGCATGTTCGTGCCGGCCTTCATTTTCTTCTTTCAGATGCTTTATCCGTTCGCCTGGGCTAACGATCCGAAGAACGCGACCGCCGCCGCGGCGGGCGGCTGCATGCTGGCGCGGCGCGAGACGTTGCGCGCGGCGGGCGGCCTTGCCGCGATCCGCGACGCGCTGATCGACGATTGCACCTTGGCGAAACTCCTCAAACGCCACGGCCCGATCTCGATCGCGCTGACCGACCGCGTGCACTCCATCCGCGCTTACCCGGTGATCGGCGATATTCGCCGCATGGTGTCGCGCACGGCCTATGCGCAACTGCGCTATTCGCCGCTCGTCCTCGCCGGCACCGTGCTCGGCCTCGCGCTGACCTATCTGGCGCCGGTGGCGCTCGCTTTGTTCGCTCACGGCGTGCCGCAGTTCATCGGCATTTTCGTCTGGCTTTTGATGGCTTTGGCGTTCCGGCCGGTGCTTCGATTCTACCGGCTGTCCCTGGTCTGGGCTCCGGCATTGCCGGCGATTGCGGCAATCTATATGGCGTTCACGCTCGATTCCGCCTATCAGCATGCCCGCGGCCGCGGCGGCATGTGGAAGGGCCGGGCGCAAGCCAATGTTTCGGAAACAAGATGAACGACGCGACACCACACGGCGCTGACGAATTGCGCTCCGGCAAGGGGCATCGGGACGAGAATTTCCCGGTGGCGTCCTTTCTCATACATCCGCGCCATCGCCCGGTGATCCTGGCGTTCTATAATTTCGTCCGCACCGCCGACGACATCGCCGATCACGCCACGCTCACGCCGCCGGAAAAGCTTGCGCTGCTCGATCGCCTCGAAGCGGGCCTGCTCGGGGGCAATGCCGAAGATCCGGTTGCGGTCCGGCTCTGCGCCGCGCTTGCCGAGCGCAATCTGTCGCCCAAACACGCGCAGGATCTCATCGCCGCGTTCAAGCTCGACGTCACCAAGCTGCGCTACAAAGACTGGGACGGTCTGATCGGCTATTGCTCGCTCTCGGCGATGCCGGTCGGCCGTTTCGTCTGCGACGTCCACGGCGAGAGCCGTTCGGTGTGGCCGGCAAATGATGCGCTGTGTGCAGGCTTGCAAATCATCAATCACCTGCAGGATTGCAAGGAAGACTATCAGAACCTCGACCGCGTCTATGTTCCGCAAGATGCGCTCGCCGCGAGCGGGACCACGGTTGAAGCGATCGGCGCTCAGCGCTCAAGCCCGCAATTGCTCGATTGCCTGCACAAGCTTGCCGCTCGGACCGAACGGCTGCTCGCCGAAAGCGACGACTTCGCCGCGTCGATCAACGACATGCGGCTTTGCCTCGAAGTCTCCGTCATCAACACTTTGGCGCATCGGCTCACCCGCATGCTGATGACGCGCGATCCGCTGAGCGAGCGCGTGCATCTTCGCGCGCCTGCCGTCGCCGGACTGACTTTGCTCGGCGCCTTGCGCGGCGCCTCGCGCCGGCTCGGCCGCAAAGCTTCCGCCGCGTCAGAAAAGCCGCGAGGGGCCTAAGTGAGCAGTCCCTCTCAGGCGGCTGAGCGCGCATCGGGTTCATCGTTCTATTCCGGGATGCGGATCCTGCCGCCGGCGCAGCGCGAGGCGATGTACGAAATCTATTCGTTCTGCCGCGCCGTCGACGACATCGCCGACGATCCCGGCCCGCGCGACGGGCGGCGCGCGGCGCTCGACACGTGGCGGGCCGATCTTGCCGCGCTCTATGCCGGTTCGCCGCCGCCGCAGCTTGCCGGCTTGGCGGCGGCCGTGCGCGCCTTCGCTCTCGAGCATGGCGACTTTCTCGCCGTCATCGCCGGCATGGAAATGGACGTCGTCGCCGACATCCGCGCGCCGGACCGCACGACGCTCGACCTTTATTGCGACCGTGTTGCCTGCGCGGTGGGACGGCTGTCGGTGCGGGTGTTCGGCATGGAGCGCGAGGCGGGCCTGGCGCTCGCCCATCATCTCGGCCGCGCGCTGCAGCTCACCAATATCTTGCGCGACCTCGATGAGGATGCAGGCCTCGGGCGGCTCTATCTGCCGCGCGAAGCGCTGCGCGATGCCGGCATCATTTCGACCGATCCGGCCGAGGTCATGGCCAATCCGATGCTAGGTGAGGTCTGCGGCACTATCGTCGCGCTGGCGCAGGAGGAATTCGTAAGCGCGCGCGCGATCATGGCAAAAGCGCCGCGCCGCGTAACGCGGGCGCCGCGCATCATGGGCGAGGCCTATCACCTCATCCTGCAAGGGCTGATCGCGCGGGGCTTTGCGCCGCCGCGCGCGCGCGTTCGTCTGCCGAAGGTCAAGTTTCTCTTCATCGTTTTCCGTAATTTCTTTTGATGCGATTTTGAGATGACGCGCACGGTGCACATTATCGGTGCCGGTCTTGCCGGTTTGTCGGCGGCGATAAAACTCTCCGGGCGCGGCGACGCAGGTCGTGGTGCACGAGGCGACGGCCTTCGCCGGCGGCCGCTGCCGTTCCTATCACGACTCCTCGCTCGACATGACGATCGACAATGGCAATCATCTGTTGCTGTCGGGCAATCACGCGGCGCTCGCCTATCTGCGCGAGATCGGCGGCACCGATCGCCTGGCCGGTCCGGACCACGCGGAATTTCCGTTTGTCGATCTCAAGAGCAACGAGCGCTGGACCTTGCGCTTCAACGACGGCCGCCTGCCGTTGTGGATTTTCGATGCCAAAAGCCGCGTACCGGGAACGCATGCGCTCGATTATCTTTCGCTGCTGCGGCTGCTTTTTGCCGCGCCCGAAGCGCCGGTCGGCAAGGTCATTGCTTGCGACGGCGTGCTTTATAAGCGGCTGGTCGAGCCGCTCTTGCTCGCGGCGCTCAATATCGATCCGCCGCTCGGTTCGGCGAAGCTTGCGAGCGCGATCATCCGCGAGACGCTTGCCGCCGGCGGGCTTGCCTGCCGGCCTTTGATCGCGCGCGAGGGGCTTGGCGAGACGCTTATCGCGCCGGCGCTTGCCTGTTTGCAACAGCGCGGCGCAAGCGTGCGGTTTGAGCATCAGCTTCGCGCGATACAATTCGGCGCCGTGCGCATCGACGCGCTCGAATTCGCCGGCGAGACGATTGCGCTTGCTGCCGAAGACGCGGTGATCCTTGCGGTGCCGCCCTATATTGCGGCGACGCTGGTGCGTGGGCTTAAGGTGCCGACGGAATTCCGCGCCATCGTCAATGCGCATTTCCGCGTCGAACCGCCGCCCGGACAGCGGCGGATCGTCGGCGTGCTCAATGCCACGACGGAATGGATCTTTGCCTTTCCCGGCCGGCTGTCGGTGACGGTGAGCGCCGGCGACCGTTTCATCGATGCGCCGCGCGAGGACTTGGCGAAAACGATTTGGGCCGAAGTCGCGAGTGTGGCTGGGCTGCCGCTTGACCCCTTACCGCCTTGGCAAATCGTGCGCGAGCGGCGCGCCACTTTTGCCGCGACCCCCGAGCAGGATTTGAAGCGCCCGGGCACAGCGACTTCGTGGCGAAATCTTGTCCTTGCCGGCGATTGGACAAATACCGGCTTGCCCGCGACCATCGAAGGTGCCATCCGATCCGGCAATCGCGCCGCCGAGTTCGTCAGCCGTCGCTGAGCGGTACTTTCGTCTAAGGCAAACGCAAACGAGCAAACGTCAAATGAGCGATGTGAGCGACTTGCAAAAGACCGAGCCGCAGCAACTCGATCTCGACCGGCATATCGACGCGGCGCGCGATGCGCTGCTTGCCTGCCAGCGTCCCGACGGCCATTGGCTGTTCGAGCTCGAAGCCGACGCCACCGTTCCCGCCGAATATGTCTTGCTGCGGCATTATCTCGGTGAGCCTGTCGACGCCAGGCTTGAAGCCGGCATCGGCAATTATCTGCGCCGCATCCAGGGCAAGCATGACGGCTGGCCGCTGTTCGCCGACGGCGCCTTCGACATGAGCGCGACGGTGAAGGCCTATTTCGCGCTGAAGATGATCGGTGATTCGACGCAGGCCGATCACATGCGCCGGGCCCGTGACGCGATCCGCGCCCGCGGCGGCGCCGAGCGCGCCAATGTGTTCACGCGTTGCCTGTTGGCGCTCTACGGCATCGTGCCGTGGCGCGCGGTGCCGGTGATGCCGGTCGAGATCATGCTGTTGCCGAAATGGTTTCCGTTCCATCTCGACAAGATCTCGTATTGGAGCCGCACGGTGATCGTGCCGCTTCTGGTGCTGATGGCGAAGAAGCCGCGCGCGCGCAATGCGAAGGGCGTGCGTATCGACGAACTGTTTCTCGAGCCGCCGCTGATGCTCGGACCGACGCCGAAGGCGCCACAGCAGAAAGCGTCGTGGTTCTGGTTCTTCCGCGCCGTCGACAATGTGCTGCGCGCAGCCGAGCCGTTCTTTCCGAAAGATACGCGGCAACGCGCGATCGACCAAGCCGTGGCCTGGGTCGGCGAGCGGCTCAACGGCGAGGACGGGCTCGGCGCGATCTTTCCGGCCATGGCCAACAGCGTGATGATGTACGACGCGCTTGGGATTCCGAGCACCGATCCGCGGCGCGCCATTGCGCGCAAATCGATCGAGAAGCTGCTCGTCGTTGCCGACCACGAGACCTATTGCCAGCCTTGCGTGTCGCCGATCTGGGATACCGGGCTTGCCGCGCATGCGCTCTTGGAATCGGGCGGCGAGCGCGCCGTCGCGCAGGTCAAGCGCGGCTTGGATTGGCTCGCGCCGCTGCAAGTGCTCAATGTGCGCGGCGACTGGACCGCGCGCCGGCCGGATTTGCGGCCGGGCGGCTGGGCGTTCCAATACGCCAATCCGCATTATCCGGACGTCGACGACACGGCGGTCGTTGCGATGGCGATGGAGCGCATGCAGGGTCTGGTCAATGTCGACTATCAGAGCCGGATCGACCGCGCCCGCGAATGGATCGTCGGCATGCAGAGCTCAAACGGCGCCTGGGGCGCCTTCGATGCCGACAACGAATATTATTATCTCAACAATATCCCGTTCGCCGACCACGGCGCGCTGCTCGATCCGCCGACCGAGGATGTCAGCGCGCGGTGTCTATCGATGCTGGGCCAGTTCGGCGACACCTCAAGCGGCACCGTCAAACGCGGCGTCGATTATCTGCGCCGCACGCAACTGCCCGACGGCTCCTGGTACGGCCGCTGGGGCATGAATTACATCTACGGCACATGGTCGGTCTTAAGCGCGCTCAACGCCGTCGGCATCGACGGCCACGCGCCGGAAATGCGCAAGGCCGTGGACTGGCTCGCGGCTATCCAGAATCCGGACGGCGGCTGGGGCGAGGACGGCTCGAGCTACAAGCTCGATTATCGCGGCTACGAGCCGGCGCCCTCGACGGCGTCGCAAACCGCCTGGGCGTTGCTCGGCTTGTTGGCGGCGGGCGAAGTCGATCACCCCGCGGTTCTACGCGGCGCGAGGTATCTCGCCGACACGCAAGGCCAAGACGGTTTCTGGAACGAGCCGCGCTATACCGCGACGGGTTTTCCGCGCGTGTTCTATCTGCGCTACCACGGCTATTCGAAATTTTTTCCGCTGTGGGCGCTGGCGCGCTACCGCAATCTCAAAAGCGGCAATGCGCGGCGGGTGGCGCTTGGGATGTAGATTTTACTGTCATCCTGAGGTGGCCGCGAAGGCTGGCTTCGCTCGCACCTCAGGGTGACGGTTAGCTTACGCCGCGCTCGCCGAGTTTTGCGCCGACGTCCGCGCCGCTTTGGCCGCCTTCTCCCGCGCCTCGTTGGCGCGCATGTCCGACAGCGTCAATTGCACATTGCTGTCGAACACGTATTGCGCCGGGCGCTGGTTGTCCATGTTGATTTCCGGCGCCATCGGGCCTTCGGTCTTCACGCCGCGCAGCCCGATCATCATCGCTTCGATCGGGTGCTTCATCATGGCGTCGGCGGCGGTCGCCTCGTAGCCGCAATGCGCCATGCAGTTGGCGCATTTTTCGTAACGGCCGGTGCCGTAGGCATCCCAGTCGGTGGTCTCCATCAGCTCCGTGAAGGTTTTCGCGTAGCCTTCGCCGAGCAGATAGCAGGGCTTCTGCCAGCCGAAAATGTTGCGCGTCGGCATGCCCCACGGCGTGCAGTGAAATTCCTGATTGCCGGCGAGGAAGTCGAGGAACATGGCCGAATGCGTCAGGTTCCAGTTCTTGCCCTTGCCGAGCGCGAAGACTTTGCGGAACACCTCCTTGGTGTTCTTCCGCGCCAGGAAGTGTTCCTGATCCGGGGCGCGCTCATAGGCGTAGCCGGGCGAGATCGTGACGCCGACGCCGAGTTCTTTGGTGAGATCGAGGAATTTTGCGATGTCTTCCGGCGGGTGCCCGCCATAGACGGTGCAGTTGACGTTGACGGCGAAGCCCTTGGCCTGCGCGGCTTTGATTCCGGCCACGGCCTTTTCGAAGCCGCCTTCCATGCACACCGACTTGTCGTGATGTTCCTTCAACCCGTCGAGATGCACCGAGAAGAACAGGTAGGGCGACGGGGTGAACAAATGCAGCTTCTTTTCCAGAAGCAGCGCATTGGTGCACAGCGAGACGAATTTCTTGCGCGCGACGATGCCGGCGACGATCTCGCCGATCTCTTTGTGGATCAGTGGTTCGCCGCCCGGAATGGCGACCATCGGCGCGCCGCATTCGTCGACCGCGTCGAGACACTCTTGCACCGAGAGGCGCTTGTTGAGGATCGCGTCCGGATAGTCGATCTTGCCGCAGCCGAAGCAGGCGAGGTTGCAGCGGAACAACGGCTCGAGCATCAGCACGAGCGGATAGCGCTTACGCCCAGCCAAACGCTGACGCAGCACATAGGCACCGACGACGGCCTTCTGTCGCAGAGATACACCCAAAACTTTACCCTCTTGAATGCGTTTCCATTATCGCCACAGCGGGCGAGAGTGTTGTGAACGCCCTAAACTTTCGCGGTGACGCGGCCGGCGGTGACACCGTCGGTGAGTTCGGGCGGCAAGCGGAATTCGATGGTCTCGTGCCGGCCATGCAACTGGCTGACATCGACCGGATTGAGCCTGCGCAGCGCGTCGATCACGTCTTCCACCAGCACTTCCGGCGCCGAAGCGCCGGCGGTGATGCCGACGGTCTTGGCATTCTTGAACCAGGTGGGATCGAGCTCGCTGCCGTCGGCGATCAAATAGCTCGGCTTGCCGGCTTCTTCGCCGATTTCGCGCAGGCGATTTGAATTGGAGCTGTTCTTGGCGCCAACCACGAGGATAACGTCGACCAGCGTCGAAAGTTCGCGCACCGCGGTCTGCCGGTTCTGCGTCGCGTAGCAGATGTCGCGGGTCTCGGGCCCGACGATGTCGGTGAAGCGCTTATGCAGCGCGGCGATAATGCCGCGCGTGTCGTCGACCGACAGCGTGGTCTGCGTGACATAGGCGACCGGCGTGTCGGCCGGAATGTCGAGCTTGGCGACATCGGTCTCGGTCTGCACCAGCGTTACCGGCTCGGAGATCTGGCCCATCGTGCCTTCGACTTCCGGATGTCCGGCATGGCCGATGAGAATGAGCCGGCGGCCTTGGCCGACATAGCGCTTGCCCTGATTGTGCACTTTGGTGACCAGCGGGCAGGTGGCATTGAGCACCGGAAGCTTCCGGGAAGCTGCTTCCTCTTCGATGCTTTTGGCGACGCCGTGGGCGCTGAAAATGGTGACGGCATTGGGCGGAACCTCGGAGAGGTCCTCGACGAAACGCGCGCCTTTGGCTTTGAGGCTCTCCACCACGTGCTTGTTGTGCACGATCTCGTGGCGCACATAGACCGGCGGGCCGTATTTTTGCAGCGCCCGTTCGACGATTTCGATCGCGCGCACGACGCCGGCGCAAAAACCGCGAGGCTGGGCGAGTATCACTTTCATCAAGATCTCCAAAAACCTATTCCGGCAAATTCTTGTCCGGTTACGTCGAACTATGACTACGTCAAACTATGACGCTCTCATTGCGCCATACGTTGCAGCCTTTGCTGCGGCCTTGCGCCGCAACAAAGGCGGTTGATGTGGTTATGACGCGTTTATTGGCGGTTTCGCATCAAATAGCATCAGATACACGTTACTCAACCCACGACCAGGTTGCGACTTTGGTTCCTAGTTGGGTTCCTACTTGGCTGCGAAACCGGGCCAATCAAGCCCTTATCCGTTCTTTGGGACGGTACCCCGCCGATAACCCCTTAGCTCACCACCATTGAGCGGAAATACCGCTTTTTGTCCAGCACGATGGCGGTATTGGGGCTCACTTTTACTTTAGACCGGATGGTAAATCAGCACCGATTGAACCGGGAAAGGGGCTTTGCCGTCAAACGACAACCTATTCTGCTGCAACCGGCCCGGGGCCCGCTGATTAGTGTCAAAATGCTTGCGCCGGGCGCTCTGGCATTAATCGTGCTGGGCGAAGAAGTTGGCCGCTGACATGGGATTCCGGCATGGATTCCGGCATGGCTTCCGGCATGGCTTCCAACATGGATTTCGACATGTTTTCCAGCCAGTCCGATCGGCGGCAAATCGGCGATCACGTAGGAAAATATCCACGATTTCACTTTTGCGCCAAATCAGGGCATTTAGGCGCGCCGACCAAGGTCGCGCCCCGTCTGCCTCCATTTCGCCGCGGTCTTAACGCCTCAAACGCCGGTCTTTGATCCCCCAATCCCACTGGTATTGCAATCCATTGACCCACTCTCTCATGAAAACGATTACTGCCCTCGTCGTCCGCGCCATCGGCTTTTGCGCGAAGAACGCTTGGCCGGTCATTGGGCTGTCGCTGCTCCTTGCTGTGCTGTCGTCCTGGTATGCGGCCACGCATTTCGCCATGACGACGGACGTCAACCAGCTCATCTCCCCGAACATCGATTGGCGGCAGCGCGAGGCCAAATTCGAAAAAGCGTTTCCGCAGTTTCAGTTGATCGTCGCGGTCGTCGACGCGCCGACGCCCGAGCTTGTCGATGCCGCGACCAACGCTTTGGTGCAAAAGCTCGAGCCGCAGAAGAATTTGTTTCACTCGATCCAGCAGCCCAAAGGCGGGCCGTTCTTCGCGCAGAACGGCTTGTTGTTCGAGCCGGTCAAGGATCTCGAGCCGCAGATGAAAGTGCTGGCACAGGCGCAGCGTCTGGTTCAGGTCCTGGCCGGCGATCCGTCGCTGCGCGGCGTCATCCAGGCCTTTCAGCTCAGTCTGCTCGGCGTGCAGGGCGGTCAGCTCACGCTCGACAATATGCAGTGGCCGATGACGCTCGCTGCGAATGCCATCGAGAACGTCAACGCCGGCAAGCCGGCGAGCTTCTCCTGGCACGAAATGGTCGAGGGCCGCGCATCGACATCGAGCGAACGGCTGCGCTTTCTCGAAATCCAGGCGACGCTCAATTACGCCGAGCTCGAGCCCGGCCGGGGCGCGACCGACGCCATCCGTCAGGCCGCCGCCGATCTCGACATCGGCGCCAAGTACCAGGCGCGGCTGCGGCTCACCGGCCCGGTGCCGATGGCGGATGAGGAATTCTCCACCATCAAGGAGAATGCCGTACTGAACGCCACGGTGACGGTCGCGATCGTGCTCGTGATCCTATGGCTCGCGCTGCGCTGGGCGCGCATCATCTTCGCAGTCTTCGTCTGCCTCGTTATCGGCCTCGCCATCACCGCGGCGCTCGGCATGATGATGGTCGGCACGCTCAATCTGATATCGGTCTATTTCGCAGTTCTGTTCGTCGGCCTGGGTGTCGATTTCGGGCTGCAATTCAGCGTCCGCTATCGCGCCGAGCGCAACAATGTCGACGATCTGCGCATGGCGCTTCTGGAAGCCGGCAGCCGCGCCGGCGCGCCGCTGACGCTCGCGGCTCTGGCGACCGCCGCCGGCTTCCTGTCGTTCCTGCCGACCGTCTACAAGGGCGTGTCCGAGCTTGGCTTGATCGCCGGCGTCGGCATGCTGATCGCCTATGCCACCAGCATCACGACCTTGCCGGCGCTGCTCGCCGTGCTCAAGCCGCCGTCCGAGCCGAAACCGCTCGGTTATGTTTTGCTGGCGCCGGTCGACGATTTCCTGGCGCGGCATCGCATGGCCATCCTCATCATGACCGGCGTCGTCGTCGCCGGCGGATTGCCGCTGTTGCATTGGCTGCGGTTCGATTTCAACCCGATCAACCTGCGCAGCCCGAAAACCGAAGCGGTCTCGACCTATCTCGAGCTCAAGAGCGATCCGGAAACCGGCACCAACGACATTCAGGTGCTAGCGCCGTCGCTCGCCGAGGCCGATCAGATCGCTGCAAAGCTCAAGGCGCTGCCGCAAGTGTCACGCGTCTTGACCTTGTCGAGCTTCATTCCGCCCGATCAAGAGCAGAAGCTGCCGCTCATCCAGACCGCGGCGAAGACGCTGCTGCCGGCGCTCAATCCGCCGGCGCCGAGCGCGCTGCCGACCGACGCGCAGAATATCAGCATGATGAATTCCACCACCGACGCGCTCAACCGGCTGGCCGGCAACGGCACGGGGGCGGGCGCTGTCGCGGCGCGAAGGCTCGCGACCGATATGACGGCGTTGGCCAAGGCCGATCCTGCGGTGCGGCAGCGCGCCGAAGCCGTTCTCGTGCAGCCGCTCAAGATCGCGCTCGACGATCTGCGGAATCTGTTCTCGGTCCAGCAGGTCACGCTCGCGAATATTCCAAAATCGCTCGCGAACCAGTGGGTTACGGGGGACGGTCAGGCCCGCATCGACGTCGCGCCGAGCGGCGACGTGACCGACAACGCCAATCTGCAGGCTTTCGCCCGCGCCGTTCAGTCGGTAGCGCCGGAAGCGACCGAAGGGCCGATCTCGATCCTCGAGGCGCGCCGCGCCATCGTCGGCGCGTTCATCGAAGCCGGCATCTGCGCGTTTCTGTCGATCGGGATCATTCTCTGGATCACGCTGCGGCGAATCGGCGACGTGCTGTTGACGCTCGTGCCGCTGCTGCTCGCCGGCGTCGTCACGCTCGAGATTTGCGTGCTGATCGATCTGCCGCTCAACTTCGCCAATATCATCGCGCTGCCGCTGCTCTTGGGCGTCGGCGTTGCGTTCAAGATCTATTACATCATGGCGTGGCGCGAAGGGCAGACCAACCTCCTGCAGTCAGTGCTGACGCGGGCAGTGACATTTTCCGCCTGTACCACGGCGACGGCCTTCGGCAGCCTGTGGTTCTCCAGTCATCCCGGAACGTCCAGCATGGGCAAACTTCTGGCGATTTCGCTGCTCACCACGATGATGGCGGCGGCGTTGTTCCAGCCGGTGCTGATGGGCAAGCCGCGCGAGCAAAAGCCGGAGCCCGAGCTCCAGCCGGAAAAGGCGTAACCGGCCTTCATCGCGCGGCGATCACGCCGCGCGGCAATCGGTCTACGACAGTTTGACGATTACTGCTGCGACGAGTTCAGCCGGAGCTGCAGGTCCGACTTGTGCTGCGACGGCGCCACCGCCGGCGGATGCTTCGCCGCCGCATTGGGATTGATCGACGGATCGAGCATGCTGTAGGCGGAATCCGGCAGGCGCGTCCAATATGTGTTTTTGCCCAAGAGTTCGATGCCGAGATAGCCGCGCACCGCCAGCGTCTGACCGTCCGGCGACACTTTCAGCGTCGCCTTGTAGACCTTGCCGTCGCGCGGATCGAGGATGGTTCCGCCGCCGTATTTGTCGGCCTCTTCCTGCTGCATGCCGCGGATGATTTCGAGACCGAGCCAAGGATGGTTCAAGCGGTCGTCCTTGCACTGATCGCACACGGCATTCGGGTTCTCGCCGGGCTTCATGAACATCTTGGCGATGAGGCCGGAATAGACGCCGTCGTGATTGCTGATCAGGAACCAGCCCGTCGGCTGCTTGGTGGTGTCATCGACGCCTTGCCACAGCCCGACCGGCGTCAGATCGGCGCTCGCGGCAGGGCCTGCGGCAACGACCGGCGCGATCAGCGGCAACAGCGCCGCAACGGCCATCACAAATCTCACTCGCATCGTCCGAACTCCCGAAGCAGAGGACGCAACGCCACTCGCGCCGACGACCGAAAAACGCGCCCGAAAAGCCAGAAAACGCGCCCAGGACATAAACGGCGGATCGGTTCCACGCAATGGGCTATCGTGACCCGCGCAATGCATTTGACACGGGTCAATAGAGCGGCGGAAAGTTGATCTAATTGCGGACGAACAACATGACGGCTGGTAACATCCTGCCGTAAGGTCGGCCACAAGATCGCAAAGCCGAGCGGGGACTAGCGTGAAAATCAAGGTCATCGAGCCCATCGCCGTCAGCCTGCCGATGAAGAAGCCGGTGCAGATGGCCGGTGAAACCGTCACGCGCGCCGATAACGTGTTCGTGCGCATCGAGGCCGAAAGTGGTGTCACGGGTGGCGTAGTGGGCTGGGGCGAGGCGGCCTCGGCGCCGACCATGACCGGGGAAACGGTGGCCAGCATGATGGCCGCCGTGGCGCATATGACGCCGGTGCTGCTTGATCGTTCCGCCGACGATTTCGCCGGCGCGTCTGCCGCCATGGACTGCGCGATGTACGGCAATAGCGGCGCCAAGGCGGCGATCGAGATTGCATTGCACGATCTTGTCGGCCGCGCCACCGGGCGCCCGTTGCATGCGCTGTTCGGCGCCAAGCTGCGCGACCGTATGCCGGTGCTGGCTGTGGTCGGTTCCGACGATGCGGCAGCCGATCTGCGCGAGGCGGAGGCGCGCTACGCGGCCGGTTATCGCGCCTTCAAGATCAAGGTTGGGCTCGCGTCACCCGAGGCTGACGCCGAACGCACCCGCATCGTCTGCAAAGCACTTAAGGCGCAAAGTAAAAAGCATGACAGTGAGTGTCTCGTTTCATCCGACGCCAATCAGGGTTATAGCGCCGATGCCGCACTGCGCTATGTGCAAGCGCTCGCCGATTGCGGGCTCGATTTTTTCGAGCAGCCGGTCGCGGCGCACGATCTCGACGGCATGGCGCGTGTCGCTTCAGCTGTGCCCGGCCTATGGATCGGCGCCGACGAAGGCATTCATGCGGCGGCCGACATCGTAAAGCATCATGAGCGCAACGCCGCGCGCGGCGCGAGCCTCAAGGCGATCAAGCTCGGCGGCTTGCGTGCTTTGTACGAGGCGGGTTGCCTGTGCGACCGCCTCGGCATGCGCATCAACATTTCCTGCAAGACCGGCGAGTCGAGCGTCGCCTCGGCCGCTGCCGCGCATATCGCTGCGGTGGTGCCGGCGCTCGCCTGGGGGCTCACCGTGACCAATCCCGGCCTCGCCGAGGACGTCGTCGTCGCGCCGCTCGTCGTTGACAACGGCCACGTCGCGGTGCCGGACGGCCCCGGACTCGGCGTCCAGGTTGACGAGCGCCGGGTGCGGCGCGCTCAGCAGGATTTCAGGCGCGTGGCCTGAGCCGCAATGACCGCGTCGACCTCCGCGCCGCTATTGGCACTCGAGCAAATCTCGAAGCGGTTCGGCGCCATCGTTGTCGCCGAGCGCGTCGATCTCGTCCTCGGGAAGGGCGAGGCGCTCGGCATCATCGGACCGAACGGCGCCGGCAAGACGACCGTGTTCGGCATCATCAGCGGCACGGTGGCGCCGGATTCCGGCCGCGTGCTTTATGCCGGCGCCGACATTACGCATATGCCGCCTGAGCGGCGTTGCGCGCTCGGCATTGGCAAGTCTGGCATTGGCAAGTCTATTGGAGAGAAATCCGGCATCGGCCGCTCGTTTCAGATTCCATTGCCGTTTACCGGCATGAGCGTGTTCGAGAATCTGGTTGTGGCGGCTGCCTTTGGCGCCAAGCGCCGCGAGCGCGACGCCTATAACATCTGCATGGACATTCTCGAGCGCTGCGGCCTTGCCGACAAAGCCAACCGGCCGGCCGGCAGCCTGACGCTGCTCGACCGCAAGCGGCTCGAGCTTGCCCGCGCGCTTGCCACCGATCCGGCGGTCTTGCTCCTCGATGAAGTCGCCGGCGGCCTGACCGAGCACGAATGCGCGGCGCTGATCGATCTCATCCGCGACGTCCGGCGCGGCGGCGTCTCGATCATCTGGATCGAACATGTCGTGCATGCCTTGATCGCGAGCATCGACCGCCTGCTGGTGCTACATAACGGCAGCTTTATTGCGGAGGGCGATCCGGCGACGGTGATCAAGAGCCCGCAGGTCGCCGAAATCTATCTAGGGATCGAGGCCGATGCCTGATCTCGCGCCGCGCGCGTCGCCGCCGCTCCTCGCCGTGCGCGATCTCGACGCGTTCTACGGCGACATCCAGGCTTTGTTCGGCGTTTCGATCGAGGTGGCGAGCGGCGAAGCGGTTGCCGTGATCGGCGCCAACGGCGCCGGCAAGAGCGCGCTGCTCAAAAGCATCGCCGGCGCCTTGCCCGCGCGGCCCGACGCCGTCGTCTTTGACGGCGCGCCGATCGGCGGCCTGCCGGCCTATGCGGTCGCCGCGCGCGGCATTGCGCTGGTGCCGGAGGGCAGGGGTCTCTTTCCTTCGCTGAGCGTCGAGGAAAATCTTCTGATCGGCGGCCAGCTCAAGCGCGCCGGGCCGTGGACGCTCGACGGCGTTTTCGAGCTGTTCCCGATCCTCGCCGAGCGCCGCAAGCTGTCGAGCACTGCTTTGTCCGGCGGCCAGCAGCAAATGGTCGCCATCGGCCGCGCGCTGATGGCGAACCCGAAATTGCTGTTGTGCGACGAAATCAGCTTGGGGCTCGCCCCGATCGTGGTGCGCGACATCTACGCGCGGCTGCCGGCGATCCTTGCGCAAGGCACGTCGATCGTTCTGGTCGAGCAGGACATCGTGCAGGCGCTCAAAGCGGCGCAGCGCGTCTATTGCCTGCAGGAGGGCCGCGTCGCGCTTGCGGGCGAGGCGAAGGTTCTGACGCGCGAACAAATCGCCGCCGCTTATTTCGGGGTGTGACCTGTGGATTGGATCAACATCATCCTCCAGGGCGTGCTGGTCGGCGGGCTCTACGCCATGTTCGCCGCCGGCCTGTCGCTGATCTTCGGCGTCATGCGGCTGGTCAATATCGCGCATGGCGATCTCATCGTGCTTGCCGCCTATGTCGCGCTGGTCACGACGCAGACGCTCGGCGTCGGGCCGCTGACCTCGCTCATTGTCGTCGTGCCGGTGATGGCGCTGATCGGCTACGCGCTGCAATGGTTCGTCCTCAACCGCACGCTCGGCGACGATCTGTTGCCGCCGCTGCTGGTGACTTTTGGGCTCTCGGTGATCATCCAGAACGGCTTGCTGACGCTGTTCACCGCCGACAGCGTCAAATTGCAGGCCGGCGAGATCGAAGTGGCGACAATCCGGCTCACCGACGGCATCTATGTCGGCGTGCTGCCGCTCCTGCAATTCGCCGTCGCGGTCGCGGTGATCGCCGGCTTGCAATTCGTGTTCTATCGCACCGCGCTCGGCCGCGCCTTCCGCGCCACCGCCGACAATCCCGAGGTGGCGCAATTGATGGGCCTCGATAACCGCCGCGTCTTTGCGCTGGCCATGGCGCTGTCGCTTGCGGTCGTCGCAATCGCCGGCGTGTTTCTCGCGGTGCGCGCCAATTTCGATCCCTCCCAAGGCCCGGCGCGGCTCATCTTCGGCTTCGAGGCGGTGATCATCGGCGGGCTTGGCAGTTTGTGGGGTACGCTCGCCGGCGGACTCATCCTCGGCGTCGCGCAAGCTATTGGCGCGCATCTCAATCCGGGCTGGCAAATTCTCGCCGGCCATATCGCCTTTCTGATCGTGCTTGCGGTGCGGCCGCAGGGTCTGTTTCCGAAGGTGCACGCATGAGGAGGCAAGCATGAGTGTGCGCGTCGTCTTCGGCAGCCGGTCGAGTCATATCGGCGCTGTGCTCTGCGCGCTGGCGGTTGCCGCGCTTGCATCCGCGCCGTTCTGGGCCGGCCGCGACGACCTGCAGCTTCTGTCGGAAATCTTCGCCTATGTGGCGTTGGCGAGCCTGTGGAATCTGCTCGCCGGCTATGCCGGTCTCGTCTCCGTCGGCCAGCAGGCCTATGTCGGGCTCGGCGCTTATCTTCTTTTCGCTTTCACAATTCTCGGCGGGATTTCGCCGCTCTGGGCCATCCCGCTCGCCGGCGTGATCGCCGGCCATCGTCGCGGTCCCCGTTGCCGGCTTGGTGTTCCGCCTGCGCGGGCATTATTTCGCGATCGGCACCTGGATCGTCGCCGAAGTGTTTCGGCTTATCGCCTCGCAAGTGTCGCTCCTTGGCGGCGGCTCGGGCACGAGCCTGCCGGCGTCGATGGTGATCGCCATCGCGCCGACGCGGCAGCTGCGCGATTTCACCGAATACTGGATCGCGCTCGTGCTGGTGATCGCAATCCTTGCCGCCATCGTGCTGCTGCTGCGCTCGCGCTATGGGCTGGCGCTCAAAGCGATCCGCGACAGCGAAATGGCGGCGCGCTGCAGCGGCATCGACGTCACGCGCGTCAAGCTCCTGGTCTATATCGTCACGGCGTTGGGCACCGCCATGGTCGGCGCGCTGATCTTCCTGCAGAAGCTGCGCATCTCGCCGGATGCCGCTTTTTCCGTCAACGACTGGACCGCCTTCGTCATCTTCATCACCGTGATCGGCGGCATCGGCCGGATCGAGGGGCCGATCGTCGGCACGCTCGTCTTCTTTCTTTTGCGCCAGACGCTCGCCGATCTCGGCACGCTCTATCTCATGATGCTCGGCCTGGTGGCGATCCTCGTCATGCTCGCGGCGCCGAAGGGCCTGTGGGGGCTCATTGTCGCGCGGTTCGGCTTCTCGGTTTTTCCGCTTGAACGGCGCGTTATCCTCGACGATGGTACCGCGCTAAAATGACGGCAAAGAGGGTCAGGGAGAAACGTACCAATGGCCAACAAAATCATCATCAGCTGCGCGATCACCGGCTCGATCCACACCCCGACCATGTCGGACGCGCTGCCGATCACGCCGGATCAGATCGCCGAGCAGGCGATCGACGCCGCCAAGGCCGGCGCCGCGATCCTGCATCTGCACGCGCGCGACCCCAAGGACGGCCGGCCGTCGTCCGACGCCAATGTGTTCATGCAATTCCTGCCGCGCATCAAGCAGGCGACCGATGCGGTGGTGAACATCACCACCGGCGGCGCCGTGACCATGACGGTCGATCAGCGCATCTCGGCGGCCAATACGCTGTCGCCGGAAATGTGCTCGATGAATATGGGCTCGATGAATTTCGCGCTCTACCCGATGGCGAAGCGCTACAAGAATTGGAAATACGATTGGGAGGAGAGCTATCTGCTCAATTCCGACGCCTATATCTTTCCCAACACGTTTCGCGACATCGAGAAGGTCTATAAGACGCTGGGTGAAGGCCACGGCGTGAGGTTCGAGCACGAATGCTACGACACCGGGCACCTCTACAATCTCGCGCATCTGGTCGACCGCGGCATGTTCAAGCCGCCGGTGTTCTTGCAGCTCATCTTCGGCATTCTCGGCGGCATCGGCGCCGATCTCGACAATCTTCTGTTCATGAAGCGCACGGCGGACAAGCTGTTCGGCAAGGATTATCTGTGGTCGGTGCTCGCCGGCGGCCGGCATCAGATGAATTTCTGCACCCAGGCCGCGATGATGGGCGGCAATGTGCGCGTCGGGCTGGAGGACTCGCTCTATATCGGCCCCGGCAAGCTCGCCAAGAGCAATGCCGAGCAGGTGGCGAAAATCCGCCGCATCGTCGAGGATCTCGGCTACGAGGTCGCGACGCCGGCCGAGGCGCGGGCGACCTTGGGACTTAAGGGCGCCGACCGCGTGAAGTTCTAGACCATCAAAACGCGGCGGTCGCTCAAATGAACGCCATCGATCTGAAAAATCGCACGGCGGTCGTGACGGGCGGCGCGAGAGGCATCGGCTATGCCATGGCGCAACGACTGCTCGGCTCCGGCGCGAGCGTGGCGTTATGGGATGTGGATGCGGCGGCGCTCGACAAGGCTGCGGCGGGTTTGCAGGGCCGCGGCCGCGTTCTCACCGCGGCCGTTGACGTAACCGATGAAGCCTCGATCGCGCGCGCGGCCGCCGCGCTCCTTCGCGACACCGGCAAGATCGATATCCTGGTCAACAATGCCGGCATCACCGGCGGCAATGCGCCGACCTGGGAGCTGGAGCCAGAAGTCTGGCGCCGCGTGGTCGAGGTCAATCTGTCGCGCCTTATCTGACCTGCCGCGCCGTCGTCCCGCACATGATCGCGCAAGGCTACGGCCGCATCGTCAATATTGCCTCCATTGCCGGAAAAGAGGGCAATCCGAACGCCTCGCATTATTCGGCGTCGAAAGCGGGCCTGATCGGGCTGACCAAATCGCTGGCCAAGGAACTGGCGACCAAAGGCGTCCTGGTGAATTGCCGTCACGCCGGCGGCCGCCAAGACCGAACTGTTCGAGTCAGATGACGCAGGAGCAGATCGACTACATGCTGTCGAAAATTCCAATGAACCGCTTCGTCACGGTCGGACGAAATCGCGGCACTGGTGGCGTGGCTGGCGTCGGAGGAGTGTTCGTTCTCGACCGGCGCGGTGTTCGATATTTCCGGCGGCCGGGCAGTCTATTAGTCGACCTCGGGAATCGAAGCTATGATCCCTTGCATGTCAATGTAGTCGTTCGGCCATCTGCCCGGCCTCCTGGGCCTTCACAGCTTTACACTTTACAATCTCACGGCTTCACAATTGGGGGGTCCGCTGTGCCGAAGATATTACTGCTTGCCTTGTGCTGTCTTTTTTCGTTTGTCGCTCAGCCGCTGGCCGAGGAAGCGAAGCACTATCGCCTCTTGCCGTTTTCCGACAGGGCGGCTGCGTGCCACACGAATCTGACAGCGAATAGTATGAGTTGCATGATAAGTGAAATATTGCTTTTGAAGCCGAATAACGAGTTAGAGGTCTGCGCGGCGTTCTTCGAAATCGGCGAAAGGACGCTCAAGTTCTCGTCTGTCACAACCGCCACATCTTGCAAGATCATAAACTGCTCAACGTGCGATCTGATCCCCCCAATATCCCCGACCGATAACCGGCTCGAGTTGTATCACCCCCTTGCAGTTCTCCACTCGCCGGCTGCTGACGCTGCAACGTATTGGGGGATCAACGAGCAAACTGGGCTCTTGACCGTGTGCGCAATAGACCCGCCGTCTGCCGAGTGTCAAACGGTTAGGCCTTAATCTCTGAATTCTTTGCAGACTTGCCGGCGTACGATTTCGATTGCCGCAACCAATGAATGCCAGTGGGCAGCGGAGGGATCGAACCCTGGTGTTTCACCAAGCCGCAGCCGCATCTCTCTCAACTGCGCGAAGCCGATTGCCGCAGCTGCGCCGCTCAATAAAGGTCCGCCCGCCAAGGCGGCGGGCGGCTACTCGAGAAGTCGATCGAATTTCAGATCAGTAGTACCAGGCCTTGCACCAGCCGTGCTTCATCGCATAGGCGCGTTTGCCCTGGGCTGCGTCCCAGGACGACGTGCTGACCCATAGAACTTGAGAATTTCCCCAGGGCTTGGCCGCATGGTCGTACCATGCACGGCAGGCGCCGGTGTCCTTGAACTTGATCACGGCAAAATCCGCGCGCGCCGGTGTGGTTGCGGCCAGACCAAGCGCCAGAGCGCCGATTGCAAATACGATATGCTTCATCGGTGGATCCCTCGTAAACATCATTTTCGGAATGTCCAATACATGCCCGACCTTAAGGGGCTTTCCCCAAGGCCGTAGGGTGCAATCTTGAGTGTCGAACGGCAGCGCAAAAGTTCATTTGAAGTGAGACGAAAAGTTCAATTGACGTGAGAGGCAGCCCGCCTTCGCTTTCGTTTCGGCGCGGCAGCCTTCGCTTGCGGCGCTATCTGTAAGGGTGGCTTGCCGAGCGGTAGCTCGCGGCGGCTCGTGCGGCCCGCCTTCGCTGCGCTACGGCGCGGCAGCCTTCGCTTGCGGCGCGAGCGAAGGCTGGTGGGCGGTACAGGGATCGAACCTGTGACCCCTTCCATGTCAAGGAAGTGCTCTTCCGCTGAGCTAACCGCCCAATCAGGGGCACGGGTTTACAAGCGTGCCGCCCGCGGGGTCAAGTCCGCAGGCGGCTCGCAGCTAATGAGACTGCCGAATAGCTTAAGAATTTCGGCGACTTAGCCGTTCAGCTCCGCCGCTTCGGATCAGCTCTTCTTGGGCGCCGCCGCTGCCGGCGCCGCAGGCGGTGCGACGTCCGAAACGCACTTCTTGGTGAAGCTCGCAGCCGCGGCGCCATGAAGCTTCGCGGCGGCGGCGGCGTCCTTGCAGCATTTCGTCGCCGAGCTCTTGAGCGCTGCGCCATGGAGGTTCTTCGGGCCGATCGTGCTTTGGCAGGTGGCGCCTGCGGCATCGGCCGGACCGCCGGCAGCGGGCGCGGCGGCAGGAGCCGCGGCCGGCGCTGCAGGAGCCGGAGCCGGCGTGGTGGTCTGTGCGATTGCTGCGCTTGCGATGCAAAAGGAGGCAGCGATGATTGCGATCGTCTTCATGTCTCGCTCCAAGATGATTGTGGTCTAAAGGTCGTGCGGGGTCTCACGCTTTGGCGGTTACAATAAGTTTATGCGGGTCGGTCTAGGTGCGGTGCGACTGCAGCGTGCCGTTCGGGCTCGCCTTGTCGACAAGCTCAGGCAAATATTGCGCCAATATTTTGAGCGCGGCGTCGACCGGCAGGCCGAACTGCCGCGCCAAATCCTGGATCTGCGAATTGCCGAGGATGGCTTTGAGCTGATCTTCGGTGATCGGCATATTGGCGCCGTTGCCGAGCCAGGACTGCACCTGCGGCCCGAGCCCGCCCTTTTGCAGCGCGGCGACCAGCCCGTTGACGTCGTGATATTGGGTCTTTTCCAGAACCGCGTTGATCAGCGCCGGCATGGCGGACGATTGCAGCGAACTCAACACGCTCGAAAGCGTATCACCCAAATTCAGATTGCTGAACAAACCCATGGCAACGCCTCTCCCGATAATGAAAAACGACGCCGCCCCGGCGTCTTAATAGACACCAGGGCAGCCTAATCGAACCTTGCCGCCCGCACCAGAGGGACGGGTCGGGCGATAGCTTTTAGCTCGGCTTAGTGCAGGAGATCGGCGGGGACTTTGCCGCCGTTGTCCGCGAGCTTCTGCATCACCTGCGCATGCAGCCAGACATTCATCGCCGCCGAATTGTTGGTGTCGCCGGTGTAATGCAGCTCTTGCGCCAGCGTCTTGCGCGCTGCGAGGCTGGAGTCGAGGTTCAATAGCTTCATGAGGTCGACGATCGAGGTCTTCCAGTCGAGGTGCTCTTTGTTCGCGGCCGCAAGCTTGGTGAGAACGGCATTGACGTCGACCGGGCTGCCCGGCTTCGGCGGCATCCCGGGGCTGGACGGCGCAGAAGACGATGGCGAAGCTGGAGCGGCCTGCGCCGAAGTCGTGACGCCGGCATGATGGAAAATCGCCGATACGATGCTACCGAGTATGCTCATTGACGCCTCCTCTACGGCTGTCCGAAAGCGCCGGTATCATCTTCCGGCGCCCGGCAGCCTGGTTCCAATCACAGGTTACCCATCGCAAGCTACCAATCGAACGACGAACGAGCGGTGACAGCCGCTTTCGTCATTCTTATGAACTCACGCTTCAATGGCAGGTTCGCGGGCAGGTTCGCGCGCCAACAGGCCATAACTTGCGAAAGCGACCAGCGCGAGCGAGATCAAGACATTATAACCCGCAAGCGAGATGCCGAGAAAGCGCCAGGCCGCCTCGTCGCAACGCGGAACATGGATGGTCTGCAACTGGCCGAGCAAACCGCCGCCGGCCTTGAAATCGGTCACCGGTCCGGTGCAATCGGGCGGACCTGCCCACCAGCGCCATTCGATGCCGGCGTGATAGGTCGACAAAACCACATTGAACAGAACCGCGGCGATGATGGCGACAAAGCCGACCATGACCAGCTTGCGCGGCGCGCCGACGAAAGCCGCGAGCGCCACCAGAAGCGAAAGCGGAATGACGACGTGATAGGGGATGCGCTCTTCGAGGCAGAGCGGGCAGGGCTGATATTTCAGCACATATTCGAAAAACCAGGCGCCGGCGAGCGTCGCCAAGCCGACCACAAAGACCGCAACCGCTGCCGCGGCGGCCGGCTGGTCGTAAAGCCGTTCGATCCAATTTTGCTTCATCGCTGTTGTCCCGGAGCCAATGAGACTTCGACAGGGCCGTTGAAAACGGCGTGAAACCGTTCGGCCGCGCAAGGTCGGTTGCAATGTGCCGTCGCCGCCGGCAGCAATGTGCCGATCCTTGGGGCGGAAGCAAGGCCGGGGCCGACCATGCAAGCCCAGGCTCACACAGACGTGAGGCATCCGATGGACCGAGACATCGGATAGACACCGGAATGGACGCGGGCCGCGGCCGAATATATAGAAAGCGGCCAAAGCCCGTGTGGCGGAACTGGTAGACGCACACGACTCAAAATCGTGCGCCGCAAGGCATGGGGGTTCGATTCCCTCCACGGGCACCAGGACAAATATCATAGTATTATCAATACTTTGCAAGTAGAAAAATTTGTTGATTTGGGAATCAAACTCCGCTTCGCATGTTGATTTCGCGTGCGAAAAAGGTCTCCAAGCGAAGGTGGGTGAGTATACAAATGAGAATAGATTTCTGGGCCGCCGACGCGCGCGTACTCGACCGTCGAATTCCACTGCTATCGCGCCTTTGCGGCGCTGCAGCTGCCGTTCAGTGCCAGCGGCATCAGCTTCAATGATCGTAGTGCAGCTGCACCTCGACCGCGTTGCCCGACGTCTTTGCAGTTAATCCGATCCGCGCTTTGGCGCAACAAGTAGCCGGCAAGCAGCCGCTCGCCCTCTTCGCTGGCGATGATTTCGCGCGGCGTTGGCTTGCGCTCGGGAATTATCAAAGGCGCACCCTTGTATCTTACTCTGACATCGAGGTTGAACTCGTCGAAGCTTGCCTCAACCTCGGTCCCTTCCGGCACATCGCCGATGACCTCCAGCAACTGCACGACGCCGAAGATGGCGCGGCCGACGATGTCGCCCGCGCCCCCCATCGCCCGCCCTGTTCGGTAAGAAATCGCTCGATCGTATCTCGATTAACGTGGCCGGCATCGAGCTTCAGCGTCACGCGCTGACGCACGCCGATGCGCATGACCAAGTTCAATAGCACAGCGCAGACCGTTCCAAGCACCAGCGAGTTGCCGAATATTGGTTGCAACACCACCGGTAAGGTCGCAAATACTTCGCGATAGACGTCCGCCATGACCGCCATCGCGAACGAGAACCCGATCACCAGGATTTTGCGGGCATCGAGCAGGCGGGACGTGATCATCTGCATCCCGTTGGTGAATACGAAGGCCGACGTGAAGAACAATGAAGCGCCCATTACGGGGACCGGCATCGCTGCAAAACCCACTCCCGCAAGCGGAACGATCGACAAGAGCACAAATATTATTCCGGTCGCCAAACCGACGCTGCGGCTCGTGATGCCCATGGCGCTGGACAATCCGACCGAGGAACTGTTGCTGTTGACGCCGGTGCAGCCCATCAAGCCCGAGAACAGGGTGGCCAAGCCGTTCGCGGCCACGCCGCCGGTAAGCGAGCCGAAGTTTGGGCGCACCCAGTCCTCGTCGTTGAGACGCTGAGCGTTCGAGACGTCGCCCATGGTTCGCAAGGTTGTCGCAAGAGCCGCGACCGCGAACGGCGCCAGCAAGGTGGCGTCGAATTGCCAGCCAAAATTCGCGATGTTGGGCAGGTGCAGAATTGCCAGCCCGCCTTCCGGAATCACCCCCGATATGTCGAGCACGCCCGCAAAGGCGCTAGCCGCATATCCGGCCACGACCCCGATCAAGACGCTGAACAATTTGGTGTAGCCCTTCGTCCAGATGTTCAGGACGACCATGGTCACAAGGGTGAATTCCGATATGACGAGGTAGACCGGCCGCACCTCGTGCTGGCTTGTTATGCCAAGCATGAATTGCATCCCATAAATGGCAAGCGACAGTCCGACGATGGCGATGACGAGACCTGCAATTTCCGCGGGCAGCAGAGCCCGCAATCTGTGCAGCGATGGCGCAATCGCAAACTGCAGGATTCCGGCCACGGCGGTCATGCCGAAAGCCAGTGGCAGGCCCCCGAGATGAACGGCGAACAGCGAAGGACCTACATAAATCTGCGAAAAGCCGGCCGGGCAGAGATAGCCGCATCCTGCGAATCGCCAGCGGGCGCACAGCAGAATTGTCGATATCCCCATGGCAAGCATGGAAAGGGAAACGAATTCGAGAAGCTGACCGAGCGGAAGCCCCGCCTCGCGCGCGATGATCAGCGGGAAAACCAGGGTAATGGAGTTTACGGCGACGTGCTGCAGCGCAGAGATCACCATAATGGTCCGCGGCGGCGTCTCGTCGACGGAGTAGAGTAGTCCGCTCGGGCGCGACATTTAATGCGACCTCAGGTCGTCACAGTCTGGCCAGCGCGTCTTCGCGCGAGCCCCGTGAACAGTGAAAGCATCGAGCAAGCCGCCCATTTCGAAAGGTTCGCGCACGTGGCCTGATTGCGCTGGCGCCCTGCCTAATTCTACTCAATGATCGTAGTGCAGTTGGACCTCGACCTCGCCGCCCAATTCCTTGCAACTGATCCGATCCGCGCTGCGGCGCAACAGGTAGCCGGCGAGCAACCGCTCGCCGTCCTCGCTGGCGACGATCTCCCGGGGAGTTGGCCTCCGCTCGGGAATTGCCAAAGGCGCGCCCCGATACCGCAGGCGGATATCGAGGTTGAATTCGTCAAAGCTTGCTTCGATCGTCTCGCCGGACGAACTCTTGAGCACCTCCAGGACTTGCACGACGCCGAAAATGGCACGGTTCATGACATCGCGGCGCGCGGCCCAATGCGCTCCCTGCTCGGAGAGAAACTTCTCGATCGTCTCGCGATTGATATCTCCGGCCTCCAGCTTCATCGTGACGCGCTGACGCACGCCGATGCGCATGACCAAGTTCAATAGCACGGCGCAGACCGTTCCGAGCACCAGCGAGTTTCCAAATATTGGTTGCAACACCGCCGGCAGGTTGGCAAATACTTCGCGATAGACGTCCGCCATGACCGCCATCGCGAACGAGAACCCGATCACCATCGTCTTTCGCGCGTCGAGCATCCGGGCGGTTATCATCTGGATTCCGCTGGTAAACACGAAGGCGGCCGTAAAGAACAACGCCACGCCCATCACCGGCAACGGCATTGCCGCAAGCAACACCGCGACCCCCGGCACGAGCGCCAACAAGATAGAACGCAACGCCGATGGCATAACCGATACTGCGGCTCGTGATTCCGGTGGCCGCGGAGAGTCCAATGCAGGAACTGTATGAATTGGGTCCGAGCGTTCCCGCCAGGCCGCAGACTATCGACGCCAAGCCGTTGGCGGCGACGCCGCCGGCCAGCGATACAAAATTGGGGCGCACCCAATCCTTATCGTTGAGCCGCTGGCAGTTGGTCACATCGCCCATAACGCGCAATGTGGACGCAAAGGCCGCCACGACAAAAGGCGCCAGCACGAGCATGTTGAAGCGGTAGCTGATGTAGCTGACCGAGGGCAGCATGCAGAATGGCCAAGCCCTGAGTCGGCACGGCTGCCGTAACGTCGAGTATCCCCATCGCTGCGCTCGCGGCATAACCCACGCCCATGCCGATAAGGACACAAAACATCTTGGCGTAACCCTTGGCCCACACATTCAGCGCCATCATGGTCGTGAGCGATAGCCCGGAAACGACAAGATAATCCGACCGAATGGTCTGGTTCGCCGTGATGCCAAGCATGTATCGCACCCCGAGCGCGGCCAGCGACAAGCCGACGATCGCAATAACCAAGCCGGCAATCTCTGACGGCATGAGCACCCGCAAGCGGTGCAAGACCGGCGCGATGGCGACCTGCACGAGGCCGGCAATGATTGTCATTCCGAATACGAGAGCGAGGCCTCCTTCTTGCAATGCAAACAACGACGGCCCGAGAAAGATGGCCGTATAGCAGGCGGGGCACAGGTAGCCGCTGCCCACGAATTTCGATCTCAGGCACAGCAAGATTGTCGCAACGCCGATCGCCATCATCGACAGCGAGACGAGATCCAGAAACTGGACACGGCTCAGTCCTGCTTCCTTCCCAAGGATAAGTGGGAAAATGAGCGTGACGGCGATGACCGCAACGTGCTGGAGTGCTGACGCGACAAGAATCGGCGGCGGCGGCGTTTCGTCGACCGCGTAGAGCAGTCCGCTCGGGCGCGACATTTATGCGACCTCAGGGTCGTTACAGGCTGGCCAGCGCGTCTTCGCGCGAACCGTGAACGGTAAAAGCTTCGAGCAGGCCGCCCATCTCGAACAGTTCCCGTACCTGGCCGAGGAGGCCGCACAGCACGACGCGAGCTGCGTTCCGTTCCGCCTCGTCGGTGGCAACGAGCAGCACGCGAAACGCCGCGCTCGTGAGGTAGAGCACCTCATTGAAGTCGATCAAAATCTTCTTCTCGCCAGAAGAAAGCAGCTTGTTCAGCCGATCCAACAGTTCCGGCGCGTTGCTGCTATCGATGCGTCCAGCGATCGACACAATGCATACTTCGCCGGCATGGCTGTCTTGCATCCTGAGTGCGGTCGGGTTCATCGATTGCTCCTCACCGGGATCCTGCGCCGACTGCGTAGCGCTTGGTAAAAGTTGTGTGATTGCGGTCGCCGGATCGAGTGTAGCCGATGGCATCGACCAGTTGTTTTGTCATGTGCACCCCGACGCCGCCCGGCCGCGGTCTCTGACCGGGAACAGCCTTCTCGGGCTCGGGGGCGGCCATGGGATTGAACATCCGTCCATCGTCAATGATTTCGACCTCAACGCTGTCGCTTCCGACAGTTATGCTGATCTCGATCTCATGAGTTCCGGCGTCGGGCCACGCGTATTTGATGACATTACTCACCATCTCGTCGAGTGCGACCTGGAGCTGGAATAAGGATATTTCCGGGACCCCGTGCTCGGCGGCGATTTTCTCCATCGCCTTGCTCACCGATTTAAGCTCTGCGACGTCGTTGTGAATCACGAGATGTGTGGTTCGCGGCAAGGGCGTCGGCACGGCACTGCTCCCCATTGGCGCCGCTTTTCCTGCTGCGCCGGGCTTCCAGCGTAGCGCGAGGATTGTAACGTCGTCGGCCTTCGGCGCCGCCCCGGTGTAGGCGTCGACCTGATCTTTGACAGCACGCACTATCTCCTCAGGCGTGAGGTTGACCGCCGGGCGCAGGCCGGCCTCCAACCGGTCGGCACCATAAAATTCTTCCGCAACGTTCATTGCCTCTGTTACGCCGTCGGAAAAGACAAACACCGCGTCGTCCGGCAACAGGGTGGCGCTCGCATCGTGGAATACGGCGCCGGCGCGAACGCCGAGGGGCAGCTCAGGTTTGCCGTCGACGCGCTCGATCCCGCCGGAGCCACGCAGCACGTAAGGTCCGAGGTGACCCGCATTGACGTATGTGAGCACGCCGCTGTTCGTATTCAGAAACCCGAGGAAAAGCGTCACGAACATGCGATCGCGATTGTTTTGGCACAGTTCCCGGTTCACGACGTCTGCGATCCGCGCTGGCGTCATGCTGTCAGCGCCAAGCCGTCGCCAAAGCTCGGTCGCCATTCGGACTAGGCTGCGCGTGCGTGCCATGAACATCGCAGCCGGTGCGCCCTTACCGGAGACGTCACCGACAAGAAAGCAGTAAACCCCCTCTGCGGCGGGAAAGAAGTCATACAGATCGCCGCCGACCTCGCGTGCCGATTCCATCAGCGCATATATTTCGATCGGATTCGTCGGGGTCGGTGCCGGAAAGGCGCTCGGCAGCATGGCGGCCTGCAGCTTGCGAGCCGCGTCGAGCTCGAGCTCCAGACGGTTGAGGCTTGCACGCACCTCGTCACGAAGGCGCTTTTTCTCCAGGCTTGCTCCGACCCGCGCACGCAACAGCGTCGGATTGAACGGCTTCGGAAGGTAGTCCTCGGCGCCGAGCTCGATGCAGCGGACGACGCTGTCGATTTCGCTGAGCGCGGAAATCATGATGACGGGAACGTTGCCCAGCTCGCCGCCAGCCTTCATGCGCTCCAGCACCTCATACCCGTTCATGTCGGGCATCATGATGTCGAGGAGAACGAGATCGAATGGCTTCGTTTGTAGGAGATCGATCGCTTCACGGCCGTTTGTCGCCGTTGTTAGATTGGCATAGCCTTCGCGTGCCAGTCGGCGCGTGAGGGTGTAGCGATTGTCCTCATTGTCGTCGACGACGAGCAGCGCCGGGTCGTCGGCGCTCACGATGCGGTCCTCTCCGCGAGGGCTTTGATCTTTCCGAGGAGGCGCGGCAGCTCGATGGGCTTCGTATCGTAGTCGTCGCAGCCCGCAGCTAATGCCTTTTCCCGATCGCCGGCCATCGCGTTAGCGGTAAGGGCGATCACCGGAATATGCTTGGTGTCGGGTGCGGCCTTGATTTGACGCGTTGCCTGCCAGCCGTCGAGTACCGGCAGGCTCAAATCCATCAGGATCATGTCGGGCCGCTCGCTCGCCGCCATTGCGACGCCTTGCGCACCGTCGGTGGCGACAACGACGGTGTGACCCGCGCGGGTCAGGCGGTTCTTGAGCATGAAGATATTGTCTTCGTTGTCTTCGACGTACAAGATTTTCATTCAAGTCTCTGCGCGCAGTGCGCTGCGCTGCCGCTTCACGCACTTTGTCAGCACGCTACGCACCTCGCGCAGCATGTCGTCACGGTCGGTTTTCTGAATGATGCGCTCGATGCCGCCGTTGAGACGGCTGCGGTCCGCGTCCGTAAGGTCTCTTGCGGTGACCACCACCACCGGGATATCGCGCCATTGCGCCTTGCGACGCATCTCCTCCAGGAACTCGAAGCCGTCCATCTCCGGCATCATCAAGTCGAGGATGATCACGTCAGGCTGGGCTTCGTTCAATCTCGCCAGTGCATCGAGACCGTCGCTCGGCCTCGGTCACCGTCCAGCCTTGCTGTTCGAGGGCCGCCCGCATCTGGCGGCGTCCGAGATCATCGTCATCGACCATGAGAAGACGGCGGCCGGCGGAGCCACACATCGCGTGCAGGACATCGACAAGCTTTTGCCGATCGACGGGCTTTACCAAATACTCGGTGGCGCCAAGCGCATAGCCGCGATTCTTCTCATCTACGATGGTCATCAGGACGACCGGCAGGTCGACCAAGTCCGGATCGCCCTTGATTGCGGCGAGGACGGTCCAGCCGTCGAGATCGGGCATCATGACGTCGAGCGTCACCGCGGCTGGATGGAGCTCGCGCGCCATGCGCAGTCCCTCCTTGCCGCCGTCGGCCTCCGCGACCGAAAATCCTGCGCGCTCCAGGAAGCGGCCGATCACGTCGCGCACCGTTGCGTCGTCGTCGATGATCAAGATCAACGGTGCGTTGCCCGGCCCGGCCTTGATGCTTGGTGCTGGAGCAGCCTGATGGACAGCAGCCTGCGCGTCGCCGCTAACGACTGCCGGCAAGCGGATCGTGAAGGTGGAGCCGCGGCTCAGTTCGCTTTCGACCGTGATATCGCCGTCCATGAGCTGGCAAAAACGGCGGCTGATGGCGAGTCCGAGGCCGGTACCGCCATATTTGCGTGTCGTCGAGGAATCGGCCTGGGAAAAATCCTGGAAAAGCTTACCCATCTGCTCCGGCGTCATGCCGATGCCGGTGTCGCTGACCGCAATTGTGATCCAATCGCGTCCGGCTTCCTGGTGGCGTTCTGCCCGCACCGTGACGGTGCCGCGCTCGGTGAACTTGTTGGCGTTGCTGAGCAGGTTGAGCAGTGCTTGCCTGACCCGCGTCTGGTCGGCCTGCATGACGCCGATTGTCGGCGGGCAATCGACCACAAGCCGGTTGCTGTTCTTGGCCGCAAGCGTTTCGATGGTTTTGACGGTATCGTCAATCAAAGGAGCGACTGCGAACTCCTCGATGTGGACCTCCATCTTGCCAGCCTCGATCTTCGACAGATCGAGAATGTCGTTGATCAACCCGAGAAGATGCCGCCCGGCGTTCAAGACGCGGTTGAGCGGCTCGATTTCGTCCTTCCGCTTGAGGTCTTGCGCATCTTCGCACAACATTTCGGTGACGCCGATGATGGCGTTGAGCGGCGTGCGCAGCTCGTGCGACATGTTGGCAAGGAATTGCGACTTGTGCTGGCTTACTATTTCGAGCTGCCGGCCTTTTTCCTCGATCTCGTTGAACAGCCGCGCGTTCTGGATGGCGAGCACGGATTGCGCGGCGAAGGTCTGCAACAGTTCGATAATATTTTTCGGAAATTCACCCGGCGCCTGGCGCCGCACCACCAGCGCACCCACGATGCGATCGGCCGCGAGCAGCGGCACCACGAGGCGGGCGAGATAACCGGCCTGCAGGATGATATCGCGGGCAACTGATGGCGGTTCGGCGCCCAAGTCGGGCGTCTGCATCGGCTGACGCTGCTCGATGGCGAGCGCGACGGCTTTGGAGATTTCGGCGTGCTGGTCTTTGACCGCATCGATCAATGATTCGGTCATGCCGTAGGTGGCACGCAGCTGAAATTCACCCTTCGCTTCGTCGAACACGTAGATGGTGCCCGCCTCGGTGCCGGAAAGCTGCGTCGCCTTGCTGACGATCGCGCTCAGCACCGCTTCAAGATCGAGCGTCGAGTTGACGGTCTGACTGACCTCGCCCAGCGCACGCAGCTCCTCCACCGAGCGCTCGAGCTCGGCAGTCAACGTCTGCTCCATCGCGTGTTTGTCGATGATGTTCTTTCGGAACACTTCGATGGCGTCGACCATGCGTCCGATTTCGTCGTGGCGATCACGGTGGCCGATTTGGACGTCAACCTCCCCGGCTGACAGGCGCTGCATGACGTCGGTAACCGACTCTACGGCCCTTACGATCGATTGGCCGACCAGGACGACAACAAACGTGCTGATCAGGAAGCCGGCGAGCGTAACCAATATGATGATATTTTTATTCCATTCGGCGGCGGAATAAAGTTGGTTGCTTAAATTGTTTGCACTGGCCGTGATCGCCAGCGAAAGGTTCTGCAAGTCGGTATCGACAGCTTCGAAGCTGTCGTCCGTTTCGCCAAGCATCATCGTCGCCATCGGAGCGGCCATCAAAGAGTTGCTCTGACCGACGTCGATCGTATCCTTGGCGTGATTCTTGCCGGTCGCCCACTCGGCCAAGAGCTTCTGCATCGTCGCGCGTTCCCCGCTCGACAGATCCTCCCTCTGGGCGAGCGCGGTAATGCGGCTGGACAAGGAATCGAGGTCGCCAATGATTTCAGCGTATAGCGGCTTGAGCAGCTTGTCGCTGACGCCATTGCTTTCCCATGACACGTAACGGAATATCTTCAAGTGCGTGGCGAAGACGGCGTCGCGCACTTGAGAGAATGCCTGCTGCTTCGGTACGAGTTCGTTGGTAAGAACACGCAGTCCTGCTGCGGACCGAGTCGACGTCAAATATGCGTTTGTTCCCAAGCCCAGCAGACAAATCAGTAGCAAGACCGATGCTGCCGATGCCTTAACTTGAATCGAAATGTTATTGAAAACGCCGATAATGGAGCGGACGCCAGGAAACCCGTCCGAGTGCTTGGCGCGCTCGGATTTAGTGGGGATGCCTCGCGCCGTGGTCATTGTTTAATAATATAAACCCCAACACCGACGAAATAATTGTCCCCCAGCTTTTCAATGTAGGCAGATTTGTCCTGGATCATGTGGGTTGTCGGATTTGGCCATTTGTAGTCGACCCAGCCGCTACCAGGACCTTTCGCGATGGCAATCATGTCTTTAAAAAAATATTTCCCGTCTTGATCCTTCATATCCATGAGGTTTTTTCCGATCAGCGCCGGGATAGCGCCGTGCGCGACGCACACGCCCGACAAATCATAGATAAACGGATACAGGTCGCGATCATGGAAATCCTTGTTAGAAGAATCTGAAACGGCCTTGAAAGCGGCCGGGGCGCCATCCTTCATGAACATTTCGTCCACTCGCTTGACCATCGCTACCGCCTCGTCCTTCGTACCGAACTCGGCGGCGGCTATCGGCAGGGAAGTGCTCGATAGGATCGCACAGACCAGCAACGCAATGAATCGCATAGGATTGCCCCCCAAGACTTTGACCGGAATAATACCATAGCGCCCCCCGACAGCCACGGGTATTCTCTATCGCATTGCGCCGCAGATTGAGACGCCGTGTGATTATGCCGCAATTTCATTCGCCGAAAATTGTAAGGGTAGGCGTGAGGGTAGGGCTCAAATTGTCGCACTGAAGCTTCCTTTGATTTCAATATCTTAAACGCTTAGTGTGGTTTCCTCCACGGCACCACTCGATCAGCGCTCGCTGGGATCCCATGAAATTCGCCCACTTCTCCCACATCTGGGCCAAGCCCGGAATGACGCCGCATCAGCGCTACGAGCAGCTGTGGCGCGAGCTCGAATTGTGCGATGCGCTCGGCTTCGATCATTCGTTCTGCGTCGAGCATCATTTCCGGCCCGACGAGAGCTGGATGTCATCGCCGAGCCTTTATGCCATCGGCGCCGGGGCGCGGACCAAACGGCTTCGCATCGGGCCGATGGGCTATATCGTGCCGCTCTATCATCCGTTGCGGCTCGCCGAGGAGATCGCCATCGTCGATCAGATGCTTGGCGGCCGTATGGAGCTTGGGCTCGTGCCCGGCATCAATCCGGATTATTTCCGTCCCTTCGGTCTGGATTACGGGGCGCGCAAATCGCCGACGCTCGAATTCGTCGATTATCTGCGAGCGGCCTTCGGCGACGTGCAGCCGTTCTCGTTTCATGGTCACGATTTTCACACCGACAACGCGCAAATATCGGTGCCGCCCGTGCAGCACCCGCATCCGCCGCTGTGGATGATGAGCCGCGATCCGCAGACGCTCGAATTCTGCGCGTTAAACGGCATCAATCCCGGCTATTTTCTGGTCTATCCGCGCACCGATGCCGCGCCGCGCTACCGCAAGTTTCTCGCCGACTGGACAGCGGCCGGCCACCCGCAAAAGCCGAACATCGCTTATTGCACCGTCGTCTATGTCGACGAGACCGACGAGAAGGCGATCGAGAATGCGCTATTTCGCGCAAGCCGCGCCTACGAGGGCTTCTTGAAACCGGCCAAGCCCGACGAGACTTTCGCGGAGCGCGCCCGCGAACACGCCAAAATGTTCGTCGGCCGCGGCGAGCCCGGGGCGTCGGAGATCATGCAGCATCTGTTCGACGGCGAGTATCTCCTCAAGAACGATCTCGTCTTCATCGGTTCGCCGCAGACGGTCGCGGCGAAAATCCGCGCCGCTGCGCAAGCAGGACTGTTCAATGTGTTCCTCGGCGAATTCAATTTCGCCGATCTGCCCGAGGACGCGCTGCTGCGCTCGATCCGGCTGTTCGGCGAGAAAGTGATCCCGGCGCTGCGGGACTACGAGCCGTTTTAACCGCCGTCATCCCGGGGCGCGCGCAGCGCGAACCCGGAATGAGGACGGAGAAGACTACTGCGCCTTGGCCAATTCCGGCCGTGCCCGCAGGCGAGCGGCATTGAGCAGATAGATGATGAACGCCACCACCGCGCCTCCGGCGAAGGGTAGCGCCGACCACATATAGAGCTGTTCGACCGGAAGACCGACGAACAACGCACCGAGGAACGGGCCGATGATCGCGCCGATGCGGCCGAGGCCGAGCTGCCAGCCAGAGCCGTTGGCGCGCAGCGAGGTCGGATAGATCAGCGCGCCGACAACGTTGATCCCGGACTGGATGCCGAGCACTAGCGCGCCGGCAAAGAAGGCCGCAATCAACAGCGCCGTGGTCGACGACAGACCCGCATAGCCGATCGAGCCGACGATCGGCACCGCGATCACGAACAGGATGGCGATGGCGAAGAAGCGATATCGTTGCAGCCACCAGCACAGCGCCAGCGCGCCGACGGTGCCGCCGACCTGGATTGCTGCCCCCGACAACGCCGCGATCTGCGGCGTCGCATGCGCAGCCGTCATCAGCGTCGGCGTCCAGCTGATGAGAAAGAAATAGCCCATCAGGTTGAGCGCAAACATCAGCCAGGTCAGCGGCGTGATCGCGGCGAGCCCGTTGCCGAACAGATGGATCGGATTGGAGCTCGGCGATTGCTGCTCGTCTTCGATGACGAAGCGCGCATTGGGCGGCACCTGGTAGCCGGGGCGGATCGCCTTGATCAGCGCTTCCATTTTGCCGCGGTGGCTCTCGTGCAGCGCCATGAATTTGATCGATTCCGGCAGGCCCATGATCGCGGCCAGCGCGGCGACGATCGGTATGATGCCGCCGATATAGAACAAGATCTGCCAGCCGTTCGTCGGCACCAAAGCCGCGCTGACGAAGCCCGCGACCGCGCCGCCGAGCGGCACCGTGCCGGCGGCGATGATGGCGAGCGTCGCGCGCATATTGCGCGGCGCGGACTCGGCGTTGATGGCAACGATATTCGGGATGACGCCGCCGATGCCCAAGCCCGCGATCAGGCGCAGCCAGGTCATTTCGGTCAGGTTGGTCGAATAGGCGGCGATGAAGGTGAAGACGCCGAACAGCAGGTTGCACAGGATGAGCGCTGTCTTGCGGCCGTAGCGGTCGCCGACCCAGCCGAAGATCTGCGAGCCGAACAACACGCCGATATTGCTGGCGCTCAGTACCAGCCCAAGTTCCTTCGGCGGCACATGCCATTCCGCGATCAGGCGCGGCGCGGCAAAGGCCACGGCGCCGATATCGTAGCCGTCGATCATCGCGATAATGATGGTCCAGAAGATCAGCTTGATCTGGAACGCGCCGACGCCATGCTCGTCGAGAAATTGTGAAACCTGAACTTCGGACGCGGCCGCCATCGTTCCCTCCCGGATATTTCTGAGTGGCGCACTGCGGGGGCGCCATTGTCGGCGAAAGCGTAAGTCAGCGCTTGCGCAAAGGAAAGTGGCATTGCGGCGCAGGTCGAAGGACGGCCGGTGGGGCACGCGCCCATTTCGGCGCGCTACCCGGCGCGGCATTGGCGAGATTTTAGCGGGCGTCCGATCGGCTTTTCATGTTGCCATAGACCCGCTTGAGGCAGCTTTTGAGCACGTCGAGCTCTTCGCGCGACAGGCCGGCAATGGCGGCGGCTTCATATTGGCGGGCGATGGGGATCAGGCGGGCGACGAGTTCATTGCCCTTCGCCGAAAGCTCGACCGAGACTTCGCGGTTGCTCCTGGCCGAACGGCTCCTTGTGACCAGCCGCATGCGCACCAGCCGCGTCACCAGCCGCGACAGCGTCGAGGAATCGATGCTGGTCAGATCGGCAAGATCGATTTGGCGCAGGCTACCGGGTGCGCTGCCGCCGGCCGCGAGCGCCGCCATGACGCGCCACATCGCGATGCTCAAATGATGCGGTGCCAGCGCCTCGCTGCCGAACTGATCGGCGATGATGCTGCCGACCCGGTTGATGAGATAGGGCAGATAATCGGCGAGATCGAGCGTGGTGGGGCGCTTCACGTGACGGTTGGTCCCAAAAACGAAAGTGGTGGAACGAAGCCAACGCGGTCCATCTAATTGAATCCCCGATTTCGGTCAAAGTCTTACTGCGTTTTGCTCGGGGTTTCGGGATCCGGCTTATTATTGCATTTACAACAGATGCAATTTCAACTATCGTAGAAAAAATTAGGCGCGGCGCAAAGCAAGACCGTGCAGGCTAAGATGGCCCCAGAGGCCTTAAGTGCCATCGGAGGAGGAAACCATGAGCAGGAGGAAGCGATGGACTTCGGCTATTTCACGCTGAGCGACAATCACTACGAAAACAATTCGCGGACGTCGAACCAGTTCGTCGCCGATATTACCGCCGAGGCGCTCTTAGCCGACAAGCTCGGCATGCACTCGGCCTGGATCGGCGAGCATCATTTCAACTCGCTCGGCGTGTTGTCCTGCCCGGACATGGTGCTCACTTATGTCGCCGCCAAGACCACGCGCATCCGGCTGGCGCCGGCGGTGACGGTGCTGCCGCTGCATCATCCGATCCGGGTCGCCGAGCAATGGGCGACGCTCGATCTGCTCTCCAACGGCCGGGTCGATTTCGCCTGCGGCCGCGGCTACGACAAGCGCGAATATGAACCGTTCCGCGTCTCGTTCGACGACAACCAGGGCATTTTCGAAGAGGGCCTGGAACTGGTGCGACGGCTATGGGCGGAGGACGGCCGCATCTCGCACCACGGCAAGCATTACTCGTTCGACGATGTGCGCATCACGCCGAAACCGGTGCAGCGCCCGCTGCCGACCTATGTCGGATCGTTCTCGAAACCGTCGATCGAGCTTGCGGCGCGGCTCGGCTGCGGCCTGATCGTGGCGCCGTTCGCCGCTGCCATGAGCTATGGCGGGCTCAAGCAAGTCGCCGACCTCTATCGCGAGACCTGCGCCAAATACGGCACCAAGCCCGGCCGCATGATGTGCAGCTATTTCGCCCATTTCGCCGACACCAAAGCGCAGGAAGACGCGCAGCGCGCCCGCCAGATCCGCTATTACAAAGAATGCGTGATCCCGGCCTTCCCGAGCGATCCGAAGACCGCGCCGCCGAGCTATCGCTATTTCATCGACATGGTGGAACGGTTGCACAAGGTGAAGCCGGAGGATCTGACCGAGAATTCGGTGCTGCTCGGCACGCCCGCCCGCATCACCGAAATCCTGAAAAAAGTCGAGGCGGCAGGCTACGACGAGGTCATTCTCTACTTCAACGTCGGCATGAAGCCGCACGAACAGGTCAAGGACGAGATGGCCCGCTTCATGGCCGAGGTGGCGCCGAATTTTTCCGGCGTGCACAAGGAAGCGGCAGCCTAGCCCGGAGCGTCAGTCAGTTCCAATTGCTTCGATTGACGCTCCAGCGTTCTGATTGCGCATGATTTTTTGATTGCGCACGGTCTTTCCTAACAGCGGTTGCCGTCCAGCATCAAAGTCCGGGACGGGTGTTTGCCGGATCGTGCAGTGAGCGGTGGAATGCGCGATCTTCGTCATTGCAGTGTCACGGCGGGGCAGGTATTTTTGTAAGGCTGGGTCCGTGGGGAATCCGGCCTTTCATATCGATTGCCGCAATGCTTTCAGCACAGAAAGCGGAGGAAGGGCTGCTGCTGATCAGCACCCCATCCGATATCCACGGCTCTGTCGTCAATGACACGATTGTGCAAAAGAATTGCACGCTGCATGTGCGCGGCAATCTGCTCGGCAGCTTGACCATCGAATCGGGCGCCAAAGTCGTCGTCGAAGGCTCGGTCGACGGCAAAATCATCAATAAAGGCGGCCGGCTCGTCGTCAATAATAAAGGGCTTGCGGCCTGCGTCACCCTTGAGGGGCCGCCGGAAGCGGAAGCCTGCGGCATCCTCAAGTTCAATCTGACGGCGCTGGCGTCCAATTGGGAAATGCTCGGCAAGCGCTCCGAGGCCGAATGCGCCGCCGTGGTCAAAGGCAATGCCTATGGCTGCGGCATCGATCCGGTTGCCGGCGCCTTGGCCAAATCCGGCTGCAAGACTTTTTTTGTTTCCAATATTCCGGAAGCGAGACGGGTTCGCGCCGTCGCTCCGGGCGCGACGATTTATGTGCTCAACGGGTTCTACTCGGGAACCGGGCCGGCTTTCGCCGACGTCAATGCGCGGCCGGTCATCAATAGCGCGATCGAAATGGCCGAGTGGGATGTCTTCGTCGCCGAGCGGCAATGGATGGGCGGCTGCGCGCTCAATGTCGACACCGGCGAAAGCAGGCTCGGGCTCTCGATGGAAGAGGCGGTTGCTTTCGCGCAGCGGCTCAATACCTCAAACCACGGCATCACATTGCTGATGAGCCATCTCGATCACGCCGATAAACCGGGTCACCCGCAAAGCGATCGCCAGATCGGCCTGTTCCGCGATCTGCGCCGGCTCTATGACGGCGTGCCTGCGTCCTTGGCCAATTCGTCCGGCATCTTCTCCGCTTCGAAAATACATTTCGATCTGGTGCGCGCCGGTGCTGCGCTTTTTGGCGTCAATCCGACGCCCGGGCAGACCAATCCCATGCTGGCGGTGCATCGAGTTGCGCGGGCGGATCGTGCAAGTCCGCGATTTGGCGCGCGGCGAAACCATCGCCGACAATGCCGGTTGGACCGCGAAGCGGCAGACGCGGCTGGCTTTGGTTTCAGTCGGCTATGCCGACGGCTATCCACGGCTGCCGGTGCCGCGGACGGCAAGCTTTCGGCCGTCGTCGGTGGCCACCGCTGCCCGGTCGCGGGACGACCGTCGACGGATCTGTTGCCGATTGATGTGACCGATCTGCCCGATCCGGCGGTCGCGCGCTACGGCGCCATGGTGACGCTGATCGGCGCACAAGTCGGCATCGATGAGCTTGCGGCGGCAACCAAGTCGACGGCGGCCGAAGTCTTGAGCGGGCTCGGCCATCGCTTCCACCGCATCTATTATGCGATCTGACACTTCAGGCTTCCAGCGGCAAAGACAGTGAAAAGAGAGAAGGAGTTCTAGATGTTCGGAAAACCCAAAGACGGCAGTCCATCCGAGAGCGAACGTATACCGGCGCCGGTGCAACAGTTTCAGCGCGTGGCCGTTGCGCAGCCTGCATCATCGGGCGCGACGTCGCCGCATGCGTCGGATGAGATTTCCTCCATCAGTGCCGGCATGAGCGTCGTCGGGAAGATCTCTGGCGAGGGAACCGTCAAGATATTCGGGCGTGTCGAGGGCGAATTGCGGGCCTCGACCGTTCTGATTGCAGAAGGCGCGGAAGTCGAGGGCGACCTCGTGGCGGAAGATTTGACCGTCGGCGGCCAATTCAAGGGCATCATCCACGCCAACCGCGTCAAGCTCAACAGCAGCGCCATCGTCGAGGGCGATATTTTTCATCGTTCGCTGTCGATCGAAGAAAATGCGCGCTTTGAGGGATCGTCACGTCGCGATGAGGCGGCCGGCGAAACGCCGCGCCTGCCGCTCAGCCGTTCGCAGTCCCTGCCGCAAACGCAGCTCCCGGCGCAGAATCATGCCTCGACGACGGGCGGCGGCGCGAGAGCCAATGGTGCGCCCGACAATGCGGTGCATGCCAGTCCGGCGGCGGAATAAGCGATTGACGGCGGCGCCCTGCGCCGGCGATCTTGCATCGCATGCGGCGCTCCTGGCGTGAGCGCCGCATTGCCGCGATTTCAGTCATGCCGCAACGCGGCGGCAAGTGCCGGCGCGTCATCGGTGCCGATGCGGCGGACTTCGCCGTTCTTTAATTCGAGCTCGACGGCGTCGAGCCCGGAGACATTGTACAGGCGAAAGCCCGGCCCCATCCGGATGCCGAAGCCGTTGACCCAGCTGTTGCGCACGACGCGCGCGGCCGCGATGTCGGAGAGCGCCATCCGGTAGCTCCAGGCGCCCGGCCCGAAATACCAGCGCACTTCGTTGTCGTCGACGATGACGGTGAGCGACGAAAACAGCCACGCCAGGATCACCATGCCGAGTGCCACCGCGGAACTGGTCCAGCGCGCGGATCCGGTGCTGCTATAAGCGAAGGCCGCGAGCACGACGGCGATGATCAGCACCGTCACGATCATCAACGTGCCGCGTTGCGTGTGTTCGTAATGGATCGACATGCTCGCCTCCACGATATTTGCGAGGGATTGCAGAGCTCAAGCCTGCAAGGGGTTAGATTGTCGGTCGGGCGAAAGGTTCGAACGCGACGAAGCTCATGTTGCTGCTTGGCTTGGTCGTTGACGTCTTTGGCAACTGGCGTGTTGCGGTCGAGCCAGGTGACGGCGCGATAGGCGCTCACCAGGCCCGCACCGAAATCCGAATCCGGCATCGGCGGGCCGGGCGGCTTGGCGGTGGCGATCAGCACCGCGCGAATGTCGGCGCGGCTTTAGCGACGGCTTGCGTTCGAGCAAGAGCGCAGCGATGCCGCTGACATGCGCCGCGGCGATCGAGGTTCCGGTCGAGAGCTGATAGGCGCCGCCCGGTGCGAGCGCGAGGATATCGACGCCGGGAGCGGCGACCGCGATATAGCGGCCGCGATTGGCCATCTTGAAGACGTGGTCGTCGCTGTCGGTTGCGGTCACGGCGATGACGTTCGGATCGGCGGCCGGGTAGAGCGGTTCCGACTGCGGCCCGGCATTGCCGGCAGCCGCGATCAGCACGATGCCTTTGTCATAGGCCGCGGCGATAAGCCGCCGCAATGTCGGATCCGCCGGGCCGGCGAAGCTCATATTGACGATGCGCGCGTTATTGTCGGCGGCCCATTGCAGGCCCTTATAGATGGCGAACGAGTTGCCTTTGGCGATGCCGGGATTGTCGTCGAAGGCATGCACGGCCAGCATTTGGGCGCCCGACGCGATGCCCATCAGTTTGCCGTGCGCGGCAATGGCGCCGGCCATCTCGGTGCCGTGCAGGTGCGGTGTCGCGTCGCCGCCAAGCGCATCAAAGCTCTTCACGACACTGCCGTCGAGATCGGGATGCTTGGCGTCGACTTCCGAATCGATCACGGCAATCAGGACATTTCGCCCTATTGCGATCCGATGCGCTTGCTCGATTTGCAGTTCGGCAAGGACATATTGCGCGGCATCGCCCGGCGCGCCGGCGCGGAGCGGTCGCCGCCTGCTGCAGCGTGAAAATGTAATTCGGCTGCACGCCGGCGACGATGTTTTCGCTGCCGAGCGCGCCGATCACGCCGGCCACCGAACGGCCGCCGCCGATGCGCCAGCGATAGAGGCTTCCGCCGAGCAAAGCAAAGCTTTGCGTTTCGATTTGCGTCAAATCGTACCGGCGCGCCAATTGATCGATCGCTTGCGGCGTCGTGTCTGGCGCAAAGGCGGTAATGATTTCGTTGGCGATGAAGGGCTGATCGGTTTGCGCGACCGGCGGCGTCGGCCCGGCGCCGTTGCCGTTGTTGTGAATGTCGCGGCTGTTCGCATTGTTGCCGCCGCCGGAGCCGCCACCAACCGTGCCGCCGCCAACCGCGCCGCCGCCCATGATCGGCGGATGCCGCGGCGGCCAGCCGCCCCAACCGGGAGGCCGGCCCGGATGGCCGCCGCCGAAACGCGGCGGCGGCAGCGACCGCAATACCGGCGGCCCCATCGGCCGCGCAAAACCGCCCGCATGGCCGAAGCCGAACGCGTGAAGCGATGCCGAGCTCGACCCGCCGATACAGCAGGCGGCGACCAGCAAGCCTGTGAGCAACACGTTTTGAACCGGCCGCGGCCTTGCTAAGTTGCTTCGCATGGCAGGCTCCCGCTGGGTGATCGCGTTCGTTGTTCAGTCCGTTACGGCGATGAAGCCAATGACCTTGTCGTCCTGCAGCTTCTTCACGATGTCCGTCAGTTCCGGCTTGGCGAGCTTGGTCGGTGCGACGCGCACCCGGTAGAGCTCGCCGCCGGACGGCCCTTCGACAATGCTCAGCTTGTTTGCCGCCAAGAAGCTCGCGATATCGGCGGCTGTGGCCTGCGGCTGGAAGCGGATCAGGGCATAAGTGCCGTCGCCCGGCGCGTTCGTCGGCGCCGCGGCCGTTTCATAGCCGCCCGGCGAGGTCGCCTTGAAGAGGATGCCGGCGATCAATCCGGCCTGCAGCACGATGGCGAGCCCCGCCGCCATCGCCGACCAGGCCAGCGTGCGCGGCGAGCATGCGGCAAAAAATTCGGCGATGCGGTCGGCGAGACTCGCGAGGCTCGTCTGTGCCGCCGCCGCTGCCGGCCGCCGCGCCGGCAACGCGTCGATCTTGGCGAACAGCGCCTTGACGTCGTTGTCCGGCGGTGAGGCCGCTTCCTCATTGATATAGATCTCTTGCGCGAATTCCGCGCGCACCCATTCGAGGCGGCGGGCGAGCTCCGGATCATTGGCGAGCGCCGCTTCCACTTGCGCCGCCTCGCGACGGTTCAGCGTGCCCGCGGCATACCAGGGCAACATGAGCTCGATCTCGCTCGGCTCGTTGCCCCCGTTGTTGTTCGCCGGATTGCCGTTCACCGGATTCATGGCCAACCCCGCTCGATGCCGCGCTCCGTCAGCAGCTCGGACAATTTCTTGCGCGCGTAAAACATCCGCGTCTTCACGGTCGCCTCCGGGATGCCGACAATTCCAGAAACTTCTTCCACCGATTTATGCTGATAATAGACGAGGTTGACGATCTCCCGATGCTCCGCCGAGAGTTCACCAAGGCACTGCCGCAGCACGGCGGCTTTGTCCTTCTTGGCGAGCGCGGTTTCGGGGTCATCGGCGTCGTCCTCGATTGCGTCGGCCCGTTGCGTCATCAAGTTCCGCTTCCGTCCGGCGCTGCAGGGCGTTGAGCGCCTTGAAGCGGGCGATACTGAAAATCCATGTGGAGACCGCCGAACGTCCCTCGAAAGTTCCGGCTTGCCGCCAGACATCGAGGAACACGTCGCTGTTCAGCTCCTCCGCGATGGCCTCGTTACGCACCATGCGCAGCACGAATTTGAAGACCCGGATGCGATAGCGCGCGAACAAGGCTTCCATGGCGGGCCGATCGCCCTTGGCGATCTTTGCGATCAGAATCTCGTCCGCAATCGTCTGCATTGCCGGATGATCGGCCTCATCAATTAGGCAGCCGGGCTGGCGCGCAGGTTCAAAAGAAACCGAAAAAGATTTGCGCGCGCGATCCGGGAACAGGCGGCTTCCCGTAAGTGTCTGCTTTTGGACGTGTTTGGGCAAGGAGCGGTGCGGTTGCGTGGGTTCCGCAATGCGTGGTCCTGCCAAACCTAGTTCCGCGTGGCTTCATTTGACGCGCTTTGGCTGGATTTCGCCAAGCCCTTGTTACAAGTCCTTATTAACCGTCGAAATCGCGCTGATTTCGCGGTCCGGAATTCCGCTCGAACCTTTCTCCGGCGTGGCTGTCCCACCGTTTAGTGGAAGCCAAACCCACTAGTTGTGGAACCCCCAACGCGGAGAACGACCATGTCACGGAAAATGCTCATCAGTCTCACTGCTGCGGCGATTGCCGTGGCATCCTTTGCTTCGCAATCGGCCGACGCTCGCGGTTTCGGCGGCTTCGGCGGCGGCGGTATCAGCCGCATCGGTGGTGGCGGCGGCGGCTTCGGCCGTGTCGGCGGCGGCGGCTTCGGCGGCCGATCCTTCGGCGGCCATTTCGCCAGCTTTACCGGTCACGGTGGCCGCACCTTTACCCCGATCATTCCAGGGCCGCCCCCCGGTCATCGCCCCCCGTTCATTCCGATCATTCCGATTTACAATGTTCCCGATCCAGGTCCGGGACCGTTCCCGGGACCGCATCCGATCTTCCCACCCGACCACCATCACCATCATCATCACTGGGTGTTCCGCGGCGGCGTCTGGGTCGTGTTCGACGACGTGACTGAAGAAGTGGTGCCCGCCGACGTCGACGACGGCCCCGCGCCCGGCCCGTGCACCTGCCTGACCAAGACCTACACGCCGTCCGGCCTCGTTGTGTTTGCCGACGTCTGCACCAAGGAATCGGCCAGCGCTTCGGTCAACGCTACCTACAGCGCCGATACGACGCAGGTCCCGACGACGCCGGTCGCGGCAACCGCGGTGCCGATGTCGGTGGTGCCGACGACTCCGGATTATGCCGGCCGCACTTATGAGGACTATCTCGCCGCCAATCCGCAGCTCGCCCAGCCGCAAGCTTCGGCGCCGCAGCCCGCGGTCCCGCAAAGGAACTGAAACAAGCTCGCCAACAAACAAAAATAAGACTGAGGTCGCCTGTGGGAACACCGCAGGCGGCCTTTTTTGATGCGTATCGCTTGTGCGGTGCAGCGCACCGCACAAGGGTGTCCTATTCAACGGATGTGCGCTTCAAAAAGTGTAAAATCGTCGGGCTGCGGTCGGCGGCCTAGGCCATTTTTATAACATTGACCGGACACATATCGACTCGCGTCGTTCTCCAGGGCGTGCAAGAATTTGGAAAGTTGAGGGGCTTGTATTGCGCAATTTGCAAAAACAGGTCGAGCATCAGCTGTCCGCCTTCGCCGCTCCAACGAACCGATGGGTCAGCTCCATCAGTCTCGCCGCCGCGGTGGGCGTAGCCTATTTTTTGGCGGCAAGGCTGAGCCTTGCCCTTCTGACCAAACCTGACGGCGTCGCGGTGTTCTGGCCTGCCGCGGGGGTCGCGGCCGGAATCCTGATCGCACTTGGGCCCGGCGCGCGATTGCCGGTGGCGATCGGCGCAATGGCCGCAACCATCGTCGCCAATCTTTTGGGCGATCGGACCATCTGGAGCGCCATCGTCTTCGCTTTCTGCAACGCCGGTGAGGCCGTACTCACGGCGGCCCTGATCGAGTTTTACTTCGGTTCGTCGTTCAGCCTTGGCAGGCTGCGCCACGTGCTCGGACTGCTTATGGCGGCGATCTTTGGGACCGCCGTATCGGGAATAGGCGGAACGGCGGGCTATGTGTTGTTCCACAGTTCGGACGGCGCCCACTGACCATTTGGCATCATTGGTTCACGTCCGACGCACTCGGAATCATCACGGTCGCGCCGTTGCTGATCGGGTTAGGCGTCGCGGTGCGAGATCCGCCGCCGCGGCGGGAATCGGTCGAAGGCAGTCGTGGCGCTTCTTGATCGCTCACCGCGATGTGCGGGCTTATCATTTTCCTGCCGCGCGAACCTTGGGCGACTGTCGTTTCCATTGCGATGCTGTTTCCGTTACTGCTGTGGCTTGCGGCACGTTGCCGGCCGGTTTTCTCCGCCGCGGCCTCGTTCATCGTCGCCTTTACAATTGTTTGGACGACGACTTTCGGCATCGGCACTTTCGGTGACTCAAATTTTCCGAGCCACCGAACGAATTCTTGCGGCCCAAGCCTGCATATTGGCGGTTTCGCTGTGCTCGCTCGTACTTGCTGCGCTGTTTTCCGAGCGGCGACAGCACCAGGCCGCGCTCAAGGAGAGCGAGGCGCGAACGCCGGAACTGAAGCTTCTTTACGAAACCGCCCCGATCGGTCTTGCATTTCTCACTCCCGATTGCCGATATTTGCAGATCAACCGGCATTTGACGGAAATCTGCGGGATTTCAGTCGCCGACCATATTGGCCGCACGGTGCGGGATACGGTCCCGCAAGTCGCCGACCAGGTCGAAAATATCGTTCGGCGATTTTGCGGACCGGCGAGTCGATCACCGGCATCGAAGTCAATGGCCAACGGCCTGACGGCGGAAACGCAGAGCGCGTGTGGGTTACCAACTGGCACCCTCTCAAAGCTGCCGATGGCGGCATTCTCGGTGTCAATGTCGTGGCCGAGGAAATTACCGAGCGTAAGCGGGCCGAGGCGGCACTTGCTGCAAGCGAGACCAGATTTCGCGAGCTCGCCGACAATATGAGCCAGTTCGCCTGGACGGCGGACGCGCAGGGCTCGACCTATTGGTACAACAAGCGTTGGCACGATTACGCCGGAACGACATTGGAGGAAATGCAGGGCTGGGGATGGCAGAAAGTGCACCACCCCGACCATGTCGACCGTGTCGTCGTCGACATGCGTCAATGCTTTCGCGGCCGGCTCGCCCTGGGAAGATACTTTTCCACTTCGTGGCAAGGACGGCACTTACCGCTGGTTTCTGTCGCGCGCGCTACCTATCCGCAACGAGGCCGGCGAACTTGTCCGCTGGTTCGGTACGCTCACGGATGTCAACGAACAGATCGAGGCCGAGAAAGCGCTCCGTATCTTGAACGAAACGTTGGAGCAGCGCGTCGAAACGGAGGCTCAGGAGCGGGCGCGAATCTGGAACGTATCGCAGGATCTTCTGGTCGTTGCCGACATGGAAGGCCGATCTGTCGCGATCAATCCGGCATGGCAGACGACGCTAGGCTGGTCCGAAGGCAGATCTTCTCAACAAGACCTTCGAATGGCTGGTCCATCCCGACGATCTGGCAAAAACGCGAGCGCAGCAGGCTCGCGTCGCCGGCGGCCGCAATACGCTGCATTTCGAAAATCGTCTCCGGGATAAGCATGGCTCGTACCGCTGGCTGTCGTGGAAAGCGGTCGCCGAGAAAGGCAAGATCTATGCTGTCGCCCGCGACATTACCGATCTCAAGAATACGGCGGATCAATTGCGAATTTCGCGCCGCGAACTCGCCGCGGTAAGCCGGCACACGACAATGGGAGCGATGACCGCCTCGATCGCACATGAGGTTAACCAGCCGCTGGCCGCTCTGGTCACAAACGCCAATGCCGGTCTGCGCTGGCTCGACAAACCGCAACCGGATGTCGACGAAGTCCGTGGGCTGTCTAAAGCGAATCGTCGATGACGGACATCGCGCCGGCGCGGTGATCGCCGGCATCCGCTCGATGTTCCGCAAGGACGATGGTGAGATGAAGCTCTTGAACGTCAACGACCTCATCGGCGAGGTGCTCGCGGTCGTTCATGGCGAATTGGAGAGCCATCAGGTATCCCTGCAAACCGAATTATGCGATAGCCTGCCGCTCGTGCTCGCCGAGCAGACGCAATTGCAGCAGGTCATCCTCAATCTGATCATGAACGCCGTCGATGCGACAAGTTCCGTCGCCGATCGGGATCGCGTCGTGATCGTGAAATCGGAGATGGGCGGGTCCGATCACGCACTGATCATCGTGGAAGACTCGGCACCGGGATCGACCCAAGCCACATGAGTCGCATTTTCGAGCCGTTTTTCACGACGAAAGCGCACGGCATGGGAATGGGACTGTCGATCTGCCATTCCATCATCGAACTTCACGGCGGCCAACTTCAGGCCTCGCCGCGCAATCCCTACGGATCGGTCTTTTGCGCCAGGCTGCCGATTGTTGCTTCCGCAAATGTTCATAACGGTTGAGCGCTGTACTCTTGTCCGCTTCTCGTCTTGTTCTCGTCTTGGAAAAATGCCCTAGCGCTCGGCGCTGCGGCCTTTGTGGTTCGCCAGCGCCACATCGATACACGCAATCAGGCGATCTTCGTTAAATGGCTTGGGTAAGTATCCGATCGCGCCACTTCTCAAAACGCGTCCTTGCAGTCTTTCATCCGGAAAGCCGGTAACGAATATCACCGGCATACGATGACCGTCGGCAATCAGACGATCCTGCAATTCCACGCCGTTCAAGCCCGGCATCTGAACATCGGTAATCAGGCACGCCGTTGCTTTCAGATGTACGGATTTGAGAAATTCCTCGGCCGAACCGAATGTCATGGCTTTATAGCCGAGCGACCGGACAAGGGACTTCGTGGCTTCCCTGACGGATTCATCATCGTCTACGATCGAGATCACTGGCACCTGTTGCAATCTTTCGCCCTTGAATTCCACTGAATTATGGCCATCAGAATAGAATGCTCGCTATATCGCAACAAGTGTACGATAGGAACTTTCCGGCACTATAAGGTGCACGGCTTACTATACTTAGGTTTAGATTCTACAGGCCGCGTCCCGTGAATTCCGGGCCTTCATCGGCAATCGACGAATGCCGGCAACAAATAACTCAACGAATTTCAATCCCGGAGCGCGCAGTAAATTTCGTGGCTTGGCCGGCTTTGATGACCGTCACGTTGCTCTCCGCGCGCGCCGCGCCGATTTCGGGGTTGTCGCCTCTGGCATTGAAGCCGACAACCACAACCGCGATCGCTGCGACCATCGCCAAGGCGGCAATCTTGAAGTGCGTAGTTCCGTCGGCGGTCGCCATCGAGTGGTTCATTGAAGCTCTCCCAGTCTCGGCCGTCTCTGCGGCTGCCGATAGCTAGGATCGCTACAATCCGCATCGGCGTTGGCGGTCATTTAGACCGCGCCACGCCGGAGGCACCACTGAACGTTAGGACGATTTATTGGTGAGAATGGGTAGGGCTGACTATACTAAGGTTTAGGCCGGGTTCGCGCGCCGAATCCCCAGCGCGTCGGCCATTCGCACGAGATCGGCCAGCGACCGTGCGCCCATCTTCTTCATGACATTACCGCGATGCACCTTCACGGTGATTTCGCTGACGCCGAGCTCGGCCGCGATCTGTTTGTTCATCAGGCCGGACGTAACGAAGCCGATCACTTCCTGCTCGCGGGGGGTCAGAGCCTCGAAATTGGTGCGAAGTTGCCGTACCGTCTCATCCTGGGTGCGCCGCGCACGGTCGCGTTCGAGCGCAATCTGAACCGCGTCGAGAAGATCCTGGTCGCGGAAGGGCTTGGTCAGAAACTCCACGGCGCCGGCCTTCATGGCGCGCACGGTCATCGGGATATCGCCATGACCGGTGATGAAAATGATCGGAATGTGGATGTTTGCCTTGGCGAGTTCGGCTTGAAAGTCGAGCCCGCTTAGGCCGGGCAGCCGCACATCGAGCACGAGGCAGGCGGCGGCGTCGGGAAGCTTGATCTTCAAGAAATCCGCGCCCGATCCGAACACCTCAACCCGAAGACCAACTGAACGCAACAGGCTCTTGAGCGCCTCGCGCAAGGATGCGTCGTCATCGACCACGAAAACGATCGATTGTGGCCCGGGCTGTTCTTTCATGATCACGCCTCCCGATCTACCTGCCGCGCACGCGGTTCCACATCCTGCCCTCCTTTCTCGGACGTCGCCGATATCTGGCAAAAATCGCCGGTTATTGGCGAGCGGAAAAGGGCCATTGCCGCGCTCCTAGCTTGGCGGAGCCGGACCTCTAAACTTTCGTATCGTTTTCCGATCCCTTTCGATAGGGCGCCCTTACGTTCGTACAGTAGAGCTGCGGTTTTCATCTTCTTAACCTTGTTCCCAATGACAAGGGGACGGGGAGACGAAGATGCAAAGTGTAAAGGCACTACCGGGGGACTTTGCGCATCGGCCGCTGCCGGCGACAAAGCAGAGCTGCGATTCCGAGTTGCTCGGCCGCATCGCCGACAATGACAAATTGGCGATGCGCGTCCTGTTTGCGCGGCACAATGTACGCGTTCATCGCTTTGTGTGGCGCATCGTCGGCGATGGCGATCTGGCCGAAGATATCGTCAACGAAGTATTCGTCGAAATATGGCGCAGTGCCGGCCGGTTCGACGGTAACAGCCAAGTATCGACCTGGATCTTGGGTATTGCGCGCTTCAAGGCGCTGTCTGCGCTGCGCCGGCGCAAGGACGACGCGCTCGATGGCGTCGCCGCGGAAGCGATCCCCGATACCGCCGACGATCCGGAAGTCGCCGCGCAGAAGATGGACCGCGTCGCCATCATGCGCGAGTGCATGAGCCACCTGTCGCGCGCTCATCGCGAGATCATCGACCTCGTTTATTACCACGACAAGTCCATCGACGAAGCCGCCGAGATCGTCGGCATCCCGACCAACACCGTGAAGACGCGGATGTTTCACGCGCGCAAACGGATGTCGGAGCTGCTGCGGCAAGCCGGCGTCGATCGGACTTATCAATAACAATCAACATAAGCACATACGGCGGAGGGGAATCGTCATGTCAAATATCAATCGGCTTATCCGAAATGCGGGAACAGCTTTGGTGCTCGCCGGCGTCGCGCTCTGGACCACGACTGCGCAATCGCAGGTGCTGGCCTTGTCCATGGATCGAAATTCCGGGGCGATAGCTTCTCCGGCACTGGGCGTCTCGGACGATGCTGGCATCGCTGCGGAAACTCCAGCCCGGCTGCGCCGGCAGGTGGTCGACTATCGGACTCCGGAACCGCCCGGAACGGTGATCGTCGATACCCCGAACACCTATCTTTATTTCGTGCTCGGCGGCGGCAAGGCCGTGCGTTACGGAATCGGTGTCGGTCGCGAGGGCTTCACCTGGTCCGGTGTGAAGTCGATCGAACGTATGTCCGAGTGGCCGGACTGGTTTCCGCCCGCGGACATGTTGAACAGGCAGCCGTATCTGCCGCGCTTCATGGCGGGCGGTCCGGGCAATCCGCTTGGTGCGCGCGCGATGTATCTCGCCGGCACGGTGTACCGCATTCACGGCACCAACGCGCCGGACACGATCGGCAAGCAGGTCTCGAGCGGATGCATCCGCATGGTCAACGATGACGTGATCGACCTGTACGGGCGTGTCCATGTCGGCACCAAGGTCGTCGTGCTGCCGATGGAGCAAGGTCGCCTTGCACAGGCGCCGCGGCTCATTCCATTGCCGACGTCCACCGCAGCTGGCCGCTTCCGCGCGTCGAGCATCAACTAGGCGCCGCAGTTTCACCTTCGACAATCGACAAGAGGGGAGGTCGATATGATCGAGAAAATTGCGGCCGTCATAGCTTCAGCAGCCTGCGCCGCGGTCATCGTCACGCTGGTGCCCGGGTTTGCTCCCGAAATCGCAGCACGCGCGTCACCGCCGGCCGATCGAAGCGTGTCGACTGTTGCACATATCGACATGCCGATCGCAATGACTGCCCAGAATGCCGCCGACGTCCGTAACACCGTGGAGCAGAATATCGGCAACGGCAGCAGAATTGGCACCAGCACATGTGAGCAAACATGGCCCTATTACGGGCGGTCCTGTCTTCTCGAAGGTAACCAGACGGCCGGCAATGTTCGCGTCGTGCGCGTGATCGACATGGAACGCTCCGCGTTGCCGATGCGCGACACCGGGCGCAAATCTCAGACTCGAACTCGGTGAAGCCCATGCGCTGTAATCCGACGTTCGGTCTTAAGGAAACGCTTGGCGCAGTCGTTCTCAGCTGCTTCATCGCGGGTGGCGTGAGTGCAACGACCGCTCCCGCAATCGTCAAAATCGGCGAAGCCGCTGCGGCCTCCGTCGATCGGACCGCCAAGGGCGATCGCTCTCCACCAGCACCGGTGAATCGACAAAATCCGAATGATTCTGGGGCAATCCCGACCGCGACAATGCGTGTGCCGCTCGGATGCGCCGCCGCCTTCAGCCCGATCGCCGACCCGGCGCGTTCGCGTATCTTTAAGCGCTGCGTCGCCTAAAATTTTATCGGCCGCAGCAGTTCCGCGTTATTCCCGAACGCAAGGCCATTCGACGAAGCCGGCTTCTAGAGCGCAATCGCTTCATATTGAATCGATTGACGCTCTAGCATCTTGATGGAGCATGATCTTTTCGGAAAACCGGTTTCCACTTTTCCGGATCAAGCTCTAAACCTTCGTACTAATTCGTCAAACCTATAGACAGTAGAGTGATCGGTTTCGCGCTCTTATGGTGTTGTTGTCAGGCTGACCGAGCGACCCCCATCCCCCGACACCCCCGTCGCTCTGCCAACAAGCCTGAATTGATGCATCATCTTGGAACCCCAAGCGTCCTCGCTTGGGGTTCTTTTTTGTTAGGCCGAAAACAGACGGCAGTCCGGTCGCTGGCTCGGTCCCGCGCACGACACTTGTGCGGCGTTGGTCCGCCGCTCACGGATCGAGCTCGGTATCCCAATAGAGATAATCGAGCCAGCTATCGTGCAGATAGTTGGGCGGGAACAGCCGGCCGTTCCGATGCAGGTGCTGCACCGACGGCTGGAACGGCCGCTGCGACGGCCACATTTTGCATTCGTCTGGCGTCAGATTGCCCTTGCGCAGATTGCACGGCGAGCAGGCGGCGACGACATTGCCCCAGGTCGTGTGCCCGCCGCGCGAGCGCGGCAGCAAATGATCGAAGGTCAGGTCGTCGCGGGCGCCGCAATATTGGCAGATGAAGCGGTCGCGCAGAAAAACGTTGAACCGCGTGAAGGCGGGATGCGTCGAGGGTTTCACATAAGTCTTCAGCGACACCACGCTCGGCAGCTTCATCTCGAAGCTCGGCGAATGCACCGCGCGGTCGTAATTAGCGACGATGTTTACGCGTTCGAGAAAGACGGCCTTGATGGCGTCCTGCCAGGACCACAGCGACAGTGGGTAATAGCTCAGCGGCCGAAAGTCCGCGTTGAGAACCAGCGCGGGCCAGCCCGATGGCGACACATGAGCGTTCAAGTTGACCGCTCCCACCTCGACTCAATACCGCAGTGCGGCGATGGCCGGTAGTTTATAGGGGGGCGTGACAGGATTGTGAAGCCTGTTCCAGGGGTTATGCGACACCCGGTTTATCGGGCTTTTGTTGGCAGGTTTTGCGGCGCGAGCGCGCCGCGGCGGCGGCGGACGCCGGTCACTGCCGTGACAATTCGGTGGCGCCGGCAATTCGCACCGCTTCGAGCGGCTGCCGGCCCCGGATCAGGTCGGCAGCTTTTTCCGCGATCATGATGATCGGGGCGTTGATATTGGCGCCGACCAGATCCGGCATCACGGCGCCGTCGACGACGCGCAGGCCGTCGACGCCGAGCACTTTCAGCTCCGGATCGACCACAGCGAGCGGATCGGACGGCAGCCCCATTTTGCAGGTGCCGAGCGGATGGTGGACGGTGATCGAATTGGCGCGGATATGGGCGTCGAGACTGGCGTCGTCGGTGCTCGTCTCGCCCGGCGCGATCTCGCGATCCATGAACGGCTGCAGTGGCGCCTGCCGGCACACGTCGCGGGCGATGCGCAGCCCTGTGCGCAGCGTCTTCCAGTCATTGTCGGTCGCCAGAAAATTCTGCCGGATGCGGACCGGCTTCCTCGGATCGGCCGAGGCGAGCTCGACCCGCCCGCGGCTTTCCGGCCGCAGCACCACGGCGCGGCAGGAATAGCCGTCGGTGTAAGCCTTGCGGAACGGCCAGAAATATGGATGCGCCGTCATCGGCGCCGCGTTGAAGATCAGTTGCACGTCGGGCAGGAGCGAATCCTGGCGGCTCTTGAGGAACGCCATGATGCCGCCGGGCAGGTCGCTGGCGATACCTTCGCCGCGATAATAAGCGCGCGCCAAAGCCGGCACGATGCGGTCGTAGCGCATGGCGCGGTGGAACGGTCCCGGTGTCTTGCGCGCATAGGCGATGCTCGCCGAGATGTGATCCTGCAAATTCTTGCCGACGCCGGGCAGCGCGACCTTGACAGCGATGTCGTGCGCGGCAAGTTCCGCCGGATCGCCGATGCCTGAGAGCATCAAAAGCTGCGGCGAGTTGATGACGCCGCCGCACAAGATCACCTCGCGCGCGGCATAGGCGGTGACAGTCTCGTTATTCTTTATATACTCGACGCCTGCGGCGCGGCGGCCGTCGAAGACGATCTTGGTCGTGAGCGCATTGGTCTCGACGCTGAGGTTCTTGCGCGCGAGCGCCGGGCGCAGATAGGCATCGGCGGCGCTAGCGCGGCGGCCGTCCTTCGACGTCATCTGCCAGACGCCGAAACCCTCTTGTTGTGCGCCGTTATAATCCGGCGTCGCCTTGTAGCCCGCGGCGCGGCCGGAGGCGGCGTAGGCGTCGACCAGCGGATCGGAGAACCCCGTCATTCGGGTCGAAAGCGGTCCGTCGCCGCCGCGATAGAAGCTCGGTCCGCCTTTCCACGATTCCTGGCGGCGGAAATAGGGCAGCACGTGCGCATAAGACCAGTTCGCCAGTCCGGACGCCGCCCAGCGCTCATAGTCGCCCTGGTGGCCGCGCACATAGGCCATGGCATTGATGGAGGATGAGCCGCCGATGACGCGGCCGCGCGCGCATTCAAGCCCGCGCCCGCCGGTCGTCGCCTCGGGTTCGGCGAAATACATCCAGTCGTGCCTGCGGTTGAGGAGTAAGCGCGGCCAGCCGAGCGGAATTTTGATCCATGGGTCGTCGTCCCAGCCGCCGGCTTCAAGCAGCAGCACGCGGCGGCCTTTATCCTCGGACAGCCGCCCGGCGAGCGTACACCCGGCGGAACCGGCGCCGATGATGATGATGTCGTAGTTCCGATTGTTCGGCTGGTTGTTCGGCATTTTTTCTTACTCGCGGCCGAGACCTTAGCCAGTGCGATGCGGCGCTGTCCATCGGGAAAAAGCGATCGAAAAGCGCGAGCGTGGTTGCGCGGCGGCCGCCTCTGAGGCGGCCTAGCTTCAGACAAAGTAGACCCCGCGCGCCGCGCCGTTTACGCTGCGGTTCCCGCCAGCGCCGGAGGCCGGATTTGCTCTACGATGACAACCTGACCACAGAACGTAAAACCTTCGTCACCCATCTCGAATGTTCCTTCACCGGCGAGCGCTACGCCGCCGACGAGATTCACAATCTGTCGCGCGCCGGCAAGCCGCTTCTGGTCCGTTACGATCTCGACGGCGTGAAAGCGGCGTTAAGCAAGGATGCGCTCGCGCAGCGGCCGCCCGACCTGTGGCGCTACCGCGAATTGCTGCCGGTGCGGCGCAAGGAGGACATCGTCAGCCTCGGCGAAACAATGACGCCGCTTTTGCCGTTGCCGAAGCTCTCAGCGAAACTCGGCGGCGGCGAGCTTCTGGTCAAAGACGAAGGCCGGCTGCCGACGGGCTCGTTCAAGGCGCGCGGCCTGGTCATGGCGGTGTCGATGGGGAAAGCGCTCGGCATCAAGCACATGGCGATGCCGACCAACGGCAATGCAGGTGCTGCGCTCGCGGCTTACGCCAGCCATGCCGGCATCAAGTCGACGATCTTCTGCCCGCAAGACACGCCGGAGGTGAATGTCAGCGAGATCGGGCTGCAAGGCGCCACGGTCTATCGCGTCAACGGCCTGATCGACGATTGCGGCAAGATCGTCGGCGAGGGCAAAGCCAAAACCGGCTGGTTCGATGTCTCGACGCTCAAGGAGCCGTATCGGATCGAAGGCAAGAAGACGATGGGGCTCGAGCTTGCCGAACAGCTCGGCTGGCAGGTGCCCGACGTCATCTTCTATCCGACCGGCGGCGGCACCGGGCTGATCGGCATGTGGAAGGCCTTCGCCGAGCTCGAGGCGATCGGCTTCATCGGCGGCAAGCGGCCGCGCATGGTAGCGGTGCAGGCGGCCGGCTGCGCGCCCATGGTGCGCGCTTACGAGGAGGGCGTCGAACACGCGCCGCGCTGGGAGAATGCGCAGACCATCGCGTCGGGCATTCGCGTGCCGCAGGCGGTCGGCGATTTCCTGATCCTGCGCGCGGTGCGCGAGAGCCGCGGCTTTGCCATCGCTGTCACCGATGACGCGATCGCATCCGCGCTCGACGAGGTGGCGCGCGAGGAAGGTTTTCTGATGTGCCCCGAAGGCGCCGCGACTTATGCGGCGTACAAGCACAGCCTCGCCGACGGGCGCGTCAAAAACAGCGAACAGGCGGTGCTGTTTAATTGCGCGACCGGTCTCAAATATCCCTTGCCGCCGGTTAGTCGCACGCTCGATCGCCATAAGCCGATCGACTTTGCGGCGCTGTAACGGTTCTAAATTTGCCGCCAGTTGAATCCGCTTGACCGTTTTCGCGGACGCCGCCACTATCGCCAGCGGTGGTTCCCGCAAGGGATCAAAAGGGAACGCGGTGCGTGCGCATGTTTATGCGCGCTATGCCGCGGCTGCCCCCGCAACTGTAAGCGGCGAGTTTACGGCCAAGTTTGCCACTGGGAGCGGCTAACGCTCCTGGGAAGGCGGCCCAAGACAGCGACCCGCGAGCCAGGAGATCTGCCACCAGCAACGAGTCACGCGCGAACGCGTCGGGCGGGGTGTCCTGACGTCAACGTAGAGTCCGGTTGTTTTGCGGTCCGCACCAGGGGCGAATGGGACCGCCGATCAGCCAAAATCGCGGTGACAGGTACGTTCTTCGCCGTTGGTGCGTAACGTGTCACCTGTCAGAAATCGCGGCCGCGCGCGGCCGCTCTCGGCTATTTCATTCTCTTCTCATTTCGACATCGGCGATGACAGCGGCAGCCGCGCTGACGGCGGCATGTCCCGCCGTCGCGCAAATCGCGGCAACGCCAGCGGCGGCGGGTCAGAAAACTCTTCCGCAGATCAGCATAACGGCAAAACGCCCGAGGCATCGCGACCAGGTGAGGAAACCTCCCGCCGACGCCGTGTCGTTTCCGGCGCCGAATCCGAACGGAGCGCCGCCAGTGCCGGCGTCCGGTCCGCCGCCGTCTCAACCTTTGGCAGGCGTGCCGATGACGCCGCTCAACACCGTTGCGACAAGTGCAAGCAGGTTGGGCCTTCCGGTTCTCCAAACGCCGGCGTCGGTCGATATCGTCACTGCGCAGACGATGCGGGAGCAGGGTTATCGCACCACCACCGATACCGCCCAGGGCGCGGTCGGCGTGTTGGCTGGGGACTCAGCCGGCGCGCCGGCCAACTTTTCGATGCGGGGTTTTTCCGGCTCTGAAGTCAACACGCTCTACAACGGCATCTGGACCGGTCCCTCGGATATCACCGCGCGCTGGATGGACACGGCCAATCTCGACCAAGTCGAGTTTCTCAAAGGTCCGTCGGCTCTGATGTCGGGACTGAATGCGATCGGCGGTTCGGTCAATTATGTGAGCCGGCAACCGACCACGGGGCCGGTGCAGAACGAGGCCGATGTCTCCGTGGATTCGATGGGCTCGATCCGCTCGCATTTCGGCTCCGGCGGCAGCACACGGGTGCAGGGCCTCGATTATCGCTTCGATGCGACCGGCTCGAAATTGAACAGTTTTATCGATGGCGACTTCCGCGATCTGACGGGTCTCGCTATGCAATTGAATTACCGCGTCACCAATAATTTCAAGACATTCGTGGCGGTCGAATACAAGAAGGATTCCGGCCACGCCTATTGGGGCACGCCATTGGTCCCAACTTCGTTCGCTGGATCGCACGGCATCAGCGGCGTCGTCTCGGGCGCGGCCGTCAACACGTTCGACGGTTCGATCATAGGGCCGGTTACGATCAATTCGCGGACCCTGTCGACCAATTACAACGTGGCCGACAACGCGACCGGCGGTCAGGATTTGTGGCTGCGCAGCGGTTTTGAGTGGGCGCCGCTTAACAACGTCACCGTGAAAGACCAGGTTTACTACTATCAGGCGCGACGAAACTGGCTCGACAGCGAAACCTACGCCTTCGATAACGGGACTTCGACGATCGAGCGCGATCGCTTTGCGGTGGCGCATGATCAACACATCGTCGGCAACAATGCCGATTTCACTTGGGATTCGCGTTTATTTGGCATGGACAATCGGTTTGCCGCCCAACTGCAGACCAGCAGCAACAAGATCACTTTCAGTGAGCATTTTGGCGACGAATATTTTGGCACGCCGTTGCCCTCTGACGCCTACGACACGGTGTCGGTCGTCAATCCAAGTCCTGGAACTTATGGCGACCTCGAATACGACACTCGGAACAGCCGGCTCGACGATCTCGCAGGATCGTTCGAAGACCGTCTCAAGATTACATCGCAGTTCGCGTTGATCGGCGGCGTGCGCCTGGAGGACTTCAGGCTGGCGCGGAGCGGGTCCAATTTCGACGGTACAATCCCCGCCGGGCAGCCGTTCACCAAAAACTGGGCGCCGGTGTCCTATCGCGCGGCTTACACCTACGAGCCGATCCCGAACTTGACGTTCTACAGCATGTACGCGACGGCTTTCGATCCCGCCGTCGCCGGGATCTTTTCCATAACGCCGACGAGCTCATTGCAATTGACCAGTGCGCGCACCTACGAAACCGGAGCCAAGCAAATCTTGTGGGACGGCAAGGCCGAGTGGACCGTCGCCGCCTATGATATCCGCCAGCGCAATGTCTTTGTGCCTGTCAGCACGACGGTGGACGATCTGGCCGGTGAAGTGTCCACCAAAGGCGTCGAGGTGGCCGGCGCCGTGCGTCCGATCGAGGGCCTTAAGCTGTGGGGCAATGCCGCTTTCAATCATTCGCGTTTCGGCGATTTCGATGTGTTTACCGGCAACACGCCGCCGAATGTCGCTCCCGTTATCGTCAATGCCGGCGCGTCCTATCGCTTCGAGCATTGGCGCTGGCCGGTCGAGTTTGGCGGCTCGGTGCGCCATGTCGGCAATCGTTATCTCGAACAGGATAATCTCACGACCTTGGATGCCTATACGACCGCAGACGCTTATGCTTTCGTCGATATTCCGCGCAGGGACCTCCCTTGGCAGTCGGTCGAAAATTTGCGGGTCACCTTACGCGTGCGCAATCTGACCAATGCGATTTATGCCGCGTGGTCCGATACGACTTATCCGGACCAGATTCTTCTCGGCGCGCCGCGGACCTATGAGGTCGCCGCTTCCGCCAAGTGGTGAGACCGGGTGAAAATCATGCAATGACACGCGCGCTCATTCTGCTTCATCGCTGGCTGGGCGTTGCGTTCTGCTTGCCGTTCGCGATGTGGTTCGCGAGCGGCATTGTCATGCACTTCGTGCCGTTTCCCACGCTGAGCGAAGCCGAGCGAATTGCCGGATTGGCGCCGATCGAAACGCCACTTGTTGCGCATGGCCCCGGAGAGGCGGTACGAGCCAGCGGCTTGAGCGGCGTTTTGCGCGTGACGCTGACGCAGCGAAGTGATGGGCCGGTTTATCTGATTTCTGGCTACGCCGGCGCAGCTGCTCTTCATGCGGCCGATCTTTCCGGCGCGGCCGTGCATTCGGCCCCGCTGGCGCTGGCAATCGCCACGGATTACGCGGGCCGTCGGCAATGGGACGCTGCGGCGGCCGGCATCGCCGCGCTGAAGTCCTACGATCAGTGGACAGTCGCGAGCGGCTTTGACCGCGACCGCCCCCTTTACCGCATCGCGCTCAGTGACAGCCGCGGCACTGAACTCTACATATCCGCCAATACCGGCGAGGTGGTGCTGGATACGACACGCCGCCAGCGCGCATGGAATTATGTCGGCAGCATCGCGCATTGGATTTATCCGACGGTGCTGCGCCGTCATGCTACGACTTGGAGCCGGTTGCTGTGGTGGCTTTCGCTTGCCGCGCTGATCGGCGCCTGTGCGGGCGCCGTGATCGGCATGCTGCGGCTCGGCGAAAAGGGGTCGCGTCTGTCCTCGCCTTATCGCGGCTGGCAACGATGGCATCATTGGCTCGGCCTGTGCTGCATGCTGTTCCTGTCGACCTTTATCTTCAGCGGCTGGCTGTCGATGGACAGCGGCACATTGTTTTCGACCGGCGACCCGACAAGTGCGGAAATCGCGGCCGTCACCGGCCGACCGGATTGGAACGCGCTAACGCAAAACGAATTGCAGCAACTTGATCCGCGAACGGTTGAGGCCGAATGGTTTGCTTTCGACGACCGAATCTTATCGCCGGGAGCGCGCAGCACGTGGCGTTCAACGGCTCTCCGTTGCCGATTCAGGCGCCGCATCTCCCGAACGCGCGTTCCTAAATACGACCGAGGTTAATGCAATCGCCAACCGTCTGGCGGCGGCATGTGCGGCGGCGACGATCGTCGATGGCGGCGACGGCTACACGCCCGCACCCGCTATGCCGAATACGCCGATCTATCGCCTGGTTTGCGGTGACGATTGGTTTCACATCGATGCATCAAGCGGCGCACTGCTGGAGAAACTCGATTCCTCGCGCCGCGCCTATCATTGGCTGTTCGGCGCGCTGCATAAGCTCGACTTTCCCGTTCTCACCGCGCGCCCGGCCTTGCGCACGGCTTTGATCGTCGTCTTGTGCGGCCTAGGTTTCGTGTTCAGTCTGACCGCGGTCGTCATTGCGTGGCGCAGGCTATTGTGTTGCTTTGGCCGAGCGGAACAGAAGCCGTGATCGATGCGAAGGGGATTCGGATGTTTCCGCCGGAGCGGATTATCTGCCTGACCGAGGAGACCGTCGAGACGCTTTATCTCCTCGGCGAGGATCAGCGCATCGTCGGCATTTCCGGCTATGTCGTGCGCCCGCCGCGGGCGCGGCGCGAGAAGCCGCGGGTGTCGGCGTTTACTTCGGCGGATATTCCGAAGATTCTCGAGCTTGCGCCCGACCTGGTTCTGACCTTCTCCGATCTCCAGGCCGACATTGCCGCCGAACTCATCAAGCGCGGCGTCGCGGTTCATGCCTTCAACCAGCGCAGCGTCGCCGAAATCCTCGACATGATCCGCACTCTCGGCGCGCTGGTCGGGGTGCCCGCGCGCGCCGAGCGGCTGGCGGACGAACTCCGCGCCACGCTTGCGGTGACGGAACGGCGGGCAGCGCTTCAGCGAAACGCGCATGAGGGTTGGCGCCCCAAAGTCTATTTCGAGGAATGGGACGAGCCGATGATTTCCGGCATCGCCTGGGTGTCGGAACTGATCGCGACCGCCGGCGGGGACGACATTTTTGCCGAACTGGCGCGGCACAAATCGGCCAGGGATCGCATTGTGACCCCGCAACAGGTTATTGCCCGCGCCCCCGATGTCATCATCGGTTCATGGTGCGGCAAGAAATTCCGTCCCGAGAAGCTTGCCGTGCGGCCCGGCTTTGCCGCGCTGCCGGCGGTACAGAACGGCGCCGTCTTCGAAATCAAGTCGCCGCTGATCCTGCAGCCGGGGCCCGCGGCGCTGACCGACGGACTGGCCGCGATCGCCGCGATCGTCGCCAAGGTCGTCGCCACAAAAATCATCGCCGCCGCCGCGCCTGCGATTAATCACAGTATTGCGGGGCCTTGAGAATTTCGTATAGCGCAGCGCCAAAGCCGCGTTCAAAGTCAAGCGGCGCCGATTCGCGGCGCAAACCCGGGCTGGGGGACGAATAGTGCTCAAGGGGCTGCTCACATTCGGGTTGACCCGGCGGCCGCTCATCCTCCTCGGCTTGCTGCTCTTCGTCGTCGCCGGCCTGTTCGCGTTTACCCGGCTGAATATCGAGGCCTATCCCAATCCGGCGCCGGTGATCTTGGAGATCACCGCGCAATCGCCCGGCCAGTCGGCCGAGGAAATGGAGCGCTATTTCACCATCCCGATCGAGGTCGGGCTCGCCGCCACGCCGGGCGTCGACGTCATCCGCTCGACGTCGTTCTACGGCCTGTCGTTCGTCCGCGTCGTGTTCCAGTACAATGTCGACTATTATTTCGCGCTGACGCAGACCGCGATCAATCTGCAGCAGAATGTCAGCCTGCCGAACAGCGTTACGCCGCAAATCCAGGGCACCAGCCTCGTCGGCGAGATCTACCGCTACCAGGTGATCGGGCCGCCGCATTTCGGCTTGACCAATCTCCGCACCGTGCAGGATTGGATTCTGCAGCGCCGGCTCCTCACCGTGCCCGGCGTGGTGCAGGTCAATACCTGGGGCGGCACCACCAAGCAATATGACGTCGACGTCGATCTGCACAAACTCGACGCCTACAACGTCACGCTGCCGCAGGTGATCTCAGCTCTCGGCAACGCCAATATCAATGTTGGCGGCCGCACCATCAGTTTCGGCCAGCAGTCGGTGAATATCCGCGGCGTCGGCCTGATGGATTCCGGCGGCGCGGCCGATCTCACCCAGGGCTACCGCGTCACCGATATTGAGAATGTCCCGCTCAGCCAGGCGAACGGCGTGCCGATCTTCGTCAAGGACGTCGCCAAGGTTTCGGTCGGCTATGCGCCTCGGCTCGGCAAAGCCGGGCGCGATCACGAGGACGACGTGGTCAACGCGATCGTCATCATGAACCGCACACTGCACACCAACGATGTCGTCGCCCGCGTCCGTGCCGAAATTCAGAAGATCAACAGCGACGGCAGCCTGCCGCCCGGTGTGAAGCTGGTGCCGTATTACGACCGCACCTCGCTGGTCGACGTCACCACCGCGACCGTGCTGCACAATCTCGTCAATGGCTGCCTGTTCATCTTCTTCATCCAATGGCTGTTCCTCGGCGATTTGCGCAGCGCCATCATCGTTGGCGCCAATATTCCGTTCGCGCTGTTCTTTAGCATCATCATCATGGTGCTGCGCGGCGAGGACGCCAATCTGCTGTCGGTCGGCGCCATCGATTTCGGCATCATCGTCGATGCCGCGGTCATTTTGGTGGAAAACGTTTACCGCAATTTCCAGTCGCCGCCGGCGGCGCGGGACGCGCTGTTGATGCATCTCGCCGAAGGCCGATGGGGCACGGATCCGACGCGCGGCAGCGATTTCGCCGGCCTTGAATTGTGGAACGACCGGTTGCGGCTCATCCTCGTCAGCGCGCTGCAAGTCGACCGCGCGGTGTTCTTCTCGACCGCGATCATCGTCGCGGCGTTCATTCCGCTGTTCACCATGCAAGGCGTCGAAGGCCAGATTTTCGGACCGATGGCGCGGACCTACGCTTATGCGCTGATCGGCGCGCTGATCGCGACCTTTACCGTGACGCCGTGCCTCGCCTCGCTGTTGCTTCCCGAAAGCGTCGCCGAGATCGAGACCGTGGTGGTGCGCTATTTGCGCGCGGCCTATACGCCGGTGCTGCGCTGGTCGCTCGACAACCGGCGCATCACGGTTGCGATCGGCGTGATCTTTCTTGTCGTCACCGGCTTCCTCGGCTCGCGCTTGGGCAGCGAATTCCTGCCGACCTTGGAAGAAGGCAATCTGTGGGTCCGCGCCTCGATGCCGCCGACGATTTCATTGGAAGCCGGCGAGCCGATCGTCACCAAAATCCGCGAAATCCTGCTGAAATATCCCGAAGTCATCACCGTGACGTCGCAGCAGGGCCGCCCGGACGACGGCAGCGACGCCGCCGGATTCTACAACGCCGAGTTTTTCGTGCCGCTCAAGCCGGCCGACCAGTGGCCGCCGAACGTGACCAAGGAGTCGCTGATCAACGACATGCAGGCCGAATTCGACAAAGAGTTCGTCGGCATCGATTTCAATTTCTCGCAATATATCCAGGACAATGTCGAGGAAGGCCTCTCTGGCGTCAAAGGCGCCAATTCGGCGAAGATCATCGGTCCCGATCTGGCGACGCTCGAACAGATCGCGCGTGGCGCCATGCACGAAATGGCGCAAGTCCAAGGCATCACCGATCTCGGCGTGTTCTGGGTGCTCGGTCAGCCCAATTTGAATATCAAGATCGATCGCGCCAAGGCGGCGCGTTACGGCCTCAATGTCAGCGACGTCAACAATGTCATCCAGGCGGCGCTGGGCGGCACGACGGCGACGACGCTTCTCGAATCCGATCGTCAATTCGGCGTTGTGGCGCGGCTCGCCCCGGAATATCGCAATAATCTCGAGACGGTGCGCAATCTCAAAATCGGCGTGCAGACCGCGTCCGGCAACGCCTATATCCCGCTGAGCGAGCTTGCCTCCATTTCGCTCGACACCGGGGCCTCCTACATTTTCCACGAGCGCAACCAGCGCTTCGTGCCGATCAAGTTCAGCGTGCGCGGCCGCGACCTTGCCGGCGCCGTGGAAGACGCGCAGCAGCGCATCGCCGAGCATGTGAAGCTGCCGACCGGCTACCGCATCGAATGGTCCGGCGAGTTCGAATGGCTGCAGCAGGCGAAGCTCAGGCTGGCTATCATTTTGCCGATCACCTTCGTCTTTATCGTTGTCCTGCTTTACGCGATGTTCAACTCGCTGCGCGACAGTTTCATGGCGCTGTTCGGGCTGCCGTTCGCGGTCGGCGGCGGGATTTTGGGCCTTTACGTCTCCGGGCTCGATTTCAGCATTTCGGCGGCGATCGGCTTCATCTCGCTGTTCGGCGTCTCGGTGATGAGCGGCATTCTCATCATCAACGCCTATTACCGGTTCGCGGCGGAACACGCCGATCCGATCGAGGCCATGTTCCACGCGGTGGGGGAACAGATGCGGCCGATCCTGATGATGACCTTGTCGGCCTGCATCGGGCTTCTTCCGGCGGCGATTTCCACCGGCATCGGCAGCCAGGTGCAGCGGCCGCTCGCCACCGTGATCGTCGGCGGCATGCTGGCGGGGCCGATCCTGCTGCTCATCGTGGTGCCGGCCTTGCAGACCTATTTCCTCGGCAGAGGTGAGGCTCCGCAGGCGCCGTCCACAGCAACGGAACATCCGGCGCAGCCATAGCCGGCGCGGCGGCACGACAAGGTTAACAACGCGTTGCCGCGTGCCGAGAGCGCCCGATTTATTCTTTTCGCGCAACCAATAATCAATGTGTTTCAACTATTAGCGGACTCTGCGATGTTGATTGGGCGCGCCAGGCATGTTTCGAAATCTCGTGAAATCTTCTTCCGCAAAATGCCTCTCATTTCCGTGATGAGCGGCAGGGCGCCACGGCCGTCGAATTCGCTTTGATTGCGCCGGTCTTCTTCGGGTTGCTCATCGCTATCTTCGAAACGACGCTGTTCTTGTTTGCGCAAGCTAACCTGCAGTCGGCCGCGACGCAGGCCGGGCGGCTGTTCATGACCGGACAGGCGCAAAACAGCAACATGACCCAGGCGGCATTTGCGCAGGCGGTTTGTCCGATGGTGCAAGCCCTGCTCAACTGCGGCAATCTGGTCATCGTCGTGCAAAGCGCTTCGTCGGCCAGCGGCCTCAGTACGTCGACGCCGCAAATGTATAACAGCCAGGGCCAGCTCAACACTGGCAGTTTCAGCCCGGGAAACCCCGGCGATCTCATGGTCGTGCAAATCGGCTATCCGTGGTTCGTCGTGTCGGGGCCGCTCGGCTTTATGCTCTCCAATCAGTCGAACGGGACGGCGGCAGCGTGGGGCGTCGCCGCCTTCCGCGTGGAGCCCTACACGTCATCATGATGCGCGTGCGACGACAAATCTGGCGGCGTTTTGCCAAATCGACGCGCGGCGTTGCCGCCGTCGAATTCGCCATGGTTCTGCCGGTACTTGCCGTGCTGTTTCTCGCGTCATTCGACGGCGGTCGCGCGATCGCTGTCTACATGAAGGTCCGCGCGGCAAGTTATACTTTGGCTGCCATCACCAACCAATATGCGGTCGTCAACGATGCTGCGATGAGCGGAATTTTCACTGCGACGGCGGATGTCCTGGCGCCATATCCGACCGGGCCGCTTGCGCTGACCGTCTCGGGGATCACCATCGACGCCACGGGCAAGGCCACGGTGAGCTGGAGCAGTACGCAGGGCGGGGCCGCGCGGGCTGCCCCATCGACCATTACCGTGCCGCCGAATCTCGATATCCCGAACACCTCCCTCGTCTTGAGCGAAGTAGGTTACAAGTACACGCCGGTGTTCGGGTATTTCAACAACAGCACAGCCATAAACCTATCCGACAACCTGTATGTCGCGCCGCGAAGCACCTCGTCGGTCACGCGAGTATCGCCCTGAAATTCAAGTCCCCTTAAACGGCCGCCGCGCCGGCTGACGCGGCACCGCCAAACGCGGCTCGCGTCGCAAGCAGATCTGCGGATTAAGGACCACTCGAACATCGCGATTGACGGTCTGCGCGCCGTTGCTGTACCGAATTGAGGAACTGCCGGGCGCTATTAGTTGGTCACGTGCGCCGTGTTGGCCGCCTGTTCGAACATTGTCACGAGCGCGTTCGAGATGTCGGCCGGCGAGTTGGCCGTATAGAAGAAGGTCGGCGATGCGCAGTTCTGCAGCGCCCCGGGGATATTCGGAATGTTGTCGTTGGCGTAACCGTCTTCGTTGCCGGCAAAATTGGGATTGGGGTTTTGGATGGGTTGGTAGGGAATGTAGAGCACCGCGACGGTGATTCCACGATTTTTCAAGGTCGAGCAATACGACTGGCTGACGATCGTCGCCGAATTGGCATTGGGGCTGCATCCTCCCCCACCATTGAACCATCCGGGATTTTGTTGGCAATCCTGCGAGCCGTCAGTGACGAGGAACACATAGGGAAGGGTGTCGGTCGAACTGGTGCCGTTTCCGACCGACTTGATCAGACTGTTCATGCTCGGCAGCGCATTTTCAAAATGCGTTCCGCCCGAGCCCAAAGTGGAATTTGTGTCGGTATCCAACAGGGTCGCCAAACTTGCCGCCGAGCTATTGATCGAGCCGGTCAGATTGCTTGTCAGCGGAACGTATGAGTAGAGATTGACGATGAACGGATAGAGGCCGACCCGAAATTGATTGGAAATGCCCGTCTCTTTTTCCGTGAGGTTGGCCTGCTGCAGCAGCGCATTCACGGCATAGCCGACAGCGTCGGCGCGCAGCTGAATGCAGGACGTGGATCCGGGCGACGGGCAGGAGGTGACCTGTGTGTTGTTCCAGTTTACGCCGTTCTGGCCATTTTGGGTATTATTGCCTGATGCGAAGGAAGTCGGCGTCGTGCCCAAGCGCGAAATAATGAATCCCTGGCAGTAACCACCCGACCCCGGGTTCGTTGCCGAGCCCGCAGCCGGCCACGGTCCTTGATAGGGATTCGCAGGTGAGCTTTGCGCGCAAGCGCCTTGTGCGGTGAAATGGCAAGCGAACGTGCAGCCATTCGGGTAGCCGAGGGTGCCCTTCAGATTATCCGGGTTGACCGCCTGCAGTCTTAGTTGCTCGTCAGACGTTGACGGGAAGCTCATGGATCCCGACACGTCCAACATCAGATAGAAATCGATATAGGCCGGCATGTTGTAGGCCGCCGTCGACGAGCCCGAAATTGCGACGTTCTTGAAACCCGCGACGCCCATGAAGGTCGTCGGCACGGAAGCGCTAAAGTTCACCGTCGAGGTCAGCTTCATGCCGTTTTTTGTGACGCTCGCAGTCGATGTCAGACCTGAATATCCGGTGCTCTCGGGAGCAGTGGACAGGTTGGAGTTGAAAAATTTTTGCGTGTAATTTGTAGTGTCGGTGACAACGCCATTGCCGCTCATGCTCTTGGCGGCGGCGATGAGAGGTGAATTGTTAGAAATCGAGGCAAGGGCCGCTGCGTCTGCGGCCGCCTGCAGCTTGGTCTTGATCATCGCTGCCGTCGTATAATCGACGACGCAGCCGACGGCGGCGATCATGGGCAGACACGCCAGCGCGGTGATGACCGCGACATTGCCGCGCGTATTGCGGCGCAGATCGCCGGCGTGCCGGATGAATTTGTTGAAGATTTTACCGAAATAGGGTGCAGACATAGCGCGTTGCTCCAGCCTTGAACGCGCTTCTAGGCCTTATTTGCTAGGAAATCGTTACAAGAAACAAAGGGTTACGGTTAATTTACCTAACCAAAACTGCCCTTGAAACGGCGCGCCAGGAACTCGCCGCCATGGCGCAGGCCCTCGGCGTCGATGCCATGGCCGACGCCGGGCGAGAGGTGCCATTCGACCGGCACTTCGAGGGCGGCCAGCGTCTGGGTGGCCTGGAATAATTCCTGGGGCGGGATCAGATCGTCGCGGTCGCCGTGGACCAGGAGCACCGGGGGCCGCGCTTTGATCTCGGCCGCCATGATTTCAAGTGACCTGACTTCAAGTGACCCGGCCTCGAGATTGCCGTCGGGCGGCGTAACCAGGAGGCCGGAATAGCCGACGATGGCCGCCGGCGGCGCGGCGCGGCGCAGCCCGACATGCAGCGCCATCATCGTGCCCTGGCTAAAGCCGACCAGCGCCAGCGCCGACGGCGCAAGCTTGTGGCGCGCCAATTCGGCGTCGAGAAACCGGTTGAGCAGCGGCGCTGCCTTGTTGACGCCGGTCCAGCGTTCGTTCGGGTCGCGGAAGGTCAGCGCGAACCATTGCCGGCCGACCGGCGCCTGCCCGCACGGCTCGGGCGCGTGCGGCGAGACGAAGGCTGATTGCGGCAAATATTGCTGCCAGGCGCGGCCGATATCGATCAGGTCGTTGCCGTCGGCGCCGTAGCCGTGCAGGAACACCACAAGCTGTTGGGCGGGGCCGGAGCGCGCCGGAAGCCGCGGACCGTCGAGTTCAGCGGGCATGTTTTTTCTCGCGTCGTGGCTTTGCGGTTTTTTTGACGATTTTCTTGGCGATTTTCTTGGAAATTCTTTTGGCGATTTTTGTTGCCGATGTTTTCGGAACGGCAGGTTTTTTCGCTGCAGCGGATTTTTGCGGCGAAGCCGGTTGAGGGAAAGCAGGCGCTTTCGGCACGTTCGGCGCGCCCTCGCGGCCTTTGACGGCGCGATAATAGGTCCAGAGCACGCGCGCCGCCACGGCGCGGTGCGGCCGCCAGGCTTGCGCGAGCGGCAGCATCTCCTTGGTCGTGGGCCGCGCCGCAAGGCCGAATGCCAAGCGCGCCGCCTCTTGCAAAGCGAGATCGCCGGCGGGCCAGGCATCGGCATGGCCGAGACAGGCCAAGAGATAAATGTCCGCGGTCCACGGGCCGATGCCGTGGACCGCAATGAGCGCCGCATGCGCGTCTTCCGCCGGCATGTCGGCAAGCGTCGTCAGATCGGGCTCGCCGCGCACGACGGCCCGCGCAATTTCCTTGAGCGCCTTGATCTTAGGTCTCGACAGCCCGATCCGCGCCAGCTTTTCCGGGCGCGCCTTGATGATGGCTTGCGGCTCGAACGGCTCGAAGGCCGCCGCGAGCCGCGCCCAGATCGCGCCGGCGCTCGCAGTCGAAAGCTGCTGCGACACAACCGTCGCGGCAAGTCCGGCATAGCCGTCGGCCCGGCGCCGCAGCGGCGGCCGCCCGCCCTTGGCGATGACCGACTCAAAGCGCGGATCGGCTTCCGTCAGCGCCGCCAAGGCCGCGTCGAGATCGGCCTCAGTGCGGATATGGGTGACCTTTGTCATATGAGTGAATGGGAGTTGAAGGCATGACAGTCGAAAAGGTGGGATTTGGGGAGAGATTTGAAGTTCCTGCAGCGTGGCGGCAATCGCATAGTATTGCTCAGTGAAGCGTGCCGGTGTCGAGAAGCGTCTCGTCGATGTACAGCCACATTTTCCGTTTTGCACCCAGCCCGAACGGCCACCTTCATCTCGGCCATGCCTATTCCGCATTGCTCAATTACGATATGGCGCGCGAGTGCGGCGGGCGGTTCCTGCTGCGCATCGAGGATATAGATACGGCGCGATGCCGTCCGGAATACGAGGAGGCGATCTACGAGGATCTGCGCTGGCTCGGCATTTCATGGCACGAGCCGGTGCGGCGGCAGAGCGAGCATTTTGCCGATTACGAAGCCGCCGTGGCGAAGCTCGAAGGGCAGGGCTTGCTCTATCCGAGCTTCGAAAGCCGTGCCGAGATCGCAGCTTTGGTCGAGGATCTCGACCTGCACGGCGGCTGGCCGCGCGATCCGGACGGCGTGCCGATTTATCCGGGGCGGGCGCGCAAGCTTTCCACGGCCGAGCGCAAACGCCGCCGCGAGGCGGGCGAGCCTTTCGCGGTTCGGCTGGCAATGGATGCTGCGGTGGCGCGCGCGGGCGTCTTGACCTCACCGAGAGCGGCGCGGGGCCGCATGGCCAGACCGGTCTCGTCACCGCCGCGCCGCAGCGCTGGGGCGACGTCGTGCTGGCGCGCAAGGAATTCGCCGACGAGCTATCACATCTCGGCCGTCGTCGATGACGCGCTGCAAGGCGTGACCGATGTCGTGCGCGGCCAAGACCTGTTCTGGTCGACCAGCATTCATCGCCTGCTGCAGGCGCTGCTCGGCCTGCCGGAGCCGGCCTATCACCATCACAAGCTCATTTTCGACGATGAAGGCCGCAAACTTGCGAAATCGACGCAATCGACGGGCTTGCGCGAATTGCGCTCAGCGGGCGCGACGCTGCGCGATATCAGGCGCCTGGTCGGGCTTGGGCGCTGATGGAATCGTCGGCAATTTCCACGAAACTCGGGTGTTGAAGATTGTATTCTGGGCTTGTTTTGTTCTGTCGGTTGCCGTGTCATGGGTCAGGCGCCGGGGGGCCGCCGCTATGGTGCGATCGAAAGCCAAACGGAAATCCGTAAAATCTGCGCCGCGCCGGCCGAAGGTCGCCAGCGCCAACGAGGCCGCGCTCGCCGTATTCGCCCACGACATCCGCACCACGCTCACCGGCATTCTCGCGCTCGGCGAATTGCTGTCGAGCTCGAACCTCGACGAACGCGAGCGGCGCTGGGCGATGGGCATCAAAGTCGGCGCCGAGCATCTCGCTGCGCTGACGACGCTGGTCATCGACGCCGCCAAGGTCGGCGCCGGATCATTGACGTTGCAGCAGGAGAATTTTCGTCCGGAGCGCGTCGCCCGGACGCTCGCGGAGACGCTTGCGGCGCGCGCGCAATCGAAAGGCTTGCAAGCGGAGACGGTGATTGCCGATGATTTGCCCAAGACACTCGTCGGCGATCCGGTGCGGTTGCGCGCGGCGCTGGAAAATCTCATCGATAATGCGGTGAAGTTTACCGACAAGGGCGCCGTGCGGCTCGAAGCGCAAGTCAAGCGCGCAGCGCGCGGCCGCGCCGAGCTCATCTTCTCCGTCACCGACAGCGGCATCGGGCTCAAGCCCGACGAAATCAAGCGGTTGTTCCGGCCGTTCTCGCAAGCCAGCGCCGAGATCGCGCGCCGCTACGGCGGCGCCGGCCTCGGCCTCTCCGTCGTCAAGGTCCTCGCCAAGCTGATGGGCGGCGATCTGACAGTGACCAGCACGCCGGGCCGCGGCTCGCGGTTTTCCTTCTCGGCCGTGCTGCCGATCGCGCGCGCAGCAACGGCGGAGACTTCGCCGGCCGATGCAAGCGTCGCGCCGGCGCGCGGCCTGAAAATCCTCTGCGCCGAGGATAACCCCTACGGCCGCGTCATCCTCAACACCATCCTCACCGAACTCGGCCACCACGCCGACTTCGCAGCTTCCGGCGAGGAAGCGATCGCTGCGGTGGCGCGCGGCTATGACGTGGTGCTGATGGACGTCACGCTGCCCGGGATCGACGGCCTGGAAACGACGCGGCGCATCAGGGCGCTGCCGGGCGGTGCCGCGCGCGCGCCGATTGTCGGCATTTCCGGCCGCACCGAGCCTGGCGACGAAGCGGCGGCGCGCAAAGCGGGCATGAATTTTTATCTGCGCAAGCCGCTGAGCCCGAGCGCGCTGAGCAAGGCGCTTGGGGCGGTGATTTCAACAAAAATGAGCTGACGAGATTACTCCGCAGCGTCAGCAGGCTCTTTCGCTTCGGCCGCGTGCTCCACAATCCGCACCAGATCGCTCATGATGCGGTTCAATTCGAAATCCTTCGGCGTGTAGACCTCGGCGACGCCGGCGTCCTTCAGCGCGCTGGCGTCCTGCGGCGGGATGATGCCGCCGACGACGACCGGCACGTCGCTCATGCCGGCTTCCTTCATGCGCGCGACCACGTCTTTGACGAGCGGCATGTGCGAACCGGACAGGATCGACAGGCCGACGACATGCACATTGCCTTTGGCCGCGGCCTCGACGATCGCCTCGGGCGTGAGCCGGATGCCGTCATAGACGACGTCCATGCCGGCGTCGCGCGCGCGCACCGCGATCTGCTCGGCGCCGTTGGAATGGCCGTCGAGGCCGGGCTTGCCGACCAGGAATTTCAGGCGCCGCCCGAGCTTCTTCGACACGCGGTCGACCTCGGCGCGGATATCGTCGAGGCCCGTGGTGTCGTTGCGCGCGGCGCGGCCGACGCCGGTCGGCGCGCGGTATTCGCCGAACGCGGAGCGCAGCGCAAAGCCCCATTCGCCGGTGGTGACGCCGGCTTTGGCGCAGGCGATCGACGGCGGCATGATATTGCGGCCGTCGCGCGCCGCGGCGCGCAAATCCTCGAGCGCGGCCGCGACCGCTTTGCCGTCGCGCTCGGCGCGCCAGGCGTTGAGCCGCGCGATCTGCCCGGCCTCGACCTCGTGCGACACGGTCATGATCGTGTCTTCGCCCGTCGGTCAGCGGCGAAGGCTTCGGTTTCGATGTAACGGTTGACGCCGACGACGACCTGCTCGTTGCGCTCGATCGCTTCGAGCCGCGCCGTGTTGCTTGCGACGAGCTGGCCTTTCATGTAGCCCATCTCGACCGCGGCGATGGCGCCGCCCAGCTTGTCGATGTGGTCGAGCTCTTCGAGCGCCGCGCGCTTGAGCTCCTCGACCTTGCTTTCGATCTCGGCCGAGCCGTCGAATATGTCGCCATAGTCGAGCAGGTCGGTCTCGTAAGCCAGGATCTGCTGCATGCGCAGCGACCATTGCTGGTCCCACGGCCGCGGCAGGCCGAGCGCTTCGTTCCAGGCCGGAAGCTGCACGGCGCGCGCGCGCGCTTTCTTCGACAGCGTCACCGCCAGCATCGAGAGCAGGATGCGATAGACGTTGTTTTCCGGCTGCTGCTCGGTGAGGCCGAGCGAATTGACCTGCACGCCGTAGCGGAACAGCCGCTGCTTGGGATCGGTGACGCCATAGCGCTCGCGCGTGATCTTGTCCCACAATTCGCCGAACGCGCGCATCTTGCACATTTCGGTGACAAAGCGGGTCGACGCGTTGACGAAGAACGAGATGCGCCCGACCACCTCGCCGAAATCGCTGACCGCGCCGGCCGCCTTCACGGTGTCGAGCACCGCAACCGCGGTCGCCAGCGCAAAGGCGAGTTCCTGCTGCGGCGTCGCGCCTGCCTCCTGCAAGTGATAGGAGCAGACATTCATCGGATTCCATTTCGGCATTTCGCGCGTCGTGAACAGGATCGTGTCCTTGATCAGCCGCATCGACGGCGCCGGCGGGAACACGTAAGTGCCGCGCGACAGATATTCCTTGATGATGTCGTTCTGCGTCGTGCCTTGCAGCTTTGCGCGCGGCACGCCTTGCTCGTCGGCGACCGCGATGTAGAGCGCGAGCAGCCAGGCGGCGGTGGCATTGATCGTCATCGACGTGTTCATGTCGTCGAGCGGAATGGCGTCGAACAGCGCGCGCATGTCGCCGATATGCGAGATCGGCACGCCGACCTTGCCGACTTCGCCCTTGGCTTGCGGATGATCGCTGTCGTAGCCGGTCTGCGTCGGCAGATCGAAGGCGACCGAAAGCCCGGTCTGCCCTTTGCTCAGATTCTTGCGATAAAGCTCGTTCGACGCGGTGGCGGTCGAATGCCCCGCATAGGTGCGGAAGATCCAGGGTTTGTCGCGTACTGGCTTGTCGCGTATTGGCTTGTCGCGGCGCGGCTCTTCGCCCATCGGTGTTCCCCGCATTCCGGCAACACTAATGTGACGCGGATTTTGTTGCAACGCAACATGCGCGTTGCCCAACCAGCGCCAAAATAATCAGCGCGGCGGCAAGCCCGACCTGGGTCTTCACATAGGGAAAAGCGAGGATAAGCGCGCCGGCTGAGCTAAGGGCGACGACTTCGCTGGTGAGAAAGCCGCGCGCGAGCGCATAGCGCAGCAAAAAGGCAAACGCGACCGCAAGCGCCGTGAGGTCGTACATATAAAGGTACGGCGTCGCCAGCAGCGTTGCGGCGGCAAGCGCCGCGGCCTTGAGATCGAACGCGGCGCTGCTTCGCCACAGCCAGACGGTTCCGGCGGCGAGCGCCAGACTCCAGACGGCTTGAACGGTCCAGGCGAGCGCCTCGCTGCCGCCATAGGCGCGAACCAATCCGAACAGGCTTTGCAGCCTGTTGAAATCGGCGTGACCTTCGCCGAGCACGATGTGGCTGGTGATCGGCATCCAGTGCATGAAGGCCGTCCAGCTCGCGGCGCCGAAAACGAGCCAAGACAATCCGGCAAGTCCGATCGCCACCGCTGCGGCGACCGCAATGGTCAGCCAGCGCCGGTCCGCGATCAGGATAAGTGGAAACAACAAACCGAATTGCGGCTTGTAGGTCAGAAGCCCGAGACAAATTCCGGCAGCTACCGGCTGCCGCTCCAACAGTCCGAGCGTGCCGCCGATTAAGGCTGCGGTGAGAAAGCCGTTTTGCCCGGCGGTTACGTTCCACAGCGCGGCGGGAAAACCGAGCGCGACCAGTGTGCTGGTGCGGCGGCCAAGCGTCGTGCCAAGAATGCCGATCATCGCCGCCACGTAAGCGGCGAGCGTCACCGTGAGCCAAGCGATCATCGCGACGAGATAAGGCAGCGTCGCGAGCGCTGCGGCAACAAACAGAAACGGCGGCGGATAGTGCCAGCCGTAATAATCGTCGAAGTCATGGCCGATGGCGCGGATCTCGGCCGCTTTGTGCAGCGGCCAGTCATAAGCGCTCGCCGCTTTGCCTTCGCGCGCGAGCGCTCCGGCGGCAACGACATTGACGAAATCGTTGGCGATCGGCCGGCTTTGCCGGTCGGTCAGGAAATCGCCTTTGAGATAAGTTCCGCCGAGAACGACCAGATAACCGAGCACAAGCGTCAGGCTCACCAAACGGATAACGCGCGTCGCCGGATAGGGCGGCGCGGCGTGGTTTCGTTCACTGAGCGTCTTGTCGGCGAAGGCCATCAATCAGCGGTCAAAGAATGCGCGGCGCCAAGCCTTACCGCGCATTCCTTTCCGCCGTCTTAGCGTTTGAGCAGGCGCAGAATGATCAGCAAAATCACGGCGCCGATAAAGGCGTCGATGATCGCGCCGATAATGCCGCTGCCGATGACAATGCCGATCTGCGGCAACAGCCAGCCGGCGATCAAGGCGCCGACAATGCCGACGATGATATCGCCGATCAGCCCGAAGCCGCCGCCTTTGACGACCATTCCGGCAAGCCAGCCGGCAATCGCGCCGACGACCAGCCAAACGATAATGTTATGTGCGTCCATGGTATCCCCCTTCATTCCTGTCCCGGCAAGGGCGAAGCCACTGCGTGCAAGCCCACTGAGTGCGAGCCCAATACGTGCAAGCCCCTGAGCGCATTCCTCTCCGCGCCGAGGCAAGCTTAGGGCTTTGCCCGCTACCTGTCAGCAAACCCGGCTTGGGACGCCTCCCGCATCCACCGATTCATTCGAGCTATTTGTCACGAACTATTTGTTGCGCTGCAGCATTAGCTGCGGCAGACTGCGGCCTTGCGACCATGGTCCTATCAACCACGGCGTCGTAATCCCGGTGCAGCCTGGAGCCTGTTATGGCCGTTGCGCAGATCAAACCGTCCGCCACCCCTCTGAAGGACCTCTACGAGATCGGCGAGATTCCGCCGCTCGGGCATGTTCCGGCACAAATGTATGCCTGGGCGATCCGCAAGGAGCGGCATGGTCCGCCGGAAACGGCAATGCTTTGCGAAGTGGTTCCGACCTGGCCGATCGCCGAGGACGAAGTGCTGGTCTATGTCATGGCCGGCGGCGTCAATTACAACGGCGTCTGGGCGGGCTTGGGCATTCCGGTGTCGCCGTTCGACGGCCACAAGCACCCGTTCCATGTCGCAGGTTCCGATGCCTCGGGCATCGTCTGGGCGGTCGGCTCCAAGGTGAAGCGCTGGAAAGTCGGCGACGAGGTCACCGTCCATTGCAATCAGGACGACGGCGACGACGAAGAATGTAACGGCGGCGATCCGTTGCTGTCACCGTCGCAACGCATCTGGGGTTACGAGACGCCGGACGGCTCCTTCGCGCAATTCTGCCGCGTGCAGTCGCGCCAGCTCATAAAGAAGCCGCCGCATCTGACTTGGGAAGAAGCGGCCTGTTACACGCTCACGCTGGCGACCGCCTATCGCATGCTGTTCGGCCATTCGCCGCATACGCTCAAACCCGGCGACAATGTGCTGGTCTGGGGCGCGTCCGGCGGGCTTGGCGTGTTCGGCGTGCAACTGGTCGCGGCGTCCGGCGCCAATGCGATCGGCATCGTGTCCGATCCGACGAAAGTGCAATATGTCATGGATCTCGGCGCCAAGGGCGTCATCAACCGCAGCGATTTCAAATGCTGGGGCCAGATGCCGAAAGTCGGCACGCCCGAATATGACGCCTGGGTGAAAGAGGCGCGCCGCTTCGGCAAAGCGATCTGGGATATCACCGGCAAGCGCGACGTCGATATCGTGTTCGAGCATCCCGGCGAGTCGACGTTCCCGGTGTCGTGCCTGGTGGTCAAGCGCGGCGGCATGGTGGTGTTCTGCGCCGGCACCACCGGCTACAACATCACCTTCGACGCGCGCTACGTCTGGATGCGGCAGAAGCGCATCCAAGGCTCGCACTTCGCCCATCTCAAACAAGCCAGCGCCGCCAATCAGTTCGTCATCGACCGCCGCGTCGATCCATGCATGAGCGACGTGTTCCCGTGGGACAAGATTCCCTATGCCCACGAACTGATGCGCACCAACCGGCACAAGCCCGGCAACATGGCGGTGCTGGTCGAATACGCCGAAGCCGGGGCTGCGGAATTTCGAGGATGTGGTCGAGGCCGTAAGTTCCTCATAAGTTCCAGGAACTGAGCGCCGAAGCGCATCCCTTTACCGCTGTAAGGGAGTGACTTCCGGTCCTGATCAGATACAGTCCTGCCGTCGGGTACGGGGTGGGGCATGTTACCTGTACAGCTGTCTGAACAGTTACCTGAGCTTCGGACCGAGGCTGGCGCCACGCGCAAATTCCGCGTCGTGCTGGTGAAGCCGTCGCATTACGACGACGACGGTTATGTCATCCGCTGGTTCCGCTCGCCGATGCCGGCGAATTCCTTGGCCAGCGTCTATGGCCTGCTCGATGACTGCGCGCAGCGCAAGATTTTGGGCCCCGATATCGAGATCGATATCGTCGCCACCGACGAGACCAATACGCGGGTGCGGGTCGACCGCATCATCGCGGAGATGCGCGCCAACAATAATTTCGGTTTCGTCGGCCTGGTCGGCGTGCAGTCCAATCAATATCCGCGCTCGCTGCATATCGCAAAGCCGCTCCGCGCCGCAGGCATTCCCGTCATCATCGGCGGCTTCCACGTCTCCGGCATGCTGGCGATGTTCGACCAGATCGGGCCCGATCTGCAGGAAGCCCTCGACATGGGCGTCACGCTGTTCGCCGGCGAAGCCGAAGGCCGCATGGACGAAGTGGTGCGCGACGCCGCCTCAGGAGCGCTCAAGCCGGTCTACAATTACATCAACGATCTGCCCGCGCTCGAAGACGCGATCACGCCGTTTTTGCCGGGCAATTCGGTGCGCAAGACCATCGGCAATGTCACGACCTTCGATGCCGGGCGCGGCTGTCCGTTCCAATGCTCGTTCTGCACCATCATCAATGTGCAGGGCCGCAAATCGCGCCGCCGCAGTCCCGACGATGTCGAGCGCATCCTGCGCAAGAATTTCGAGCACGGCATCGACCGCTTCTTCATCACCGACGACAATTTCGCCCGCAACAAGGATTGGGAAATAATCTTCGACCGCATCATCAAGCTGCGCGAAGAAGACGGCATGGACGTGCGCTTCCTCATCCAGGTCGACACGCTGTGCCACAAGATTCCGAATTTCGTCGAGAAGGCCAAGCGCGCCGGCGTCACCCGCATCTTCATCGGGTTGGAAAACATCAATCCGGATAATCTGCTCGCGGCCAAGAAGCGGCAGAACAAAATCACCGAATACCGCAACATGCTGCTGGCCTGGAAGGCGGTCGGCATCTGGACCTATGCCGGCTACATACTCGGATTTCCAAACGACACGCCGGACTCGGCGCGGCGCGATATCGAGATCATCAAGAAGGAAATGCCGCTCGACGTCTTGGAATTCTTCTTCCTCACGCCGCTGCCGGGCTCCGAGGATCACAAGGTGCTGCGCGGCAAGGGCGCGCCGCTCGATCCCGATCTCAACAAATACGATCTCGAACATGCGCTCACTCCGCATGCGCATATGAGCAAGACGGAATGGGAAAAGCTCTATCGCGACGCCTGGTCGATCTATTATACGCCCGAGCATATCGAGACGATTTTGCGCCGCGCGCAGGCCTACGGCATCAATATCCTGCGCCTGGCGCAGATCATTCTCTGGTTCGCGCAATCGCTGACGATCGAAAAAGTGCATCCGCTGCAAGGCGGTTTCGTGCGGCTTAAGAGCCGGCACGAGCGCCGGCCCGAACTGCCGGTCGAGCCGGTATGGACATTCTATCCGCCGCTTGCCGCAGAATTCCTGATCAAGCACGCCCGCGTTGCGGCGGCGGCCTTCGGCATCTTCCGCATCTATCGCCGCGTCGCCAAGAGCGCGAACATCCCGTATATGGACCAGGCGATGACACCGGTCAGTGACGACGATACGCAGACGCTCGAATTGTTCACGCACAACCAATCGGCGCGCGAAGCCGTCGATCATGCCCGCAAGGTCAAGACGCTGACAACGGCGAGCCCCGCGCCCGCCGAAACCGCGGCTTAGGGTCCGCCATCCGGCTGCGGCTCTTGCGCCAGCGCCAGATCCTCCGTCTTGGAATGGCGCCGCGGAAAGGCGCGCGCGATCGCGGCATTGAGCTCGCCGCCATAGATGAAAATCCAGGCCGTGAAATATAGGAACACCAATGCGGTCATCGCCGAGGCGAGACCCGCGTAATAATGCACATAGGCGTAGGAGAAGTCGGACAGATAGCGGCCGAAGATGAAGCCGCAGGCGAGCCAGAGCACGAGGGTAGCAATAATGCCGGGCCAGACCTCTTCGATTTGCCGCCGTCCGGCCGGCAGCCACATGTGCAAGATCATCAGCGATATCGTCAGCACGAATGTCGCAACGCTGAAGCGCCCGACATCGTAGTGGCGCTCCAGCGGCGCGAGCCATGGCGCATAAGCCAGCGCGGCGCGGAACACCAGCGGGCCGAGCACGATCAGAAAGGCCAGCGCCAGCATTCCCAGTGCGCTGATGATCACATAGCCGATCAATTCAATCCGCAGCAGCCACCACGGCCGCTTATCGATCAGCCCATAAGCGCGGTTGAGCCCGATGCGCAGGCTCTCGACGCCGCTCGACGAGAAATAGATCGCAAACAGAGCGCCGACGGTGAGGATGCCGCCGCGCGCGGTGGTCAAGACGCGGTGGATTTCGCCGGCGATGCCGCCCGAGACTTCATGCGGCCAGGCGGCGATGATGAGTTGCGCCACCTCGTCGGCAAGCCCTTTCGAGCCGATGAAGCCGGCGATCGCCGTCACCAGGATCAGGAACGGAAACATCGACATCAGGACGGAGAGCGCGATGTGGCTCGCAATCGCCCAGCCGTCGTCGGCATTGAAGCGATAGAAGGCGTCCATGGCGATGCGGTAAGAGATGCGAATCGTGTGCAACAGGGAAGGCCTCCGCGGTGCGCGCAGCGCTCATTGCAAAATCTATTCATAGCAGGAAACGGGTGGGCTTCGCAGGCCCGCGACCGTCATATCCGGCGCGTCAATGCAAGAAGTCAATGCGAGAAGTCAATGCAAGGAGCGAATATGGCGGGCGCCTATTACAGCACGGTCTTTACCCAGTCCGCGGACGAGATCTGGAACGTCATCCGCGATTTCAACAACTATCCGGTATGGGTCGACGGCTCGGGCGAAAGCGAGATCGAAGACGGCAAATCCGGCGACGCGGTCGGCGCGGTGCGCAATGTGCTCTATCAAGGCAAGCGCATCCGGCAGACGCTGCTCGCATTGTCGGATGTCGAGCGCTCCCAGACTTACGCGTTTTGCGGCGAGGCGCCGATGCCGGTGCGCGATTATCGCGCGACGCTGCATGTCGTTCCGGTAACCGACGGTACCCGTGGCTTCGTCGAGTGGTCGGCGACATTCGATTGCGTGCCGGAGCGGCGGGACGAATGGGTGGCCTTCTTCGCCGATGCGTTCGGGCGCTGGCTTAATTCGCTGCGGCGCCACCTCGACGGCCGGACCAAATAGACCGGCTGAGCGGGCGCGCCGGATAAATCGCAAGCGTCAAATAAACCCCAGGCGACGTTTTGAGATGAATTTCCCGGGATTTATTTGATCTCATAGGGCCTTTATTTGTTGGCTCCGGGCCGGCTGGCGCCTCGGCCATCGCCTTATAAATACAAGGAAAATTCGCCCAGGCGGGTCGGCTGACCGGTCAGATTGATCAAGTGTTACGTAATTTCGCACAACCGAGTTTACGGGATGGAAGAAATTATCAACGGCCGGTAGGTACTGTTGCGGATAGAAGTGGCTGCTCTCGGAGCTGCGGCTATGCCGCTCGCAACTGCCAAAGTCGAAGAAATCGTTATTGTCGAGCGTCAGCAAAACTGCCGCATCATCGTCAGTATTCCGGGATCCTATATGCTGGCGGACCACCGCAATGCGCGCGGCGACCGCCGCACCTTTCCCTGTCGCGCGGTCAATATTTCGCCGGAAGCGATCGCACTCGCCGCACCCATAACAGGTAAGCTGGGTGAACGCGCCTTCGTCAGCGTCGAGCAACTCGGCAAATTCAAGGGCGCGGTTATCCGCTTGCTTGACGGCGGGTTTGTCATGAGCATCGTCGCCAGCGACGAAGAGCGGGTGAAACTCGCCGCCAAGATCGACTGGTTCGAGCAGTACAAGAATTTCGATGTCGCCGATCAGCGGGCCGACCAGCGTTTCGTACCGACAAATCCACGGTCCCGCATTGTCTTCGCCGACGGCACGTCGGAGGAGTGTTTCGTTCTCGATCTGTCGGCGTCCGGGGCGGCTTTATCGGCGCAGACGATACCCAAGGTCGGCACCGTTCTGGCGCTGGCCACCATCGTGGCGCGCGTGGTGCGTCACTTCGATGGCGGCTTTGCCGTGCAATTCATCCAGCGGCAAGACGTGCAACACATCGAAGCGCGGGTGAACCTCGATTCGGTATCGTACAGCCTGGAGGACTAGACCGAAATTCCGGCTGTTACGCCGCTTGAACGTCGTCGAGGAAGCGGCGCACTTCGCCTTGCAGGCTCTCCGCCTCGGCGGCGAGCGTCGCCGCGAGCGCCTTGACGTCGGCGGCCGTTGTGCGAGCGCCGGTCGAGGCGCCGGCGACGCGGCTCATCGCTTCGGAGCCGCTCCTGGCCTCGTTCGAGGCGCGGTTGACGCCTTCGGCGATCGACGCCACGGCATTGTTCTGTTCCTCCACTGTCGAGGCGACGACGGCCGCGATCTCCGACATGTCGTCGATGATCGACGAGACTTGCTCGATCGCCTGCGCTGCGTCCGCGGTCGCGGACTGGATCGAGCCGATCTGGGCGGCGATATCCTCGGTGGCGCGCGCGGTCTGCGCGGCGAGCGACTTCACCTCCGACGCCACCACTGCGAAGCCGCGGCCGGCATCTCCGGCGCGCGCCGCTTCGATCGTGGCGTTCAGCGCCAAAAGATTGGTCTGGCCGGCAATCGCTTGAATGAGGCCGATGACCTCGCCGATGCGGTTGGCGACATTGCCGAGTTCCGACATCGTCGTCACCGTGCGCTTGGATTCGGCAACCGCCCGGCGGGCGACGTCGGTCGATTTGGTGGCATGCGCTGCGATTTCGCTGATCGAAACCGCAAGCTCCTCGATCGAACTGGCGACGGTCGTGACGTTGACAGAGGCCGCGCCGACGGAATTCTCGGCGGCCTTGGCTTCCGACGAAACCGCGTCGGCCGCGGTATTGAGGCCGCTCGAGGCGCCTTCGAGCCGTCCGGAAGCCTGCCGCAGCCGGTTGAGCGCCTGCTCGATCGAGGCACGGAACCGTCCGATCGAAGCGGCAATCGCCTCGCCGCGCTGCTCGCGCGCCGCATTGTTTTCCTGCTGGACCGCGGCCAGGCGCTCGCGCTCGATCATATTGTCGCGGAACACGACCACCGTGCGCGCCATGGCGCCGATCTCGTCGCGGGCGTCGCTTGCGGGAAGCTGCGCCGAGGTGTCGCCATCGGCGAGCCGCTTCATGGCGCCGGCGAGCTTTTCCAGCGGGTTGGTGATCGAGCGCCCGATGCGCCAGCTGAAGCCCAGCACGATCAGGATCACCGCGAGGTCGACCCAGAGGATGAATTGCCGTGTGCGCGTCCGCGAGATGGCGAGCGCGGAAGACGCGGCGCTCGCGTCCGCCCGCGCCGCGCCGATGATCTTGTCGGCCTCCGGCAGCACGTTCTCGGTGTCGTGGCTGATGAGCGAGACGAGCGGCGCGATATTGTCCGTGCTCGCGACCCATTGCGCGAAGGCGTAGCTGTAATTCTGCACCTCTTGATTGAGCTTCTCTTTCATCGAGGGGGCGCCGTCGACCGAATCGAACAGCTGGTTGAAGCGCTTGATCTCGTCGAGAAAGTGACGTTCGGCGGTATGGTTGCGCGTGAGCCGGTATTCGATCTCGTAACGCCGCATCGTGAGCAGCGACGACAACAGCTTGGCGCTGTCGATCTCGGCGACCCAGGTCAAATCGTCTTGGATGATCTTCTCGATCGCGTCGCTCGCCGCGATCAGATTGCCGGTGACGCCCTCGGTATCGGTGAAGCCGAGCGACTTTTGCTCGTTGACGAGGCTGCCGAAACTGGTCTTGAGGTCGCGCACAGTGATCCGCAGCGGCGTGATCGTGTCTTGCTCGCGATGAGGTGAGCGTCGACTGGATGCGGTCGAGCACTGCGGATGGCCATGCCCTGGCCCTCGTCGAAATCCTTGACCTCGGCATCGGAGGGATGGGCGACGAATTCGGTCGTCGCGGCGCGCATCATCAGCAGGCCGGTCTTGAGGTCGCGGCTGGCGTCGGCAACCACGGTATTGCGGTGCACGCTATCGAAGGCGTTGCCGACCTCGGCATCGCCGCTGACGAAGGCGAAGCCGTTGGCGAGGAAGCCGATCACCGGAATGACGCCGAGCCCGACAATGCGGGCGCGGACCGACAGCCTGGGGAAAAATCTCGCGACGTGACATCGTGGTCCCGATGAAAAGCGCAATCGGCTTGTCGCGGCGCGCCGCCGCCGCAATCGCCCCCAGAACACCGTAAAATGGTTAAGATTTGGCAAGAATGAGTGTAATTGGCTGTAAGGCGGTTCGACAACAACCGTCGGCAACCCGGCGCGTCGACTTCGCGCAAAATTCAGGGCAAAGTTCAGGGCAAATTCGCGCAAGTTCAGGGCAGGGCGGATGCCGTGTACGGCGGGTAACCGGGCTCCACGGCAGTCATTGCTTTTGTGCACCGCACGCGTAAGCTTCAAGTGCCGGGCCGGGCCGTCCGTTGCCGCTCATCGGAGCCAGTCATCTTCGGAGCCAGTCATGCCGCTAGCCGCCTCCCAGCTTTCTGCGGGCCACGATGTCATCGCTACCCTCGATGACGCGGTTTCGGCCGTCGAGCAGCTCTTCGCCGATGCCCGCCGCGCCGTCGGCGAGCGTGTGACGATCGAGGGGCGCACGGTTGCACGCGTCTTCGACCGCGAGCAGCGGGCGACCCATGGCCTTGCTTGGCTTGCGACCTATGTCGAGGCGCTGCGCCAGCTTGCGGCCTACGCGCAGCGCATGGCGGAGGTGGGCAGCTTCGGCGAAATCGAAGAACTCTTGGTGCGTATCGGCGGAGGCGAATTCCTCGCGCAGATCATCGGCGGCATTCCGATGAGCCAAGGCGAGATCGTGCGGCTGTCCGATCTCGGGCTTTCTGCAGCCGCGGTCGGCGACGCGGATCACGCCCGCCGTCGAGCATCTGATCGCGACCGGCAATACGGCGCAGCGCCGCGCCCGGCTGGTCGAGCTGATCCGGCAGCATCATGACGCGACGGTCGGCGCCTGTGGGCTTGACGACACGCTCGACTCGATCCGCGAAGAGATGCGGAAATTCGCCGAGGATCGCGTCGTGCCGTTCGCGCAAGCGTGGCACTTGAAGAACAATTACATCCCGCTCGACGTCATCTCGCAGATGTCCGAGCTCGGCGTGTTCAGCCTCACTATCCCCGAGGACTACGAGGGCATGGGGCTCGGCAAGGAATCGATGTGCGTCGTCTCCGAGGAATTGTCGCGCGGCTATATCGGCGTCGGCTCGCTCGGCACGCGGTCCGAGATCGCCGCCGAACTGATCCTCGGCTCCGGCACCGAGGACCAGAAGCGCAAATGGCTGCCGAAGATCGCCTCGGGCGAGGTGCTGCCGACGGCGGTGTTCACCGAGCCGAATACCGGCTCCGATCTTGCCTCGCTGAAGACGCGCGCGGTGCGCCAGGGCGATGTCTACAAAGTCTACGGCAACAAGACCTGGATCACGCATCCGGTGCGCGCCGATCTGATGACGCTCCTGGTGCGCACCAATCCGGCCGAGACCGGCTATCGCGGCCTGTCCATGCTGCTCGCCGAGAAGCCGCGCGGCGATGACGGCAATCCGTTTCCCGCCTCCGGCATGACCGGCACCGAGATCGAGGTGCTCGGCTATCGCGGCATGAAGGAATACGAGATCGCCTTCGACGGCTTTGTCGTGAAGGCGGAAAATCTGCTCGGCGGCATCGAGGGCCTCGGCTTTAAGCAATTGATGGCGACCTTCGAGGCGGCGCGCATCCAGACCGCTGCCCGAGCGATCGGCGTGGCGCAGGCCGCCATGGAGCAGGCGCTGACCTACACCACGCAGCGCGTCCAATTCGGCGAGCCGATCGCCAATTTCCCCCGCGTCTCCGACAAGATCGCCATGATGGCGGTCGAGATCATGATCGCGCGGCAGCTCACTTATTATGCCGCGCGGCAGAAGGATTCCGGCCGGCGTTGCGATCTCGAAGCCGGCATGGCGAAGCTTCTCGCCGCGCGCGTCGCCTGGGCGGCCGCCGACAATGCCGTGCAGGTCCATGGCGGCAACGGCTTCGCGCTCGAATTCCCGGTGTCGCGCATCCTCTGCGACGCGCGCATTCTCAACATTTTCGAGGGCGCCGCGGAGATCCAGGCGCAGGTGATCGCGCGGCGATTGCTGGACGGCTCGAACTAACAGGCCGTGTACTCATAAATTGGATTGATCGAGCGCGTTCTCTGCTTGATGAGGTGTCCAAAGTGACCGTACAAATTGCACGCGCATTCCGATGCGCTCCATGTTGCGGTGGCTCGTCGAGAACGGAGTGGCGCCGCTAAAGACGGTATCCACGCCCCCCGCGGCGGCATCCGAAATTCGTCGCCGAAGAAGAGCCGATTGGAAGCCTTGCCGGCGGAAGACTGGGCTGGTCGTCGCATCCGCAAGATAGCCAACACCATCTTTGAGATAGAGGGTCGCGGCTGCTGCCGCTTGGCCGTTTAATCGGCCGACATAGAGCGACCATCCGGCTTGGTTCAGCCAGGGCCTGACATTGACCTTGAACTGGGCCTGATCCTTTTCGGCAATACCCCAACCGGCCACGTAAGCGTCGAGATAGTCTTCCATAGTGTCGGCGGTGGTGACCCGATCGACAGTGACTGGATCACCAGCAGGAGCCGCTCTCGCCGGCTCGCCGATCAGGGAAACGTGAAACCCGGACTGGAAAAACCCGAGTCGCGTCAGCTCGCGTCCCAGGCTCGCGACGTAGTGTCCCGGAACCATCTCAAACGTGGGCTTGATGCCATGCTCGCGATACCAGCATACGAGCTCTTCGATGTGCTGTTCGTGTCCGGCACGTAGACCGACCACGCGACAGAAGGGCGGCAATCGAGACATCAGAGCAACAGCTGTTTGATCCACCCATCGATAATTGATGCCGAGCGGGTTCCCCGGTAGCCGCTCAAGAACCTTCATGCGGGATATCGGAAATATCTACAGCCAGTGTTCGCTGCATTCGATCCAACGATGGGGCAACTGCATCGCTCGTCGGCATGGCGGCCAATTTACCCCGATCGCTAGGCCTTGGTGAAAGGCTGCCCCATGCAGCCTATAGCCGGGCCCCGGGGTATCGCTGGCGCCCCGGGCGGGCTACATATATCCGTCATGGCCAGTTTCATGTCCCATGTCGCCGTGCCGATCGCCATTATCGCGGTCGCCATCGTTCTGTTGCTCGGGCTCATCAATATGATGATGGGCGGCTCAGGCAACACCTCGCAGAAGCTGATGCGGCTGCGCGTCTTGCTGCAGGCCATCGCCATCGGCGTGATCATGCTCGCGCTTTGGATCATGGGCAAATAGGGCTTGGGCAAATAGCGCTTGGGGAGATGAGGCTGAAGGCCGGACCATGGTCGTCCTCAACAAAATCTATACCCGCACCGGCGATGACGGCACAACCGCGCTTGGCACCGGCGAGCGGCGCAAGAAATACGACCTGCGCATCGTGGCCTACGGCACCATCGACGAGACCAATGCCGCGATCGGCGTGGCGCGGTTGCACACAAGCGGCGAGGCCGCGCTCGATGGCGCGCTGTCGCGCATTCAAAACGACCTGTTCGACGTCGGCGCCGATCTCTGCACGCCCGTCAGACGGCGGCAAAGGCAAGGGCCCTGGCGGCGCGCGGCTCACCGTCACCGACAACCAAGTAACCTGGCTCGAGACCGAGATCGACCGGCTCAACGAAGATTTGAGCCCGCTGCGGTCCTTCGTGCTGCCGGGCGGAAGCGCGGCCGCGGCCTATCTGCATCTCGCCCGCACCATCTGCCGGCGCGCCGAACGGCTCATTGCCGAACTTGCCGAACAGCCCGGCGAGATGGTCACGCCGAAGTCCTGAAATACGTCAACCGGCTCTCCGATTTCCTTTTTGTCGCAAGCCGTTATGCGAACGGCAAAGGCTCTGGCGATGTGCTCTGGAAGCCTGGGCAGAACCGCTGAAATATTTAGTCGGCGCATGGTCTTATGCGAAAAACGGCGGCCACTTTTCGGGATCATGCTCGTTGCCCGACCGGCCTGGCCGGTAGGTTTCTCGCACCGCAGCATCGGTTTCCTAACAACGACCTAGCGCGGTAAGGAAGACGTGGCGCGGTAAGAAGATTCGGCGCGGTAAAGACCAACTCCGACAGAGTAGCCAGTTAGACCCATCATGAAGATCCTCGTGCCCGTGAAGCGGGCGATCGACAAGGATGTGAAAATCCGAGTCAAAGCGGACGGTTCCGGCGTCGAGCTCGGCAACGTCAAGATGTCGATGAATCCGTTCGACGAGATCGCCGTCGAGGAAGCCATCCGGCTCAAGGAAGCGGGCAAGGCGACCGAGATTATCGCCGCCTCGATCGGACCGCAGCAGGCGGCCGAGACGATCCGCACTGCGCTGGCGATGGGCGCCGACCGCGGCGTGCTGGTGAAGACGGACGGCGCTGTCGTCGAGCCTTTGGCGGTTGCCAAGATTCTCAAGGCCATTGCCGATGCCGAACAGCCCGGACTGATCATTCTCGGCAAGCAGGCGATCGACGACGATTGCAATCAGACCGGCCAGATGCTCGCAGCCCTGCTCGGCTGGCCGCAAGGCACCTTCGCTTCCAAAGTCGAGCTCGACGGCGATGCCGTCATGGTCACGCGCGAGGTCGACGGCGGCTTGCAGACCGTGAAGCTGAAAATGCCGGCCATCGTCACCACCGATCTGCGCCTGAACGAGCCGCGCTATGCCTCGCTGCCGAACATCATGAAGGCGAAGAAGAAGCCGATCGAGGAAAAGACCGCCGCCGATTACGGCGTCGACATCAAGCCGCGGCTTGAAGTGGTCAAGACGTCCGAGCCGCCGGTGCGCAAGGCGGGCGTGAAGGTGAAGTCGGTCGCCGAGCTCGTCGACAAGCTCAAGAACGAGGCGGGGGCGATCTGATGCCGACACTTCTCCTCGCCGAGCACGACAATGCGACGCTCAAGGACGCGACCAGTAAGGCGCTGACCGCCGCCAAGGCGCTCGGCGCCGACGTGCACATTCTGGTCGCCGGCCATAACTGCAAAGCGGTCGCGGAAGCAGCCGCCAAGCTCGACGGCGTGGCGAAAGTGCTGCTCGCCGATGCGCCTGCCTACGAACACATGCTGGCCGAGCCCACCGCCGCGCTGATCGTGGCGCTCGCTCCGCCTTACGAAACCATCATGGCGGCGGCGACGACGGCGGGAAAGAACATCATGCCGCGGGTCGCGGCGTTGCTCGACGTCATGCAGATTTCCGAGATCATTAAAGTGGTGGCGCCGGACACGTTCGAGCGGCCGATCTATGCCGGCAACGCCATTCAGACCGTGCGCTCGCCGGAAAACAAGCGCGTCATCACCGTGCGCACCGCGGCGTTTCAGGCGACCGGCGGCGGCGGTTCAGCATCGATCGAGCCCGCGGCCACGACGGCCGATCCGGGCGTCTCCGGCTTTGTCGGCGAGGAATTGTCGAAATCGGAGCGGCCGGAACTGACGTCGGCCAAGATCATCATTTCCGGCGGCCGGGCGATGCAAAATCGCGAGAACTTCACCAAATATATCGAGCCGGTGGCCGACAAGCTCGGCGCCGCGATCGGCGCTTCGCGCGCCGCGGTGGATGCCGGTTATGCGCCGAACGACTGGCAAGTCGGCCAGACCGGCAAGGTGGTGGCGCCCGACGTCTATATCGCGGTCGGCATTTCGGGCGCCATCCAGCATCTTGCCGGCATGAAGGATTCGAAGGTCATCGTCGCGATCAACAAGGATGAGGAAGCCCCGATCTTCCAGGTCGCCGATTATGGACTGGTCGCCGATCTCTATTCTGCGCTGCCGGAGCTCGCGGCCGAGCTCGATAAAGTCAGGCACTGACCGCAACTGGCGCGTCGGCCTGGATCGTCGTAGAAGGATGAGCGAGATGGTTGAGGTCAAGGAACGGTCGAAAACGCAATCTCGCGGCCTCAAGGCGGACAGTATGGCGCATTCCATTCGCAAGATCGGCGTTGTCGGCGCCGGCCAGATGGGCAACGGCATCGCGCATGTCTGTGCGCTGTCCGGCTATCACGTCTTGCTCAACGACATCGCGACGAGCCGCATTGCCGAGGGGCTCGCCACCATCAACGGTAATCTGGCGCGTCAGGTCAGCAAGCAGCGCATCAGCGACGAAGAGCGCCAGGCCGCGATCAAGCGTATCTCGGCCGCCAATACGCTCGAAGATCTCGGCGATTGCGATCTCGTCATCGAGGCCGCGACCGAGCAGGAAGAGACCAAGCGCAAGATTTTCTCGGCGCTCTGTCCGACGCTCAAGCCCGAGGCCATCGTCGGCACCAATACCTCGTCGATCTCGATCACGCGGCTCGCTGCGTCGACCGACCGGCCGGAGCGCTTCATCGGCATTCACTTCATGAATCCGGTGCCGCTGATGGAACTGGTCGAGGTGATCCGCGGCATCGCCACCGATGACGCCACGTTCGAAATCGACCAAGGAATTCATCAAGAGGCTCGGTAAGCAGATCGCGGTGTCGGAGGATTTTCCCGCCTTCATCGTCAACCGCATCCTGTTGCCGATGATCAACGAGGCAATCTACACGCTCTATGAAGGCGTCGGCAATGTCGAGGCGATCGACGCCGCGATGCGGCTCGGCGCGCACCATCCGATGGGGCCGCTCGAATTGGCCGACTTCATCGGGCTCGATACTTGCCTCTCGGTCATGCAGGTGCTGCACGAAGGCTTGGCGGATTCGAAGTACCGGCCGTGTCCGCTGCTGGTGAAATATGTCGAGGCCGGCTGGCTCGGCCGCAAGACGCAGCGCGGCTTCTACGACTATCGCGGCGAAAAGCCGGTGCCGACCAGATGATCAGGAGTCAGTAATCAGAAGACGAGGACGTCGCCTCTGATTACCAACTGCCGATTATTGATTCCCGTTCTACAATCCCCAGCCGCCACCCCAAGAACCGAACTTGACGTTGATGCCGGCCTTCACGGTGTGAACGGTCGTCTTCTCGTTCAGCGAGAACGGCACGCCGGCGGCCATGCCGCTGGAAAGAGTAGTGCTGCCGAGATCGACGAACAGATATTCGGTCTTGAATGACAGCCAATGCGTGAGCGCGTATTCGAGACCAGCGCCTGCGGTCCAGCCGTTCATATCCTTGCCGATAGAGCTGCCGACCCCGAGGCCCGTAGCCGTGGCAGACGCGCTGCTGGTCGTGTGGCCATAGGCCCAGCCGCCGGTGCCGTAGAGCAGAGCATTGGGGGTGACCAGATAGCCGACGCGGCCGCGCACGGTGCCGAACCAATCGAGCCTCGTGCCGATACTCCCCGACGCCCCCGGCACTGACGTCGATGCCATGCCCTGGATATCGGCGTCGTCAAGGTCGCCTTCGACACCCGCGACCCAAGCCGGCGCGAATTGCCAGTTGTAACCGACCTGGCCGCCGCCGAAGAAGCCGCTCGAGTTGAGGCTTGATGTGCCGGAAATGCCGCCGACCGTAAACGGATATTGATTGCGGTCGCCGCCGAAGCCGCCATTGATGCCGAGATAGAAGCCGGTCCAGGTCGGAGCCGGCGGCGGCGGTGGTGGCGGCATATACGCTTTCGCGGCGAGATCGGCTGCGTGCACGGCCGTGCTGGTCAGAGCGATGGCAGCGGTCGTTGCCAACAAACAAAGAATGCGTTTCATGACAGGCCCCCAGATTTTTTTGCCTGCGCAAAAGACGCATGGGAGCCGGTAAAGACGGGTTAAGGCGGGGGCCGCGGACCCATATCAAATCATTATGTTGGCACGTGTGGCGGCGGCGCCACACGACACACGCGTGACCGGGTCCGGGGTCACCAGGCATTAATGATGTGCGGGCGTTTAACGCAATTTAGCAATGGCCTAGTCGCTCAGGCACAGTCATAGCCGGGAACAGTCATGGCCGGGACATAGGCGAGCGTAGCGACGCCGTTCTTCGAACGGCTGTGCCCGGCCACGACGTTGACCTGCTGACGTTGACCTGCCGTGTTACGCCGCCGCCGGCATTTGCGGCGCGGTCTCGTTCCAGCACGGCAGCGACGAGACCCGTTCGAACCAGGCGCGCACATTGGCGTAAGGCGCGACCGGCATGCCGGCGCCCTGGGCATGGAACAGCGGCGCGGCGACGGTGAAGTCGGCAATCGTCAACGCATTGTTGACGAGGTATTTGTGCTTGCCAAAATGTGCGTCGAGCACCTTGGCCTCCTTGTTGAACGCTTCCGTCGCTTTGGCGACGGCCGCTTGATCGGCCGCGCCGAGATTGACGACGAACTTCTTCACCAGGTTCTCGAAGGTCAGCGGACCGCAGGCCTGGGCGCCCCAATGCGCCAGCTCCCAGCATTGCCAGCGGGCGATATCGGCGCGGCTGCGCGCATCGTCCGGCCACAGCGGCGTTTTGGTCTTCGACGCGATGTATTGCAGGATGGCGTTGGATTCCCACAGCGTGAAGTCGCCGTCGACCAATGTCGGCGTGCGGCCGGTGGGATTGAGCGCGAGATAGTCGGGCGCGTATTGCACGCCCTTGGTCAGATCGACGAATTCGAATTCCAGCGGCAATTTCAGGTACGCGGCCAGCGCCCGCACCTTCCAGGTGTTCGGCGAGGCGGTAAAGCCATAAAGTTTCATGATCTGCTCCTACGCTTGGGGTGACGATCTCGCTCTCCCCGCAGGCGGGGAGAGCGGTTTGCTAATCGCAACATGAGGCGGATTTCGGTTCCTGGTATGACGCTTTTGTATCGACCACGGCGCCTTCGTATTTATCGTGATGGCGGACCCAGGCCATGGAAAAGGAAAGGCCGTCTTCGTCGCGGCCCTTCGGCGCCAGATCGAGAAAGTGATAGGCGCCGATCAACATATCGAGACCGCGCCCGTAGGTCGAATAAGTGTGGAAGATCTTGCCCGCGTCATTCCTTGTAGAACACGCTGGCGCCGGGCCGCTCTTCGCTCGGGAAAGTCGTCAACTCGTAATTATAATAGACTTTGCCGGCGGCCTTCTCCTCCGACGACGCCGAGACCTGATAATCGTGGTTGAAGTCGCTGCCGAACGACGACACCCATTTGAACCGCCAGCCCATGCGGCGCTGGAATTTCTCGATTTCCGACAGCCGCGCCCGCGAAACGACGACGAAGGCGGCGTCGCGTTGCGCAAGATGGATGGCGGCGCCGTCGAAATGATCGGCGAGATACGAGCAACTCGGACAGCCCGCTTCCCAGCCCGGACCGAGCATGAAGTGATAGACGATCAGCTGGCTTTTGCCGCCGAACAGATCGGCCAATGACTGTTTGCCGCTCGGCGTGTCGAAAACATAATTTTTTTCGACTTTCTCCCAGGGCAATTCGCGGCGCTTTCGACTCAAGGCGTCGCGCGCCTTGCTGAAGGCCTTCTCTTCGATCAGATGCGCCTTGCGCGCGGCGACCCACTCGTCGTGGGTCACGACTTTGTGCGGTTCCATGTTGGGCTCCATCTTCGCGTCCATGTTTGCCTCCATGCTTGCGTTCATGTTTGCGTCGAGGTTTACGTCCCCGTCATGCTCCCCACCCAGCGGAATGAATAATCCACAGCAGATCGACACGGCTCGATACTCCCCGTTTGGACCCCGTGGATCGCTGCTTCGTCCAGGCGAGCAAAAATCAGGAAGTCGGCGTGATCCAGCCGACGCCGGCGCCGCCGGGTTCCATCAGGATGACGATGCGGCCGACGCCGGGCACGTCGAAGGCGGGCTTCATCACCCTCGCGCCGGCGGCGACGGCTTTCTTGACCCGCGCATCGACGTCGTCGACGGCGATGTAAGGCATCCAGCCGTCGGGCACGCCCTTATAGTCGGGTCCGCTGATGTCGAAGATGCCGGCGACGGGCTCGTCGCCGATCTTGGCGAGCCAATAGCTGCCGCCGCCGGGCATCGGCATGCCGTCATAGCTCCAGCCCATCGTGTCGGCGTAAAACTTCTTGGCGGCGGCGACGTCACGCGCCATCAGTTCGTTCCAGTGAAACGTGCCGTGCGATGTGCTCATTTTCAGCTACTCCAGGACCGCTGTTGAGGGTCCGCTATTGTTCGCGAGCTTTGTGGCGCTCAGGTGAACATCTTCTCCATCTTGTCGAGTGCGCTGGTCCAGCCGCCTTGGTGACGGTCGCGCGCGTCCTCGTCGAAGAATTGCTCGTGCGTGAGCGTCAACAGCGAGCCGTCGCCGTCGGGCTTGATCACGACCGTGACCAGGGATTCGCGCTCGGGCGTCGTCTTCCAGGCCCAGGTGAAGACGAGCTTCTCGTTGGGCACGACCTCGCGATAGACGCCGCTGACATCGTGCACTTCGCCGTCCGGCGACTGCATCACCCAGCGAAAGCGGCCGCCGACGCGCGGGTCGGCACTCGACATGGAGCGCCTTGATCTCGCCCGGACCCATCCAGTGCTTTACTTTTTCCGGATCGGTCCACGCCGCGAAGACTTTGGCGGGCGGCGCTTTGAGGCGGCGCTTGAGGGTGAGGCTTGGTTTGGTGACTGGCTTGGTGGCTGCTTGGGTGGACATGACTCTTCCTCTTCCAAATATGCGGCGAGACTTGACAGCCGCGTCGGACCAGAACTTTTCGTAACGATTGAGCCATTCGAACGCGTCGCGCATCGGCTCGGCGTCGAGCCGGCAGGCGACGGTGCGCCCGGTTTTGCTGCGCGCGACCAGGCCGGCATCGGACAGCACGCCGAGATGCTTCATGATCGCCGGCAGCGATACGTCAAACGGCTGCGGCAAGTTCGCTCACCGACAGGCCGGGCTCTTGCGCGAGCCGCATCACCAGCGCCCGCCGTGTCGGGTCAGACAAAGCGGCAGAATGTGCGGTCGAGGGGTTGAGTATAAAGCTTAACCATGTGGTTAAGTATAGGCCAGCGGATGGGCCTGTCAACAGGAATGTTGAAAGGGCGATCTGTCGCGCGTCGTTGCGGTCGGACGACGAAACGGTTGGTCGTGCAAGCTCGTTTTGCTGCGCCGGTCGAAGTGCAGGTTAATGCGGCCGTTCACATGTTCTTAAATTCGTAAGCATAATATCGCGGCCATGAGTACTGCAGGTCTTGCCGCCGCGATCATGAGCAGTCAGTCCGGGCTGAAGCAGATTCAACTCGCGGCGAGCTTCGAACGCATGAACGCCGACCACGGCGCCTCGATCGCGAATTTGGTCGACAGCGCGCAGCAGAACATGAAGTCCCTCGCCCATGTCGGGACGGGGATCGGCGGCAAGGTCAATATCAGCGCGTAGCGTATCCGCGACCGGTCGTCACCGCGGCCGCAGAAGGCCGATGCGCTTTTGATTGGCCATCAGAATAACCAGCCCGATCACGGCCGTCGCCGCCATCACCGCGTAAATAGGCAGGCTCGTTGTGGCGTGCAGAAGCCCGACGCCGGTTGAGGCGAGCGCGCCGATGCCCATCTGGATGAAGCCTAGAAGCGCCGATGCGCTGCCGACATTCCTGGTGAACGGCGCCAGCGCCATCGCCGCGGCATTGGGAAACGACGGGCCGCAGAACATGAGATACAGGAGCAACAGCGCGATGTTGGCCGCGAGGCCGTACCAGCCGAGAGCGGTGCCGATGAAGATCACGATCATGACCAGCGTCTGGCCGGTGACAGCGACGCGGAAGATCGCATCTCCCGAAAAACGGCGCGTCAGCCAGATGTTCAACTGCGCGGCGCCGATGCAGCCGGCGGCAAGGCCTGCGAAGATCAGCCCGTAACTGCGCGGATCGACATGAAATCCGTCGAAGAAGATGATCGGCGAGCCGGTCACGTAGACAAACAGTCCGGCGAACGAGAATGCGCCCGCGAACGCGTAAGTATAAAATCGCGGCTCGGCGATCACGTCGACAAAGCCGCGGAGCATCGCGCCGGGCTTGAGCGAAATCGTCGGATCGGGCTTGTGGCCTTCGGGGCAAAAGCGCGGTTAGCGCCATCACCAAGAGCGCGAAACCCGCGAGGATGGCGAAGATCCAGGGCCAGCCTACGCTCGTTGTCATGAAGCCGCCCACGGTCGGCGCGAATAGCGGCGAAACACTTAGGACGAGGATTAGAAGCGAGATGATCTTTGCGCTCTCCTCGACCGGGAAGTAATCACGCACCATGGCCATCGAGCCGACTTGCGCCGCGCAGCCGCCCAGCGCCTGCAGGAGCCGCATGCCGATGAAGAATTTCGGCGAGCGCGCGGCGAGGCAGCCGAGCGAGGCGATGATGAACAGGACAAGCCCGGCATAGAGCGGAAGCTTGCGGCCGAAACGGTCGAGGAGGGGGCCATAGAACAATTGCCCGGCCGCGAGCCCGATGAAATAGCCCGCGACCGAGAGCGATATTGCCGCGGGCGTCGTGCCGAGGTCATGCGCGATTTGCGGGAATGCCGGCAGATACATGTCGATCGAGAACGGGCTCACGGTGGAGAGCGCGCCCAGAATAAGAATGATGCGAAGATCGCGGCTGCGGCTACGGGTCATGTACGTTTCACAACAAGGATGCGTGCAAATGTGCGGCGGATGAGGGCGGCACAATCCGCCGATTAGATGATACGTGCGAACGGAAGATTACGACCCGGATGCCGCCGCACTGACAAGCTTCACGCCGTCGTCGCTCGCCCACTCCGCGGGCCCGGCCATAGTGCCGATCTCGCAGCCCGCGCGATCGACAATCAGCGTTGTCGGCATGCCGAAGGCTTTGCCGGCGGATTTCAGATCTTCGAAGACATGCGCGCTGTCGTCGGAATAAAAAGCGAGGTGGGTGATGTTCGCATCCTTCAGGAATTTGAGCGGTTTTTGCGGATCGCGGGTGTCGATATTGACGGCGATGACGTCGAAATCCGGTCCGCCGAGTTTCGCCTGGAGCGCATCGAGCGCCGGCATTTCGCGGCGGCAGGGCACGCACCAGGTGGCCCAAAGATTAAGAAGGACGGTACGGCCGCGCCAGTCGGCGAGCGTCCGGTCGTGGCCCTGGGCGTCCTTGAACGCCACATTCGGCACGCGGAACGGCTTTTGCGCGACCGCAAGCGCGGCAACTTCGCCACGCGCCAAGGGCGCGATCCGGCTGCCGATATTCACCGCCTTCTGGCACACGGCGTCAGCCGGATTGCTTCGCAGACGGCCAATCCCGTATACCCCCGCCAGCACGGCCAAGGCGCCGCACAGCGCCAGCGCGGCGCGGGCGGTCATCTGGCGGCGGCGGAGCTTGTAAGCGGGCTCGGTCGAAAACTCGGTCATGAACGCAACCTCGGCGGACTCTCTATGAGCAACAAAATGTGGGGCGGACGTTTCGGCTCCGGACCCGATCCGATCATGGAGGACATCAACGTCTCGATCGATTTCGACCGGCACCTTTACCGGCAGGACATTGCCGCCAGCAAGGCCCATGCGGCGATGCTGGCCAAACAAGGCATCATCACGGCGCAGGATGCAAAGCGCATCGCTCACGGTCTAGACACGATCCTGTCAGAGATCGAAAGCGGTAAATTCACCTTCAAGCGGGCGCTCGAAGACATCCATATGAATGTCGAGAGCCGGCTCGGCGAGCTGGCCGGCCCGGCCGCCGGGCGGCTGCATACCGCGCGCTCGCGCAACGATCAGGTGGCGACCGATTTCCGGCTCTGGGTGCGCGATGCGATCGATAAGATCGATGCCGGGCTTGCCGCCTATCAGCGTGCGCTGGCGCAAAAGGCGCTGGAGCACGCCGCAACCGTGATGCCCGGCTTCACGCATCTGCAGCCGGCGCAGCCGGTGACTTTCGGCCATCATCTGCTCGCTTATGTCGAGATGGCGGCGCGCGACCGCGGCCGCTTCGCCGACGCGCGCGAGCGGCTCAACGAAAGCCCGCTCGGTTCCGGGGCGCTCGCCGGGACATCTTTCCCGATCGATCGCGCCATGACGGCGAAGGCGCTCGGTTTTGAGCGGCCGATGGCGAATTCGCTCGACGGCGTCGCCGACCGCGATTTCGTGCTCGAGACCTTGTCGGCCTGCGCGATCACGGCGGTGCATCTGTCGCGCTTCGCCGAGGAGATCGTGATCTGGTCGTCGCCGCTCACGGGCCTCATCAAGCTGTCGGACAAATTCACCACCGGTTCCTCGATGATGCCGCAGAAGCGCAATCCCGATGCGGCGGAACTGGTGCGCGCCAAGACCGGCCGCGTCCTCGGCGCGCTGATCGGCTTGATGACGGTGATCAAAGGTCTGCCGCTCGCCTATCAAAAGGATCTGCAGGAGGACAAGGAAGGCGCCATCGACGCGATCGGCGCGCTGACCATGTCGCTCACGGCGATGGCCGGCATGGTGGGCGACATGGAGCCCGACGTCGCGCGGATGAAGGAGATGGCCGGAGAGGGGTATTCCACCGCGACCGATCTTGCCGATTTCCTGGTGCGGACGCTGAAACTGCCGTTCCGCGAGGCGCATCACGTCACTGGGCGGATCGTCGCCAAGGCGGCGGAGGCGGGCGTGCCGCTCGACAAGCTGCCGCTGCCGCTGATGCAGGAGATCGAGCCCAAGATCACCAAGGCGGTGTTCGGCGTGCTTGCGGTGGGAAATTCGGTGAAGAGCCGCGGATCTTACGGCGGCACCGCGCCGAACAATGTCCGCACCCAGGCCAAACGCTGGCTTAAACGCCTGAAAAGCAAGCCGTAAACGCGCTGGAAAGGCAAATGCTGACAGACTTGCCGGACACAATGTCGCCGCGCCGGTGCGGTGTGCTAATCTCGGTAGCCTGGGTGTGGGGGAGTTCGCTTTGATCCGTCTTGGTCCGCGTATCGCGCTCGCTTTAGCCGGCATTGCCCTGTTGGCGCTGGCCGGCTGCGGGCGCAATGGACCGCTCGAACTGCCGCCGGGGCCGGCCACTGCGATGCCGACCCGAGCACGCAACTGACGCACGCCGGACGGCACGCCGATCCCCGGTTCGGCGCAAGACACCGCCATGAAAACCGGCTTCGACGCGCAAGGCCGCCCCGTCGCGGCGCAGGGTGAGAAAAAATCGTTCATCCTCGACCCGCTGCGCCTTGCTGCGAGTAAGCGGCACCGCTGTAGCGAACCGCGCATTCTCACGCATGCTAAAGACCTGTCATGCATTACTTTGATTATCGTTCCGGCGTGCTTCACGCCGAAGCGGTCGACCTCAATACGTTAGCGGATGCCGTCGGCACGCCGTTCTATTGCTATTCGAGCGCGACCATCGAGCGGCACTACAAGGTGTTCGCCGGCGCCTTCGCCGATGTCGATGCGCTCGTCTGCTACGCCATGAAGGCGAATTCGAACCAGGCGGTGGTCGCGACGCTGGCCAAACTCGGCGCCGGCGCCGATGTCGTGTCCGGCGGCGAGCTGTTGCGCGCGCGGGCAGCCGGCGTGCCGCCGGAGAAGATCATGTTCTCCGGCGTCGGCAAGACCGCCGATGAATTGGCGCTGGCCGTCGAAGCGAACATTCTTTGCGTCAATGTCGAGTCGGAACCCGAGCTCGAACTCCTCGCCAGCATCGCCGCGGCGAAGGGGCGCGCCGCCGACATCTCGATCCGCGTCAATCCCGACGTCGATCCGAAGACCCATGCCAAGATCGCGACCGGCAAGTCGGAGAACAAATTCGGCATTCCGATCAGCCGCGCGCGCGACGTCTATGCCCATGCCGCGAAGCTTGAGGGCGTGCGCATCACCGGCGTCGACATGCATATCGGCAGCCAGATCATCGAGCTCGATCCGTTCGGCGACGCCTTTGCGCTGCTCGCCGATTTCGTCACCGCGTTGCGCGCCGACGGCCACACCATTTCACATATCGATCTCGGCGGCGGTTTGGGCATTCCCTATCGCGAGGACAACGAGCCGCCGCCCGATCCGGAGGCCTATGCGGCGATCGTGAAAAACGCGACCAAGGGGCTCGGCTGCAAGCTGATCTTCGAGCCGGGCCGCCTGATCGTCGGCAATGCCGGAATTCTCGTGACCCGCGTGCTCTATGTGAAGCACGGCGAGGGCAAGACCTTCGTCATCGTCGATGCCGGCATGAACGATCTGATCCGCCCGACGCTCTATGAGGCGCACCACGATATCCGCCCGGTGCGGCAGGCGCTCCCCGGCGCGCCGCGAATCACGGCCGACGTCGTCGGGCCGGTTTGCGAGTCGGGCGACTTCCTCGCGCTCGACCGCTCCATGGTCGGCGCCGCGCGCGGGCGACCTCCTCGCGGTCATGACCGCGGGCGCCTATGGCGCGACCCAGTCGGGCACCTATAACAGCCGCCCGCTGGTCCCCGAAGTGCTTGTGCGCAAAGACGAATGGGCGCTGGTTCGGCCGCGGGTCGGGGCTGCGGAACTCATCGCGCTCGACCGGCTGCCCAACTGGTTATAAGCCGGCTTTGAGCTGGCTTTGATCTTGCATCACCTCATTTTGCGCAGGGCTCGGGGTCCCAATATGTGCCTTGGAGCGGCCCGCATGTTACCTTGTTGGGATGCGCAAAATGCCGCCGCAGTGCTGCGAATTAATGGATGCCGACTGAACGGCAACAGACGGGAAAAGAGACGGGAACTGGCGTGACGGAACTGGACCAACCCGCCATCGCAAATCGCGCCGCCGACCCCGGCGCGCGTTCGGTGCTGGCGGCTGCGCTGTGGCGGGCGCGGCTGGCGATTTTCTGGGAACGGCTGTGGCCGGCGCTGGCGACGTTCGCGACCGCGATCGGCTTGTTCCTCGCCGTGTCGTGGCTCGGGCTTTGGCTGTGGCTGCCGCCGCTCGGCCGCGCCGTGGCGCTGGTCGGATTCGGCTTCCTCGTTTTCGCGGCGCTCGCGCCGCTCCGCTATTTGCGCATTCCCGGCAGCGACCGACGGTCTGCGCCGGCTCGATCGCGGCAGCGGCCTGCGCCACCGCCCGGCGACCGCGATCGCCGACGAGCTCGCGGTGACCAACAAGGATCCCTATTCGCTCGCGCTGTGGAACGCCCATGTCGAGCGCGCACTGGCGGCGGCGCGCGCGCTCAAATCCGGCGCGCCGTCGCCGCGGCTTGCCTGGCGCGATCCTTATGCGTTGCGCGCGCTGGTTCTGATTGCCTGCGTCGCGACTTTCATCGCCGCCGGCGGCGAACGCTGGAAACGCGTCGCCGCGGCGTTCGACTGGCAGGGCGTGATGCTGCCGGCGGATTTCCGCGTCGACGCCTGGGTGATGCCGCCGCCTTATACCGGCCGGCCGCCGGTCATGCTGCCCGGCATTCATCCGGCAGACGCAGCGACCTCGACGGCGCAGACTGAAGGTCCGCTTTCGGTGCCGGTCGACTCGACGCTGATCGTGCGCTCGACCGGCAAGCTCAGTCTCGACGTCACCGCGACCGGCGGCGTCGTCGCCGATACCGGCGACGTGCACGCGCCTGCCGGCACCGAAGAGCATCGCTTCAAGATCACCGCGACCGGCAAAGCGACGCTGCGCGGCGCCGGCGAGGATCTGGTCTGGCCGTTCAACGCCATTCCCGACAAGCCGCCGATCATCGCGCTGACCAAGGATCCCGAGCAGCAAAGCCGCGGCTCGCTGCTGCTGTCCTACAAGCTCGAAGACGATTACGGCGTGACGCAGGCGCGAGGCGACCTTCGCGCAGAAGGCCGACGCGCCGAAAGCTGGTGCGCCGGCGGGCAGCGCTCCGCATCCGCTGTTCGGGCCGCCCGATTTCGCGCTGGTGCTGCCGCAGGCGCGCACCAAGAACGGCGTCGGGCAGACCATCAAGGATCTCACCGATCACCCGTGGGCCGGCGCCGAAGTGACGATGACGCTCGTCGCCCATGACGAAGGCGGCAATGTCGGCAAGAGCGAGCCGTTCGCGTTCCGCCTGCCCGAGCGCATTTTCACCAAGCCCTTGGCGCGCGCCTTGATCGAGCAGCGGCGCAATCTCGCGATCGACGCCAATGCGCGGCCGCTCGTCATCACCGCGCTCGATGCGCTGTCGCTCGCGCCGGAGAAATACACGCCGGAGGCCGGCGTCTATCTCGGCCTGCGTTCGATCTTCTGGTCGCTGGTGCGCGCCAAGAGCGACGACGATCTGCGCGATGTGGTGGCCCGGCTCTGGCAGATGGCGGTCGGGCTCGAGGACGGCGACATTTCCGACGCGCAGGACGCGTTGCGCAATGCCGAGAACGCGCTGCAACAGGCGCTCGACCGCGGCGCCAGCGACGACGAGATCAAGCAGCTGATGGATCAGTTGCGCGCGGCGATGGATCGCTTCATGCAGGCGATGGCCGAGCAGATGAGGAACAGCCAGCAGCTGGCGCGCCCGCTCGATCCCAACGCCAAAGTGCTGAGCCAGCGGGATCTGCAAAACATGCTCAACAGGCTCGAAGAGATGTCGCGCAGCGGGGCCAAGGACGCGGCGCAGGCGCTCTTGCAGCAGCTGCAGCAGATGATGGAAAATCTGCAGATGGCGTCGCCGGACACCAACGGCGACGAAAGCGACGACATGATGTCGGCGCTCGACGACCTCGGCGACATGATCCGCCAGCAGCAGGATTTGCGCGACCGCACCTTCAGGCAGGGCCAGGACCAGCGCAACCGCAAGGACCAGCAAGGCTCGCCGCGCGGCCAGCAAAGCCGGCCCGGCCAGCCGCAACAGCCCGGCAATTCGCTCGGCGAGTTGCGGCAGAGCCAGCAGGCGCTGCGCGACCGGCTCAACAAATTGCTCGATCAGCTGAAAGACCTCGGCCTCGGCCAAGGCAAAGACGGCAAGGGCGGCCAGCAGGGCCAGCGCCCGGGCAACAGGGCCAGCAACAGGGCCAGGATCAGCTCGATCAGCTCGGCCGCGCCGGCGACGCCATGGGCGATGCCGCGGGCCAACTCGGCCAGGGCAATTCCGACAGCGCGGTGGATTCGCAAGGCCGCGCGCTCGACGCGCTGCGCAAGGGCGCGCAGGGTCTGGCGCAGTCGATGCAGCAGCAGATGGGCCAGGGCCAGGGCCACGGCCGCCCCGGCCGGCTCGGCCAGGCGCGCGCCAAGCGGACACCGATCCGCTCGGCCGGCCGCTGCGCGGCCGTGACTATGACGATTCGACGGTGAAAGTTCCCGGCGAGATCGACGTGCAGCGCGCCCGCCGCATCATCGAGGAATTGCGCAAGCGCTTCGGCGACTTCGCCCGCCCGCAGGAAGAGCTCGATTACATCGAGCGGCTGTTGAAGGATTATTAGCTCCTTCCCCCGCGCGCGGGGAGGGGGCCTCGCAGGTCCACCGCGTTGACACAGCAGCGCCCCCACCCCGCCGGCCTCGCACCGAGATTAGCGTGAAGCTGTTCCGAGGGGTGTTCCGAGGAGTGCCCAAGGGCTGAGAAAAACCCTTTGAACCTGATCCGGGTCATGCCGGCGAAGGGACGGAAACCTTCCCCAACCCGCCCCAATCCGTCTGTGCCCCGGATGCTCGCAAGAGCGACCGCGCAAGGAGCGATCGATGAATAAGCCACTCTCCGAATCCGATCTCGCAACGCCGACGGTGACGACAGGCCCGATTGCCGGCTCGCGGAAGATCTATTCGGTGCCGGAAGCCGCGCCCGATCTGCGCGTGCCGCTGCGCGAAATTCCGCTCACGGAGGGATCCGGCGAGGAGCCGGTGCGGGTCTACGATCCGTCCGGCGTCTATACCGATAACGATGTCGCGATCGACGTCGAGAAGGGCCTCAAGCGCGCCCGCATCGAGTGGGTGAAGGAGCGCGGCGGCGTCGAGGAATATGACGGCCGTCCGATCAAGCCGGTCGACAACGGCAATGTCAGCGGCAAGCATCTGGCGCGCAATTTCCCCAACACGCCGAAGCCGCTGCGCGCGCTCGACGGCAAGCCCGTCACCCAGCTCGAATGGGCCCGCTCAGGCGTCATCACCAAGGAAATGATCTACGTCGCCGAGCGCGAGAATCTCGGGCGCAAGAAAATGCTCGACGTGGCGCAGGACCGCCCATGACGACGGCGAAAGTTTCGGCGCCGCGGTGCCGCTCTTCGTCACGCCGGAATTCGTGCGCGCGGAAGTGGCGCGCGGCCGCGCCATCATCCCCTCGAACATCAATCACGGCGAACTCGAGCCGATGGCGATCGGGCGTAATTTTCTGACCAAGATCAATGCCAATATCGGCAACTCCGCCGTCACGTCTTCGGTGGAAGAAGAAGTCGAGAAGATGGTGTGGGCGATCCGCTGGGGCGCCGACACGGTGATGGATCTCTCCACCGGCCGCAACATCCACAACACCCGCGAATGGATTTTGCGCAATTCGCCGGTGCCGATCGGCACCGTGCCGATCTATCAGGCGCTGGAGAAGGTCGACGGCGATCCGGTCAAGCTCGACTGGGAATGCTACAAGGACACGCTGATCGAGCAGTGCGAGCAGGGCGTCGATTATTTCACCATCCATGCCGGCGTGCGGCTTGCCTATATCCACCTCACCGCCAACCGCGTCACCGGCATCGTCTCGCGCGGCGGCTCGATCATGGCGAAGTGGTGCCTGGCGCATCACAAGGAAAGCTTCCTCTACGAGCGCTTCGACGAGATTTGCGACCTGATGCGCAAATACGACGTGTCGTTCTCGCTCGGCGACGGCTTGCGCCCCGGCTCGATCCGCGACGCCAACGACCGCGCGCAATTCGCCGAACTGGAAACGCTCGGCGAACTGACCAAGGTTGCTTGGGCCAAGGGCTGCCAGGTGATGATCGAAGGCCCCGGCCACGTGCCGCTGCACAAGATCAAGATCAATGTCGACAAGCAGCTCAAGGAATGCGGCGAGGCGCCGTTCTATACGCTGGGCCCGCTCGTCACCGACATCGCGCCGGGCTACGACCACATCACGAGTGCGATCGGCGCCGCCATGATCGGCTGGTTCGGCACCGCCATGCTCTGCTACGTCACGCCGAAGGAGCATCTCGGCCTGCCCGACAGGAACGACGTCAAGGACGGCGTCATCGCCTACAAGATCGCGGCCCATGCCTCAGACCTGGCGAAGGGCCATCCTGCGGCGCAGCTGCGCGACGACGCACTGTCGCGGGCGCGCTTCGACTTCCGCTGGATCGACCAGTTCCACCTGTCGCTCGATCCCGACACCGCGCTCAAATATCACGACGAGACGCTGCCCAAGGACGCGCACAAAGTGGCGCATTTCTGCTCGATGTGCGGGCCGAAATTCTGCTCGATGAAGATCACGCAGGACGTGCGGGATTATGCGGCGACCTTGAATGATAAGGAGCAGGGGATGGCCGACATGTCGAAGAAGTTCATCGACATGGGGGCGCAGGTTTATGTCGAGGCGAATAAGGCAAAGGAGAGTAATAAGGCGCTCTGATTGTGAGCGTAGCCCGGACGACGCTTGGCGAAATTTCCGGGCTACTTGCTTCCTGCCTTCCCCTCAAGTTCCCAGCCGCGGACCGCCCAATATGCCGTGAAGGAGGCGCTGTTGCCATCCTCATTTTTCTCAACCTCCCGCAGGATCGGGATCACGCGCTCAGGCATCAAATTAATCAAGTAGGCTCCTGCCGTAGCTCGCACTCCGGCGTCCGGGTTGTCGAGCAGCACAGTGAGGGCCGACCGGCCGGATTTTAACGCATCCAACGCCTGAACGAGGGCATCCGCGAGACGCACAACCTTGGTCTCACCTTTCGTGTCCAGCAATTCGTCATGAAGGGTATGGCGAAGTTTGGCAGCGAACTCAAAGCCTCGGATCAGCGATGCAGTGCGTTCGTCATCCGGGATCGTGTCTTGGCGTGCCAGCAACGCTCTGATTGCCGCCAATCCCTGCGCCTTAAGTTGCTCAAGGTCCTTGAATATATCGATTCCGGCGAGCAGCGCCTTGGCCTGGGCAACGCCGTCCCTGGAGTCGAGCATTCCAAAGAACCCGTTGCACCACGCGTCCAGTCTCTCTCCCAATTGAACAATCGATTCATTTACTTCCACGAGGAACCTCCGACTAATCCGCTGCCCAGATTGCCTATTTGAGGATATTCAACTTCCGCAGAACTTTGAGGCCTTCCTCACGTTGAACGTCGTAGGGCTGCGTTTGCAGCCAATCATAGAGGCTCATGCCTGTACCTGACTTTGGCATAAGGTATTCGCCATTGACTGCTTCATGCAACAGCGTTGGGAGACGAACGATGTTATCGGTGTTCTGCAGTTGCTGCGGCGGAATCTTGAATTCGTTTGCACCGCCTTGTGTGACGATGTGGTGGTATTGGGTGCCATCGCCGGCCCGGCCGAACCGCTTGTCCAGCGACTCCGGAGACAACTTGTAGAACTGGTCGTAGCTCGAAAATTGCTCATATGCGTCGCCGGAGGCGACTTGAAGCTCCTCGAGGGTGTATGGGCCGCGCTTGATAAAATCGATGGCGGCATCGGCGTCGATTTTGAGTTTTCTAAACTCGGAAATTGTGTTGGCCATATCGATCAGCGTTGCAATGTCGGCGGCAACCCCGACAACCGGGATAAGGTCAGCCGGGGCTTCGACCGTGAGGCGCAACACTGCGAGTGCGCCAGTTCGCAGTGCACGCCGCATCGCAATTCGTCTGATGCGGTCTATGGCCTCCTGCGTGATTACAGCCTCAGAACCATCCTTTGGACGAAATTGGCCGCCACGCCCGCCTGGGGTACCGGCCGGAAAGCCGGGATGCTTCGGGTCGTCCGGACTCGCCTTCTGAATTTCGTTCATCTTGATAAGGATATCCGCGGCCTCCATCTCATCGCGCGAAATTCGGTGAGGTAGATCGGGAATCCGTAAATGGACCGCAGCAATCCGCGCCAAGCACGGATCGTTCGCGTTCAAGGCGGCTGCTACGGTTTCGAGCCCGCGCATGAGCCGGTCCGTAACTAACTCGCTCGCATATGCACAGCTAAGCAGTCGCTCGATGTCACTTCGCTCTCGCATAACGAAGCGATCGCCGCGCCGCTCGATGAGCGTCGTGCGCCCCAGGAGCAATCCGTCATCGGTACAAGCGAGGCCGAGATTGTTCTCGCCGGCCTCACTCAAATGCCAGAACCGGTGAATCATAGAAGCTTCTGTAACTGAAAAGGAGACACTTGTCAACAGAAGAGTGACGACATGTCACAACGGCTTCTTCGGCCGAATCGACCAGTTCCACCTATCGCTCGATCCCGACACCGCGCTCAAATATCACGACGAGACGCTGCCCAAGGACGCGCACAAAGTGGCGCATTTCTGCTCGATGTGCGGGCCGAAATTCTGCTCGATGAAGATCACCCAGGACGTGCGGGATGCCTCTGCCATCGCCTTGTTCAAAGATGGGGATCATGTTTTCTCGCCTCTCTGAACTAAACGACGACAGCTCCTTAGTTTAGGAATCTTTGAATAAATACGCTCTCGTTAGCGATTGCATTTAGAACACCTCGTAATATTGCGGCTCCCGGCGCGCCTGCGCCCGCGAACATCATGGCCTCTTTTAAATTATGGTGTTTGTTTAAATAGACTGATTGAATTTGCCGGCGCTGCAGAATGAACTGTCTGTGTTCGTCCTCTCGCGTTGGAAAATAGCGGTCGTCGGAGAGAAAGCGCGCGATATTCTTGCGGTACATGATCATGCTAACAACGTTTGCTGCTGTGTAGATCATAACTACCATTGAAAATATTATGGGGCGATCTACGGTCCAAAGAAGCGCAAGCGTTATTATCAGCCACGTTGCTGTTAACCAAATAAGTTGATGGCCGGCTTCCACTCGATCCCAGCGTTGTGGGGTTCTATACGGTGAAAACATTGCAGCCATGATTTCGATTTCTTTTTGACTGTTCCGTCGAAAGTCGAAGTAAACTAAGAAGACCACCGACGCCAGAAGCGCGTACAAACCTTTGTCCTGAACGAAGTGCTTCCAATTGGTAGGGGCTAGAAGGCTGTCACTCGTTGGAAAATAAGAGGTGGTGTCGAGCGTGTAATTCATGAGACGAATGACGAACGCGCCAAGCAGAATCGTTGCAATCCACATGTAGAGTCGTAAGCGCTGTTCGATGCTTTCGGGAAAAAGGATATCCATTATTTGTTTCATGGCTGATCCAACAAATACGGAAATAGTTGAAATGGGCGTTCAGCGTAGGCCATCGCTCTATTATATGCAACCTAAGATTGCGTGAGGTGGATTTTTCGTTTCATAGCTCGCCCGCCCACTCGAGCGGAAACAAGCGTTGCCGGACGTCGCGATGCGCCGATCGCAGCTCGTAGGGCGGATTAGCCGAAGGCGTAATCCGCCGCGGCATACGGCAAGTCTAGTATGTCTGCTGCCGTGCCGCACCAGGGCGGTGCGCCGGTCGCAGGTGGGATGGCGGATTACGCTTCGCTAATCCGCCCTACACGCTACACTGGCCGCGAAATCAAGGAGAGCCGGATTATGAGTGAGCGTGCGTTGGCCTTTGTTGAAGCGTGGGTTTCCGAACACGTCACCGCCGCGGACCATGCGGGGGCTGACAATACCGCGCGGGCGAAGACGCTCGCCAACCGCTGCGTGGCCGATGCGAGCCTTGTGGGCATTCCCGCCGCCGAGATCGGCGAAGCGATCGACGATCTGCCGGCCTTCATCGGCGGCGCCATCGCAGAGGCGAGCGAACGCGACGTGCACGCCAAGGAATTCGAGACCGACGAGGAAATCGAAGTCCTGGTCAATCCGGACGGTTTCGAGAACGCAGCGGAAGATGCTGCGGAGGATGACGACGACAAGAGCCAGAAGGACCGTTAGGGCCCTTTCGCATCATCCGGCTTGCTGGCCCTTCGCCTGCCGGCCCTTCCGCCAATCCGACAACGACACGGTCGAAGCTACGGCAGGGCGTTTTTTCGTCTTGCCGGTCTTCTTCTTCAGCGGCGCCGGCGGCGGCGCGGCGAGGATGGCGGCGTCTCGCGCCAGCCGAAGCGCTTTGAGGCGCGCGATCTTGGTCGAAAGCGCGTCGGCGCGGACTTCGTATTCCGTCGGGCCCTTGCTGCCGTCCTCGATGCCCGTCAGCTTTTTGAATTGATCGTTGGCCCGCTTGTTGATCGCAATGCTGGAAATGTTCACCATGTCAGCTCCTCTGCAATCTCTCTTTCGCAATCGCCTTGGCAATCTCCTTCACAGTCTTATGGGCTGTGCAGGAACGAGAGCCTCGCCCTCGGGGCGGGCGAGGCTTAGTTACCTAGGCTCTGTTACTTGCGCTCTGCTGCCTGCAGAGGTCACCGGCAAAAATGGCGATAGCCGTCGTCGCCCAGGAAGGTTCCGGAAGCCGGATCGAAGGAGTGGTAGCGCGCGATGCAATAACTCAGAAGCGCGCTGTGCGCTTCCAAAGGCTGTGTCACCGCCACCGGTGTAACGGCCACGTCCATCAGTCCGCGCGGCACATAGGCACCGTTATATTGGTCGGTATTGTATTCGGTGGCACTATTTTGGGCGGCAATATATTGGCCGGCATTGTACTGGCCGCCGCCATAAGTGTTGCCATAGCCATAGTTGTAGCCAGGCCTATCGCCCAAGGCGACGGTGCCGCCGTTATAGGAATATCCGGCGACCGCAGGCGTATAGGCCGTACCGCGGTTGTAAGCAGAATATCCATAGGCGGGAGTTGCCGCGGCCGAATAAGCGGGCGCGGCGGCATAAAGCGGAGCGGCCGAATAAGCGGGCGCGGCAGAATAAACCGGAGCGGAGTTCACGACGTATTGTCGCGACGTGTACGCCGCGGTGCTATTGCCGTCGCGAAAGCCGCGGAGATAGGCATCGCGGGCCGCTCGCGTGCTGCCGTGCCGAACGCCTGCGTCGTAGATAGCGCCGGCGCTCATATAGAGCTTCTTGCTGCCGTGGCTCGTCAACACCTGGAATTGGCCTGCCGGTATTGTCGAGTCGCGCGCCTCGGCCTGCACCGCAAAGCACGCGGTGCCGGCAATAAGCGCAACTGCCGTTGCGCAGACTGTTGGTGTCATGGTCATGATAAAGGGACCTTTGTTGTCCCCGTGCATGTTATCTTTAGCACACGGCCAGTGCCGCGACTGAACTAAAGTGATCACAATCGCGAATAAGCAGAAATAGATAGGCCGCCGCTAGGCCGCCGCTTGGGCCTCTTTTCATGGAACTATCTGCCAATGCCGCGAGTTGCGAAGCGTCAGCGATGGGGTCTGCCGGTTACACGTCTTTTTTGATTTAAGGTCTATCGATTTCAAGTTGTTCAAGGTTTTGCCACCGCCGCTGTGCGTCTCTCAAATGAAAGTCTTCTGGTCATACGCGGCCACAGGCTGGGAGGAGCCAAACCATGTTGAAGCAGGCCATGTTGAAGCAGCCGTTGAAACTATCTTTGTTTGTCGCATTTGTTGTCTACGCCAGTGCTGCCGTGGCGGCGGAAGTTTCGCCGCCTGACGTGCGCGGCACCTGGAAGGGCAACAGCGAGACCATCGTCCTGGGCAGCGGCAATCTGCATCATGCCGCAACCGCGAAGAAGACCGAGCCTGAGTTTCGCAGCGTGCCCTTCACCATGGTGATCGACAAGCAGGACGGCCGCCGCTTCTCCGGCACCTTCGCGTCGCCGCGCCAGAGCGAGAAGGTTCTCGCCGTGATATCGCGCACCGGCGCGATCCACATGGTCACCGACGACGTCGGTTATACGCTCGGCACGATGCTGGCGCCGGACCGCATGGAGCTCTGCTACATGCATGTTTCGCCGGCCTCGCACATTTCGTCCTGCACCGAGATGACGAAACAGCCGTAGGCGGTTCGGCTTGACGGATCGGTCTTGCCTGGGGCGGGTTGCGGCCTTGCCAGCCCCGCCTCGCGGCGGGCCATGCGCCGCCGCCAAACCAGTGCCGGCAGTGGCCGGCGCGAGGACCAAGAGCTGCGAAAAGCCCCACAATCCGGGATGCCGTGCTTCCTCAGTGACCTTCGTCACAGCCCATCCGGCGATCGCTTCATACGCTCCGCAAGCCGGGATCGGCGGCACAAGCCTGCCGACTTTGGCTCCAGGGGGTTATGATGGACAAAGAGCTTTTGGAATATCTCCGCGATATGGCACTCGAACTGTCGGCGCTGGCGGAGGAGGCCGATTGCGAGGCGCTCGCGCGCCTCTTCGGCATGGCGGCGCTCGATGCCGGCCAGCGTCTCGGCCCGGCGATCGCCTTTTCGCAAAAGGCGCCCCAGACCGGCGGCTTTCTCCCGGCCAACGACGATCTCGGCCGCGCGGCTGCGGAGCCTGCGAACTAGCCGGAGCGCGCGGCTTTAGCCGGAGCCGGAATCATCCAGCGGCGCGTACAGACCCGAATTTGGCTGGCGCACCGCAGACGCGGCATTGCTATGCTCGCCCCCACAATCAAAAGACGGGGAGGCACCAATGCCCGGGCTCTTGCACAATCACATCGCGGCCGTCACAGGCGCGGGCTCCGGCATCGGCCGCGCCATTGCGGCGGGCTACGCGCGGGAGGGCGCGGAAGTGGTCGTGCTCGACATCGATGGCGCGGCGGCGGCAAAGACCGCGGCCGAGATCCGCGACGCGGGCGGCAAGGCGCAAGCCTTTACGCTTGATGTCAGGGATCGAAATGCTTGCCGCGAAGTGGCGGCGAAGGTGGCAAGCGACGTCGGTGCGGTCTCGATCCTGGTCAACAATGCCGGCATCAACCGGCGCAACGCCTTTGCCGGCGATCCCGACGCCGTGATCAAGGATTGGCAGGACATCATGGCCATCAACCTCAATGGCCCGTTTAACGTGACGCATGCGTTTCTCGCCCCGATCCGCGCGACCAAGGGGCGCATCGTCAATATCGCCTCGATCCAGTCCTTCGTGCATGTGCGCACGCCGAACTCGCCGGCCTACACCACCTCGAAGCACGGCGTGCTCGGTTTTACCCGCGCGCTCGCCGCCGAGCTCGGTAAGGACGGCGTGCGCGTCAACGCCATCGGCCCGGGCCTGATCGAGACGCCGCTCAACGCCAATGTGCGCGCCAACAATCCGGAACTGATCAAGATCTTTGTCGATCACACCCCGCTCGGCCGCACCGGCCAGCCGGAAGACATCGTCGGACCGGCGCTCTTTCTGGCGTCGGACCTGTCGGCCTATGTCACAGGCGCAATCGTCATGGCCGACGGCGGCTACCGGGCGATCTGATCGAGCCAGCCGAGCAAAGCGGGCCGCAAGGCATTCATGTGCCGATAGTGCAGCACCGCTTCGGGCATCGAGCGGATGACCGCCGCCAGATCGCGCGCGCTTTTAGGAGTGCAAATCGCTTCGTGAAGTGGCGTCAGATGCGTCCTGATGGTGAAGAGCACGGCACAGCTTTCGGCAAGCCGGCGCAATGTTTGCCGCTCGACCCGAAACCACAGCGCTTCACCGGCATTGGCGCTTGTGATCGCCATTTGCGCGGGATCATTGGGCGCGGGATCATTGGTCGTGGGGTCGTTGGTCGTGGAGTTATGGGTGGCTTTGAACAGCGTCGGGCTGTCGTGGATCGCCCAATTGGCCCGCCATACGATGGCGCCGGCTGAAAGGTTCTCGAAGAATCTGTCGACCGGCTTTTCGAGCTTCTCGGCGTAGCCCGGAACGGGGCCATGCACTTCGGCCAAGGTGTGCCCGATCTTGTCGGCGAGGCGCCAGTTCGACGGGAAGCACACCGCGCCCGCGGTCAGCCGATAATTCTCGCCGTCCGATTGCAAGATGCAGAAATCTTCCTGGACGAGCCGGCCGGCTTGATCGAGCGGGTGCAGGCGCGAATGGGCGATGTCCCAGCGTTCCCCGGTCAGCAGGTTTCGTATGTGCGCAGCCTCGAATTCAAAGGCATCGGCATGGTGCTGGCGCAGGTGTTGCAGCAAGAGCCGCAGCGTTTCCTCCGACGCGCGCTCGGCGTCGGGCAGGGCCTGAAAGACGTCGCTGTGGCGTGTCTCGATGAGCGCCCGCTTGGCCGACAGCTGTGCGGCGAAGGTTTCGTCGATCTCGATCCACCGCTCGCTCGGCAGCGGTTGCAGACCCATCTTCATCTGATAGGGCTGCCCGTCACCGAACGGCAGGTATTGGAACGGACCGGGCTTCTGCATCCAAGCGGAATATCAAACCCCGCCGGCATCGTCACGCGGCCTTCGCCGTGATCTGCTTTCCTCAGGCTGCATTTGATGGAAAGCAGGAGCCGGCCATGAGCGAGCGTGCGCTAGGATTTGTCGAAGAGTGGATTTCCGACCATATACCCGCGGAAGGCGATGCGCCCGATGAAGCAAAGGCCGGCGATGACGCAAGGGCCAAGGCGCTCGCGACGCAGTGTCTTGCCGATGCCGGCGCGCAGGGCATCAGTGCCGCCGAAATCGGCGAGGCGATCGACGATCTCGTGGAATTCATGGCCGGCGCCATCGAGGAGGCGAACGACCGGAAAGAGCACGACGCGGAAGACGAGGACGACGACGAGGATGAAGACGACGACGATCAAGACCACGATAAGGGCGATGACGCTGCTTAAGTGAAGGTCATCTCGCCGAAGATTTATCCGAACCTTACCGGCAGCCGCTTAAGCCCTATTGCCCAACCGGCAGCGGCGGGCGTGGGATCTCATTCGGCGCCGGCGGCGGCGAGGTGTCGGTGCGCAGGAATTTCGAGAAGGCGGAGAACGGGTTCTCGCTCTTGGTCTCGTTTTTAGCCTGACCTTGCGCATCCGCAGGCGCCGGAGACGCCGATGCGTCGACGCCGGCAACCGGCTGCGATTTGATTTCGACCGGAGCGGACGGCGCGATCTGCAGCGGCGCCTGCGGCCCAGAAATTTGCTGGCTTGGCGTTTGCTGGACCGGGCTTTGCGGCAACGAACTCGGTTGCAGTGAGCTTGGTTGCAATGAATTTTTCGGCAATGGTTGCGGCGCGATGTCGGCTATGCGCGGCGGCGTGGTGACGGCGTCGCGCATTACAGGATTTTCCGTAGCCCGCGGCTGCGGCGTGACGACGGGCGCTGCGGCGGGCATCGGCGCAGTCATCGGGTGCGCGTCGGCCGGCGCTTGGCGATGGGCGTCGGCATTGGCCAGCGCGGCGCGCACGCGCGCCTCGATCGAATCCGGTTTCGCTTCCGTCTTTGGCTCCGGTTTGGATTCGAGCTTGGCTTCGGCTGGGTCACGCGGTTTGCGCGCGGTCTCGGCCGGCGGCGCGGTGTTCACGGTGGCGCGCAACGGCGGGAGCGTCGCCGTCGCGGCGGGAGAATTACCATCCGGCTGTGCGGTGGGGCGCGGCATTTCGGCATGAGCGGTAACGGGCGCGGCCGGCGGGTTCGCCGCTGACTGCGAAGAGTTGGGCTGCAAAGAGACAGGCTGTAAAGGCGCAGGCGATGTCATAACTGGGGCCTGCACGACGGCCGGCTGCATCACGGCGGGAGCCGGAGCCGACGCATATCCGGTGAGATGCGCGATCACGAAGCCGGAGACGGCGGTGGCGATACCGGCGGCCGAAATCTCGACAAACTTGATAGTAAATCGCGAGAAGTGAGAATCCCTAGCCGCCACGACCATCTCCCAGCAAACCGTCCCGTACCGGCCTGCTATAGACGGCCGTTATTGGGCAAAAGTGAGATGGTTGGCGTAGAGAATCATCCTCAATAATTGTTGAATTTCGGGGTGGTTCCGTTGCCGGGGCCGCTCCCTACTTCGCCTTGAGCTGATCCGCCGATTTCAGCACGATCTCGGGCTTGCCTTGATAAAGCTGCACCGTGCCGCTGATCGCCACCGTCTTGCCTTCGAGCGCGCTGGCGTTGGGGAATTTCGCCGCGTCGTCGGCAAAGATCACGGCGACGAAATTGTTGTCGGGGAAACGCCCGCCCATGTCGATGAAGGTGACGCCCGAGCGGGCGATGTGAACATCGCTGATGGCGGCTTCGACCGTCACCGGCTGGCCGACATGTGCCTTAAGCTCGGCGATGCCGATGGTTTGCGCTTGCGCCGGTAGCGCCGCCGCAACAGACACGATCAATCCGGCAGACAGAATAAGCGTTCGCATTTTCGTTCCTCCGCTCCCCGTAGGGGGTTGACTAAGGGAGTTGACTAATGAGAACGTAGCATGAACATATAATCGCGGCAACGTCAAGTTGCGGCAGTGCTGCGGAGGGGGCCGAATGGCAACGGACCTGAAAAACTTAGGCGTTGGAGAACTCGCCCGAACCTATATCGACAGTGTCCTTGCGAGCGAGGCAACCGAACATATCGGCCGACGGAACCGGCTTGCCGGTGTTCTTTTCGAGATTGTTGAAGAGTTGAAAACGCGTAACGCGGCGCGGCCGACGCTGGAAAGGCTTTCTGAGCATGCCGCGCCAGGGGTGCGCGCGTCAGCGCGATCGCACCTTGAGCGGCTTGACCGTCCGACGCCGCAAGCACCGCCGCATTCGCCGATCACGCGATGGCAGATTCTATGGCAAAGCGATAATCCACCGCCACCTGCGATGACGCGGGACGCGATCGCTCAACGGCTCCGCCGTGCGCTGCCGGAATTTGGCGATCAGCTTGTGGGCCTGACACTGCCTGCGGTCGGCTTGTGGCCGCAGCGGCAACGCGGGGCGATCGCCGCCACTGCGTCACGCCTCGGCGGATGGCCACTGGCACCGCCCGGCTGGCAATGGCCGACCAACGAAAATGAACCTTTGCTGTTCATCGCCCAGATCAACTGCAACGATCTTCATTGTCTGCCGGGCGCAGAATCATTGCCTGGCTCCGGTGTCTTCGCTTTTTTCGCCGACCACGATGCCGTGAACGGCTGCCGCTATGGCGGCGAGGACTTTGCGGCCTACTATTGGACGGATATAGAAAGCCTCATTCCCGCGATATCGCCGATAGCGCCTAACAAAGTATTCCCGTCATGCGCGGTGACGATGCGCCCGTTCGTCGATTTGCCGCACCCGTTCAGCCGAGCGGTGCAAGATCTAAAGCTGACTAAAGAGCAAACGTCACTTTACTTCGATGAATGGCTGGCAGTTTGCAGCCATGGCATGCCCGACGGCGTCGATGGATATGCAAGCTTCAGCAAGCTGCTTGGCTGGCCGAACCTCGTGCAGGGCGATCTGGAACGGCTCGAATACGACGACGGCTGGCGGCTGCTCCTTCAAGTCGATCAGTATTGCAACGGCGAAGAGCTGCACAGCTGGGGTTCTGGTGGGTCCCTTTATTTTCTCTTGCCCGAACGCGATTTGCTCTCGAAAACTCTCGCCGGCTGCGAGTTCGATGCTCAGTCTACGTGACCGGAAAGAGATATGAACCTGCGCGCGGCAACGATCGTCGTCGGAGTTTCCGGATTTCGCGGTGTTCGATCCGGGCGTATTGGTTAACTGCGGCGACCTTCTTTGGCTTCTGTGTCGAGCCAGTCGGCCAGGTTGCCGCTCTTGCCCTTTTTTTTGCTCGCGGCGGATTTCCGCTTCGGGGCGGCCGGCGCCTTGGGTGGCGCGGCGGCATCCCTTGCCAGGCGGAGAGCCTTGAGCCGCTCGGTCTTCAGGCGTACGGCGGCGGCGGCGACTTCATACTCCGCGGCGGCCTGTTTGGCGTCGTTGGCCCGCTAAGTCTTGGCGAATTGGGCGTTTGCCACATTTTTCTTGGAATTATCTGCCATTTTCGTCGTCCTTATGGGGAATCGCAGCGTTTGGGTACTTGCATACAGGTCGCGGGCCATGTTGGCGAGGCATAAGCGGCGGCGTGGTTACGCGTCATAAGTACTCTGACACCGCGCCGACGGGCGGTCTTAAGGGACTTTGCAAAGCGAGGGGACGATGCCTTTGAGATCGGCGTTTGGCTTCGCAGCCATTTTATTAGTTCCATTGGCTATAGCGGCGGCCGCTCCGGCTTTTGCGGCCGACAGACCAGGCGTCGCCGCGATCTGCACGCAGTCAGGCGGCATGACCTCAAGCGGCGAGCACTTTGCGCCGGAAAAGCTCACGGCGGCGCACCGCACCTTGCCGTTCGGGACGATGGTCCGCGTCACCAATGTCCGCAACGGCCGGTCCGTCGTCGTGCGCATCAACGATCGCGGCCCGTTCAACAAGGGTCGGCTGATCGATGTATCGCCGGCGGCGGCGAAGCTTTTGCAGTTTTCCGGGCTGACGCTGGTGACGCTCGACGTCGTTTCGAGCAAACAGTGAGCCGCAGGATGCCGAGCCTGCGGCGACCGCCTTCTATTTGCCCGCGGCTTTCCGTAATGCAGCGTTGATGCGGTCCTGCCAGCCCGGGCCGTCTTCCTGAAAGAAGTCGAGCACATCGCGGTCGATGCGGATCGACACCAATTCCTTCACGCCGGGAATCGCCGGCGGCGGCTTCGGCGGCCCTTCGATGGGTTTCGCTGTCGCTGACTTAAAGGCCTGCTCGGCCGCGGAGCGGGGATCTGTCGGTCGTCGTGCCATATTGGGTCTATAGTACCTGCCGGACTTATAGCAGAAATAGTCTTGTCCGTGTCACGTCGTCTTGACTGTCACTTCGTCTTGACCGTGCACCCGATCACGAGAATGACATAGCCGATGACCGCGACCCAGAACGCATACTCGCTGATGTAGGGAATTCGCACGAATAGCGACACGACCGCGAGCACGACAAGCGCGACCGAAAGCCAAAATGTCCATGCAGATGGCGTATGCATTGGCATGATTATCCCCCAATCAATGAGCGAGACCAGCCGGCCCTTTATAGCGTCAAACAGCGCCGCCGTGATCTTATGAGATCGCGGCGAAGAATAAATATAAGGCAGACGCGTGTGAGCGCGATGACAGAAATCGGGTGGGTTTCGATGCCTGTGCGGCCCATGTTTCCTCCAGAACCACATGGAGGAGTTTCGTCATGCACTATCGCATTCAAGGCCTGCCGGCCGAACAATTTGCGCCGCTGTTTGCGCTCTCGGATGAAGAGCTTGCGAAACGCGGCGCGGTGCGGCGGATCGCCGATGGGCCGCGGCCGTGCCGCATCAGTCTCACCGACGCGAAAGCGGGCGACGAACTGATTCTGGTCAATTACGAGCACCACGCCGTCGCCTCGCCATACCGTATGCGATTTGCGATCTATGTGCGCAAGGATGAGCGGACGTTCGATGCCGTCGATGCTGTGCCCGAGCAATTGCGCAAGCGCACGCTCGCGGTGCGCGGCTTCGACAAAGACGCGATGATGACCGGCTGGGATCTGGTCGACGGTGTCGACCTCGAAGGCGCGATCGAAAAACTGTTTGCCGATCCGCGTACCGACTATCTGCACGTCCATTTCGCCGCGCCCGGCTGCTACGCCGCGCGTATCGAACGGGCGTGAGTGCTGACGCCAGAATTCCCTCTTCCCGAAAGGCGAGAGGGACCGGATTTGGCTTTCAAATGCCCTCGAACAAAACCGTCGACAAATAGCGCTCGGCGAAGTCGGGCACGATGACGACGATATTCTTGCCGGCGAATTCCGGCCGCGCCCCGATCGTCAGCGCCGCGGCAACGGCTGCGCCGGAGGAAATGCCGCAGGGTATGCCCTCGAGCCGCGCCAGCGCGCGCGAGGTGTCGATCGCGCTTTGATTGCTCACTTTGACGATCTCGTCGATGACGGAGCGGTCGAGGATCTCCGGCACGAAGCCCGCGCCGATGCCTTGAATCTTGTGCGGCCCGGGCTTGCCGCCCGACAAAACCGGGCTGTCTTCCGGCTCGACGGCGATCACCCGCAGTGACGGCTGGCGCGGCTTGAGCACTTGGCCGACGCCGGTGATGGTGCCGCCGGTACCGACGCCTGAGACGAAGGCATCGATCGCGCCGCCGGTATCGGCCCAGATTTCCTCGGCCGTGGTGCGGCGATGGATCTCGGGATTGGCCGGATTGCGAAATTGCTGCGGCATGACCGCATGCGGCGTCTCGCTCACCAGTTCTTCGGCGCGCTTGATCGCGCCATTCATGCCCTGCGCCGCCGGAGTCAGCACGAGCTCGGCACCGAGGAACGCCAGCATCTTGCGGCGCTCGATCGACATCGAGTTCGGGCATGACCAGGATCAGCCGATAGCCGCGCGCCGCGGCGACGAAAGCGAGCGCAATGCCGGTATTGCCCGATGTCGGCTCGATCAGCACCGCGCCGGGCCCGATCTTGCCCTGCGCTTCGAGCGCATCGATCATCGATACGCCGATGCGGTCTTTGACGCTCGAGATCGGATTGAAGAATTCGAGCTTCGCCAAAATATTGGCTTTGACGCCATGCTCTTTGGGCAGACGATTGAGCCGGACGGTGGGCGTGGCGCCGATCGTGTCGGTGATCGAGTTCGTAAAGACGACCATGCACGCGAACCTGGTCGCGGCTTTGCGTTTGGCTTTGCGTCGGCGCGGATTTCAATGCGGCTTCGGACATGTGGGTGTCTCCCGGCTGATTGGGCCTTGCTGCCTTGAAGTAAAGCTCGTTCGCTGAGCGGTCTTTGATTACCGGAGTTTTTGGCTGTAAATGCAAGGCCCGAATGCAAGGCCCGTCGGCCATAAAACGCGCCGTCGAATTTTGGTCTTCCGGGACTACTTGCCCGCCGCGTCGTTGATGGCGCGCAGGAGCGCGAGCAGCGCGCGGTTGATCGGCGTTGCGATGCCGTGGCGTTCGCCGGCCGCGACGATGGCGCCGGTCAGCGCCTCGACTTCGAGCTGCCGCCCGGCGAGCCGATCGAAATACATCGAGGTGCCGAGCTCGCCGGAAAACGTCATCAGCGTCGCGATCGTTTGCGACGGCTCGTCTTGCGCAAGCCGCGCGCCGTCGGCGCGCGCCACCGCCACGGCTTCGTCGAGCACCGCCCGGCACAGGTCCTGAATGTCCGGCCGCCGCAATACGGCCTGCCGCTGCAGCGCCAAGGCTGTGATCGGATTGGCGATCGCATTGATCAAGAGCTTGCGCCACAACAGCGTTGCGAAATCGTCGCTGATCAGCGCGGCCAATCCGGTACCATCGAGGAGCTGCGCGAAGGCGCGTCCTGCTTCGTCGTCCGCCACCACGACATCGTTCTTGCTGGCGCGGCGCATCCGCACATGATCGGGCGCGAGCCGTTCGCCATTGTAATAGACGATGACGGGCAGCACCGCCGCGCCATTGGCGAGCGGCGCGACCCGCGCCACGTGATCGATGCCGTTCTGCAGAACCGCGACGCGCGTGTGTGGCGTGCACAAGCGGGCTAGCCACGGTGCTGCCGTCTCGGTCTGATGCGCCTTGGTGCACAACAACACCCAATCGGCCGGCTCGGCATGCGCCGGATCGGTGAGGCATCGCAGCTGCACTTCGACGGTGCCTTCCGGCCGGTCCAATGTGAGGCGATCAAGCGGCGCTCGTGCGCAGGCGATAACGTCGTGCCGGCCAGCCGCGGCGAGGCAGCCGGCGGCGACGCCGCCGATGCTGCCGAGACCGATGACGGCGACGGTCGCGCGCGGTTGGCTATGGGGAGAGGCAGGCATGCGAATCCTCTAAGAGATCAAATCCTTTTAGAGAGGTGGGCAGCCGCAGCGGAAATTCACTCTCGGCTTGATACTTGACATAGTCAAGTATCTGTCGTGCCGCCTTGCTGCGGGATCACGGTGCGACCGACCAAGGCCGGCTTGAAGTTATACGCATCATGCCAAGACCAAGCTGAATGGCTTTTACCTCCGCGCAATCCTTTGCTACCATTGACGAGTCGGCAGCTGCGTTACCCAAAGCCAATTACCGCTCTGCTAGCTAAGTTGCTCTTGCTCCTCTAGAATTGCACAGGCCAGCGTTTCGCTGGGCCGTCTGCCGGAGTCGGAAACCCAGCGAAATGACCGATGAAATTGCCGGATCGGCCGGCGGCGAGACGCTCAAGCCGGACGCGCGAAAGCAACGAAGCCGAAAACTTCTCGTCACAACGCTCCTCAATCTATCGATCATCGCCGTAACGACCATGGCCGTGCTGCCGGTGAACGGCGCGATGCCGGCGCTCGCGGTGCTTGCTGTCTATTTCGTCCCGGTTCTGTTGGCGACGCTGCTGTGGAATTTCGAGCAGGGCATGATCGCGGCTTTTGCCAGCGCGCTCGCCGCGGAGTTCTTCTGTTTGGAGCCGCGGTTCAGCTTCGGCATAGCCGATCGGCGCGATATCATGGCGCTCTTGATCTTCCTGGCGGCGGCGTTGTTGACCGCATATCTGGCGGATGAAATTCGCCGGTTGCGCCATGCCGGTTTTCATGCCGGTTTCCATGCCGGTCGCGGCCCTGCATCGATCGCCGCGCCGGAACGGCCCGCGCTGAATTTTGGCGGCCCGACACGCACCGTGCCGGAACGGATCGCGGAATTTCTGGTCGGTCACGAGCTGGCGATGTATTGCGACCAGTGCATTCAGGACCAGCTCGGATTGAAATGGCGCCAGCAAGTGCAGCTCGTCACCGCGACGCTCGCCGTGACGAGCTTGTTCCAGCGCGATTCCGGACACTGTCAGACCTGCAACCAGTTCAAACAGGTCATCAAGCACGTCAAACCCAAATAACGACCGAGTAACGTCGTCTCGGACTAGCGGACCGCCCTGATGGTCGAATCCGGGTTCGGCTGGCGGACGCTGGGATCGGAGTCCTCCGAAGCGCCATACCAATAGCCCGGTGCGTAGCCGTAGGTGCCGTATGTTCCGGCGTAACCCGGGGCGTAAATGTAGACGCCGTATCCGGGGCTGTACGGGTAAACATAGCCGGACGGGACGCCGTAATAGACATAACCCTGCGCCAGCGCCGCTGACGTTCCGGCCGCTGACGTTCCGGCCATGACAAGAACGGCCGCGAAGAGAAGTTTCTTCATGGTTCGATCTCCGAATCTCTGTTCCATCCGCAGTAAACCCTCGCCGTCGTAATCGGTTCGTTCACATGTTTTGCTATTCGTTCCGCTCACGAGGAATTGCTCTCGCCGCGAGATCCGATGAATCCCTTCGATGCCGTCGTTACTGCCGTCATGGTGCTTGCCGTCGCCATGGGTTTCATGTCGGGCCTGTTGCGAAGCCTTGCCGCCATCCTTGCCTATCTGATCGCCGCACCGATCGCGGTTGCGCTGACGCCGCGGCTCGCCGCGTTCGTATTGGGGCAATTCACGATACTGCCGGGCGAGACCTGGATCGTGCTGTTCGTGGTGTTTGTTGCGGTTGGCCTTCTCATCAGCCTGCTGTTGCGCACTCTGGTCGATGCGCTCGCCGGCGACGACATCGGCGTGTTCGACCGTATCGCGGGTGCCGCTCTCGGCGCGGTGCGCATCTTTCTGGTCGCGGTGCTGATCGTCGTTGCGTTCGACCGCCTGATTCCGGCCGATCGCGAGCCCGCCTTCCTGGCCGGTTCAAAGCTGCGGCCCATTCTCTCCGCCGCCGGAAAGAAGGGCCTTGAGACCTTGCCGCCCGAGATCGAGGCTTACATCGATCGCGTCAAGCGCGACCGCGGCTTGTGACGATTGCGGCTGTCGGCCCAATACCAGCCGGGCCTAGCTTCTCTTGAAGGCATCGAGCCGCAGCGGCAGCACCGCGCCGAACCAGGCGGCATGCGCGGTATGATCGGTCAGATCGTCGCCGGTCTCGGGATGCAGCAGCACGGTCAAGCCGTCGCGGTTGAGCATCAGCCACGGCACGAATGCGGCCAGCGTCTCCGTCGCAAACGCGATCTGATACATCGATTGCGGGTGCGGTCCGACCAGCTCGTCATGCCAGCGCCCGAGCTTGGCTGAGGGAAACACTTCGGCGACGCGCTTGCGCAAACGCTCGGCGCGGTCGCGGCTTGTCGCCGGATCGTAATAGACGTGAGCGTGATAGTCCTTGATATCGGTCGGGTTGGGCATCGCGGGCGCCTCTAATTCGCAGCCGTTATCTTTGTCGGTTATCATTGTTCGTTATCTTGCAAGACGCTGCATGACAATCCATTCTCGCGCCCGCCCGCGAAGCATCGAATGTGCACCATGCTGACGCTTTACTCCTATCCCGAACTGTTCGGGGTTGCCGACAATAACGGCTACGGACTGAAGGTGTTCACCTTCTTGCGGCTTTGCAACGTGCCTTTCCGCCATGAACACATCGTCGATGCATCGGCGGCGCCGCGCGGGCAGCTGCCTTATATCACCGATGACGGCGAGACGGTGGGCGACAGCGATACCATCGTCGCTTTTTTGACCCGCAAATATCGCCTGACCATCGATGCGGCCCTAACCGCGGCGCAGCGCGACACCAATCTTCTGGTCACGCGCATGCTCGACGATCTCTATTGGGTCATGTCCTATTCGCGCTGGAAGGACGATCGCTACTGGCCGGCGTTTCACGACGCGCTGTTGACGCAGCATCCGAGTCTCACCCCAGCGGTGTTGCAGAAGGCGCGCGAGTTCAATGCGCAGCGCTATCATTTTCAGGGCATCGGCCGCTATGCGCCCGATGCCGCCTTCGCGCGCGGGCTTGCCGATCTGCAGGTATTGGCGAACCTAATCCCGGCTTCGGGTTATCTGCACGGGCCACAGCCGACCAGCATCGATGCCGGCATCTATGGCTTCATCGCCAATATTTATTTCTACACGATCGACACGCCGCTCAAGCAATTCGTCGTGGCGCACGACAATATCGTGCGGCATTGCCAGGCCATCCACGGCTTGGTGATGGCCGCTTGAAATCGTCGCGCCCTATCCCGGCTGTATCTCGCGCGGATGGGGAAAAAGGCAGGCGATAAGGACCGCGAGAATCCCGGTCAGAAATATGCCGTCGAAGGTCCCGGCGCCGCCGATGGAGGCGACCGGGGCGCCCAGCCCGCGCACTTTGTCGAGGTTCGACAGATCGGCCCCGATCAGCGTGCCGAGGCTGCCGGCGATATAGGCGAGCGGGGCTGCATCGCGCCGCGTCAGCAGCAAGGCGACCGCCGCCGTCGTCACCACCGGCACGAAGACCGGCACCGCGATGCCGAGCCCCGGCACCGGATCGGCGAGCATATGCAGCACCAGCGCGACGATCGCGGTCGCGATCAGGCCTTTGATCCAGAGGTCGCGCTTGATAAGGAGATAGACCGACATCAGCGTCGGGATCACCGCGCCGCCGACATTGACCGCGATCACCGTGCCGTCGAAATGACTGACGACCGGCACCTGATATTGCATGCCGAAGAAATTGATGACCTGGTCGGACATGACATGCTCCGGCGGCAATTCGGCCACCGGAATGTTGAAAATGCTGCCGATGAGGGAAGCGAACAAGAGCCACATTGCGGTGCCGGACGAGACGCCGAGGCTCTCATAGGCAAAGCGCACCGAGCGCAGCACCAGCACGATGAAAAACAGGCCGACCAGAATGGCGAAAAAGCCCGGCGCCAGCGGCAGGTAGTGATATTGGCTCATTTGCATCGGTCCGCCACTCCTTATCTTCTTAACCAAATGACTGGTGACATCATCATAGCCGCCTTGTAACGCCACGGCGCGGGCCTATAATCCGGCGCTTCCTTCGCGCAGAGGATTTTTGCGTGGCGCCGCCGGAAGCGAAATCAGTAGCCATTGTGAAATCAGTAGCCATTGTCATGGGTAGCCAGTCCGACTGGGCGACCATGAAACATACAGCCGACACGCTCGACGCGCTCGGCGTGAGCTTTGACGCCCGCATCGTGTCGGCGCACCGGACCCCCGAGCGGCTTTATGCCTTTGCCAAGGGTGCGAAAGCCGAGGGCTTCAAGGTTATCATCGCGGGAGCGGGGGGCGCAGCCCATCTGCCGGGAATGACGGCGGCGCTGACGAGCCTTCCCGTCTTTGGCGTGCCGGTCGAATCCAAGGCGCTGTCGGGCCTGGAACTCGCTTTATTCGATCGTCCAGATGCCGCCCGGCATTCCGGTCGGCACGCTCGCCATCGGACAGGCCGGCGCTGTCAATGCCGCGCTGCTCGCGGCCAGCGTTTTGGCGCTGAGCGATCCGGCGCTTTCTGGCCGCCTCGAAGCCTGGCGCGCGCGGCAGACGTCATCGGTCGCCGAAAAACCCGATTCTGTCGCCGAAAAATCCGATTCTGTTGCCAAAAAACCGAAGGACGGGGCGTGAGCACGCCGTCTTCCTCACTCCAGGCTGAGGCGACGATCGGCATTCTCGGCGGCGGCCAGCTTGGCCGCATGCTGGCGCTCGCTGCGGCCCGGCTCGGCTTCAAGTGCCACGTGTTTTCGCCGAGCCCGGATTTGCCGGCCTTCGACGTGGTGCATCGTGTCACCTGCGCGGACTATACCGACGCCGAGGCGCTCGACCGCTTCGCCGCCGATGTCGATGTCGTCACCTATGAGTTCGAGAACGTGCCGGCGGAGACCGCGACGTTTCTCGCAGCGCGCGTTCCGGTTTTGCCCGATCCGAAAATTCTGGCGACGACGCAGGACCGGCTCGCCGAGAAAAACTTTGTTTGCGGTCTAGGTATCGGCACGGCGCCGTTCGCCGATGTCGGCGAAGCCGCAGCGCTTGCGGCCGCGCTGGCGCGGATCGGCCGGCCGGCGGTGCTGAAAACGCGGCGCTTCGGCTATGACGGCAAGGGCCAGACGACGATCAAGAACGGCACCGATCCGGAGGCCGCCTGGCGCGAAGTCGGCGGCCAGCCCGCGATCCTCGAAGCCTTCGTGCCGTTTGTGAGCGAAGTCTCCGTCGTCGCCGCGCGCGGGCACGACGGCACCGTCGCCTGTTACGACGTGACGGAGAACGAGCATCGCGATCACATCTTGAAAGTGTCACGCGTTCCGGCGGCGATCTCGGCGGAGGGCGCGCGGGAGGCGCTGCGGATCGCCGAAACCATCGCTCAGAAATTCGGCTATGTCGGCGTGCTCGCGGTCGAGATGTTCGTGCTGCGCGACGGCGGCCTTCTGGTCAACGAGATCGCGCCCCGGGTGCACAATTCCGGCCACTGGACGCTCGACGGCGCTTCGATCTCGCAATTCGAGCAGCATATCAGGGCGGTCGCCGGCTGGGCCTTGGGGAAGCCGGTCCGGCATGGCCGGGTAGAAATGATCAATCTGATCGGCGCCGAGGTCGAAGATTATAAAAGCTGGCTCGCCGTGTCCGGGGCTGCGGTGCACCTTTACGGCAAGGCGGCAATTCGCCCGGGCCGTAAAATGGGGCATGTCACCCGGGTTTTTTGATCACCCGGGGTCTTCTGACCAGGGGGTCTTTGCGGAGAGGACGCAGCCTTTGGCTGCGGGAATATAGACTTTGCGGCCATATTCTGCTACATGCCCGCGCCAAGGTGGTCCGGGGCATTGCGTCCCACCGCCGCCAAGCAATCCCACGAACCGACTGCAAAAGGAGCAAGCGTGCAGGTTCTCGTCCGTGACAACAATGTCGACCAGGCCCTCAAGGCGCTGAAGAAAAAGATGCAGCGCGAGGGCATTTTTCGCGAGATGAAGCTCCGCGGCCATTACGAAAAACCCTCGGAAAAGAAGGCGCGGGAGAAGGCGGAAGCGATCCGCCGAGCCCGCAAGCTTGCGCGCAAAAAGTTGCAGCGCGAAGGCCTGCTGCCGATGAAGCCGAAGCCTGTGATGGGTGGTCCGGGCGCCGAACGTGGCCGGTCCGCCGGCCCGGCGCGTGCGCCCCGTTTCGGCTGATAACGAAGACCAGGATTTTGTTGGCGTGGGCTGTTTTGGCCCGCGCCGTTTTTTTGGCACTCTGCGCTACTATCGAGAAGAGGGGCGTGATGCCACGGGGCATCGAATGACACGATCAGGTCTCGCCGGGGCCGAAAGCATAGTCAGCCGGAATGCGTGCCGATTACCGGCGGCACCGGTCTTCGCGATCGCTGTCGTCGCTTTGGCCGGTTGCACGACCTTGGGCAATCCGCCTGCGTCCGACAACGACGCTCCGCTCTACGCCACCTCGCAATCGAACCTGACCTCGCTCAGCGAGGTCATCGAGAAGCATCCCGACGATCCGCAGGCCTACAATATGCGCGGCTCAGTCTACGGCGAGGCCGGCCGCAACGAGCAGGCGCTTGCCGATTTCAGCAAGGCCATCAGCCTCGATCCCAATTACGCGCAAGCCTATGCCAATCGCGCGCTAATCTACCGCAAGACCAACCGGCTCGACCTTGCGCTTGCCGACGACAACAAGGCGCTGGCGATCGACGCGTCATACACCCCCGCCTATCTCGGCCGCGGCGTCGTCTATCGCGAAGAGGGCAAGTCGAGCCAGGCGCTCGGCGATTTCAACAAGGCGATCGCGCTGAAGCCGGACAATGCGGAGGCCTATTACAATCGCGGCCTGCTCTACCAGAGCCAGAGCCAGCACTCCTTTGCGATCGACGATTTCTCGACCGCCGTCACGCTGTCCAGCCAGAAGGCCGAGCCCTATGTCGCGCGCGGCCTGAGCTACCTCGCCATCGGCGACAACAAGTCGGCGGCCGACGATCTCGACCAGGCGGTGCAACTCAATCCGACGGATATGCGCGCCTGGACCAGCCGCGGCCTTGCCTATGAGCGCCTCGGCGCCAAGGACAAGGCCGCCGGTTCCTATGCCAAAGCGCTCAACATCAACAATAAATATGAACCGGCGCAGTCCGGCTTCGCCCGCGTCGGCGGCAGGATCGGCCAGACCTATCCGACGTTTTGATCGGCTTCTTGACGGAGCATGATCTTTTCGGACCTTCCTTCGCCCGCCGAAGCGGGCTTCGCGAAGGCGGGAAACCGGTTTCCACTTTTCCGGATCATGCTCTAATCCAGATCGCCGGCGAGAAACCGCGCCACCGCGTCGAGCGCGCCGTGGGAATCGAGATCCTCGTGGCCGCCGTCGAGGAAGCGCACCAAGCGCTTCGGTTTATTGGCGAGCTCGAACATGCGCTCGCCCATCGCGTAAGGCACGGTGCGATCTTGCACGCCGTGCATGATCATCAACGGCGCCGTCACCTTGCCGATGCGCTCGTCGGAGCGGAACTGATCCTTCATCAGGAAGCGCACCGGCAGATACCAATAGTGCCGCGCGCCCACCGCCTCGGTCGATGTGAACGGCGCTTCCAGGATCACGCGGCCGACGGGTTTTTCCGCAGCCAGCGCCACCGCGACGCCGGTGCCAAGCGACTCGCCCCAGACCACGATCTGCGGCACCGGATAATGCGCCGCGGCGAAGGCGTAACCGGCTTTCGCATCGTCGATCATGCCCGCTTCGCTTGGCGTGCCGTCCGAGCCGCCATAGCCGCGATATTCGACGCCGACGAGACCGATGCCGTCCCGGATCAGCCGGCGAAAACGATCGACGCGGCCGGGCAGCGAGCCGCCATTGCCGTGGAAAAAAAGGATGACCGGTTTGTTGTCGCGCGGCGCGACGTGCCAGACGTGAATTTGCGTGCCGTCGGCCGACGTCAGCGGCACCTCTTGCGCTTCCGGCAGGCCTGCGTCCGCCGGCGAGATGTGAGCCGTGTCGGGAAAATACATCAGCGAGCGTTGCGCGAAATAGACACTCGCCGTCAGCGCGGCATAGAGAACGAGCGCGATGATCGCGATCCAGCCGAGCACGATCATCGTCCGCCGCCGTGACCGTGTCCGCGGTGCGTCGAAGGCCGCGCCAAGCACGGCGCGAAGCATAGCGCGCACGCGATCGACGAGGCTTTGCATCGCCCCTGCATCAGCCGGCACCGCATCTCTTGGCGTCTCTACTGCCATCGCCGCATGGATAAGCCGAATTGGTGAGCGGGTGTAGCCAAATTGGCGGGATCACCAAGCATTGGTGAAGTTCCAAAAAGCAAACCGGCCGGCTTTGGCGGCCGGCCGGTTGCATTCAGATATGTCAGAATCTGGCGCGTTACGGGCAGACTTGCACCGTCCGCCAGCGATAGCCGATGCCTTCGACCCACACCTTGCGCTGGCCCCAATAACAGCCGGGCGCGAGCTGCGCATAGCCGGGGCCGGGAGGCGGGGGCGGCGGGCCGTAAGCAGCCGGCGGCGGCGGGTAATAGCCCGGCGGCGGCGGATAATAAGCCGGCGGCGGCGGGTTGTTGGCAATGGCGCTGCCGATGATGGCGCCGGCGGCAATACCGCCAATGACTCCCGCGCCCACGGCGCAACCATAGCAGCCCGCATTTGCGGGGCTCGGCCCAGCCAAAGTGGCGAGCCCGACAGCGGTCGCCGCGGCAAGCCCTAAGAGCGACTTGTGCATATGTTTCCTCATGTGACCGGCCGGGTGCCGATCGGCAACGTGGATGAGCGGGAAGTCCCCGTAAACCCCCGATTTATGCGTCAGACCCTACACCATTTGAACGCGACTATTTGGCGGAAGTGAGGTGCCAAAAACCCATTCCGCCCGTCAAACTAACAACTTACGGCGTCGCTGAGGGACGCCGTGCGCACGCGAGGGTCACCCGGCCCAAGGGTTGGCCCAAGGGTTGCCCGGCCTGTGTTATTCGGCGCTTTAGATGCAGGCGCGAACCCAGGCGTAGCCGTTCCACACGTTCCGCCACGCACAGGTCGGACCGTAATAGGGATACGGCGCCGGCGCATAGCCGTAGTAGCCGCCGCCATAGCCGCCATACGAATAGCCGCCGTAGCCACCGTAATAGGGCGCCGCCAGCGCGCTGCCGACAAGAGCGCCGGCCGCGAAACCGATCGCCGGACCGCCCCAGCCCCACCCGCCGTGCCAGCCACCCCAGCCGCCGCCGCGCCACGCCAGCGCCGGACCGGCCGTCGCCACGGCGGCGACGGCGAGACTTCCTGCCACCGCAAGAGCAGTCAAAATCTTTCTCATGACATCACCTCGACAATGGGTGTTCCTACCCGAAAGCCAACCGCCCCTCTGGCCGTAAAGTTCCCATTTATTGGTGAACGCAGACTGAACGAACATGCCTGAATCCGGCCATCATTGGAAAGCGTCGCCGGAATTGGCCGCTGTAGTAATCTTTCAATTCTTCGGCATCCACAGCGGGCGCTGAACGATCGGGACCGCGCGGGCTATGCTCCGATCGCGATTCGCGTGGTGGGGACGGCCCTTCATGAAAGACAGCAAAGTGGCGAAGCCCGGCCGCAAGCCGATCGCCTCGGGCCGGCCGCGGCCGAAATTGCACAGCGCACAATCGGGCGGGGTGGGTGCGCGCAAGGACAATGCGCGCAAAGTCGACGCGCGCAAGGGCGGCGACCGGCGCGAAGCCAAGATAGCGAAATCGCCGTCCCGCGCCCAAGGGCGCTCGTCCATCATGCGGCTTGCGGCCGAGGTCGACGCGCTCGCGGCGCAGCTCGAAGCCTCGCGCGCGCGCATCGGTGAGCTCGAAGCGCGGGTCGACATCGATCCGCTCACCGAGATCCGCAACCGGCGCGGCTTCGAGCGCGAGCTCAAGCGCTCGCTCGCTTACGTCAAACGCTACGGCACCAGCGCCGCCCTCGTCTATGTCGATCTCGACGGCTTCAAGCCGGTGAACGATCGGCACGGCCACGCCGCGGGCGACGCGGTCTTGAAAGCGGTCGCCGTGGCGCTGCACCGACAGATCAGAACGTCCGATATCATCGCGCGCGTCGGCGGCGACGAATTCGCCGTGCTGTTGTGGAACGTCAACGGCGCGGCCGCGGCGGCGAAGGCGAGCGCGCTCGAGGCCGCGGTCTATGCGACGCCGGTGCGCTGGAATAGTTCGACGCTCGTGGTCGGCGCTTCCGCCGGAGTGGCGCTTCTTGGCGCGCTCGATACGCCCGGCGACGTACTGGCGCGCGCCGACGCGGCGATGTACGCGCGCAAGGCGGAGCGCAAGGACGTCAATTCGCCAGTCGCGGTCAGGCGATGATATCCGGCGTCAGCTGGTCTTCAATGAAGCTGATGCGGTCGCGCAGTATCAGCTTGCGCTTCTTCAAGCGCTGCACCTGAAGGAGGTCGGAGCCGGGCGAATCCTGCAGTGCAGCAATCGCAGCGTCGAGGTCGCGGTGCGCCTGCAGGAGCTGGCCGAGTTCGACCCGCAGCTCGTTTTCTTCCTCTTGAGTCATTACCGCCTTGATCGCGACTGGGCCGGCCGAGCGGCACTTCCCCCGATCCTCGCGCGATCGGAACCGAAGGGCTTCCGGCCGGTTAAATCGCCAGTAAGTCCCTCTCGATTATCGCGTTTTAGTTAATCACCACAAGCCCAGGCGGCTTAATTCCCGCCCGGTGCAGAACGGGGATTTCCGTAAGGCTAAAAGCGTACTAAGCTTGCGCTTTGTGGCCGGGAGTAGGATCATCGGAACTGGAAATAACTGACGCAAGGAGGCAGGAGACATGGCGATTGAATCGCATCTTGCGGAACTTGAGAAACGTCACGAAGCGCTCAAAGAGGAAATCAGCGAAGCGCTCACCCACCCCTCCATGGACGACCTCCAGCTATTGGAATTGAAGCGAAAGAAATTGCACGTGAAGGACGAGATCGCTCGCCTTCGGCACGACGTGCTGGTTCATTGATCTAGTTCGTTCGGTTGCACGGCGAGTATTTCGCTCGCTCCCCGCCAAGGGTCTCTCCGTTCAAACGGAGAGCGGGGGCCAAGGTGGTTTTTGTTTTTCAGCCCAGCCGCGGCATGCCGCTCACATCCCCTTCGCCATTTCGCGCAGCTTGAATTTTTGAATCTTGCCGGTTGAGGTTTTCGGGAATTTCCGCGAACACGACGTGGCGCGGGCATTTATAGGCGGCGAGGTGGGTACGGCACCAGGCGATGAGTTCTTCGGCACTCGCCGCGGCCCCGGGCTTTAGCTCAACGAACACGCACGGCGTTTCGCCCCATTTGTCGTCGGGCTTTGCCACCACCGCGACCACCTCGACGGCGTGGTGCTTGTACAGCGCATCCTCCACTTCGATGGAGGAAATATTCTCGCCGCCGGAAATGATGATGTCCTTGGAGCGGTCCTTGAGTTGGATATAGCCGTCCGGATAGATGACGCCGAGATCGCCGGAGTGAAACCAGCCGCCGGCGAAGGCCTTTGCGGTCGAGGCCGGGTTCTTCAGATAGCCTTTCATCACGACATTGCCGCGGAACATCACTTCGCCGAGCGTCTCGCCGTCGCGCGGCACCGGCGCCATGGTGTCGGGATCGCGCACGTCGAGCGCTTCGAGCACCGGATAGCGCACGCCCTGGCGGGCTTTCTTCGCCGCCTGTTCGGACGGATCGAGCGCGCTCCATTGGTAATGCCAATCGTTGACGCTCGCCGGACCATAGGTTTCGGTGAGGCCATAGACGTGCGTGACGTTGAAGCCGGCAGCTTTCATCTCGGCGAGCACCTGCTCGGGCGGTGGCGCTGCCGCGGTGACGAACTCGACTTGATGGGGCAGCGGCTTGCGCTCGTCCTCCGGCGCGTTGAGCAGCGTCGACATCACGATCGGCGCGCCGCACAGATGCGTGACTTTATATTTGGCGATCGAATCGAAGATCGGTGCGGCGCGGACGGCGCGCAGGCAGACATGGGTGCCCGCGACCACCGAGAGCGTCCAGGGAAAGCACCAGCCGTTGCAGTGGAACATCGGCAATGTCCACAGATAGACCGGATGCTTGCCCATGCCGCAGGTGATGACATTGGCCATGGCGAGCAAATAAGCGCCGCGATGATGATAGACGACGCCTTTCGGATCGCCGGTGGTGCCGGACGTATAGTTGAGCGCGATGGCGTCCCATTCGTCCCGCGGCATCAGCCAGGCAAAGTCGGCATCGCCTTCGCCGAGAAACGCCTCGTAGTCGAGATTGCCGAGCCGTTCGCCAGGCCCTGAAAATTCCGGATCGTCATAATCGATGACCAGGGGCTTTGCCTTGCAGAGCGCAAGCGCTGACTTCACCACCTTGGAATATTCGCGATCGGTGATCAGCACCTTCGCTTCGCCATGGTCGAAGGTGAAGCCGACGATCGTTGCATCGAGCCGCGTATTGATGGAGTTGAGCACGGCGCCGGCCATGGCCACGCCGTAATGCGCTTCGAGCATTGCCGGCACGTTCGGCAGCACCACCGCAACCGTGTCGCCGCGCTTGACGCCGCGCTTGGCGAGCGCCGACGCCAATTTTTTCGCGCGTACGAAGAACTCGCGATAAGTCCAGGAACGCGCGCCGTGAATGATCGCGGTGTGATCCGGATAGACCTCGGCGGCGCGGGCCAAGAATGACAGCGGCGTCAGCGGCTGAAAATTCGCCGGGTTACGCTCGAGGCCGGTATCGTAGGGCGTTGCCATTGTCCCTCATCGAAAGTCTTTTGCGGCTGCCGATCGTTTTGTGAAAAGCCAGCGCCGTGTACAGGTAACCGACGTGGATATTATCAGGAACGGAGTCGGTTTTGTAGCTGCTATGCGATGTTCAGCGGCCAAGCCCGCGCCAGCCCTGCCACAGCAAGGCGAGAGAAATCACAAACATCAGGAGGTAGGAGATTTGGTAGAAGCGCTCCTGCGGCGTCTTGCGCACCAGCCAAATCCCCAGAAAATTGGCGGCGATAGCGAGCGGCAACAGCGCCAGCGAGGTCGCGAAATTACGCGTCGAGAATTGGCCGAGCACGAAATACGGCAGAATCTTCATCCAGTTGATGAAGGCGAAAAAGATCACGCTGGTGCCGACCAACGTCAGCTTGTCGAGCCGTTGCGGCAAGATGTGGATCTGAAATGGCGGCGCGCCGACCTGAATCAGAACCGACATGAAGCCGGACATCGCGCCCCACAATAGGCCAAGCGGAATCGGCGGGCGGTGCGGTTCGTCGGCGATTGCCCGCAATTGGGGCAGCAGCCGCGGACCAAGCCAAGTGTAGAGCGCGAAAGCAAGCCCGATCGCGCCGATGGTCATTTCGATGCCGGCATTGGAGACCGAACTGGCAAACGCGGTCGCCGCGCCGGCGCCGAGGACGGCGCCGGGCATCAGCACTTTCAAATTCCACGCGCTCCATCTGCGTCGATAGGTCCAGATCGAGATGATGTCCTGGCACATCAGGATCGGCAGTAGAATGGCCGCGCCTTGCAGCGGTGGCACGGCGAGCGCGAGCAGCGGCGTCGCGATCATGCCGATGCCGACAAATCCGCCCTTGCCGAGGCCGAGCACGGTCACGGCGGGGATCGCCAGGAGATAGAACAGCGGATCGGTGATCACGGACGAATTCAATGAAAAAAGCGGCGGGTCGGTGTGACTTAGATCAAAGCGCCAAGGTTGCGCCAGCGTTGAGATGCATAAGAGAGCCGCCGGCGCAGCACGGCTTGCAAACGGCGTGGGCTAGCCGAAAATGAGCTGAGAATGCCGGGAGGCAGCGTTATGGACGCCCGAACGAGCCGATATCACGAGGTCTATGCGCGCTGGCAGCGCGATCCGCAAGGATTTTGGGGCGAAGCGGCCGCCGCTATCGACTGGATCGAAAAGCCGAAAACGGTGTTCGACCCCAAGGCGGGCGTCTACGGCCGCTGGTTTCCCGACGGCATCTGCAACACCTGCTTCAATGCGGTCGACCGCCATGTCGATGCCGGGCGCGGCGAGCAGGCGGCCCTTATTTACGATTCCCCGCTCGCCGGCTTAAAGCGCACCATTACCTATCATCGCCTGTTGACCGAGACGCAGGTGCTCGGCGGCATGCTGCGCGATCTCGGCGTCGAGAAAGGCGATCGCGTTCTGCTCTATATGCCGATGGTGCCGGAGGCGGTGACAGCGATGCTGGCTTGCGCCCGCATCGGCGCCATTCACTCCGTCGTGTTCGGCGGTTTCGCGCCGCGCGAATTGGCAACCCGCATCGACGACGCCACGCCGAAAGTGATCCTGACGGCAAGCTGCGGGCTCGAGCCGGGCCGCATCGTGCATTACAAGCCGCTGCTCGACGAGGCGATCGCGCTTGCCAAACACAAGCCGGAGGCCTGCCTGATCCTGCAGCGCCCGCAATCGGAAGCGGCGCTGATCGAAGGTCGCGACCGCGATTGGGGCAAGATGCGCGATCACGCGCTGGTTCATGCCCGCTCGGCGTGGGACTGCGTGCCGGTCAAGGCGACCGATCCGCTCTATATCCTCTACACGTCGGGCACGACCGGACGGCCGAAAGGCGTGATGCGCGACAATGGCGGGCACATGGTGGCGCTGAAATGGTCGATGAAAAATCTCTACGGTGTCGATCCGGGCGAGGTGTGGTGGACGGCGTCCGATATCGGCTGGGTGGTCGGCCATTCCTACATCGTCTATGCGCCGCTTTTGCATGGGGCGACGAGTGTGCTTTACGAAGGCAAGCCGGTCGGCACGCCGGATGCCGGTGCGTTCTGGCGCGTCATCGCCGAGCATGGCGCCGCAGCTTTGTTCACCGCGCCGACCGCGTTCCGCGCCATCAAGAAAGAAGACCCGCGAGGCTTGCTGTTCGCGCAATATGATTTGAGAAAATTCCGCACGCTGTTCCTCGCCGGCGAGCGCGCCGACCCGCCGACGCTGGAATGGGCGGAGGCGCTTCTCAATGTGCCGGTGATCGATCACTGGTGGCAGACCGAGACGGGCTGGTGCATTGCCGGCAATCCGGTGGGGCTTGGCCAACTGCCGGTCAAGCACGGCTCGCCGACGGTGGCGATGCCGGGCTACGACATCCGCATTGTCGACGAGGGCTGCCACGAGCTGCCGGCCAACACGATGGGCTCGATCGTCATCAAACTGCCGCTGCCGCCCGGCTGCCTGCCGACGCTGTGGCATGCCGATGCGCGCATGCGCGAGAGCTATCTCGACGAATTTCCCGGCTATTACAAAACCGCCGACGCCGGCTTCAAGGACGAGGACGGCTACATTTTCGTCATGGGCCGCACCGACGACATCATCAATGTCGCCGGCCACAGGCTTTCGACCGGCGGCATGGAAGAGGTGCTGGCGTCGCACCAGGACGTCGCCGAATGCGCCGTGCTCGGCATCAAGGACGAGCTCAAAGGCGAAGTGCCGTGCGGCTTCATCGTGCTCAAATCCGGCGTCGACCGCTCGCCCGCCGAGATCGAGAAGGAATGCGTGGCACTTATTCGCGACAAGATCGGCCCGGTGGCGGCGTTCAAGCTCGCCATCACGGTCGGGCGGTTGCCGAAAACGCGCTCGGGCAAGATTCTACGCGGCACCATCAAGAAAATCGCCGACGGCGAAAACTGGCAAATGCCGGCGACCATCGACGATCCGGCGATCCTCGACGAAATCGGCGGCGCGCTCAAAGCCAAAGGCATCGGACATCGATAGTCCGGCGGCATCGCTCCGGCTTTCCTTTCGCCATGTTTTCCCTGCTATACCCGGCGCATGCGGGGGAAATTGCTCGAAGCCATTGTCGCGGCCACGCCGGAAAACAGCGCTTGCGCCGGCAAGACCGTGCTGGTGACCGGAGCGAGCTCCCAGATCGGCTTGAATGTCATTGCCATCGCGCTGGCGCGCGGGGCGCGGGTCATCGGGCTTTGTCACACGACAAAGATTGAATTCGTTCACCCGCGCCTGACGTTTGTTTCCGCCGATTTGACGGCGTCCGGTCCGTTGCCGGTTCCGCCCGCCGATATTTTGATCCACACGGCCCCGATCTGGCTGTTGCCGCAGACGCTGCCGAGTTTCGCCGCTGCCGGCATCAAGCGCGTCGTCGCCTTCAGCTCCACATCGATCTTCGGCAAGCGCGATTCCAAGGATGCGTCCGAACGAAGCCTGGTCGAGACTTTGACGCGCGCGGAAAATCAGGTGTCGCGCTTCTCCGCCGAGAATGACCTGCGGCTGACTATTTTGCGGCCGACAATGACCTACGGCATGGGCCTCGATATCAATATTACGCGCCTGGCGCGGACCATAAGACGGCTTCACTTCGTTCCGATCCACGAACCGGCGAAGGGGTTGCGGCAGCCCGTTCACGCCCGCGACCTTGCCGAGGCAGCGCTTGCGGTGTCCGGCAATCCGGCAGCGTATGGCAAGGCGTACAATCTCGGCGGCGGCGACACCATGTCTTATCGCAGCATGGTCGAGCGGCTGTTTCGGCACCTCGGTAAAAAGCCGCGGCTTTTGGCATTGCCGTTCTTGCCGCAGTCGCTCGATCTGTTGAACAGGCTGTCTCCGCGTCTCCACGTCAACGGCGAGATTGCGCGCCGCATGAACTACGATCTGGTTTTTGACAACGGACCCGCGGCCAGGGATTTCGGCTATCGGCCGCGCGGGTTTCTCGTGGGTGACGTGATCCTGTAGTCTTGTGGAATTTAAAGGTTTGCTTGCGCGTTCGGTTGCCATCGTCGGATAGCGGCACAATTTCCAAGTCTATACGTTAGCTGGCATGATCACCGTTCCTGGACGGGCCGTCCTGTTTGCCATTTTGGTCGCCATTTCGGTCGCGATGGCGCTATGGAGCGCGCGCGCCATTGCCCAAGCTCCCGCGCCAGCCTTGCCTGCCCAAAGTTTGCCCGCCCAAAGCGTGCCGGCTGACGCCAACAAATCTGTCCCCGCCCAGAGCGAGTCCGTTCCCGCCGCCGCCACTGCGACACCGCCTGCCACGCAACCTGCCGCGCCAACGCCCGCGGCGCCTTTGGCGCCGCATAATCCGCCGACCTCAGACGACATCTGCCGCGCCATCGAACAGGATGCGGCGGAAAATCAGTTGCCGGTCGAATTTTTCGCCCGCGTGATCTGGCAGGAGAGCCGGTTCAATGCGCAGGCCGTCAGCTCCAAGGGCGCGCAGGGCATCGCGCAATTCATGCCGTCGACGGCGGATTATCGGGGGCTGGTCGATCCGTTCGATCCGATCGAGGCGCTGAAAAACTCGGCGAGCTATCTGCACGATCTCAAAGAGCAGTTCGGCAATCTCGGCCTTGCCGCGGCGGCCTACAATGCCGGACCGGGGCGGGTGGCCGCCTTTGTTGCCGGCCGCCGCGGCCTGCCGAGCGAGACGCGCAATTACGTCGCCATCATCACCGGCTGGACGGCGGACGACTGGGCCTCGCCAAAGCCGCCCGAGACGTCAGAGACCACGATCCCGCAGGGCATTCCCTGCACGCGGCTCGCCAATCTCATTCTCGCGCCGAAGGCGGAGGCGGAGCGCATCGCCGCTTACGTGCCGCGTTGGGGCATGCAGCTCACCGCCAATTGGTCGGAGAGCAAGGCGTGGGCGATCTATCGCATGATTCAGAAACAATATGCGTCGCTGATCGGTGATCGCGAGCCCATTGTCATAAGGAGCCGCGGCATCGGACTGGGCTTTGCCACGCGCTACAATATTCGCATCGGCGATGACGATCGCTCGTATCTGCAGAAATTCTGCAACAAGCTCATGGCCGCCGGCGGCGCCTGCGTCGTGCTGCGCAACGATCGGGGGTGAAAATATTTCCGCCCCCGCGCTGGCGGAGGAGGAAAGTTCAATTACTCGGCCTTGCCGCCGAGTTGCTTGAGCTTGGCGAACACCGCGCTCACGTCCAGGTCGTCGGACGGCTTCTTGGCCGGTTCGGGCTCGGGCTCCGGCTCTTCCTTCGGCGCGGTGGTGACGGATGCCGGCAGGAGCGTCGCGCCCTGCGCTTCAATCGGCACCGGCTTCTCTTTCGCCGCCTTCTGCACTTCGAGATCGAGATCGATCTGCGAGCACAGGCCGAGCGTCACCGGATCGAGCGGCGTGAGGTTGGCCGAATTCCAATGCGTGCGCTCGCGGATCGCCTGGATGGTCGACTTGGTGGTGCCGACGAGCCGCATGATCTGGCTGTCTTTCAGCTCGGGATGATTGCGCACCAGCCACAGGATTGCATTGGGGCGGTCCTGGCGGCGCGACACCGGCGTGTAGCGCGGGCCCTTTTTCGGCTTGGCTTCCGGCAGCCGCACTTTGGGTTCGGCAATATGCAGCTTGTAATTCGGATCAGCTTCGGCGGTGCCGATTTCTTCGCGCGTCAATTGCCCGGTGAGGATCGGATCGAGTCCCTTGATGCCCTGCGCCGCGTCGCCGTCGGCGATCGCCTTCACTTCGAGCGGATGCAGGTTGCAGAGCTGGGCGATCTGGTCGAACGAGAGTGAGGTATTCTCGACCAGCCAGACGGCCGTCGCCTTCGGCATCAGGGGCGCGGTTGCCATAGATAAATCTCCTCTGCGCTCCGCCCGCCCGGCGGGGCGAAGCCACTAACGTCATCGGGGATGACTGGAAAGCGCCCGGAATATAGGCGGCTGGCCCGCCGCGCGCAACCGGAGAAGGGCGAAACGCGGCGTTCGTTTTGACGCCGGAAAAGGCTATAAAAGCCCGTAAAATAGAGACTTTTATGGCCGGAATGAACATCGATCAGGACCAAACAGACCTCCGCGAAATAACAGCCGTCCGCGCCCTTTTGGGGTCAAAACCCCGGCCGGTCGGCTGGGTCGAGCGGCGGGCGCGGATCGACGAGGTCGGGTCGGTCTGGCCGGTTGCCGGCGATGTTACGCTCACGCCGGCCGATGCCGGCGGCGTGCCCGCGGAGTGGTCGATCGTTCCCGGCAGCGATCCGTCCCGCGTGCTCTTGTTCTTTCACGGCGGCGGCTATTGCTCGGGCTCGATCGTGAGTCATCGCCGCATGGTGACCGAGGCCGGCCGCTCGGCGAAAATACGCACGCTCGCCGTCGCCTATCGGCTGGCGCCCGAACATCCGTTCCCCGCAGCGCTCGACGATGCGTTTGCGGCCTGGCGCTTTCTGCGCGGCCAAGGGATTGCCGCAGGCCATATCGCCGTCGGCGGCGACAGTGCCGGCGGCGGGCTGACGGTCGCGCTGATCAATCGGCTGCGCGATTTGCGCGAGGAGCTGCCGGCCTGCGCGTGGCTCTGCTCGCCCTGGACCGATCTCACTATGTCGGGCGCAACGCTCGCAACCAAGGACGCCGTCGATCCGCTGATCCACAAAACCTATCTGGAGGAGCTTGCTTCGGTCTATGTCCCGGCCGGGATCGACCGCAACGATCCGCGCGTGTCGCCGCTTTTTTCCGATCTTGCGGGATTTCCGCCGGTGCTCATTCAGGTGGGCTCGGCGGAAACGCTGCTGGCCGATGCGACGCGCTTTGCCGCCGCCGCAGGCGCTGCCGATGTTGCCGTGACCTTGGAGATATGGCCGCACATGACGCATGCGTGGCACATGTGGAACGCGCATCTCGACGCCGGCCGCCGCGCGCTTGTAAGCGCCGGCGCCTTTGCCCACCGTCATTTATATCAGTATTGAATTTGATCTCGCCGCGGTGCGCCGAAAGGGCTAAAGCCGTCGCCTGTGGATGGTCGGGGGGCTGTCACAATGGGTGGAACGCTCGACGGAAAAGTCGCTGTCGTCACCGGCGCCGGGCGCGGCCTCGGCCGCGTCATGACGCTCGGCTTGCTCGGGGCGGGCGCCTGCGTCGCTGGCGTCGAGCTCGATGGGCCGGTGCTCGAGGACATGCAGGAGGCGGCCGAAGACATCGGCTCAGGCGAGCGCTTCCTCGGTCTCGCCGCCGACATCAGCTGGGACGAAAGCGGCCCGAAGATCGTGCGCGCCTGCGCGGAGCGCTTCGGCCGCCTCGACATTCTGATCAATAATGCCGGCATCAGCACCGAACTCTGCGCGGCGAAGGCCGGCCGGTCGGAAGATTATGGGAAACGACGCCGGAAGAGTTTCGCCGCGTCATCGAAGTCAACGTGCTCGGTCCGTTCCTGATGGCGCGCGCCGTGCTGCCGACGCTCATCGCGCAGCATTGGGGCCGCATCATCAATGTGACGACGAGCCTCGATACGATGTGGCGGAGCTTCATGCAGCCCTATGGCGGCTCGAAGGCCGCTAATGAGGCGCATCTCCTCGCCATGGCGCAAGAGCTCGACGGCACCGGCGTCACCGCCAATGTGCTGGTGCCCGGCGGCGCCGCCGATACGCGCATGGTGCCGCACGCCAAGGTGCCGGATCGTTCGCAGCTGATTTCGCCCGGCGTGATGGTGGCGCCTTTGCTGTGGCTCTGCTCGAACGCCTCCGACGGCGTCACCGGCCAGCGCTTCATCGGCGCCGATTGGGACGAGAAACTCGCGCCCGCGGAAGCCGCGCAAAAGGCCGGTGCACCGATGGCCTGGCAGCAGCTCGGCCGCCAGGCAGCGCTGCCGGACGGCATGCGCTAAGAGGTTGGCTGCGCTCGCCTGCGGCGACACGGAGTGGCTTTCCCTCTGCGCTCCGAGCGGCTAAGTCTCTGCCAAGCGGGACAATCAAATCTCGCATCGAGAAGAGGGGCATAGCGCGATGAAGTCCGGGGAAACGCCTGCCGAGAAGATCTTCGACGTCGGCATCGACGAGCATCTGTCTTACGACCAGCTTTTCATTCTCGGGCTGCAGAACATCTTCGGCATGACCGGGATGTTCGTCTTCCCGGGGATTCTCGGGCGCTCCTTCAATCTCCCGCCCGAGCAGATCGCCTATCTCTACGGCATGACGTTTCTGGTCTGCGGCTTTGTCACCATCCTGCAGTCGACCTTGCTGCTGCGTTTGCCGATCATCCAGGGCCCCTATGCCGGAAGCTTTGCCAGCCTGTTGGCGGTCGGGCACGTGCCCAATGCCGGGCTCGGCGCGGCCTATGGCTCGTTCTTCGTCGCGGCCTTGATCTGGTGCGTGCTGACCGTTCCGGTGATGGGCCATAGCGTCATCGGCCTCTTCTCGCGCTTTCTGCGCGCGCCGATCATCGCCGGCATGATCGTGATCTTCATCATGATCCAGGTTTCGAATGTGGCGCTGCCGGGCTGGATCGGACGGACGGAAAGCCCGGGTTTTCCGGCGGTGAATTTTCTCACCGGCGCGCTCGCCGTTGCGGTGATCGTCGCGGTCAGCCTGTGGGGCGGCAAATTCCGCCGCGCCGCGATCCTGATCGGGCTTGCCGCCGGGACGATCTGCTACGCGCTGTTCCGTCCGGTGTCGCTCGCCGCCGTCGTCAACGCGCCGCTTCTGGTCGCGCCGCAGATCTTTCCGTTCGGCTTTGCCGTGCAGACCGATCTCGTGATCGTCTTCCTCCTGGTGCTGTTGCCGGCGAGCATCGGCTCGATGGCGCTCTATCAGATGGTCGGCACCTGGGGCGGCCAGGAGGTGTCGTCGGCGCGCATGTCGCAAGGCATCTTCGCCATCGGCCTCGGTGGTGTGCTCGCGGGCCTCGTGGGCGGTTTTTCCACCATCGTCTATCCGGACAATATCGGCATGCTGCGCACCACCCGCGTCGGCTCGCGCTACGCGACCTTGGCGGCGGGCGTTTTGCTCATCGTGCTCGGCGCCTCGATCAAGTTCGACCTGCTGCTCGTGGTGGTGCCGCTGCCGATCCTCGCCGCCGCGGCGACGCTTCTGTTCGGCATCGTGCTGATGCACGGGGTGCATATTCTCGCCAAGGTCGATTGGGACGACCGCAAATATATCGTCGCCGGGCTTGCGATGCTGGTCGCGCTCGGCGGCATGTTCATTGCACCCGAGGTGCAGGCGCAGATGCCGCTTCTGGTCCGGCTCGTCGTCACCCAGCCGGTGATCTCCGGCGGCCTCACGCTCGTCGTGCTGCACGCGCTGCTGTGCGGCACGCCGCCGAAGGGGGCGTAGCGGACGAGAGATTACTCCGCCGCCATCTTTGCCTTGTGCGCGTTGATCGCCGCCCAGACTTTGCTCGGCGTCGCCGGCATGTCGATGTGCTCGATGCCGTAGGGCTTGAGCGCATCGAGGATGGCGCTGATGACCGCGGGCGGTGCGCCGGTGGCGCCGGCTTCGCCTGCGCCTTTGACGCCGAGCGGATTGGTCGTCGACGGCACTTCGGCAATCTCCGAGGCGAGGTCGGGAAAGTCCTCGGCGCGCGGCATGGCATAATCCTGGAAACTGCCGGTGACGAGTTGGCCGTCGGCGTCGAACACGATTGCTTCCATCAGCGCCTGGCCGACGCCCTGCGCGACGCCGCCGTGAACCTGGCCCTCGCAGAGGAGCCTGTTCATGACCCGGCCGACATCGTCGACCGCGGCATAGCGAACAAGCGTCACCGCGCCGGTCTCCGGATCGATTTCGACTTCGCAGAGATGGCAGCCGTTCGGATAATTCGGCGGCTCGGCGGCGAACGTGCCCGAGGCTTCAAGCCCGACGTCGAATTGCGGCGGCAGCATCGCCGGGCGATAAAAGCCTTTGGCGACGGCGGTCAGCGGCAGCGCACGGTCGGTGCCGACGATGCGGAAGGAGCCGTCCTTGAACTCGATGTCGCCGGAAGCCGCTTCCAGCATCAGCGCCGCCATCGGCTTGGCCTTTTCGATGATGCTGTCGGCGGCGCGTTTGAGCGCATTGCCGCCGACCTGCATGCTGCGTGAGCCGTAAGTGCCGCGGCCGAACGGCACGGCGTCGGTGTCGCCCTGGACGAAACGGATATTCTCGAACGGCACGCCGAGCCATTCCGACACCATCTGCGCATAGACGGTTTCGTGGCCCTGGCCGTGCGAATGGGTGCCGGCGAGAATGGTGAGCATGCCGCTCGGATCGAAGCGCAGCACCATGCGGTCGTTGAACACCGCCGCCTCTTCGAGGAAATAGCCGATGCCGCGGCCGCGCAGCTTGCCGTTCTTCTTCGAGCCGGCTGCGCGCTTGGCGAAGCCGTCCCAGTCGGCGAGTTTTAGGCACTCATCCATCACATGGGCGAAATCGCCGCTGTCATAGGTGATGCCGGTCTGAATCTTGTGCGGCATGGCGGACGGCGGAATGAAATTACGCCGCCTGATCTCGATCGGATCGAGGCCGAAGAGACGCCCGGCGCGGTCGAGCAACTGCTCGATGAGAAAGGCGGCTTCCGGCCGTCCGGCGCCGCGATAGGGCGAGATCGGGATGGTGTTGGTGAGGACAGCATGCGCGACCGCGTGCACCGCCGGGATCTGATAGACGCCGGGCGCGAGCCGTATCGCAAACAGCGGCACCACCATCGCCGCACCGAACACATGCGAGCCCATCGCATGCAGCGCGTTGACGCGCAGGCCGAGAATTTTCCCCTTGTCGTCGAGCGCCAGCTCTCCGGTGACGACCTGATCGCGGCCATGCGAGTCGCCAAGCAGCGCCTCCGAGCGTGTCGAGATCCATTTCACCGGGCGGCCGCCGACGCGGCGTGACGCCCAAACGACCAGCGCATCCTCGGGATAGCCGCCATGCTTCATGCCGAAGCCACCGCCGACATCCGGCGAGATGACGCGCAGCTTGGTCTCAGCGACATTGAGCACCTGGCCGGCGACGGACGAGCGGGTGCCGTGCGGGTTCTGCGTGGTCGAGTAGAGCGTGTAGCTGTCGCTGTCGGGATGATATTGGCCGATCGCGGCGCGCGGCTCGATCGAATTGGCGCTGATGCGCGAATTGTTGAGCTTGAGCTTGACGACGTGCGTGGCATTGGCAAAGGCCGCGTCGGTTGCGTCCTTGTTGCCCATCATCAGCGTGAACGAAATGTTGTTGGGCGCCTCGTCCCACAGCACCGGCGCGCCGGGCTTCACCGCGTCCTCGACGCCGATCACCGCCGGCAGCGGCTCGTAGTCGATCTCGACCAGCTCGGCGGCGCTCTTCGCCTGATTGAGCGTCTCCGCGACGACGAAAGCGACACGCTCGCCAACGGTGCGCACTTTGGCGCCTTCGAGGATCGCGCGCACCGTGCGGAAGCCCTTGGGACCGCCCATGTCCTGCGGCATCGGCGGCGCCAGCGGACCCAATCCATCCGCCGCCACATCGGCGCCCGTAAGCACGGCGAGCACGCCGTCGGCGGCCTTGGCCTTCGCCGTGTCGACGCGCTTGATGCGCGCATGCGCATGCGGCGACATGACCACGACGCCGTAGCACTGATGCGGCAGGTCGAAGTCATCGACATAGCGGCCGCGGCCAGTGATGAAGCGGGGATCCTCGACCCGCGGTACAGGCTGACCGATGCCGAATTTTTGCACGCGTACCTCCCCGGGAAACGATCGCTCCTCCCCCGCTTACGGCGGGGGAGGAGAATAGGCGTAGACTTATACTTGCGATTCATGGCGGTGAAAATGAGGGGACGCCGCCCGCCGCCGTCTATTGCAGCCGCTTGGCGGCTTCCTCGACGATGCTCAGATCGGCGTGCTTGCCGATATCGATCGTGCCGTTGAAGAAGCCAAGATCCTTGGTTATTTCGACGTTCTTCTTCAACGCATCGAGGTCGGGTCTGCCGTTCGGATCGCGATAATAATCCTGCTTGGAGAACAGCCAGCCGAGCCGTTCCGGCGGCACTTTCAGGAGCCGCGCGCCGATCGCGGTGACCTCGTCGTGGTTCTTCGGATCGATATACCAGCGCTCGATGCGCAGCACGTCTTCCATGAAATCGACCATGGCGGCGCGATTCTTGTCGAGAAAGGATTTGCGTGCCGCCCAGATGATCATCTGGGTGCGGCCGACGCCTTCCTTTTGCGTGAACAGCACATTGCTGGATTCGCGCAAGCCCGGATTGAGTGAGAACGGCAGCACGCCCGGCACCAGGTCGACTTTCTTTTCCGCCAGCATCGCCGCCATGGCCGGGAACGGCGCTTCGATCGTCGTATAGTCGCGTTTGTCGTCGAGGCCGTGCTGGTGCAGCATCGCTTTCATGGCTACATCGATGCCGCTGCCGGTGGCATTGGTGGCAATGACTTTGCCTTTGAGATCCTCGATCTTGGCGATGCCAGAATCCTTGCGCACGAAGAACTCGTCGGAGTAATAGCCAGGCGCGCCGTCCTGAAACTCGTCGCCGATGACTTGCAGGTCGTCGAGGCCGGCGTTCTGGATGGCAAGCCCGAGCGTCGAATAGGCGAGGTCGGCGATCTCCAGCTCGTTGACCGCCAGCGCCGTGATCATCGGCGGGGTGCCTTGATAGCGGACAGCCTCGAAGTCGTAAGAGGTACCCCAATGCTTGGCGAGATCCTTCTTCTCGGACAGGAGCGAGGCCCAGTTCGCCACCGGCACGGCATAAGCGACCCTGATCTTGATCGGGTCGGCGTGCGCCGTAGTGACGCCGGCCAGCATGATGGCGCAGGCGCCTAAAACGAATTTCGATTTCCGCATGATTGTGTCATCCCCCTTTACACTCTTCTCTGTCGCCCTTCGGCGCTAAGCCACATCGGCAATGATAGCATGGATGCGCAGCAGTTCCGGTATCGTCGCCGGGTCGCGCCGGCCGAAGCCGCATTCGGTTGCAATGGAGAAATGTGCAGCATGGCGCTTGGCGGTTTCCAGCCGCCGCTTGGTGCCTTCGATGCCGTCGGTGTGGTGGACGAGACCGAGGCATAATTCGGTTTCGGGTTGAAGCTTAAGCCGCTCGAGCGGCGCGAAATAGGCATCGTCGGAGCGGTTGCGCGGCACCGGCATGTGGATGAGTTGCACCGGCCGCTTGATGTTTTGCGCCACGCGGTTGGCGAAGTCGACCATGTCGTTCATGTCGGTCGGCTCGACGACGTGTTTGTGGCCGGAATCGCCGTAGCAGAGGTGATAGAGGAGATCGATGTCGGCCGGCACACGGTTGCCCAGCTCGACCAGGATATTGCCGAAGGTTTCCTGCATCTGCGCTTTGGTGCGGCCGTAGCTTGACGCCTCGTTGCGCTCCAGCCGCGCGAACACGGCCGAGGCGACATCGAATTGGATCGCCAATTCATGGTGCGGAATGGCGGCGGCGATCTTGTCGATCTCGCGCTTGAGCGCGTCGTTGTAGATGGGATCGATCGGCGCATGCAGTGCATCGACGAGAAATAGCCAGATCACCGAATGTGCTGGCACCAGATCGACCTGGAATTTCGTACCGGCGGCAATTTTCCCGGCATCTTTCAGCCGCCTGAACTCGGCATAGGATTGCTCGGCGATGTCGGCATAGAACAAATTGTCGAAGCGCACCTGCTGCGGCTTGACGCTGGGTTTGAGCGTATAGCGCTCGCGCCCGGTGCCGGTGGCGTGGACGCGAAAGAACTCGCCGGATTTGGCAAATGCCGGGTGTTCCGAGAACACCGGTTCGAGCCAGCTGATCCAGTCGCCGCGCTCGCCGGTTTCGCCGTCAGGGAGCCGCTTGATGCGAGTGCCCAGCGCTGAGCTCACTTTTTCGAAAACTTCGCCGGCGCTCGCCATCGGCACGCTGCCGACGAGATACACATTACGGGACATTCTCTTCTCCGCCACTTTGTTTGCCACATCGGCTCGGCGCAGCTGCCCACCGCTAGCCGCAACACTCGGCATGGATTTTCAGCAGCGAACGCACCGTTTCTTCCGATCGGGCGCGCGCCATGCCGCATTCGGTGGCGATGCCGAACGGCGGCGCGTAGCGGCGCGCCGCGGCGATGCGGGCTTTGGTGCCCGCGGTGCCGTCCTTGGCATGAACGACACCGAGGAAGAGCGCGGTGCCTTCGGCGAGTTTGAGATCGGCAAACGGCCGATGGAACGCGTCGTCGCTGCGATCGACAGGCACCGGCATATGAGTGTAGGCGAGCTTATGCGCGATGGATTTCGACAGCGCGTTGGCGAAATCCACCATCGCCGCGGCGTCCTTCGGCTCGACGAAATGCTTGCCGCCGAAGTCGCCGTAGCACAGATGCAGGCCAAGCTCGACATCGTCGGGGATCGCTGAGCAGAGCCGTTGCATGCGGGCGATGATTTTCTCGCGCGGCTCGTCGCCATAGGGCACCGCGTCCGTCGGCTGGCCGTCCCAGACCACCATTTCGTTGCAGAGATCCCATTGGATGCAGAGGTCGCGATGCGGGATGTGCCGGGCGAGCGCAGCGACCTCGGCGATCATTGCTTTTTCGTAGGCCGTTTCCACGGCGGCCAAAGCTTCGGGCATGACGACCGAACTGACCACGGCGAACGGCGTCGGCAGGCACACTTGAAAGCGGATGGCTTGCGGCAGTTCGCCGTTGTCGCGGGCGGCGACAAAATCGAGATACGAGGCGCGCGCCTCGCGCGCATAGCCGAGCTCGCCGAAATGGACGTCCGACGGCGCAACGCCTTCGGCGAGCGTCAGCAGCGCGAAGCGATTGGTCGGGCGGACCTTGCCGGACGGATCCGGCCGCAAAAAAGTGTTGGCGCGCAAGAGCGGATATTGCCAGCTGATCCACAGCTTGCGGCCGCCGACTTCGCCGTCCGGAATGCGTTTAAGATGCGGGCCGAGTTCCTTGCCGACGGTGCGAAAGACGTCTTCGACCGTGTCGAGACCGATGCTGCCGACGAGATGAACATTCATCGCGCGCTCCCTCCCGCAAAACTCGGTGTCAAAACCCAGTGTCAAAACTCAGTGTCTGGGCGGTCGGATGCACTCTCGGATCCATTTCCGCCGGGCTTTTTGCAGCGTGAGTTGACAGCGCACGACCCATAATGTCCAATAAGAATATCCCCATTTGACATAAGCTTAGATTATGGCTCCGGGCGTCGATCCCAAGCGCTTGATCGAACTGTTGCGCGTCGCCGATCACGGCTCTTTCACGCGTGCCGCCGCCACATTGGGCGTATCGCAGCCCGCCCTTTCGAACAGCATCGCCGTGCTGGAGCGAATGCTCGGCGTGCGCGTGTTCGAGCGCACGCGAAATGGTGCGAGCCTGACCGAATTCGGCCGACTGCTCGCCGGCCACGCCGCCGCGATCGACTCGGTGGTCTCCCGGGCGGTCGACGAACTCGAAGCCAAGAAGCGCGGGTTGGAAGGATCCCTCGTCGTCGGCGTTTCTCCGGTCGCCTGCATCGATATCGTTCCGGCTGCGGTCGCGCGCCTCAAGCGCGAAACGCCGAATATCGTCATCAGCATCGAGGAGCGCGCGGACGATGATTTGATTGCCGGCCTGCGCAGCGGCGAGATCGACCTGGTGGTCAATTCGGCAGGTTTGCTGGCCGATGGACCCGATGTGATTTGCGAGACCCTGGCGCGCGACGTGTTCGTCGTCGCCATGCGGTTCGGCCACCGCCTGGCCGGCAAGAAGTCGCTCTTGATCGCCGACCTGCGCGACGAGCAATGGGTCATGCCAGGGCCGCACACGACGATGTCGCGTCAAGTCGAGTTGTTGTTTGCCGCGGAGAATTGGCCGTGGCCGTCTCAGGCCATCATCACCAACTCGATTACTGCACTGAAGTCCATTGTCATGCGGTCCGAGTGCGTGACGATTTCATCAAAGAAGCTCGTCCAGCTCGAGGTCAAAGCGCGCCGTCTCGCCTGCGTGCCGCTGCGCAAGCAGCATTTCACCCGCGAGATTTGCTTGCGGCGACGGCGGTCGCCCCGATCTGCCCTGGTTGAAAGGTTCATAGCGGCCATTCGCGTGGCCGCCGCGGGTTCCGACAGCGAATAAAAGCCGGCGCAGAAAACATCTGTGAAAGGCGGCCTTCTGCGCTAATCTCACCCCGGGGAGAACGCCGGGTCATGACAGCAAACGCTGCGCATTTCGATTACATCATCGTCGGCGCCGGTTCTGCCGGCTGTGTTTTGGCCAATCGCCTCACAGCATCGGGACGGCATCGCGTGCTGCTGTTGGAAGCGGGCGGGCGCGACAGCAATATCTGGATTCACATTCCGCTCGGCTACGGCAAGCTGTTCGACAATGCCAAGGTCAATTGGCTCTACAAGACCGAGCCGGAGCCCGAGCTGAACAATCGGCGCATCATTCAGCCGCGCGGCAAAGTCTTGGGCGGATCGAGCTCGATCAACGGGCTGCTCTACATCCGCGGCCAGCACGAGGATTACGATCACTGGCGGCAGCTCGGCAATGCCGGCTGGGCCTTCAAGGACGTGCTGCCCTATTTCCGTCGCGCCGAGGATCAGGCGCACGGCGCCGACGAATTGCACGGCGCCGGCGGGCCGCTCGCGGTATCCGACGTGAGCGAGCCGCATCCGTTATGCGAGGCGTTCATCGAAGCGGCGGTGCAGGCCGGCTACCCGCGCAACGACGATTTCAACGGACCGCGCCAGGAAGGCGCCGGCTATTTTCAGCTGACGACCAAGAACGGACGGCGCTGGTCGACGGCGGTCGGCTATCTGCGCCCGGCGCAGAAGCGGCCCAACCTCACAATCGTCTCGGACGCGCTCGCCACCCGCGTGCTGTTTTCCGGGCGGCGCGCCATCGGCGTCGAATATCGTCAGGGCGAAACCACGCACACTGCTCATGCCGATGGCGAGGTTGTGCTTTCGGGCGGCGCATTCAATTCGCCGCAGCTTTTGCAGCTCTCCGGCGTCGGTCCGGCGAAGCACTTGCGCGATCTCGGCATCGCGGTGATCGCCGACATGCCGGGCGTCGGCGCCGATCTGCAGGATCACTTGCAGATCCGCATGCAGTACCGCTGCACCGAACCGATCACCATGAACGACGTAATCAACAATTGGCGCCACCGCTATAGCGAGGGACTGCGCTACCTCTTGACGCGCAAGGGCATGCTGACCATCGGCGCCGGTTACGCCGCGGCTTTCCTGCGCACACGGCCGGAACTGGCAACGCCCGATGTGCAGATTCATTTTCTCATCTTCAGCGCCGACGCCGCCGGCGCAGCGCTCCACCCGTTCCCGGGCTTCATGGCGTCGGTGTGCCAATTGCGCCCGGACAGCCGTGGTTTTGTGCGCATCAAATCCGGCGACCCGCGCGTACCGCCGGCGATCCAGCCGCGTTATCTTACCGCGCAGACCGATCGCGACACCATGGTCGACGGCTTGAAGGCGCTGCGGCGGATCATGAATCAGCCGGTGATGCGCAAATATATCGCGCAAGAGCTGGCGCCGGGAGAGACTTGCGTCAGCGACGCCGATTTCCTCGCCTTCGCGCGCGACACCGCGACGACGGTCTATCACCCGACCTCGACCTGCCGCATGGGCTCCGATCCGAACGCCGTTGTCGATGAGCGGCTGCGCCTGCACGGCTTCGAGCGCCTGCGCGTCGTCGACGCCTCGATCATGCCGACCGTCGCTTCGGGCAATACCAATGCGGCAGCCGTCATGATCGGCGAGAAGGGCGCGGATATGATCCTGGAAGATGCCGCAAGCGCGCCGGTCGCGATGTCGGCGTGAATGCTCTTTAGGCCACGTTCAGTTGAAGTTCCGTCGGCTGTGCCGGACGCGTTTTGCGTCGGCGCGTCGTCGCGGGCCGCAATATCGCCATCGGAACAAGATCGACCCACGCGCCGCCGATGAAGGCGGCCTTGCGCAGCACGCCTTCCTTCTTGAAGCCGACCGCTGTGTAGGCGCGCAAGGCGCGATGATTGTGCTTGAAGACGACGAGCTGAGCGCGATTGAGATTGAGATGGTCCCAGCAGAAATCCACCGCCAAGCGCAAGGCTTCCTTGCCGAAGCCTTGGCCGCGATCCTTCTCGCTGCCGATGCGGATGCCGATTTCGGCGGAGCGATGAGTTGGGTTGATGCCGGTGATCTGCACATAGCCGATGATCGTCGGCACGTCGGTCTTGCGGATCGCGAAGACGACCTTGGTGGGGTCCTTGCCGAGACTGTCCCACCATTGCTGATGCGCCATCATGTCGACCGGCCGATAGGCAAAGTCGAGACGCGCCGCATTCGCGTCGTTGGCCCAGCAGAAGAACGGCCCGAAATCCTCGGGGACCAAGCGGACCGATCGTAATGTGTTTGGCGATCAGCATGGATACGACCAGAGGAAACCTGTGATGCCGCGCGAGCGCATCACATCCGGCTTAGCCGTGGCCCAGCCAGATCAGTTTGCGTTGCTTGGTTGCCTTGGTTGGAACGACGCCGCAGCCGTTGCTGCCGCAGACGATCGAGGCCTCGCGGGTCAAGGCGTTCGAGGCGGTCATGGCGGTCGCCGGTACTGCGGAAGGCATTGCCGCGGCGCGGCTCGCGAAGAGGCCGGCCGAAAGAATCGTCGGTCACGGCAACAGCCGAGAGAAGAGTTTTGCGCATGCGCAGTGTCCTTGTCGGCAAGCTTAGCGGCGCCCCTGAAGCGTTCGGTATGAGGTTATGGTGAATGAAGCGTTAATGGCGCTTCAATGCGCGTTCAATTCTTGCGGTCCGGCAGGCCTTGGATGTCGTTGACCTGCGCCAGCCAATAGGCTTTTTCCAGCGCGAATTTCTGTGCGATCTCGCTGCTGACGGAGCCGGGCTTCCACCGCCAATTCTTGCCGTCGCCGCTGCTGCTCAACCCGACCGTCACCGCCAGCAGACTTTCGTCCGCGCCGATCAAATAGCCATAGCCGATGTGATCGTCATGATCGGTGATGACGATATTGGTGCCGCCGGGCTGCGGTAAAACGTTCAACGAGGTCTGCCAGCCGGTCGGCAGGCCGAATTTTTGGCTTTCCGCGGGATCGACCGTCGTCGTTCAGTTGATAGGCCTTGCATGCGCCGCCGATATGCAGCCGATTGCACACATCACCGAGGCCGATATTCTTGAAGCCTTTTTTGATCGTCAATTGCGCGAGCTGCGCCAGCGGTGCGGTATCTTGCGATGGTGTTTTGCGCGAAGGCCTTCGCGGCGACATCGCCGGCCGCTCATATCAAACAGAAACGCGACACGGTGAAATGCGATTGCCCATGGCAGGCAGTCGCAACTACCAGCCTGCAGCCAACGGTTTTCCATCTCATCGCGGATCGTCCCGGACATTCTGTCTTCCGAACACGACTTCGGCGCACCGGTATCTATGCCGCCTGGTCCGACATTGGCAATCTAAATCGCCGACGGATCAGGCAGACGTTGCGCAGCCAATTTGGAGCATGACTTGAAATCCGCCGCCGGCTGGCCGTTGCGCGCTCCTTGATACGGGTGCATCATCGGCGGTCGCAAGCCAGGAGCGGCTCCCATGCATGATACGGTCATTCGCGGCGGCACCATCGTCGATGGCACCGGCAAGGCATCGTTCACAGGCGATGTAGCGATCTCGGGCGGCCGCATCGCCGCGGTCGGCGGCAAGCAAGGTCCCGGCCCGGCGCGAAATCGACGCCGCCGGCCTTCTGGTCACGCCCGGCTGGGTCGACGTGCATACGCATTATGACGGCCAGGCGATGTGGGACCCGCTGCTGGCGCCGTCATGCTGGCATGGCGTGACCACGGTGTTGTTCGGCAATTGCGGCGTCGGTTTCGCGCCGGTGAAGAAAGAGCATCGCGGCGCGCTGATGGATTTGATGGAGGGCGTCGAGGAAATTCCCAATCCGGTTCTTGCCGCCGGGCTGAGCTGGGAGTGGGAGAGCTTTCCGCAATTCATGGACGCGCTGGAGCGCCGGCCGCGCGCCATCGATATCGGCGCGCAAGCGGCGCATCTGCCGTTGCGCGTTTACGTGATGGGCGATCGCGCGGTGCGGCGCGAAGCGGCGACGCCGGACGACATTGCCGAAATGCGCCGCCTCACCATCGAGGCGATGCAGTCCGGCGCTTTCGGCTTCACCACCTCGCGCACCGACTCGCACAAGACACCGGACGGCGAACTGGTCGCGTCGCGCGACGCGGATGCCGACGAGCTGGTCGGCATCGGCTCGGCGCTCGGCGCCGTCGGCATGGGCGCGTTCGGCATGAACAGCGATTTCGACGACGAGGATTATGAGCTTGCCTGGATGACGAAGGTTGCGCGGGAGACCGGCCGGCCGGTCTGGTACCTGCTCACCGACCGCTACGAAGACCCGCGAGCGCTGGAGGCGTCTGCTCAAGGCGACGCATGCGGCGCGCGCCGAGGGCCTGTCGTTCACCGCGCAGATCGCCGGCCGGCCGATCGGCGTGATGATGGGCATCGGCACCGCGCTCAATCCGTTCACGGTGCGGCCGAGCTACAAGAAGCTCGAAAGCCTGCCGATCGAAGAGCAGCGCAAGCGCCTGCGCGATCCGGAGGTGCGGCGGCAGATCCTCGCCGAGCAGCCGTCCGACGCCGAAGTGGCCAAGCTCGCGCAATTCCGCCAGGCCGTGACCGCGCAAGTGGGAGCGGTTCTACACCATGGGCAATCCGCCGGATTATGAGCCGGCGCCGGAGAAGAGCGTCGCCGCGATCGCCGCGCGCGACCGGACGGCCGCCCGACGAGGTCGCCTATGACTACATCACCGGAGCCGACGGCCAGTATCTCTATTTCCCGGTGGTGAATTATGTCGTCGGCGATCACGCGCCGATCTACGAAATGCTCAACGATCCGGCGTGTCTCCTGGGGCTTGAGCGACGGCGGCGCGCACTGCACCTCGATCGTCGATGCCGGCGTGCCGACCTTCATGCTGATGCATTGGGGCCGCGACCGGCAGCCGCGGGCCGCGGCTGCCGCTCGAACATCTGGTCAAGCGGCAGACCAGCGAGACCGCCGATTTCTTCGGCTTCTCCGATCGCGGACGCCTCGCGCCCGGCCTGCGCGCGGACCTCAATCTGATCGACTTCGACGGCTTGCAGGTGCAGAAGCCCGAACTCGTTCACGACATGCCGGCCAGCGGCCGGCGCTTCGTGCAGCGCGTGACGGGCTATGAAGCGACCTTCGTTGCCGGCGCGCCGATCTTCGAGCGCGGCGAACATACCGGCGCGCTGCCCGGCCGCCTGGTGCGCGCCGGCCGCAACGGCGCGGCGCTGGCTGCGGCGGAGTAACTGTCAGCCGCTTCGTGCAGCAGGCGTCCGCCTCGGCGCTTTCAAGACGCTGCAAATCGCCGTCGTCTTCGCGGCCGCGCAAGGCCTCGCTCATCAGATCGCCGAGTCGTCGGGCGCGGCAGCGCCGCGAACGGCAACGGCCGCACCACGTCGATGGCGGCGAGGCCCAAGCCGCGCGGTGAGGAGGCCATTGAGCAAGCCTTCGCCAAGCCGCGCGGACAGTTTTGCCGCGATGCCATGGCCGAGAAGTTGCTGAATCAAGCTGTCGCTGGTCGCGAGGCCACCGGTCAGCACCAGATGCGAAATCACGTGCCGCAACAGGCGCAGCATGCCGAGCGTGCCGGGCCGCACGCCGTAGAGAAACGAAAGCTTGCGCAGCAGATTGAGGAAACGTGACGAGGACGAACAGCATGTCGATCGAAGCGCGCGAGCTCACCGCGGTAACGACCGACACGCGCATGACCGACGCCGTGATCAGCTCGCGCGCGTCTGCATCGAGCGGCGCCATCAATTCGCGCTCGGCGAGCCGGACCAGATCGGCGCCGTCGATGATTTCGCCGAGATGGCTTTGCAGATTCGTCCGCGCCCGCGCCAGCCGCGGCATCTTGTGCGTGAGCGCGATGAGGTCTTTCACCAGCACGCCGCCGGCGTCGCGATCGTCGGACGCGATGACGTCCTCGGCGCGCTGCATGCAGATGCTCGACATTGGCGAGCCGCAGCAGGCCGGCGGTCTCGCGCATGCCGATGACGATGAGCGAAAGCCGCGGCTACGACCGTAAGCGCGAGTCCGAGCCAGCCGAGCTCGGCGTTGCGGGCGAAAAAATCTTTGACGAGGTCGAAGATCCCGAGCGCGATGGCGAGCAAGACCAGCGCGCCTGCCGCGCACCAAAACAGCGTGCCCCAGCGGAAGCCGCGGCGCGGCGATCGCGCAAGTCGGCACTCGGACGGGAGACGCGGCGGGGTTCGGGTTCCGGCACGATGTTGATCGCCGAGCCGATGTCGCGTTGCGTCCTCGCGGACCGGACTGACCGTGACGCGATGGTCATCGAGCCGAAATGCTGCGGGGCGGCGGTGCCGCTGGTCGTTCGCTCATTGCAGCCTGATCTCCGATGAGGAATTGCAGCGCGCGGTCGAGGCGAATATGGGGCAGCGCCAAGCATGCCGCTCTCGGTCAATTCCAGCACCGGCGGCCGTACGCGCAGGAAATCGAAAATCCGCCTCTTGCGGCGAACTCGGGGTCAGCCCGCGGAAGGCCCGGCCATCATTGCGGAACAGGTCTTTGGGGTCGGCGGGCAGGTCGCCCGGAAACAGCGCCACTTCGGTCTCGCCGTCGAAGGTTTCGCCGCCCACGACTTCGCCGGCGACCGGCGTGCCGATGACGCAAGGCAGCCGCTCGCCGCCGCGTTCGACCGTGGCCTCGCGCGTCGCCCGCACCGCGGCAAGCGCGACGACATCGACCTGCGGCGCCGGCGAGATCGGCCTTGGTGACGGCGGGTTCGGTCAGCATTTTCAGGATCGCCTCAAGCCGGTCGTGACTGGTGTGGTGCAGATGATCCGCCTTGGTCGCGGCCAAAAGAATGTCGTCGATCTGCGGCCGAAACAGCGTGCCCCAGAAGGTTTTGCGCCCGGCGCGGAAACAGTCGAGCACGGCCGTAAGCGCGCCTTCAAGGTCGCGCACCGCTTCCGGTCCGGCATTGATCGCGGCCATTGCGTCAACCAGCACGATCTGGCGGTCGAGCCGGGCGAAATGATCGCGAAAGAATGGCCGAACCACGATGTCTATATAGGCATCATAACGCCGCCGCATCATGGCCCAGAGCGAGCCGGGCGGCGGCAGCCCTTCGCCCGGCAGATCGAGCGGCGCGAATGTCAGCGCCGGCGAACCGGCGAGCTCCCCCGGCATCAAAAAACGGCCGGGCGGCAATAGGCTCATGCCATAGTTCACGTCGCGGCAGGCGTGAAGATATTCGGTGAACAGCCGCGCCGCGGTGAGCGCCGCCTGCTCGTCGGCTACGCTTTCCGGCTTCAGCGTTGCCAGATAGGAATGCCAAGCGGCGGCGGCGCGGTCGCGCGGCGGTTTGCGCGACAGGCGCAGGCTTTCGGCGGACCACGCCTCATAGCTCTTGTCCAAGAGCGGCAGATCGAGCAGCCACTCGCCTGGATAATCGACGATGTCGAGGGTGAGCCTGTTCTCGTAGCCGCTTTGCGATTGATATTCGATCACGATACGCAATTCGCTGATTTGCCGCGTCGAGTCCGGCCAGTTGCGCTTGTTATCAGCGCGTCGACATGGCCTTCGTAGTCGAAGCGCGGCACGGCGTCGTCGGGCTGCGGTGTGAGCTGCGGCGCGGGCGATGCGGCCGGTGGCGAGCGCCTCGAAGACGGGAAACGCCCACCGCGCGTCAGCGCATGGATCAGCGCGGTGATGAACACCGTTTTGCCGGCGCGCGACAGCCCGGTGACGCCGAGCCGGATGGTCGGATCGAACAGCGAATTGCTGAACTCGGCGAAAGCCCGGCCAGCGAGCCGGATTTGCTCAAAGAACTCGAACACAGTGGGCTCCGGCCCTTTCATTTTCGCATGATCCCTTTTCAATTTTCGGGATCATCGCCAGCGGTCTACATTGCGGCCGGCTTGCCTGCGGCTATATCATCGCCGGAGAAAAACAAAGAAGGCCGGAGCTCATTCGCAATGCAGCGTAGCACATCCAAGATTTTGACGACTCATGTCGGCAGCCTCCCGTTCTTGTCGCTCGACAAAGGCATCGGCGCGGGCGACGAGCGCATCTTACCGAAGATGTCGCCGCCGTGGTCGCGCACCAGCGCGCCATCGGCATCGACGTCATCAACGAGGGCGAATATGCCAAAGGCGGCGATTGGCTGCGCTACATGCAAAACCGCTTCGGCGGCTTCACCGAATCGCGGCGCCGGACGGCAAGCCGCTGATCGAGCAGGGCAAGGACCGCGACGAGTTCGCCGATTTTTATCAATATGCCAGCGAGCGCGGCACATTGTTCTTTGCGCCCGGCGCGCAGATCGCGAAGAAGCGGCCGGTGCAGGCCTGCACCGGGCCGGTCACTTATGTCGGGCAGGCCGAGCTCAAGAAGGAGATCGATGTCACCATCGCCGCCGCCGGGAAAGAGAATGTGTTTCTGACGTCGACCGCGCCGGCGAGCCTCGAAGTCTATCGCCGCAATCGCCACTACAAGAATGACGAAGAGTATGTCTTCGCGCTCGCCGAGGCGATGCGCGTCGAATACGAGGCGATTGCCGAAAGCCGGCCTGATCGTGCAAGTCGACGATGCCTGGCTGCCGGCGCTGTGGGATCGCATCGGCATGGCGATGGGTCTCGATGCGTTCCGCGCCCGGAGCGAAATGCGGATCGAAGCGCTCAATCATGCGCTGCGCAACATTCCAGAAGAGCAGATGCGCTATCATCTGTGCTGGGGCAGCTGGCACGGCCCGCACGCCTACGACCTCGAGATTCGCGCGCATCGCCGACATCATGCTCAAAGTGAGGGCGCAGGCCTTTCTCATCGAAGGCGCCAATGCGCGGCACGAGCACGAATACGCGGTGTGGGAGAAGCTGAAATTGCCGGCTGGCAAGATTCTCATCCCGGGCGTCGTCACCCATTCGACCGATGTCGTGGAACATCCCGAACTGGTGTCGCAGCGCATCCAGCGCTACGCGCGGCTGGTCGGCAGGGAGAACGTCATCGCCGGGGCCGATTGCGGCTTCGGCGGCCGCTCGCATCCGCAGATCGCCTGGGCCAAACTGCGCGCCATGGTCGAAGGCGCGGCGCTGGCGAGCAGGGCGTTAGGCTTCAAATAGCCGGCAGCGATTTGTGGGCGCCGCGCTGCATTGCGATATGGAACGGGAAGCCTGAACCTTGCGCAATTGTCCCGCGCGACGTAATCGAAGATAGAAAGAATAATCCGAACCCTTAAAGGGGCTCGCAATACGGGGGGATAGACCATGGCTGCAACTGCAATCAAGGTTGACGTCATCGATCTCATTGACCGGCACCGGGTCACCGGCTTTCAGATCACCGTGCTCGCCATGTGCATGCTGGTCGCGGCGCTCGACGGTTTCGACACCCAGGCCATCGGTTATACGGCGCCTGCGATTGCCGCTTCGATTCATCTGCCGATGCCGCAGTTCGGACAGGTCGGTTCGGCAGGTCTCCTCGGCGCCGCCATCGGCGCGCTGTCGTTCGGGCCGCTGGCCGATCTGTTCGGCCGCAAGTGGTTCATGATCGTCGCCATGGTCGTGTTTGCGATCTTCAGTTATTTCACGGCGCAATCGGGCTCGCTCAACGAGCTCTTGGCTTATCGTTTCTTCGCCGGTCTGGGTCTCGGCGGCGTCACGCCGGCGTTCCTCGCCATGGGCGCGGAGCTTGCGCCGAAGCGCCTGCGCTCGGTGTTCGTCACCGTGCTGTTCGCCTCGTTTCCCGGCGGCGGGCTCATCGGCTCGCTGATCGCCTCCTGGGTCATTCCGGCTTTCGGCTGGCAGTCGCTGTTCTATATCGGCGCGGTTGCGCCGCTGGTCATCGCCGCCGTTCTGGCGATCTGGCTGCCGGAATCCATTCGCTTTCTGCTCGCGCGCAATATCGGCCAGGATCAAGTCCGGCGCACACTCGAACGCATCATGCCGGGCGCGGTGTCCGCCGATGCGGAGCTCGTGGCGCCGCCCGATCCGGCGCGCGAGGGCGTTCCGGTGACGCATCTGTTCACCGAGGGCAGGGCAGTGCCCACGGTGCTGCTGTGGGTGCCGTTCTTCATGGTGTTCATGGTTCTAGTCACCGTCACGTTCTGGACGCCCGCCGTGTTGAACTCCGTCGGCTTCTCGCTGTCGTCCGCGGCATTGATCATCGGCCTGAACAATCTCGGCAGCGCCATCGCCAGCGCTTTGTCCGGCTGGCTGGTCAATCGCGGCGGCGCGTTCCTCGTGCTCGTTCCGGGTTTCATTCTCGGCGGCCTGTCGCTGGCCGCTTTTGGTCAGGCGACATCGTCGGTGGTGACGCTGGGCGCGGCGTCATTCCTCGCCGGCTTCTTCGTCGGCGGCACCGGCACCGGTCTTATCGCGGTGGCGGCGGGAATGTATCCGACCTCGATCCGCTCGACCGGGATCGGCTGGGCCATGGGCATGGGCCGGGTCGGTCAGGTCTTTGGGCCGGTATTGACCGGACTCTTGGTCGCGGCGGGTTACAAGGCCGGCGGCATTTTCTACGCAGCCGCAGTGCCGTGCTTTATCGGCGCGCTGTTCTTGATCTTCTTGAAGTTCGCGCGCCCGGTGCTGGAAGCGGACGCCGCGCCCGCTAGCGCCGCAGCGGATCCGGCGCGGCCGGGTCCAAAGGCCGTTTCAGCAGCTTGAACCGGTTGGGATCGAGCGTCGCCGGTTGCGATTGCGGTTGCGGCTGCGCAGTGGGCTGCACACTGGGCTGCAATTGCGGCGCTTCGGCCGGCGCGAGCGGCGCCTGTCTCATCTCTTCAGCCGGTTTGTCGAAAGTCGTTCGCGGCTTGGCGGCGCGGCCGCGCCAGCGCTCGACGACCGAAGCGAGCGAACGATTGTCGGTCGCGGCGGCGCCTTCGCCGGGCGTGATGGTCTCGCTTTTCGGCAAGAGCTGCGCCGGCAATTGCCGGAATTTCATCCGCGTCGGCAGTGCAACGCCTTCGCCGAAGGCAAAAGCCTCGCCGGTGCCGAGCGAGGGCAGGAAGGCGAGGAAGTTCGCCGCGGTGTCCGCGACCGCCGAGCGCAACAGCCCTTGATCGCGGTCATTGGTCATGCGCATGGCGAACAGCGTGCTGCACTGCGACAGGATCGTTGAATTGAGCTCTGCCGGGCGCTGCGTCACCAGACCAAGGAACACGCCGTATTTGCGGCCTTCCTTGGCGATGCGTGAAATCGCGCGGCGGGTCGGGGCGAAACCGACGCTGTGGTCGGCCGCCATGTAGCGATGCGCCTCTTCGCACACGACCAGAAGCGGATCGGCGCCGTCGCTCCACAGCCCGAGATCGAAGGCCATCCGGCAGGTGACCGAGACGACCGCGTCGACGACTTCGGACGGAAAGCCCGCCAATTGCATGATCGTCATCGGCACGCCTTTCGGCGGCAGCCGGAACAGCGTCGACAAAATCTCCACCATCGTGTCGCCGCCGACATTGGCGTTCTCGAACATGAAGGCGTAGCGCGGATCGTTATAGATCGTCTCGATGCGCGTGATCAGCTTGTGATAGACCATCCGCGACGAGCGGTTTTCGAGCTTGCCCATGCGCGCGTCGAGCAGCGCCAAGAGATCGGCGATGCGGTAGGGCACCGGCACGTCGAGCGTATAGCGCGCCGCCGCGGCGTCGGTCTTGAGCGCAAGCCGCCCGGCCGACGACGCCTGCGCGTAAGCCGCTTTGGCGAGCGGGATGACTTCGGACAGGATGTCGACTTCCTCTTCGAGGCCGGGCCGGCCGCCGAAGAACACGTCGACGATCTCGTCGAAATTGTAGAGCCAGAACGGCAGCTTGATATTGCTCGGATTGAGGACCTGCGCCTTGCTGCCGAAGCAGCGGCTATATTCGTTGTGCACGTCGAGCAGCAGCACCCGCAGATCGGGGCGCGCGGCCAGGATCTGATGCAACAGGAGCGTGACGGCGCTCGATTTGCCGACGCCGGTCGTGCCGAGCACGGCAAAATGCTTGCTCAGCATTTCGTCGACGTCGAGGCGGGCAGGGATGCGTCGAATCCTGCTGCAACTGCCCAACCTCGATCATGCGCGAGCCGGGATTTTGAAAGACGAGCCGCAGCTCGCGCGAGCCGATGACGCTCACCGGATCGCCGATCGCGGGATAGCTCGAGACGCCGCGCTGGAAATGCGCCGCAGCACTGTCGTTGTCGCGAATTTCGCCGATGAGATCCACCTGCGCGACGGCGACCTGCTCCTGGTTACGGAGCAGCGGCTCCGCGCGCAACGACACGTCGGAGATCAGTCCGACCAGGAGCGATTTGCCGGCGCGCACGCCGAGGAATTTGCCGACCGTGGCGCGCGCCTCTTCGGGAGACTGCGGTGACGCCGCGGGCAAGCCGACGCTTGCCTGCGAGCCGCGAACGGAAATGACGCGGCCCAGAAGGTCTGCGTTCTGTGTCGGCACGGGGGCACCCTGGGGGTCGTTGATCGGCAAGATCATCTCCGCTCATGTACACAGAAGATTTGCACACAGAAGATCTGCACACAGAAATTCGGCGATTGGCTTCTTTAAACATGCCCGATACGGGCTGGAAATTCCGTTAATCCGGCTGCGGAATGGCTTGGCGACGGTTAATTGCGAATTAGCCAAACCGGGCCGCGGCACTCGCTTGCCTAAAACTTGGCCGGAACCCGGCGGGATTTGGCTAGCGCCGCGTTAATGCCAGGCCGCGCGCCATCCCCGCGCGCGCTATGGATCGCTCGCGCGGCGAGGCGAAGCTGCGCGAATCCGCCGCCCCGCCTTTCGTCGGGGTCAGGTCTTCCATGAAAATCGGCCTCGAATAGTAGAATCCCTGCGCGTAGCGAATCCGGGTTTCGGCCTGCAAATAGGCCGCTTCCTCTTCCGTCTCGACGCCCTCGGCGATCACGGTCATGCCAAGACTCTCGCTCAGCGCTTCGATGGCCTTGAGGATGCTCTGGCTGCGCGTGCGCTGGTGAATGGCGGTGATGAACGACCGGTCGATCTTCAATTCGTCGGCGGTGATATCGGCAAGCTGCGCCAGCGACGAATAGCCGGTGCCGAAATCGTCGATGGAGACGCGCAAGCGCGCCTCGCGCAGCATCGGCAGAACGTGGGTCTGGAAGCGGTTTTTGGCGACGAAGGCGTCCTCGGTGACCTCGATGATGAAGCGCTCGGCATAAGCGGTGGAGCCGAGCTCCTGGCAAAAGCCGCGCATGAATTCGAGATCGCCGGCCCGTTGCGCCGCGACATTGATGCTCACGGTCGCCTGCGGTCCGAACGCCTCGTCGATCAGGTCCATCGATTTGAGGATTTGTCCGAGCGCCAGATAAGTCATTTCATCGATGAGGCCGAGCTCGGCGGCGAGCCCAATGAACTCGCCGGGGGCCTGGATCAAGCCGTCCTCGTCGCGCAGCCGGATCAGCGCCTCGACGCCGGCCACCTCCTGCGTGCGCATGTCGACTTTGGGCTGGAACGCGCAGCAGAAGCGGCCGTCGCGCACCGCGAGCCGCAGCCGCTGTTCTTGCGCCATGCGCACCGTCATGTCGCGGCCCATATCCGTATCGAACAAAGCGGCGCCGCCCTTGGCGCCGCCTTTGATGCGGTACATCGCGGTGTCGGCGGCGCGGCGGAGCATCTCGTAGTTCAGCCCGTGATCGGGATAGACGCTCACCCCGATCGATGCCGAGGTCAGAATCTCATAGCCCTCGATCAGGAACGGCTCTTTCAGTTCCTGGAGGATTTGGTCGACGATGTCGGCAAGGTCGTTGTCGGTCGCGACCGGTTCGAGCACGAGGAGAAATTCGTCGCCGCTGATGCGGCCGATGACGTCCGAGGTGCGGATATGCGCGGCGATCCGTTGCGCGACTTTCATCAATAGCGCGTCGCCGATGGCGTGCGTGTAATAGTCGTTGATGTGCTTGAAATTGTCGATGTCGATGAAGGCGAGCGCAAATCGCGGCTTGCTCTCGGTGTTGGCGAGCAGCTCTTCGACATGATCTTGGATCAAGGTCCGGTTCGGCAACCCGGTGAGGTCGTCGAAATAGGCGCGCTTCGAAAGTTCGGTCTCGACCTCTTTGCGCTTGGTGAAGTCGATCGCCGCCGACAGAACGAGATTGCGATCGAAAATCTTGGCCGGCCGGCAGGACTTCAGGAATGTGCGCTCGCCGTCGGGGCCGCTGACGCTATCCTCCGACATTGTTGCGTCGGATTTGATTGCGTCGGCCTTGACGTCCTCGGTCTTGACCGGCTCGGCGCCGGTGGCGCCGAAGAACTGCCCTGCCGTCCCGTTGGTGAAGAGCGTCGTGCCGTCGTCCGACTGCACGGTCAGGCCGACCGGCAATTCGTCGACGATGGTGACGAGAAGATTGAGCGCGCGCCGCGCCGCTTGCTCGCGCTGCTCTGCCTCTTCGAGCCGACGCTGCAGGTCCTGTGTCTCGAGGTCCTGTGTCTCGAGGTCCTGTGTCTCGAGGTCCTGTGTCTCGCCGGGCGGCGTCGACGACGGCTGTAGCGGCGTCTCTTCGTATCCGGGGAGTGCCGCAGTAGCGTCAACGTCGATGACTTCGTTCGGCATGCACCGTGCTCAAGAAAGTTCGAGAATGACGTCGGACCGCATCCGCCCCCGCGATGCGTCCAGGAATTCCGCTGGGCGGAATCGTCCCGGACACTAAGAGCACCCCAAGAAGAAAGGCTTAAAGGAGGCAACCGTCGAACGCGGCATGCCTTCCCGCGCGCTTAAGGGAGCGTTAACGGCACCATGGGTATGGGCCGCTCGCGAATGCTTACTTCACCGACACATTTGCTTGCGTCGCGACGGCTTTCCACACCGCGATGTCCTGTTTGATGAAGGCGGCAAATTGATCGGGCGTATCGCCGACGGTTTGCATGGCCTGCGCTTCGAGAAGCGCTTTGGTTGCGGGATCTTTGAGCGCGGCGACGATTTGGTCGTGCAATTTGGCGATGATCGGCGGCGGCGTGTTCGCTGGTGCCAAGATACCGTGCCACGCAATGGCGTCGAAACCCGGATAGCCGCTCTCCGCGATGGTCGGCACGTCGGGCGCGACAGACGAGCGCTCCTTGCTGGTCACCGCGAGCGCGCGGAGCGCACCCGATTGCATATGCGGCAGCGCCGAGACCGGATCGGCGAACACCATGGTGACTTGTCCGGCGAGGAGATCGGTTACCGCGAGCGCCGTGCCGCGATAGGGCACATGCGTCATCTTCAAGCCTGCTTTGCTCGCGAACAATTCGGTGACGAGGTGGTTGGCGGCGCCGACGCCGGTCGTGCCGTAATTGAATTCGCCGGGCTTGGCTTTCACCATGGCGACGAAGTCTTGCAGCGACTTCGGCGGCAGCTTGGAATTGACCACGAGGATGTAAGGGTAGGCCGTGGTCATGGTGATCGGCGCGAAATTCCTTTCCGGATCGTACGGCAGTTCCTTGTAGACGGCCGGGATTGATCGAGATCGGTCCGGATTGTCCGAGCAAGAGCGTGTAGCCGTCGGGATCGGCTTTGTGCACGTCCTCGGTGCCGATGATCGCGCCGGCGCCGCCGCGGTTCTCGATCACGATCGGCTGGCCGATGGTTTCGCTGACGCGCTTGCCGACAATGCGCGCCACGGCATCGGCGCCGCCGCCGGGCGCGTAAGGCACGATCAGCTTGATCGGATGCGAGGGATAATCGTCGGCGCGCACGGTTGCCGCCGTGAACGCCAGCGCGAAGGCCAGCGTGCAACATTTCCAACTTGACGTCATCATCCTCCCCGTGACTTCTCTGCGCCGCGCTGCCGACGGCATTTGCCGGCATCCTTGCACTTTTGCTCCCGCCGGTCGATGCTCCGCGCGAAATCCGAGAGGAAACGGCATGCTGCAAACACCAGGCGTCACCGAGCGGTTGGCCCACTTTGTCGTGGACACCCGGTGGGACGATCTCAAGCCGCAGCCGTCGCGCAGCAGGCCAAGCGCTCGCTGATGAATTTCTTCGCCGTCGCGCTGACCGGCTGCCGCGACCAAACCATCGAGACCGCGCTGCAAACGCTCGCCGCTGTTTTCCGGCGGCAAGCAAGCGACGCTTGTCGGCCGCGCGCGAGCGCATCGACGCACTGAGCGCCGCCTTTCTCAACGCCGCCGGCGCCAATGTGCTCGACTTCTGCGATACCCATGTGCCGACCGCGATCCATCCGACCGCGCCGGTCGTGCCCGCTTTATTGGCGCTTGCCGAGATGACGCCGGTCGAGCGGCCGCGATTTTCTTCTCGCTTTGGTGCTTGGGCACGAGGTGGAATGCCGGATCGGTGTCGCGATGTCGCCCAGCCATTACCAAAAGGGCTGGCACATCACCTCGACCTGCGGCGTGTTCGGCGCCGCCGCCGGCGCCGGCAAGCTGTTGGGTCTCAATGCGCAGCAGATGGTGTGGGCGCTCGGCACCGCGGCGACGCAATCCGGCGGCTTGTGCGAATGCCTCGGCACGCCGGCAAAAAGCGTCAGCGTCGGCAATGCGGCGCGCAACGGCCTGTTGTCGGCGCTACTGGCGGCAAAGAATTTCGCCGGGCCGCCCGAGCCGCTCACCGGTGTGCAGGGCTATTACCATGCGCTCGACGAGACGCCCGATCTGTCATGGCTCACGCAAGATCTCGGCGAGACCTGGGAAATCCTCGGTACCGCCTACAAGCCTTATCCGTGCGGCTTCGTCATTCATCCGGTGCTCGATTGCGTGCTGGATTGGCGGCGGGACAATCCGTCCGCGGCGGTCGAGAAGGTGGTCGTGACCGGCAATCCGCTTCTCGCCGCGCGCACCGACCGGCCGGATATTTCGACCGGCCGCGAGGCGCAAGTCTCGACGCAGCACGCGGTCGCCGCCGCTTTGGTCACAGGCAAAGCCGGCGTCGAGGAATTCACCGATGCTTGCGTCAACGATGCGAACGGTCTTGGCGCTGCGCGGCAAGGTCAGCGTGGTGCGGGACGAGAGCTTCCCGACCACATCTGCTGCGGTTGAGATCACCACCGCCGACGGCAAGGTCGCATAAGGTCTCGACAAACGCAGCCCGCGGCAGCGAAGCAAATCCGATGAGCGACGAGGACCTCGAGGCAAAGTTGCGCACGGCGGCCGCGGGCGCGATCCCGCGCAACGATGTTGCGCCGCTGATCGAGGCCATCTGGCAATTGGACAAGAGCGAGGATATTTCAGGGCTGGCGTCGCTGACCGTACCGCGGGGCTGATTGGCAAGACGGTATTACAGGGCGCAAAACGAGCGCGCAAAACGAGGCGAATGGCTCCTCCGCTTCTTCAACTCAAAGACATCGCGCTCACCTTCGGCGGCACGCCGCTTCTCACCGGCGCGGAGCTGTCGCGTTTCGCCCGGCGAGCGCGTCTCGCTGGTCGGGCGCAACGGTTCGGGCAAATCGACGCTGCTCAAGATCGCGGCCGGGCTGGTCGAGCCCGATCGCGGCTCGGTTTTCGTGCAGCCCGGCGCGCTGGTGCGCTATTTGCCGCAGGAGCCGGATTTCTTAGGCTTCGCGTCGACGCTGGCTTATGTCGAGGCCGGGCTGCGGCCGGACGACGATCCCCATGCGGCGCGCTATCTGCTCGAGCAACTCGGCCTCACCGGGGGCGAAGATCCGGCGCATCTTTCCGGCGGCGAGGCGCGCCGTGCGGCGCTGGCGCGCGTGCTCGCGCCGAAGCCCGATATGCTGCTGCTCGACGAGCCGACCAATCATCTCGATCTGACGACGATCGAATGGCTGGAGCGCGACCTCGATTCGCGCCGCACCGCGCTGGTGATCATCAGCCACGACCGGCGCTTTCTCTCGACGCTGTCGCGCAGCACGGTCTGGCTCGACCGCGGGACGACGCGGCGCCTCGAGCGCGGATTTGCCCATTTCGAAGAATGGCGCGACGCGGTGCTGGCGGAAGAGGAACGCGACCAGCACAAGCTCGATCGCAAGATCGTCGCCGAAGAGCATTGGCTGCGCTACGGCGTCACCGGCCGGCGCAAACGCAACATGCGCCGCGTCGGCCTGTTGCAGGCGCTGCGCGAACAGCGCCGCACTTATCGCGCCAGCGCCGGCAATGCCACCATCACTGCAAGCTCGGCGGCGCCGTCCGGCGCGCTGGTCATCGAGGCCAAAGGCATCGGCAAGAGCTATGGCGGGCGTCCGATCGTGCGCGATTTCTCGACCCGCATCCAGCGCGGCGACCGCATCGGCATTGTCGGGCCGAACGGCAGCGGCAAGACCACGCTGATCAATCTGCTGACGGGCGCGCTGCCGCCGGACGACGGCGCGGTGCGGCTTGGATCGACGCTTGCAGTCGCAACGCTCGATCAGCATCGCGACAGTCTCGATCCCAATGTCACCGTCGCCGAAGCGCTGACCGGCGGCTCCGGCGACACCGTCATGGTCAACGGCAGCGCCAAGCACGTCATCAGCTACATGAAGGACTTTCTGTTCACGAGCGAGCAAGCGCGCACGCCGCTCCGCAAGTTGTCGGGCGGCGAGCGCGGCCGCCTCATGCTGGCGCAGGCTGCTCGCCAAGCCGTCGAATCTTCTGGTGCTCGACGAGCCGACCAACGATCTCGATATGGAAACGTTGGACGTGCTCGAGGACATGCTGGCGGACTATCCCGGAACGGTTCTTCTCATCAGCCACGATCGCGATTTTCTCGATCGGCTGGTGAGCGGCGTGATCGTGCCGGAAGGCGATGGCCGCTGGATCGAATATGCCGGCGGCTATAGCGACATGCTGGCGCAGCGCGGCGCCGACTTGACGCGGCAGAGCGCCAAAGAAGAGCGCCGCCGAAGGCAGTCAAAGGAAACCGAGCCGGCCGCTGCACGGTCGCAGCCGGCGAAACGGCGGCTGATGTTCAAGGACAAGCACGCGCTGGAAACACTGCCGAAGACCATCGCCGGCCTGCAGGCCGAGATGAAGTCGCTGCAGGCAAAGCTCGACGATCCGGGCTTCTATGCGCGCGACCGCGCCGGCTTCGAGAAGGTCACGGCCGTCGCTCGGCGAGCTGCAGCAGAAAATCGCCGCGGCCGAAGAGCAATGGCTGGAGCTCGAAATCCTGCGCGAGGAAATCGCCGGCGGCTGACGGCTCAGCCGGCGGGCTTGCGCTTATGGATGTCCTTCACGTCGGTGAAGGTGATGCCGCGATTGTGCTCGCCGGTATATTCGAGGTCGAAAGCGTTGCGCGCCATGAAAACCAGATCGCCGTCGAAATCCTCGGCGATGCGAGGAGGGGCGGCTGCGCACGAATTCGTCGAGCACCTTGCGGTCGTCGGCCGCGATCCAGCGCGCGAGCGCAAATTCGGCCTGGCTCCAATCGACTTCGAGCCCGTATTCGGCGGCGAGCCTGGCGCCTGCAGCACGTCGAGCTGCAACGGGCCGACGACGCCGACCAAAGCCGGCGAGCCGTCGTTCGGCCGGAACACCTGGGCGACGCCTTCCTCGGCGAGTTGCTGCCAGCGCCTCTTTCAGCTTCTTTGCCTTCATCGCGTCGGGCAGGCGAACGCGCCGCAGGATTTCCGGCGCGAAATTGGGCACGCCGCTCGAAGTTGAGATCCTCGCCTTCGGTCAGCGTGTCGCCGATGCGCAGCGTGCCGTGATTGGGGATGCCGACCACGTCGCCGGCATAGGCTTCCTCGGCGAGCGCCCGGTTCTGGGCGAAGAAAAATTGCGGCGCATTGCAGGCTGATGGTCTTTCCCGATCGCACCTGCTTGACCTTCATGCCGCGCGTGAGCTTGCCCGAGCACAGCCGCACGAAGGCGATGCGGTCGCGATGGTTCGGGTCCATATTGGCCTGGATCTTGAAGACGAAGGCGGACATGCCGGGTTCGGTCGCCGCCACCACGCGCTTGTCGGCCGCTTGCGCCCGCGGCGGCGGCGCCATGGCGGCGAGCGCATCGAGCAGATCGCCGACGCCGAAATTCTTCAGCGCGCTGCCGAAGAAGACCGGCGTCAGATGGCCTTCGGCGAAAGCCTTCGGCGTCAAACCGCTTGCAGGCATGGCGGACGAGATCGAGCTCGCCCGAGATCGCGGCAGCGTCGAGACTGATCGTTGAGCGCGGCAAGTTCGGCGATCGTCATTTCGCGCAAATTTGCCGGCCGTGCCGGCGTCGCCTTCGAGCAGCCGCACGCCGCCGGATTCAACGTCGATGGTGCCGATGAAATCGCGGCCGCGGCCGACCGGCCAAGTCATCGGCGCGGTATCGAGCGCCAGCGTTTTCTCGATCTCGTCGAGCAGTTCGAACGGATCGCGGCTTTCGCGGTCCATCTTGTTGATGAAGGTGATGATCGGAATGTCGCGCAGCCGGCAGACTTCGAACAGCTTTCGGGTGCGCGGCTCGATGCCCTTGGCGGCGTCGATCACCATCACCGCGGAATCGACCGCGGTGAGCGTGCGATAGGTGTCTTCGGAAAAGTCCTCGTGGCCCGGCGTATCGAGCAGATTGAACATGCGGCCGGCATATTCGAAGGTCATCACCGAAGTGACGACGGAGATGCCGCGGTCGCGTTCGATCGCCAGCCAGTCCGAACGGGTCGAACGCCGGTCGCGCTTGGCCTTGACCTGCCCGGCGAGCTGGATGGCGCCGCCGAACAGCAGGAGCTTTTCCGTCAGCGTGGTCTTGCCGGCGTCCGGGTGCGAGATGATCGCGAAGGTACGCCGCCGCTCCACCTCGGCGGCGAAGGGTGTCTGGGCCAGGCTGCCGCTGGAGCGCCCTGCTGGGCGCGAATTGGCATGTTCATGGCGGAGTGGATGTGGCAGTTCGGGGCGTCGCTATCAAGAGTGGTTTGGTGACAATTCCATGATTTGCTTTAAGAATTTGCTCGATCCCGGCATTGCCGGCGTCGGCGATCTAGGCTGTAATTGCGCCAAGGAATGGGGATGGAAACGATGAACAATGTCGTCAACAGCAAGCGTGTGTTCTGCGTGGCGCCGCACCGGCCGATCGGCTATGGCGAAATGCTCGGCAAGCGCGGCGACATGCGGCTCGACATGCTCGCGCAGGACAGCCCGAATGGCGCAGCGATGGAGATCCTCGTCCGCGGCGCACGCCTATCAGATCAGCTCGGCGCGCGACGAACTGGCGCGGCATTATCACGTCAGCGCCGAACTGCTGAAAAAGACGCCGAACCTCCTGATCGTTTCGACCAACGGCGCCGGCTACGACACCGTGACGTCAAGGACTGCACCGAGCGCGGCGTCCTCGTCGTCAATCAGGCCGGCGGCAACGCCGAATCGGTCGCCGAGCACGTGCTCGGCATGATGCTGTGCCTGGTCAAGCGGGTGGGCGAATGCGATCGCGCGCTGCGCGCCGGCACGCTGGGCGATCGCAACGACTTCACCGGCAGCGAAGTGCTCGGGCGAACCATCGGCATCATCGGGCTCGGCAATGTCGGCCGGCGCATCGCCGAACTGTGCCGCGGGCTGTTTCGCATGCAGGTGCTGGCCTACGACCCCTATCTGAGCGCCGAGGACATTCGCGCGCGCGGCGCGACCAAGGTCGAGCTCGACGAATTGTTGCGCCGCTCCGATTTCGTCTCGATCAATTGTCCGCTGACCGACGAGACGCGCAAGATGATCTGCGCGCGCGAATATGCGCTGATGCAGCCGCACGCCTATTTCATCACCACGGCGCGCGGCTTCATTCACGACGAGGAGGCGCTTGGCACAGGCGCTGCGCGACAAGAAGATCGCCGGCGCCGGCCTCGACGTCTGGGCCAAGGAACCGCCGCCGGCCGAGCATCCGCTGATGAAATTCGACAACGTGATGGTCACCGCCCATACCGCCGGCGTGACGCGCGAGGCGCGCACCAATATGGGCCAGATCGCCGCCGAGCAGATCCTCGATGCGCTCGACGGCAAGCCGGTGCCGCGCATCGTCAATCCGCAGGTCTGGCCGGATTACGCCAAGCGCTTCGAGAAGACGTTCGGTTTTGCGCCGCAGCGATAATCGACGCTACCCCGTATATTCCAGAATGTGCATGCCCTGGCCCCAGCGGTCGATCAGATAGAGCCGGCCTTCGTCGTCGCTGCCGATGTCGTTTGACTGGATGCCGGGCGTGCCTTCCGGCGTTTCCGGCACGTAGCAGCCGATCTCCTTCGGATGCAGCGGATCGCTGACATCGACCGCGCGCAGCCCGGCGTTGAAATAAGTGAGGAACACGACGTCCTTCCACGGGCCGTCGGCGGGAAGGTGTTCCAGAATGTTGTGCGCGCCGAAGCGGCCGGGCCGGTCGTAATATTTCTCGCGGTCCGGCATGAAGGTCGCGACCGGCAGCGGATTGGTCTCGTCGCGCGCGTCGATGATCCACATGAATTGCGCGTCCCAGTATTTCTGCTTGGCGCGCGCCTCGTCGGTGACGACGAGATAGGGCCGGTCGCCGATCGGCCAGCAGGTATGGGTCGAGCCGGGAAACGGCGGCGACCATTTGATGTGGCCGACGAGCTTCATGTCGCGCAGATCGGTGCAGTCGATGATCGACATGCCGCCGCCCCACCAGGCGCAATACATGCGGTTGCCGCGGATCATCGGCGGGCCGTGCAGCGTGGTGGCTTCCTCATGCGGGTGCGGATCGTTGCCGACCTCGTCGGTGTCGGTCTTCATCCACGGCAGGCCCCAGATGCTGACGACTTCGGGCTTGAGCGGATTCTTGATGTCGAGCGTCCAGATCACGCGCTTGTCCCAGCCCGGCGCATCGTTGGGCATGAAGGCGAGGCCGCGCTCGAGATCGACGCCGAAACGGTGCGGGCCGGAGCCCGGCATGTCGTAGAAGCCGACCGGCTTCGGCGCCGACGGCGTCGAAATGTCGAAAATGAAAAAGCCGGCGCGCGCGTTCTTGCCCTTGTCGCCGGCGAGCCGTTCCGAATTCACATAAAGCAGATCGTCGCCGACGATGCGCAGCTTGTGGCAATGCACGCCCGGCGGCGCGCGGAATTCGCCGACCTTCTTCGGCTTCGTCGGATCGCGCACGTCGTGAACGGTGAAGCCTTCCGGGCCGTTGAAGCTCGAGCCGCCGACCGCGCCGACATAGGCGTGGCCCTTGTGAATCTGCACCAGGCTGCCGCCGCCCCAGGCCGCCGTGGCGTCATGGCCGAGCAGGCGGAAGTTTTTTGCTTCTTCGGGGAACGTGGCGGGCATGGGTGCTCCTTGGGAACTTTGCGCCGATTATTCTTGCACCAGCTTCATCGCGCGGTCGTAATAGGACAGGTCGATATAGTGTTGCGGGTCGGCGGGCGTGCCGCCTTCGGTCTCGGCGCGCAGCGCCAGCACGTTCTTGAAACCGGCCATGTCGAACGCGGCATCACGGGTGAACCCAAAGCCCGGTTCGGCGATCACCACGAGGTTTTTTTCCGCCATGTCGGGCGTCAGCTTGAGCTTGTCGGCAAGCATGGCGACCGCTTCGGCATGATTTTTCGGATCGAGCGACCAGCGCAGGGCTTCGATATAAGCGGCGAGATATTGCTCGAGCACATCGGCATGGGCTTTTCCCCAGTCGCGCCGCACGAAAGCGCCGTCGGCCTGATAGGGACCGAGCATGTCGGTGGTGCGGCCGAGGCTGTGCATGCCCTTCTCGGCGGCGATCAGCGAGAACGGCGAGTTGAGGATGGCGCCGGCATTGTTCTTGTCGTCGAGCATCGCCTGCAGCCGGTGCGTGCCGTTGCCGACCGGATTGAGCGTGTAATCGGTGCCGGCCGCAAGCCCGTGCTGCAGCAGGATTTTCTTCGCCTGCAGCGCGTAAGCGGTGTTGGTGGCGTCGACGACGATGGCGTGACCACGGATATCGGCAAAATCCTTGATGCCGTCCTGCACGTAGAATTCGTTGGTGCCGCTATCGCCGCCGGAGACGATGACCACATCGATTTTGGCGACGTCGATCATGGCGACGGCATTGTCGACCGCGGAATGCGCGATATCGATCGTGCCGTCGGCAAGGCCCGCCCGCTGGCGCTCCGAGTTCTCGGTGAATTGCAGGTCGATGGCCAAGCCGCGCTTGGCGAAGAAGCCGCGGTCGATGCCGGCATAGAACGGCAGCGAGCGCGACGACCGAAAGACATTGACGTGGAGCAGCGTGGGCTCGGCGGCGGGCGCGAAAGAAACTGGCGCCAGCGTCGCAACGCCCCACATGGCGCACAGCATGGCAATCGTCCGGCAAAGCATAACTCCTCCGTGGCGCCCAGGCTCTTTTGTTGTCATCATCCGCTAATGCGGACGACCCAGTAATCATTGGCGTTGCCGATATTCAAGCCCCGTCCGCGAATACCGTGACTGCATGCTGCAAAGGGTGCCCGGTGGCTGAACGCGCCGCGTCGATTGCCGATCGTTCCGCCGACAGCGCCGACCTGTTCGGCCATCCGCGCGGGCTCACCTTCCTGTTCACCACGGAAATGTGGGAGCGCTTCTCCTATTACGGGATGCGCTCGCTGCTCGTCCTCTATATGACGAAATATCTCCTGCTGCCGGACCATGCCGGCAACGTCGCCGGCCTGCTCACGGTCAAAAGCGGGCTCGAAACGCTGTTCGGCCCGCTCGACGTGCAGCCGTTGTCGTCGCAGATCTGGGGCCTTTATACCGGGCTCGTCTATTTCACGCCGATTTTCGGCGGGCTCCTTGCCGACCGCGTGCTCGGCCAGCGCCGCACCGTCGTCATCGGCGCGATCCTGATGGCGATCGGCCATTTCATGATGGCGATCGAGCAGCTGTTCGTCTTTGCGCTGTTGGCGCTGATCCTCGGCAACGGCTGTTTCAAGCCGAATATTTCCACCCAGGTCGGCGGCCTTTACGCGCCGGGCGATCATCGCCGCGACCGCGCTTATTCGATCTTCTATGTCGGCATCAATCTCGGCGCGTTCCTGGCGCCGCTCGTCTGCGGCACGCTCGGCGAAAGGGCCGGCTGGCATTACGGCTTTGCCGCCGCCGGCGTCGGCATGTGCATCGGGCTTTGCATCTATCTCTACGCGCTGCCGATGCTGCCCAAAGATCATTTGCCGAAAATGCATGAATTGCACAAAGGCCGAGGGCTGCGCATATCGAGCGCCCGCCGCTCAGCCGCGAGGAGTGGCGCGCCATCGCCGCGCTCCTCGTCCTGTTCATTCCGACGACATTGTTCTGGGCGACCTATGAGCAGATGGGCAACACCACGATCTTGTGGATCGATACCAATGTCGACCGCACGCATCGATCTGTTCGGCTGGACCGCGCAAATCCCGACCACCTGGTTTCTCGCCTTCAATCCGTTCATGATTTTTGCCTTCACGCCCTTCGTCGTCGCTGCTGTGGGCGCGCCAGGCGGCGCGCCGCACCGAGCCGTCGACCATCACCAAAATGGCGCTCGGCTGCTTCGGCGTCACCGCGGCCAATCTGATCAAAGCCTTCGCCGCGTTTCACGCCGGCGTTGGCCAGGCGAGCTGGCTCTGGGTGCTCGGCTCCATCTCGGTCATCACGGTCGGCGAGCTTTATCTCTCGCCGGTCGGGCTGTCGCTCGTGACCAAAGTGGCGCCGGCGCGCATTATCTCGATGATGATGGGAATCTGGCTGGCGACGAGTTTCACCGGCGGCTTTCTTGCCGGCTACATCGGCAGCTTCTGGAGCCGGATGGAGAAGCCGGAATTCTTTTTGATGGTCGCCGGAATTTCGGCGCTGGCGGGCGTGATGATCTTCGCCTGCCGCTGGCTGCTGCGCGGGATGTTGCGGGAGTAGCCGCTCAGGTTTGTGCGATATCGGCCGGCAAGTGGATGACAAATTCAGTTCCTGGCTTCAGTCTATTGATTTCGAGCGTGCCGCCGAGCTGCTGCACGGTGGAAACGACGATCTTCATTCCCAACGAAGATGACTTGCCGTCTATTTTGAAGTCGGGTGGAAGCCCGCGTCCCCGATCGGCAATGCTCAAATCGATAGCGCGGCGCTTCCTGTGTTTCAGCGTGACTTTAATGGACCCCGATTCGCTTCCCGAGAATGCGTGCTTGAGCGCGTTTGTTATCAATTCATGGGTCAACATGCCGAGCGAGATGGCATGTTGACCCGAAAGCTCGAGCGAATCCGCCTCAACTTCGATCGATGGCCGCTTGGCTCCGACATAGGCGTTCCCGCTGGTACTGCAAATCGTTTTCAGAAACTCGCTGAATTCCACGTATTCCAACGTGTCGGCCTGATAAAGCTGGCGATAGACCGTTCCCATCGCGACAACGCGGTCGCGGGCATTGGCGAGATTTTCCTTGGCCACGGAGCTCTTGGTCGATCGCCTTTGCATCTCCAGGAGGCTCGAAAGCAAGGCAAGGCTGTTCATCACACGATGTTGCAGCTCGCGTAACAGAAGGTCTTTTTGCTTGAGCAGCTCGTCGATCCTGCCTGACATTCGGGTCAGTGCCGCGCTCAGCTGCCCGAATTCGTCGGAAAACCTGAATTTAGGAAACGCCGCGGACGTGTCGCCCGACTTCCCATTTGCGCGCGCTCTTGATAATCGCGCGGACCGGACGATCGATCATCAGGTAGGCGGCGAGCCACACGCCGATGACCGCAAGAATGATGAAGATAAAATCGAAGGCGATGCCGCGCACATTGACGATGGAGGTTTCCACCAAGGCCGAATCGCGATCGAGTGCAACGGCCGTGAACAGACTTTCAGGCGCGCGTGCCGACGGCGCAACGCCGACGATCAAGGGCCGGCCGATTGGATCCTTGATATCGATCGTTCCCGGCTTTGCTTGTGGAATGAGCGGAAAGATCTGCTGGGCAACAGCATCGGCTTCTTCGGACTCATTTGCCGGGAGCGTGAGCACCAAAGAACCCCGACCGTCAATAATGACAAGCCGGTGTTCGGGTCGCCATTGATAGGCCGCGAAATTTTCGGCAAGTTTTTCCGAGTTGCCGGTAAGGACAATCATTCCTCTTATCGCGCCGTCGGCATCTTCATATGGCATCGATATCTGAATTGATGTCGAGGGCGTCGGCCGATCCGCAATGATCGTTGCGACACTGAGTTTGCCGGCTTTCAAAGACTGATAAAAGCGGATGCGATCGCCGACATCGAGCGCGTCTTGCGCGGGATTTGTCGAACAAAGAAACTTTCCGTCGGTATCGATGATCGCGGCTTCGCGAAAAGTCTGGACGCCTGAAATTATGGATTTGAAGTACGACGCGCATTCCGCCTTGTTATCCGCAGTCAAGGGGAATTTCGTCATCGCCGTCATAAGCAGACGGGCATTGTCGATGAACTGCTCCAATTCGCTCGACGCCAGGCGCGCTTCCGAAAGCGCGGTAGCGCGGGTTTCCGAATTCGAGAAATATTCTCCAGCGCGCGGCATTATACGCCGTAAGCAATAGCGACGGCACCAAGGCGATAGCGACAAGGACGGAGAGCCGGCGGCGAAGTCTCATGCTCACACAATAACAGATGCGCGCCTCGAAGCACGATTTCGGAATAGGAGGTCGAAGGTTAAAGCTGCAACGCGGCAGAAATTTATCGCGTTGAGCCTTTTTTTCGCGTCGCGCTGGCGAGGGAGGACGTAACTTCTCGCCGCGCGCGGGGAAAGGAAGACGCCCGCGTCGCTTGTGGGCGCGCGTTTCTTCGATCGCCAAATCTCTCATCACAATGTCAAACAACGCCGCGCGCTCCTTCTCCCCGCGTGCGGGGAGAAGGTTGGGATGAGGGGGCGTTGCCGCTTCGCTCAGACTCGCGGAGAGGCCCTCTCACCCTCGTTCGCTTCGCTCACATAGCCGATCCTTCGGATCGGCGTTCTTTACTCAAGAACGGCGTCCGGAGGACGCCTACGCTCTCCCCGCGCGGCGGGGAGAGGTGAAAAGAAAAAGAAGGAAGCGGAACGCCGACAGACGCAGTGTTTCATGGTCCGCACCAGCGGGTGCGGGGCGCGCCACGAGAGTGTCGGCTTGCGCCGACCCTCCGCTGCGGGCGCGCTCGCCTGTCGGCGTTCCACCACGGTTCTGCCCTAGAGAGTATTCCATCCCTAGGTGCGATCTCAGGCCATGCTTCCTGGGACGTGGGCTTAGCGCCGATCCTGTAGTCATCCCCATTCCTGGGGCAGAACCGACGCAGTTTGTGCGGGCGTTACCCGCCTTCACCTGTCCCAGTCCAGCGAGCACCTCGCGGCCCAGTCCGTAGTGCTGGGATGCTGATGCCCGAAACCGCCCGGGAGCGGAGTGCAAGTCCGCCCGCGGGCACCGCACTCGCCCCGACCTCCGGGATGCCTCCCGACGGCGTCCTTGCGAGCGAGATTTGATTCGCAGCGGGATTGTAACGAAAATGGTGACAATTGTCAATGGAAAGGGGACGAGATATCCCGACCTGTTCCGGCTCGGATTTTTCAGGTTAGAAGAACCGAACGCATCACCCGCACGACGGATTTTCATGAAAAAGATCGGCTTCCTGTCATTTGGCCATTGGACCGCTTCGTCCCAATCGCAGACGCGATCGGCTTCCGATGCGCTGCTGCAATCGATCGAGCTCGCCGTCGCCGCCGAAGAGCTCGGCGCGGACGGCGCTTACTTCCGTGTGCATCATTTCGCCCGTCAGCTCGGCTCGCCGTTTCCGCTGCTGGCGGCAGTCGGCGCCAAGACCAAGCGGATTGAGATCGGCACGGCGGTCATCGATATGCGGTATGAGAATCCGCTGTACATGGCGGAGGACGCCGGCTCAGCCGACATCATCGCCGGCGGACGCCTGCAACTCGGCATCAGCCGCGGTTCGCCCGAGCAGGTGATCGACGGCTGGCGCTACTTCGGTTACGCCCCGCCGGAGGGCAAGACCGATGCCGACATGGCCCGGCGCCACACCGAGGTCTTGCTCGACGTGCTACGTGGCGAGGGTTTTGCACAGCCGAGCCCGCATCCGATGTTTCCGAACCCTCCCGGTCTCTTGCGCCTCGAACCCTATGCGAAGGGCCTGCGCGATCGAATCTGGTGGGGCGCCGGTTCGAACGCCACCTCGGAGTGGGCGGCCAAGCTCGGGATGAATCTGCAAAGTTCGACACTCAAGAATGACGAGGGCGGACGGCCGCTTCACGTCCAGCAGGCCGAGCAGATCCGGATCTTCCGTGAGGCATGGCAGGCGGCGGGGCATACGCGCGAGCCGCGGGTGTCGGTCAGCCGCAGCATCTTCGCGCTGGTGGACGACCGCGACCGCGCCTATTTCGGACGCGGCAACGAGAACGAGGACACGATCGGCTTTCTCGGCGACAACACCCGCGCCATTTTCGGCCGCAGCTACGCCGCCGCGCCCGACATTCTCATCGAGCAACTGGCCAAAGACGAGGCCATCGCCGCGGCCGACACGCTGCTCTTGACCGTTCCTAATCAGCTCGGTGTCGATTACAACGCCCATGTCATCGAGGCGGTCCTCAAGCACGTCGCCCCCGGCCTCGGCTGGCGTTAGCCGTCATGGCCGGGCTTGTCCCGGCCATCCACGTCTTTGCGCTCGGTGTCCCAAAAACGTGGATGCCCGGCACAAGGCCGGGCATGACGAGTCAGAACAATGCTTGGAAAGCGAATTTAGTGCGCCGCGAGCGACGCTGCGGCTTCCGGGGCTTCCATGTGGGCGATGTTCGACTTCACCGCCTTCTGCACCTTCTCGAAAGCGCGCACTTCGATCTGGCGCACGCGCTCGCGCGACACGCCGAACTCTTCGGCGAGCTCTTCGAGCGTGATCGGCTCGTCGGCGAGCCGGCGCGCCTCGAAGATGCGGCGTTCGCGGTCGTTGAGCACCGTGAGTGCCTGGCCGAGCGCCTGATGGCGGTTCTCCGATTGCTCGCTCTCGGCAAGCCGGCTTTCCTGGCTGGCGCTGTCGTCGACCAGCCAATCCTGCCACTCGCCGGAATCGCCTTCCTCGCGGATCGGCGCATTGAGCGAGGCGTCGCCGCCGAGCCGGCGGTTCATGTCGATGACGTCCTGCTCGGTCACGCCAAGGCGCTTGGCGATCAGCTTGACCTGATCGGGCCGCATGTCGCCTTCGTCGAGCGCGGAGATGCGGCTCTTCGCCTTGCGCAGATTGAAGAACAACTTCTTCTGATTGGCGGTGGTGCCCATTTTCACGAGCGACCACGAGCGCAGGATGTATTCCTGGATCGCGGCCTTGATCCACCACATCGCGTAAGTCGCGAGCCGGAAGCCCTTGTCGGGCTCGAAGCGCTTGACCGCCTGCATCAGGCCGACATTGCCTTCGGAAATCACTTCCGAGATCGGCAGCCCGTAGCCGCGATAACCCATGGCGATCTTGGCCACGAGCCGCAAATGGCTGGTGACGAGCCGATGCGCTGCGTCGCGGTCGCCGTGCTCGCGCCAACGCTTCGCCAGCATAAATTCTTCCTGCGGTTCCAGCATCGGGAACCGGCGGATTTCTTCCAAATACCGGGTGAGACCGGTTTCGCCTGATAAGATCGGCAGTGCTGCAGTCTGGGCCATTTCAGCGCCCTCCGTTTTCATTGCCCCCGCGGTGCGGCAGGCCATAGGTGCCATCGCTCTCCGAGCCGACGGCGCCGAGTTCCATTTACTTCGCACCCGCAACATACACGGTCAAATCGGTCGGACGAAGTGAACTCGGCGTCACATTGGCGCGACGCGGCTGTGAACCTCAATCCGATCCGACGCTAAACCGTTGATGGCGGTAAACTTTTAGTTGCTGCTGTGGCTCGGCTTGCGTTGAGGCATGGGCTGGGTATCGGCCAGCGCATTACGCAAACGGGCCAGATCGGGCGGCAGTTCCGACCGGAACTGGAGAAATTCGCCGCTCGACGGGTGTTTCACCGAGAGGATATGGGCATGGAGTGCCTGCCGCGCAAGGGATGTCAGCGCCGCCTGGGCTTTTTGCGGCAAAAGGGCCGCCTTGGTGCGGAATCCGCCGCCATAGACATTATCCCCCATAAGCGGATGGCCGATCGAGGCCAAATGGACCCGGATCTGATGGGTGCGGCCGGTTTCGAGCCGGCAGAGCAGGAGGCTCGCCACCGGCTCGTCGGGGCGCCCAGCTTTGCCGTTTTTTGATCGCCCGTCCGGTCTCGGCGGCGCCGTATTGCTCGAGCACCTGCCAATGGGTGACCGCTTCCCGGCCGCCGTCACGGATCGCCATGCGCTCTCGGGATTTCGGGTGGCGGTCGATCGGCCGATCGATGACGCCCTGCGGGCGTTCGGGCGCGCCCCAAACCAAAGCGAGGTAGCTGCGCTCGAACGCGTCATCGCTTTTGCCGTGGTCGGCGAATTGCGCCGCGAGCGCCCGGTGCGCGCGGTCGTTCTTGGCGACCACCATCACGCCGGTCGTATCCTTATCGAGCCGATGCACGATGCCGGGCCGGCGCTCGCCGCCGATGCCGGAAAGGCTCGCACCGCAATGCGCAATGAGCGCATTGACCAAGGTGCCGGTCCAATGGCCGGCGGCTGGATGAACCACGAGATTGCGGGGTTTATCGATGACGATCATATCGTCGTCTTCGTAAACGATGCGGAGCGGGATCGGCTCGGGCGCAGGCTTTGCCGGCACCGGGGCCGGCACGTCAACCAAGATGGCAGAGCCGGAATTGACGTTATGGCTTGGATCGCGGATCGTCTGGCCATCGACCGCGACGGCGCCTGCTTCGATCAGCACTTTGAGCCGGGAGCGCGACAGTTCGGCGATGTGACGGGCGAGCACGCGGTCGAGCCGGTCGCCGGCCTCGTCGGCGCCGACGAGGACCGAGGCCTGGGTGGCCGAAGTCTCGGTGGCTGAAGTCTGGGCGACCGAAGCCTCGGTGGCGGCTGTGGGCGTGGAAGTGGGGGACGTCATGAACAATCTATCCGGCAAGACATCGAGCAACACACGGAGCAATCTAACAGCGGTGGGCGAGCCCGCCGAGTCCGAGGCGAAGCATCTCCTCGCGCGCGCCCGCACCATGATGATGATTTCAGGTCTTACCACGGTGCTCGCGATCGCGGCCGTGGTTACCGTCATCGGCTACCGGATGTATGGCGCCGGCGCCGGTTCGCCAATCGAGGATGCCATCACGCTACCGAAGGGCGCGCGGATCGTGTCAATGGCGGGTTCCGGAGGCCGGGTCGCCGTGATGATCGACAACAACGGCACGAGTGAAATGCGGGTCTTCGATCTCAAGACCATGAAGGAATCCGGCCATCTGCGCTTCGTCAACGAGCGGTGAGTGGCCCGGACAGCCGCCGCAAACGTGCTTGCACCGCCGCCGTATCGCGGTTATTTCGGACGCAGGCTCCCTTCGTCTAGCGGTCTAGGACGCGGCCCTCTCAAGGCTGAAACACCGGTTCGATTCCGGTAGGGAGCGCCAAAGTATGGCACCCAAAAGAAAAGCCCCAGCGGGGGGCTGGGGGGCTTGGGGCTGAGGCTTCTGATCGTCGAGACCAAAAATAATCTCGTGACCATCGGTAGAACGATCGACGAGCAACTTCGTTCCTTGGCGTTAACGCCACGCACAACCCGAATTAGTGATCACTTTTATACAAACTCGTCCCCACTCTAAATCGCATGATGAAAGGTTGGGTGCGCTCCGCATTGCCCTCGCCGGCATGCGACGGTCTTTCTTCCCCAGCATCGAAACCCCTCGCGGAGGCTTTATGCTAGGAACCGGCTTTCGGGAACAATTCACCTCCATCGCCGATGCGTGGGCGCTCGCTCAGGGCATCGTCGACACTGTCCGCGAGCCCGTTCTTGTCCTCGACAAAGAGTTGCGCGTGATCGCCGCGAGCCGCTCCTTCTATGCGGCATTCAAGGTCAGCCCCGAGGACACCAATGGCAGACCTCTTTACGCGTTGGGCGATGGACAATGGGACATTCCGAAGCTTCGCGTGCTCTTGGAAAAAATTATTCCCGAGCAGGGCGTGATGGAAGGCTATGAAGTCGAGCATGAGTTCCCTGGCCTCGGACCACGCACGATTTGCTTGAACGCCCGCCAAGTGTTCTACGAGGGCGGCGCCGGCACCACCATTCTGCTCGGCATGGAGGATGTCACTGAGCGGCGTGTCTTGGAGCGCGAAAAGGACGAGTTGTTGCGACAGAAAGATACGTTGCTCGAGGAACTGCAGCACCGAATTGCCAATAGCTTGCAGATCATCGCAAGCATCATTCTGATGAAGGCGCGCGCGGTGCAGTCGCAAGAGACGCGGTTTCATCTGGAAGACGCCCACAAGCGCGTCTTGTCGATTGCCGCCGTGCAGAAGCAGCTGCATGCATCGGGGGCGATCGGAGCCATCGAAATAGCGCCATATCTGTCACAGTTGTGCGAAAGTCTTGCGCACTCGATGATTGGCGACACCCGGCCAATCTCGCTGAAAGTGGTTGGTGAGGGAGGGCACGCGACGTCCCGCCAGGCTGAAGTCTGGGCTTGATCGTGACCGAACTCGTCATGAATGCCCTCAAGCATGCTTTCCCCGACGATAAGGCCAAAGGCCAGATCATCGTCGCCTACGACATGATCGGAACGAACTGGAAGCTTTCGATCTCCGACACTGGGATTGGCAAGCCGGACGGCGGCTTCGCTCAAGGAAAGTCCGGGCTTGGCACCGGTATCGTCAAGGCGCTGGCGCATCAGCTCGATGCTCGGGTCGAAACCTTATCCGGTCCCGAGGGCACGTCCGTTTCGATAACTCACGCCACTTTTCCGACCAACGTCGTCCAAGCCGCTTGAATGGCGTTAACCGGCAGGATAGGGACGCGCTATACGGTGTTCGCAGACGAGTCGAATAAATATGGAACTTTTGTGATCAAAATTCGTTGCCGCGTGTGATCGAAATCCCCCCCAACGCCCTCATTCTGATCGTCGAAGACGACGTATTCGAGCGAATGGGCGCATCCTGCATGTTCGTGGATGCAGGATACCGGGTGCTCGAAGCCGACAACGCCGACGAGGCCCTGCTCATCTTCGAAACAAACACCGACATCAGGCTGCTTTTCACTGACGTCAGCATGTCCGGATCTATGAGCGGCTCGGATTTGGCTCATCAGGTTGCCGAGCGATGGCCCATGGTCGGCATCATCGTGGCGTCGGGCCGGCCGCGACCTCACCAGCTCCCATTGAGCATGCTGTTTCACGCCAAGCCCTATGAGCCGGCAGCGGTGCTCCGGCAGGCGAGGGAAATGACGGCTTAACTCGAGTAAGCTGTTTGATTGACTGGCAGCAGTGTTGAAAAGAGGCCGCACTCAACTGGCGGCCCCATTTCTCCGTCGCCCCTCGCTAATTCAGCGCCGCTGCAGCGCTTCGCAGCGGGCTCGGCCGCCAGCCGGCGCTGTCGACTTCATTGCATTCGCGGCAGTAGTAAACCAACAATTCGGGCGCGCTGTCGATCTGGGGCAGTCTGCGAATGAGCCTCATCGGCTGATCGCACAGACGGCACGCGCAGGACTGCTCATCGTTGTGCATGGCGTTTTTCATAACCGGTTTAATGGCCGGTCTAATAATCGGTCTCGCTGCAACGGCTCAATTCGGACTAACCCCATGAGGGTCAATACGTAAGCGCCGACGCAGCGGCGATGTCGGCGCAAGCATTTTTTAACCAATCTTGTCGCAGCAAAGCTTGTTGCAATAAGGCTTGCGCGGCAGATTTTGCGCGGCTACGCCTTGCCGGGCTTGAGCTTCAACAGCGCATCCGCATTGCCGTGCGCGAGCTTCGCCTTCTCGGCCGGCGGCAGCGCGACATTGTCGAGGAATTTTCGTCCCGCGGCGTCGGGCGCGAACGGATAGTCGACCGAAAACAAAATGCGATCGATGCCGAAAATCTGCAGCGCGCAAAGAAACGGCGGCTGATCGAAAATGCCCGACGGTCGTGATCCAGACCTGATCGAGGATGGTCTGGGAGATCGGCCGCTTCAAATGCGCGATATCGTGCTGGAAGACTTTGTCGAAGCGCGCCATCATCATCGGAATCATCTCGCCCATATGGCCGATGATGATTTTCAGTTTCGGATGCGGTCGAACGTTCCGGCGACGACCATGCGCAGGACATGCACCGCCGTTTCCGAATGCCAGCCCCAGCCGGCGGTCTCGAGCGCGCGCGCCGCGCCTTCGGGCAGTTCCGAGAAATAAGCCGTGCGCACCGGCTCCGGCGGAATGTGCGGATGGATATAGATCGGCACGTCGAGCTCGACGGCGGAAGCGAGCAGCCCGTCATAGCTCGGATGATCGAGGAAGCGGCCTTCGGTGGTGCCGTTGACCATGGCGCCGACAAAGCCGAGTTCCTTTACCGCGCGCTTGAGCTCGAGCGGACAGGCATCGGGGCTTTGCACCGGCAGCGCCGCAAAGCCTGCGAAGCGATCGGGGTGGCGCGAGATTTCCTTCGCCAAATGGTCGTTGACCTCGCGCGCCGCGGCGACGCCATCGGGACCGGGGATGAGATCGGGACCGGGGCCGGCATTCGACAGCACTTGCATGCTGATGCCGGCGCCATCCATCGATTTGAGCCGCTTTTCGGCGAATTCCGGCAGCAGCTCGATCGGATTGGGCGCGCCCGGGGTGAGGTTTCGCGGCCGGAAGCCGCGGCGGTGCACCACGTCCTTCGGAATGCGGCTCGCCACCGCCGGTACCGAAAAATGCTCTTCGAGCGCAACGATCCGCATGGCCGACTTCCTCCGTTTTACCGCCAACAATAAAGTTCCGGGTTGTTGCATTGAGGCGGGCGTCGGGCAAGTGGCTCAAGCGAAGACCCCGAGCCAGGGTCTGGCCATCCGGCCGCGGTGTTATAAATATGTTATGATGGAACATGCCTTCAACTTTGGCTCGGACTGTTCTCAGCAATCGCCGTGGCGCGTCCGCCCGGCGCAATCGTGACGCGCAATGATCCGAGCGGCTATCGTCGGTTTGGGGCGTTGGGGGCGCTCGCTGGTCAATGCCGTGACCGGCAAAGCCGGTAGCGATCTGCGTTTTGTCCTCGGCACCACGCGCACGCGAGAGGCCGCCGAGGACTTTTGCCGCGACAAAGCGATCGAGCTTGTCGACAGCTATGACGACATCCTGCGCGACCCCGATATCGACGCCGTGGTTCTTGCGACCCCGCACAGCCAACACCAGGCGCAAGCGCTCGCCGCCATTGCCGCGAAGAAGCATGTCTTCGTCGAGAAGCCGCTGACGCTTGATCTGGCAAGTGCGCGCGCCGTCGCCGATGCCGCCCACAAATCCGGCCTGATTCTCGCGGTCGGCTTCACCCGGCGTTTTCACCCGAGCATCGGCGAATTGCGCGCGCGCGTCGCCGACGGCCGGCTCGGCAATGTCATGGCGCTGGTCGCGCAGCATACCACCTCGACGGCGCAATTCGTCGCGCCGGACAATTGGCGCGCCGTGCCCGAGGAAGCGCCGGGCGGCGCGTTCACCGCCGTCGGCGTGCATGCGCTCGATCATATGATCGAATTTGCCGGCCGGGTGCGCGACGTCCGTTGCGTCACCGCGCGCAATTATCCAGGCCCGTCCGACGATACGACGACGCTGATGCTGCGGTTCGCGAGCGGAGGAAGCGGGCTCATGTTTTGTTCGGTCGCGACCGCGACGAATTTCGCCTTCGCGGCCTATGGCACCAAGGGGCTTGCCGAAATCACGGGCGCCGATCTGTCACGGTTTCGCTTCACGCCGGCCTCGACGGCTGCGCCCACCGGATTGGTCACCGCGCCGCCCGATGAGATTCTGGAATTTTCCGGCTTCGACATGTTGCATGCGCAGATGACGGCATTCGCGCGCACCATCCGCGATGGCAATTCCTATCCGGTACCGATCGCCGATGTGCTGCATGGTATGGCGGTATTCGAGGCGATCGTCGAATCCGCAAAGCGCGGCGGCGATGCGATTGCGGTTACCGAATAATTTCCGGACGTCGCGTGTTTTGATTTCATTATGCGCTCACACGCATGCTCTCACGTCTGCGTCACAATCCGGCCGACCCGTCTTGCGAAGATTATGCGTTGCGGTTAAAAACATCGCTTCGAGTTTTCGGCCCGAATGACTTGGCCTTGCAGCGAACTGATAAGCGCGCCTGACTGACGATCTTTCACCAAAATCTCGAGCGAACCGAGCCGAGCACAAATCGCGCGGCTCACACTGTCATGGCTATGAACTAAGGCCATGAACTAACATCTCTATGAGGAGAGACCCGTGGATAACGGTACCGTGAAGTGGTTCAACGCGCAGAAGGGTTACGGATTCATTCAACCCGAAGGCGGTGGTAAGGACGTGTTCGTCCATATCAGCGCCGTCGAACGCGCCGGCCTCCGCGAATTGAGAGAAGGTCAACGCGTATCCTTCGAAGTCGTGGTGGACCGCAAGACCGGCAAGTCGGCTGCTGAAAATCTGAAGACCATGTAAGTGCGTCGCGGTACTTTAGTACCGCGACCTGATGACTCGATCGCGCAAATGACCCGGATTGCTATTTGCAATCCGGGATAAGGCTCCTGCTAGCTCTGAATTTTGAAATTTGGCTTGGGCCGGATTTTTAAAAGCTCGCCACAATCAAAACGACATTGAGAACGAGCACCACGGCTGTTGCCAACACGGCGGCGGCGCGCGTCAGCTTGCCGTTGACGAAAGCGCCCATGACGTCCGCCCTGCTGGTGAAAATGATCAGCGAAATCATCGGCAGCGGTAACGCGATACTGAGCACCACCTGACTGATGACGAGCGCATGCGTTGCATCGACACCGAGCGCGACGACGACGAAGGCCGGCAGCATGGTGACGAGCCGGCGCAGCCAGATCGGAATGCGGAATCCGACAAAGCCTTGCATGATCATCTGCCCGGCCATGCGTTCCGACCGTCGAGGCCGAGATGCCCGACGCGATCAGCGACACCAGGAAAATTCCCGCGGCCGCGCCGCCGAGCAGCGGCGTGAGCGTGTGATAGGCGGTCTGGATCTCGGCGACTTCGGGATGGCCGGCATGAAACGCGCCCGACGCCATCATCACCATCGCCATGTTGATGAGCGCCGGCGAGAACTCAGCGCGATCACGACTTCCCGATTGGAGAAGCGTAAGACTTTGCGCCGCTCGGCGTCGTTGCGCGACCGGCAACTCGCGCCTGCATCAGGCCGGAATGCAGATAGATCGCGTGCGGCATCACGGTGGCGCCGATGATGCCGACCGCGAGCAACAGCGCTTCGCTATCGGCAAGTTGCGGCATGACGGTATGGTAGGCGGCCGCTGCCCAATCGACCGGCGCGATGAACATTTCGGCGAGATAGCAAAGTCCGATCACGCCGACGATGGCGGCGATGATCAGTTCGAGCGGCCGGAAGCCGTAGGCGTCGAACATCAACAGGCCGTAGGTCACGATCGCGGTCACGATCATGCCGCCGAACAGCGGCATGTGCAGCAGCAAAGACACGCCGATGGCGCCGCCGAGGAACTCGGCGAGATCCGTCGCCATGGCGGCGATTTCAGAGCCGATCCACATCGCGAAGACGACCGGCTGCGGGAAGTGCATCGCGGCAGTGCTCGGCGAGGTTCTTGCCGGTGACGATGCCGAGCTTGGCCGAGAGCGCCTGGAACAGCATGGCGATGACATTGGCGAGCAGCACCACCCACAACAGCCCGTAGCCGTATTTCGCGCCGGCCTGGATGTTGGTGGCGAAATTGCCGGGATCCATATAGGCGATCGAGGCGACGATGGCGGGACCGGCGAAAGCCAGGACGGCGCCGGGTCCGCGGCGCTCGCCGGCCAGCACCCGGTGCGCGGCGGCGACCGTGCGCTCGGTCATCGACAGCGCCGGCAACCGGCGGCTCGCATCGCCTGGCTCGTCTTGGCTCGCCGATCGCCCGGCTGTTGCGTCAAACGGTTTCATGTCGCAACGGCTCATATCCAGCGGTCCGACGTCCGGCCTCATGCAGCAGTCACACCAAAATGTAGCATTGGTTACAGTATAGGTAGTGTGGCTCTTGGCGTCAACGGCTGCATTATGTAGCTTAGGCTACATTTTGACACGATGAGAAAAATGTGTTCTCGGTGCGGCGTGACGCAGCAGATCCCTCCTTATCAGGTCGTTATGGGCAAGCTTCCCGCGGAAGGAACCCAGGCCCGCCGCTTCGGCAAGACGCGGTCGGCGCAATCGACGGCGCTGCTCGAGGACTATGTCGAACTGATCGCGGATCTGCTCGAGAGCGAAGGCGAGGCGCGGCCGACCGACATCGCCCGCCGGCTGGGCGTCTCGCACGCCACCGCAATCAAGACCATCGCCCGCGTCAAACGCGCGGGGCTAGCGACTGCGCGGCCATATCGCGGCGTGTTCCTCACCGAGAAGGGCCATGCGCTCGCCAACCGGGTGCGGGTGCGCCATCGCCTTGTCGTCGATCTGTTGCGGGCGCTGGGCGTGCCGAGCGAAGCCGCGGAGGCCGACGCCGAAGGCATCGAGCACTATGTCTCGGAAACGACGCTGAAGGCCTTCGCGCAGTTCCTGAAATCGCACGGGTAAACGGGCCTCCGTCCACTTGCCAGGTTTCGGGCAAGCGCCATACAGTCACACGGTATTGGGCGTTGGGGCACCGTGAGTTCAGTCACGCCGGATCACCGCAGGCGCGCTGCTTGCTGGGTGTGGATTCTCGTTGGGATCTGCACGACATTCTCAAGCGCGCCGTCCTGGGCTGTCGAGGGCGCGACAGCGGCAGGCCCGATCGGCGGCAGCGATATCCGTTCGGCTATTCTTCCGCCGCCCGGCCTTTATGGCGGCGTGGTCGGTCTCTACAACAGCGTCACGCAATTCCATGACGGCTCCGGTCATCCGGCGCCCGGTCTCGATGCCTTCGGTCTGACCAACGATGTTGGCGGCGCGTTTTTCCTTTACGTGCCGGATTTCAAGCTGTTCGACGGCAGAATCGGGCTGGCCGGCTTCGCTGCGGCCGGACAGAATTGCGGCCAACTGGTTTCCGCCGTGCCGCGGCGCTGCGCCGCCGGCGTCGGCGATCCCTATTTCGAGCTTGCCTGGTCGCGCTCCTTCGGACAGTTGCGGCCGCCGACCACAGCCGGCGCTTTCCCCATCATCGAGGGCCTGGTGCTCGATTTCGGCATCGGCGCGGTCATTCCGGTCGGAAATTACAATCAGCAGACCCAAGCGATGAATGGCGTGTCGCCGGGCAACAACACTTTCGATCTCGCGCCCAGCATGGCCGTGACTTATACGACGCCGCCGCTCTTTGCCGACGGCACCGAGTTCAGCGCCAAATTCTACTGGGACAATTACGCCACCAATCCGGTCACGCAGTATCATGCGAGCCAGTTGCTCGACGTCGATTTCGCCCTCACCGAGCATATCGGGCGCTTTCAGCTCGGCCCGGCCGGCTTCTACGTGTTCCAGACCGGCCAAGACCGCCAGTTCGGCGCCGTCGTTCCGCCGGACGGCCGGCGGCTCGAATACATGGCGGTCGGCGGCGTCATCAACTACGACATGGCGGAATACAATTCGGCCATCCGCTTCAAGGCGAACACGACGGTCTTTTCGCAAAATGGCGTCGTGGCGAAGCTGTTCGTCATCAGCTTTGCGAAGAAGCTGTTTTAGAGCCCACGCAGCGCGCCCACGCCCGCGGTTTCTTCGACCTTTTCTTAAGGGCCTTAGCGGGCGAGCGCGGATATCACGTCCGTCGCTGCCCGACTAGCAAAATCCGGAAATGCGGGCCGCGGACCGTTATTTGGTCCGCATCAAAAAGCCCTTCGAGAGAATGCGGTGCCATTTCGGCGGCATGCCGCCCCACTTGTCCGGCACCTCGTAATCCCTGAACAGCACCCAGCTCTTGCCGCGGTCGAAGCGGTGATCCGGGTTCTCGAATTCGTGGAAGCGATGACGCATGAGCATCATCTTCTCTTCCTTCAGCTCTTTCACGACGACTGCATAAACCACGACCGTCACGACGCGCTTGGTGTTCCGCAGGAAACCCCCGACGGTGGTGTAAATGGCGCGGCGGGTAGCGTCATCCTCCAGCCAGGTTTGCGGCACTTTGACGAACACGGCGCCGGGCTTGTCGGGCGGCAGATTATTGCTCCGCGCCTTCCGAAGCGCGTTCATGACAGTCTCGCCGCGCATATCGGTGCCTTCGAGCCGGCACTTCGCGTCGGCGCAGACCTCGCGGCCGTCGGCATGTCGAATGCCGTAATCGTAATCCTTGCCGGCGACGCCGCTCGGGATCACGAACTTGAAATCGATGTCGTGGATGTAGAGAAAGCGGGCGAAATCGAACTCGGCGAACGTCGCCTCAATGTCGCCCGTCCGCATCTGCTCTACGCGGTCATCGAAGCCGTCGATGTGTTGCAGATTGAATAGGTTCTCCGCGAAATCGAGCAGGCGCGACGTCTTCAGCTCGCCCTTCGGTCCCGGCGTATAATCGATCCGCATGTAGCCGTCCGACCGCGATCCTTTTGCGTCCTGAAAGATGTGGTCGATGTACCAGTCATGGCCGAAGAAATGGCGGACGATGCTGACGGCCAGCGTGAACGTCTCACGGCCCTTATCGGCGCGAAATCTCGGGCGCGAAACTGCGCCGCGTCTCTTCGAGATCGTCGAGCGAAATGCGGCTCGGAAGGGGCGGCGCGGCGTTATTCGCGAGAGCGTATGAGTAGGCTTTCAGCTTCACGTTTATCCAGTGCAAAAAGCTTGAGAGTCACGCGCAGCGCGGCCTTTTGGTCCGGCGCCGTGACGGTCCCGAGGTATTCGCCCTTCGAGCGGATGCGGATGACTTGCCACCCACTCGTACGCTTACTCACGGCCCTATATAGGCGCGAACGCGGATATGGCAAATCGCGCCGCGGAGCAACAAAAAAAGGAGGCCGACCAGGGCGCCCCGGCCGTCGCCCTTCGAGGCTCGCTACGCTCGCACCCCAGGGTGACGGATTATGTTACGCCGCGTGCGCGGCGAGCACGTCGGCGATGCCGTCGACGACTTCCTCGACCATCGCCTTGTCGTCGCCTTCGCCCATGATGCGGATCACGGGCTCGGTGCCCGACGGCCGGATCACCAGGCGGCCGTGGCCGTTGAGGCGGCTTTCGCCGTCGGCGATGGCGGTGCGCACCTGCACGGCTTCAAGCGGCTTGCCGCTCCTGTAGCGCACATTGCGCAGCACCTGCGGCAGCGGCTCGAAGCGATGGCAGACTTCCGACACCGGCTTGTTCTTCTTTTTCACCACCGCGAGCAGTTGCAGCGCGGCGATGAAGCCGTCGCCGGTGGTGGTGTAGTTGGACAGGATGATGTGGCCGGACTGCTCGCCGCCGACATTGTAGCCGTGCTCGCGCATATGCTCGAGCACATAGCGGTCGCCGACCGGGGTGCGCACCAGCGTGAGCTTGAGCGATTGCAGGTGCCGCTCCAGGCCGAGATTGGTCATCACCGTGCCGACGATGCCCGGCTTGGTCAGGAGCCGATCCTCCGCCCAGCTTTCCGCGATCACGGCGAGCAGCTGGTCGCCGTCGATCAGGTGGCCATGCTCGTCGGCGATCACGACGCGGTCGGCGTCGCCGTCGAGCGCGATGCCGATATCGGCGCGCATTTCGCGCACCTTGCGGCACAGCGTGTCGGGGGCGGTCGAGCCGCATTCGCGGTTGATGTTGAAACCGTCCGGTTCGACGCCGATCGACACCACATCGGCGCCGAGCTCCCACAGCGCCTCGGGTGCGACGCGATAGGCGGCGCCGTTGGCGCAATCGATCACGACGCGCAAGCCGTCGAGCGAGAGATTGCGCGGCATCGTGCGCTTGGCGAATTCGATGTAGCGGTCATGAACGCCGTCGATGCGCCGGGCGCGGCCGAGCTCGGCGCTTTTGGCCAATTGCTTGACCTTGTCGGCGTCGATCAGCGTCTCGATCTTGCCTTCGACCTCGTCGGACAGCTTGTAGCCGTCCGGGCCGAACAATTTGATGCCGTTGTCGTCATAGGGGTTATGCGAGGCCGAAATCATCACGCCGAGGTCGGCGCGCATCGAGCGCGTCAGCATGGCGACCGCGGGCGTCGGAATGGGGCCGAGCAGGAGCACGTCCATGCCCACCGAGGTGAAGCCGGCGACCAGCGCCGTCTCGATCATGTAGCCGGAGAGCCTGGTATCCTTGCCGACCACGACGCGGTGGCGATGCTCGCCGCGGCGGAAAACCAGCCCCGTCGCCTGGCCGACGCGCAACGCCAATTCCGGCGTGATCACGCCGTTGGCAAGGCCACGGATGCCATCCGTTCCAAAATATTTGCGAACCATTGTCTGGGCCCCACGCCTACCACTCCGGTTGGCGATATTAGCCCCTTATAGGTCTCGGCCGCTTCAAAAAATATTAGGTAATCTTACTCTTTCGCGTAACGCGCTATTCAGCATAAAGGCCATTGCGATCAATGGCCTAACGAAATTGCCGCGCGCTATCCGGCAAACCGGCGGCGGTTTTATCTGCTGGCGCGGTCGTAGGCGCTGGACGGCGGCTGGGTCACGGAAACCGGATCGGAGCCAGGAAAGGTTTCCTCAAGCCCCAATTCCAGCGCCTCATCGAGCAAAGCCTGGCGCTTGGCCTCTCTAGTTTGCTTCTCTTCTTTGACGCGGCGCCTCGCCTCGAGCTGGCTCTCTGTTGCGTCCTGCGCACCGCGTTCGAACCCGGCATAGGCCACCTGCTGGGGCCGATGTTTGCTCCACCGTTCCATTATTATTCCGCCTTCCTCAATCGCAGCCGGTGCCGGCGGAGAGATTTCCGCCGCACCGCGCCGCAAAACCTATGAAATAACGCCGGGATGACGCCGAAGTTCCCGCGCCGATTGGCGGAACCCAGGTCCGGGTGTGCTAAGAATTAAGGCGAGAGCCGGGACACTCATCATGCGACTTATGACCTGTATCGAGGACTTGCGGCGGACCGCCCACCGCAAAGTGCCGCGCGCCTTCATCGACTACGCCGAAGCGGGCTCCTATGCGCGAACAGACGCTGCGCGCCAACCGCGCCGATCTCGAGCGCATCAAGCTGCGCCAGCGCGTCCTGTTCGATGTCAGCAAGCGCAGCACCGAGACGACGATCCTCGGCGAGCCTGCCGCGCTGCCGCTAGCGCTGGCGCCGATCGGGCTTTGCGGCATGCAGCACGGCGACGGCGAGATATTGGCTTGCCGCGCGGCGCAGGCGGCGGGCATTCCGTTCACGCTGTCGACGATGTCGATCTGTTCGATCGAGGATGTCGCCGCGGCCGTCGACAAGCCGTTCTGGTTTCAGCTCTACGTCATGAAGGACCGCGGCTTTATCCGCGCGCTGATCGAGCGTGCGGCGGCGGCCAAATGCAGCGCGCTCGTCCTCACCGTCGATCTCCAGGTCATCGGCCAGCGGCACAAAGACATCAAGAACGGCATGACCGTGCCGCCGGAGATCCGCTTGAAGAACGTGATCGACATCGCCACCAAGCCGGCCTGGGCGCTCAGCGTCCTGCGCGGCAAGCGCAAGACCTTCGGCAATATCGCCGGCCACTATCCCGGCATGGACAGCGTCACCGTGCTGTCGAAATGGATCTCCGAACAATTCGACGCGACGCTGAATTGGAAAGACGTCGAGTGGATCAGGAGCATCTGGCCGGGCAAGCTGATCCTCAAGGGCATTCTCGATGTCGAGGATGCGCGCATCGCCGCAAAGACCGGCGCCGCGCGATCGTCGTCTCCAATCACGGCGGCCGTCAGCTCGACGGCGCCTCGTCGTCGATCTCCATGCTGCCGCCGATCGCCGAGGCGCGTCGGCTCCGAGATTGAAATCATGTTCGACGGCGGCATTCGCTCGGGGCAGGATATCTGCGCGCGCGCTCGCGCTCGGCGCGCACGCCTGCATGAGCGGCCGCGCCTATATCTACGGGCTCGGCGCCGGCGGGCAGGCGGGCGTCGCCCGCGCCATCGAGATCATGCGCAACGAGCTCGATACCACCATGGCGCTGATGGGGGTCACGCGTGTCGGCGACATCGATCGCCGCGTAATTGCCGCGATGTAGGCACAGGAATACCTCCTTCGGGCCAAAGGGCTGGCAGGCTTGCGGGTTCCTCGCCCGTCAACCTTATGAAAAGGTGTCGCGTGTTACTAAAATTTTCACGTCGCGAGTATTATGTCGGCGGCGCCGCAAAGGCGCCGCGAAGGGTGGAAGGAGTAGGATTATGCGTAAGCTTTTGGTGGCGACGGCAATTTTCGCGGCTGCGATGGCGGCTTCGAGCGCGCGCGCCGATATGGTGGGCGCGGTGGCGGGAGCCGGAACCGGTCTCATTGTCGCCGGTCCTCCCGGCGCCGTGGTCGGCGGCGTCGTCGGCGCGGTGTGGGGCAAGCCGTTCTGGGGCCCCTCGATCAGCAGGGGCCATTGCTGGACCGACAACAGTTTCCGCCGCCATTGCGACAGGCATTGGAACTGAGGATTTTTCCGACGTGGAGCGGCGCGTGAGCGTCGCGCCGCCGGATCGTTTTAGCTCCCAACCTGAAATATAGCCCTAGGTCGCGCTGCGTATCACTGCGGCACGACGCCGTCGCGGCCGACATTGACACGCGCCCGGTCGACAACGTGCCGTCGGCGGCCTTGTCGGCGCGCACGATGGCGATATGCGCGCCGGGCTTGAGTTCGCTCTTATCGCCGATAACGTAGGCCCGGATCGTCGCGTCCGGGGCGATCACGATCTTCTGTTCGCCGTCCTTATATTTGACCGTGAGCGTCTGACCGCTGACACCGGCAACGGTGGTGTCCACGGTGCCGTTGGTCATGGTCGAGCCGGGACGGTCCCAAGGGCGGAAGCCTTCGCCGGTTCCGCGCTGCGATTCGGCGAAGATCATCACCTGGATAGCTTTTGCGTGCCGTCGGGCTGCGGCATGGCGCCGACGCCGAATAGTTGCCGGCCTTCACGTCGGCGAGCGTCGCGGCCACGACGCCGAAGACCTGGACATTGTCGGCGAGCTTCACAATGACGTCAGGGCCTTCGCTCGGCTTGACGGTGATCGAGGAGCCGTCGGCGCTTGCGATCGTGCCGCGGACGCGGTTGCGCGGCTGCTGCGCCAGCGCCGGCACCGCAATGAGCGCGGCAAGGATGGCGACGCCGGTCAGCAGTTTCTTGTCGCATTCTGCTAAGTTCTCCTTTTCCTATCACATCGGCGGTGCGACGCCGTCGCGGCCGACTTGATGCCCGGCGCATTGAGCGTGCCGTCGGCCTTTTTCTCGCCGCGATAATGATGACCTGCGCCCCGGGCTTCAGATCGCTGGCGTTGCCCGGCGCAAAAGCGACAACAGGCGTATTGGGCGGAACGATGATCTTTTTCTCGCCATCCGTATATTTGACCGTCATTTTCTGACCGTCGACGCCGGCAACTTGGCTTCGACGTCGGCGTTGGTCATGGTGCTGCCGGGCTCAGGTCCCACGGCGAGAAGGCCGGCACCGACGCCGCGCTGGCGTCCAGGAAGATGTGAATTCCGATCGCCTTCTGGGTGCCGTCCGGTTGCGGCATAGCGGTAACGCCGATGAAGCCACCCGACCTTGATGTCGGCGAGTGACGCCTTGACCATCGCGCGGATCGCGTGTTATCGGCGAGCTTGATCTTCAGTGTCGCGCCGTCGCGCGATTTCACCATCAGCGTCTGACCGTCGACCCTTTCGATCGTGCCGCGGACGCGCACGGGCGGCGCCGGCGCATTTGCGCAAAGAAACCGAAGTGGCGAAAAGAGCAAGGCAACAGTCCTGCGGCAATCATCCTGCGAGTCATCATTGTCGTCCTCCCGATTATTCCTGCCTGCGTCGTCGCGCCCCGGACGCGATTGAGAACCCCCGGATGTCACGTTATTCCTGCGCTTTTCGGTTTAAGGCGCCAAGATCGGCTTCGACCAGCGCCCGCAATTCCGCTGTGACTTCAGGGGTTTTACCGAACCATAGCGAGAAGCCGCGGACGGCCTGATGCAGCAGCATGCCAAGCCCGTCGGCGGTGCGCAGTTCCGCGCCGCCGCCGCGCGCAGGAGCGGCGTGATCGAGCGGCACATAAACCAGGTCGGTCACGATGGCGTGGGCGGGCAGGTGCCCCACATCGATCGCGAGTTCGGGCTGGCCATGCATGCCGAGCGTCGTGGTGTTGACGAGAAGCGCCGCATCGCGGAGCGCTGCGTTGCGTTCGTTCCAAGGCAGGGTGCGAATGCCTCGCCAAGCCGTTCCCGCAGCGTTTCGGCGCGCTCGCCGGTCCGATTGATGACGGCGATGTCGGCGACGCCGCGCTGCATAAGTCCATAGACCACCGCGCGCGCCGCGCCGCCTGCGCCGAGTACGACCGCCTTGTTCAGGCCGCGTTCCCAGCCGGCCGCGACGGCGTCGAGATTGTCCAAAAAGCCTTCGACGTCGGTATTGGTCGAGCGCAATTTTCCGTCATCGAGCCATAATGTATTGGCGGCGCCGACCGCCTTGGCCCGATCGTCGGGAAGCGAACAGGCGAGCGCTGCCTCCTTGTGCGGCACCGTCACATTGGCGCCGGCATAATTGCGCGCGGCGAGCGATTGCACGAAGTCGCGGAATTCTCCGGGCGGCACCGCTTCGCTGCGATATTCGCCGGCGATGCCGTAGCGTTTGAGCCAATAATTATGGATGAGCGGCGAACGCGAATGCCCGATCGGCCAGCCGATGACGCAGGCCGCGCGGGCGGTTGCGGTCACGCTTCGGCAACCACGGCATTGCGCAGCGTGCCGATTTCCGGGCACTCCACCTCGATCACATCGCCCGGCTTGAGCCAGACCGGAGGATCGGACTTGGTCTTCTTCACCGGCGTGCCGGTGCAGATCACGTCGCCGGCCTTGAGCGTCATGAACGTCGTCGCATAGGCGATGATATCGCTGAACGAGAAGATCATGTTTGTCGTGGTGTCTTCCTGCGTCACTTCGCCGTTCTTGCGGGCGAGCAGATGCAGCGGCTTCGAAAGATCGACGCCGGTCACGATCCAGGGGCCGATGCTGCCCGAGGCGTCGAAATTCTTGCCCTGGGTGACATTGAACTGGCCGTGCCGCGTCCAGTCGCGGATCGTGCCTTCGTTGCACAACGTGATGCCGGCGATCACGCCGAGCGCGCGCTCCTTCGGCACGTGCTTGCAGTCGCGTCCGATCACGATGGCGATCTCGCCTTCGTAGTCGAGCTGCTCGGAAATTTTCGGCACGATCAGATGCTGCCCCGAGCCGACCAGCGAATTCGGCGCGCGGTAGAACATGCTCGGATATTTCGGATTGTTGGTGACATTATAATCCTGGCCGCGATTGGCGTAATTGATGCCGATGCAGAGGATCTTTTCCGGCGCGGAAGCGGCGGCAACAGCTCGACCTCGGAAAGCGGCACGTCGGGGCGGACCCCGTCGGACACCGCCTTCGCCTCGTCGAGCGCCTGCGCCCGAAACACTTCGACGAGGCTGTGGAACTTATGCAGCCGCGGCCGCAGGTCGACGATGCCGTCGCCGCTCACCACCCCGAAACTCGGCCGACCATGCAGCGCGTAGCTTGCCAAACGCATGTCAAATCCTCTCACAACAAAGACGGCCGCCGAGCGGCCTTCCGCGATCCGGACGATGTGTTAGAAGTCGGCGCCCTTACCGTCAACGGCTACCCCCGCGATCGCCCCATGAAATCCCTCTTCATCGACTGCAACGATCAGCTCGCGCCGGTGTGGGACAGCGTCGCGCGCCGGGCGACCCGCCGATCGACGTCAACCGCAAGCCCTATGCGCTCGCCGAACTGCCGGCGGTGCTCAAGGGCTACGATATCTGCGTCGACGATCATTCCTATCTGCCGACCGATCTGGTCGGTCGGTGCGCAGCCCTCAAGCACGTCGTGTTTCTCGGCACCGGCGCCGCGAGCTACATGAATATTGCCGAGCTCGCGGAACGCGGCATCAAGGTCCATACCATCAAGAATTACGGCGACACCGCGGTCGCCGAACACACCATCGCGCTGATGTTGGCCGCCTGCCGCGACATAGCCGCCATGGACCGCGAGGTACGCTCCGGAACCTGGGTGCCGCACGGCGGCGTGCAGCTTCTCGGCAAGACGCTCGGCGTCATCGGGCTCGGCGGCATCGGCGCCGAAGTGTTGCGGATCGGGCAGGGGCTGGGCATGGCGGCGATCGCCTGGAACCGCTCGCCGCGGCCCGTGCTGCGCCGCTCGTTCCGCTCGACGAGTTGCTGGCGCGCTCCGACGTCATCTCGATGAACCTGACGCTCGGCGACGAGACCCGCGGCTTCCTTGGCCCGGCGCAAATCGCCCGCATGAAGCCCGGCGTCATCTTCGTCAATACCGCGCGCGCCGCACTGGTCGACGAGGGAGCCCTGATCGCTGCGCTGCGCAGCGGCCATATCCGCCATGCCGGGCTCGACGTCTTCCACGCCGAGCCGCTTCAGCCCGACCATCCGCTGGCGAGATGGAGAATGTCACGCTGACGGCCCATGCCGCCTTCCGCACGCTCGAAGCCTCGCAGACGCTGCTGCGCCGCGCCATCGACATCGTGCGCGATATCGTTGGCGGCACGGCTGTTAGCTCCGTGATTGCGGAGCATAAGCGACCAAACAACAACCGCCGGACGAGCATGGGAGCCGCGGGTTATGGGAGAGCGCCAGCTCGAGGTGAGCATCCGCGTCAACGGCGAACACGTGCGCGAGCGCGTCGAAGCGCGCCAGACGCTGGTCGATTTCCTGCGCGAGGATTTGGGCCTGACCGGCAGCCATGTCGGCTGCGAGCAGGGCGTCTGCGGCGCCTGCACGGTGGTTCTCGACGGCGAGGTCGTGCGCGGCTGCCTGGTACTTGCGGTGCAGTGCGACGGCGCCGAGGTGCAACCATCGAAGGTATTTCCGATTCGGGCCGCATCGCCGACCTGCAGGAGGCGTTCCAAAGGCGCAATGCGCTGCAATGCGGTTTCTGCACCCCCGGCATGTTGATCGGCGCGCAAGAGCTTTTGTCGCGCGGCGGCGTGCCGTCCCGTGATATCATCCGTGAACATCTCTCCGGCAATTACTGCCGCTGTACCGGGTACCAGGCGATCGTGGATGCGATCGAATCCGTAGCCCTGACGCGGGCGGAAAAGGCAGGTTCGCAATGAATGAACATCAGAAACCGATAAGTTTGTCGGAGCGCGCCGACGAGCTCGAAGAAAAGATGATGAACGATCTCAACGCGCGCATCGCGAGCAAGTCGTCGCTGTTCTATCTTGGCGACGGCAAAATCGAAATGCAGTCGGCGCAAGATCTGAAGGCGGCCAATCCGGGCAAGTATTTTCTGATGGGCGCCGATCCGCGGCTGCCGGTGCTGCCGGACAAGCCGACGCTGATCGATTTCATGAAGCATCGTTTCGCGTCCACCAATCATTTGCTGCAGAGCGCGACCTTGGCCTTGAAGAACGGCCACAGCGAGAAGGTCGTTCTCGCCTGCCTGCTGCACGATATCGGCGTCGTCGGCTTCATCCGCTGCGACCACGGCTACTGGGGCGCGCAGATGATCGAGCCCTATGTCGACGAGGAGGTGAGCTGGGCGATCCGCATGCATCAGGCGCTGCGCTTCTTCCCCGATCTGTCGGTCGGCTACGAATATCCGGAAATGTACATCAAGCATTTCGGCGCCGACTATCGGCCCGAGCCTTACATCGTCGCCGAATACGAGCGCGCGCGAAACCACAAATGGTACATGACGTCGCGCCTGATCACGGTGAACGATGTCTATTCGTTCGATCCGAACGCCAAGGTCAATCTCGACGATTTCGTCGACATTATCGGCCGCAATTTCCGGCAGCCGAAGGAAGGGCTCGGCTTCGACAACACGCCGTCATCGCATATGTGGCGCACGCTGAATTGGCCGACGCGGTTTTTGTGATCCCCTCCCCTTGCGGCGGGTTTGCGGGAGGCGTTTGCATGGTCAGCCATCGCATCGAAATCGCCGCCCGATCAGCCGTCCGGCCTCACCGCGCTCGATCGGCCGAATTCCTATATCGGCCGCTCGGTGCCGCGGCCCAATCTGGCGCGGCTGACGCAGGGGCGCGGACAATATGTCAGCGACGTGGTTTTGCCGCGCATGGCGCATGTCGCCTTCCTGCGTTCACCGCATGCACATGCGCGCATCAAGACGATCGACACCGCCGACGGCTAAAAAATCGCCCGGCGTGATCGCCGTCGTCACCGGCGCAGAACTTGCCAAAGTCATCACGCCCTGGGTCGGCGTGCTGACGCATCTCAAGGGCATCAAATCGGCGCCGCAATACGCGATTGCGTCGATCGCGCCTGCTGGCAGGGCGAAGCGGTCTGCGCCGTGGTGGCGCGCTCGCGCGCCGAGGCCGAAGACGCCTGCGCGCTGATCGGCGTGGACTACGAAGTGCTTGCCAAGCGTGACCGATGCGGAAACGGCGCTCGATGCGAAGACGCCGGTGATCCATCCCGAGCTCGGCGACAATCTCACCTTCGAGCGCGTGCTCAATGCCGGCCATGCCGACAAGGGCTTTGCCGAAGCCGACGAGGTGGTCGAGACGACATTCATCTTCGGCCGCCATACCGGCGTCACCAACGAGCCGCGCGCCATCGTTGCCGATTGGAATCCCGGCGAGCAGCGCCTGACCGTGTATCAGGGCACGCAGGCGCCGCACATGACGCAAAATATTTTCGCCAAGCACCTCGCGCTCGAGGAACACCAGGTGCGGGTCTTCACCAAGGATGTCGGCGGCTCGTTCGGCATCAAGGTGCATATCTATGCCGACGAGATGGCGACGGCGGCGCTGTCGAAGCTGCTCAAGCGGCCGGTCAAATTCGTCGCCGACCGCTTGGAGAGCTTCGTCACCGACATCCACGCCCGCGACCATCGCGTCAAAGCCAAGATCGGCGTCAAGAGCGACGGCACCATCACCGCGTTCGAGATCGACGATCTGACCGGCATCGGGCCTTATTCGGTCTATCCGCGCACCAGCGGCATCGAGGCCAACCAGGTCGTCAATCTGGTCGGCGGGCCTTACACCTGCCCGAATTATCGCGCCCGCGCCCGCGTCGTTTTTCAGAACAAGAATGTGATGTGCCAATACCGCGCCGTCGGCCACCCGATCGCGACCGCGGTGACGGAAGGCCTGGTCGAGCAGGCCGCGGTCAAGATCGGCATGGATCCGGCCGAACTGCGGCGGCGCAATCTCTTTGCCGACGATGCCTATCCGGCGACCAGCGCCTCGGGCCTGAAATTCGAAGGCCTGTCGCATCACGCCTCGCTCGATAAGATTCTCAAGATGATGGATTACAAAGCGCTGCGCGCCGAGCAGGCGCAACTGCGCGAACGCGGCATCCATCGCGGCATCGGCTTTGCGTCTTTCATCGAAGTCACCAATCCGTCCGCCGCCTTCTACGGCGTCGGCGGCGCGCGCATCTCCTCGCAGGACGGCGCGACGCTTGAAGCTCGATGCCACCGGCGCGGTGATCTGCCAGTCCGGCGTCACCGAGCAGGGGCAGGGCACCGAGTCCATTTTCGCGCAAATCGTCGCCTCGTCGTTCGGTGTGGAAATCGAGCGCGTGCGCGTCATCACCGGCGACACCGACAACACGCCTTATGGCGGCGGCACCTGGGCGTCGCGCGCGGCCGGCATTGGCGGCGAAGCGGCCTGGCAGGCCGGCAAGGCGCTGCGCGAAAACGTGCTCGAGGCGGCGGCCTCGATCCTGCAAGCCGATCCGAAGACAGCTCGATATCCGAAGCGGCGTCGTGGTCGATGCCGATACCGGCCGCGAGCGCATGGGCCTCGATGAGGTGGCGCGCGTCGTCTATTTCCGGCCCGACACGCTGCCGCCGGGCTTCCAGGCCGAATTCATGGTGACGCGCCATTACGTGCCGCGGCATGGCCGTTCGCCTTCACCAACGGCGTGCAGACCTCTTATCTCGAAGTCGATATCCGCACCGGCGAGGTCAAGCTGCTCAAGCACTGGTGCGTCGAGGATTGCGGCACCGTGATCAATCCGCAGCTCGTCGACGAGCAGATCCGCGGCGGCATCGTGCAGGGCATCGGCGGCGTGCTGTACGAGCACTGCCTCTATGACGCCGCCGGCCAGATGCTCAACGCCAAGATGATGGATTATCTCGTGCCGATGGCGGGCGAAATGCCGGACATCGAGATCGGCCACGTCGTGACGCCGACCGCGGATTCCGAGCTCGGCGCCAAAGGCGCGGGCGAGGCCGGCACCGCCGGCGCGCCGGCCTGCATCATGAATGCGATCAACGATGCGCTGCGTCCGCTCGGCGCGGCGCCGATCACGCAGATGCCGATCACGCCGGAGCGCGTGCTGGCGGCGTTGCGGCGGGTGTAATTCGGGCCCGTCATCCTGAGGTGCTCGCGCGGAGCGTCGAGCAATCGAAGGATGATGGCCCGGCGCCTCGGCCGTCATCCTCCGAGCTCGCCCTGCCCCCCTCAGGATGACGTGCACTCTAGCAGCGATACAGTGCGCGGAGGAAACGCGGCAATGAGCGAGCAATGAGCAATTGGAAGAACGAACAGGTCCTGATCGTCGGCGGCGGCATCGGCGGGCTGACCGCGGCGCTGGCGCTGGACGCGGCAGGGAATTCCCTCGCAGGTCATCGAGCAGGCCGCCGAGTTCAAGGAGATCGGCGCCGGCATTCAGCTCGGGCCCAATGTGTTCTGGATGCTCGAACGGCTCGGCTTGATCGCGCCGATCAGCGCGCTCGCGGTGTTTCCCAACAACCTGATCATGCGGGATTCGATCACCGGCGAGGAAATCACGCGCATTTCGCTCGGCGAAGCCTTCCGCAAGCGCTTCCATCATCCTTATGCGCTCATTCATCGCGCCGATCTGCACAACGTCCTGCTCGACGCCTGCCGCAAATCCAAGCGATCCGGCTCGATGCGTCGCAGAAAGTCGTCGATGTCGACGAGACCGGCGACGGCATCACGGTCAAGACCGCAAGCGGCAAGGACCTATCGCGGCGCAGCTTTGATCGGCGCCGACGGACTATGGTCGACGATCCGGCAAATCGTCGTCGGCGACGGCAAGCCGAAACCCGCCGGCCACATCACCTATCGGGCGGTGCTGCCGACCGCCGAAGTGCCGGAGGAATATCGCTGGCAGGACATGGCGTTCTGGGCCGGCGAGAAGGTGCATCTGGTGCTCTATCCGCTGCGCACCGGCGAATTGTACAATCTGGTCGCGGTGTTTCATTCCGACCGCTACCAGGAAGGCTGGGACAGTTTCGGCGATCCGGCGGAATTGCACGAGCGCTTCGCCGGAAAGTGCGCGCCGGTGCGGCTGCTGCTCGACAAGATCGAAAGCTGGCGCATGTGGGTGTTGTGCGACCGGCCGCCGATCAAGGAATGGAGCCGCGGCCGCATCACGCTCCTTGGCGATGCGGCGCATCCGATGCTGCAATATCTGGCGCAGGGCGCCGGCATGTCGATCGAGGACGCGGTTTGTCTCGCCGACAAGGTCGTTGCCGCGAACGGCGATTATGCGTCGGCCTTCCAGGCCTATCAGGAGGCGCGTTATCTGCGCACTGGCCGCGTGCAGATCATGGCGCGCATCTATGGCGAGTTTTATCACGCCGGCGGCGTCGCCAAGGAATTGCGCAACATGATGCTCGGCGGGCGCACGCCAGAAGACGCGATGGCCGGGATGGAATGGCTCTACGGGCGGCAGGCGGAGTTGACGCGCGCTGGCGGCCTAGAGCGTGTACGTAGACCCGCCGCATCCAATGCCGGCTATTGGTAAGAGCAGACATCGCCCGAACACTTCCGCGTGTCGCTGAGTGACTCAATTGTGACATTGGCGGCCTCGCTGGTCTTCTTTATCCGGATCGATTGAAGCGAACGGACGGACAAACCATCACCTTCAGCCGTAAGTTTGTCGCCAGCTAAAATGCCGCCCCGATGGGCTCGCTCCGAACTCATGAATTGTGTATTTGGGTTTGACGGAACGCCGAGGATGATCGAGGTTTTATCGCGGTGTAATGCGATGATTGACGAAAAAAAGCTCGAAGAGCGCTTGGTCGCGCTCGAAGCGGCCAAATCCTGGAGCCCGCGCGTCGTCTCGCGGCTGGAGACGCTGCTGCGCTCGGGCACGGACGAGGCACTCTACCGCATCAATCCGATCCAGTTCGCCACAGAGAAATCGATTGCCGAAGCTGAAGGGATCGATCTTTTCCTCCATGCCTGCGTGGCTGGGCTATTCGACATGGACTGGCTGCTGGTTTGTCCGATGTGCTCCGACGTTGTCGAGAGCTTCCGAAGCCTGCGCAAATTGCACACGCATTTCCACTGCCACCTCTGTCAAAGCGATTACGACGCCGCGCTCGACGATTACATCACGGTGACGTTTACGGTTTCGCCCGCCGTGCGCAGCATCCGCTTCCATCAACCGGATGCGCTTTCGGCCTGGGATTACGTCTTCCATTATAAAATGACGCCGGGCGGCGTATTGCCCGACGGCGCGTCATGGAGCGAGGCCGCCAAAGGGCTGGTGAGGGCGCTCACCCGCCTAGAGCCCGGTTCTGCGGCCAATCTCGAGGTTGATGCCGCCGAAGGCGCGCTTCTGGGCCAGGATTTCGAAAGCGACGCCCAATTTTTTTTCCCGGTCGCAACGGGGGCGGGTGTAACGGCACCCCTTAACCACCCCATGTAACGCACCCCTTACCCCCCTCCATGTGCCGGTCATACTCGACGGCGGCAAGTGCGTGCCCGCCACGGCAAACATCGCACCCGGCAAGCTCGTGTTCGAAGTTCGCAACGCAGGCAAGCTGCCGGCGGTATTTGGCATCCTACAGCTTCCGATGGCGACGTTTGAGCACTCGAAGCTTCGCTTTACGCCATACTTGTCGGGCAAACGACTGCTGATGACACAAACTTTTCGCGACTTCTTCCGCTCAGAGGTGATCAGTGCGACGGAGGGCATTGCGGTTCTCGACGTTGCCCTCGTATTCACCGATCTCAAGGGCTCGACGGCGCTCTACGAGCGGATCGGCGACCTTAACGCCTACATTCAGGTGCAGCGGCATTTCCAGCATCTTCTCGACGCCACTGTTCGGCACAATGGCGCCGTCACCAAGACGATCGGTGACGCCGTGATGGCGGCGTTTTTGACTTCGGCCGATGCGGTGCAGGCGGCGCTTGAAATGCGCGAGGCCGTGGATCAGCTAAACCGGGACCGCCCGCAGCGTGATTTCATCCTAAAAATCGGCGTGCATCGGGGAGCCTCGATCGCGGTCACGCTGAACGAGCGGCTCGATTATTTTGGCCAGACGGTGAATATCGCAGCGCGGGTGCAAAACCTTGCCGATGGCGACGAGATTTGTATCACCGAAGAAGTTTACGGCGCGCCGGCTGTGGCGGAAATTATTGCGCCATACCCGGTGGCAAAGAGCGAGGCTGAACTCAAGGGCGTCAGCAAGGCCATGTCGGTCTATCGTCTAGCCCGAATGGCATCTTAGTCGGCGCAATTGGCGACCAATCCTCCGCTCATTCCCGCGAAAGCGGGAATCCAGCGCGAGAGTGCCGATGTCCGGTGACCCCGCTGGGTCCCCGCTTTCGCGGGGACCAGCGGGAGATGGAGCCGCTTTTAGTGCTGCGCGGGCTGCGCCGCCATCGCATCGCGTGCCCGGTGGAAATCCGGGGTCGGCGGCGGGCCCCAGATGCTGGTCTTGCCGGCTTCCCACGTCTTCGGCCGTTGCGGCGTGTCCTGATGCCAGGGCCGCGGCTCGAAATAGCCGAGCTCCTCGTCGACCATCTTGTCGAGCTCGCAGAAGAACTCGATGACCTGATCGTCCGGATTGCGGTGATAGGTGGCGAGGTTGTGGCCCGGTCCGTGGCGCAGCGGGCCCCAGATGATCGGAATCTGCTTTTGCCCGAACAGGTCGCAGGAATTCTGCAAATGAATGAAGTCTTTCAGCTCGAAAGCCATGTGATGCATCTTGGCCGCGGAGCCGCGGATGAAATTCACGGTATGATGATCGGAATTGCAGCGCATGAAGACGAAGAAGTCGGAGATCCAGTCGGAGACGCGAAAGCCCAGCACACGCCCGTAAAACTCGGCCGTCTTCTTCGGATCATCGACGACCCAGGCAATGTGGCCGAGCTTGAGCGCCCCGACGCCGTGGTGCTGGAGATGCTTGCCGAGATAGCTCCAGTCCTTGAACAGCGCGATCGTCGTGCCCTTGTTGTCCTTAAACGTCAGCACTTGCCCGATGCCGGGGATCGCATCGTTGCGCAATTCGCTTTTGATGCCTTCCTTCTCGAGTTCGCGGGCCAGCGTGCCAAAGTCGGAATTGGGCGCGACCTCGAACGACAGCATGGTGCCGCGTTCGGCGTCGGCCCTGTTGAGCTGGATGGCGAGCAAGCCGACCTGGGTGGCGAGAAAGGCGCGGTCCTTTTCGCGCTCGACAAGGACGAGACCCAGAACCTCCGTGTAATAGTCGATCATCCGGTCGAGATCCGGGGTTTCGAAGGTGGCGTGTCCAATGCGTCGCAGCTTGACCATGATTGTGCTCTGGCTGGCGTTTCCTGATGTGGGGAATCAACCACTAGGCTCGTGTGAACTCAAGAGCCGCTCAAGACTTGCTTAACACTTGGGCTATGCGCGAAAAACATTGCTGGGCTTGCCAATCGCACGGGATCGGGGTTTGCTCCCCGGCCAAATAGTAAGGGAGCAGACGGTTATGGCGCGGGCTAAGTCGGGTTCTGGTTCAAAGTTGGGTTCGGGTTCAAAGTCGGGTTCTGGTGCAAAGACTGCCGGTTACAAGCTTGCCACCTATCGGTCGAGCGAGGGGCCGCGCGCCGGCCTGATTATCGGCGAAGACGTGTTCGACGCGGCAAAACTCACCGGTAAGCCGGCCTATTCGAGCGTCATCGGCATCCTCGAGGACTGGAAGACGGCCGAAGCGGCGCTCAAGAACGCCGCTGCCGGCGCCGGCAAAAGCCGGGTCAAGCGCCAGCCGGTCAAAAAGACCAAACTGCTGGCCCCGGTTCGCTTTCCCTCGACGATCTATTGCGCCGGCGCCAATTACGCCGACCATGCCGCCGAAATGGCGGCGCGCGAAGGCCGCCCGCCGCCGCCCGATCCGCATACTTTGGGGCTCAAGGCCTGGCACTTCCTCAAGGCTTCGCGCGCCGTGACCGACCCCGGCGCCCCGGTGAAGATTTCCGACTACGCCAAGCAGATGGACTGGGAAATCGAGCTGGTCGCGGTCATCGGCAAAGTGGCGAAGCATGTGCCGCTTTCGAAGGCGCTGTCCTATGTCGCGGGCTATACGATCGGCAATGACCTGTCCTCCCGCGACCGCGGCCGCCGGGCGAATGTGCCGGACTCATCGCCGTTCAAATGGGATTGGACCAAGCACAAGAGCTTTGACGGCTCCTGTCCGCTCGGGCCCTGGATCGTGCCGGCCTCCGATATCGGCGACCCGCAAAAGCTCGGCCTCAAACTGTGGGTCAACGGCGTGATCAAGCAGGATTCCAACTCCTCCGGCATGATTTTCACGCTCGCCGAGCAGATCGAAGAGCTCTCCGCCGGCATGACGCTTTACCCCGGCGATCTCATCATGACGGGCACGCCTGCGGGCGTCGGCGCTGGCCGGGGCGAATTCCTCAAGGCCGGCGACGTGGTGAAGCTTTGGATCGAGAGGATCGGGGAGATCGAGAACCGGATGACCTGAGCGCCGGCTGACAGGCGGAGGGAGGCGCGACGGCATAGCAGGGCGTAGAGTTATGCGCGTCGCGCGGAGCCGCGATTCATGTTAGGAATTGAACAAATCGAAGATCGCCTGTGAAATAAGAGAAGTCGGCGCGATCGGAAAAACGAAAACCAGGGTGAAATGCGAGGGCGTAGATGGCCGAGAAATTCGTCGCAAAAACTTCCGAGTTCGCCGATGGCGAGCGCCGCATCATCTTTGTCGGCGACAACGAGATCGGCGTGTTCCGGCATGAGGGCGCGTTCTATGCCTATAGTAATTTCTGTCTGCATCAGGGCGGCCCGGCCTGCGAAGGCCTGACCATCGCCAAGGTCGAGGAGCGCTTGCGCCCGGACAAGACCTCGATGGGCCTGTTCTTCTCCGAGGACGAGATGCACTTCGTCTGCCCCTGGCACGGCATGGAATACGACATGAAGACCGGCGAATGCGTGTCGGACCGCAAGATGAAGCTCAAGAAATACAAGATCGTGCAAAAAGGAGAGGACGTTTATGTCGTCGCCTAAGCGCGCGGCCAAAACAGTCTCGAAGAGTGTTGCTAAATCCGCGGCCAAACCCGTGGTCAAACCCGTGGCCAAGACGGCAGCGAAAACGGCAATCAGTCGCGCGTCCGCGGCGCGGATGGGCAAGCCGGTCGTGGCCGTCGCCAACGGTGTGTCGGCGGATGCGAAACACGTCGCGGCCATGCTCGATGGCATCCTCGTTGACGGCAATCTCGACGCCATCTCGGTCGAGGCCCTGCAGTCGCTGATCGCGTCGGCGTGCCGGCTTTATCGGGCGCGCCGCGAGGCCGGCGAGGAATTCGCGCCGGTGCCGAAGAATTCGATATCCGCAACCGACGTCATGGTGACGGCGAGCGGACTGCTCAAGGCCACCGATCTTGCCGTGTTCGAGCTCGGCATGTGGCAAAACTGGACGGGACGCTAACCTTTTCGGGACTAAGCGCAGATCCGAAGAGTGGGTACCGGTTGCTTCGCGAAGCTGCTTCGGCGGCGAAGGGCGGAAAGTTCGCAAAAAGGCGCCGTAAGCGCCAGGAGGAAGACCATGGATCTCATCGCTGATCGCGGCCGCCGCGTCACCATCGACGAGCTCAACACCACGCGGCTCTTGGCGCATGCCCGCAAGCAGGCGCACCAGCGCAATTTCGACGACGTCATCATCGTCGATGTCGACGCCCATCACTACGAGGGCGAAAATTTGGACGCATTCATCCCCTATATGGAAAACGACGTGCTGCGCCAGCTCACGATGTCCACCCGCGCCAAGGGCGGCTCGCGCGGTGCGGTGATGGTGCAGGGCATCGGTTATCAGGACATGGGCGGCCGGGTGACGCGCTATCCGTTGCGGTCGTCGGAGAAAACCGAGAAGGGATCGCTGCGCGACGTCCAACTCGGCTATCGCTGGATGGACGCGATGAGCGTCGATTATTCCTGCCTGTTTCCGACCGGCATGCTGAGCATCGGGCTCCATCCGCAGAAGGAAATGGAGGTCGACCTGTGCTGGGCCTATAATCGCTGGCTCACCGAAGAAGTAATGCCGCAGGCTAATGGCCGTTTCTTCTCCATGCTGTGCCTGCCGTTTTCCGATCCGGATGCAGCGCTCCGCCATGTCGAGACCTTCGGCGACCGCAAGAATGTCGGCGGCTTCATGGTGACCACCGTCCGCAACAACCTCGCGGTCTATGACAACGCCTACATGAAGCTCTACCGGGCGATGGAAGAGCGCGGCCTGGTGCTGTCGTTCCATTCCGGCCCGAACTGGGGCGGCGAGCCGATCTATAGGAGCTGCAACCGCTTCCTCTCGGCGCATGCGCTCGGCTTCACTTGGTACAATGTGCTGCATTGCACGAACTGGGTGATCAACGGCATGGGCGAGCGCTTCCCGAAGCTGCCGGTGATCTGGATCGAATCCGGCCTCGCCTGGGTGCCGTTCCTGATGCAGCGGCTCGACCACGAATACATGCTGCGGCCGTCGGAAGCGCCGCTCCTGAAGAAGAAGCCGTCCGACTATATGCGCGATATGTTCTATTCATCGCAGCCGATGGAGATCCAGGATTACGGCGCGATGGAGTGCACGTTCCGCATGATGAATGCCGAGACGCAGCTGCTTTATTCGTCCGACTATCCGCACTGGGACTTCGATCTGCCGGCAACGATCTGGGATCTGCCGTTCCTCACCGAGAAGGCCAAGCACAACATTCTCGGCGGCACCGCGGCGCGCCTCTTCAAACTGCCGCCGCGCAACGAAAAGCAGAAAGAAAATCTCAAGCGCTTCGGCAATCTCACCGCCGCGGCCTAGACCTTGATCCAATTCGACTGAATCAGATCAAGGTCTAGATTTTACATTTGAGCATGATCTTTTCCGACCTTCCTTCGCCCGCCGAAGCGGGCTTCGCGAAGGCGGGAAACCGGTTTCCAATTTTCGGGATCATGCTCTAGCCCCGCCTCGCTTCGGCGCCTGCCCTTTGCCGGCGCCGGATACCGCCGATTCGTGAGCAATTGCGGCATAAAACGGGCAGCAACGCTGACCTGTCAAACGCGTGTTTGATATATACGCTCTCAATTTCAGACATTTACGATTAATTTTGCGCCGCACCAAAAAGCTGGCCTTTGCCGTCGTAAAACGGTAAAAAAAGTCTTCCAGCCGGTATTTGAGGGACGATCTAGAATGAAGCTTCTCGTAGCTGCCTGTATTCTTTTGGGCCTTTCGGCCACCGCCGCCAACGCCATTGATCTCGCCGAGCTAGCGCCGTGCCGTCCGGCCGCCGCCAAGCTGTGCGACCGCTCCGGCGGCATGAGCTTTAGCAATCTCCTGCGCTGCGGCGCGACGCTTGCCGCGCATAGCTGGCGCATCAACAACGAATGCCGCGCGGTGCTGCGCAAATACGGACAGCTCTAATCAATCGGTCCGACCGGAACGGTTTTTTCGTAGCGTAGTCGCGTAAAGTAAAAAGCCCCGGCGCTTGCTAGCGCCGGGGCTTTGCTTTGGGTCCGCCCGGACTTAGGGCTGCCTCGCTTAGAACACGTGCGAGAAGATGTAGTAGAGCGAGCCGGAGAGGATCATCGCCGCCGGTAAGGTCAGCACCCAAGCCATGCAGATATTGCGGATCGTAGACCACTGCAGACCGGAGCCGTTCGCCGCCATTGTGCCGGCAATGCCGGACGACAGGACGTGCGTGGTGGAGACCGGCAGGCCGTAGCCGTCGGCCGCAGCGATGGTCGCGGCCGCGGTGATCTCGGCGCAGGCGCCTTGCGCGTAGGTCAAATGCGTCTTGCCGATTTTTTCGCCGACCGTCACCACGATGCGCTTCCAGCCGACCATGGTGCCGAGCCCAAGCGCGATGGCGACGACGATCTTCACCCAGCCGGGGATGAACTTGGTCGCGTTGTCCAGCGACTTTTTGTAGTTGTTGAGGGTAGCGACATCCTGCGCGCTAAGGTCGCTTTCCTTGTCTTTCATGAGAAAACGGATCGCTTCCGACGCGAGATACATGTCGTTACGGGTGTTGCCGACTTGGTCCATCGGCATCTTGGCGATCGAGCCGTATTGCGTGACCTGATCGGAGATCTGCTTCACCAGCACGGCCAACGAGGGGAACGTGCCCTCATTGATCTTGCGGTCGGCGACATAGAGCGTGACGGCGGGACGCGGATCGCCGAGCACGTTGTAACCCGCCGCCTTCGCATTGATGACCGCGCTCGCCGCTTGCGAGTTGGTCTCGAACTGCGCGATTTGGCTCGCCGGCATCGCGCGGTTGAGGGCATAGGCCGTCGGCACCGTACCGATCAGGATCAGCATGATCAGGCCCATGCCTTTCTGACCGTCATTGGAGCCGTGGAAAAAGCTCACCAGCGTGCAGGTCAGAATGAGAATGCCGCGGACCCAGGTCGGCGGCGGCTGATCGCCTTTCGGCTCGGCAAACAGTGTCTCTTTGACGCTGCCAGAAAGGAGATACTTTACCGCCACCAACAGAATGGCGGCGAGGCCGAAGCCGAACAGCGGCGAGAGCAGCAGCGCCTTGCCGATCGAGGTGGCCTGATCCCAATCGACGCCCGACGTGCCGCTGCGGCCATGCAGGAGCGCATTGGTGATGCCGACGCCGATGACCGATCCGATCAGCGTGTGCGAGCTCGATGCCGGCAGGCCCAGCCACCAGGTGCCGAGGTTCCAGACGATCGCCGCAATGAGGAGTGCGAAGACCATGGCGAAGCCGGCGCTGCTGCCGACCTGGAGGATCAGCTCGACCGGCAGCAAGGAGACGATGCCGAAGGCGACCGCGCCGGACGACCAAAGCACGCCCGCCAGGTTCCATATCCCCGCCCATACCACGGCGAAGTTTGCCGGCAGCGCCCGCGTGTAAATGACGGTCGCGACCGCGTTTGCGGTGTCGTGGAAGCCGTTGACGAACTCAAAGCCGAGCGCGATCAGCAACGCGACAAATAGCAAAATGAAGGGCAGGTAACTGCTGACCTTCGTGCCGGCGGCGTCGATGTCGGTGTAGATGCTGTAAGCCACGAACAGGAGGCCCGCGGCGATGACGCCTAAGAAAATAATCGCCGTCAGCGGATTGGTTTGATGATCGAGTCTCGGCCCACGCTGTGCGGGCTCGATTGACCCGGGTAATGCCACGTCACTCATTGATGTCTCCCTCGGCCAAGTCTGTCACGCTAACGAGTTTGTCACGCTAACAAGCCTGTCAGCCAAGCCCCTCAGCTAAATCCCTCAGCCACGCCCTCAATTTGGCGGCGGTCCATGAAACGTGGATGACGAGCGGCGCTCCCGGTGGGTAAGTCGGGGCTGCCCGCGCGCCGGTGGTGCCGAGGTAAGCTGATGCCACCGCGGCTTTATTCGCCCTTATTGTAGTCGTAGAGCACGTGGCCATAGGGCAGCGTCAGGTCGGCAAGAAAATGATGCGCCGCGATGATTTTGCGGACCGGGAAATCCGCCACCGGGGCGTTGACGTGCGGCACCAGATGCAGCCGGCCCGGACCGATCCAGGAGCCTTTGACGACGATCTCGGTCAGATTGTAGGCGACGAGCTGGCAGACTTCGGCGTGTCCGGTGACGCCCGGGATCAGCTTGAGATTGACCTGGGTCTTGGCGAGCGTCGCTGTGGTGCGCTCGCCGTTGCCGGCCATGCTTTCGTGCTTGTAGCCCATCGTGCCCATGGCGACGAGCTGGCCGCCATATTCCAGCGTGCCGGTGAGCGTGTCCTTGACGATTTCCAATTTCGGATGGGCGTATTTTTTGGGGAATCCCCAGATCTCGCGCCCCGCGGCGATCGGCGGATCGTCGTCGAGATACATTTGCGCGACGAAATTGACGTCCTCGCCGCGATAACGGCAGGGGATGACCATGCCGGATTCGGTGTAGGCGCCGAAGCCGGAACTGTCCGGCATCTTGATCCACTCGTAATGGATAAGCGGCTGTTCGATCGGCTCGAGCGGCTCGGGCAATTGCGCGTGGACGACGTCCGGATCGGTCTCGTAGGTGATGACCATATATTCGCGGTCGATGAAGCGGTACGGACCTGCCGGATAGCTCGGACCGGCGGCGGGCATCGACGGCAGTTTCAAAATATCTTCTTTGCGCACGGGCGGCTCGTTTCTCTCTGATGCGGTGAGGCGACAAAAAAATACGGCGGATCGCAGATCCAGCAGCGCCTACAGTCGAGGCGGATGCTGACACTCCGATGACGCAGCGCGTGATTACGCAAACGCACGAAAAATTCACCACGCGCCTTGCGGCCCGGCGCCGCGCCGCCTCCGGCCGGCGCTTCGTCATTACGCTGTCATGCACATTGTCGAGCATCGCCGGACCAGCTTCCGCCGCGCCTTTCCGCGGCTTTCACCCACATCACGAGTTGCGCCATGAACGAGATTCCGCCGGATTTTCGTGTCGAGGCAGCGAGGCCTCTGCAACTGGCGCCTGTTGCCGACACCAAAACCCCATGGCGGCCGGAGCGCTGCGATCGCGTCGCGCTGGTGCTGCAAGGCGGCGGCGCGCTCGGCGCCTATCAAGCGGGTGTCTATCAGGCGATGCACGAGGCGGGGCTCGAGCCCGACTGGGTGTCGGGCGTGTCGATCGGCGCCATCAATTCAGCGATCATCGCCGGCAATCCGCGCGGGCGAAGACTGCGCCAGCTGCGCGCGTTCTGGGAGCAGATCACCGATCGCAAGATATGGCCGTTCACGCCCGACGGCGACGTATTCCGCAAAGCGCGCAATGCGACGAGTTCCTTGCTCACCATGATGCAAGGGCAGCCGGGATTTTTCGCGCCCCGCTTCCCCAATCCCTGGATGAGCCTCACCGGCGCGCAAAGCGCGACCAGCTATTACGATACTGCGCCGCTGCGAGATACGCTGACCGAGCTCGTCGATTTTTCTCTCATCAACGATCGCTCGACGCGTTTTTCGGTCGGCGCGGTGAATGTGCTCACCGGAAATTTCGTTTATTTCGACAATGCGGTGGAACAGATCGAGCCCGAACACGTCATGGCGAGCGGCGCGCTGCCGCCGGCATTGCCGATGGTCAAGATCGGCACCGACCATTACTGGGACGGCGGCATCGTCTCGAATACGCCATTGCAGCATCTGCTCGAGCAGGAAGACAATCTGCATACGATGGTGTTCCAGGTCGATCTATTCAGCGCGCGCGGCGTCCTACCGCGCGACATCGAAGATGTGATGGGCCGCCACAAGGACATCATGTATTCGTCGCGCACCCGCTATAACACCGACGTGTTTCGCCGCCTGCACAACTTGAAGGTCGCTCTCTATCAGGCGCTGGTCCGGATCCCGGAGGAAAGCCGTACTGATCACGAGCGCGAGGAAATAGCGCGGCTTTCGAAGCTCGCCGACATCGCCATTCTGCATATCATTTATCAGCAGAAGGCCTATGAGGGGCACGCCAAGGACCACGAATTTTCCGGCACCTCGATGCGCGAACATTGGCAAAGCGGCTACGAAGACACCAAGCGCACGCTCAAGCACCAGAAATGGCTCAAAATGCCGGCGCCGGGCGCAGGCATCGTCGTGCACGACGTTCACCGCGAAGAAGAGTGACGCCTTAAGCTCCAAGATCAAAGCCCCGAAAATTGTCCCGCGACCTTTTGACGGGGTCCGGACGAGGCCCTTTCCAGCCCCGCGCGACCTCGCGTAGTCTATTCATAGACAAGAAGAATCCTGGCGCCCGGTGCCCAGAACCGCGGGCTGCGGGATCATTGGGCTGGAAACTTGGGGGGCGGGCACATGAGCGGCGACATCCACGAAGTCTATGCCATCCGCTACGGCCATCATTCGCGCCGTTCGCCGGCCAACTACATCGACGGCGATCCGCATGATGTGCTCCAACCGCTCGACTTCTTTGTCTGGGCGATCGTTGGCCCCTCCGGCACCATCATCGTCGATACCGGCTTTGACGCAGCGATGGGCAAGAAGCGCCAGCGCGAGACGACAAAGCCGGTGCAGGAAGGGCTCGCCGCGCTCGGCATCGCACCGGATTCCGTCAAGACGGTCATTCTCAGCCATCTGCATTACGATCATTGCGGCAATTACGATCTGTTCCCGCAAGCGCGTTATCACCTGCAGGACCGCGAGATGGCCTACGCGACCGGGCGCTGCATGTGCCACCAGGCCTTGCGCGCGCCATTCGAGGTCGAAGACGTCCTCGCCATGGTGCGTAAGGTCTTTACCGGCCGCGCCGCCTTCCATGACGGCGAGGACGAGATCGTGCCCGGCGTCACCGTGCATCATGTCGGCGGCCACTCGAAGGGCCTCCAATCGGTGCGGGTGAAAACGCGGCTCGGCCACGTCGTGCTCGCCGCCGATGCGACGCATCTCTACACCCACATCAACGGCGGCCGGGTGTTTCCGCTCACTTACAATATCGAGGAAGTGGTCGAGGGCTACGAGCGGCTGAAGAAACTGGCAAGCGCGCCGCGCCACGTCGTGCCGGGTCATGATCCGCTGGTGCTTGAGCGCTATCCGGCGGCGAAGCCCGGTCTTGAAGGTTGGATCGCGCGGCTCGATGCCGAACCGAAAGACGCGTAACCGTTTCGGCTAACCTGACGGGGACACGCGCGCACTAGATTTTTCGCTTGAGCATGGTCTTTTCCGAAAACCGGCTTTCACTTTTCGGGATCATGCTCTGATGGGGGGACGACATGACGCTTCCGCGTCGCGGCTTTCTGCGCCTTGCGGCCGGCGCTGCCGCATTTCCGGTTCTGGCGCCCGCCGCGCAGGCGGATATCTATCCATCCCGGCCGGTTCATTTGATCGTCGGCTTCGGTCCCGGCGGATCGCCCGAAATCATCGCGCGGCTGATCGGCCAGTCGCTGTCGGAAAGGCTCGGCCAGCAATTCGTCATCGAGAACCGGCCCGGCGCCGGCACCACCATCGCGACCGAAGCGGTGGTGCGGTCAAATCCCGACGGCTATACGCTCTTGCTCGTGACATTGCCGAACGTCACCAGCGGGATGCTGTACGAGCGCCTGCCGTTCGATTTCATGGCCGACATCGTGCCGATCGCCAGCATCAACCTGTTGCCGCAGGTCATGGTGGTCAACCAGAATTTTCCGGCCAAGAGCGTTGGCGAATTCATCGCCCATGCCAAAGCCAATCCCGGCAAAGTGAACATGGCTTCGACCGGCTCCGGCAATCTCAGTCACCTGTCGATCGAGCTCTTCAAGATCTTGGCCGATGTCGACATCGTTCACGTGCCGTATCGCGGCGCCGGACCGGCGCAAACCGATCTCCTCGGCGGCCGCGTCGACGGCATGTTCGACACCATTCCGGCGCTGATCGGGCCGGTGCGCGAAGGCCGCTTGCGCGGACTCGCGGTGACGACCAAAACGCGCTTGGCGGCCCTGCCCGATCTGCCGACGGTCGGCGACTTCGTGGCGGGCTTCGAGGTCAACGGCTTGATCGGCATCGGCGCGCCGAAGGCAGTACCGGCCGAGATCGTCGGCAAATTGAATCGCGAGATCAATGCCGTGGTCGCCGATCCAAAGTTGCAGGCCCGCTTCGCCGATCTCGGCGCTGTCAGCTTCACCGGCTCGCCGGAGGACTTTTCAAGATTTTTGGCACAAGAATCGGACAAATGGGGCAGGGTTATCCGCAGCGCGAATATCAAAGCCGACTGAGGGCGGCGGCATAGATGTTTCGCGTGCGATGCAGCATAATAGCGGTACGCTGTCGAATGCCAAGCCGACGCCAGTAATCTCATCAAACTGACAAATATTCTTCATAGAACTCGCAGCGGCGCAAGCGAGCGGCTACGCTCGCGCGAATTTACGAGTTGATTTGACGCGCCGACCGGGAGGATTTCATGCGGGCATTCTCGTTGCCGCTGCAGCCGCGCTTCATCGTTTTCACGGCCGTGGTGCTGTTGAGCGCGCTGCTCTTGTTCGACGAAGTGGACGGCTATCCGTCGATTTACGTGGTTATTTTGCTCATCCTGTTCGGTGCGCTCGCGCTCGTCGGCATCATGGATTTGCTGCAGACGCGGCATGCGGTGCTGCGCAATTATCCGCTCACCGCTCATATCCGGTTCATCCTCGAGGAAATTCGCCCCGAAATCCGGCAATATTTCCTGGAAAGCGAGAAGGACGGTACGCCGTTCTCGCGCGACAAGCGCGCGCTCGTCTATCAGCGCGCCAAAGGGCAATTGGATAAGCGACCGTTCGGCACCCAGAACGACGTCTATGCGTCGGGTTTCGAATGGCTCGATCATTCGATCGCGCCGAAGGTTGTCGTCAAAGAACCGTTCCGCATCGTCATCGGCGGGCCGGATTGCGAGAAGCCTTATTCGGCTTCCATCTTCAACATATCGGCCATGAGTTTCGGCGCGCTGAGCCCGAACGCCATTCGTGCGCTCAATGCCGGGGCCAAGCGGGGCGATTTCGCGCACGACACCGGCGAGGGCGGTTATAGCCCCTATCACCGCGAAAACGGCGGCGACATTATCTGGGAGATCGGCTCCGGCTATTTCAGCTGCCGCAATTCCGACGGCACCTTCAACGCCGAAAAATTCGAGGCCAATGCCAAGAGCGATCAGATCAAGATGGTCGAGCTCAAGCTCAGCCAGGGCGCGAAGCCCGGACACGGCGGCGTGCTGCCGGCGGCGAAAGTCAGCGCCGAGATCGCGCAGACGCGCGGCGTGCCGATGGGCGTCGATTGCATCTCGCCATCGCGGCATTCGGCATTTTCGACGCCGATCGAGATGATGCAATTCATCGCGACGATGCGAAAGCTCTCCGGCGGCAAGCCCGCGGGCTTCAAGCTCTGTATCGGCCATCCGTGGGAATTTCTGGCGATCTGCAAGGCGATGCTGGAGACCAATATCTATCCCGACTTCATTGTCGTCGACGGCAAGGAAGGCGGCACCGGCGCTGCGCCGCTCGAATTCGCCGACCATCTCGGCATGCCGCTGCGCGAAGGATTGAGCTTCGTCCATAACACGCTGATCGGCATCAATGCGCGCGACCGCATCAAGATCGGCGCCGCCGGCAAGATCATCTCTGCGTTCGACATCGCGCGCGTCCTGGCGCTTGGCGCCGACTGGTGCAATTCGGCGCGCGGCTTCATGTTCGCGCTCGGCTGCATCCAGTCGCAGTCCTGCCACACCGATCGCTGTCCGACCGGCGTCTCGACCCAGGATCGCGCGCGGCAGCGCGCGCTCGTCGTCCCGGACAAGAGCGAGCGCGTTTACAATTTTCAGCGGGCGACGCTGGAGTCGCTCGCCGAGCTTACGGCGGCGGCGGGGCTCGACCATCCGAACCAATTCATGCCGGTGCATTTTTCGCGCCGCGTGTCGCCGCACGAGGTCAAAAGCTTCGCCGAGCTTTATCCGTCTTTGCAGCCGGGCGAGCTTCTTGCCGGCACCGGCGACAGACGGTTCGAGATTGCCTGGGCGATGGCGAGCGCCAAGGAATTCCGGGCGGTGCCGCGCGCGGCCTGAGCGAATGGCGCCGCGACCTACTTGCGGTAGCGCATGTAAGGCGCAACACTCGGCCTACGGGCGTTAAGACCCGAACAAATACAGCCGGGAGGATTTCATGCGCTTTGGGCACGCGATGCTGAAGCTCGTCACCATTGTCGGTGCCGTGCTTGGCATGACCGCCGCACACGCGGCTCCATTCATGATCGTCGGCAACGACGAGAAGGTTATGTTTGACGCCGACGGCAAGGCGGTCCTGTCGCCGCCGGGCAAGGATTCCGTCTTGATCGTCGATCTGGCGGATCCGCTCGATCCGAAGATCGTCGCCAATCTGCCGCTGAAGAACTCGGTCGTCGGGCCGCCGGTCAATCTCGATATCGATCCGACCGGCTCGGTCGCGATCGTCGCCGACTCCATGGATATCGTCAAAGACGGCGATGCCTTAAAGCAGGTCCCCGACAACAAGATCTACGTCATCGACCTCAAGGCCAAGCCGGCCAAGCTTGCCGCGACCATAACCGGCGCCATGCAGCCCTCCGGCCTGAGCATCAATCCGGCGGGCAATCTCGCGCTGGTCGCCAATCGCGCCGACAAGTCGATCAGTGTTTTGTCGGTCAACGGCACCGATGTGAAGATCATCGACACGATTGCGATGGGCGACGAGGTCTCCCAGGTCGTCTTCACGCCGGACGGCAAGCACGCGCTCGCCACCAAGAATGCGGCGAACAAGGTCGCGCTGCTCGACGTTGACGGCGACAAGGTGACCTATACCAAGCGCGATCTTCCGGCTGGAATATTTCCGTACAATATTGCCGTTGCGCCGGACGGCGCGATCGCGCTGACCGCGGACACCGGCAATGCCGGATCGTCCGACGGCAATGTCGACACCGTGAGCGTGATCGATCTTAAGGCACAGCCGCCGCGCGTCATCGATCACATTACAGTGCCGGACAGCCCGGAAGGACTGGCGATCAGCCCGAAGGGAAATCTCGCGGTGACGGCGGACGCGCTCGGGTCCAACAAAAGCACGAAAGAGTTCTTCTATCATCCGCACGGTGTTGTTGCGGTCCTGCAGGTGGACGGCAAGAAGGTCACCAAGCTCAAGGACATCGAAGTCGGCGCGCTGCCCGAGGCGGTGGCCTTCACGCCCGACGGCCGCTACGTGTTCGTCGGCAATTACAGCGATCAAGATTTCTCGATCCTGCGCGTCGACGGAACGGACGTCACCGACACCGGCAAGCGCTTCAAGGTGCCGGGTCATCCGGGCTCGGCGCGGATGAGCCCGCACTGAGCTGCGCGAAGGGCGAGCACCGCGCCGCTGCGGCAAATGCGGCACGGCCTCTTCTCACCTGCCGGCCGGCGCGATAGCCTCACGCCCGCTACAAGTCCGGCAGCCGGAAAAAATAGCGGACAATGATCCGCCGGGGAGGAAACGCATGGTGCTGCCGCGCAAGCGGTTGCTGCAATTCGTGGTCTGGCTCGCTGTCAGCGCGGCCGGCGCCTGCGGTCTCGCTTGGACGGCTTTCGCGCTCGATTACCCGTCGCGGCCGGTGCGCATTGTCGAGGGATTTGGTCCCGGCGGTACGCCAGACTTGCTGTCGCGCCTCACCGGCCAATGGCTCTCCGAGCGGCTCGGCCAGCCCTTCATCGTCGAGAACCGTCCCGGCGCCGGCAGCAATATCGCGGCGCAGACCGTGGTCGCTGCGGCCGCCGACGGCTATACGCTCCTTACCTGCCTGACGGCGAATTCGATCAATGCTTCGCTCTACGACAAGCTTGATTTCGATTTCACCCGCGATATCGCTCCGGTCGCCGGCATGATCGTCTTTCCGATGGTGCTCATGGTCAATCCGGCATTCCCCGCCAACAGCCTTCCGGAATTCATCGCCTACGCCAAAGCCAATCCGGGCAAGATCAATATCGCTTCGCCCGGCATCGGGACGCCGATGCATATGTCGATCGAGCTCCTCAAGATGATGGCCGGCATCGATATCGTCCACGTGCCCTATCGCGGCCCGGGGCCGGCAATGACCGATCTGATCGGCGGACAAATCCAAGCCTTCGTCGTTACCGTGCCGACCGCGCTCGGCACCATCAGGTCGGGCAAGGTGCGCCCTTTGGCGGTGACGAGTGCGGCGCGGACCGACGTCCTGCCAGGTGTGTCGGCGATCGGCGAAACCTTGCCCGGATTCGAAGCAGTGAGCTGGAGCGGAACCTGCGCGCCCAAGGCGACGCCGGCCGCCATCATCGACACGCTGAGCGCCAATATCACGGCGGGATATGCCGATCCGCAATTCAAGGCGCGGATCACGGATCTCGGCGGTGAATCTGTGCCGACGTCGGCTCAAGAGTTCGGCAAGTTCATTGTCGGCGAGACCAACAAATGGGCTAAGGTCATCAAATTCGCCGGCGTCAAAGCCAATTAATTGGCAACGGACGGATCGGGCGCAACGACGCCCCTACGCATTGGGAGGACAGCGGGTCATGATTCCACGCAGGGAATTATTGCGTCTGGCAATGGGCGCCACGGCGCTTCCGTTGCTGCCGCGCGCGGCGCAGGCGGCGCTCTATCCGGATCATCCGGTGCGGCTGGTGCTGCCGTTTCCGCCCGGCGGCGTGTTCGACATTGTCGGCCGGCCATGGGCGGACAAAGTGAAGACGACGCTCGGCACGGTGTTTGTCGACAATCAGCCGGGGGCGGGCGGCTCGCTTGCCGCGCAGCTGGTCGCGCATGCGTCGCCCGACGGCTACACGATTTTCCTCGGCGCTTCTTCAATCCACCTCGCCGAGATGGTCTTGCGTGAGCATCCGCTGCTCGATCCGGTGAAGGATTTGGTGCCGATTTCGATGCTCGCCTTCACCGGCTTCGGCATTACCGTCCATCCGTCGGTGCCGGCGCATAATCTCAAGGAGCTTATTGATTATGTCGCGGCAAATCCCGGCAAGCTCTCCTACGGGACGCCCGGCGCGGGGACCATGAACCACCTCTCTGGCGAAATGCTCAAAGCGCTGACCGAGCTAAAGGATCTGCCGCATGTGCCGTATCGCGGCGCCGGGCCCGGCATGGCCGACCTCATCGGCGGTCAAATTCCCATTTTCATTCCGGCGATGACCAGCCAGGTGCTCGAATTTCATCGCACCGGCAAATTGCGCTTGCTGGCGATCACCAATCCGAACCGTCTGCCGATCGCGCCGGACATACCGACGGCATCGGAATCCGGAGTTCCGGGCTTGGTCACACAGCAACTGCTTGCCTTTTTTGCGCCGGCCGGAACGCCGAAGCCGAATATCGACAAGGTCGCCGAAGCAAATCGCGTCGCCATGGCGGATGCCTCTTATCGGCAATCCCTGGTCGACGCCGCCGTCATCCCGGTGACCGATTGGCCGGCGGAGAAGTTCAACACGTTCATGAAAGACGAAGTCGCGCGCTGGACGCCGCTGGTCAAATCGATCGGCATCAGGCTTGATTGAGCCGAGTGAATCGTCCTCTCCCGCTCGCACGGGAGAGGACGGCCGATATCACGCCCTGGCGTATTGGCCGCGGTTGAAGAAGCGGTCCTTCTGGTCGTCCGAGGCCTGCTCGCGGTGCGACTTGATGGCGGCGATCTTGGCGAGCGCCGATTTCACCGCCGGCCGCTCGTCGATCGCCTTGAACCAGCGGGCGAGATTGGGGTGATCCTCCCACTTCACGCCTTGCGCGTCGTGGTTGCGCGCCCAGGGAAACGTGGCGATGTCGGCGATCGAATAGTCGGCGCCGCCGAGATAGGGCGCTTCGCCGAGCCGCTTTTCCATCACTTCATAGAGCCGCTTTACTTCGGTCTGATAGCGCGTCATCGCATAGGAACCGCCGTCTTTCGGCGCGAACATCTTGAAGTGTGTGAACTGACCGAACATCGGGCCGATGCCGGTGAGCTGAAACATCAGCCATTGCAGCACGTCGTATTTCTTCGCCATGTCCTTCGGCAAGAAGTGTCCCGATTTCTCGGCGAGATAGATCAGGATCGCGCCCGACTCGAACACCGTATAGGGCTTGCCGCCGGGGCCGTCGTGATCGACGATGGTCGGTATCTTCGAGTTCGGATTGATCTTGATGAAATCCGGACTGTACTGCTCGCCCTTCCAGACGTCGACGAAGTGCTCCTTGTACGGCAGCTTCGTCTCTTCGAGCATGATGTAGATTTTTTGCACGTTCGGGCTGGTCAACGCATAAAGATCGATCATCGCAATGTCCTTGGTTTCCTCGGGCGGTCTTATGGGCGGCAAAATTATCGGCCCCGCCCGCTGTCAGCAAGGTGGCTTCTGCCCCGCGCCCGTGGCGCATTGATCACTTGTGCGAGATCACCGATGCCGCGTAGGCTAAGGGCGTCGGGCCGATAAGAATTCGGACCAATAAAAATGTTCGACGGGGGAGCGGGATGGTGCGCTTGGTTCAGTGGCTAGTCGCGGTCGCCGTTGCGGGCGCGTTCTTAACAGGCGGCGGGGGGACGGCGCGCGCCGAGGACGATTATCCGAACCATACCGTGCGCTGGCTGGTCGGCTATCCGCCCGGCGGCTCGACCGACATCTGCGCCCGCCTGATCGGGCAGTATCTGTCCGAGCATCTGCATGCGCAATTCGCGGTCGATAACAGGCCGGGCGCCGGCAACAATCTCGCGACCGAAATGGCCGCCCATTCGCCGCCGGACGGCTATACGGTGTTCCTGGTCAATCCGGCCAATGCGATCAATGCCTCGCTCTACAAGGATCTGAACTTCAACTTCATCGCGGACATGGCGCCAGTCGCGGGCTTCATCCGCGTGCCCAATATCATGGAAGTCAATCCCAACGTGCCGGCAAAGACGGTCAAGGAGTTCATCGACTATGCCAAGGCTAATCCCGGCAAGGTCAATTTGGCGTCGTCCGGCATCGGCACGTCGGTGCATCTGTCGGGTGCGCTGTTCATGATGATGACCGGCGTCAATATGGTGCATGTGCCGTATCGCGGCGCCGGGCCGGCGCTGGTCGATCTGCTCGCCGATCAAGTGCAGGTGATGTTCGACAATATGCCGTCGTCGATCGGGCATATCCGCGCCGGGCGGCTGCGCGCGATTGCGGTGACGACGGCGGTGCGCGAGAAGACCTTGCCGGACGTGCCGACCGTTGCCGAGACCGTGCCCGGCTACGAGGCGAGCGCCTGGTTCGGCATGGCGGTGCCGAAGGGAACGCCGCGCCCAATCATCGACAAGCTGAACAAGGCCGTCAACGAAGCGCTCGCCGATCCGGCGACGCAAGCGAAGCTTGCCGAACTCGGCGGCACATTGATTCCCGGCAGCCCTGAGGATTTCGGCAAAGTCATCGCCGCGGAAACCGACAAATGGGCCAAGGTCGTGAAGGCCACCGGCGCCACGGCGGAGTGACGGGTGAAGCGGTTTGTTTTTGCGCTGTGTCTCGCCGCCCTCTGTTCGGCGGCCGTGGCGCAAGATTATCCGGCGCGGCCGATCCGGGCGCTGACCGCGACCAGCGCCGGCGGCACCAGCGATGTGTTCATGCGGGTTCTCGGCGAGGAGGTCCGCAAGCGCTTCGGCCAGCCGATCGTCGTCGAAAACCGTCCGGGTGGCGCCATGAATGTCGGCGGCCGCGCTTGCGCCGAAGCGGCAAACGACGGCTACACGATCTGCATCCTGCCGTCGGAGACGCTCGCTTATAACCAGTTCCTATTCAAGCAAATCCCCTACGACCCGGAGAAGGATTTTGCCGCCGTCACCAATCCGTTTTTCTCGACCCAGGTCCTGGTGGCGAATGCGTCGTTGAACGTGCACTCGCTCGCCGACCTCGCTGCGCTGTCGAAGGCGAAGCCGGGAACGTTGAGCTACACCGCCGCCTCGATCCCGCTGATCGCCTTCATGGACAAATGGAGCAAGGCGACCGGCAGCGACATTGTCAAAGTGCCGTTCCGCGGCGGCGCCGAAGCGGTCAATAATGTGATGGGCGGCTCGACACCGATTGCCTTCTTCGGACTTTCGAATTGGCTGTCCTTGATCCGCAACGGCAGCGTCACGGCGATCGCCGTCGACAGCAAAAAACGCTCGCCGCTTCTGCCTGACGTTCCCACCCTGACCGAGCTCGGCTACGGCGACAATCTCACCCGGCTTTATTTCGGCATCGTCGCGCCGGCCGGAACGCCGCCAGAGATTATTCACAAGCTGCACGACGCGTTCGCTGCCATCGGCGGCGATCCGGAATTCCGGCAGAAGCGGTTGATCGACATGGGCCTCGAACCCGTGTTCGATACGCCGGAAGAGTTCGCGCGCTTCCTGAAGGAGGACCGCGCTGTTTCGGCCCGCCTCGTCCGCGAAACCGGCATGGAGCCGCAATAATCCAAGTTCAGCAACCCCAGCCCGCCCGCACAGGGGAGGGAAATTCGGAAAGCACATGATCATCGAATGGCATACACACGTCTATCCGCCGGAAGAAGCGGCCGCCGATGCGCTCGCCTGGGACGGCAAGAGCGGCCCGACTTGGGCCGGGCGCTGCCCGATGACACTGGAGAACGTGCTCGATGCGCATCATCGCTGCGGCATCGATGTCACCGTTTTCAGCAACGCGGCGCATTACATGCGCGGCAAAGCCGAGGCCGATGAGCTCAAGGCGATCCAGCGCTGGTCGGACTATGCCGCGGAGATTCAGAGCGAGCACAAGGGCAAGCTCTATGGCTTCGCCACCATGCTGCCTTGCGGCGGGCCGGCCTTCATCAAGGAGACCGAGCGCGCCATCCGCCAGCTCGGACTGAAAGGCATTCTCATCCATTCGAGTCACAAGGGCCATTATCCCGACGATGACGAGGCCCGGCCGTTCTGGGAATTGGTGCAGGATCTCGATGTGCCGGTGTTCATTCATCCGCCGCATGTCGGCTTTGGTGAGGAGCGGGTGAAGGACTATCGGCTGGCCTCGAGCGTCGGCCGGCCGGCGGATCTGTGTCTGGCGCTGTCGCGGTTGATCGTGCGCGGCATTCTGGAAGATTTTCCGCGCGCGACGATTGTGGCTTCCCACGGCGGCGGCGGCCTTTGGGAAGTGATCGGGCGCCTGAACTACGCTTATGAACTTCAGGAAGAATGTTATTTCTTAGGGTCCTACGCCCCGATCAAGATCAAACATGAGCCCGGCTATTACGCCAAGCGCATGTATTTCGATACCGTGACCTATCATCCGCCGGCAGCCCAGCTCGTTGTCGATTCGGTGGGTGCCGATCGCGTGCTCTATGGCAGTGATGCGCCGCCGCTGACTTCGCTGAAACCGCGCGCAATCAAAGTCGTCGAGAGCCTCAGAGTGACCAGACGATGAACGCGACAAGATTTTCTGGCGCAACGCGGCGAAACTTTTGAAACTGGATTTGCTGAACGTCGGCCGCAGTAGGATCATGACGATGGAACATAAGAAGTCGCCTGAAGAGCTGCGCTCCTATCGCTGGCTCGGCAAGAACGATCTGCGCTCGTTCGGCCACCGTTCGCGGCTGCGCCAATTCGGCTATGACCAGAACGATTGGGCCGGCAAGCCGGTCATCGGCATCATCAACACGTGGAGCGAGATCAACGCCTGCCACGGTCATCTGCGCGACCGCGCCGAGGACGTCAAACGCGGCGTCTATCAGGCCGGCGGCTTTCCCATCGAATTGCCGGCGATGTCGCTCGCCGAGCCGTTCGTCAAGCCGTCGACCATGCTCTATCGCAATTTCCTCGCCATGGAATGCGAGGAGCTCTTGCGCAGTCACCCGATCGACGGCGCGGTGCTGATGGGCGGCTGCGACAAGACCACGCCCGGCCTGATCATGGGCGCGATCAGCATGGGCATCCCCGCAATCTATGTGCCGGCAGGCCCGATGCTGCGCGGCAATTGGCGCGGCCACGTTCTGGGCTCGGGCTCCGACGCCTGGAAATATTGGGACGAGAAACGCGCCGGCCGCATCGGCGACGAGGAGTGGAACGAGATCGAGAGCGGCATTTCGCGTTCGTTCGGCACCTGCATGGTGATGGGCACCGCCGCGACCATGATGGCGATCACCGAAGCGCTCGGGCTTGCGCTGCCGGGCGCGTCGTCGATCCCGGCGCCGGATGCCAATCATCCGCGCATGTGCGCCTCAGCCGGCCGCCGCGCCGTCGACATGGTGTGGGAAGATATGACGCCGGATAAAATTCTCACGCCGGCTGCCTTCGACAACGCCATTCGCGTGCATATGGCGCTCGGCGGCTCGACCAATGCCATCATTCACGTCATCGCCATGGCGCGCCGTGCCGGCGTGCCGCTCGACATGGCGAAGTTCGATGCGATCTCGCGGCAGGTGCCGGTGATCGCCAATATCACGCCGTCCGGCAAATATCTGATGGAGGACTTCTTTTATGCCGGCGGCTTGCGCGCACTGATGGGGCAGATGCGGGATCTGCTGGATTTGTCCGCCATCACCGTGAGCGGCAAGACCTTAGGCGAGGCGCTTGCCGGCACGCAAGTGCATCTGCCCGATGTCATCCATTCGCTCAAGGAGCCGCTCTATCCGGAAGGCGCCACAGCGGTGCTCACCGGCAATCTCGCTCCGCGCGGTTGCGTGATGAAGCCCGCGGCCGCGGAGCAGCGCTTTCTGCAACATCGCGGCAAGGCGTTGGCGTTCGAGAATTACGACGAGATGGCGCGCGCGGTCGATCGCGACGATCTCGATGTCACGCCCGACCATGTGCTGGTGCTCAAGAACGGCGGGCCGAAGGGCGGCCCCGGCATGCCGGAATGGGGCCAGTTGCCGATTCCGAAAAAGCTGCTCAAGGCCGGCGTGCGCGACATGCTGCGCATCTCCGACGCGCGCATGAGCGGCACGAGCTACGGCGCCTGCATCCTCCACGTCGCGCCGGAGAGCTTTGTCGGCGGGCCGCTCGCTTTCGTGCAGACCGGCGACGAGATCGAAATCGATGTCGGCAAGCGCAGCATTCATCTGCATGTCGGCGAGGAGGAGCTGTCGCGCCGCCGCGCCGCCTGGAAGGCGCCGCCGCCGCATTATCTGCGCGGCTACGGCGCGATGTTTTCGCAGCATATCGGCCAGGCCGACGAGGGCTGCGATTTCGATTTTCTGCAAGGCCAGGCGCCGATCGCCGAGCCGGAGATTCACTAAATTCGTCATGCTTGGCCATAGACGTTCGAAGAACGGCGTAGCTTCGCTCGCCAGTGCTGCTCAGTCTTTTGCAAGGACCAAAGACGTGGATGGCCGGGACGAGCCCGCCATGACGAGACATGAGGGACGTCGAAAATGAAAACGTGGCTTGCCACTTTGTTCGCGTTGCTCTCGCTTGCAGCAGCGGCTTCCCCCGCCCATGCCCAAAGCCCGGCGTTCCGCGTCGATCCGTATTGGCCAAAGCCGCTGCCCAATAACTGGATTCTCGGCCAGGTCGGCGGCATGACGGTCGATGCGCAGGACAATATCTGGGTGTTTCAGCGCCCGCGCTCGCTCACCGATGACGAGAAGGGCGCAGCGCTCAACCCGCCGCGCTCGAAATGCTGCGTGCCGGCGCCCTCGGTGCTGGTCTTCGATCAGGCCGGCAATGTCGTGAAATCCTGGGGCGGGCCTTACGCCCAATCCGGCGACAATCAGGGCTACGACTGGCCGCTGCAGGAGCACGGCATTCTCGTCGACAACAAGGGCTTCGTCTGGCTCTCCGGCAACGGCGAAACCGACAATATGGTGCTGAAATTCACCGTGGACGGAAAATTCGTCAAACAGCTCGGCAAGCGCGGTCCGCTGACATCGAGCACCGACCTGACGCAGTTCGGCCGCGCCGCCGATCTGAAGCTCGATCCCAAGGCCAATGAAATCTATGTTGCCGATGGCTACGGCAATCACCGCGTCGCCGTGCTCGACGCCGATACCGGCGACATCAAACGCATCTGGGGCGCCTACGGCAAGCCGCCGACCGACGATAAGCTGCCGGCCTACACGCCGGACTCGCCGCAATTCGCCAATCCGGTGCATTGCATCGGCCTGTCCAAGGATGGCCTGGTCTATGTCTGCGACCGCAGCAACAACCGCGTGCAGGTGTTCCAGAAGGACGGCACCTTCGTGCGCCAATACGTCTTCGACGCGAAGACCCAAGGCTCGGGCTCGGCCTGGAATCTCGCCTTCTCGCCGCTCGACAAGAAGCAGAAATATTTCATCCTGCTCGACGGCACCAACAATGTGATGGATGCAGTGCGCGTCAGCGATGGGGCCGTGGTCAGCACATTCGGCAGCCCTGGCCGCAGTGCCGGCCAATTTCATTGGCTGCATGCCGGCGCGTTCGATTCGCGCGGCAATCTCTATACCGGCGAGGTCGATACCGGAAAGCGCCTGCAGAAATGGGTGCCGGCGGAGTAGGGCGGTTGCTACGCTGAACGTTTTTCGGTCTTGGCGCGGATGGCGTCGTAATGCGCGACGAAATCGGCGTACATGCGCTGTAAGCCTTCGCGCAGCGGTATCGTCGCGCGCCAGCCCAGCGCATTGATGCGCGACACGTCGAGCAGCTTGCGCGGCGCGCCGTCGGGCCGCGATGTGTCGAAACCGATCTTGCCGCGGAAGCCTGTGACGTCGGCGATCAGCCGGGCGAATTCGGCAATCGATACGTCTTCGCCGGTGCCGACATTGAGAAATTCAAGGTCCGAATAGCGTTTCATGACGAACACGCAGGCATCGGCGAGGTCGTCGACGGCGAGGAATTCGCGCAGCGGCGTGCCGGTGCCCCAGACCAGAACGCTTTCGGCGCCATTGATCTTGGCCTCGTGAAACCGCCGGACCAAAGCCGCAGGGACATGGCTGTCTTCGGGATGGTAATTGTCGCCAGGCCCGTAGAGATTGGTCGGCATCACCGAGACGAAATCCGCGCCATATTGCTGGCGGTACGCCTCGCACATTTTGATGCCGGCGATCTTGGCGACCGCATACCATTGGTTGGTCGGCTCGAGCGGGCCGGTCAGCAGGGCTTCCGGCGCCATCGGCTGTGGCGCCTCGCGCGGATAGATGCAGGAGGAGCCGAGATAGACGAGCTTCTTCACGCTATGCCGGTGCGCCGAGCGGATGGAATTGAGCGCGATGGCGAGATTGTCGGTGATGAATTCGGCGGGATAGGCACTGTTGGCGCGGATGCCGCCGACCTTGCCGGCGGCGACGAAAACCGCGTCGGGCTTCTTCTGCGCCATGAAGCGGTCGACGTCCTCCGAATTGCGCAAATCGAGTTCGCGCCGCGACGCGGTGATGATGTCGCAGTTTTCGCGGGCCAGCCGCCGCATGATCGCGGAGCCGACCATGCCGGCGTGGCCGGTCACGAAGACGCGCTTGCCGTTGAGGTCGAATATGACCGGCGCTTCGCTCACTTTGCCGCCTTGATCATGTTGCGCTTTAGTCATGTTGCGTTCTAGTCATGCACGTTGCGATGCGCGCCATCGCGGCGCATCTCGCTCAGATCGGTCTCGACCATTTCGCGGACCAGTTGGTCGAACGATACCTTGTGTTTCCAGCCGAGCTTCTCCCGCGCCTTGCTTGGGTCGCCGAGCAGCGCGTCGGTTTCCGTCGGCCGGAAATAGCGCGGATCGATTTCGATCAGGACACGGCCATCGCGCGTATCGACGCCTTGCTCGGCCACGCCCGAGCCGCGCCATTCGATTTTCTTGCCGATGCAGCCGAACGCTTTCTCGGCGAATTCGCGCACCGAGTGCTCTTCGCCGGTCGCCAACACATAATCGTCGGGCTCGGGCTGCTGCAGCATCAGCCACATGCCTTCGACATAATCGCGCGCGTGGCCCCAGTCGCGCCGCGCCGAGAGGTTGCCGAGGAACAGTCTGTCCTGCAAGCCAAGCTCGATGGCCGCCACCGCCCGGCTGATCTTTCTGGTGACGAAGGTCTCGCCGCGCGTCGGTCCTTCGTGATTGAACAGAATGCCGTTCGAGGCGTGCATCTTGTAGGCCTCGCGGTAATTGACCGTGATCCAATAGGCGTAGAGCTTCGCCACCGCATAGGGCGAGCGCGGGTAAAACGGCGTCGTCTCGCGCTGCGGCACCTCCTGCGCCATGCCGTAAAGCTCCGACGTCGAGGCCTGATAGAACCGCACCTTGTCTTCGAGGCGCAAAATGCGGATCGCTTCGAGCAGCCGCAAGGTGCCGAGCGCGTCGGCATTGGCGGTGTATTCCGGCGTTTCGAACGAGACGCGGACATGGCTCTGCGCCGCCAGATTATAGATTTCGGTGGGCTGCACCTCCTGAATGATGCGGATGAGGTTCGTCGAATCCGTCATGTCGCCGTAGTGCAGGAAAAACCGCACGCCGGAGCCATGCGGGTCTTTGTACAGATGATCGACACGCGCGGTATTGAACGAAGATGAGCGCCGTTTGATGCCGTGCACGACATAGCCTTTGGCCAGCAAAAGCTCGGCCAGATAGGCGCCGTCTTGACCGGTCGCCCCGGTAATCAATGCAACAGGATTTGCCATGAAATCACTCGCCTTCGACACTCTCTAAAATGACTTAGCCTTTAAAACCACCGTGCTCGTCAAGTCAGGAGGGTGCGGCGCCGCCAAGACGCTGCACTTCACGCACCTGCTGGTTTTCCTTCATGCGCCGCTGGCCCTCGGCGTCGATGGCGCGCTTGAGCTCCGGATGGTGCGCGGTCAAGGTGCGGAAATCGGCGAGATCGAGAATAAGCAGTGTCGACGGCATGGTCGTCGTGACATTGGCGCTGCGCACCAAATCGCCGAGCAGGGCGAGTTCGCCGAAGAACGTCCCCGCGCCAAGGCGGACCGGCGCCGGTTTGACGTCGACCTGCACCTCGCCGGCGGCGATGAAATACATGCAATCGCCGACCTTGCCGCGACGGATGATGGCGGTCCGTTCCGGGACCTCGAGGCGCCGCAGCATGTGGGTGATTTCGGTGATCGCCGACGGATCGAGCGATTGGAAAAACGGCACCTTGCTGACGAGGTCCCAGGTCTGAATGAAGTTGCGCCGCCGGGTTTCTGCGGCAAAGCCGGTCGCCAGAATACCGGTGCACAATCCGAAAGTGGCGATGCCGCCGATCATCACCACCCCGCCGATGAGGCGCCCCAATTGCGTGATCGGCACTTCGTCGCCATAGCCGGTCGTCGTCAGCGTCACCACGGCCCACCACAGCGCTTGCGGCATGGTGCCGAAGGCGTTGGGCTGCTGGCCGCGCTCGGTGACCAGCATGAGCGCCGAGGCGAGGACAAGGATGATCAGAAACATCGCGAACACGCTGGCCAGCGGCTTTGCTTCGAGCGCGAAGACGCGGCCAAGCTGGGCGAAGCCCGGCGAGAGCTGGGCGAGCTTGAGGATCCATAACGACGCCCACAGCCATGCCGTCGGCGCATCGATGCCGCAGACCAGCGCAAGCGGAACGGCGATCACGCCGATCAAGTCGATGAAGCCGGACGCCGAGAGGACATAGCTGCGCGCCGCCCCGGCCTGTATCGCGGTGCGCGCGCGGACGCCGGAATCGATGGCGAAATAGCCGAGACACGACCACAGGCACGCCGTCAGCCAGCGGCCGGCCGAACTCTGCAGATCCGGCATCGTATAGGCCGTCATGGCCGAGAGGCCGATAATGATGACGACTAAGCGAGCGAAATTCGATGCGCCGAGACGGCGTAACGGCGCGGTGAAATACGCAATATTCGCGAGAGCGCTCTTAACTATGACGCCGTCTCCGTAGGGGGTAATCTGGTTGGGAGCTTTCTCGCTCCGCGAGCCAAATTACGCCGTCAAGGCCGAATCGGCCAGCCGAAATTGTGCCTCGGACCGCTCCGTTGCGGCCCCGAAAGCGTTACAGTAAACGCCCGCATTACAGTAAATCGCGGGCTTTGCAGTAAATGACGGACGTCACAGTAAATGCTGATAGGGCCCGCTATCAGACAACCAAATTCGAGCAAGACGACGGATCAGCGCAGGTGCCTCGGTGCGGGCGGGCGCGGCGCAGGCTGAGGCCGAATATCGTTCCCTTAAAATCGATAACGCTTTAGATTCTGGACTGCTCACCGCGATGTCACAATCGCGGTGCAAGTGGGTGCAAGTGGGTGCAACTGCAAGATTGAGCTGCAAGCGTAGGATGCGCGCGGCAAGGACCGAAGGCGGAGGCGACTGATGCATTGGGAAAATCTGTTAAACAGCGTCGGATCGCTGATGATCGTGGCGACCGCCTCGACCAAGACCATGGTTCCGCTGCGTATCCTCGCCATTGTCGCCAATCTCGTGCTGATCGCCTTTTACGCCGCCTCGCACGAATGGATACCGCTGGGTCTCCAAACCGTCGCTCTGCCGCTCAATGGCTATCGGCTTTATCAGATGATGGTTCTGATCAAGAACGTGCGCAATGCGATCCGTGGCTCGACGACAATGGACTGGCTCAAGCCGTTCATGGCGCGGCGGCTGTTCCGCAAGGGCGACATCCTGTTCGCCAAAGGCGAGGAAGCCCACGAGATGTTCTGCATCGTCGCCGGCCGCTTCCTGCTGCACGAGCTCGGCATCGAGCTCAAGCCGGGCCAGGTCGTGGGCGAGCTGGCGATGCTGGCGCCGGACAATCGCCGCACCGCGACGCTCGAATGCATCGCCGACGGCGAAGCGCTGTCGATCACCTATGAGCAGGTCGAGGAACTCTACTACCAGAACCCGACCTTCGGCTTCTATTTTCTCCGCCTGGCGACGGAGCGGCTGTTCGACAACATCAATCGCCTGCAATCGGACCTTGAAAGCCGAAAACCCGCCGAGGCCTGAAACGGCCAAGCGGTCGGCGCTTACCGTTCATCAAAGCTTGCCATTCGCCAAAAGTTGTTGGTAGAACACATAAATTCCCTCCCCACCGCATTGCGCTTGCGCTTAAATTCGCGTCTGGATGCCGTTAGAATTGCGCGCTAAGTCATGTCGCGGCGCAAAGCCGTCACGCCGGGATATTCATGCCGCAACCGCAGATCTCACGCTTCGAGCTTGCTCGCTATCTGCTCTCGCCGTCGCTCTTCGTGATGGTCATCATGATGGTGGTCGAGGCGATGCTGGCCGCGGCGACGACCTGGCTCGTCATCAATGCCGGACGCCGCGTCGCGGTCGGTGAGTTCCTGCTCACCGATCTGATCTGGATTCTTTCGGCGCAGTCGGCGTCATATGTGGTCGGCGTCATCAGCTGGGTCTTTGCCGAGCGCGCCGGATATCGCGGCTTCGGCAAATACATGCTGCGTTTCGCGCGCGAGAATCGCGGCAAGGTCAAATTGCTCAATGACAAGGCGACGCGCGAGCAGATCGAGCCGTTCCTGACCGGCGAGACCTTCCAGGTCTTCTTCAACGTCATGTACGAGCTGGAATTCGCGCTCAAGCTTTTTCTAGGCCTCGTCTTCAACGCGCTCGTGCTCGGCGCCGAGATCGATCCGATCCTGCCATTCGCCTATGTCGGCGCTTTCGGCGCATTGCTGCTGATGCAGTGGGTGCTGCAGAACCCGATCGCGCACGCTTATCTCGAAAACCAGCGCCGGAACAACCGCGTCACCGCGCAAGGCTATACCGCCTGGGACAATATCCTCGTCGGCAACCGCTATAATCTCCGGCTGTGGCTCGGGGGCTTCAAGACCCGGCTGCGCGAGGGCTTGACCGCGCAGGTTCGCGCCATCGTCGCGCGCGAGGGCATGAGCGCGATGAGCGGCATTGTCAGCCTCGCCATCGTGTTCGCCACCATCACCTCGGTCGCCATGCACAATGTCGGCGATACCGCGCTTCTGGTCGGGCTCGCGACGACGCTGCCGCGGCAGATCGAGATGACCTACGAGCTGCATCTGCTCGCGACCGGCTGGAACGATTTCATTGCCATCTGGACGCGCTTCGGCGGCGTCGCCGCCAATATGCGGCCGCAGCCCGATCCGGATTTCGACCACCGCATCAAATTCGACAAGCTCGTTCTGCGCGAGGGCGACAACGCCCATGTCGTATCCTCGCTCGGCGACGCGTTGCGCATCGCGCTGGCGCGGCCTAACGGACGCATCAATGTGCGCGGCGGCAACGGCGCCGGAAAATCCTCGCTGCTGGCAAGCCTGAAAACCGAGATGAAGAAGCGCGCCTATTACTGGCCGACCACCGACCGGCTGGTCTTTCAGTTCACCTCTGGCGTCGATCCGGTCGATGTCGAAGGTGACGACGAGGATGACGTCGTCGTGGTCGCCGAATCGATGGACAACAGGCTCGGCTTCTCGTCCGGCGAGCGGCAGCTCAAATCGCTCCAGGAAATCGTCGACTGCACCGATGCCGAAGTCTATCTGCTCGACGAATGGGACGCCAATCTCGATAGCGCCAACAAGACCAAGGCCGACGCGCTGGTCGACGCGCTCGCTGCCCGCGCCCGCGTCATCGAGATTTCCCATCGCGACCGCCCGAATTGACAATGGCTGCGGGTGTCAGGGGTGCGGCAGCACGTTTCGCGCCGTTAATGCGCCCGAGTTGACGGCGCAGCGATTTTGCCGAAATTTGGCGCCGCCAGCCATGCCAACGTCATTGCAAGCCGTCATTACAGGGGGAAGTTGTGGCCGATAAATTAAACGATATCATCGAGGAACTCGCGCTCGCCAACCGCATTCTTGCCCATGAGGGCGTGCTTGACGCCTTCGGCCATGTCAGCGTGCGCCATCCGACCGATCCGGGCCGCTACCTCCTGTCACGCTCGCGGTCGCCGCTCCTCATCGAGCCGGATGACATTTTGGAATACACGCTCAATTCGCAGCCGGTGCGGCCGCCCAAGGTCCAGCTTTATGCCGAGCGCGTCATTCACGGCTGCATCTTTGCGGCGCGCAGCGACGTCATGGCGGTGGTCCACCATCACGCGCCGGCGATCATGCCGTTCGCCATTGCCGGCAAGCCGGTCGTGCCGGTGTTTCATCTCGGCGGCACGATGGGGCTGGAGGCGCCGTTCTGGGATCAGCACGACGAATTCGGCGATACCAATCTTCTGGTCGTCAAGCCGGAGGAGGGCCAATCGCTGGCGCGGGCGCTCGGCAAGCACTCCGCCGTCATGATGAACCGGCACGGCGCGACCGTGGTCGGCGGCAGTCTGCGGGAGATGGTGTCGCGCGCGATCTTCATGTGTCAAAATGCCGATTATCAGTTGCGGGCGATGGCGCTCGGCACGCCGCAGCCGCTTTATCCCGGCGAGGTCAAGCTTGCCGGCGCGCTCGCCGTGCTGCCGACGGCGGCTTCGCGGACCTGGGAATATTGGACCATGCGGCTTGCCGCGAGCGGCGCGCTGCCGCCGCGCAAGAGCGGCGCCAAGGCGTCGCGCCGGCCGGTGCCCAAGACCTCCCGGGTGACGCCGCGCGAGCGCCGCAAAGGGCGCCGAAGGTGATATTCGGTAGCGGAGAATTTTATCGGCTTGCCGCTGTGCAACGATTGCAACGTCCTTAGGGGATAGATGCTGACAGTCTCGCGCCGGCGCTTGCTGGCCGCCACCCTTGGTCCTTTGGCCGTGCCGCACTTGTTGCGGCCGGGGCCGGCAATCGCGGACGAGATGATGTTTCCGGAAAACTTCGTTTGGGGCGCTTCGACCTCGAGCTACCAGATCGAGGGCGCGGTCGATACCGACGGCCGCGGCAAGAGCATCTGGGACGTCTATTCGCATTCGCCGGGGCGGGTGAAGGGCGGCGATACCGGCGATGTCGCCTGCGATCACTATCACCGCTGGCCCGAGGATATCGAGCTCTTGTCGCGCGGCGGCTTCACCGATTATCGCTTTTCGGTCGCCTGGCCGCGCATTCTTCCCAATGGTTCGGGTGTCGTCGAGCAGCGCGGTCTCGACTTCTACGATCGGCTGGTCGACGGGCTCGCGGCGCGCGCCATCACGCCGTGGCTGTGTCTTTATCATTGGGACCTGCCGCAGGCACTTGAAGATAAGGGCGGCTGGCGCAACCGCGACACCGCGCAGAAATTCGCCGACTATGCCGGCATCGTCGCCAGGCGCCTCGGCGATCGCGTCAAGCATTGGATAACGTTCAACGAGCCCAACATTCATGCGCTGTTCGGCTACGGCACCGGCGAGAACGCGCCGGGCGTCAAAGGGCTGCCGAATATGCTCGCGGCGATGCATCACCAGAATCTGGCGCATGGCCGGGCGGTGCAGACGTTGCGCGCCGAGCGGGCGGATTTTCGCATCGGCACGGTCGTGTCGCTGCAACGGGCGCGGCCGGCTTCCAACCGCGACGAGGATCGCCGTGCCACCGAACGGTTTGAGGCGATGTGGAACGGCGCCTGTCTCGACCCGCAAATGCTGGGCCGCTACGCGGCGCCGGTCGCCGGCGATTTTGCCCCGCTCGTCGTCGGCGACGATCTCGCAACGATCCATCAGCCGCTCGATTTCATCGGCATGAATGACTACGCGCCGATGTATGTCGAGGATGCGCCCGATAGCCTGTTCGGCGCCTGGTTCGGCGCGCTGCCGCCCGGCACGCCGGTCACGGCGATGGGCTGGCCGGTCGATGCGAACAGCCTCACCGAAGAGCTGATCCGGGTCAGCGCGCGCTACAACAAGCCGGAAATCTACATCACCGAGAACGGCGCCTGCTACGAAGATATCGTCTCAGCTGACGGCGTGGTTCATGACGCCGAGCGTATCGCCTATCTCCACGATCACCTTGCCGCCGCGCAACGCGCGGTCGCGGCCGGCGTCAATCTACGCGGCTATTTCGTCTGGTCGTTGCTCGATAATTTCGAATGGGCGCAAGGCTACAGCCGGCGCTTCGGCATCATCCGCGTGGACTTCATCGGCACGGCGCTGCGGCGCACGCCGAAAGCGTCGTATCAATGGTTGGCGGAATTCATCGGCCAGCAGAAGCGGCGATAAGAATCCTCAGTGCCGGTCGCGCGCCGCAGCACTGATGGCGTTGAGCATGACCTTGCGGTCCTTGTCGAGCGCGCCGCGCACCGATTGCTGCTTGCCGATCTGGCCCATTTCGCGCTGGCGCTTGACGGTCGCGCTCGCCATCAGCGGCTCGACGCCGAGCTCGCGCAGCGTGTCGGCGACTTCTTCCATCTCGGCGGCGCGGCGCTCGCCGTGGCTGGCCATGCGCTCGATATTGTAGGGCACAACCTTTGCCCAATCGAGACCGGGATAATTGTTCTTCATCGAGGCCGCGACTTCGTCGATCACGCCGGCGCGGGCCGCCGCGAGAAAGCATTCCACCGTCAGCGCCTCGATGCCCTTGATCATGACGCTGCGCACCATCTTGATCGCCGCCGCGGCGCCGACTTCCGGCCCGGCAATGCTCGCGCGCATGCCGAGCGCTGAGAGAGTGGGCGCAACCGCCTCGGCATGCGGTCCCGCGAGCAGCATCGGCGTCTGATGCCGCGCCGGATAGATGGGCGCCAGCACGGCGACATCGACATAACGCGCGGCATCGCCCAAGAGGTTTCCGGTTTCCTGCTTGCGGCCGGGCGATACCGAATTGATGTCGAGGAAGAACGGTTGCGCGACAAGATGCGATTTGACCGATTTTGCCGCATCGACGCTTGAGGCCGCCGTGACCGCGGCGATGACGATGTCGGCGTCGCGCACCGCGTCGGCCGCCGAACTGGCCTGGCGGACGCCAATGGCTGCGACAGCTTGCGCGAGCTTTTCGCCTTCACGCTGCGGAAACAGGATATCCCACGCCGCCATCCGCCCGACCGCACCCGCTTCGGCGAGGCCTGCGGCAATCGCCTGGCCCGCTTCGCCGAAGCCAATGAAACTCAGTGCCGGCTTACCGTTTGGCAAATTCCCCAACATGCTTCCCATTCCCTAGATTGCGTCGCTGTCGTTGGCGCTGCTAATGACGGGTATATATTCCAGATCGAAGCCAGCCGCGAGTGCCTGCATGAGCCGTCTCTCCTGCCGCGACCGAGTTGAACAGGCGCTCTCGCGCATCGCCGATCCGAACGGCGAGGGCGCGCGGGCCTGTCTTACGGTCTATGCCGGTAACGCCCGCGCCGCGGCCGATGCCGCCGACGCGCGCGCCGCGCGCGGGGGAAGCCTCGGGCCGCTCGACGGCGCCATCGTGAGCATCAAGGATTTGTTCGATGTCGCGGGCGAAGTGACCCGCGCCGGGTCAAAGATCCTCGCCGAGGAGGCTGCACCAGCCCGCGCCGATGCGGTCGCAGTGGCGCGGTTGCGCGCCGCCGGCGCGGTGATCGTCGCCAAGACCAATATGACCGAATTCGCGTTTTCCGGCATCGGCGCCAATCCGCATTTTGGCACGCCGGGCAATCCGCGCGATCGCAAGCGCGTGCCCGGCGGCTCCTCGTCGGGCGCGCCGATCACGGTCGCCGACGAGATGAGCGAGATCGCGATCGGCACCGATACCGGCGGCTCGGTCCGCGTGCCGGCGGCTTTGTGCGGTCTCGTCGGCTTCAAGCCGAGCCGGCAGCGCGTTCCGACCATTGGCGCATTTCCGCTGAGCAAGACGCTCAATTCGATCGGCCCGATCGCAAAGAGCGTCGCCGACTGTGCCAGAGCGGACGCGGTCATGGCCGGTGAGGCGTTTACCCCGCTCGAGCCCATTGCGCTTGCCGAACTTAAGTTCGGCGTCGCGGAAGGGCTCCCGCTTGAGCAATTGGACGCAACGACAGGTGCGGCATTTTCGGGCGCGCTGGCGCGGCTCGACGGCAACGGCGTGCGCCTCACGCGGGAAAAATTTTCGCTGCTCGATGACATGATGGCGATCAATGCCAAAGGCGGGGTCGTGCCGCCGGAGGCTTGCGCCTTGCATCGCGACCGGTTGACGCGGCGCGGCACCGACATCGATCCGAATGTCCGCGTCCGCATCGAGCGCGGTTGCGCGGTGACGGAAGCGGGCTACGCGGATATCTTTCGCGACTGGACGCGGCTGGTGCGCGAGATGGACGCGCGGCTTTCTGCACTCGATGTCGTTGTCATGCCGACGACGTCGATCGTCGCGCCGACCATGGCCGAGGTTGCCGACCCGGGTGTTTTCTCCGCCCGCAACGCGGCGGTGTTGCGCAACACCTCCATCATCAATTTCTTCGACCTTTGCGCGATTTCGCTGCCGCTCCCGGATATGGCGCTTCCCGTCGGGCTCATGCTGGTCATGCGCAATGGCCACGACCGGCGGCTTTTGCGCATTGCGGCGGCGGTCATGCAGCTTTTTGGCGGGTAAATGAGTGCTTGCCGCGGGCGCAACGGTTCCCTAGCATTTTGACGGTGAATGAAGAAAAGCCTTCCGGGGAGGAATCCATGATGCGTGTCCGCCTATTGCCCAATCGCCGTCATTTGCTCGCCGGCGCCGCCGCGGCGGCCGCCACGCTCGCGGCACCCTCCGTCCTGCGCGCCCAAAGCGCGGCATTGAAGGTTGGTGTCCTCCTGCCGCGTTCGGGCTTCGAGGCGGGTATCGGTCAGGACTGCCAGCGCGGGGTCGACGTCGCGCCGGCGATCTTGAAATCGCTGGCGCTGCCCGACCTCGCCATCATGGATGCCGACACCGAATCCAATGTCGATACCGCCCGCGCGCGCGCCGAGAAACTCATCAATGACGGGGCGCAGCTCCTGGTCGGCGCTTTCGATTCCGGCCAAACTTCAGCCATCGCGCAGGTCGCCGAGCAGAAAGGCATCCCGCTCATCATCAATATCGCCGCCGCGCCCGACATCACCGAGCAGGGTTACAAATTCGTCTTTCGCAATTTCCCGACTGCGCCGATGATTCTCGGCAGCGCCTTTGCCAATCAGCTCGAACTGTTCGGCATTACCGGCGCGGCGCCGAAGACCGCCGTCTTCATGCATGTCAACGACACGTTCGGCACCGCAATGTCGAAGGGCATCGGCGTCGTCATGCCGAAATTCAACATGCCGTATACGATCGTCGACGAGATTGCCTACGACCCGGCGGCGCGCGATCTCTCGGTCGAAGTGGCGAAGGCCAAAGCCGCCAATGCCGACGCGCTCCTGGTCGTCAGCCGCCTCAACGATGCGATGCTGCTGACCCGGGAATTGGTCAAGCAGCGCTGGACGCCGCAGGCGATCATGAGCATGGGACCGGGCTGGTACGAGGATCAATATCTCAAGACGCTGGGCAAGTTGTCCGACGGGCCGATCAGCTTCGTTCCGTTCCAGGATCCGAACAAGAAGCTCGCCAAGGTGCTCGAAGCTGCGTTGGCCAAGAGCAGCCCCGGCGTCAATCTCAGCACCAATCACGTCTATACGTTCGAGGCGCTGTTGACCGCCGCCGACGCCTATAAGCGCGCCGGTTCGGCCGATCCGAAGGCGCTGGCCGACGCCATCCGCTCGACCAACATCACCGACAATGTCAGCATCGGTCCCGGCATCGCTTTCAATGCCAAGGGCCAGAACGACAAGCTCAAGGACGGCGCCATCCAGAATCGCGGCGGCAAGCTGTTGACGGTGGCGCCCAAGGAGGCAGCCCAAGCCAAGCCGGAATGGCCGATGACGCCGTATCAGAACCGTAGCTGAAGGCGTCGCGGTGTCGTTCGATGTCTATTTAAATGTCGCCGTCGGCGGGATTTTGACCGGTCTGGTCTACGGCCTGATGGCGCTCGGGCTTTCGGTAGTTTTCGGAGTGATTCGCATCGTCAATTTCGCCTACGGCGAGATGATGACGGTCGCGATGTATCTCGCGGTCGTGCTGTTTTCGCAGTTTCATCTCGATCCGTTGCTGATGCTGGTACCGATCGCGGCGCTTCTGTTCGTCTGCGGCTACGCGTTACAGGCCGGGCTGATCAATCCTTTCATCACCCGGCCCGAGCATAGTCAGTTCCTGCTGCTGGTGGCGTTGGGGCTCATCATCGTCAACGGGCTCCTGATCATTTTCGGCCCGGACGCCCGCAGCGTGCAGACGTCCTATGCCTATGACAGTTTCCAGATCGGCCCGCTGATCGTCGACGCCTCGAAGCTCTATGCCGGCGCCGCCGCTATCCTGCTCGCCGCGCTGTTGTTCGCGTTCTTCCGCCTGACCCGCATCGGCACGGCGATCCGCGCCTGCGCCGACAATTACACCGGGGCGCTCGTGGTCGGCCTTAACGTCAAACATCTTTATGCGCTGACATTTGCCATCGGCGCCGCTTGCGTCGGCGCCGCCGGCGCCGTCATGACGCTCATCATCGACGTGACGCCGATGCTGGGGCCGACCTATACGCTGCTTGCCTTCGTCATCGTCGTCACCGGCGGGCTCGGCTCCATGCCGGGCGCGCTCCTCGGCGGCGTGCTGATCGGGCTCACCGAGGCGTTCGCTGGTCTATTATTTACGCCGTCAGCCAAGAGCATGTTCGCCTTCGGCATTCTCGTCTTGGTGCTGCTGTTTCGGCCGCAAGGCCTGCTCGGCAAGAGGCTGGCGTGATCGCGCGCAAAACCGCGCGCCTCTCCGGCGGTCTCAGCCCCCGCGCGCTGTTTCTCCTTGCCGTAGTTGGCGCAGCGCTTCTCTTCGCGCCCCTTGTCGCCAACGATTATCTGCTCACGGTCCTCATCCTCATTCTCTACTTCGCCTATGCTGGGCAGGCCTGGAACATCATGATGGGTTTTGCCGGGCAGCTGTCGCTCGGCCACGCCATCTATGTCGGGCTCGGCGCCTATGTCGCGGCTCTGTTGTTCACCCGCTACGGCCTTGCACCCTGGATCGGGCTTCTCGCGGCCATACCGGTGACCGCCGCATGCGGCGCTATGATCGGCTTTCTTGCCTTCCGCTTCGGCGTCGCCGGCGTTTATTTCGCCATCCTCACCATCGCCTTCGCCGAATTCGCCCGTATCGGCTTCGATCATCTCGACATCGTCAATGCTTCGGCCGGTTTGTTTCTGCCGGTGGCGCAATACGCGCATAACGATCTGTGGCGGCTGCGCGGCAATCCGGCGATGTTCTACTATGTGATCCTCGTGGCAACGGCGCTGGCCTTCGTTCTGTGCCGCATGTTGATGACGAGCCGGATCGGCTATTTCTGGCTCGCCATCCGCGAGGACGAAATCGCGGCGCGTGCCGCAGGCATCGATACGTTTCGCTATAAGATGTATGCGGTGATGATCTCGGCCGCCGTGACGGCGTTCGCCGGCGTCTTCTACGCCTTCTTTTACAACAACCTTTTCCCCGAGCAGGTCTTCAACTTCTCGCGCTCCATCGAGATCATTCTCGGTCCGATGATCGGCGGTATCGGCACGCTGTTTGGGCCGATCCTCGGCGCCTTTGTCATTACCGGCCTCGCCGAAGCGCTCAACGCCGTGATGCTGCATTTCGGGCTCGATTTGCCGGGCGGGAAGCAGGTGTTCTATGGCATCTGCCTGCTTGTCGTCGTCGTGGCGCTGCCGAACGGCGTGTGGCCGTGGCTTGCGCGCCGCCTCGGCGTGGCGGAGGGATCGCAATGACCGCGATCCTCTCGGTGCAATCCGTCAGCAAACGCTTCCGCGGGCTCCTCGCCGTCGATCAGGTCAGTTTCGACGTGCCGGAAGGCGCGATCTTCGCGGTGATCGGTCCCAACGGCGCCGGCAAGACCACGCTGTTCAATCTGATTGCCGGAGCGATGGCGCCTACGGACGGATCGATCACATTCGCCGGCGCCCGGATCGACGGCATGACGGCGGATGCGGTGTGCCGCCGCGGCCTCGCGCGCACCTTCCAGCTGGTGCGGCCGTTTCCGGGGCTCAGCGTGGAAGACAATGTCATCGTCGGCGCCTTGCAGCAGTGCCGCAATGTGGCGGCGGCGCGCGATCATGCACGGACTTTGCTGCGGCGCCTCGATTTGTTCGATAAAGGTGGCCAGCTCGCTTCGACGCTGACGCTGCCGGATCGCAAGCGTCTCGAAGTTGCCCGCGCGCTCGCCACCGGGCCCAGGCTTCTCCTCCTCGACGAAGTCATGGCCGGACTGCGTCCGACCGAGACCGACCGCATGGTCGCGACATTGCGGGCGCTCAACCGCGAGCGCGGCTTGACCGTGGTTTTGATCGAGCACGTCATGCGCGCGGTGATGGCGCTGGCGTCGCGCGTTCTGGTGCTCGATCACGGCACGTCCATCGCCGAGGGCGCGCCGGAGGCCGTCGTGCGCGATCCCGCGGTCGTGCAATCCTATCTCGGCCAATCTGATCTCGAAGGCGGGACGGTGTGATGCTGCGCGTCGAAGGGCTCGATGTCTTTTATGGCGACGCGCAGGCGCTCGACGAGATCTCGCTCGACATCGAGCCGGGCGCCATTGTCGCCATTGTCGGCGCCAACGGCGCCGGCAAGACCACGCTCATCCGCACGATCGCCGGAATGCTCACGCCGGCGCGCGGCCGGATCGTATGTAGCGACACCGACATCACCGGCTGGCCGAGCCACCGCGTTTGCGATTTCGGCATCGGACAGGTCGCCGAGGGCCGCCAAGTGTTCCCGACTTTGTCCGTCGCCGAGAATCTCGACATGGGCGCGATGTTGCCGCGAGCGCGCGCCGCGCGGGCGAAAAATCGCGAGCGGGCGTTTGCCCTTTTCCCGCGTCTTGCCGAGCGCGCGCAGCAATCGGCCGGCACCTTGTCGGGCGGTGAACAGCAAATGCTCGCCATCGCACGCGCCCTGATGGGCATGCCGGACCTTATCATGTTTGACGAGCCGTCGCTCGGCCTTGCGCCGACCATCGCGCGTGGCGTGCTCGACGTGATCCGCGACCTCAATCGCGACGGCTTGACCTGTTTATTGGTCGAACAGAACGTCGCGCTGTCGCTCAAGCTTGCGAGCCGCGCCTATGTTCTGGAGAATGGGCGCATCACGCTTTCCGGCAGCGGCGCCGAACTCCTGTCCAACGACCGAGTCCGCTCAGCCTATCTCGGGCTTTGACTAGGGCGCAATCGTTTCAGATTGAATCGATTGACGCTCTAGCATTTTGATTGAGCATGATCTTTTCGGAAAACCAGCTTCCACTTTTCCGGATCATGCTCTAGTGCGCCGGGCGCCGGATTTTTTCCATGAGCGCGGCAAGCGCGCCGACGCGCACACTCAACGGTGCCAGCGGGAAGGCTTGGCGGAGCCGCTGATAGACGTCGGATGCCGACGGAGCATCTACGTCGGAGAGCGCGGCAGCCATCGCACGCGCCATCTCGGCTTCCGGACGGCCGCACAGCGGGGCAGGGACCATGGTGACGTCGCCGAAAGCAATGGGTGATTGTATCTGCAATGTGACACGCCGGGCGGCCATATCTGGCTCCAATCGGATAATGGTCCCCACTTAACGCGCCACGTCTCGTCGAGTTCCGGCCGATACCCGGGCGCGAGCGGCAAACGCTTTTATGCGGCCTGCTGCGCGCGACCGCATTGATATGGCGCAAATTTACGAAAAATGGAGCGGCGCGCCCGGATTGCGATTTCATACAATCCGGGGCGCGATACGCAGCGGCTTTTGGCTGAAATTATTTCAGCGGCGGCCCGATCGTGACATCAAGCTTGCCGACGCCCTCGACTTCGCACGCGATCTTGTCGCCGGCGACAGTGGCGGCGACGCCCGACGGCGTGCCGGTCATGATGATGTCACCGGGCGCGAGCTCGACCATCTCCGACAGTTTCGAGATGATTTCCGGCACGTTCCAGATCATCTGATTGAGATCGCCGTCCTGGCGCATCTTGCCGTTGACCTTGAGCGTGATGCGGCCCTTCGCGGGGTGTCCGATCTCGGACGCCGGCTTGAGCGGCCCGCAGGGCGCCGAGTGATCGAAGGCTTTGCCGACTTCCCACGGCCGCTTGATATCGCGCGAGGCGATTTGCAGATCGCGGCGCGTCAGGTCGATGCCGACCGCATAACCGTAAACGCAATCGAGCGCCTTCTCGGCCGGGATGCTGCGGCCGCCGCTCTTGAGCGCGACGACGAGCTCGACCTCGTGATGCATATCCTTGGTCAGCGACGGATAGGGCGAGGTGCCGCCGTCCGGCACGACGGCGTCGGCCGGTTTGGCGAAGAAGAACGGCGGCTCGCGCACGTCGTTGCCCATCTCCTTGATGTGCTCGACGTAATTGCGGCCGACGCACCACAGCCGGCGCACCGGGAAATATTTGCTGGTGCCGGCAACGGCAATCGCCGCCTGCGGCGGCTGCGGGATGACATAATTTTTCGCGTCGGTGCTCATGCGGGCTTTTTCAAGTTGGAGGGAAAGGGGACGTTGGCAACTCGGTCGAGAAGTTGATAACTCGTTCAAACGGATGGCGCGATTTCAGGAACCGGCGACGCGACGATCATATCTGGTGTCGATGGTTGCACCGGCGAAGACTGTTCGCGCAGCTGCAAGCGATAGAAGCTGGCATAGCGACCGTTGTTGCGCAGCAATTCGTCGTGCCGGCCGCTTTCGACGACCTGTCCGTTCTCGACGACCAGAATCGTATCGGCGTGCATGATGGTCGACAGCCGATGCGCGATAACAAGCGTGGTGCGGCCCTTGCACAGTTCGGCGATGGCTTCCTGCACATGACGCTCGGATTCCGAATCGAGCGATGCGGTCGCCTCGTCGAGCAGGATGATCGGCGCGTTCTTGATCAGCGCGCGGGCGATTGAGATGCGCTGGCGCTGGCCGCCGGAGAGCTGCAGGCCGTGCTCGCCGACTTGCGTGTCGTAGCCCGCCGGGAAGCCCATGATGAAGTCATGGGCATGCGCGGCTTTGGCGGCGGCGATAATTTCGGCGTCGCTTGAGCCAAGCTTGCCGAGCGCGATGTTCTCGCGGACGGTGCCGCGGAACAGATGCACGATCTGGCCGACATAGGCGATCTGGTGGCGCAGCGAGCCGCGCGATACCGCAGCGATATTCTGGCCGTCGATCAGAACGCGGCCGGAGCCGACCTCGTAGAAACGCAGCAGCAGATTGAGCACGGTCGACTTGCCGCCGCCGGACGGGCCGACCAGCGCGGTGACTTGTCCGGGCTGCGCGACAAAGCTCATGCTTTGCAGCACCGGCGCATCGGCGCGGTAGGCAAAGTCCACGTGGTCGAACTCGATGTGCGATTGCGCAAGCTTCAGCGCCGGCAGACTGTCGTCGTTCGGTTCACCCGCCGGCGTATCGATGATCTCGTAGAGGACGCGGACGCCGACCAGATTGTTGTTGAGGTCGATATTGAGCCGGGCAAGGCGCTTTGCCGGTTCGTAGGCGAGCAGGAACGCCGCCATGAAGGAGACGAATTCGCCCGGCGTCGCGCCGGTCTCGATCACGCGATAGCCGCCGTAGATCGACGCCAGCGCCACGGTGAAGCCGCCGAGCATTTCCATGATCGGGCTGGCGCGGTTGGCGACGCGCGCCATCTTGTTCGAACTCGTGCTGGACCGAGGTCACGCTGTCGTTGAGGCGCCGCCGCATCTCGTCTTCGAGGCCGAACGCCTTGACCATGCGCATGCCTTGCAGCGCTTCCTGCATGGTCTCGATGATGCGGGTGCCGCCGGTGAATTGCAGGCGTGCGATGCCGCGCACGCGGCGGATGACCTTGCGCAAGAAGAAGAAGGCCGGCGGTGCTCCGACGAAGCCGATCAGCGACATCGCCGGATCCTGGATCACCATGACGCCGCAGAGCCCGATCAGCGACATCAGATCGCGGCCGATGGCGGTGATGAGAAGATTGATGACGCCGCTGACCGCGGCGGCGCCTGTGGTCAGCCGCGCGATGAATTCGGACGAATGACGGTCGGCAAAAAAGCCGATGTCCTCCCGCAACAGCTTGTCGAACAAACGGCGCTGATTTTCGGCGATGATGCTGTTGCCGATCCACGACAGCGTGACGGTCGAGCCGTAAGTGGCAAAGCCTTTGGCGGCGAAAATCACCATGGCGATCACGCCGACAGTGACGATGCCGCGATAGTTGTGATTGACATAGGCCTCGTTGGTCATGGTGCCGAGGAGATAGGCGGTCAGCGCCGTGCCGGTCGCCGCAACCCCCATCAAAGCAAAGGCGAAGGCGTAGCGCGGCCAATGTTCGAGCGCCTCATCCACCAGCAGGCGGCGCACCAGGGGCAAAGTCGAATAGTCGTCCGCGGAACCGGCTGTGGCAGGTTTAGTGACAGGATTGGTGACAGGTTTCATGCGTGAACTGTTTGCCCGCATAGGCCGCGAAGGGCAATGGCCGCGGCGGCGCGTTCTTGCCCATGGGACGGGCAAGATTTAAGTAAATTCAGCGCTGGGCGTTGATTTAACAGGAATTTTGGCCAACTCCAAGCGAAACTCGGCAGTTTCGCTTGCGCCGGCGATAGGCCAATCCTGAATTGATCGGCGAAGAGGGGGCTTGCGCCTCGATCAGAAGCGGGGGCTGCGGGGCGGACCGCTTCGCCCGCCGGCGGCGCCGGGGACCGGCCGCGGCTTCATCGGCAACAGGCCCTCGCGCTGCAATTTCTTGCGGGCAAGCTTGCGGGCGCGGCGGATGGCTTCCGCCTTTTCCCGCACTTTCCGCTCCGAGGGCTTTTCGTAATGGCCGCGGAGCTTCATCTCGCGGAAGACGCCTTCGCGCTGCATCTTCTTCTTCAGCACTTTGAGCGCTTGATCCACATTATTGTCACGGACGAGAACCTGCACGCGGCGTTCCTCTTCAATCGAGCGGATAATGGATCTCATGGCCACGGCGCTCGGACCGATGGCGCATATATGCCGAGTTCGGGTGATCGATGCGCCCGCGACGGGAACCTCAATCGATAGTCGATAACGCCGTTATTCGACGTTCTACCCGCCAGCGTTCTACCCGCCAACCTGCTGCCCGCTAACGCTCTACCGGCCAACGTTCTGCCGGCTAATGGGCACCACGGCTGCCGTTTGCGAGAGCGCGGAGACTTTTAAATCGCCGTGTTTTGGCAAGCTCTTCGCACAAGGCGGTATCTGCCTGCGCTTGGCTATATAGATATCGGGGGATTTGTCAAAGGCGTCCGAGCCATTGGCAGAAACCGAGACGGCAGCGCGCACAGCAGAAAATCTACCGAAGGACAGCGGGGATCACTCCTGCCGGCGCATTGCATTCCTCGTGGAAAGTGCGGCACGGTAGCGAATTGCAGCCTGGGGAAGCAAATGTCGGTATGCCTGAATGATTATTTCGACGCCGGCTTTCCCGGCGCGACCCAAGTGGTCCGGATCGCGAGCTTGCACGAAGCGAAGGTGTTCGCGCGCAGATGGGTGATCAGAGACAAGGACCCGGCCTTAAAAGCGCTGCTCCGGCATATCGAAAAAGCGAACAGTACGGCGACCGGGGACCTCGCAATTCAGCAGTTGAAGCAAGCATTGGCGCACCGGGGATTATTGGTCACGGCACGCCCGCAACTCGACTAGATCGGCGCCCGGTAATCTTGATTGTCTGACGCTATGGTGTCGTCGGCACCGCGAATTCTCGACTTTGCCGCTTTCTCGCGATTGCGAAAATATATCTTTTGGCCGAACTAACATTACCTCCGTGTGCTACATATATGCGAACAGCGTTTGTTAGCGCCCATATTGATCATATTTTGATTCTTTTTGGAGATAATCCAATGGCCAAGGCCCTTTCCAGCGCCTATGCGCAAGACGTACCGGCGGCGCCGCGCGAAGCGCGCACAGCCGAGTTCGACTATGATGCCGCTGCCGAACTGTTCCCGACGCGTCGGCGCGTTCCGAGGCGCCAGCCGCTCGGATACAAGCGGTTCGCGCACGCTTCACAGGCCATCCGTTTTGCCATCGAGGAACTTGCGCCGGAGCTTCTTGTTGGCGCTTTCCTCGAAGTCGACGAGCGGCGATACAGCAGCGATGACATCCGCCGCTTGTATGAGGATGCCGGTTATCCGTTGACGCGGCGCGGTGCCGGTCGTGACCGATAAGACCGTCGACCTCGATCAGCATCGCGGGATGGCGGCGCAGAAGGCCACGGAACTGCGCAGGCTTTTGACGAATGTGGAAGCCAATGAAAGAGAATTGCGGCTTCGCCAAGACGAACTGGAATCGCATTTGATCGCGGCGCCGGCGGCGAATTGGCACGAGGCCGCCGATAAAGCGCGCTATCTGCTCAATTGCTTCGCAAGGACGCCCGCTGCAGAGGATCCGCGGCGACAGAAGCTGATCACAGCCGTCCTCGCCGACTTCAAGCGCCTCGAGGACGCGTGCTAGCGCTGCTCCGGTCCGCGCCGCTTCATCGCGACTGGATTTAGAATTTCGGCGGAAGAACCAGATCGCTTTCGGAAACCACCCGCTCGTGGGACTCGCTCTTGCTCTTAATTCGATAGCGCGTGCTTCCGTCTTCCGCCGGCCGCAGACTTACAATCTGGTAGGAGCCACTCGCCGCCGACCGAAACGTCGACGGGATAAGATCGACCGTTTGTCCGACCTTGAATTTGTAGATCTGTTCTGTCATCGCAGATTCTCCTGCAGCGGCACTCGCCAGTCGGTCCGCGACGATTGTTCGGGCACAGCCAACAGACTGTCGGTCGCTTGCCAATCCTGACACACGACGAGCTTTGCGCCGTTGATCCCCTGCATATCACGATCCATAGGTCGCCGTCTGCGGGCATCGAGGGTATTTTGCCCACGTCGCAGAAGCGCCCGCCGTCCGAGGCTAACGGCGCGGACGAGGTCAGGCGCGGGCAGTGCGTTCGCTCGCTGATCGCGGCTCGGCGACGGAGCGCCGCCGTATCAGTTCGCGTTCCCAGGCGAGCGCGTGGGTGACAATGGTCGACAGGTCGTCGAAGCGCGGCTGCCAGCCGAGCGCCGCGCGCGCCCGCTCGCTCGCGGCGACGATCTGCGCCGGATCGCCCTCACGCCGCGGCGCCATCTCCACCTTGAAGTCGGCACCGGCGATGCGTTTGATCATGTCGATGACCGCAAGAACCGAGAAGCCGTGACCGTAGCCGCAATTGAGCGTCAGTGACGGCGCGCCGGAGCGCAGATGACGTAACGCGTCGGAATGCGCACGCACGAGATCGCTGACATGGATGTAGTCGCGGATACAGGTGCCGTCCGGCGTCGGATAATCGGTGCCGAAGACTTGCAGCTTCGGCCGCAGCCCAAGCGCCGCTTCGGCGGCGACTTTGATGAGATGCGTCGAGGCCGCGCTCGACTGACCGGTGCGGTTTTTCGGGTCGGCACCGGCGACGTTGAAATAACGCAAGATCACATGCGTAAGGCCGTGAGCTTGGCTCGCGTCGCGCAACATGATCTCGGTCATCAGCTTCGACCAGCCGTAGGGCGAGATCGGCTGCGTCGGCGCGTCCTCCGGCACCGGGATCGTTGCCGGATTGCCGTAGACCGCAGCGGTGGAGGAAAAAATGAAATGGCGCACGCCGCCCTTGACCGCGCATTCGATCAGCGCGCGCGAATTGGCGGTGTTGTTGCGGTAATAGCCGAGCGGATCGCGCACCGAGTCGGGAACGACGATCGAGGCGGCGAAGTGGATGATCTCGCCGACGCCGTGCTCGCGGATGAGCTTGCTGACGAGCGGCTGATCGCCGGTTTCGCCGACAATGAGCGGCACGTCGTCGGCAACCGCCCAGCGGTGTCCGGTCGAGAGATTATCGAGCACGACGACGGGCTCGCCGGCGTCGCGCAACTCGTTCACCATCTGGCTGCCGATATAGCCGGCGCCGCCGGTGACCAGGACCGTCATGAGATCGCTCTCCAAAGACCCCTTCGCCCTACACCAATTCGTTGAACAGGTCGTTAGGTCCAAGAGGTCCGGGGCTTCGCGGCGCCGGTCGGACTGCCGCCAAGGCCCTTTCGACCGCCGAGATGACCTGGTCCGGGGCGATATCGCGCATGCAGCGATGGTGGACCAGGCGGCAGTCCGGTTTGTGGCAGGGTCGGCAATCGAGCTTGGTCGCGGTCTCGATCGTTCCGGCAAGCGGATTGAGCGGCGCCCAATGCCAGGGGCTGGTCGGGCCGAAAATCCCGATCGCTGGCGTGCCGAGCGCGGCTGCGACGTGCAACAGGCCGGAATCGTTGGATACCGCCGCGGCGGCGCAGGCGAGTGCAAGAATGGCGTCGCGCAGATCCTCGCCGGTGAGGTCGCGGGCCTGCGTGTCCCCGACAATGTCCGCAGCCATTGCCTTTTCACCCGGACCGCCGAGGATCCAGACCGCAACCCCCCGGTCGAGGAGCTTCCGCGCCAAGCTCGCGTAATACTCCTTCGGCCAGCGCTTGGCGGGGCCCACGGCGCCCGGCGCCAGCGCCACGATCGTACGGCCGTCGTCGCCGAGCCCGCGCTTTCGGCGCCAGGCTTCGGTCTCCTCGCCCGGGACCTTAAGTTCCGGCAAGGGCCAGTCCGCCGGCAGCTTTGCATCAGGCGGCAGCGCCAGCGCGCCGCAACGGTCGACCATGCGCGGCAGCTTCTTCTCGCCGTAGCGAAGGTCGTTGAGCAGGAAAAACCGCGCCTCGCCGACAAAGCCGGTGCGCTCGGGAATACCGGCGAAATAAGGGGCCAGGCCCGCTTTCCAGGTGCGCGGCATGATCAGCGCCGTGCCATAGCCCTCGTGCTTAAGGCGCTCGGCCAACGCCTTCTGCTGCCCAAGCGCGAGGCGGCTGCGCGGCAGGTCGACAACCACGGCCCTGCGCACCCCCGGCATGTAATCGGTCAGCGGCGCACAGAGCGTTGACGCCAGCATATCGACCGGACGGTCGGGAAAGCGTTGCCGCAACAGTTTTGCGACCGAGTGGCAACGGACGAAGTCGCCGATCCAAAGATAAGGCACGATGAGAATGGGCGAGCCGTCGCCCGGCGTCCCTGTGCCCTTCGCAAGCACGTCATGATATGAACTGTCATTCATATCTTATATTCGAACCTAGATTCACTTGTTCTGATTGCGATTGCTTGGGCTACCGTGCTTGGGTCGTACTGTCCAGTGTTGCACGCGACCAGAGACTAGGGGCAAATGCGCCGATCGTTGCGTGCGGGCGGGGCGTGCCCGGGTTCGCGTTTGGGTTTGCGGTTGCAGCGGAGCGTTTATCGTGAGAGGCACGGCGCTCATCTCCGTCATCGTCACGACTTATAACCGCGAGGACGCGCTCGACGCCGCCTTGCGTGCGCTGTCGCATCAGTCGGACCGGAATTTCGAGATCGTCGTCGCCGACGACGGCTCGCGGCCGGAAACCTCGGCGCTCATCGAAAGCTGGCGATCGCATTTGCCGGTGCCGCTCAAACACGTGCGCCATGAGCATCGCGGCTTCCGCGGCGGCGAGATCCGCAACCGCGGCATCCTCGCGAGCGACGGTGAGCTGTGCATCTTTCTCGATGGCGATTGCCTGGCGAGCGCCGATTTCATTGCCGCGCATCGCCGGCTTGCCGAGCCGGGCTGGTTCGTCACCGGCCATCGCATCCTGCTGTCTCGCGAATTGACGGAGGCCGTCCTCGCGCAAGGCACAGCGGCGGAGCAATGGACTTTTACGGCACTGCTGCGCGAGCGGCTCAAGGGCGGCATCAATCGGCTGGTGCCGACGCTGCGCCTGCCGCTCGGGCCGCTGCGCAAGCTCAACCGCGACAACTGGCAAGGCGCGCAAACCTGCAATCTCGCCGTGGCGCGCGGCGATCTCGACCGCATCGACGGCTTCGATTGCAGCTATGCCGGCTGGGGTCTCGAGGATTCCGATCTCGTGGTGCGTCTCCTTCACGCCGGCGTGCGGCGCAAGGACGGCCGGTTCGCGACCGGCGTGCTGCATCTGTGGCATCCGCATAACGACCGCTCGCATTTGCCGTCAAATCAGCGGCGGCTCGATGAGGTGATGAGCGGCAGTCGGGCGCGCGCGACGCGCGGCATGTCGTCGCTTGACGCCGAACCGGACGCGCCGGTGCTGCAAACAATGGCGCAGCGATGACGCCCATTCGCCTGCCCAGTGCGCCGCGGATTCTTGTCGTGGCTTTGCGCCGGCTCGGCGACGTGCTGCTGACGACCCCGCTTATTCGCAGCATAAAGCGGGCTTATCCTGCGGCGCGCATCGACGCTTTGGTATTCTCCGGCACGCAAGGAATATTGGCGGGCAACCCCGATCTCGCCGATGTCCTCGCGATTGCGCATCGCCCCGGTTTCGCTGAAGGCCTCGCGCTGCTGCGGCGGATCGGCAAACGCTACGACCTCGCGCTGTCGACGCAGACCGGCGACCGGCCGACCACTTTGGCATGGATCGCCGGACGGCAAAGCGCGGGCTTGCTCGAAGCCGACGGGCTCGCCGCCGCGGCCAAGCGGTTTCTGCTCGCCCGCTCCTGCGTGACCGATCGCGAGCAGCATCGCGTTCCCGATATCCTGCGGCTGACCGAACTGCTCGGCATTCCCGCTCACGCCGAAATCGTTTGTCCTTCCGGCGAAACGCGCTCCGGGCTCGCGCCGGCGCAATCCTATGCCGTCGTGCATGCGGCGCCGATATTCACCTACAAACGCTGGAGCATCGACGGCTGGCGCAAGCTCGCGAGTGCGTTGCGCGAGCGCGGCCTCGGCGCCGTGGTCACGGGCGCTCAATCCGATCGGGCCTATCTCGACCAGGTCTGGCAGGGCAGCGATGTCGTGCGTCTCGACGGCAAGCTCGAGTGGCCGGAACTCTCGGCTTTGATCGGTGCGGCACGCGCCTATATCGGTCCCGACACCGCGGTCACCCATCTCGCGGCGGCCACCGGAGCGCCGACGGTGGCGCTCTATGGTCCGACCGATCCGCGCATTTGGGGGCCGTGGCCGCAGGGCGGCCTCGATCGTCCGTGGGCGCCGTCCGGCACGATCCAGCGGCGCGGCAATGTGTGGCTCGTGCAAAATCCTCTGCTGTGCCTGCCGTGCCAGCAGGAAGGCTGCGACCGCAGGCTCGACAGCCGCAGCCAATGTCTCGACGAATTGACCGTCAATCAGGTCGTATCGGCGGTCGATCAGGCGCTGACGCTGCGGCAGGCGGCGTGACGCGGCGCAAGGCGGCGCCGGAATTCTGCGTCAGCTTGGCGATGCCGGCTCGCGTGTCGTAGGCCGGTTGCCAGCCGGCCGCGATCAGCTTTCCCGGATTGACGCGCAAATTGCCGCAATAGCGATCCCATAGATGGCCGAGCCGCGCCATGCGCAGCGGCATCTCGACATACTGAACCTGCGACGGCATGAGCAGCGCGCGGCGGCCCTCGGCATGCCGTACTGCGGTGATCAGGTCGGCCATATTCGGCGGAATGCCCGGATCGGAGACCAGATAAACTTCTCCGCTTGCTCTGGGCAGCGCGACGACGAAGCTCAAGGCCGAGAGAAAATTATCGATGCCGAGATAGGATCGCCGGTTGGTGAAATCGCGGACCGGCAGCGGCAGACGCGAAACCGCCGCCCGCAACAAAAAGGCCAGACCGCCGCTCATGCCGGGGCCGTAAACGGGGACCGGCCGCAGGATCGTGAACGGTACGCCCGACGCGCGCACAGCTTCCTCGGCGGCGAGCTTCGAGCGGCCCTGGGCATCGACCGGAGCTATGGCATCGCGCTCGGTCAGCGCGTGATCGGCAGCGGGCCCGTTCTGCGCCGAGAGCGAAGAGACATAAACGAAATGACGGACACCGGCCGCCGCCGCCGCGCGCGCGAACCGGGCCGTCGCCTGATGATTGACGAGATCGTAGAGCGCGGGCCGGATGCCGCGGCCGCGCTCAAGGCCGGCAAGATGGATCATGGTGTCCACGCCGTCGAGCAGCGGGCGGAGGTCGAAGGATTCCGTCAGATCCGGATACCGCGCCACTTCGACGCCATCGCCAAACGGCGGAACCGGTATGCGCCGCACGCCGGCGCGCACAATTTGACCGTTCTCCGCAAATGTCGCGACCACGGCGCGCCCGAGAAAACCGGTCGCGCCGGTGACCAGCACACGCCGCGCCGCGCCGTTGGTCTCGCGTTTCATGGCGTGATCCGTCGGGCTCACGTCGCGGCGCAAGTCCTGAATCAAGTCCTGATTTGTGTCCTTGCTCATAGCATCCCTCGACACCTCCTTGGGCGCCCCTCGCGCGGAGGCAAGGTCGTCGAATCAATAGCGGCGGCAAGATAAGAAGCGGGCATGACACTTGATAGAACGGCTGGATTCGTCATTTGAGCATAATCTTGTCCGACCTTCCTTCGCCCGCCGAAGCGGGCTTCGCGAAGGCGGGAAACCGGTTTCCACGTTTCGCGATCATGTTCTAATAGAGCGGCTGCTGCACCGGAGCGGTCGGTCGCCCGAGTTCACCCGATATCAGATCGAATTGCGTGTAGGTTTGAGCTTCGCAAGCGTCCGTTTCGACGGCATAGCGCGCATCGCTGACGACATTGTCCTGAACGAAAATCGCATAGATGCGCACGTGGCCGTGGTCATGGAAACGCACGCAGGCGAGCCAGTTCCAACCCTTGACGGTATTGACCCAGCGCAACCCCGAAATCTCGAACCCGTCGTAGGACCGGACATCCTTCAATGCGGATTGCAAATATTTGGCGGCGAGCGAGACGTAGGGCGGTTGCGCACCCGGTGGCGCGGCGCTGCTTGAGAGCGCGATTTCGCCGCATCCCGGCAGCGCGGCAAGGACCGCAACCAGCATTGCCATCGGCGCAGTGCGGCGGACGGCATCCAGAAATGCGTCCAGGAATGTGGGCCGGATATTCGTGGCCGGGCGCGCAGACCACAGTCCCGCCACGAATACTGTCCATCTGGAGCCGGACTTAGCCAATTGAAAACGCGAATGCCCGTATTCTAAGACGGGACGCGGCGAGCGGGGTGTCGCGAGGCGACGGGTTGGCATGGCGACACCGCTAAAGACCGGCACCACGATCGGACAAGATGGTTAACGGCGCGCGATACATTCGTCGAGCGGGTCCAACAGCCTGGCGGGTGCGATGATTGTCAAACGGCTCGTTGCCGCAGGCGTGTTGTTTTGGCTCGGCGCGGCGCTCAGCTCGTGCAGTCCATTCGCCGGCTACATGGCGGATCATGTGCCGCATTGGGCCGGCGGCCTGCCGCCCGACGTGCCGCCGCGGCCCGGAGCTCCAGGCTATGACGATTTCATCGCTCACGGCGAGCCTGCACAAAATCCGGCCGCGCCCGCTGCCGGCGCCGCCACGGGCGCAGCGCCGTCCGCCAACGCCGCAATCGCGAGCGCGCCGTCGGGAAAAGGGCCGAGCGGCAAGGTTCAAGTCGGCCGGGCCCAACTCGCGCCGGCACCGGCGAGCGTTCAACAGGAGCCGGTAGAATCTGCGCCAGCTGAGTCCGTTGAAAATCCGCCCACCGAGGATACCAGCGTCGTGAAGGGCGGGCTCTACTAGAGCACGATCGCTTCCGACCCAACTCGGAGCAGGCGCTCGCGGCATCACGCCACGCCGGCGCGCAGCAAATCGTGAAAATGCACGATGCCGACCGGCCGGCCCAATTCCACGACCATGAGCGCCGTGATCTTCGACGAATTGAGGATTTGCAGCGCCTCGCTCGCCAACTGATCGGGGCGAACGGTTTTCGGCGACGCCGTCATCACTGCATCGACCGGCGCCTGCAGCAAGTTGACGCGCATGTGGCGGCGTAAATCGCCGTCGGTGATCACGCCGGCAAGCTTGCCGTCAAGGTCGGTGACCGCGACGCAACCGAAACCTTTCGCCGACATTTCGACGATCGCTTCCGACATCGGCGCGCCGCGCTTGATCAATGGCACCGCTTCGCCGGGATGCATGACGTCGCGAACGAATCGCAACGCGGCGCCGAGCTTGCCGCCGGGATGAAACACGCCGAAGTCGAGCGCCGTGAAACCTCTGGTCTCGAGCAGCGCCATCGCCAAGGCGTCGCCCAGTGCGAGCTGCATCAGCGACGATGTCGTGGGCGCGAGATTGTGCGGGCAGGCCTCGCTCGCGGCGGGCAGCGTCAAGACGATATCCGCGGCCTCGCCGAGCGTGCTTTCGGCATTCACCGTAATGGCGATGAGCGAAATGCGGAAGCGGCGCGAATAGGTGATCAGGTCTTTCAGCTCTTCGGTTTCGCCCGACCAGGACAGCGCCAACATCACGTCGTCCGAGGTGATCATGCCGAGATCGCCATGGCTGGCGTCGGCGGCGTGAACGAAGAAAGCCGGCGTGCCGGTCGAGGCAAGGGTCGCCGCGATCTTGCGCGCGACGTGGCCGGACTTGCCCATGCCGGTGACGATGACGCGGCCGCGCGCTTTGCGAATGGTGTCGACGGCCAAGGCAAACGGCGCACCCAGCCCGTCCGACATCGCAGCCGCCAGCGCCGCCAAGCCATCGGCCTCGGTCGCCAGCGTGCGCAGCGCCGAGGCGGCATGGGCATTCTCACCCGGGCTCGGCTTTCTCGCGTCGGACGCATTCATCTTCGCGCGTGTCCTCACTCGAAACTCCAATTGCAACTCTACGTTTGGCATGATCTTATCCGATCTTCCTCGCCCGCTGAAGCGGGCTCCGCAAAGGGGGGAAGCCGCCCCCCCGGCAGCGCCGAGCGGCCAAACCACCCGAGTTTAGTTGCCCCACGCGGCAAAGGCATCAGCGAAAGCGCGGTCGCCGGGGGGGCCTTTTTCCAGCGCCAGAATGGCCCGGCCGCCATTGTTATAGACGATCGGGATATCGAACCACGGCCGCTGCTTGAGAAGCTGGATATTGCGCTGCAAGTCGGCATCGACCGCGGAAAGGCCGATCAGAAAGAATCCGTTGGTGACCTTCACGGCGAGACCCGCGAGCGGAACGCCGCGCGCTTGCTCGGATTCCTTCATGAGAACGCCGGGGACATTGGCGACGCCGCCGCCCGCGAAATCGGTCGGCAGATTGAACATGATCTCGATCGTATGGCTAGCCGGGAGCGCCTGGTCGGTATTGCGGCGGAGCGTCCAGGTCACCGTCATGTGCAGCTCCGGAATTTCGATGTCGGCGCGCACTTCAAGCTCCGGCGCGAGCCCGGTGCCGGGCGACACGGTATCGGTGCGCCAGACGGCGGAGCCGACATATTGCTTGCCCTGTGGGTTACTGGGATCTTCCTGATAGAGCACGACGCGTTGCGCGACGGCGGGGCCGGCTTGATTGGTCGACGGGCCGGCACCGGGTTGCGCTGCGCCCTGATCCTGCGGCACGCGCCCGGAGAATTTCGGCTCGGCCGTGGGCGTCTGTGCCGTCTGAGTCTGCCGCGAGCGCAGGTGGGAGAAGAACTGATAGAGATGCGTGACGTTGGACCACTGCCACGAGATCGTCGCGGTGAGGCCGGCGAGAATGATCACCACCACGGCCAGTTGGGCCCAGCCGCGATAGGATCGCGGCGGGCGAGGCTCTTCGTAGTGATCTTCTTGATCTCGCGATAGGTCCGCGCGCCGGGCGGCGGGAATGACGCGTCTTCGTCTCCGGTTTGGTAGGACGGTTCGAGCGAGCGCATTTGCGGCGCATCGTCGAGGATGTCGGAGTCGTCTTCGGCGAAGCGCGGTTCCACTTTGCCGCGCATGGGCGACAATTCGTCGTCGTCCGTATAATGCTGCGGTGATGGGCTGGCATAGGAGTCTCGCGTATCGCGCGCCGACTTCGCAGCTCTCGCGGAAGCCGAGCCGAGATCGTCGACTTCATTGACGACGTTGCGCAAGCCCTTGAGCCCGTCGCGCGGCACCGGCGACATGCGCGCATTCAACAAGCGGCTGCGCGCGCTCGATTGCGGCTGTGGGCTCGCCGCCTCATCAGGCACGAAGTCGGCGCCTTCGCGCAGCAGCGGCGGCTCAGGTCGCTGCTGCTTTGGCCGTTGCAGCTCCGGGCGCGGCGCCGGCGGAGCTTCGCCGAAGGGCGGGTTTACACGCTCGCGGCGCGGCGGCGCGGCAGGCTGCGCCGGCGGCGGAGGCGGCGGGGGGGCCTGCACTCGCGGTGCCGGCGGATTTGGCCGCAAGCGGCGCCGGACGCGGTTCGGCGCGCGATCTGCGCACCGCCTCAGCTTCGACCTTGCGAATGGCGTCTTCGAGCGCCAGCCGCTCCCGCGTGATATCAGCCTCCGAGAGCGGCGGATCGATGCCCCGCAATTGCGACACCAAGGCCGCGCGCGCCCGCTCGTAGAGCGACCGGCGAGCTTCGCCGGAGCCTAAGCCTTCGACAGCGCGGGCAATGAGCGGGTGATAGTCTGCCATTTTACAGTTTACGCCTTACCAGTTTTCGGCTCACGGAAGTTCCATCTCAAGCTTCAAACGGATTTTGCATGAGGATCGTGTCTTCGCGCTCCGGGCTCGTCGACAGGAGGGCCGCGGAACAGCCGATCAGTTCTTCGATCCGGCGGACATATTTGATCGCCTGTGCCGGCAGATCGGCCCAGGATCGGGCCTGCGCGGTCTTCTCCCGCCAGCCGGCGATCGTCTCATAAATCGGCTCGACCTTGGCCTGGGCGTGTTCGCTCGCGGGCAGATAATCGATCTCGCGGCCGTCGAGCTTATAGCCGACGCAGACCTTGATCTCGTCAAAGCCGTCGAGGATGTCGAGCTTGGTCAGCGCCAGGCCGTTGATGCCGCTGGTGCGTACGGTTTGGCGCACCAAAACGGCGTCGAACCAACCGCAGCGCCGCGGCCGGCCGGTCACGACGCCGAACTCCTTGCCGCGCTCGCCCAGCATTCGGCCGATCTCGTTGTTCTGTTCCGTCGGGAAGGGACCCTCGCCGACGCGCGTCGTATAGGCCTTGCAAATGCCGAGCACATAGCCGATCGCGCCTGGTCCGAGCCCCGATCCTGTCGCCGCCTGCGCTGCTACCGTATTCGAGGATGTGACAAATGGATAGGTGCCATGGTCGACATCGAGGAGCGCGCCTTGCGCGCCTTCAAATAAGATGCGCTTGCCCTCGCGGCGCTTCTGGTCGAGCAGCGACCATACCGAGTCCATAAAAGGCAATACGAGCGGCGCCACGCTCATCAGATCCTTGTGCAGAACTGCGGCGTCGACCGGCTCGATGCCTAGGCCTTTGCGCAGCGCATTGTGGTGCGCCAGGAGCCGTTCGATCTTGCGATCAAGCGTCGCGCCGTCGGCGAGATCCATCAGGCGAATGGCGCGCCGGCCGACTTTGTCCTCGTAAGCCGGGCCGATGCCGCGGCGCGTGGTGCCGATGCGCAAGGCCACATTCGCCGATTCGCGAATGCCGTCGAGCTCGCGGTGCAGCGGCAGGATCAGCACGGTATTTTCGGCGATCCGCAGATTGTCGGGCGTGACGGTGACGCCCTGTTTCTTGAGATTGGCGATCTCGTCGAGCAGCGCCTGGGGATCGAGAACGACGCCGTTGCCGATCACCGACAGCTTGCCGGCCGCACCACGCCCGAAGGCAATAGCGACAATTTGTAGGTGACGCCGCCAATGACGAGCGTGTGGCCGGCATTATGGCCGCCTTGGAAGCGGACGACGATGTCGGCCTGCTCGGAGAGCCAATCGACGATCTTGCCTTTACCCTCGTCTCCCCACTGGGAGCCGACCACGACAACATTTGCCATGAGGAAGTGTCCCCAAAGGGCCGTAAGTGTTGAGAATAATAGGATGTCGGCCGTAGCCGACTGTTTCGGATAAAGGATGCTGCCGCCGGAAGCAAGAAAAAGCGGCTCCGGCGTGCCCGGGGCGGTCGTCCAAGCTATTGGTTTGACGCTAAATTCGCCGTTAGCCTTATGGGTCAAGAAACCATCCGCACGCGCTTTCCGCGCACCTATAACGGGCTCGGCGGGCCAATTATCAAGTTTCGCGGTGGCGGCAGTTATGCGGTCGCGAGGCTGGCCGCTCTTGGCCTGGGTGCTAGCTCGTGGGCCTGTGCGGCTGTGGATAACAAGGCCAAGGGATCATGCCGGGGGTACGTGCCGAGGGCGGAAGCCGCGCCGGCGGCTGGTTCTTCGATCAGGCCTATCTGCTGCTCTCGCTCGCGTCGTTGTTCTGGGCCGGCAACGTCGTTCTCGGCCAATTCATCGCCGGACATATTCCGCCGATTACTTTGTCGGTGATTCGCTGGAGCGGCGCCGTGGTGCTGTTGCTGCCGTTCGCCGCGAGGCATCTGGCGCGCGATTGGCCCCTGATCCGCAAGCACGCCGGCCTGCTTGCCTTCCTCGCGCTCACCGGCTTCTCCGCCTACAACACAATGGCCTATTACGGCCTGCAATTCACGACCGCAATTAACGGATTGCTGCTGCAATCGGTCGCGCCGCTGTTCGTTGCGGTGTGGTCGTTCTTTTTGTTCCGCGACCGGCTGACGCTGCGGCAGGCCGGCGGCATCTGTTTGTCGCTCGCCGGCGTCGTCGTCATCATCTGCCACGGCAGTCTGGATGTTTTGCTCGGCATCGATTTTAACCGCGGCGACATATGGTTTGTCGTTGCGCTTTTGATCTATGCGTTTTACGCGGCGATATTGCGCAAGCGGCCGCCGATACACCCGACCTCATTCCTCGCCGTGGGTATGGGTCTGGGCGCCGTGTTTCTGTTGCCGGGAATGGTGCTGGAACTCGCGAGCGGCCGGACGTTCGTATTCGACGCCGAAAGCGCGTTGAGCCTAGCCTATATCTGCATCTTTCCGTCGTTGCTCGGCTATTTGTTTCTCAACCGCGGCATCGAGCTTGTCGGCGCCAACCGCGCGGCGCCGTTCATCCATCTCGTTCCGGTGTTCGGCTCGGTGCTGGCGATCGTGCTGCTTGGTGAGAGCCTCGAGCTCTACCACGCCGTCGGCTACGCGCTGGTGTTCGGCGGCATCACGCTTGCGACGCGGAGATAATCAGAAGCGCAGCGGCTTGACCTGCTGCACGTTCGGAATCTTCTGCACTTGGGCGAGCACCTCAGGCGACACCGTGCCGTCGACCTCGACGAGAGCGATGGCATTGCCGCCGGCGGATTCGCGGCCGAGATGGAAAGTCGCGATATTGATGCCGGCGCCGCCGAGCACGGTGGCGAAGCTGCCGACGAAGCCGGGCTTGTCCTGATTGGTGACGTAGAGCATCGAGGCGCCGAACTCGGCGTCCATGCGGATGCCTTTGATATCGATGATGCGCGGCCGCCCGTCGGCATAGACGGTGCCGGAGACCGAACGCGTTTGCCGGTCGGTGACGAGCGTCACGGTGATCAGGCTGTCGTAGTCGCTCTGCGCTTCGCGCCGCGTCTCCTCGACGGCGATGCCGCGCTCCTTGGCGACGATCGGCGCCGACACGACATTGACGTCCTGGAGCATCGGGCGAAGGAGGCCGGCGATTGCGGCCGACGTCAGCGCCTTGGTGTTCATCTGCGCGACGCCGCCTTCAAAGGCGATCTGAACCTGTTTGATGCCGGTCTCGGTGAGCTGTCCGGCGAACGAGCCGAGCTTCTCGGCGAGCGCGATGAACGGCTTGAGCTTCGGCGCCTCCTCGGCGCTGATCGAGGGGAAGTTGATGGCATTGGTGATGGCGCCGCGCAGCAGATAATCCGACATCTGCTCGGCGACCTGAAGCGCGACATTCTCCTGCGCCTCCGTGGTCGAAGCGCCGAGATGCGGCGTGCACACCACGTTGGGCAGTTCGAACAGCGGGCTCGGCGGCGGCGGCTCCTCGCGAAACACGTCGAGGGCTGCGCCGGCGACGTGGCCCGATTTGAGCGCCTCGACCAAGGCTTGCTCTTCGACCAGTTCACCGCGCGCGCAATTGATCAGGCGCACGCCTTTTTTGGTATGGCCGAGCGTCTGCGCGTTGACGATGTTGCGGGTCTTGTCGGTGAGCGGCGTGTGCAAGGTGATGAAATCGGCGCGGCGCCACAATTCGTCGAGCTCGACTTTCTCGACGCCGAGATCGATCGCGCGTTCGCCGGACAGAAACGGATCGTAGGCGATCACTTTCATCTTCAGCCCGATGGCGCGGTCGGCGACGATCGAGCCGATATTGCCGCAGCCGATAATGCCGAGCGTTTTGCCGAAGATTTCCACGCCGAGAAATTTATTCTTCTCCCATTTGCCGGCGCGGGTCGATGCGTCGGCCTCGGGGATTTGCCGCGCCAGCGACAGCATCAGCGTGATGGCATGTTCGGCCGTGGTGATCGAATTGCCGAACGGCGTATTCATCACGATGATGCCGCGCGCGGTCGCCGCCGGAATGTCGACATTGTCGACGCCGATGCCGGCGCGGCCGATCACTTTGAGGCTTTTGGCGTTCTCCAGGATTTTCGCCGTAACCTTGGTCGCGGAGCGGATCGCCAGCCCGTCGAAGCCGTTGATGGCGTCGGCGAGCTTGTCCTTGTCCTTGCCGAGATTGGGCTGGAAATCGACGTCGAGGCCGCGGTCCTTGAAGATCGCGACGGCGGCGGGTGAAAGCGCATCGGAGATGAGAACTTTGGGAGTCATGGTTTTCAGAGTCCGGAAATGTTGCGAATGGGAGTGCCGACCCTGCCCTCAGGGCAGGGCACGATGCGATCACGCCGCCAACTCACGCAGCCAACTCACGCCGCCTTGGCGAGCGCGTCTTTGGCCGTGGCGTAAGCCCAGTCGAGCCACAGCGTCAGCGCCTCGACATCGGATCGTTCGACGGTCGAGCCGCACCAAATGCGCAGGCCCGGCGGTGCATCGCGATAAGCGTCGATGTCGTAGGCGACGCCTTCCTTGTCGAGCGCAGCGGCGATGGTCTTCACGAAAGCCGCCTGCGCATCGGCCGGCAGCCGGCCGACATGCGGATCGACGACCTTCAAACACACCGAGGTGTTGGAGCGCAGCGTCGCGTCGGCCGCGAGAAAATCGATCCAGTGGGTGCGCTCGACCCAATCGGAAATGGCTTTGGCATTGGCATCGGCGCGCGCTTGCAGGCCTTTAAGGCCGCCGACCGATTTGGCCCATTCCAGCGCGTCGAGATAATCCTCGACGCACAGCATCGACGGCGTGTTGATGGTCTCGCCGACAAAGATGCCTTCGTTGAGCTTGCCGCCTTTGGTCATGCGGAAGATTTTTGGCATCGGCCATGCCGGCTCGTGACTTTCGAGGCGCGCGACGGCGCGCGGCGAAAGAATGAGCATGCCGTGTGCGGCCTCGCCGCCGAGCGCCTTCTGCCACGAGAAGGTGACGACATCGAGCTTTGGCCAATCGAGCGGCTGCGCGAAGGCGGCCGAGGTGGCGTCGCAGATCGTAAGACCTGCGCGATCCGCGGCGATCCAATCGGCGTTAGGAACCCGCACGCCCGACGTCGTGCCGTTCCAGGTGAAAACGATATCGCTTGCCGGATCGGCCTTGCGGAGATCGGGCAGTTCGCCGTAGCCCGCTTTCAGCACGGTCACGTTTTTGAGCTTGAGCTCCTTGACGACGTCGCTGACCCAGCCTTCGCCGAAGGATTCCCAGCTCAGCATCGTCACCGGGCGCGGCCCCAACAGCGACCACAGCGACATTTCGATCGCGCCGGTATCGGAGGCGGGCACGATGCCGATGCGGTAGTCGGCGGGCACCTGCAAGACTTCGCGCGTGAGATCGATGGCGCGTTTGAGCTTCGCCTTGCCCGGCTTGGAGCGATGCGAGCGGCCGAGCAGCGCGTCTTTGAGGTTTTGCGAGGCCCAGCCGGGGCGCTTGGCGCAGGGGCCGGACGAAAAATGCGGCACAGCCGGCCGCACTGAAGGCGTATTTCGGGGCGTATTTCGCGTCATGATCTATCCTTCCAGATAGAAGCCCCTCGTTGGGGAGGGGTGTCCCGCCGCCGGAATTAAGGATTTGCGGCCGCGCCGTCAAGCGGCAGAACAAAGGCGGAAAAGGAAACGCCGCAGGAATGTCACGGGGCGCGGCGAAGCTCGAGTGGTTAGAACTTGAAGCCGGCGCCGACGCGGGCGGTGCAGATCTTGGCGGTAATGTTAGCGATCGGCGCGAACTGAATGAACTCATATTCGCCGCGCACAAAGATATTCTTGCGTGACCGCCAAATCGAAGTCCGCCGCCGACGGCAAAGCCGTAGAGCAGAGTGTCGGATTTGCTGGCGCTGCTCCCAAAGTCGTAGTTGACACAGGTAGTGCCGTTGACGGGTACATGGCACGCTGCCGCCGTCGAATTCTGCTGGCCGGAAGCGTCCGCGGTGACATTGTAACTGCCCCGCCCCAGCGCGAGGCCGGCAAAGCCATAGGGCAGAAAATTGTTGAACACGTAACCCAAGCGCGCCCGCACCGAGCCGAAGTCCGTGATCGACAGTGAACCGGAGCCCGTCATGGTTGACCGAATCTGTATCGCCGCTCACGCCAAGACGAGCGGTCAAGCGGTGTGTTCGTCGCGACCGTCTTGAAACGGGCGTGCGTGTAATTGGCCTCAACGCCGAGGATCAGATCTTGCCACTGGGTATTGTAACCGACAAATCCGCCAAAGCCGGTCGCGGTCGCAGTTGGCATTGCTGCCAAGCGGTGTCCACTGATCAATATGCGCGAGTGTTAACTCAGCGCCAGTGTTGCCCGCTGTTCGCAATCAGCGGCTGGGTCGCTTTGGAGAAATCGACATTACCGCTCGAATAGCCGAACTGGCCGCCGGCATAGAAGCCGGCCCAACGCATAAACGTCGCCGGCCCGACGGTTTGCGAGCCGCGCAACATGTCGAGATCGGCTGCGAACGCGCTTGGCGCAAGCGCGAGCATAAATGCAGCACAGATGACCCAACGCATCAGCCGCGCCCTTTCATCGTCCGGCGCGCAAACAGCGGCCACGGGGCGCGATCATCAGGCATTAACCTTAATGGAGCGTTAGCCGAGCCTGTGCGGGCCATACTGCCGGGTTAGGCCGCCGGGCCAGACCGTGCGGACCGGCGTGAGCACCGTTGGAACCGGTCCCGCTCATCCCGGCGGAACCGCACTGACGTGATTCGCGGCAGGGGCGGGAGGAGCCAAAATGAAAACGGCGCGGTTGCCCGCGCCGTTGTCATTTCTTGCGATCCTTGAGGCCGATCAGCCGCGGGTGCTGAGCGGCGGGGGCGGCGCGGCGGCGCCATGAACCCGGTCTCGACCGGGAACCTCCAGCGGAAGCCGAGCATGAAGTCGTTCGAGGAGAGGTTGTGGAATTTGTAGGAGTCGGGGTGACAGCCGCCGGTGCAGTTGATGGTATCGGTGATCGAGCCGTAGTTGAGGTAGCGATAAGCCAGTTCGACACTGAAGTTTTGCGTGACCGCATAAGACACGCCGGCATGCAGCGCCCAAGCCAGATGCGTTTCGGTTGGGTTGCTGCCGACACCGGAACCGGACGTGCCGATGCCGATATCGGTGAAATCCTCGAGCGAGTTGAACGCGACGCCGACGCCGGCGCCGATGAACGGCGTCAGGCAGTTCCAGGTGCCGAGGTCGATATAGCCGTTGGCAAGGATGACCGTCCGACCTGATCGAGCCGGTATAGGCATCGCCGAACACGGCGCCGCCGTTCGAATAACAGGCCGAACGCGTTGACGCCGCTTTAGTGCGATATTCGCCGGTGACGTCGAAGCGGAGCCAATTGTTGTACTCGTAGCCGACACCGACCATGAAGAAGGTGGTGTCGTCGATCGAGGAATGCTGGATGTGGAAATTGCTCGAATTGAGCGGGTTCTGCTCGATAGACGAGATCGGCCTTGTTGATGATGCCGATACCGACATCGCCGCGCAGGTACCAGGCGCCGGCGCAACAAGGCTCCGCGACGACGGGCTGATAGACCGGCTGCGGCTGCGGCAGATCCGCTGCGAAGGCCGTGGTGCTGAGCATCGCCGCCGTGGCGGCGCCGATAAGGAATTTGACGCTAAACATGGCTTCGTCCTTTCTGCGACGAGGCGCGCATGAGGCAGCGCACCGCCGTTGAGATTGGGCGAAGTAAGTCAGGAAATGCTTAAGCCGGTCTTAACCTTAACTCTTAACTACGAGTATTAATGTTGGCGCGCCCGAAGACGGCGGCGGCGTGGCGCGCGGGCCACGCAAGCGGCGCCAGCCGAGCCAAGGCTGTTTAGGATTCGTCAACGATTGTGACCGGACCGGCGCGGCAGCAGCCCCGGGTCAGTCTTTGTCGTCTTCGAGCTCGCCGATGTGATGCTGGGCATAGAGCTCGACGCCGAGCTTTTTGACAAGGTCGAGCTGGGTTTCGAGGAAGTCGATGTGTTCTTCCTCGTCATGCATCAGCTTTTCGAACAGGTCGCGCGAAACGTAGTCGCGGACGCCGTGGCAATGCGTGGCGGCTTCCTCGTAAAGCGCGCGCGCCGACATTTCGGCGGCGAGGTCGCAGTCGAGCACTTCCTTGACGGTCTGGCCGATATGCAGCGGATCGAGCACCTGCATATTGGGGAAGCCGTCGAGAAAGATGATGCGGTCGACCAGCTTGTCGGCGTGCTCCATCTCTTCGATGGATTCCTTGCGCCACTGCTTGGCGAGATCCTTGTAGCCCCAATTGGCAAGCAGCCGGTAATGCAGCCAGTATTGATTGATCGCCGTCAATTCGTGCCGGAGCGCCTTATTGAGGTAATCGACGACGCCAGGCTCGCCCTTCATGTTCGTACTCCGCGGTTGGCATCAGAGCATGATCCGGAAAAGTGGAAACCGGTTTTCCGAAAAGATCATGCTCCAAGCGATTGCGTTCTAGGTCCCGAACCGAGTTCGGCCGGCGCGATGATTATAACCACCGCGATGAATGCGCAAAGACGACGCGGCGCTTGCGCACGTTGGCCGTAAATCTCGTCAAGTAAGTTGCCCGGTGAGGTAAGATTAGGGCTCGGAGCGAGCCTGCCGGCAGCATACGGCCTCGGCCTCGCCCAGCGCCTCGTTCATGATGCGGCGGATGGTGCGGGCGCAGCGTCCACACTGCGCGCTGCAACCGAGGCATTGATACACTTGGCCCGTCGTGCGCGGCGCATCTGCACTGTCCGACAACGTCGAGCGCACGTCTTGGTCGGTCAGCACGTTACAGGAACAGACGATCATTTACGGAGAGTCCGGCGGCGAATTGGTTCAATCTGAACCCGTCACTAGCTTACGCAGAATGCGTTTGCAAAGAGAAAATCGCTGTTTGTAGCCATTCTAATCTTTGTTGGTGCGATCAATTCTTAGGTAATTCCCGGTAAATCTCAAAGTGGAACCAGATAAACAAAATATCCGCGTTTGATATTGGTCAAAGACTTAAGATCAACTTGGTGAAGCCGGCAAATAATCATCAAGAAAAAACATGTGGATGCCCGTACAGCAGCCTTGGCGATGCAGTGTCATCGCAATTGCCCGCTGTTCTCGGGTCGAGGGCTAAGTCTGTACTTGGAAAGCCGCGCGAAAGGTGCCGCGATTACGCAGCGGCGACCTCTTCGGAATCGTCGTCGGAACGCCGGCGCCGGCGCGGCCGCAGCCGGCACAGCCGCCCCGGCACACCGAGCAAATTCTCGAACAGGCCGGCAAAGCGCTGGCCGCGGCCCAGCGCCCGGTCGAGCGCTGCCATGGTTCGCGCCAGGCCCGGATCGTCGTCGTTGACCCAAGTCCGCAGCACCGACCCGAACAGGAGGGCAAGCCCCTGCGCGCGCACCATGCCACGCGGGCCAGCTGCGCCGATCCCGGCTGCCGTGAGCATCCATTGCTGCGACCGCACCGCAAGGCCATTGAAGGCAACCGCGAGCGGCGGATTGCGCGATGCCGAGCGCAAGAGCGAACGGACCGCTTCACGATGCGGCGCGAGGATTTCCAGCCGCCGCATCAGTACGTCGAAGAGGCGCTCGCGCGGCGGCTCCTCGGCCATGTCGCTGAAATCGGCCGCGAGCACGGCGCGGTCAGTATCCTTGATATGCGCGGCGAGGATCGAAAGCGGCGAGGCGAACGCGTCGCGAAATTGCGCGAGCGAAACCCCAGCGGCCTCGGCGATCTCGGCGAGACCGATCTGTTCGAAGCGCTTTTCGGCGAGGAGGCCGAGAAAGGCGGCGATGATTTTTTCGCGGTCTCTTGAGTTTGGCGGGATCGGCGGTGAGGCGACAGAAGCTCCGGCGGTGCGGCCGGCTTTGGGGGCCGATTTGCGGGCGGGTCGACGGGCCATGACCTAACTCCTCGTACTTTTGGCGGCGCCAGAAGTTTCAGACAACCGCATTCCCGATCGCTTGCGATATCGGCTCAGGCGCCGCGCAGGATCGACATCACCAATCTAGGACCGGCAGTTGGCGGTTCCAAGGTCGGCGATTTCGAGGCCGGCCATTTAATTGAGCGCCAAAGTCTCAGCTAATCGAGCGCCCAAGTCTCAGCCTGCCAGCTCGCGCGAACGCGCGGTTGCAGCCGCGATGGCTTTTGCCATGAGCTGGGCTAGTCCATCGTGGCCCATCAATACCGCGAGCGCGGCAGCGGTGGTGCCGCCGGGAGAGGTGACGTTTTCACGCAACACCGCGGCGTCGAGCGCCGACCGGTGCAGCAGTTCGCCAGATCCGGCGACGGTTTCGCGCGCGAGCTTTTCCGCGAGCTCCGCCGGCAGTCCCGCAGCGATCCCCGCATGCGTCAGCGCTTCGGCAAGGAGGAAGACGTAAGCCGGCCCCGAACCGGACACCGCCGTCACCGCGTCCATAAGAGACTCGTCGTCGGTCCATTCGACCGCGCCGGTCGCGGAGAGCAAACGGTCGGCGAGGCTGCGTTGCGCGTCGTCGACGTGAAGCGGCACCGCGACGGTGATGCCGCGGCCGATCGCCGCCGGCGTATTCGGCATCGCGCGCACGATGGCGCAGGGTCCGGGCAGCGCATCGGCGAGAAACTTCAGGGTGCGGCCGGCCATGATCGACACCACAACCGTCGCTGGGGAAACCAGCGGGGCGAGCGGCGGGATCGCCTGCGGCGCCACTTGCGGCTTCACCGCCAGCACGATCGCCGCGACATTTGTCAGCGCCCGCGGATTTGGATTGAGCTGCAAGCCGCGCTGCGCCAGCTCAGCGACGGTCGCGGGAACTTGCGGCTCGATCACCGCGACATTTTTCGGATCGAGCCCAAGCCGCAGCCAGCCTTCGAGCAAGGCCGAGCCCATCTTGCCGGCGCCGAGGAGGACCAGCACGCCGGAAAAATCGCGCAAGGAATCTCCAGCCGCGGTCACGCCTCGCCCGCGGTCTCGAACATGGCGGCGTCGATCGCCTCGCGCGCCGATTTGCCGGCCCAGATGGCGAACTGAAAGGCCGGGAAGTAGCGCTCGCAGGAATCGAGCGCGGTGCCGAGCACCGCTTCGCATTGCCGCCCGGATGCAGTGACGCCGCCGGCGAGAACCAGCGCGTGGCGGAACATCACCATGCCGTTCTGCATCCAGACATCAAAATGCCCGATCCACAATTGCTCGTTGATCATGGCGATGAGTTGCTGAACGTGGGGCAGGCGCTGCTCGGGAACTTTCATGTCGAAGGCGCAGGCCAGATGCAGCGCCTCGATGTCGCTCATCCACGTGAACGAGACCTGGTAATTGGTCCAGCGGCCGGTAACGGCCAACCCGATCTCGTCCTCGCCGGCGCGCTCGAACGGCCAGTTATTGCCGGCCGCCATGTGTTCGACGACGTCGAGGGGATTGTCGCCTTGGTCTTTGACGATTTCAATTAAGGACATGCCGCCTCCACAGGTGCCGCTTGAAGTGGAAATGCGCACGCCACAGGTACTTTAAAAGGGTCCAAACCGCGCCCGGCTGCGAAACGACGCAGGAAAATAGTCGCCGCCGCACGGAACGATTTGACGCAGGAACAACTTCCGGCGGCGAATTGACTCAAAACCGCGAATCAGTTGCGCCGCCGACTATAATCGGCTTGTTTCCTCCGCCAAAGTCTGGACAAGAGCTTCAACCGGCACCGATACCGGCACTCATGAAGTGATTTGGCCGCCCCACACAATGCTCGATTTATGACCGTCCACAGTCGTGACTGCGACAAGTTGACTCAATGAGCATTTTTCACGGAAAGCACCTGCGCCCTACCTGCGCCGATGCGGAACGCGCCCTTCGCGCCGCCGCCGCGACCGGGGTCAGTCGAACAGGCTCGAGACCGACTCTTCGGCGGCGGTGCGGTTGATGGCCTCGCCGATCAAATTCGCGATCGTCACGACGCGGATGTTCTTTGACTCGTTCACCGCCTGGCTGGGCATGATCGAGTCGGTGATCACCAATTCCTTGAGCCGCGAATTGCCGACGCGGGCGATGGCGCCGCCCGACAGCACGCCGTGGGTGATGTAGGCGTAGACTTCGCGGGCGCCTTTTTCGAGTAACGCATCGGCGGCATTGACCAATGTGCCGCCGGAATCCACGATGTCGTCGACGAGAATGCAAATGCCGCCGTCGACCGTGCCGATGACATTGGCGACTTCCGACTCGCCGGGCCGCTCGCGCCTCTTGTCGACGATGGCGAGCGGCGCATCGATGCGTTTGGCTAGTCCCCGCGCGCGCACCACGCCGCCGACATCCGGCGACACGACGATCACTTTGCCGAGGTCGAAACGCTCCTTGATATCCCGCATGATGACTGGCGCGGCGAACAGATTGTCGGTCGGGATATCGAAGAAGCCCTGAATCTGTCCGGCATGCAGATCGAGCGTCAGCACGCGATCGACGCCGGCATTGGTGATCAGATTGGCGACGAGCTTCGCTGAAATCGGCGTGCGCGGTCCGACTTTGCGGTCTTGGCGGGCATAGCCGAAATAGGGGATCACCGCGGTGATGCGCCGCGCCGAGGCGCGCCGCAGCGCGTCGATGATGATCAGCAATTCCATCAAATGGTCGTTGGCGGGATACGACGTGGACTGGATGACGAAAACGTCGGCGCCGCGGACGTTTTCCTGGATTTCGACGAACACTTCCATGTCGGCGAAGCGGCGCACGACCGCCTTGGTCAGCGGGTTGCCGAGATAGTCGCCGATCGCTTTGGCGAGCGTTGGGTTGGAGTTGCCGGAGACAAGCTTAATTGCTCCGTTGTTGCCCGCCATTCCCACTCTCCTCGCGCGCCGACGCTCAACCGGACCTGATACAAGCCGCTTGGTAGGCTGGCAATACGAATTCAAAGACTTTCCCCGCAGCTTTTTCCGCTGCAACTCCAATGGTTTCCGTGCATCAGGGTTAATCGTTGGCGCAAATCGGCCGCGGCAAATAGCAAATAGGACGGGCTATTCGTCGGTGAGCACGATGGCGTTGACGTGCCGGCCGTAATCGGGCTCGGCGCGGTGGGTGGTGCGGCGGTAGCTGAAGAACCGGTCCGGATCGGCATAGGTGCAAAGGTCGAGATCCTCGACCCCGCTCACGCCGGCGCGCGCCAGGCGGGCCGCGACATAGCCGCCGAGATCGAACAAAGCGTGGCCGTCGCGCGAAGCGGGCGCGAAAAACCTGCTGCTGGCGCGGTCTTCGGCGGCAAACCGCGCGATCAGGTCGGAGCCGACTTCGTAATTGGCTTGCCGGATCATCGGTCCGATGGCGGCGCGGATCCGGCCGCGCGCGGCGCCAAGCCGCTCCATTGCGGCCACCGTCGCCTCGATGACGCCGCCGAGCGCTCCGCGCCAGCCGGCATGCGCGGCGCCGATCACGCGCGCGGCCGGCTCGGCGAACAGAATGGGGCCGCAATCGGCGGTCGTCACGCCGATGGCAAGCGCGCGCATGCGGGTGACGATGGCGTCGGCGCGAGGCCGTTCATCCGCCGTCCACGGCACTTCCGCGACCACGACAGTCGGCGAGTGGACTTGATAGAGGGTCAGGAAACGGTGCGGCTCGACGTCGAGCGCGCCCGCCATGCGGGCCCGATTTTCCGCGACGCTCGCCGCGTCGTCTTTCGAGCCGGTGCCGCCATTGAGACTGGCATAAAGCCCGCCCGACACGCCGCCCGACCGCGTGAAGAATGCGTGCCGGATGCCGGTCAGCTTAAGCGATCGCGCTTCGATCTTCATGCCGTCTCCGCAAATCCCGAAAGCGGACCGAGCCGCGGGGCGGCGATGGCGATCGCCTTGAACAATTCGCCCATGCCGCGCGCGCCGTCCGCGATCAGCCGCGAGAACGCGATTTCGATTTCGGCCGCTTTGTCCGGCGGCGCGTTCGCCTTCAGCGCCGCGGCGCGCTGTTCGATGCCGAGCCGCAAAAATAGGTCGCGCTGGCGGATCGGTCCATAAATCCGCGCGCCCATGCTTTCGGCGCATTGCCCAAGCGCCTCGAAGTCGACGTGCGCGGTCAAGTCCGCGTTGCCCGGCGCGCGCAGCGGATCGGTAAAGGAATGTCCGGCAACGGCTTGCAGCGTGTCGCCCAATCCGAACTGGGCATGACCGTAGTCGATGATCAAGGCCGCTCCTTCATCGCGCGTGCGCCGTCCGATTTCGAGCGCAATGCCGTCGGCGCGCCATTCGAAGATCGCGCCTTCGGACGCCTGGCGCAATCCGCGCGGCATCGCGGCTGCGAAATGCGGCAAGGCTTCGCGCGCCGCGGCGATGATAAAATGGCCGTCGGGCGCGATCTCGATGACGCGCTCGTGCCAGCCGTCGGCTTGTTTGACGGCCTGGTGCACCGGCAGCGCGTCGATGAATTCGTTGGCGACGATGATGCTCGGGCCGGCGGGGACTTCGTCGATCGCGCGATGCCACAGGATCGGCACGTCGAGCCCGTCGAGCACGCGCTGCTGCACCTGCTGGAGCGCCGGGCTGATTTCGACCAGATGCACGACCAGCGCATCGCGAAAGCCGGCGACGATTTTCGCCGCCCGCAACGCGTCGTGCATCATCGTGCCGCGTCCGGGGCCGAGCTCGACGATGCGCACGTTTTCCGGCGCGCCCATCTGCCGCCAGACCGAGCCCATCCATAACCCGATGAGCTCGCCGAACATCTGGCTGATCTCGGGCGAGGTGACGAAATCGCCGCCGGCGCCGAGCGGGTCGCGATTGACGTAATAGCCGTAGTGCGGATGCGTCAGGCACAGCCGCATATATTCGGCAATCGGCATCGGTCCGGCGACGCCGATGAGCCGGCGGATTTCATGATCGAGCGGCGTGCGCTGCTCAGCCATCTTTCACGTCGGCTTGGAGCGCATGACCGCCTTGCCGCGCATCACCGCGGCCAGCAGCACGAGGCCCGCCAAAATCAATGGGATGCACAGCAGCATTCCCATAGTGAGCCATCCCGAGCTCCAGAGAAATCCGAGCTGCACGTCCGGCTCGCGAAAGAATTCGCAGGTGGTTCGCGCCAGCCCGTAGCCGATGAAGAAAACCGCGGTCACGACGCCCGGCCGCTTCAATGCGCCCGCGCGCACCAGCACACCGAGCACGATGAAGAGCGCGATGCCCTCAAGCGAAGCTTCGTAAAGCTGGCTCGGATGGCGCGGCAGCGGACCGCCGTGGGGAAAGATCATGGCCCAGGGCACGTCGGTCGGGCGGCCCCACAATTCGCCATTGATGAAATTGGCGATGCGGCCGAGAAACAATCCGATCGGCGCCACCGCGCACGTCACGTCGCCGAGCGACAGCGTCGGGATATGGCGGCGCCACGCAAACAGGATGACGGCGACGATGCAACCGGCGACGCCGCCATGAAACGACATGCCGCCGGTCCAGATCTGAAAAATCTCGACCGGGTTCGCGGCGAAATGCGGCAGATTGTAGAAGAGCACATAGCCGATGCGGCCGCCGAGAATGATGCCGAGCGTGATCCAAACCACGAAATCGTCGAAGTCGAGCACCGTGAACGGCGCAGCCCCACCCCACAAACGCTCGGACTTGATAATGGCGCGCGCATAAAGCCAGCCGGCAATGATGCCGACGATATAAGCGAGCGCGTACCAGCGTATGGCAAGCGGCCCGATCGAGATCAGGATAGGATTGATCGCTGGATAAGGAATGACCGGCAAAACGAACATGGATGGGCTCTCTTACGGCGAATCAATTCTTTCTTCTTCAACCAGCCGCATCTCTTAATCATGACGTCGCATTGCGGCGATAGAGTTGCGGCCGAGCCCCTTGCGGCCGCGCCGCACCATCGCCATTGTCTGTTCCGATGGCAAGCGGGCTTGGATTGCCCAGCGGGCTTGAGGGGCAGTCATCCTTGAGAGGCGGTCATGGTGCAGACGACGAATCGGTTCTTCGACGAGGTCGCGCGCTTAATGAATGACGCGGCGGGTGTCGCGCAAGGCGTACGGCGCGAATTCGAGACGCTGTTCCGGACCCAGGCGGAGCGCTGGCTGCGCGACCTCGATCTGGTCAAGCGCGAGGAATTCGAAGCGGTCAAGGACATGGCCCGCATCGCCCGCGAGGAGAACGAGGCGCTCAAGACCCGGGTCGCCGCTCTCGAAGCGGCGCTCGCCAAAGGCGGCGCCGGAAATGACATAAATCCGGGTCCTAACTAAAGCTCGGCTTAAAGCTGACTTAGCGCTTCCATTTCCTTGTTTTTCAAGGTTGGCGCCGCTATAAGCGCCGCTTCCGCGGCTGCTACAGCACCCCTGGAGGCGACGCGCGGAATTTCCCTTGAATATACAAGGTTTTAGATAAGGAACATCCTATGGCTCCCGTCTCGACGATCAAGGCGGCGGCGCGTTCACGGGCCGGCAAGGGGGCCGCCCGGGCCGAACGTCGTGCCGGCCGCGTACCTGGAATTATCTATGGCGACGGCAAGTCGCCGCTGCCGATCTCGCTCGACTACGACGATCTGCGCCAGCGCATCTATGCCGGCCACTTCCTGACGACCATTCACGACATCGAGGTCGACGGCGCCAAGCACCGCGTCATTCCGCGCGACTTTCAGCTCGACGCGGTGCGCGATCTGCCGCTGCATGTCGACTTCATGCGGCTCGGCGAGGGCGCGACGATCCGCGTCAATATTCCGATCATCGTCAAGAATGCCGACCAGTCACCCGGCGTGAAGCGCGGCGGCACGGTTTCGATCGTCGCCCACACCGTCGAAGTGCGCTGCCTCGCCGAAGCGATCCCGACCGGCATCGAGGTCGATGTCGCTTCGCTCGACATCAATCACTCCAAGCATTTGAGCGACATCAAGCTGCCGGACGGCGTCCGCTCGGTCTCCAACCGCGACGTCACGCTAGTCACCGTGGTGCCGCCGTCGGGCTATGCGGAAGAATTGAAGGCCGCCGCCGAAGCCGCTGCCGCTGCAGCCGCTGCTGCCGCCGCCGCCGCCGCCGCTCCCGCCGCCGCCACAGGTGCGCCGGGTGCTCCTGGCTCAGCGCCTGCCGCGGCCGGTGGTGCGGCCGCCGCTGCGCCTGCCGGTGGTGCCGAGAAGAAGTGAGGTTGCCGCACTAACGCGGGACAAAGCTGATGCTGCTCCTGGTCGGGCTCGGAAATCCGGGAGCGAAATATGCTGGCAACCGGCACAATATCGGCTTTCTGGCGCTGCAAGAAATCGCCAAGCGCCACGGCATCGGACCGTGGCGCCGGCGCTTTCAAGGTGTCGCCTGCGAGGGGGCGATCGGCGGCGAGCGCGCGCTGCTGCTGTTGCCCGGCACGTTCATGAACGAATCCGGGCGCGCGGTCGCGGAAGCCGCGCACTTCTACAAGCTGCCGCTCGATGCCGTCACCGTGTTTCACGATGAGATCGATTTGCCGCCGTCAAAGGTCAGAGTGAAGACCGGCGGCGGCATTGCCGGCCATAACGGCTTGCGCTCGATCTCCGAGCATATCGGCAACGACTATCGGCGGGTGCGCATCGGCGTCGGTCATCCCGGCAACAAGGATATGGTGCAGCATTACGTGCTGAGCGATTTCGCCAAGAGCGAGAAGGGCTGGGTCGAGGCGCTGATCGGCATTCTCGCCGACAATGCCGATCTCATCGCCCGCGGCGAGGACGCGACGTTTGCGAACAAGGTCCACCTCGCCATGGTGGCGAAAGGATTTGGCGACCAGCAAGACAATGGCCAAAACGACGGCCAAAAGAATGGCCAAAAGAACGGCAATGACGCGGTGTGAACCGCAGGCGAACAAGCCAAGAATTTCAGGATTATGAGATGGGCTTTAAATGCGGCATCGTCGGCCTGCCGAATGTCGGCAAGTCGACCCTCTTCAACGCGCTGACCGAAACCGCGGCGGCGCAAGCGGCGAATTATCCGTTCTGCACCATCGAGCCGAATGTCGGCGAGGTCGCGGTGCCGGACAAGCGGCTAGAGACGCTGGCCGAGCTCGCCAAGTCGGCCATCATCGTGCCGACGCGGCTCACCTTCGTCGATATCGCAGGGCTCGTGCGCGGGGCGTCGAAAGGCGAGGGACTCGGCAATCAGTTTCTGGCCAACATCCGCGAAGTCGACGCAATCGCGCATGTCGTGCGTTGCTTCGAAGACACCGACGTGACCCATGTCGAAGGCCGCATCGACCCGATCGCCGATATCGAGACCATCGAAACCGAGCTGATGCTCGCCGATCTCGACAGTTTGGAACGCCGCGTCGACGCGTTGAGCAAGAAAGCCAAGGGCAACGACAAGGAAGCCAAAGAGACGCTCGACCTCGTCAATCGTGCGCTGGTGCTGTTGCGCGACGGCAAGCCGGCGCGGCTTACCGAGCGCAAGCCCGAGGAAGAGAAAATCTTTCATACGCTCGGGCTGTTGACCTCGCTGCCGGTGCTCTATGTGTGTAATGTCGATGAGGCATCGGCCTCGACCGGCAATGCGTTTTCGCGCCAGGTCGAGGAGCGGGCCAAGGCGGAAGGCGCGGCGGCCGTCGTCATCTCCGCCAAGATCGAAGCCGAGATCGCGGTCCTGTCGCGCGAAGAGCGCGCCGACTATCTGGAAGCCGTTGGGCTAAAAGAAGCGGGCCTCGACCGGCTCATCGGCGCCGGCTACGCGCTCCTTCACCTCGTGACTTATTTCACTGCCGGGCCGAAAGAGGCGCGCGCCTGGACGATCACGCGCGGCACCAAAGCGCCGGCGGCCGCCGGCGTCATCCACACCGATTTCGAGGCGGGCTTCATCCGCGCCGAGACCATCGGCTATGACGATTATGTCGCCTATCACGGCGAGGCTGGCGCGCGCGACGCCGGCAAAATGCGGCTCGAAGGCAAGGACTATGTCGTGGCGGATGGCGACGTCATGCATTTCCGCTTCGCCAATTGACTTCCAGTCGCCGATCCGCATCCACCTTGCGGGGTGCTCAAGCGACCGGTTCGGCTTTTGGTGCGGCGAGATGTTCCTCGACAGGCGGCTGCACCGCTTCTGCCTTCGATTGGCCCGATGGCGCACGCGATACCGTCACGTAGCGGTCGAGCCGGCGCGCGGTCAGGAGCGAAATCCCGCCGATCAGGAGGAGCAGCAGAAAAGCTGCGGTGGCGAGGTATAGCGTCGTGCTGCGCCAGGGTGCGAGAACGGTCGATGCCGCGACGGAGACCGCAATCACTCCGGGAAAGAGCTTGACGGGCTGCACCGCAGTGATGCGCGCCGAATCCGGATCCGTCACGACAGGCTCGAACAATTCGCCCTGCGGGGCGCGCCGGCCGATCGCATCTTCGAAATGCGGGAACTGCGCCACCAGAGTGCCATCGTCGCGAACGAGCGCAACGCTGATGCTCTCCTCCGCCGCAAACGAGGCAAAGCGGGTCTCGAATGACCGAAGCTCGAGCCCCGCGATCACCGCACCGAGAAGCTCATGGTTCGGACTCCACACTTTACGGGCCAAATACATCGACCATGTGCCGGTGGTGCGATTGTGTACCGGATCGCTCCACGCAAATTCGCGACGCGGATCGGCGATCAGCGTTTTGAAATAATCGCGGTCGGAAATATCGATCGGGCTGCTCGGCCAGATTCGGGACGTATTGAACACTTTTCCATTTGCGCTGACAAAAGTGATGGACTCAATATGCGAAAGGCCGCTGATGACGTCCTTCAGCATGAGATGAGCGTCGTCGCCCGACAGGCGCGTTTCGTAGTCCGTGGCGGACTTGATCTCGATCCGGTTTACACGATCGATCAGGCCTTTCTGGACCCGTTCGATGGCTTGCACCGACAGGTCTATCTCCGGCGCCGTCATGGCGGCCAGATGGCGGACCTCGCGCTCGCCGGCCTGCAAGGCGTTGGCGCGCAGTTCAAAGATGATGAGCCCGGTACCGACGACGATCGCAAGCGCGACGACGATGACGATGAGGGCGAGCGAGCGCGCGATCCGGCGGCGCAGCGCGGATGCCTGTGAGCCGGCGTCGGAGCCTTGTCCGATCGTGCCCTTGGTGTTGAAGCTTGGCTTAGCCATCGAGATTGTTGCGATCGCGTCTATGGAAAGTGGCGCACGCCGCGAAATCCCGACGCGAGATCCCAGTATGTGCTTTGCTTGGCATAAGCGACAAAGATTGAGGAAGCGGCAATTGCTACTGAAAGTTCATCTGTTCAATAAACATGAGATAACAAAGCGTAACCGAGCGGGTCTCCCCGCGTCGGTCGAAAGGTCCAGTTAATGATAATTCCGCCGCCGGCGTTGGACGAAACAGGCGCCGCAAGAACAAATGAGCCGGTCCGGATCGGTCGCTAACGGGCGACGCCGCTCCAGGAAATCCGGTGCCGCAACCGGACGCCCCGGTTGCTAGCCCCGAAGGCCGTTGCCCTGATTCCTGATCGCGCCGAGATGCTCGTTGATGCGGAAAACGATGAGCACGAATTCGGCGATGATGCGCGCCATGATGATGCCCATGAAGGCGCCGAGCACGCTGGCGATCAAAAAAATCATGCCGACGAACGGGTTGAACGCCATGGTGGTGAGCGAACTGACGATGCCGGCGAAACCGAGCAGGATCGAGAGAACGACGGCGAGCCAGTAAAAAACCTTGATGACGGTGGGCGTTACGAACCGCTCCCACTGGAACAGATCGCCCAAGCCGAACATGACACGACCCCCAAACCAAAGCCCGCGCGCTGATTCCCGCGTCGCGCCGCAGACTGCACTCAGTGTTTACAGCGGTCAATCGAGTCCGCAAGCCACCTTGAAAGCGGTGCCGGCTTGGCCGCGGTCGCGGCAGGGCGCAAGCACGTCAAATTTGCGGCATAGGAACACCGGCGGTCCCGCGCCAAAATGCTGCCAATTCTCGGCCATTGCGGCGTGGCTCCGTCCCGCAAAAGGAACACGCGCCGCCGACGCGCGTTAAGGTTTCGGCTCGGGCGACAATTTGTTGCGCCCGCGAACGAGACAGGAGCAGCCCCATGAAAGCGAGCCCCATGAAAGCGAAGCGAGCCCCATGAAAGCGAGCCCCATGAAAGCGAGCCCCATGAAAGCCAGCCCCACGAGAGCGCTAAACATGAGAGCGCTGAGGTCGTCAATATCATATGCGGCACTCGGTACGGTGGTCGGGCTTGCGCTCATCGCCGGCGCCTCGGCCGCGAAAGCGCAAACCGTGATCACCCAGCAACCGGTGGCGACGCAGACGGTGACCACCGAGACGACGCGTATGGTGCGGACGCTGCCCGCGCATGGAGTGCGCCGGCAGGTGATTACGACGCGCACGGTGACGCAGCGCACCGTGCCGGCGCCGGTGATCGGCCGTGCGGTCGCAACTTACCCGCAGCCGATCTATGACGAGGTGACGCCGACTGGCGCGCCCGCCGTGGTCGCGACGAGCCCCGACTATTCACGGCCGCTCTATGACGAAGTGGTCACGACGCCGCCGGCGGCCGTCATCGACAACGGTTCGATCCTCGCCACGCGGCCTTACATCTACCGCTACGTTTATGAGCCGGATCGCATCCTGGTGATCGATCCCGCGACCGGGAATGCGATCCAGTCCATTCCGCGCTAGCGACGTCAAAAGAACCGCGGCGCGCGCTGCCGCAACGCGGCGCGCGGCGTTTGCCTCGCCCCGATCTTCGCGAAACGGAGGAGACTGATGACGTACCGTGCTTTGCCGATCGTGTTGGCGGCGGTTTTGTTCGGCGCGGCGCTGGCGGCATCTTCCGGCGGCGCCCAGACCAATGAGCCCGGCAGCTTTGGCGCGGGCGCGGGTAATGCCGGCAGCGATACCGGCGTGTCTGGCGCGATCGAGCAGCAGCCGCTTCTGACACCTGCGCAGCGTAGCGCAATCTATGCCGAGGTCAGCAAGGACACGAGCAAATCCTCGCCGAAGGAGTTTTCCGCGGTGATCGGCGCCGACGTTCCGCCGATGATCGAACTCTATACCCTGCCGGACGACACCTTGGCTGCGGTGCCGGCGGCCAAGTTCTATAAATATACGGTCGTCGAGAACAAAGTCGTGGTCGTTGATCCGACCAAGATGCGGGTGATCGATGTCATCGGGCCTCCGTCGAAGCAATGATCCGTGCGGCGGCTCAAAGGTGACGCGAGGCGCGGCGAAGGCGAATTGGTCGCCCGGCTGCCTGCGTAAATAAAACCTTAAAATGAAAGGACCGAGGCGGCGATCTAACGTTAAGTGCCGCCGCATCCGTACTCACCCTCATCGGGCAACTACCGATTTCTCCGAAACGGTCCGCGTGCGATGCATGTGTCACGGATGCTGACATGGACGCCATTTCGTGGACGCATATGTCATGGACGCATATCTTATGAAAGACGATGACGGTTCCGACCGGCTAAATGCAGCGAACTGTCTTTTGACGCACGCGCACCTTTGCGAGCGCATCGCCAAGGCGTTCCCCGACGAAAGAAGCGCCGCAAGGTTCAGGGACATCGCGCGGCAGTGTCGAAGCGCGGCTGCTGCAGATTAGTTCGCCAGCCTCGCGCGCGTCGGCATCATGCTCAAATGAGAAACCTTAGAAGCGCAATCGCGCGCTACTGCGATGCCCTGCGGCCTGCTTCGACGACGACCTTGGGCAGTACGTCGAGATAAGGGCCCATGAAAAAGGCCTGGCCGCTGCCTGCGCCATAATAGCGGTCGTAGGCGTCGATCATGGCGCGCACCGGCACGACACAGGACGGCATCGAGGCGACGATCAAGTCGCCGAGTTCGCTGCGCTGTTCGCCCGCCGGTTTGGCGCTAAAGCGCGGATCGGCGACGACGGCCTGCACGATACAGTCGGTGGCCGATCGCACCAGCGGCTCCGTTGCCGCGCTTTTCTGCTGCGCCGATAAATTCCGGACGCCGGCTAAATCGTCGAGCGGCCCAGTGGCCACGACAATCACCAGGGCTGTTCCAAGCAGCGGAGCAAGAATCATCGGCTATCCCCCACCCGTGGCGACAGCCTTAGCGGTTTTTATTGCCGGATCAAGCCGCAGCAAGTCTTTTCCATTCCATGCGCGCGGCGCCTCTTGGCGTGCTCCGGTTCCGTCTTTATGGTTCTGCCACGGACGTATTATACGTTGGGCGCACCAGAGTGACGGAGCACGGCCATGATTCTTCCCCCGGCGATTATCCTCGGTGCGCACTTGATGATGCCGGTCGCCGACAGCGTTCCAACCCTGAATGTGGACCCGGTTTGCCAAGGGATCGCGCAGCAGGGCGGCGTGACCTTCCATGATTCCGCCACCGGCGAAGAAAAGCAAAATTGCCTCGACAGCGAGAAGGCCATTCGCGACCAGGTCGTCAAGGAATGGCCGAGTTTTGCGCCGGCCGACAAGACCGCCTGCACCAACAAATCGCGGATGGGCGGGGAATCGAGCTACACCGAGCTTCTGACCTGCCTGGAAATGGCGCGCGACGTCAGAGCGATGAGCAGTAGCGAAAAAGGCGGCGACACCCAGATTCCGCCGGTCCCCGCCAAGGCCAAACCGTAGCTAAAACGAGGCCGCCGCTCAAATCACGGCCGTTCAATAGCCGATCAGAATTTCGCTGACGACTGGTTTGACCGCACGCATCGCCGGGTCGGAGGAGCTGTATTCCTTGTCGGCGGCAAGCGCACTCACCTCATCCGGCGCGGCCTTCGGGTCGGCTTGCAGGCTGAGCCCGGACTTGCAGCCGCCGGCGAGCGTCGCGAGCAGGCCGCCATCCCAGTCGCTGACTGCCGCTGTGCCGTCTTTGTCGAATCCCTTGAGCTTGAACGGTTTGTGATTGAGCTTTTCGAGCTGCGCCAAAGTCAGGCCGAGCTTCATGCCGCCGGGAGCGGTCCAGGTCGATTTGCCGTTGATGACGATAAGATAGGTCTGATTACGGGCGGCGGCATTGGCCCACCAGACTTCGAGGCGGCGCTTCGGATCGGTCGGGAACAAGACCGAAGCCGGCACCTTGCTGCCGGTGCTGGAATCGACGTCGGTATAAGTGACGTTCTTGGTATCGAAGGTCATCGCCAGCCGCAGGTGGCTCGAATCCTTGGAGAAGGCGCCGCTGCAGGCGACCACGCGGGCATTTGCGATCGCGGCGCCAGCTTTCGGTCCGACGGCGGAGGCAACTGCCGCGGCCGCGGCCGGCGCGGCGCTGGCGGACGCGGGCACCGCCGGCCGTGTCGGCTTGACTGGGGCGCTGCTCGGCTGCGCGACGGCCGCCGGCATCTGCTGCTGCATCTGCGACGGCGCGAGTTGGTCGTTGGTGTCGAGATCGGGATTGGTGGGGGTGGTGAGTTTGGAACTCTTGCGATGCGGTTTTGCCGCGGGCGGCGGCGCGGTTTGATCCGGCGCATCCGGGTCGGCAGACTGTGTTTGCGCGATCTGCTGTTGCGCCGCGACCGGACCGGCGGCAGCCAGAGTTGCGACCAAACCGGAAATTACAACCAAGCCAGACATTACAAGCAAGCCAGACTTTACACGCAAGCCAGACTTTACACGCAAGCGAGACTTGGCCGTTGCCGCCCCAATCCCAGCAACCAGTGTCGTACGCATAGATACTATCCGCATACCCCTCTCCGTTCGCGCGCCCGCATTACATTATCACGACAATTGCGGCAGCAAACAAATATGGCGGCGGCGTTGCTGGGCAGCCGCCGGGCGATGCGTCGGACATAGCCGGCCCGCCGCTGCTGTGGCGGATTCCTGGCGGAACGGCTGGCAAAAACTTACTGTGGATGAGTTCCAGCAGAGTGACGAGTTCCAGCGGAGGGTGGTGGAGCCAGGCGGGATCGAACCGCCGACCTCCTGCATGCCATGCAGGCGCTCTCCCAGCTGAGCTATGGCCCCGCCCAGGAATCAGTGTCCGGTAATCCGTAATCAGAAACGTTCGATCTGACCACTGACTACCGCTGACTAACTCCTGATTATCCTTCTTCCTCGGTCTCGATGTCGCCGCCGATTATGTCGGTGACATCGGCATCTTCTTCTTCCTGCTCCTCGATGAAGGTATCGTCATCGTCCTCGAGCGCCGGATCGATCTCGACGTCGTCTTCGGCGACTTCGCCCTCGGCGGTCGCGGGCTTCTTCGCCCCGGACGCCTCGGCGTCGGCCTCCTCAAGGGAAACGGTTTCGACTTCCTGCGGCTCCGGCGTCACGACCTCTTCGACCGGGGCGGCGGCGGCGACTGGCCGAGCCGCTGCGGCGGCATCTGGCCGGCCACGCGTCACCACCGGCGCGATCTCATAGACCGTACCGCATTTCGGGCAGTGGATCGGATCTTTGTTCAGGTCATAGAACTTGGCGCCACAACTGGCGCAAAGCCTTTTCGTACCCAGTTCGGGTTTGGCCACGGTCTGGATCCTTCGCGTAATTCGGGTGCTTCACTTGGCTAGTCGAAACGCGGCTGTCAATAGTCGATTGGCCGCGATCCCCGGCCGGGGCCTTGCGGAAAACCACAGGATGACGGGGCGCTCCGGCCCATGATAGACGGCGGTCACAAAGCCGGTATTACCTCTCTGGCTGGACCCCAATCATGCATTCCGACCCGATTTCCGCCCCGCTGACTGCCTGCCGCAACGGCCCTTTGGCCGGTCGCCTGCGCGTACCGGGCGACAAATCGATCTCGATCCGGGCCCTTATTCTAGGCGCGCTCACGGTCGGGGAGACCAAGGTCTCCGGCATGCTGGAGGGCGAGGACGTCCTTAATACCGCAAAGGCCCTGCAGGCGCTTGGCGCCCGCATCGCGCGGACCGGTGAGCGGGCCTGGTCGATCAATGGCGTCGGCGTCGGCGGCTTTGCCGAACCGGGGGGTGCGCTTGATTTCGGCAATTCCGGAACAGGCTGCCGGCTCACGCTTGGCGCCGTTGCCGGCTGCCCGATCACGGCGACCTTTGACGGCGATGCGTCGCTGCGCGGCCGGCCGATGCGCCGCATCCTCGATCCACTCGAGCGGATCGGCGCCCGTGCCGTGGTCTCGGCCAATGGCCGACTGCCGTTGACGCTCAAAGGTGCGCGCAATCCGATCCCGATTGTGTTCGAGCCGCCGGTTCCGTCGGCGCAATTGAAGTCGGCGACACTCTTGGCCGGCCTTGCCGCGCCTGGCGAAACCGTCGTGATCGAGGCCGCGGCGACGCGCGATCACACCGAAAAAATGCTGACCCATTTCGGCGCCCAAGTCCGCGTCGAGCCGACCGGCAAAGGCGGCCGCCGCATCACGCTCGCCGGTCAGCCGGAACTTATGCCGCGGCCGATCATGGTCCCAGCCGACCCGTCCTCGGCCGCCTTTCCGCTGATCGCTGCACTGATCGTGCCCGGTTCGGACGTGATCCTCGAGGGCGTGATGATGAACCCGCTGCGCACCGGCCTGCTCACGACGCTCATCGAGATGGGCGCTTCGATCGAGCGGCTCGACGAGCGCAACGAGGGCGGCGAGGATGTCGCCGATCTGCGCGTGCGCTCGGGCGCGTTGCGCGGCGTCGACGTGCCGGCGTCGCGCGCGCCCTCGATGATCGACGAATATCCGGTCCTTGCTGCAGCCGCGGCCTTCGCCGAAGGCGTCACCCGGATGCGCGGCCTCAAGGAGCTCCGCGTCAAAGAGTCCGATCGTCTTGCCGCCACGGCCGCTCTGTTGCGCGTCAACGGCGTCGCGGTGCACATTGAGGGCGACGATCTGATCGTGGATGGCAATGGTCGGGCCGCAGGCGGCGGCGTCGTCACCACGCACATGGATCATCGCATTGCGATGTCGGCCATGGTTCTCGGTCTCGGAGCCGAGCGGTCGGTGCAGATCGATGACGGCACCTTCATTGCAACGAGCTTTCCGGGATTCGTCGAATTGATGCAGAGTTTGGGCGCGGATTTGTCATGATTATCGCGATCGACGGACCGGCCGCCTCGGGCAAGGGGACCATTGCGCGGCAAATCGCAGCCGTTTACGGGTTGCATTACCTCGACACCGGGCTGCTCTATCGGGCGGTGGCCAAGGCCGTGCTCGACGCCGGGCATTCGCCCGACGACGCCAGATGCGCGACCGACGCCGCGGTGATGCTCGATCCGACAAAATTCGAGGACAATGCCCTGAAATTGCAAGTCATCACCGAGGCAGCCTCGGTGGTCGCCGCCATTCCGCAGGTCCGCCAGGCGCTGATCAACTACCAGCGCGGTTTCGCCACTAAACCGCCCGGAGCGGTGCTCGACGGCCGCGATATCGGTACGGTTATCGCGCCCGGCGCCGACGTTAAGCTTTTCGTCGTCGCTTCGCCCGAGGTACGGGCCAGCCGGCGGACGCTGGAACTGCGGGCGCGGGGCGAAATGGCCGAGGAGGCGGACGTTCTGGCCGACCTTCTGCGCCGCGACGAACGCGATTCCCGCCGCACCGCGGCCCCCCTGAAGGCCGCGCCCGACGCGCACTTGCTCGATACAACGCATTTGGGTATAGACGCGGCGTTCCGGGCCGCCGTCGATATCATTGAGGCCGTTCGAGCGGGCCGAAAGCGCCGTTAACCTGCGCTTTCGTCATTGGAGGTAAGCCCGCTCACCGTCTCGTCCGCATGATCTCGTCTAAATGGCGAAAAAGTCCGGAGCACAAGCTTCGTCCTGAACCTATGGCCTTGGCCCCACCCGCCGGTTGAACCGGCGGCTGCCGCATGTTCGGGATCATATTCATTCGCGGGGTCGGGAGTTTTTTATGGCTCAAGCTGCGGCTCAAACTAGCGTTGGCGCGCCCTCGCGCGAGGACTTCGCCAAGCTGATCGATGAAATCCTTCAACGACGGCCACGTCCAGGAAGGCGCCGTCGTCAAAGGCACGGTGGTCGCGATCGAACGCGATCTCGCCGTCATCGATGTCGGTCTCAAGACCGAGGGCCGCGTGGCGATGCGCGAGTTCCAGGGGCCGGGCCGCCAGAACGAGATCAAGGTCGGCGACATCGTCGAGGTCTATCTCGAGCGAGTTGAAAATGCGCTCGGCGAAGCCGTGCTGTCGCGCGACAAGGCGCGCCGCGAGGAAAGCTGGGGCAAGCTGGAAAAGGCGTTCCAGAACAACGAAAAGGTGCAGGGCGTCATCTTCAATCAGGTCAAGGGCGGCTTCACCGTCGACCTCGACGGCGCGGTTGCCTTCCTTCCCCGCTCGCAGGTCGATATCCGGCCGATCCGCGACGTGTCGCCGCTGATGAACAATTCGCAGCCGTTCCAGATCCTCAAGATGGATCGCCGCCGCGGCAATATCGTCGTCTCCCGCCGCACCGTGCTGGAGGAGACCCGCGCCGAGCAGCGCCAGGAACTGGTGCAGAATCTCGAAGAAGGTCAGGTCATCGACGGCGTCGTCAAGAACATCACCGACTACGGCGCTTTCGTCGATCTCGGCGGCATCGACGGACTATTGCATGTCACCGACATCGCCTGGCGGCGGGTCAATCATCCGTCCGAAGTGCTCAATATCGGCCAGCAGGTGAAGGTCAAGATCATCAAGATCAACCACGAGACCCACCGCATCTCGCTCGGCATGAAGCAATTGCTCGACGATCCGTGGCAGGGCATCGAGGCAAAATATCCGGTCGGCGCACGCTTTAAGGGCCGCGTCACCAACATCACCGACTACGGCGCTTTCGTCGAGCTCGAGCCCGGCATTGAAGGCTTGATCCACGTTTCGGAGATGTCGTGGACCAAGAAGAACGTGCATCCGGGCAAGATCGTCTCGACCTCTCAGGAAGTCGAGGTGCAGGTCCTCGAAGTCGATCCCATCAAGCGGCGCATTTCGCTCGGCCTCAAGCAGACCATGCGCAATCCCTGGGAGCTGTTTGTCGAGAAGCATCCCGTCGGCTCGACCGTCGAGGGCGAAGTCAAGAACAAGACCGAATTCGGCCTGTTCCTCGGCCTCGACGGCGACGTCGACGGCATGGTGCATCTGTCCGATCTCGACTGGAAGCGTCCGGGCGAGCAGGTCATCGAAGAGTACAAGAAGGGCGACAAGGTCGAGGCGCAGATCCTCGACGTCGACGTTGAGAAAGAACGCATTTCGCTCGGCATCAAGCAGCTGTCCGGCGCCGGCGCGGGCGCTGGTGCTCCTGGGACGAGCGAGGAACCGGCCGCCGGCGAGCTGAAGAAGGGCGACGTCGTCACCTGCGAAGTCGTCGAGGTGAAGGAAGGCGGCATCGACGTGAAGCTTGTCGGTACCGACTACGTTTCCTTCGTCAAGCGCTCGGAACTGGCGCGCGACCGTTCAGAGCAGCGCCCGGATCGCTTCGCCGTCGGTCAGAAGGTCGACGCACGCGTCACCCAGTTCGACCGCCGCTCGCGGCGGGTCACCGTCTCCATCAAGGCGCTCGAAGTCGCCGAGGAGAAGGAGGCGATCGCGCAATACGGTTCGTCCGATTCCGGCGCCACGCTCGGCGACATTCTCGGCCATGCGCTCAAGCGCAAGGGCGAGGAGAGCGAGGATGTCGAGAAGGAAGACGCTGCTGAAGACTGAAGATCTGGGACTAAGGACGTGTCATTCCGGGGCGCCGCATAGCGGTGGCCCCGGAACGATCGCGATGGACAGATCGCTGACAGATTGCACGACAGATTGTATGGCGGGGCGAGAGCGGAATAATAAGGACCAAAGCTGATGTCGCTTGATGCCGACCTGATCGCCGACCGCCGCCGCATCCGGCGCAAACTGACCTTCTGGCGTGTGACCGCCATTGCCTTGATCGTTCTCGGCATTGCCGGGGTGGGGGTAGCGACCAGCAATCGCATCGGCCTCCTCGGCGTCCGTCCCTATATCGCGCGCGTGACCATATCCGGGCTGATCCGTGGCGATCGCAACCGCGTCGAAGAGCTGGAGCGGCTCGGTCGCTCGCCGACTGCGCGCGCCGTCATCGTTCATGTCGACAGCCCCGGCGGCACCACTGCCGGGTCCGAGCAGCTCTTCAACTCGCTGTCGCGGCTGCGGGCGCAAAAGCCGCTTGTCATCGTCGTCGACAGCATGGCCGCATCCGGCGGTTACATCACCGCGATTGCCGGCGATCACATCGTGGCGCAGCAGACCTCGCTGGTCGGTTCAATCGGCGTGCTGTTTCAGTACCCGAACTTTGCCGACCTGCTCGGCAAGATCGGCGTCAAGATGGAGGCGGTGAAATCGACGCCGCTGAAAGCGGCGCCGGACGGCTTTGAGCCGACCAGCCCCGAAGCCACCGCGGCGCTCAATTCGATCATTCAAAACTCTTATGCCTGGTTCAAAGGCATCGTTAAGGACCGGCGCCATCTGACCGATGCCGAACTGGCGACGGCAGCCGACGGCCGGGTCTTCACCGGCCATCAGGCGATCGATCTCAAGCTGATCGACGAGCTGGGCGACGAGCGGACGGCGCTGGCCTGGCTCGCCAAGGACAAGGACGTCGATACCAAGCTGCCGGTGCGCGACTACGAGCTGCGCAGCCGGTTCGGCGACCTGCCGTTCCTGCACGCCGCGGCGGTCGCTGTGCTCGACGCGGTGGGTCTCGACGCGCTGGCGCGCCGCCTCGACGAGTGGGGCGCCATCGGGGCGGTGGAGCGTTTCAACCTTGACGGTCTACTGGCCCTTTGGCACCCTGCCGGTACGAACTGACCAGCGAAGCTTTTTTTGCTTCGACCCCGATTTGCTTCGACTTGAAGTGATCCCGGGCGGGCGTTCGCGGGCGACCGATACACTCGGCTACGATTGGCGGCGAACATGATCAAGTCTGAGTTGGTTCAGCGGATTTCGGCGCAGAACCCGCATCTCTATCAACGCGACGTTGAAAACATCGTCAACGCCATCCTCGGCGAGGTCATCGCCGCCATGGCGCGCGGCGACCGGGTGGAATTGCGCGGCTTCGGCGCCTTCTCGGTGAAGAAACGCCCGGCCCGCACCGGGCGCAATCCGCGCACCGGCGCTCATGTTTCGGTCGATCAGAAATGCGTGCCGTTCTTCAAGACCGGCAAGGAAATGCGCGAACGGCTCAATCGGCCGTCGTCCGAAGGTTGACCAGCGCTCCGCAATCGGCCGGCAGTACGCTGCGCAAGGTCGTGGCGGCACTCATTCTTGCTCCCCTCGCCGTTGTCATCGTCGCCTTCGCGGTGGCGAATCGGCAGGACGTGACCGTTTCGTTTGATCCCTTCGGTCCGAATGCACCTGCGTCTTGGCAAACTCAACCATTGTTCGTCGTGCTTATCGTCGCACTGATTCTGGGCGTGATCGTTGGCGGCATCGCCTCTTGGCTCCGTCACGCCAAGTGGCAGCGCATCGCCCGACGGCTGGAGCGCGACGCGGCCAATCTCCGGGCTGAAATCGAGGCGCTCAAGCGCACGAGCGTTCCCCCTGGCATCCCGCAGGCCGCCGAACCGGCCGAGCGGCTGCAGCTCCGGCCGCCGGTCCGCTGAGAAAGCGCTCAAGACAAAATCGCCGCGGGGCGCTAGAACGGCGCCAGTTCAAAGCCATGAATTCTTAACGAGGCAGGTTCAGGGCCACACGCGCAATGTCGTTGATCGTCAAAATATGCGGCCTCGCGACGCCGGAGGCCCTCGATGTCGCGCTCGATGCCGGCGCCGACATGGTCGGCTTCGTGTTCTTTCCGCCGTCGCCGCGGCACCTGTCTTATGATGTCGGGCGCGCGCTCGGCCAGCGCGTGCGCGGACGAGCGCAGAAGGTGGCGCTGACGGTCGATGCGGACGATGCCATCTTTGACGCGCTGGTTGAGACGTTCCAGCCGGACATGTTGCAGCTCCACGGCAAGGAAACCCCGGCGCGGGTCACGGCGCTCAAGAAGCGCTTCGGCTTGCCGGTGATGAAGGCGATTGCGGTTGAGACGAAGGGCGACCTTGCCGCTGTCGCGCCCTATGCGGGAATTGCCGATCGCCTGTTGTTCGACGCGCGCGCGCCGCGCGAAGCGACGCGGCCGGGCGGGCTCGGCAAGACGTTCGATTGGCATCTTCTGGAAAACATCGATCCCGGCGTGCCGTTCATGGTGTCCGGCGGGCTCGACGCCGGCAATGTCGCCGAGGCTCTGCGCATTACGCGTGCTCCCGGTGTCGATGTCTCTTCCGGGGTCGAGCGTGCGCCGGGTGAGAAAGACCTCGATAAGATACGCGCCTTTGTCCGCGCGGCGCGCGACGCCGCGGGTAAGCTTATCGATCGCGTGGCGTAAAAGGGTTTGGCGATGACCGTGCAGCAACTCAATTCCTTCCGCACCGGGCCGGACGAGCACGGCCATTTCGGCATCTATGGCGGCCGCTTTGTCGCCGAGACGCTGATGCCGCTCATTCTCGAGCTGGAAAAGGCCTATGCCGCGGCCAAGGCCGATCCGGCCTATCGCAAGGAAATGGACGGCTATCTCACACATTATGTCGGCCGGCCGTCGCCGCTTTATTTTGCCGAGCGCCTGACCGAACATTGTAGACAGACGGCCTCGGGCCTTTCGGCCGGTGGGGCAAAGATCTATCTGAAACGCGAAGAGCTCAATCACACCGGCGCGCATAAAGTGAACAACGTGCTCGGCCAGATCCTTCTGGCGCGGCGCATGGGCAAGAAGCGCATCATTGCCGAGACCGGCGCCGGCATGCACGGCGTCGCCACCGCGACGCTTTGCGCGCGCTTCGGCCTTGAATGCATCGTCTATATGGGTGCGGTCGACGTCGAGCGGCAGAAGCCGAATGTGTTCCGCATGAACATGCTCGGCGCCAAGGTCGTGCCGGTGGAGTCCGGCGCCAAGACCCTCAAGGACGCGATGAACGAGGCGCTGCGCGACTGGGTGACCAATGTCGACTCGACATTCTATTGCATCGGCACCATTGCCGGCCCGCATCCCTATCCGATGATGGTGCGCGATTTTCAGTCGATCATCGGCACCGAGACCCGCGCGCAGATGCAGGAGGCCGAAGGCCGCTTACCGGACTCGCTGATCGCCTGCATCGGCGGCGGCTCGAATGCCATGGGGCTGTTCCATCCGTTCCTCGACGACAAGGATATCGAGATTTACGGCGTCGAAGCCGCCGGTCATGGCGTCGACTCAGGCATGCATGCCGCTTCGATCGCCGGCGGCCGGCCGGGCGTGCTGCACGGCAATCGCACGTACCTTCTGATGAACGACGACGGCCAGATCACCGAAGCCCATTCGATCTCCGCCGGCCTCGATTATCCGGGCATTGGGCCTGAGCACGCCTGGCTCAACGATGTCGGCCGCGTGAAGTTTTTGTCGGCGACCGACGACGAAGCCCTCAATGCGTTCCAGCTGTTGTCGAAGCTCGAAGGCATCATTCCGGCGCTCGAGCCGGCCCATGCCATCGCCAAGGTGCTCGAGCTCGCGCCGCAAAAACCGAAGGATCATCTGATGGTGGTCAATCTCTCCGGCCGCGGCGACAAGGATCTGGCGACAGTTGCAGAACACTTGAGGCCGAAACAGTGATTTTGGCGGGCGCTGCGGTCGCGGTGGCAATGCTCGTGCTTGCCTCTACAGCAGCTTCAGCGCAAAAGGCCGAGGATATTCCCGGTTTTGAGCCTCAGGATGTTCCGGGCTTTAGAGTTGAAACCAAAATCACGCCGAAGCGGCCGGCTCTCTTGCCATGGATTAGCTATGGCGACGATTTCGAATTCAAATACATTTTCGATGGAGCCATGCCGGATTTCTCGTCACTTATCGTTGGCTGCCAGCTTTTCATCGCGGGCGATCAAAATTCCCCCACCACCATGCTTGAAGGTGTCAGGCGGAGCGAATTCAAACCCACCGCGGACGGAAAATTTGTTGCGACGAGAAGCCCAACGTACATTCCGCGAGGTGGGCATGCGAACCCAAATTGTTCAATTCGGAAGATCGTGAAATGACCACACGTATCGATCGGCGTTTCGCCGCGCTCAAGCAAGAGGGCCGCGCCGCGCTCGTCACTTTCACCATGGCCGGCGATCCGGATTACGCGACCTCGGTTGCGATCCTCAAGGCGCTGCCGAAAGCAGGCGCCGACGTGATCGAGCTCGGCATGCCGTTCACCGACCCGATGGCGGATGGGCCGGCGATCCAGGCGGCGGGGCTGCGTGCGCTCAAAGCCGGCCAGGACATGAAGAAGACGCTCGCCGCTGTGCGCGAATTTCGCTCAGGCGACGATGCGACGCCGATCGTGCTGATGGGCTACTACAATCCGATCTATATTTACGGCGTCGAGCGTTTCTTGGCGGACGCCAAAGCGGCCGGCGTCGACGGGCTGATCGTCGTTGATTTGCCGCCGGAGGAAGATTCGGAATTGTGTCTGCCGGCGTTGCAGGCGGGCTTCAATTTCATTCGCCTTGCCACGCCGACGACCGATGACAAGCGGCTGCCGGTCGTGCTCACCAACACGTCGGGCTTTGTCTATTACGTCTCGATTACAGGCATCACCGGCGCCGCAGCCCCTGATCCCGGCAAGGTCGCGGCCGCGGTGGCGCGCATCAAGCGGCACACCAAGCTTCCGGTCTGTGTCGGCTTCGGCGTGCGTACGGGGGAACAGGCGCGCGCGCTCGCCGAAGGCGCCGACGGTGTCGTTGTCGGTTCCGCGCTGGTGGACGCCGTGCGGAAAAATCTTAACCTTGATGGCAAGCCAACTTCGGCAACCGTGGCGGCGGTCACCGATCTCGTGCGTGCGTTGGCGGCCGGGGTGTGCAGTGTGCGTCGCGCGTCTGCGGAGAGAACGAGTTAACCACAGTTTCGCCCACACGCGGGCACCGTTGCGCCGCAACTCTGCATGACTCAAACAAACATCAATGCGTCGTGTCCTTGCCGCAATCGCGCCGTTTACAGCCGCTTAAGATTGCTCCCTGCATTGTAGTTGCTTCGGGGGACGTGAAGCGGGTGGGGAATATGCGTAAGACAAGTTCCATATCTTTTGCGCCATCGCAATCGGACGGCACGCGGCACAGGCTGCAGCGGCCGGCGTCGGCTTTAATCTAGACAGCTTCGTTCAAGTCACGCGCATCATGACGTATTCGACCGCAACGGTCGCTGACGTCACGGCATTCCGCGGCCGTGAATGTGCGTCCGGCGAGTTTCGCCGGGCGGTTTTTGGCATTTTCTTTATCGGTATCGGCTCCGTCACTGCGGTCGGCGCGATGATCGTTTGCGTCACCGTGGCTGCGGCGTGGGTCATTGCGGCGCTGCATTCCGGCAATTCCAATCTTGCGGTCAAGCGGCCATTTGCGCTGGAGGCCGCGGCCATCAGCAAACTGGAAACAACGGCGTTGCAAAAAACCTATCGGGGCTTGGCGGGCGCCGTCGCAGTGTCCGCTATGGCCCGCGACCTCATTCCGTCCGTTCAAGTCCCCAGCGTCAAGCTCGTGATCTTCAGGGCCCCGGCGGCGCAGCCCGTCCCCGCGCCGCGCGTCGCCGCGGCAATGCCGAGCCTAGATCGAACAAGCCCCGACCGAACAAACGCAATGCCGCTGCCGTCGCCGCGGCCGCTCGCCGCGCCGCAATTTCAGCCGCCGCGCGAAATTGCTCGCGTTGCCTTGAGCCCGGTCGAGCCCGAGACCACAGCCTCGATTTCCCCGCAACCGGCCGCTCTTGAAAGTCCTCTGCAGCGGCTGCTGGCGCCGCAGGCCGCGCGCAGCCCGTCGCCGCTGCTCGCCAATGTCGACGACCGCACTGCGATCTATGATATCGAAGCGCATGTCGTCTATCTGCCTAACGGCGACCGGATGGAAGCGCATTCCGGCTTGGGTCAATGGCTGGACGATCCGCACCACGTCAATATCAAGGATCGCGGCGCGACGCCGCCGAACGTCTACGACCTCGCGCTGCGCGACGGACTCTTCCACGGCGTCGAAGCCATTCGCCTCACTCCCATTGGCGACACCAATATGTATGGCCGCGACGGCATCCTCGCGCATCCCTTCATGCTCGGCCCGACCGGTCAGTCGTTCGGCTGCGTGTCGTTTAGGGACTACGAACGGTTCCTTCATGCCTTCAAGAGGGGCGAGGTCGACCGCATCGTCGTCGTGCCGCATCTCGATGCGAAGCCACCGGCCACGGTTCGCGCCAACCGCGACGGCACCAGTCGGTTCGCTTTCAATTAATCGTCGGCGGCAAGCTTGGCGGCCTTGCGCAAGCCATCCTGTGTTGCCTTTTGCGCCTGCAATTTACGCCACCTGACCCGTTGCGGTTGCCGCCGTAGCCCCCGGCTGGTCTCGTATCCCTCTGCACTGCCGTTGCATTTTGTCCCTGGCGTCCACACATTACCAAACCAAACTGGAGGGGCGGCCCGTCGCCCGTGATCTTATGGCCCGTGATGTGGCTCGCGATTGGATGTGGTCGGAAGCGTGCGAGATGATCGCGCGGGCTGAGCGTATGCACCGCGAGTTGTTTCGGCCGGCGGGTACGCAGGCCAGACCGACGGCCTGGGAGCCGCCTGTCGATATTTTGGAAACCGAGTTCGAGGTTCTGGTGCTGGTCGCGCTGCCCGGCGTCGATGTCGACGGCGCGCAGGTCGTGATCGAGGGCGGCGATCTGGTCATCGCCGGAACGCGCGTTCTGCCGCCGGAATTGCGGACCGCAACGATACATCGGCTCGAACTGCCGCAGGGGCAGTTCTACCGGCGGCTGCGGCTGCCGGCGGGGCGCTATACCGGCGTCCGCCGTGCCAGCTCCTCCGGGTACCTGGTGATTACGTTGCAGAAAGCAGGGTTGAATCGTGGCTGAGGAATTGCAGTTGAAGAGTGGATCAGGCGAGGGCGGCGGCTTGCCGCCATTGCCCGCCGATGCGCTGATCATCGTGCCGGTGCGCAACACCGTCCTGTTTCCGGGACTGGTGCTGCCGATCACGCTCGGCCGGCCGAAATCGGTCGCGGCCGCCCAGCAGGCCGTGCGCGATCAGCGCCAGGTCGGCATCCTGTTGCAGCGCTCAGCCGATGTGAACGATCCAACCGCGATCGACATGCATCGCATGGGCACGGTCGCCAATATCGTGCGCTACATCACCGCGCCCGACGGCACCAACCATCTCGTCTGCCAGGGCGAGGCGCGTTTCCAGATCGTCGAATATCTCAGCGGTTGGCCGTTCTTGGTCGCGCGCGTGCTTACGGATTCCGGAGCCGGATGCGAAGACGTCCGAAATCGAGGCGCGCTTCGTCAATCTGAAGGCGCAGACCATCGAAGCGATCCAATTGCTGCCGCAGGTGCCGCAGGATCTGCTCGCCGCGATCCAGTCGATCGAGACGCCGTCGGAGCTGGCCGATCTCGCCACCGCTTACATGGACGTGAAGCCGGACGAGAAGCAGGAGATTCTCGAAACCGTCGATATCACCGCGCGCATGGATAAGGTGTCGCGCCAGCTGTCGCACCGCATCGAGGTGTTGCGGCTGTCGCAGGAAATCGGCAAGCAGACCAAGGCGGCGCTCGACGAGCGCCAGCGCGAAGTGCTGCTGCGCGAGCAGATGGCGGCGATCCAGCGCCAGCTCGGCGAAGGCGACGACGGCAAGGCGGCGGAGATCGCCGAGCTCGATGCCGCCATCACCAAGGCCGGCATGCCGAAAGAGGTTGAGGACCAGGCGCGCAAGGAATTGCGGCGGCTGCAAAAGATGCCCGAGGCCGCCGGCGAATACGGCATGGTGCGCACCTATCTCGATTGGCTGATCGAACTGCCTTGGGCGCTGCCCGAGGAGAAGCCGATCGATATCAACGAGGCGCGGCGGATTCTCGACGAGGATCATTTCGGCCTCGACAAGATCAAGAAGCGCATCATCGAATATCTCGCCGTGAGGAAGCTCTCGCCGCAAGGCAAGGCGCCGATCCTGTGCTTCGTCGGCCCGCCCGGCGTCGGCAAGACCTCGCTTGGCCAGTCGATCGCGCGCGCCATGGACCGCAAGTTCGTCCGCGTCAGCCTCGGCGGCGTGCACGACGAAGCCGAGATCCGCGGCCACCGGCGCACCTATATCGGCGCGCTGCCGGGCAATATCATCCAGGCGATCCGCAAGGCCGGAACGCGCAACTGCGTCATGATGCTCGACGAGATCGACAAGCTCGGCGCCGGCATTCAGGGCGATCCAGGTGCAGCTCTCCTCGAAGTGCTCGATCCGGAGCAGAACAATACGTTCCGCGATAACTATCTCGCGGTGCCGTTCGATCTGAGCCGGGTGGTGTTCCTCACCACGGCGAACATGCTCGACACCATTCCGGGGCCGCTGCGCGACCGCATGGAGATCATCGGCCTTTCCGGCTACACCGCCGACGAGAAGCTGCAGATCGCCAAGCGCTATCTGGTGAAGCGGCAGCTGGAAGCGAATGGGCTCAAAGCTGATCAGATCGAGATCGGCGAAGATGTGCTGCGCGAAATCATCGCGAACTACACGCGTGAAGCGGGTGTGCGCGGGCTTGAGCGCCAGATCGGCCAGGTGCTGCGCAACGCCGCAGTGCGTATCGCCGAAGGCGGTGCCGGACCGATCCGCATCACGCGGTAGCGATATCGCGGAAATTCTCGGCCCACCGCGGTTCGAGAACGAGGTGGCGATGCGCGTGAGCGTGCCCGGCGTCGCGACCGGTCTCGCCTGGACGCCGGTCGGCGGCGATATCCTCTTCATCGAGGCGACGCGGATTCCGGGCTCCGGCAGGCTGATCCTGACCGGGCAGCTCGGTGACGTGATGAAGGAAAGCGCGCAGGCGGCGCTCTCCATCGTCAAGAACCGCGCCACCGCGCTCGGCATCGATGGAAGCCGCTTCGAGAAGAGCGACATCCACATCCACGTGCCGGCCGGCGCCACGCCCAAGGACGGGCCGAGCGCCGGCGTGGCGATGTTCATGGCGCTCGTCTCGCTGATGACGGATCGCACCATCCGCAGCGATACCGCGATGACCGGCGAGATCAGCCTGCGCGGCCTGGTGCTGCCGGTCGGCGGCATCAAGGAAAAGGTCATCGCCGCGCACTCGGCCGGCATCAAGCGCGTCATGTTGCCGGCGCGCAACAAGCGGGATTACGAAGATATCCCCGAGATCGTGCGCAAGGAGCTGGAGTTCATCTGGCTTGAACGCGTCGAGGAAGCCGTCGCCGCAGCTTTGGAGCCTGCCTCGGAGCCGAAGTCATCGGCCGACAAGGCTCCGGCGGCAGTGCCGCAGCTTGCGGGGGCGGAGGCGTAACGGCTAGTCCATCGGCGGCAAATTCAGCGCCCGGTCGACCAGCGCTCCGGCGCGCTTGAAATCGAAATTGCGATAAACGGCCTGCTTCGCCACAAACGACGGACCGCCGTAGAACTTTTCGTATTGCTGGTGGCGGCTGCCGAATTCGGAGCCGAGAAAATCCCAAATCAGCCGCATCAGTTTGATGCGGCTCTTCGCGTCCGTGGTGCCTGAGCGCATATAGCGCTCGATGTCGGCTGCGATTTCCGGATTGCCGAAATCGGCGTCTGATGACGGCAAGCGTGATGAAGGCCGCGCCCGCCATTTCGCGGATGATTTCGAGCATGCGGCCGTTGAATTCCGACTGCATGGCGCTTGCCGCGTAATACGCGGTGCGCGACGGCCAGAACACGCCGTCCTCGATCGTCCCCATCGTCTCGTGGGCGTGCAGCATGGCCTCGTAGATCGACACGAAAGCGACAAGCTCGCCCATCATGCCGACGACGGCAGGATTGGCGATATTGCCGGTCGTCTCGTTCATGCGCTGCGCCAGGCCTGCCATGAAGCGCAGCTTGGTCACGTAGCGCGTCTGCGCCTGATGATTGCCGAGCAGATGCGACGGCGTCTTGCGCCATTGGTCGCGCGACAGTTCGACATTGCGATAGATGAAAACATGTTCCCACGGCACGAAGACATTGTCGAAGACGACGTAGCTGTCGGATTCGTCGAACCGGCTCGACAACGGATAATCGGCGGCGCGGCCGGCGCCCGCGAACGGATGCCGCGGATAAAGCTTTAAGCCTTCGGCTGCGACCGGCACGGCGAGGCAATTGGCGTAATTCTCATCGCCTGGCTGCGAGCGGCTGGATGCAGCTCAAATGGATGTAGTCGGAAATCGCGCCGCCGGTCGCCAATTGCTGCGCGCCGGAAATGACGATGCCGTCGTCGCGCTCTTTCACCACGCCGGCATAGAGCGTCGGATCGCTCTGCTTATGCGCGGGCTTCGATCGATCGATCTGCGGCGGCACGATCGCGTAGCTGCAATAGACGTGGTTGTCGCGCATGAATTCGTAGAACGCGACGAGATTGTCGGCGAACTGTTTCTGCCCGGCGCTGGCGAAGAATTGCGGCTTTGCCGCATAGCCGGCAGAAGAAGCCGGCGACGTGGTCGGGCGCGCGGCCCATCAGCCCGAAGGTCGCCTCGGCCCAGGTTTCCGAGAATAGCCGCCGGGCGCGCAGGTCGGCATGGTTCTGCGGAATCTGCCAGGCCGCGCTGCACCGGTGCGCCGGTCTTGGGCGAGGTAAAGGTCATGCGCTCGCGCAAGTCCGGCTGCGCCGCGATGTCGTAGAGCATGGCGATCGAGCGCGCCGCCTGGCGGAAGGCGGGATGCGCGGTGACGTCCTTGACGGGCTCGCCATCGACAAAGACCCGCCGGCCATCCTTGAGCGAGCGGAGATAGTCGTCACCCATGCGCATCGGCGCGTCTCCACAGTTCCGGCCGTCCGTTCTAGCCCGGGCCCGGCAAAGCTGTCATTGGCCAAACTGCCTACCTGCTAACCGCTTGTCCACGCTTGCCAAAGCCGTCCGGCACGGCTTTAACGTCCGGGCCGCAAGGAGGACTCAAGAATGCTGAGAAGACTGATCTGCGCCGGTGCCGGATTGCTCGCGCTTTTTGGCGCGATGAGCCCGCGCTCGCCGCCGATTACCCGGAGCGGCCGGTGACGGTCTTGGTCGGCTTTCCGCCGGGCGGCCCAAGCGACGTGCTGGCGCGCATCATGGCCAAGAAGCTTGGCGAATTGCTCGGCCAGCCCTTCGTCGTCGATAACCGCCCCGGCGCCGGCGGCAACGTGGCCGGCGAAGTCGTCGCGCATGCCGAGCCCGACGGCTATACGCTGCTTGATGGGCAACAATTCGATCCTTGCCACCAATGCCAGCCTCTACGCCAAGATCGATTTCGATCCGGAAAAGGATTTTGCCCCGATCAGCCTGATCGGCACGCAGGCCAATATTCTGGTGGTCAATCCCAACGTGCACGCCAACACGATGGCCGAGCTGATCGACTCTCGCCAAAGCCAATCCGGGCAAGCTCAATTTCGCGTCGTCCGGCTATGGTGCTGCGGCGCATCTTGCCGGCGAATTGTTCAAGACAAAAGCGAATATCGACATCGTCCATGTGCCTTATAAGGGCGCGGGGCCGGCGCTTGCAGGATGTCATCTCCGGACAGGATCAGATGATGTTTGCAACCGCCGCGTCGGTCGTCGGCATGATCAAAAGCGGGCAGCTGCGGGCGCTCGCGGTGACCACGCTCAAGCGCACCGCGATCCTGCCGGATATCCCGACCATCGATGAACTCGGCATCAAGGGTTTTGAAGCGACGACGTGGCACGGCCTGGTGGCGCCGGCCGGCACGTCGAAAGACATCATCGCCACATTGCATCGCGCCGTGATCGCGGCGCTCAACGATCCGGACGTGCGGCAAGAGCTCGCCGCGTTCGGCGTCGATATTTCCGGCGACACGCCGGAAGAATTTTCCGCTTACATCCAGGCCGAGATTCCGAAATGGGCGGAGGTGATCAAGGCCTCCGGCGCCAAGGCGCAATGAAGCTGGCGCAATGACTGCACCTATTTCGCGGCACTTGGAATTCCGGTGACAGCTCGCTCCGGCTGCCAATCCTTGCCGAGCCCGGCGCTGGTCGGAAACACCAGCGATTTGATCACCACCGGCACCGCGCCCGAGGTGTCGAGCATGGCGCCGATATCGATATAGTCGAATTCCTTGAGCTCAAGTCCGTCGATCGAGACGATTGGATTTTTAAGCTTCATCTCCTCGCGATAATGAATGCCGATCAATCCGCCGACATCGCCGTCGCCGGCCAGCACGATCGGATGGCCGTGCGCCAGCACGGCGTCCAAACCGGCGGCCATGCCTTTGCAGAAATTGTCGAGGCGCCGGAACGTCGCCGAGCCGCGCCACGGCACGAATACGGCAACCGGGCTTTCGCCGCTGCCGAGATCGAGCCGCTTGAGGGCTGATTTGATGGCCGCACTGAGCGCAGTGGGGTCGATGTCGTCGTCGAGCGGCAAGGTGGGCGCGATCACCGGCACATTGCGCAGCGGCAGCGTTTCCAGCGGCGAGACGAAGATCGTCGAGCCGGACACCTGCATCGTATATTGCGAGGCTCCGATCACGGTAGCGCGGATGCGCGCGTCCGGCCGCGCCAATGGCAGTCCGTTCAATACGTCTGAGCCGCGCGCGCAATTGCGCGGCAAGCTCTGGGCCGAGATCGCCGAACGCCTTGCTGGCGCCGCCGTAGATATATTCGGACACGCCGCCGGAGAAACTGACATCGGATAGCTCGCCGCGATAGCCGAGCGGATCGAGGCGCAACAGATCGGCGCCGCCGGCGCGCGGCGCGCCGCCGCGAATGGCTTCGAACAAGCGATCGGCCATGCATGCGGCAAGCGCACGCGCCTCGTCTTCCGCGACGACGATACCCGGCGCAAGCTGCAATCCCAGTTCCGCGCCGAAGCGTCGGCCGGCTTCTTCCAGCCGCACGATGCGGCGCGCATCGTCGAGCACGATCAGCCTTGCGCCGACATCGAGCGCGGTGACGTCGATCACTTTGCCTTCGGCGCAGACGGCGATTTTCGCGGTGCCGCCGCCGACATCGACATTGAGCACCGGTGCATTGTTGCGGATCGAGCGCGCCGCGGCGCCGGAGCCATAGGCCGCCATCACCGATTCGAGACTGTCGCCGGCGCTCACCGCGACCATGCGTCCGGCCTGGCGCGCAAACAATTCGCCGATGCGCCGCGCATTGCGCCGCCGCACCGCGACCCCGGTGAGGATCAGCGCGCCGGTATCGATCTCGTCGGGATCGACCTTGCCGTCCTTGTATTGGCGTTCGATGAAGGCGCCGAGCGCTTCGGCGTCGATCGTGTCTTCGCCGGCATAGGGCGTGAGCAGGATGTCGGACTGATAAAAGCTCTCGCGCTCGGTGACGACATAGCGGCTGTCGAGCCGCTCCAGCACGATGCGCGAAAACACCAGATGCGAGGTCGACGAGCCGATATCGACGCCGACCGAAAGCACGCACAATTCGTCTTCTTCGCCGAAGGTCCGCCCGGTGCTCGAGAAGAAGATGCGGCCGCCGATTTCGCTCGCTCATCCGCCGCCATCATTCCTTCGGCAGCAATCCGCGATAATCCCGCTCGTAATATTCCGGCCGCATGCGGTTCTCGGCGCCTTCGCGCTTGAGCCGTTCGGCATATTCCTGCCGCAGGAACGGATCCTCCATGTAATAGGGGATGGCGCTGCCGCCTTCGGGAATATCCATCGCGGTATAATCGGTGTGCTTCTCGCCGGGCGGGCCGGGCTTCGCGGCCGGGATTGTGCGGCCCGAACCAGGCGGTGAGGCGGAACGGCTCTTTCGACGCGCCGAAATGCTGATGGTACCAGCGCGCGCCGCCGGGCGCCGCCGACACCATGCCGACCTGCTCGTAATCGACGCGCTTGACCTGATCGGCCTTGCCGTCTTTCCACGGCGTCAGCCCGAGCTGCTCCGGCCAGGTATAGGTGTAGCCTTTGCCTTTCAAGCAGATCAGCACGGCCGCCGATGTATGCGCATGCGCCTTGGAATAGTGGCCGTTCTCGTGCTGGGCGATCCACAGATAGAACGAATTGCCGGTCATCAGCGGCTCGACCCGGCGGTAGCCGGGCGAGCGGCGGTTATCGAGCGGCAGATCGCAATTGACGATGTCGGGAATGAAATTGGTGCGCCGCATGGCGAGCCCGCGCACCGGATCGGGCTCGATATCGTCTTTATATTTGTAGAAATCGTCGGCGCCGGAGAAGCGATCGCGGAACTGATACGGGCAATCGAAGATCGCGCCGGCATCGTTGATGAGATTCATCAGATTGGGCGCGGTGGTGCCGCCGAGCAGCAGCGCCGGCGCCGAGCTCGCATTGACGATGCGGTGCATGGCATTGACCGGAATCGAGAACAGCGATCCCTTCTGCCATTCGAAAATATGCCGCTTGCTGTCGCCTTCGAGCCAGACTTCGGTCGAGCCGCGGCCTTCGACGACCAGATAGATTTCTTCGTAGAGATGTTTTTCGGGATTGAGCGCGCCGGCGCCCGGCACCTCGACGACATAGGAGCCCCATTTGCCCTCGGTGCCGTGGAGCTGGATGTAGCTGCCGCGCCCGCCCATGCGCGGCCAGGGCTTGAGCGGCAGGTTCTGCACTTTGCTGACGCCGATATCGCGATAGATCGGAATCTCTTCCGCCTCCATGAACAGATCGTACGGCGTCTTCGGGCGGCTGAATTTGCCGAAGCCCGCGCGCTTGAAGCCGGACGGCTCGTGCCAATGAACCTGGCCGGTGATTTCATGCATGAAGGCGTCCTCTGATTGCTTTTAGCGGCGGCGACGAGGCTCGCGACCGTCGTGGCGCAGCAAGGCTGCCATCCGTCGCGAGCATAACTGTCGCTCGATTGCTAAGGCTTTCACCCCATGTACAATGCGTGCCATACCATTGCAACGGGCGCGGTTTTGGCCCGTTTATGGCGTAGTTATCTGGTGGAGGTTCCGTGCCGGCGGCTGTTGTTGCGCTTGTTTTTCACGACAAATCAGGGTCCGCCCGCCGCACCGTTCAGATCGATCACCTTGTGGTTGCCGGATGGACCGGGCGCGACAAGGCGGCGGTCGAAAAGCACATTGCCGAACTCGAAGCCATCGGCGTCAAGCGCCCGGCGACGACGCCGATCTTCTATCGCGCCTCCGCCGTGCGGGTGACCACGGACGGTTCGATCGAGGCGCTCGGCCATGCGTCGAGCGGGGAGGCGGAGTTCGTGCTGCTGGCGCATGGCGGCCGCTTATGGGTCGGCACCGGCTCCGACCACACCGACCGCGAAGTGGAGAAATACGGCGTCTCGGTCTCCAAGCAGATGTGCGACAAGCCGATCGCGGCAGATTTCTGGGCCTACGACGATATTGCGCCGCATTGGGACAAGCTCGTCCTGCGCGCGCATATTTCCGAGGGCGGCGCGCGCAAGCTCTATCAGCAGGGCCCGGTGACCGCGATGCTCGATCCTCTGGTCTTGATTGAGCAGTTCGCCGGCAAGGCAGGTCTTGCCGAAGGAACGCTGATGTTCTGTGGAACGCTCGCCGCGCACGGCGGCGTGCGCGCCGCGGAGATTTTCGAATTCGAGCTCGAGGACCCGGTGCTGGCGCGCAAGATTTCGCATCGCTATCGCACGCAGGTTCTGCCGGTGCTCGGGTGAAATAAGGAGACAGCATCATGCCCAGGAACAAGTCATGCCGATGAACAAGCCGCATCTCGAATTCCATAAGCTCGATATGGATAAGGGCTGGGCGACGCCGCCCGGCTATCCGGCGGGCATCCAGCAAAAAATTCTGGCAAGCGATCTCGATGAGACGCAGAAAATGGGCGGCCGCACCCGGCTGCTTCGCTTCGCGCCCGGCGTCTACACCACGGCGCCTTTCGTGCACGACCACTGGGAAGAGGTCTATCTCGTTTCCGGCGATCTGATCGTCGGCAATGACGACAAGGGGAAGGGCGGCGAGCCGTTTGTGGCGCCGACTTATGCCTGCCGTCCGCCAGGCGTCTATCACGGGCCGTTCAAGTCCGAGCACGGCTGCCTGCTCTACGAAATTCACTATTACGACGAGAGCAAAAAATAGCGCTTTGGGGTGGGACGGCGCTTGAGGGAGAGCGTAGCGTCGTCGGCAAAGCTGCCGATGCGCCAGACTCAATGCGGCCTCCGGTTAACTGACGAATTCACCCACATCACGAAAGGCGCAAATGCCCGCATCAGAGCAGACAAGACCCAATATGCGGCCGTATCTCGCGGCGGCGAAGAATTTTGCGTCCGGCGCGCAGACGCCGCGGCAGTTCCTCGAAAACTCGCTGGAATTATTCGATCTCTGGGAGCCGCGCATCGGCGCTTTTGTTTGCACCAATCTTCCGGCGGCGCGGCAAGCCGCTGAGCGATCGACCGAACGCTGGCGCGCCGGCAAGCCGTTGTCGCCGATCGACGGTATGCCGATCGGCATCAAGGACATTATCGAGACCTTCGATATGCCGACCGAAATGGGCTCGCCGCTCTTTGCCGGCTGGCGCTCGGAGAAGGACGCCGCCAATGTGCGCGCGCTGCGCGACGCCGGCGCGGTCATTCTCGGCAAGACGGTGACGACGGAGTTCGCGGCGTCCGAGCCGCGCGGCACGCGCAATCCATGGAATACGGCGCACACGCCGGGCGGCTCGTCGAGCGGTTCGGCGGCCTCCGTTGCCGCCGGCATTGCGAGCGCGGCGCTCGGCACGCAAGTCATCGGCTCGACGATCCGACCGGCGAGCTTCTGCGGCTGCTTCGGCTTCAAGCCGAGCGTGAACGCGCTCAACCGCGAAGGCTGCCACGATTATCAGAGCCAAAGCGCCACCGGCATTCTCGGCGCCTCGCTCGAAGACGTCTGGCAAGTCGCGCATGAGATCGTCGCCCGCGTCGGCGGCGATGCCGGCACACAGGGCTTGCAAGGCCCCGATACGCTGCCGCCCGCGCGAAAGCCGCGCCGGCTCGCCGTGCTCGAAACCGCCGGATGGGAGGGGGCTTCGGCCGCCGCCAAGGGGCATCTCAACGAGACCGTGGCAAGGTTGAAATCCGACGGCATCGAAATCCGCACCCGGCACAATGATGACAAGGTCGCCGCGCTCGAAACCGCTCTGCTGAACGCCGCCGAACTGTCGCATCGCTGCAATGGCTGGGAGACGCGCTGGTTCCTGCATGCCATGCGCGACCGCGACGCCGGCAAGCTGAGCCGCGCCATTCTCGACCGCGCGCAAAAATATGAAGACATGACGCTCGCCGATCACCGCGCCGATCTCAAGGAGCGGGCGCGGGTGCGCGCCGTGCATGCCGAGCTTGCCGGCGCTTGCGATGCCTGCATCACGCTCGCCGCACCTGGCGGCGCGCCGGAGGGGCTCGGCTCGACCGGCAATGGCGAACTCGCCATTCCGGCGTCGCTCCTTGGCGTGCCGGCGCTGTCGCTGCCGCTGTTTGAGGTGGGCGGCATGCCGCTCGGCTTGCAGGTGATCGGATTTTTCGATCGCGATGCCGAGGCCTTCTCAACTGCGTCGTGGATCGTCTCCTCACTCGCGCCGGTGCGCTAAACGAGATGGCCGACCAGAAGGAATATCTGCCGGCCTCGCTCGAACGCTACCGCGGCGAACCGCGCCCGGACCGCGGCTATCCCGACCTGCACGATCATGTGTTGGCGCTCTACCGCGCCGGACGTCTGGTCGTGGTCGACGAACCGATCAACAAAGACAGCGAAATGCATCCGCTGGTGCGCTGGCAATATCGCGGCGGCATCCCGGAGGCCGAGCGCAAGGCGTTTCTGTTCACGAAAGCGACCGACGGCAAGGGCGCGCATTACGATATTTCCGTGCTGGTCGCGGGGCTCGCCGCCAACCCGGACGTCTATCGCATCGGTTTCGGCCGGCCGCTCGCCGAGATCGGCGATGCCTGGGTCAAGGCGCTTGCCGCGCCGCTTCCGCCGCGTGTCGTTACCGACGCGCCATGTCAGGAGATTTGCATCACCGGCGATGATCTCGACAAGCCGGGCAACGGCCTCGACGGCCTGCCGGTGCCGATCTCGACGCCCGGCTTCGACAATGCGCCGTATCTGTCCGCCGGCCATTACATCACCAAGGACCCCGACACCGGCTTGCAAAACGTCGGCAATTATCGCGGCCAGATCAAAGCGCAGCGCCGGCTCGGCATGAATCCGTCGGTCGAACTGCGCGCCGGCATCTATGCGCATTGGCTCAAATACAAGGAGCGCGGCGAGCCGATGCCGTGCGCGGTCGTGGTCGGCGCGCCGCCGCTCATTTCCTATGCCGCGGTGCAGAAAATGCCGGAGACGCTCGACGAGGTCTGGGTCGCAGGCGCGCTTGCCGGTGCGCCGATCAATGTGGTGCGGGGCAAGACCGTCGATCTTCTGGTGCCGGCGGAAGCCGAAATCGTGATCGAGGGATTTATCGACACCGAATATCTCGAGCCGGAAGCGCCGTTCGGCGAGTCGCACGGCTACGTCAATTTGCAGGAATACAACGCCTTCATGAACGTCACCGCGATCACGCGGCGGAAGAACGCCATCCTCACCTCGTTCATCAGCCAGGTGACGCCGAGCGAATCGAGCGTGATCCGCCGCGTCGCCATGGAGCCGGTTTTTCTGCATCACCTGCAATCGGTGCTCGCCGTCAAATCGGTCAAGCGCGTCGCCATGCACGAGCCGCTGACCAGCCTCTATGCGGTGATCGGTATTCAGTTCGCCCGCGGTGCGCCGGAGACGGAAATCTGGCGCGCGCTCGACGGCGCTTCGACCCTGCATCGTTTCGCCGGCAAATGGATCATCGCCGTCGACGAAGATATCGATCCGCACAATGCCGACGCGCTGTTCTGGGCGATGTCGTACCGCTGCCAGCCGCAGCACGATCTTTTGGTGGTGCCGCACAAGCATCCCGGCCACGGCCCGCGCGGCCCGCGCGACGACGGCGAGACGGCAAGCGTCCTGATCAACGCAACGCTGAAGGGCACTTTCGCGCCGGTCGCGCTACCGCAGCGCGAATATATGGAGCGGGCGAAGCTGATCTGGGAAAAGCTCGGTCTGCCGGCGCTCAAGCCGGAAAGCCCCTGGCATGGCTATGATCTCGGCTACTGGCCCGAGGAGCTCGACCGCCAGGCACGCATGGCTGCGGCGAGCGATTACTTTGCACTCGGCCGCGAAATGGGTAATCAAAGGCGCAACGATGTCGCCATGAATACGCCGGTGGAAAGGGAGGAGGATAGAGAGCGCAACGGAGAGACGTAATGCGAATGCTGCCTCGTATCGTTCAATGTGTCATCTCTAACCGCGCTTGCCGCGGTTTTTTCGTTTCTCTTTGCCGCCTCTGCGCCGGCGCAGGACGCCAAAACCAATCTGAAACCATCCAGTCTGAAACCATCCATCTGAAACCATGGCGCGACGGCGTTGTCGAAGCCAAGAGCGACGCCGGTTTCGTTTTCATGGCGAGCAAAGGCGGCTTTGCCGAGAAAGAGGGGCTGGATCTCAACATGATCCAGTTCAAGGGCGACGCGCTGGCGTTGCGCGGCATGCTCGCCGGCGAGCTCGAGACCTATGAAGGCAATCCCGGCGCGCCGCTGATCGCCGCCTCCCGCGGCGCCGATGTCAAGATCGTCGGCTGCTACTGGCCGGTGCTGACCAACGGCATTTTCGTCCACGGCAACATCGCGTCCGTCGCCGATCTCAAAGGCAAGGCTTTTGCGATTTCCAGCCCCGGCGCGCTGCCGGATCTGTTCGCACGCGCGGTGCTGGCGCAAAACGGCCTCACCGACAGCGACGTGACATTTGCCGTCATGGGCAGCGACGCCGACCGCTTTCGTGCGCTCAGCGCCGGAATCGCCGACGCCGCGGTGATCTCGACCGAGTTCGAGCCGATTGCTGCGCAGCAGGGCATCAAGCTTCTGGTTCATCCGCATGACGCGGCGCCGAATTATCTGCGCTTTTGCATCTATACGTCGAGCGCCGTCCTCAAAGAGCGCAACGACGACGTGGTGCGCTTCCTCGCCGCCGAGATGAAGGCGCTGCGCTATGCGCTCGCCAATCGCGACAAGGTTCTGGACCTGACCCGCCAGATTACCGACGCCAAGCCCGACGATCCGCGCCCGGGCTATATCTTCGACGAAGTAACGAAGTATTCGGCGATCGATCCCGCTATGCCTATTCCGCTGGAAAAGCTCGACTGGTTGCAGGACCTCCTGGTGAAGACCGGAAATCTCGCCACCAAGATCGACGTGAAAACCATTGTGGACGACGGCCCGCGCCAGCAGGCTTTGGCGCAAATCGGCAAATAGGGGCCGGCTGTTCGCATCGGAAAAAGCTTCGGCCGTCGCCGTAGCGTTTGCCGCAGAAAGCGGGTGTGTTCACCCGCCGCATCCCCCATATCAGTCACGCAATGACAGGATTTGGAAAATGCCATGCGTGCAGCCTCACACATTCTTCCGCCGCCACAGTGCCGCGATGACCGCGCGATAATCGGTACAGTGGGACCTCAGTCCAAATTGGCAAAGCCGCTGACGCTCGCTGCGATGAGTCTCGGCTATGGCGTCGTGCAGCTCGATATCACCATCGTGAATACCGCGCTCAGCAGCATCGGGTCGGCGCTCGGCGGCGGCGTATCTGAGCTGCAATGGGTGGTCAGCACCTACACGATTGCCTTTGCGGCGCTCATTTTGACCGCCGGTGCCTTGGGCGATCGCCTGGGCGCGAAGAAGATTTTCATGACCGGCTTTAGCGTGTTCACGGCAGCCTCACTGGCCTGCGCTCTCGCCCCAAGCTCGGCGATCCTGATCGCTGCGCGCGCCGCGCAAGGCGTCGGCGCGGCAATCCTGGTGCCGAATTCGCTCGCGCTCCTTAGTCATGCTTATCCCGAAACCAAGGAGCGCGGCCGCGCTGTGGCGATGTGGGCGGCCGGCGCAAGCCTCGCTCTGACGGCAGGGCCGTTTGTCGGTGGCGCGCTCGTCACGTTCATCGGCTGGCGCAGCATCTTCCTGGTCAATCTGCCGATCGGACTGATTGGCCTGTGGCTGACCTGGCGCTACGCCACCGATACGACGCGCGCCGCGCACGAGCTCGATCTGCCCGGCCAGGCCGCCGCTATCGGCGCGCTCGGTGTGCTGGCGGCTGCCATCATCGAGGGCGGCCGTGTCGGCTGGAGCGACGTTTGGGTGATCGCGGGCTTCGTCGCGTTCGCGGTTTTCGCCGCCTTGTTCATCGTTCAGGAACGCCGCGCCCATGCACCGATGTTGCCGCTGTCGTTGTTCGCTCATCGCATATTCGCGCTCACCTCGCTGGTCGGCCTTCTGGTCAACATCGCCGTCTACGGATTGCTCTTTGTCTTCAGCCTGTATTTCCAGCAGATCAACGGGCTGTCGCCGCTTGCGACGGGTTTCGCTTTCGTGCCGATGATGGCCGTCGTATTTCCGGTCAACCTCTTGGCACCGCGACTTGCCGAGCGGATTGGCGCGAGAGCTGTCATTGCGGCCGGCGCACTGATCTCGGCTGCGGGGTGTGTCGCGCTCCTCGGCATCACGCCGGGCACGAGCTATTGGGCGATCGGGCCGCAGCTCGTCGCCGTTGGCGGCGGACTTGGACTTCTGGTCCCGCCGATGACATCGGCGCTGCTCGGCAGCGTCGAGAGATCGCGTTCCGGTGTCGCCGCAGGCGTCCTCAATTCAATGCGGCAAACCGGCAGCGTGCTCGGCGTCGCGCTGTTCGGCTCCTTTATCGGACGGAGCGATATGTTTCTCTTCGGCGCGCGCTTAGCACTCGTCATTTCGGCGGCGCTGCTTGTTACGGCAGCGGTGGTCGTATGCGGTGGCGGCGCGACGAAGCGTGCTTAGCGCCGTTCGTCAGCGACGCGGGCACGGAGCGTGCCGATGCCGGTAATCTCGACCTCCAACATATCGCCGGGCTTCATCCACAGCGGCGGCTTGCGGCTGTGGCCGACGCCTTCCGGGGTGCCGGTGGCGATGACGTCGCCCGGCGAGAGTGTGAGTGAAGTCCGAGCAGAACGCGATGATCTGCGGGATCGAATAGATCAGGAGATCGGTCGGCGAGTGCTGCACCTCCATGCCGTTGAGCCGCGTCGTCAGCGTGAGCCGGCCCGGATCGGGAATTTCGTCGGTGGTGACGAGCCACGGCCCGAGCGGCCCGGTGCCGGGAAAATTTTTGCCGGAGGTCACGGAAAACTTCTGATAGTCGCGCACGCTGCCGTCGACGAAGCAAGTGTAGCCGGCGACATGGTCGAGCGCTTGCTCGGCCGTGATGTGGCGCGCCGCTTTGCCGATGATGACGGCAAGCTCGCCCTCGAAGTCGAAATTGTCGGATACCGTCGGCCGCACCAGCTCGCCGTCATGGCCGACCAGCGTGTCGGTGAAGCGGATGAACATGCTCGGCTGTTTCGGCAATTCGCGCCCGGTTTCGGCGGCATGCGAGCGGTAATTGATTCCGGCGCAGAGAATTTTTTGCGGGTCGCGGGATCGCCGGCAAGAATTTGATCTCGCCAAGCTTGCGGTCGGGCTTGCCCTCCTTCGCCGCTTTGTGCATGGCCGCCATGGCGCCGGCGGCAAGCGCTGAGCGCAGGTCCGGCTGCCCGGTCTTGTCGTTGAGCGTGACAATGCCGTCGCCGCTCACGACGCCGAATAGTTCCTTGCCGTCGGCGGCAAAACTCAGAAGTTTCATCTGACAGCCCGATCTGGTTATCGAAATTGAATGCGCGATGGACAAGCCGAGCCCATCGCCGTGGCGCGTGCACTACTCAATAGCGGAAATGCAGCCGCGATCAAAACTTGATCATATCGGCTTTGGTCAGCGTGGACTTTGCCGACAGCGAAGGCGCGTTGAGAACGGTGTAGGCGGTGGAGAGGTCGGCATAGGGATCGACGGCCGACATGCCGTCGACCGGAACGATGACGTTGAGGCCGCGGAACGCAGCTCCCGCGGCGGTAAAAAGCACGGCGCCGTTCGACGCCGTCCCGGTGACGATGACGGTCTGGATGCCTTTGTCCTTGAGGATTTTGGCAAGATCGGTGTTGAGGAACTTGTCCGGTCCCGATTGCACGAAGGGCTCATCCAGCAACGGCGCGACATCCGGCATCACGTCGCCGGTCGTCGAATTTGAGATGATGCTGTAGACCACCGGGACTTTCGCTGTGCGCGCGTCGGCGAGAAGCTTCTTCATGGTCGGCAGGCTTGCGATGCAGGCCGGCCGTTTCCCGCAATTCTGGCTCATGAAGTCGAGCATCAGAAGCGCGGTGGTCTTGGGGTCGACGGTCACCGCCTTCAGCGTGGGCGGCGGTGGCGGCGGAACCACCGCCCATTTATCGACGATCGTTTCCGCTCCCGCCGGCGCAATGCACGGCCCCGTCAACGACACGGTGATGAAGAGTGTCGCAGCGACGGCGGTAAGAATGCGGCCTTTTGACATGGTCTTTTCCTCTCTCGTTTCGCCCGCCTGTTAAAGCCGTGACAACCCATAATTATTCCGCGCACGGTGCGAAATATTTGTGCCAGACTGACGGCGTATATCCGCGGCGCCAAAAGCCGCCACGAGAAGTTGTGAGACATCAGGGAAGGAAAGATGGATATCAAGGTCGATAGCAAGGCGATCGCGCAGGCGTCGGAGAATCTCAAGAACTGGGGCCGTTGGGGCACGGACGACCAGGTCGGCACGCTCAATCAGGTCACCCCGCAGGACATCGTCAAGGCGGCGAGCCTGATCCGCACCGGCAAGGTTTTTGCGCTGGGCATTCCGCTCGACGCCAAGGGCCCGCAGAACGGCCTGTTCGGCGGCCGCTTCAACCCGATCCACCAGATGCTGGCGACCGGCACCGACGCAGTGGCCGAACGCCAGGACTGGAACAAAATCCGCTACGCCGACGACACCCTGATGTTGTGCGTGCAGGGCGCCACGCATTGGGACGCGCTGGGCCACGTGTTTTACCAGGACAAGGCCTATAACGGCTATGACGCACGGCTGATCGACTCCAAGGGCCTCAGCGTGCTCGGCATCGAGCACTCCAAGAACAAAATGGTCGGCCGCGGCGTTCTTCTCGACATCGCCCGCTTTCGCGGCGTGAAATGGATGAAGGACGGCGAAAGCATTTCCAATGACGAACTCGACAAATGCGCCAAGGACCAGAACGTCTCCATCGGCCGCGGCGACTTCGTCATCATCCGCACCGGGCAGATGGAGCGCTGCCTCGAGGACGGCGAATGGGGCGGCTATGCCGGCGGCGACGCGCCCGGCGTCAAATTCGAGAACTGCTACTGGTGCCAGGAGAAGGAGATCGCCGCGATCTGCACCGACACCTGGGGCGTCGAAGTGCGACCGAACGAGACCAAGGACGCCAACCAGCCGTGGCACTGGGTGGTGATCCCGGCGATGGGCCTGTGCATGGGCGAGATCTTCTATCTCAAGGAGCTGGCGGAAGATTGCGACGAGGACGGCGTCTACGAATTCTTCTTCTGCGGGCCGCCGCTGATCATCACCGGCGGCACCGGCTCGCCGATCAATCCGCAGGCGATCAAGTGACGCCGCAGGCGGCAACATAAACGCGGCATTATGGACAATGGAATTGGGCGACGTGGTACGATCTCGACGACGACGCGCGCGATCGGTTTCTCGACTGGCTGCACACCGACTATCTGCCGGCTTTGAAGCAGCGGCCCGGCTATGCCTGGGTCGCGCACTACCGCAACGAAGTGGGCGGCGCCGCGATGCGCCATCTCGGACAAAGCATCCTGGCGCGGCCTGAGGAAGACATCGGCAACGGCACCCAGTTTCTGATGCTGGTCGGCGCGCCGTCGCCGCATGTCTTCTTGGCGCCATCGGTGATTACGCCCGAAACCTCGCCGGCGGTTCGGGAGATGCTCGGATTGCGCCGCGGCCTGCGCACAGCGATCTTTGCCGAGGAGACACGGGTGAGCGGGCCCGAGGCACGATACCGGCCGCCTGGAACGACGCCTGCACCGGGAATTCAGATGGGCAGCTTCCGCGTCCGCAGCCTCGAAGAAGAATTCGATCTCGGCTCTTGGTACGCGCAATATCGGCTGCCCTATATGGCGCAAGCACCGGGCAGCGTGGGGACCCGCAAGCTCTTGTCGGTTGCCGGCTGGGCGAAGCACTCCATCCTCTACGAGTTCACGTCGCTCGAAGCCCGCTTGAAGAACTTCGAGGAGCCCCATGAATTACTGAGCGCCGACCCGAAGGAATGGACCGGACGCGTCGTGCGCTACACCATTCATGCGCCGGGATCGCCTTTCGTCGGCACACGGATCTGGCCGCCGGTGGCCGATCTGCGGCCTTCATAGCAAAAGCTCCGGCGGCTATAAGACCGGCAGCCGTTTCGCGTCTCCGCCGCCGCGGAGACGGCAACTCGTCAAGGGAGATCCCGATGCCCCGCCATCTCAAACGTGGAATGGACGCGAGCGCGATCAAGGAGGCCGACGCCAAGGTGCGCGAGACGGTCGAGCACATCCTTGCCGATATCGAGGCGCGCAAGGATGTCGCGGTGCGCGATCTGTCGGAAAAATTCGACAAGTGGTCGCCGCCGTCGTTCAAGCTGACGCCGGCCGAAATCGAGCGTGCCATCAGCCAAGTGAAGAAGCGCGATCTCGACGACATCAAATTCGCGCAGGCGCAGGTGCGTAACTTCGCGCAGAAGCAAAAAGAGACGATGCGCGATCTCGAAGTCGAGACGTTGCCCGGCGTCGTGCTCGGGCACAAGATCATCCCGGTGAATTCAATCGGCTGCTACGTGCCGGGCGGGCGCTATCCGATGGTGGCGTCGGCGCATATGTCGATCGTCACCGCGCGCGTCGCCGGCGTCAAGCACATCATCGCGTGCGCGCCGCCGTTCCATGGCGGGCCGCACCCCGCAATTGTCGCGGCGATGCATTTCGGCGGCGCCGACGAGATTTTCGTTCTCGGCGGCGTGCAAGCGGTCGCGGCCATGGCGCTCGGCACCGAGACCATCGCGCCGGTCGACATGATCGTCGGGCCGGGCAATGCCTATGTCGCGGAAGCCAAGCGCCAATTGTTCGGCCGCGTCGGCATCGATCTCCTCGCCGGGCCGACCGAAACATTGGTCATCGCCGACGACAGCGTCGACGGCGAAATCTGCGCCACCGATCTCCTCGGTCAGGCCGAGCACGGCCCGACATCGCCGGCCATTCTTCTCACCAATTCGGAAAAGCTCGCCCGCGACACGATGAAGGAGATCGAGCGGCTCCTGAAAATCCTGCCGACGGCCGAGATTGCCGGCAAGGCGTGGGCCGATCTCGGCGAAATCATCGTCTGCGACGACGACGCCGAGATCGTGCGCGAGGCCGACCGCATTGCGTCGGAGCATGTGCAGGTGATGACGCGCGACCCGGATTATTTTCTTGAGCATATGAAGAACTACGGCTCGCTGTTTCTCGGCCCGCGCACCAATGTCGCTTATGGCGACAAGGTGATCGGCACCAATCACACGCTGCCGACCAAGAAGGCGGCGCGCTATACCGGGGGGCTCTGGGTCGGCAAATTCCTAAAAACCTGCACTTACCAAAAAGTGCTCACCGACGAAGCGAGCGCCATGATCGGCGAATATTGCTCGCGGCTGTGCCTGCTCGAAGGTTTTGTCGCGCATGCCGAACAGGCCAATGTCCGCGTCCGCCGCTATGGCGGCCGTAACGTGCCCTATGGCGAGGCAGCGGAGTAACGTGTCCCAAATCGATCTTGCGAAGACTCCTTCCTTCCGCCTCGACGGCAAGCGCGCTCTGGTCACCGGCGGCGGCCGCGGCATCGGGCTCGCGGCAGCGTCGGCGCTGGCGCAGGCAGGCGCGCATGTGACGATTGCCGCGCGCACTAAGGCCGAGATTGAAGCGGCGGCGGCAGCCATCGGCGCGCGAGGCGAGAAAGCGGGCGCTCTCGTCCTCGACGTTACCGATGTCGAAACCGCGCGAAAGGCCATCGCCGGCGCGGAGCCGTTTCAAATCCTGGTCAATAATGCCGGCATGAACCGACCGGCTTATCTGCCGGACGTCAAAATCGAGGATTTCGACGCCATCTTTGCGCTCAATGTGCGCGCCGCGTTCTTTATGGCGCAGGCGGTGGCCATGCGCTTGATCGAGGCGAAGCTCTCCGGCTCGATCATCAACATTTCCTCGCAGATGGGCCATGTCGGCGCCGCGCGCCGCACCGTCTATTGCGCCTCCAAACACGCCATGGAGGGCTTCACCAAGGCCATGGCGATCGAGCTCGCGCCGCACAACATTCGCGTCAACAGCCTCGGTCCCACCTTTCTCGAGACGCCGATGACGCGGCCGTTTTTCGAGAACAAGGCGTTTCGCGACGAAGTGCTGTCGAAGATCAAGCTCGGCCGCCTCGGCCAGCTTGAAGAGGTCACCGGCGCCATCGTGTTCCTGGCCTCCGACGCTTCGTCGCTGATGACCGGCTCGGCGCTGGTGCTCGACGGCGGCTGGACGGCGGAGTGAACGGGGCGGGAGGAAAATTGGGACTTCAAATGTTCACCGGCATTCCCTAGCATCGGGAACTATTGGAACCCGCGCCGCATTGGTTAGCGCGCATTACCCTATGACGTCATTGTGAGGCAACGCCATGCACCTTTCCAACCAAAGTCTTCTCGTCATTCTTGTCGTCGGAATTGTCGCCGGATACCTGGCTGGCCGGGTGATGGAAGGCGGCGGCTTCGGGCTGATCGGCGACTTTGTTGTCGGCCTGATCGGCGCCTTTATCGGCGATTGGCTGATGCCGCAGCTCGGCATCCATCTCGGCGAGGGCATTGTTGCGCTGATCATAAATGCCTTTATCGGCGCGATCGTGCTGTTGCTCATTCTGCGCCTTATCGGCGGCTGGCGCCCCAGGACCCGCTGGGGCAGGCGCTGGTAAGCGCTACGGCCGCGCCGAGGCGCCCCGTGCCCTGCACAAGTCGCCGGACCTCGCTGCCGGACGGTTCGTTGCGACATGGGAGGTTGAATTCGGGGGGGATGGTTTCGATATAGCACCGGAGGGTATTTGAGAGGTCTCTGTGGGCGGCGGCTCACGGCGGCAATTGTGAGTGGAGACTCGCATGACGACACTGACGATCAATGGTCGAAGTGTGACCTTCGACGCCCCCGACGACATGCCGCTGCTCTGGGTGCTGCGCGACATTCTCGGAATGACCGGCACCAAATTCGGCTGCGGCATCGCGCAATGCGGCGCCTGCACAGTGCATATCGACGGTAATCCGGTGCGATCGTGCCTGCTGCCGGTCGGCTCGGTAGGCACTAAATCCGTCACCACGATCGAAGGCATCGGCGCAACGGATGCCGGCGCCAAGGTGCAAAAGGCGTGGCTCGATCTCGAAGTCATTCAATGCGGCTATTGCCAGTCCGGCCAGATCATGTCGGCTGCGGCTTTGCTGGCGACCACGCCGCAGCCCGATGACGCCGATATCGATGCCGCGATGGCCGGGAATATCTGCCGCTGCGGCACCTATGTCCGTATCCGCGAGGCGATCAAACGCGCCGCGGGCGAAGTCTAGGAGGCGGCGATGCACGGAATCGAAAATATCACACGCACGCCTTCACGCCGCGCGCTGCTCAAGGGCGGCCTGGCGGCGGGATTCACACTCGCTTTCCATTTGCCGGTGCGGGCGGCGAACGAGCCGGAACAGGCGCCGGACACCACCGGCGGCCAATTCGCGCCGAATGCTTTCATCCGCATCGATCACACCGGCAAGACCACTCTGGTCATGCCGCAAGTCGAGATGGGGCAGGGCGTCTATACGGCGGTGGCGATGATTCTCGCCGAAGAGCTCGATGCCGATTATGCCAAGGTGGCGCTGAAACACGCGCCGCCTAACGATAAGCTCTACGGCAATCCAATTTTCGGCATCCAGGTCACCGGCAATTCCAATTCTATCCGCGCCTTCTGGAAGCCGCTGCGCCAGGCCGGTGCCGCGGCGCGCGCCATGCTGGTGCAGGCCGCGGCACAACAATGGCAGGTCGAGCCGGCGAGCTGCTCGGTGGCGAATGGAACGGTGACGCATGCGGCGAGCGGACGGACGCTCGCTTACGGCGATCTGGTGGATGCGGCCGGCGCCATTCCCGTGCCGCAAGATCCGCCGCTCAAGGATCCGAAAGACTTCAAGCTGATCGGCAAGCCGCTCAAGCGTTTCGACACGCCAAGCAAGGTCAACGGCGCGGCGATCTACGGCATCGACGCCATGCTTCCCGGCATGAAGTTCGCCACGATTGCGGCGTGCCCGGTGTTCGGCGGCAAAGTCGCGAAGGTCGACGACAGCGCGGCCAAGGCCGTCGCGGGTGTGCGGCAGGTCGTTGTTCTCGACGATCTCGTTGCCGTCGTCGGCGATCACATGTGGGCCGCGAAGAAAGGCCTCGACGCTCTCGTCATCACCTGGGACGAAGGGCCGAACGCCAAGATCAGTTCGGCGGATATTTGGGACGATCTGCGCGCCGCGAGCAAGAAAGACGGCGTCGTTGCGAAATCCGTGGGCGATATCGCCAAAGGACTGGCGCAAGGCGAGCGGTTCGACGGCGAATATGAACTGCCGTTCCTCGCGCACGCGACGATGGAGCCGATGAACTGCGTGGTGCAGGTGACGCCGGAGGCGTGCGAAATCTGGATCGGCACTCAGGTCATCACGCGCGTGCAGCAGGCGACGGCCGAAGCCGCGGGCCTGCCGATCGAGAAAGTGACCGTCCACAATCATCTGCTCGGCGGCGGTTTCGGCCGCCGGCTCGAACCAGACATGGCCGCGAGCGCCGTGCGCATTGCCAAACACATCGACGGGCCGGTGAAAGTGGTCTGGACGCGCGAAGAGGATATCCAGCACGACATCTATCGCCCGGTTTATCGCGACGTTATTTCTGCGACTTTATCGGACGGCAAGATCGCGGCGTGGAAATATCGCGTGGCTGGTTCGTCGATCATGGCGCGCTGGGCTCCATCGATATTCCTCAACGGCATCGATATCGATGCGGTCGATAGCGCTGTCGATATGCCCTACGACATTCCGAACCGTTTGATCGAATATGTGCGCGCCGAACCGCCGGCGGTGCCGACCGGTTTTTGGCGCGGCGTCGGGCCGAACAACAATGTTTTCGCCACCGAATGTTTCATGGACGAATTGGCGCGCAAGGCCGGCAAGGATCCGGTCGAATTCCGCCGCAGCATGCTCAACGGCAATCCGCGCCTCAAAGCAGCCCTCGAACTCGTCGCCGAGAAATCCGGCTGGGGCGAGCCGCTGCCGGCGCGGGTTGGGCGCGGCGTCTGCGCGCAGCCGTCGTTCGGCAGTTTCATCGCCACTGTGGTCGAGGCCGAGGTCGATGAGCATGGCGAGGTGCGCTTGCGCCGCGTCACGTCTGCGGTCGACACCGGCATTGCGGTCAATCCCGACACCATCGTCGCGCAGCTCCAAGGCGGCCTAATCTTCGGCCTCACCGCGGCTTTGTTCGGCGAGATCACCATCGACAAGGGACGCGTGCAGCAGTCGAACTTCAATGATTACCGCATGCTGCGCATCGACGAAGTGCCGAAGATCGACGTGCACGTCATCAAGAGCGGCGAGGATCCGGGCGGCATCGGCGAGACCGGCGTAACGGCGGGCCCGCCGGCACTGCGCAACGCCATCTATGCGGCGACCGGCATTGCGCTGCGGCGCTTGCCGATCGACCGCAGGGCGCTCGCCGTTGCCAACAAGGCCTGAATGTCATGCGTAGAACCCGCTTTGTCGTTTTGCTGATTTTGATCGTCGCCGGCGTCTTCGCCTGGCGGCAATTCAATCCAGGGCCGCTGGCCTTTGCCGGGGGTTCCGCGGTCGCCTTGTCCGACTACAAAGACGCCAATCCGACCGGCGTTCCCGTAACGCTCGCCAACGCAGACGCGGTCAAGCGCGGCGAATATCTGGCGCGCGCCGCCGATTGCATGGTGTGCCACACCGCGCCGGGCGGCCAGGCCTATGCCGGCGGGCTCGCGATCCCGCTGCCGTTCGGGACGCTGTACACGACGAATGTCACGCCCGACAAGGAAACCGGGATCGGCGATTACAGCGATCAGGATTTTCTCAATGCGGTGCAGCGCGGCGTCCGCAAGGACGGCACCCGGCTTTATCCGGCGATGCCCTATCCGTCCTATACTTATATGACCGATGCCGACGCTTTGGCGATCAAAGCCTATTTATTCAGTCTGCCGCCCGCGCACACGGTCAATCACGAAAACACGCTGACGTTTCCGTATAACCAGCGCTGGTCGATGGCGGTCTGGTCGTTGTTCTTCAACGCCGACGCCCGTTTTGCGCCCAACACGGCGCAGAGCGCGGCGTGGAACCGCGGCGCCTATATCGCCGAGGCGCTGGCGCATTGCGGCGAATGTCACACGCCGCGCAATCTTGCCTTCGCGCTCGACAACCGCAGGAAGTTCGCCGGCGCGGTGACGGCGGGCTGGCGCGCCTACAACATCACCGCCGACAAAGGCACGGGCATCGGCGCCTGGAGCGACGATGAAGTGTTCGCCTATCTGGCGCGCGGTCATGCCTTAGGCCGTGGCACGGCCGCGGGCCCCATGGGCGAGGCGGTGGACGCGAGTTTCAGTCAGATGACGCCCGAAGATGTCCACGCGCTGGTCAGCTTCGTGCGCAGCGTGCCGCCGATCGCCGCGCCGGATCTGCCGGCGACGCTCGCGCCGCCGGCTCCGGCGTCACCCAAGGATGGCAACAAGGAAGGCCCAGTCGCTGCGAATACGCTCGGCAAGAAGATATTCGCCGAGGCTTGCGTCAGTTGCCATAACTGGACCGGCGTGAGCGCGATTGCGCCCTTCGCCACGATCGCCGGCGCCCGCGCCGTCAACGATCCGACGGCGACCAATGTCGCGCAGATCGTGATCTCCGGCACGCGGCGGCACGAGCCGGCGGGCGTCATCTCGATGCCGGCCTTCGGCAACATTTATTCCGATACAGAAATCGCCGCTGTGGCGAACTATGTTACGGCGCGTTTCGGCAGCGAAAAGTCCGCTGTGACCGAGAATGACATCGCCGCGCTACGCAAACAGACGTCGCGGTGAGCGGTGGCGATGATCTCTACGTCACTCCGTTACTGACCCCCCAAGGCGGATTTCACCGCCTTTTCGAAGTCCGCGTCGGTGAACGGCTTTTGCAGATAAGCGCTGGCGCCGGCAAGCCATGACGTGCCGCGCGTCGTCGTGCCGGTGATCATGATGATCGGCATCTTCCTGCATTTGGGGTCTAGGCGAACCGTCTTCAAGAATTCTTCGCCGTTCATATTCGGCATTTCCCAATCCGAGATGAGCAGGCCGTATTGCTTTTCACGGATGCGCTCGAGCGCCACGTTGCCGTCTTCCGCCACATCGACATCGGTAAAGCCGAGGCTATTGAGGCGTTTGACGACGATATTTCTGATGGTCAGAGAATCATCGACCACAAGAACGGGAGTCGGCGTGATCATGCGGCAAGCTCGTGTTGGAGAAACGTATTCGGTCAACCTAACAACATTGCGGCGATATAAATAGCATTGTCGTTCGGGGCGCAGCCAGCTATCCGCCCGCGGCGCTTTTAAATTTAACGGAATTGTTCCGATTACGCGCGAACCGCCCGCGTCGGCTCGACGGTCAACCGCGCACGTTCGCCAAGCTGGCGCAGGTTTTCCGGAAGCGCGCTCTACGCACGGATCGGATAAATTGCCTTTTCACCCGACAGTACGCGTGCCACGTCGCTCGCGCATTTGGTCTGCAATTCCTCGAGCGCCTCGACCGAATAAAAACCGGTATGCGGGGTGAGGATCACATTGTCGCGGCCGATGAGCGGGGAATCCTTCGCCAGCGGCTCGGTTGTCACCACGTCGAGCGCCGCGCCGCCGAGATGGCCGGAATCAAGCGCCGCAATTAGCGCCGTCTCGTCGACCAAAGGGCCGCGTGCGGTGTTGATCAGGAACGCGCCCTTTTTCATTTTGGCGAAGACTTTTGCATTCATCAGTCCACGCGTCGCCGGCTGCAATGGCGCGTGCACCGAGATGAAGTCGCAACGCGCCAGCAAATCGTCAAAGCTCACGCTTTCGACGCCGGCTGCGTCGGCGGCCTCTTTGACGATATAAGGATCGAAAGTAATGACGTGCAGGCCGAACGCCTTGGCCTTCGGCGCCAGCGCGCGCGGAATATTGCCGAAGCCGACCAGGCCCAGCACCTGACCTTCGAGCCGCCGCAACGGAACGATCGGCGGCACTTCCCAACGGCCCGATTGCACGAGCCTGTCGGAAAAGGTCACCTTGCGCGCCAATGCGAGAAGCAGCGCCATCGCATGGTCGGAAACCTCGCGCAGGCAATAATCCGGCACATAATTGACAGCAATGCCGCATTCTTTGGCCGCCGACAGGTCGATATTGTCGACGCCAAGGCCGAAGCGGCCGATCGCCTTGCAGTTCTTCAACTGCCGCAACAGTTCGCCGTTCAGCTTGGCATAGGTCACAAGCACCGCATCGGCATCACGCGCGACGGCGAGAATGTCTTCGGCCGCTGCGCTCTTTGCCATGCGGTATTCGGGATCGAGCTGCGCTAGTGCGCTTTTGGCGGGATCGAGGGAGGGGAATGGGCTGTCGGTAACGGCGATCACTGGCCTGGGCATCGATCAACTCCGATGACGCATGACGATCAAAGCTCACAAGGCGAATATCTGCGGGTTGACACAGTTGGGCAATTTCTTTCCTGCCAAAAAGGCAAGAATATTGTCGACCACGATATTCGCCATGTCCTGGCGGACCTCCGGGGTCGCGCTGCCAAGATGCGGGGTGAGCACAACATTGGACATTTTCTTCAATGCCGGGTCGACCTTGGGCTCGTGCTCGAACACGTCGAGGCCGGCGCCGGCGATCTGTTTTTTCGCCAGCGCGCGCAGCAGCGCGGCCTCGTCGATGATGGGGCCGCGCGCGGTGTTGATGACGAAGGCGGTTTTTTTCATGAGGCCGAGCTCGCGTGCGCCGATCTGATGCCGCGTTTCCTTGGTCAGCGGCGAATGGATCGAGACGAAATCGGACTCGCGCAGCAATTGGTCGAGCGGCACATATGTAAGGCCGGCCTCGCCCTCCTCGTGCTCCGATTTCCGTCGCGGCGTCCAATAAAGAACGCGCATGGCAAAGCCATGCGCGCGGCGCGCCACCGCCTTGCCGATCAAACCGCCGCCGCCGATAAGGCCTAAGGTCTTGCCCCAGACCGGGGCGCCCATCAGATGCGCCGATTGACCGCCGGGGAATTTCCCGGCCCGCGTCATGCGGTCGCCCTCGATTATGCGCCGCGCCACCGCAAGCATCAGCGCGAAATTGAGATCCGCGGTGGCCTCGGTAGTGATCGGCGCCGTCACGGTGACCGGAATGCGCCGCGCCGTAGCCGTAGCCACGTCGATATTGGACGGCGTAATCGACTGCGCCGCAATCAGGCGCAGCTTCGGATTGGCCATGACCACGGCACGATCGATCTTGTCATGCAGTAGGCAAAACAAGATATCCGCCTTGCGTACGGCGGATATGAGCTTGTTTTTGGGAATGATTTTGCTCGTATCCGGAAAAATCTCGACGCTCGCCACCTCGCGCAGGCGTTTGAGCGCCTGATCGGATACCGGCTGGGTCACGAAAATGCGCGGCCGCGCAGCGGCCCGATATTTCTTTTCTACTTTTACCGGCATCAGGCGTGCCACCGCACCACGCCGGCAACGCCGTCAACGGCGACCTGCGCGCCGTCCGGAATCCGCCGCGTCGCATCGTTGACGCCGAGCACCATAGGAATGCCGCGTTCGCGCGCCAGCGAGGCAAGGTGCGAGGTCGAACCGCCAAGCTCGGCGACGACGCCGGCAACGCGCGGCAAAATGTGGCTGAGCGCCGGTCCGGCGACGCGGGTGACCAGAATGTCGCCCGGCGCGACGCGCGCGAGCTCGCACTCGCAATTCACCACCACGGCGCGGCCCGAGCTCCAGCCGATGCCGGCCGGATGGCCGTTGAGGCCCGGATGTTTGAGCCAGATCTCGTCCGGCACATGCGCAGGTGCGACATGGAGCGGCCGCGCCTGCAAAAGCTTGAAGCCAATATCGTCGAGTGCCCATTCGATCTCGACCGGCATGCCCAGTACATCCTCGGCCTTGCGCATGAGACGCCCGAGCGTGGTGGCTTGCCCGGCTTTCAGGCACGGCGCGCGCACCATGGATTCGGGTACACGCTGCGCCATCAAGCCGTCGCCATGCGTGCAGGTTTCACGATGGTCCTTGCGGCCGGCCTCGTTGCTGCGGACGAAGCCTTGTCGGCTGAGCATGATGCGGTCCGGCACGACTTCGCCCTGGGCAATGGCCGAACCGAGGCCCCAAGTGGCGCTAAGGAGCATGTGGCCGTCAGCGGTTTCGCTCAAGCCGCCGCCGGAGGCGAGCGCCGCGACCAGCGGCTGCACCAGAACCGCCATCGCAGTGTCGGCCGGATCGAGTTCATGCTGTGCCATGGAGCGCCGCGCGGTGGTCGTCCACAACGCCGCCCAGCAGGCGCGCAAGGCGGTGAGGAATTCGGCATCCTCGGCGACGCCGAGAAAGCTCTCGAACTGACCGGCAAAACTTGAATCGGCGCGATCTTCGACCAGCGACGAGGAGCGCACCGCCGCGGGTTTCGGCTCCGCCCGCCAGGCCGTAAGAACGTCGGCCAGAACGTCCGGCGCGAGATCGCTCTGATAGAGTTTCAGCCTGATCTCGACCGCGAGCCGACGCTGCGTCGGCGTATCGGCGGTCGGATAGACGCTGATCGCATCGCGCAGTTCGAGGTGTTGGATCTGGCGCCGATAGGCATTGGCGCTGATGCAGAAGCCGCCGGGCGTCGGCAGGCCCGCGTGCGCCAGCGCCGCCAAATTCGCCGCCTTCGGCCCGACGCGGCCGGGATCGGTCGCGACGGGCGAGGCAAGGGGGATGATGAACGCACTCATTGCAACGGCTTCCAGCTCCGTACCGTCATGGACGAACTTGTTCCGGCCATCCCACTTCAGTTGGGCACAACATGCGTGTCGAAATCACCGGGACTTGACGCCGCGCACCGGCCCAGTGATGACGCCGAGCAAGGCTCGACGTCACTTCACGTGATCGCCGTAGCCGGGCAGTGGATCGACGACGGTGATCTGCTTGACCGGGAAATTGGAGACAATCTCGATCCCGTCGTTCTTGACGATCAGCATTTCCTCGATGCGCACGCCGTAACGGAATTTCTTGCCATGCTGCGTCTCGAGCGCAAACGTCATGCCCTCTTTGATCTCGATCGGATGATCGAGCGACCAGATGCGCGAAATCACCGGCGGATCGTATTGCGCAAGCCCGAGTCCGTGACCCCATAGATTGGCGGCAGCCTGGTCCTCATCCTCGTAGCCCCAGGTCTCCATTGCCGACGGCCATTTAAGCGCGATGTCGCGCGTGGTGGCGCCGGCCTTCACCGCGCCCATCGAGTTGTAGAGCCACTTCAGCGCGGTGTCGTAGGTGTCTTTCTGCTCCTGGCTCGGCTCCTTGCCGACGCAATAGGTGCGGTAATAGCAGGATTTGTAGCCGTTCCAGGTCAGCGCCGCCAAATCCATGAACACGATATCGCCGGGCTGGATGATGCGGTCGGAGAAGTTGCGCCAGTTCGGCCAGGTATTCGGGCCGGACGACACGATGACATCCTCCACGTCTTCCATGCCGGGAATGTTGTAGAGATATTGCATCAGATGCGCGGTTACTTGGTTCTCGGTGACGCCGGGGCGCAGGAACTTCATGCATTCCCAATGCGTCGCGTCGCCGATGGCGCCGACGATGCGGAAGCATTCCTGCTCGTCCTCGCTCTTGACGGCGCGCGCATCCATCATGGCGCTCATACCGTCGGTCCAGTTGATGTTGTTCTCCTTGAAAATGTTGATCATGTTGATGTCGACGAAGTCGACGCCGAGCTTTTGGCCGGCAACGCCGTTTTCCTTCATCGCCTGCAACACGGCCTTGGTGAACTTGTTGACCTGCTGGACCGAAGCCGGTCCGGCGGCGCCTTTGATCCAGGCGAACGAGTGACGCACGTTCTCTTTCGGAATCCACGGCGAATGCCGCTCGATCTGAAAGCCGAGGTCGCCCTGCTCGAACAGGATCGGCGCGCCATCGCCGCACAGCATGGCGTAACGAAGACCCGGCTTGAGCCGGTTCCAGCCGGGTGTGAGTGTGCCGGTCAGGTAGCGTACGTTTTCGTCATACATGCAAAGCAAGGCGCCGAGGCCGTGCTTTTTCATCATTTCACGGGCCCGCTCGGTCCGGTATTTGCGCAGCCGATCCCAATTGACCCGCTGTTGCCAGTCCAAGCCCGCGATGCCGAAATTCGCTCCCATGCGCTCCTCCCCGGCCGGCCACTGAACGATTTGCGCCGGCAGTTGCGTGTTGGGCCGATGTTATGCGGATGGCTAGCATGAAAGAAATGATATAATTTGTCACTCCCCATTAGGTTTTCTAATATCGCTCTTATGCGTGATATCCCCTTGCGTCAGGTCCGAGCCGTTATCGCCGTCTGCGAGGAGGGTTCGTTCACGCGCGCGGCGGAGCGGGAAAACGCCACTCAGTCGGGCATTTCCCAGCACGTCGCAGCGGTCGAGCGGAAGCTCGGCGTGAGGTTGTTCGAACGCGTGTCGGGCCGCGTCGTGCCGACGCCGGCGGGACTGCGCTACTACAAAAGCTGCGTCGGAGCCGTCGGCGCACTGGAAAAAGCGGTCGAGCAGGCCCGCGCGGTTGCCGGCCAGGTCAGCGGCGAACTTCGCATCGGTCTTATGCCGACCTTCACCCGTGCCGTGCTGGCGCCGGTGCTCGACGATTTTGTGCCGCGCTGTCCGGAGGTGCGCTTGCACATTGTGGAGGGCTATAGCGGGCTTCTGACTAAGATGGTGCTCGACCACGAACTCGATTTCGCGGTGGTGCCCGCCTTCGAAGGTACCATCGGATTGAAATCGCGGCTGTTGGTGCGGGACCGCGAAATGCTGCTGTCCGGTCCGCGCGCCGGGTTTAAGCCGTTGTCGCCGCTGCGGCTTGCGGATTGCAAACCGCTCAAGATCGTACTGCCGGGGCCGGACAATATCCGCCGCCGCAACCTCGAGACTTATTTTCAAGCACAGGGGGTGGAAGTCGAAACCAAGTTGGAGATGGACGCCATGATCGCCACGCTTGAGTTTGTCGCGCGCTCCGACTGGGTAACGATCCTTCCGAGCGTGATCTCGGTCAACGATATCGGCCGCGGCGAATTGACCGTAAATCCGCTGGTTACGCCGGAACTGCACGCTGAATTCGTCGTGATCGAGCCGACGCGGCGAATCTTGTCGACGCAGGCGCATATCTTCCTGCAGCGCTTCGAGCAGGAGGTCGAGCACATCCACGAAGTTTGGGAGACGGCGATCGCGGGCACCGCATCGCAATTTGCGCGCCGCTCGCAGCGGCGGCTGAGCCGATGAGCAAACTCAAGATCACGCGCCGCGCGCTGGCGCGCGGTGGGGCAGCTGGGCTTACCGGCGCACTGGCGAGCCCGGCGATCGCGCAGACTGACAAGCGCCGCTGGCGCATGGTGACGTCGTGGCCGAAGCGGCTGCCGGGGCCCGGCATGTCGGCCGAGCGCGTCGCCGAGCGGATCGGTATGCTGTCCGGTGGCCGCATCGAGATCACGGTGTCGGCCGCGGGCGAAGTGGTGCCGGCCTTCGAAGTGCTCGATGCCGTCGGCTCGGGCGTCGCCGAGATGGGGCACACGGCTGCGTTCTATTGGCAAGGCAAGGAGCCGGCCACGGCGTTCTTCACCACGGTGCCGTTCGGGCTCACGCCGAACGAGCATGTCGCCTGGATCGACGCCGGCGGCGGGCAAGAATTGTGGGACCAGCTTTACGCGCCGTTCGGCGTGAAACCGTTCATGGCCGGCAATACCGGCGTCTGCATGGGCGGCTGGTTTCGCCGCGAGATCAGGGATCGCGACGACGTGCGCGGCTTGAAAGTGCGCTCGCTCGGTCTCGGCGGCGAGGTCTATCGCCGGCTCGGCGCCATTCCGCAGACCACATCGCCCGGCGAAATTCTGGTGGCGCTGCAATCGGGCGTGATCGACGGCGCCGAATTTGTCGGCCCCGGCTCCGATATCGCGCTCGGCCTTTATCGCTTCGCCACGCTCTATTACGGCCCCGGCTTCAACAAGCCGAATGGCACCGGCGAATGCATCGTCTCGCTCAAGGCATGGGCGAGCCTCGATGCCGAGCTGCAAGCGATCGTGGCGACTGCCTGCGCCCGGGAAGCGTCCTACGCGCTCGCCGAGATGGAGCGCCTCAATCTCGAGGCGCTCGCCACGCTCACCGCCCGCGACAATGTCCAGTTGCGCACGTTTCCCGAAGACCTCGTCGCCGCGGCGCGGGCGCAGTCAACCGACGTGCTGGGCGAACTCGCAGGCAAGAGCACAGGCGCGCATAAAGTACACGCCGCCTATACGGCGTTCCGCGACAAAATCTCCGGCTGGTCGCGCATTTCGCTCCAGGCCGTGCTGGAGGCGCGGCAAGGATAGACAAGGCTAGAGGACTGAAAGGTCAGGCGTCACCGTGGGCGTCGCCTGACGTTCCTGTCTCACTTGAACTTCACCACCTTCTGGCGCTGCTCGCCGAGGCCGGTAATGCCGAGCGTCACCACGTCGCCGGCTTTGAGGAATTTCGGCTCGGGCTTCATGCCGAGGCCGACGCCCGGCGGCGTTCCGGTGATGATGACGTCGCCCGGCTCCAACGCGAAATATTGCGAGCAGGTCCACACGATCTCCCGGCAATTGAAGATCATCGTCGAGGTATTGCCGCGCTGGCGCTTCTCGCCGTTGACGTCGAGCCACATTTCGAGCTTCTGCGGATCCTTGATCTCGTCCTTGGTGACGAGCCAGGGCCCGAGCGGGCCGAAGGTCTCGCAGCCCTTGCCCTTGGTCCATTGCCCGGCGCGCTCGATCTGAAACACGCGCTCGGACACGTCATTGGCCAGGCAGTAGCCGGCGACGATGTCGAGCGCCTTGTCCTTGCTCAGATAGCGCGCCGGCTGGCCGATGATGATGCCGAGCTCGATTTCCCAGTCGAGCTTGGTCGAGCCTTTCGGGGTCATGGTGTCGTCGTTCGGGCCGCAGATGCAGGACGGCGCCTTGTTGAAGATGATCGGCTCTTTCGGGATCGGCATGCCGGCTTCAGCCGCATGGTCGGAATAGTTCAGTCCGATGGCGATGAAATTGCCGACATGGCCGACGCAAGCGCCGATGCGCGGATTGCCGCGCACCGGCGGCAGTTTCTCCGGCTTGAGCTTGCGCAGCTTGTTGAGGCCCTTTGGCGACAGCACGTCGCCGGCGATGTCGGGAACGATTTTCGACAGATCCCGCAGCTTGCCGTCCTTGTCGATCATGCCGGGCTTTTCGCGGCCCGGGGCGCCGTAACGAACGAGTTTCATGATTTTCTCCTGTGATCGGTGTCTTGAGGAAATCTTTCGTCAGAACGCGCCTGGAAAGACGCCGCCGTCGATAAGAATATTCTGTCCGGTAATGTAGCCGGCCTGCGCCGCGCAGAGGAAGGCGCAGGTCGCGCCGAACTCGTCCGGCTGGCCGACGCGCTTGGCCGGCACGGCATTGATGCGTTCGGCGAACGCTTCGTCGTAGCTGATGTTCCGCTTCTTCGCGGTCGCCTCGACGTTCGAGCGGAAACGGTCGGTTTCGAAGATGCCAGGCAGAACGAAATTGATGGTGACGTTCGACGCGGCGACGCTGCGCGCCACGCCGGCGAGGAACGCGGTCAGCCCGGCGCGCGCGCCGGACGACAGATCGAGGCCGGCGATCGGCATTTTGACGGATCCGGACGTGATATTGACGATGCGGCCGAATTTCTTGGCGACCATCGCGTCGATGGCCTTCTGAATGAGCTCGATGGCAACGACCATGTTGCCGATCACGCCGTCGAGCATTTTCTGCCGATCAAGCTCACGGAAATCGCGAAACGGCGGTCCGGCATTGTTGTTGACGAGGATGTCCGGCTCCGGACAGGCCGCGAACAGCGCCTTCTGTCCCTCGGGCGAGGCGACATCGGCGGCTACCGGGATGATCTTGGCGCCGGTCGCTTTGTGCAGGTCGGCCGCGACGGCGGCGAGCTTTCCTGCATCGCGGCCGTTGATCACGACGTCGCAGCCCGCCTCGGCCAGTGCCTTGGCGCAGCCAAGCCCAAGTCCGCGGCTCGAAGCGCAGACGATCGCCTTGCGGCCGGCAATTCCAAGGTCCATGCCTCACGCTCCCGGGCTTTTTTGCTTTTCGTCGGGTGACAGTTCTCGTAACTGGGCGTTCCCAAGTCAACGGCTTAATCCGCGCTTGTCGGTCATTCCGCATATGCAATTCCTCCCCGATATGACGCTCGTTGAGCTCGTCATCATCGTTGTTTTGGCGGCTTTCTCCGCGATCGCCGGCGGAGTTTCGGGCTACGGCACCGGCGCACTGATGCCGCTTATTCTGGTGCCGATGGTCGGCGCCGCGCCGGTGGTGCCGATCATCGCCATTTCCGCGATGTTCAGTAATACGGCGCGCGTCACGGCGTTCCGCCGCTTCGTCGACCTGCGCCGGGTCGGCATCGCGCTCGCGGTCGCGCTGCCGGCCTGCGGGCTCGGCGCCTGGTTTTACACGCTGCTGACGGGCCGCGGCGCGGCGCTGGTGATCGGCGCGACCCTGATCGCAACGGTGCCGCTACGCCGCCTCCTCAAGCGCCGCGGCCACCAGCTCGGCGAGAAGGGATTTCTCGCCGGCGCCGCCGCCTGGGGCTTGCTGGTGGGCGGCACGACCGGCTCGGGCGTTATCTTTTTGTCGCTCTTGATGGCGAGCGGTCTCGAAGGCGCAGCCGTGATCGCAACCGATGCCACGGTTTCGGTCATGACGGGCGCGGTGAAGCTTATGGTGTTCGGCGCGGCCGGCGTTCTAACACCGAGGTGATCGTGATCGCCTGCCTGATCGGCGCCGTGGTGTTTCCCTGCACGTTCCTGGCAAAGTTCATCGTCGCGCGCCTGCCGGTGCATGTTCACACCGTGCTGCTCGACGCCGTGGTCGTCATCGGCGGGCTGGTGATGATCGCCGGCGCGTTCCGGGAGTGAATCTACGGCCACTTCACCACCGGCGGCATCGAAGACAAGATCGATTCAACATTGCCGCCGGTGCGCAGGCCGAAAATCGTGCCGCGATCGTAGAGCAGGTTGAATTCGACATAGCGGCCGCGGCGCACCAGTTGCTCTTCGCGCTCGGTTTCGCTCCACGGCTTGGCGAAATTCCTCCGCACCAGTTCGGGATAAACGCGCAGGAATGTGCGCCCGACGTCTTGGGTGAAAGCGAAGTCGGCGTCGAAATCGCCGCTGTCGAGCCAGTCGTAAAAAATCCCGCCGATGCCGCGCATTTCGCCACGATGCTTGAGGAAGAAATATTCGTCGCACCACTTCTTGTACTTGTCGTAGATTCGCGACGCCGGCATGGGCATCGCACGCGGATTTCATCGCAGCATGGAATGCGAGGGTGTCGGGATCGTCCTGATGGCGCCTGCGCCCGAGTACCGGCGTCAGATCGGCGCCGCCACCGAACCAGGATTTGGTCGTCACCACATAGCGCGTGTTCATGTGCACCGCCGGCACATGCGGGTTGTGCATATGGGCGATCAGCGAAATCCCGGTAGCGAAAAACCGTGGATCTTCGGCGGCGCCTGGGATCTCCTTGCGGAATTCCGGCGCGAATTCGCCGAACACCGCCGAGACATGCACGCCGACCTTCTCGAAGACGCGGCCCTTCATGATCGCCATGACGCCGCCGCCGCCTGGGCCGGCGCCTGCCGGCCCAGCATTTACATTGCCGATCTCGGGTAAGCCCGAGATCGGTTGCGCGCCCGTGTGATCGGTGCGGTTCCACGGCGTGCGCACAAAACGGCCAGCCGGATGATCGGCCAGCAACGCGCCGGCGGGCAGGGCGTCCTCCAGCGCCTCGAAAGCCGAGGTGATTTGGTCGCGCAAAGACTTCGAACCAAGTTGTCGCCCGCGTTTTGCGCTGTTCGATCGTGCCACTGTCCATGATGCGGCAGTTTACCTGTTACGGCATGAGGGTGCGAGATTGTGATAGCGCGACAATCCCGCCGCTCTGCCGCAGCGCTTCACCGGCCACCATGGCGGCGGCGATGGCGACATTGAGCGAGCGGAGCCCCGGCCGCAGCGGGATGACAAGGCGCGCATCGGCCGTGCCATGCACCTCGTCCGGCACGCCCGCCGATTCGCGGCCGAACAGCAGGATATCGTCCGTCTCAAAGCTGTAATCGAGATAGGAGAGGGTCGCCTTCGTCGTCAACAGCACGAGGCGACCGTGCCTGCTTTGCCGCCAAGCCTCGAACGCGCGCCACGAGGCGTGCCGCACGATGTCGACGGCATCGAGGTAGTCCATCCCGGCGCGGCGGAAGGCGCGGTCGGAGGTCGGAAATCCCGCCGGTTCGATAATGTGCGCCTCGATGCCAAGGCAGGCGCACAGGCGCAAAACAGTCCCGGTATTCTGGGGGATATCAGGCTGATAGAGGGCAATGCGAAGCGGCATGGTCGGGCACTGCGTGGTGTTCGAGTTCCGCGCGATCGAAGCCGCGCGCGGACGCGGCTGCGGCATTGTGGGTGTCATCGAGGCTACCCTTGCACTCTCCCGGCAAGGGTGCCAATAAAACCCATCCGGAATGCATCGCCTCTGACCTTCCCCAGGCCGGATGCGAAACCCATCTGCCGCGGCACGAAAATCGCGGGCGAAGCGCAGACTGGGGTGGAATAACCGCAAGACGGCGAGGGTGGAAGAACGTGACAGCGATCTCATCGGCGGAGCCGACGCGCCGGGACTTCCTCTACATTGCGACCGCGACCGCCGGCGCCGTGGGCGCGGCAGCCACGCTTGCGCCGCTGGTCGGGCAGATGAACCCCGATGCCTCCACCATCGCCGCCGGCTTGCCGGTCGAAGTCGACCTTTCGCCGATCCAATCCGGCCAGATCATCCAGGTGTTCTGGCAGTCGAAGCCGGTCTTTATTTTCAATCGCACGCCAAACGAAGTGAAGCTCGCGCAAGACGTCGATTGGCAGACGCTGCGCGATCCCGCAGCCCGATTCGGCGCGCGTCCAAGCCGGCCACGAACAATGGCTGGTTGTGATCGGCATCTGCACGCATCTCGGCTGTATTCCGCTGCCGCATCAGGGCGATTTCGACGGTTGGTTCTGCCCGTGCCACGGCTCGCAATACGACTCGTCAGGGCGGATCCGCCAAGGGCCGGCGCCGCTCAATCTGCCGCTGCCGCCCTATCAATTCATCTCCGCCAATAAAATCCGGATCGGCGAAACCAGTCAGGCATAAGGTTCGACTATGAGCGGACACTCGACATATCAGCCGCAGGGCCCATTCATGCAATGGCTGGAGCGGCGGTTGCCGATCGCAAGCCTCGTCTATTCCTCGTTCATTGCGTATCCGACGCCGCGCAATTTGAACTATTGGTGGACGTTCGGCGGCATTCTCACCTTCATGCTGGGCGTGCAGATCGTCACCGGCATCGTGCTGGCGATGCACTACACGCCGCATGTCGACTTTGCCTTCAATTCCGTCGAAGGCATCATGCGCGACGTCAATTACGGCTGGCTGTTGCGCTACATTCACGCCAACGGCGCCTCGTTCTTCTTCCTCGCCGTCTATGTCCATATGGCGCGCGGCATGTATTACGGCTCCTACAAGGAGCCGCGCGAGGTGTTGTGGATCCTCGGCGTCATCCTGTTCCTGCTCATGGTCGCCACCGGCTTCATGGGCTACGTGCTGCCGTGGGGCCAGATGAGCTTCTGGGCGGCAACCGTCATCACCAATCTGTTCTCGGCAATCCCCGGCGTCGGCGATCCGATCGTCACCTGGCTCTGGGGCGGCTATGCGGTCGGCAATCCGACGCTCAACCGGTTCTATTCGCTGCACTACCTCTTGCCGTTCGTCATCGTCGGCGTCGTCGTGCTGCACATCTGGGCGCTGCACGTGGTCGGGCAAAACAACCCGACCGGCGTCGAGGCCGAAGACCGAAAAGGACACGGTGGCGTTCACGCCCTATGCGACGGTCAAGGATGCCTTCTGCACCGGGCTGTTCTGCGTTCTCTTCGCTTTTTTCATCTTCTACATCCCGAACTATCTCGGCCATTCCGACAACTACATCCCGGCCAATCCAAGCCAGACGCCGACGCATATCGTGCCCGAATGGTATTACCTGCCGTTCTACGCGATCCTGCGCGCGATCCCGAACAAGCTCATCGGCGTCTGCGCGCTCGGGCTTGCCATCGTCTCGCTCGCCTTCCTGCCGTGGCTCGATACGTCGCGCGTGCGCTCGGCGAATTACCGGCCGATGTTCCGGCAGTGTTTGTTCGTGTTCTTCGCCGCCGTCATCGGGCTCGGCTATCTCGGCTCGCAGGAGCCGTCCGGCGGCTACGTGATCGCGGCGCGGATTCTCACCGTCTATTATTTCGGCTTCATCTGGGTCATTCTGCCGATCCTGGGATTGGTCGAAACAACCAAGCCGCTGCCGAATTCAATCTCTGAATCGGTGCTGCGCAAAAGCGCTCCGCTTGGAGCGTCGGCGCCGCCGTCGGGCGCTTGAGGGGAGGCCCGGCCAATCATGAGCAATATTTCAAACTCACATCGCAGCATCGTCACGCTCGCCGCCGCGGCCGTGCTTACGATTCTCGGCGCCTGGTCGGCCTCCGCGCAGGACGCGGACGCTCCGCCGCGGCAGACCTGGTCGTTCCACGGGCCGTTCGGCACCTACGACCCGGGGCAGCTGCAGCGCGGCTTTAAGATTTATCGCGAGGTCTGTTCGACCTGCCACAGCATCAAGCTTCTGTCGTTCCGCAATCTCGCCGAGCCGGGCGGACCGGGCTTTACGGATGCGCAAGCGAGCGCGATCGCGGCCACTTTCCAGGTCACGGCGGGCCCGAACGACGAGGGCCAGATGTTCCAGCGGCCCGGGCAGATTTCCGATACTTTCCCGCCGCCCTTCGCCAACGATCAGGCGGCACGCGCGGCGCTCGGCGGCAAGCTGCCGCCGGATATGTCGGTGCTCGCCAAAGCGCGCAGCTACGAAGCGGGCTTCCCCTATTTCATCTTCGACGCGTTCAAGATGTATCAGGAGGACGGCCCCGATTACATCCACGCGATCATCACCGGCTATACGGATGCGCCTGCGGGCTTCCCGCTGCCGCCGGGCGGCCAGTACAACAAATATTTCCCCGGCCACGCCATCGGCATGCCCAAGCCCTTGAGCGACGGTCAGGTCGAATATACCGACGGCACGCCGATGACAGTCGACCAATATGGCCGCGACGTCTCAGCCTTCCTGATGTGGGCGGCGGAGCCGACGCTCAATGCGCGCCATCGCCTCGGCTTCCAGGTGATGATCTTCCTCATCGTCTTCACCGGCCTGCTCTATTTGACCAAGAAGAAGCTCTGGCACGACGTCCTGCACGATCCGGAGCTGGAAAAGACCCGGACCTCGACCTGAGATCTGCCCGATCTCTCGTTTAGACGCAATTTCGGCGAGTGACCGTATCGGCTTTCTGCGGATACGGCGTTCCTGTTGCGTTGCCCGCCACGGTTCGCCACAGTAAGCGGGGCTGCGATCTTCCTTGCATTTCTGCAAGCTGCGGACGTGGCGCAGACGAAGTCGTGCAAAACTTTTGGGCACTATGGGGCTTTGGCAAATGACCAGTGTGGCTTTGGAAAACGATCTTAAGGCTGCGATCCGGACCATCCCGGATTATCCGAAGCCGGGCATCATGTTCCGCGACATCACCACGCTTCTCGGCAACGCGCGGGCTTTCCGCCGCGCCGTCGACGAACTGGTGCAGCCCTGGGCCGGCAGCAAGGTCGACAAAGTGGCGGGCATCGAAGCGCGCGGCTTCATCCTCGGCGGCGCGCTGGCGCATCAGATGTCCTGCGGCTTCGTGCCGATCCGCAAGAAGGGCAAGCTGCCGTTCAAGCGCGTCAGCATCGGCTATTCGCTGGAATACGGCGTCGACGAAATGGAAATGCACGAGGATGCCCTGGTGAAGGGCGAGCGCGTGATCCTGGTCGATGACCTGATCGCCACCGGCGGCACGGCGGAGGCCGCCGTGAAACTCCTCCAGCAGGTCGGCGCCGAAGTCCTCGCCGCCTGCTTCATCATTGATCTGCCGGATCTCGGTGGCACTGCCAAAATCAAGAAGCTCGGCGTGCCGGTGCGCACCCTGATCGCCTTCGAGGGGCACTGAGCCTGTCGTTTCGAACGACGTGGTGATGGCGGGATAATGCTGGCGCGGGATCTTGCCCTAGCGCCTGGTTTGCCCAATGGCCCCTTGGCTGGCCGATTGCCTGGCATAGCCGCGCAGCGAGGACTCAAGTTCGCCGATCAAGAGCCGCAATTCAAGGTCGCGAAATTCCGAGAAGATGGTGTCGATCCAGGTGTGCACTTCGGTCGGCCCGCCGGGCCGCTTGCCGAGATAGGCCGAGAACGAAAAACCGGGCCGGTCGATGACGCCGCGGACGATCGGCGACAGCCGCGGTATCCGGATAACGCCGCATTCCAGCCGCGTCGGCGGAAAATCCTGCGGGATGAACATGAAGGATGTCGCTTCGTTGTGCACCGGCACGAATACCGTCCGCGGCAGCCGCTCCCGCAGTTCGGCGTAGCGGCGCGCGGTTGTCGGTGCCGAGTCGGTGATGAACAACACGACCGGTACGATGCCCCGCCGCGCCGCCTCCTGCTCGAAACCGATCTCCGGCATCACCGTAAAGAACTGGTCGAACAGGCCATAGCCGATGTCGAGAACGGTGGTGCGCCAGTCGTCGGCGACCAGCCGGTCGAACAGCGCCATTTGGCCGCGGGTGTCGGCGATATCGACCGGCCAGACGAAACTCGGGAAATGGGCGGCGAGCGACGGTTCGCGGGGATCGAGGTCGTAGCCGACGATAGGACGGCCGCTGATGCGGAAATATTCGATCAAAAGGCGCGCAACCAGCGTCTTGCCGACGCGCGGGTGCTGCGAAGCGATGATGTAGAGTGGTGTGTTCTGCGCCATCCCCGCTATTGGTCCAATCCGTTCAGGCGGACGTTAGGTTATGACGAAATCACGCGGGGCTCTAGTGATTTGCTCAAGCCCCAGTCTTTCCACAGGCTAGCACGGCCTGTGGATATCTCGCGCCGGCGATTTCGGCGGCTTTTACGTGCGGTTGGCGGTGCCGCCGGCGGCGGCCTGCGGACGCGCCTGAACGTTGGTCGACGCGTCGAAGATGTCCAACAGCTTGACCCGGTCGTACTCCGCCCAGACATTGCCGAGCCAGTGCCGCACATAGCCGCGCAGCACGAAGGAGTAATTGGCCGCTTCGGCCTTCTGGTTCTTGTTGGCGACAAAGGTGAGGAACGGAACGGAAGCCAATTCCACCTGCTCGTAGGCCATTTCATTGAGCTTCGGAATGGTGATCGCCACCGCGTCCTTCAGCTTCTTGAAGTAGGACGCATGCGTCGCCTGGTCCCATTCGAAGAAGCTCGTATTGTTGATGAAGTTCTTGACCAGGAAATATTTGGCGTCAGTGACGAAAGGCGCGGTTTCCTCGATCTCGTTCAACGAAGCGATCGAGGAGCCGAGGATATGGAACACGACGAAGGTGATCTGCCCTTTTTTCACCGCGTCGAGGAAACCGATATCGCGCAGCGAGCGCAGCGTCGGCGACAACAGGCCGGCGCGCACGTCGACGACCGTCACGGTCGAGTCGGTGGTCGAGAGCGTATCGATGATCCGCATCTGATCGGACACCGAGGTGGCGTCGACGATGTCGGCCACGTCGCCATGAAAGCGCTTCAAGGTGCCGCGCGGCGATTCGGAGTCGAAAGCGCGTGTCGGCACGTGATGCGCCGTAAAGTAATCGAGCAGCGTGCGGGCGACGGTGGTTTTTCCCACGCCGCCTTTATCCGCGCCGACCAAGATCAATGCTGGCTTAGCCATATCGAACCCTCACTGACGTTTTAACGTCACTGGACCGATTCCGACCGGCTTCGCAATCTCCAAGAAGACTGCCGCCAAGTCGAGCAGGTCGCGTCCTCCATCCACTAATTTCGCTTCTACACATCCGCGGCGAGCATTGGAAGCCTCATCGCGCGTTGCGCACTGCTGAACGCGGTCCGGAGCCTATTTGTAACTTATTATGGTTAACTGCGGCGGGGGCAACATCAATTGCTGCGGTGCGGTCCCCAAGGTCCTGATAATGGGCCCGATGATGGGCCCGATGATGGGTCCGACGGCTCGGATGCGGGCGAGGCGCTCGGCGCGGCGGAAGGCTCCGACCAGGGGCCTGCAGGACCATTTTCGGCTGTCCCAGAGGGAGACAGTTCGGGGATAGGGGCATTGCCGTTTTCGGCTGAGCCCCACGGGCCGGGAGTGCCCTCCGGCGGCTGCGCTTCTTGATTGGCTTGCTCATTGCTCGGCGGCGGCAGCGCGATCGGGCCCGGATCGTGGCCGCCGCCGAATTTGACCAAGGCCGCGACTCGGCTTTCGACGCTCGGATGGGTGTCGAATAGTTCGCCAAAGCCCTCGCGCGGATTGTCGATGCACATTTCCATCACCGACGAGGTCGCGCCGGGCAATTCGCCGCGGCCCTCGATCTTGCGCAGCGCCGAGATCATGGCATCGGGATTTTTGGTGAGCTCGACCGACCCGGCGTCGGCGAGAAATTCGCGCGAGCGCGACAAAGCCAGCCGAATGACGAAGGACAGGAAATAGGCGACGACCAGGAGGCCGATGGCGATCAGGATCGCCGCGCCCGCGCCGCCGCCCCGGCGCTCATCGCGCGAACTGCGAAAGCTTATGCCGTTATAGAACCACAGCCGGAAGATCAGTTCGACGAAAAAGGAAACGACACCCGCGATGATGACGGCGACGACCATCATGCGGACGTCGCCATTGCGAATATGCGTCAGCTCGTGGCCGAGCACGGCTTCGATTTCGGCATCGTTGAGCCGGCTGAGCAGGCCCGTCGTCACCGTAATCGAATATTGCTTGTCGTTCATGCCGGTGGCGAAGGCATTGAGCACTTCGGTTTCGATTATCTTGATCTTCGGCGTGGTGATGCCGCGCGAGATGCAGAGGTTTTCCAGGATATTGTAGAGCCGCGGTTCCTCCGCGCGCGTTATCTCGCGCCCGCCGGTGATCGCGTCGATCATGTTCTGATGGAAGTAATAGGCGATGGCGATCCAAACGAGCGTGCCGATGGTCGCGAACGGCGCCGCCTTGAGGAGATCGATCCAGGCGATCTGCATCAAAGTGGGCAGGTCGGCATTGAACGACAGCCCGGCCGCCACCAGCGCGCCGGCATAGACGAGCACATAGACCAGGAAGAACAGGCCTATGAGCAGCGCTATGGAACGCCGCCGGTTCGACTGGATATGGGTGTAGAGACCATAAGCGGCCATGGCTCAATGTTCCGGCTCTATTCCGCTTATTGAGGATCCATCGAACGGCGCTAGAACTTCACCGCCGGCGCTTCGCTGACGCTCGCGCGCTCTTCGCCGAGATCGAAAAAATCCTTCGGTGCGAAACCGAACGACGATGCAAACAAAGCGGCCGGGAAACGCTGGATGCCGGAATTATATTCCTGCACCGCGTTGTTGAAGAAGCGCCGCGCCGCGGCGATCTTGTTTTCGAGATCGGTTAGCTGCGCCTGCAATTGCTGGAAATTGGCGTTGGCCTTGAGGTCGGGATAGGCCTCCGAGAGTGCGAAAAGTTGCCGCAGCGCCCCGGACAGCATGTTCTCGGCTGCCGCCTGCTGCGCCGGCCCTTGCGCCGTCACCGCCGCATTGCGCGCCTTGACGACCTCTTCGAGCGTGCCGCGTTCGTGCGCGGCGTAGCCCTTTACCGTCTCGACCAGATTGGGAACAAGATCGTGCCGCTGCTTGAGCTGCACGTCGATGTCGGCGAAGGCCTGATTGACCCTTTGCCGCATCGAAACAAGGCCGTTGTAGACGGAGATCGCCCACACGATCACAACGACGATCACGGCAAGGACGATCAAGGTCGAGGACATTGGAGCGCTCCTTTAGCGACAGTCGGGCCCGACCCGACGGCGTCGCCATAAGATAGTGGCAATATATGACGGCCGCGAGCCGCCTGCCGCATCAGATAGGAACGTTAACGGGGCGCGTTAAGGTTAGCCGCGGATCGACATCGCGCGGCCAGATAGCGTCGGTTAAGAATCGCCTGCAACAAACAGGTGCGTAAATGTCCGAGCAAGATCTCGGCGCCCGGCCGTCACATCGTCCGGACGAAGCCATTTTGATCGAACCCCGCGATCTCGAATCAGCCCGGCAAGCACTGGCGCGCGGTAATGCCGGCGGTGCGCTGGCGGAGTTCGAGCGCGACCAGCTCGCGCGCGACATCGCTGAAATCGAAAGCGCGACGGCGGCGCTGCGGCGGGCGGAGCCGGCGCTCGAATCCTGGACCAAGCCGCAGATGCCGGCTGTGACCAAGGTGCGGCCATTGTGGCTCTTGATCGGCTTATTGTGGCTGTCGACGGCGATCGTGACCGTGGGCGCGGCTTACGCCATCGCTACGCTCGCCGGCTAATCAATCTGATCAATATGCGTTGCGGTATGCCGCCGGCGACAGCACCGTGCGCGCGATGATCTTCAGATCGAGCCACAGCGACCAGTTGTCGATATAGAACAGGTCATATTCGACGCGCTTGGCGAGCTTTTCCTCGTTGTCGATTTCGCCGCGATAGCCGTTGATCTGCGCCCAGCCGGTAATGCCGGGCTTGACGTTGTGGCGGCGGGCATAGAGCGAAATGCGCTGTTCGAATTCGTGGTCGTGCGACAGCGCGTGCGGTCGCGGGCCGACAAGCGACATGTCGCCGGTGAGCACGTTGAAGAGCTGCGGGATCTCGTCGATATTCCAGCGCCGCAGCCAGCGCCCGATCCGGGTCAGCCGCGGATCGTCGCGGGTGGCCTGCGCGACCACGGCGCTGTCGTCGAGCGCGCGCATGGTGCGGAATTTGATGATGCGAAACGGCTGCTGATTGAAGCCGTAGCGGCGCTGCACGAAGAACACCGGGCCCGGGCTGTCGAGCTTGATGAGGATGGCGACGAGGATGAACAGCGGCGTCAGCGCGATCAGCCCGAAGGCGGCGCAGACGAGATCGAACAGCCGCTTCTGCACCACTTCGGCGCGCGACAGCGGCAGTCGCGTCAGTTGCAGGCTCGCCAGCGGCCCCACTTTGGCGAGCTCCACTTCGTCGAATTTGTGCAGGATCTGCTCGGGTCCGAGATGAATTTCGACCGGCAGCGCCAGGAAAGTCTCGGCGCAGTGGTGGATGATCTCGATCGCCGACCACGGCAATAGCAGGTAAATGGCGTCGGGCTCGAGCGCGCGGACGCTGGCGACCGCCTCGGCAAGGTCGCGATCGAGCACCGCGCGCCGCGCTTGTGCGGAGGCCGTCAGCGGCACCGGCGTGAGAAAGCGGCAGCCGACGATATTGAGCCCAAGCGTCCACGGCTCGTAATGCTGCACGAAGGCGCCGATATGCGCGCCGGTCCCGATCAGGCAAATGCGTTGCGCCGAAATCAATCCCGCGGCGCGCGCCAGCGCCGTGATGCGCACGATGGCGAAGCGCAGCACGATGAGCGCCGCGAGCGTCGCGAGATAGAACGCGACGATCCAACCGCGCGAATAATTGACCGTGGTCTGCGCCATGAAGCCGAGCATGAGCAGGCAGATCAGCGTGACGTTCCACAATTGAATGGTGCGGCGACCGTGCGGCTTGAAGGCGAAGAAATTCGGCAGCCGGTATTCGCCGCGGAACACATTGGAGACGGCGAAAATGCTGGCCGCCAGCACGCCGACCTGGAGATAGGACGAAATGATGCCGACATCGCCGTAGACGACGAGGTAGTAGGATACGCCGGTGAGGAACGACATCGCGACAATGACGGCGACGTCGATGAGGAAGATCGCGGTGGAAAACGTGCCGCGCGAAAGCTGCGCCCAGCCGCGCAGGAGCCGGCCGGTCGGCGCCGGCGACGCCAAAGTGTAGCTGGGTTGCACGTTCATCGGCGTGACCGCTTCGCAGTGGCGAATGCACGCCGGCCCGAAATGGGACAGCGCGAGACGTCACGCCGCTACATCGCCAGAAGCATGCCAGCCTCACGCGCCAGGAAGGGACTTAGGGACGTTGCGCCGTCGCGCGCCGTGTTAAGATTAATCCGCGTGTGGCCCGCAGCGGCCGCGGCCGGCTGAGGAGACACCATGCAGGGCAAGATTGCGCTCGAAGAGCATTTCGCCATTCCGGAAACGTTGCAGGATTCGCGCGGCTATTTCCCGGACCGGGTCTGGGAAGAAGTCAAAAGCCGCGTCATGGACATTCAGGACCGCCGGCTGCGCGAAATGGACGCGCAAGGCATCGAGATGATGCTGTTGTCGCTGAACGCGCCGGCGGCGCAGGCCATTTTCGACACGGCGCACGCCAGCGAGATCGCCCGCAAGTCCAACGACTATCTCGCCGAACAGGTCGCAAAGCGGCCGGACCGGTTTCTGCGGCCTCGCGGCGCTGGCGATGCAGGACCCCGACGGCGCCGCGCGCGAGCTCGAACGTTGCGTCAAGGAGCTCGGGTTTCCGCGGCGCGCTGGTCAACGGCTTCTCGCAAGTCGGCAACGCCGAGACGTCGGTCTATTACGACCTGCCGCAATTCCGGCCGTTCTGGGCCACCGTCGGAACGTCTCGACGTGCCGTTTTATCTGCATCCGCGCAATCCGCTGCCGCGCGACGCGAAAATCTACGAAGGCCATCCCTGGCTCATGGGCCCGATCTGGGCGTTCGGCCAGGAGACGGCGGTGCATGCGCTGCGTCTGATGGGCTCGGGCCTGTTCGACGCGCATCCGCGGCTACAGATCATTCTCGGCCATATGGGCGAGAACCTGCCGTTCGCGCTGTGGCGCGTCGACAATGCTAATGCCTGGATCCCGAACCGGCACAATTATCCGGCGAAGAAACGCATGCGCGAATATTTCAGCGCCAATTTCTACGTGACGACCTCGGGCAATTTCCACACGCCGGCGCTGCTCAACGCCATATCCGAAATCGGCAGCGACCGGGTCATGTTCTCGACCGACTGGCCGTTTGAGAATATCGATCACGCCGCGAATTGGTTCGACGCCTGCCCGATCAGCGAGAACGACCGCGTCAAGATCGGCCGCACCAATGCGCGGCGGCTGTTCAAGCTCGGCAATGACTAGAAATGCAACGAACTGAAACGGCCTTACTCCGGCTTGATATTCGCCGCGCGGATGACCTTGGCCCATTTTTCGGTGTCGGCGGCAAGAAAGGTCGCGAATTCGGCCGGCGTTATCGGCATTGGCACCGCGCCCAGATCGTTCAGCCGCGCCTTCATATCGGCATCGGCGAGCGCCGCGCTGGCCGCGCCATTGAGCTTGTCGATGATCTCAGCAGGCGTGGTCTTGGGCGCGCCGATGCCATACCAGCCGCTCGCTTCATAACCCGGCACGAATTCCGCCAGTGCCGGCACGTCCGGCAGCAATGGCTGGCGCGCCGCCACAGTGACGGCAAGCGCGCGCAGTTTGCCGGAGCGGATATATTCGATCGATTGCGATATCGGACTGAACACGACCTGCACTTGGCCGGCAAACAGATCGGGCAGGAAGCTCGAGCGATACGGCACATGGACCATGTCGATGCCGGCCATGGTCTTGAACAATTCGCCGCACAAATGGCTCAAGCTGCCATTGCCGGCCGACGCCATGTTGATCTTGCCCGGATTGGCTTTGGCGTAGGCAATGAACTCGGGAACGGTGTTCGCCGGAAATGACGGATTGAGAACCAGTACATAAGGCGCGCGTGCAACGCCCGCGACCGGTGCGATGTCGCGCAGGAAATTGAAGGCCAGATGCTCGTAGAGCGTCGCATTGATGGCGGCCGACGCGCTGGCGGCGAGCAGCGTGTAGCCATCCGGTGCCGCGGCTGTGACGGCCTCGACGCCGATATTGCCGCCGGCGCCCGGCCGATTTTCGATGATGAAGGATTGGCCGAGCCGCTCGGAAAGCTTTTGCGCCGCAAGCCGCGCGACGATGTCGGAGGCGTTGCTCGCCGGGAAGCCGACGATCATGCGCACGGGTCGAGTTGGATAGGTGTCAGCCCACGCGATCGGGGAGGCGGCGGGCAGCGCTGCCGCGCTCGCGGCCAGATGCAGGAATCGGCGGCGGGAAAATCTCATGGCGTGTCCCCTTTGGTGATACCTAACCGAAATTTTCTGCGCCGAATAGAAGTCGCGACGGACCCCCGTTGCATTTCTGCGCTGCCGCTGATTTCTAGAGCCGCAACTTCATTCCAGTCGGAGCATTCCTGCTCATGCCCGCGCTTGCTGCGCTGACGCACATCATGGTGACGCGCGGCGACGTGCGTCTCGAAGTTTTGGCGCAAGGCGCAGGACCGCCGATCGTGCTCTTGCCGTCGCTTGGCCGCGGCGCCAATGATTTCGATGTCATCGCGGAGCGGCTCGCCGGCGCCGGCTATCGCATATTACGGCCGCAGCCGCGCGGTATCGGCGAGAGCCGGGGACCTTGGGGAGGCGTGAAGCTCGAGGACCTCGCCGCCGACATTGCCGCCGTGATCGCGCATGAGCGAAGCGGTCCGGCTTTCGTCGTTGGCCATGCCTTCGGCAATCGCGTGGCGCGGACGCTGGCGACCATTCAGCCGGACGTCGTTCGCGCCACAGGCCTTGTCGCCGCCAATGTCGGACGAAACCCAAGCCCGCCGGAGGTGCGCGCCGCGATCCGGCTGAGCGCCGATGTGAATGCGCCGGACGGCGCCCGCATCAAAGCGATGCAATCCGTGTTCTTCGCGCCGGGCAACGACGCCAGTATTTGGCTCGATGGCTGGCACCCGGAGGTGCTGGCCGCGCAGCGCATCGCCGGCGATCTCACGCCGCGTACGCTGGATTATGCCGCCGGCCGCGCGCCGGTGCTCTACATCCAGCCGAGCCACGATCCGCTTGCTCATGTCGAAGATGCGGAAGCCTACCAGACGGCGCTTGGCGACCGCGTCACCGTCGTCGTCATTCCCAATTCAGCCCACGCGGTCATCGTCGAGCAGCCGGCCGCCGTGAGCGACGCGCTCGTTGCCTATGCGCGAAAGCTGTGGGCCGCGCGCTAGAGCATGATCCCGAAAAGCGGAAGCCGGTTTTCGGAAAAGATCAAGCTCCAATGAATAATCTAGACCTTGATCCGATTCAGTTGAATTGGATCAAGGTCTAGCTCGCTTCGCGCAGTTTCACCGCGCCTTCGAGATCCACCGAGACCAATTGCGAGACGCCGCGCTCGGCCATGGTGACGCCGTAGAGCCGTTTCATGCGCGCCATGGTGATCGGATTGTGGGTGATGATGATGAAGCGGGTTTCGGTCGAGCGCGCCATCTCGTCGAGCAGGTCGCAGAAGCGCTCGACATTATAATCGTCGAGCGGTGCGTCCACTTCGTCGAGCACGCAGATCGGCGCCGGGTTGGTGAGGAACACGGCGAAGATCAAAGCCAGCGCCGTGAGCGCCTGCTCGCCGCCGGAAAGAAGCGACAGCGTCGCCGGCTTCTTGCCGGGCGGTTTCGCCATGATTTCGAGGCCGGCTTCGAGCGGATCATCGTGCTCAATGAGCTGCAGTTCGGCGGTGCCGCCGCCGAACAGCTCGGCGAACAGCTTTTTGAAATTCTCGTTGACGGTCTGAAACGACGTGAGAAGTCGCTCGCGCGCCTCGTGATTGAGGCTGTGAATGCCCTGGCGCAGCCGCCGGATCGCCTCGATGAGATCGTCGCGCTCCGCCGTGAGCGTGGTATGCTGGGTTTCGACGTCTTGCAGCTCCTGCTCGGCCAGCAGGTTCACCGAGCCGAGCCGTTCGCGCTCCTGCTTGATGCGCTCGATCTTGGCCTCGACTTCGGCAATCGAAGGCGCCGCCGCGTCGGGCTTCAACTCGGCGACGTCGGCCGCCGCGGCCGGCTCGACGGCCAGCACCTCGCGGATTTCGTGCTCGATATCGGCGACGCGGCGCTTGGCGGCGTCGTAGCGTTCCTCGCCGCGCGCCGCCTCGGCGCGCGCTTCGCCGACGGCTTCAAGGGCGATGCGAGCGGCTTTGTCGGCTTCGGCAAGGGCTGCCTCGGCTTCCGCGAGCCGGTCCGCCGCGGCGCGGCGTTCGCGGGTCGCAGTTTCAATCTCGCCGATCAGCGCCTGGCGCTGGCTCTCGAATTTCGCCGGCGCGTTCTCGAGTTCGGCGCGCTCGTGCACCGCCTCGTCGTTGCGCTGGCCGATAATGTCGATCTGCGCGGTGGCGTTGTCCTTGCGCTCGTCCCAGGCCTGCCGTTCGGCGACAATGGCTTGCAGCCGCGTATTGGCAAGCTCGACCTCGCGCGTGATCGCCTGCGCTTCGACCCGCACTTCGGCGCAGACATTGCGCTCGGCAGCGATCACGTCATTGATTGCCGCAAGCTTGTCTTCGATCGCGGCGGCGACCGGCAGCGCGGCAAAGGCAGCTTCGGCTTCGCGGCGTGCGGCGCGGGTCTCGTCGCGCGCGGCGACGGTGCGTTGCCGCGCTTCCTGGAGCGCCGACATGCGCGCCGCGTTGCGGCTGATCTCGCGTTCGGCTGCGGCATGTTCTTCGCGCGCGACATCGGTCAGGCGCTGCGCGTCGCGCCAGTGCGCCCGCGCGTCGGTTTCGGCGGCAGCGGCTGCGGCAACCGCGGCTTCCGCTGTCTCGACGGTCTGGCGCTTGTGTTCGACATCGCTGCGCGCGGCGGCGAGTTCGCCTTCGATCGCCTGCAGCCGGCCGCGTTCGGCAAGCCGCCGCGCCGCGCCGGTCGGCGCGTGCGCCGCGACGACAAAACCGTCCCAGCGCCACAGATCGCCCTCGTGCGAGACGAGCCGCTGGCCGGGCTTGAGCATGCCGGCAAGGCGCGCTCCGTCGGCGCGTTCGATGACGCCGATCTGGGCCAGCCGGCGCGCCAGTTCGGCCGGCGCCTTGACGTATTGCGATAGCGCGGTGACGCCTTCCGGCAGGCTTGGATCGGACGGATCGGCGGTCACGCCGGCCCAGCGCATCGGCGCGGTTTGATCGACCGGCGCGTCGAGATCGTCGCCGAGCGCGGCACCGAGCGCCTTTTCGTAGCCTTCGCTCACGTTGAGCGCGTCCATCACCGGCGGCCAAAGATTTTTGCTCTCGACGGCGAGAAGCTTGCCGATGGTCTTGGCTTCGGTCTCGAGCCGCTGCACGCCGCGCTCGGCTAAAGCGAGCGGCGCGCGGGCGGCATCGATCACTTCGCGCGCTTGCTTATGCGCGGCTTCCGCGGCATGCGCGGCCTGTTCCGCCTCGGCGAGGGCCGACTGCGCGCCGGCAAGCGCCGTCGCCAGTGCCGCTAGATCGGGCGCGCCGGCATCGGTCGCGGCAAGTCCGGCATCGATATTGACGAGTTCGGCCTCGAGCCGCGCCGCGCGCTGCTCGTGCTCGGCCAAGGTCGTCTGAAGCTGGTTGCGCCGCGCGGTCAGATCGGCCAGCGCGCCGGTCAATTCGGAAAACGATTTCTCCGACACTGCAAGAGCTTCGTTCGCCGCCGCGACACGCTGATTGACGCCGGCAAGACGGGCGTCGTTGTCCTGCGCCGCGGCCTTCAGCGCGGTTTCCTCGGCATCGAGCCGGGCCAGCGCCGCTTGCGCATCCGCGGCAAGCGCCCGCTCGCGGCCGAGGTCGGAGGCGTATTGCGCGATGCGGCGGTCGAGTTCGCCGATGCGCTCCTTGGCGCGCGCTTCCTCGCGTTCGAGCGTTTCGCGCGCGATCAAGAGGCGCTGTAGCGCGGCGGCCGCCTTGGCTTCGGCCTCGCGAAAGCCGGGCAGCACGGCGGACACTTCGGCCTGACGCGTCGAGGCTTGCAATTGCTCGCTGGTGCGCTCGGCGACGACGCGAACCGCCGCGTCCTTGGCGCGTTCGGTTTCGGTGACTTCGGTCCCGGCCGCGATCCAGCGCAGGTGGAACAACAGCGCTTCGGTGCGGCGCACCTGGCCGGAAATGTTGCGATAGCGCACCGCCTGCCGCGCCTGCGTCTTGAGGCTCGCCATTTGCGCGGCGAGCTGGCCGATGACGTCTTCGGCCCGCGCCAGGTTTGCCTCGGCGGCTTTGAGGCGGAGCTCCGCCTCGTGGCGGCGCGCATGCAGCCCGGCGATGCCGGCGGCCTCTTCGAGGACGCGCCGGCGCGCTTCGGGGCGCGCCTGGATGATCTCGCCGATGCGGCCCTGATGCACCAAAGCCGGCGAACGCGAGCCGGTCGAGGCGTCGGCGAACAGCATGGAGACGTCGCGGGCGCGGACTTCCTTGCCGTTGACGCGGAAAGTCGATCCCTGTTCGCGCATGATGCGGCGCGACACTTCAAGCGTTTCGAATTCGTTGAAGGTCGCGGGCGCGCGGCGATCGCCGTTGTCGATCGACACCATGACTTCGGCATGATTGCGCCCCGGCCGGCTGGCATTGCCGGAGAAGATGACGTCGTCCATCTCGCCGGCGCGCATCGCCTTGTAGGAGGTCTCGCCCATGACCCAGCGCACGGCCTCGACGAGGTTCGACTTGCCGCAGCCGTTCGGACCGACCACGCCGGTCAGGCCGGGCTCGATCTCAAAGTCGGTCGGTTCGACGAAGGATTTAAATCCGATCAGGCGCAGCCGCGTCAGCTTCATGTGATTGGCGGGTCCATTGCCCTTGCTGCGGCGGCGAAGGGGATCATGAAAAGCTCACGCCGAATGCCTTTTTGCCGTTCGGCGCGGGGAGTTATGTGCCGCATCGGCGCGGAGATTAGTCGCCGGGAGTCCGAGTGCAACCGCGGCTGCGGAATTATCCAGACATTCCGGGCTCCGGCCGAAGCCGCCGCCCAGGAAACGGCTCACCGGCCGGCGTGGCCAGAGCGAAAAACCCTTATCCTTCCTTGAGATAGGGGTCGATCTCCTTCGACATCTGGTCCATCGACAGGTCGCCGATAAACTTCTTGCCGTTGATGAAGAAAGTGGGCGTCGAGTTCACCCCGAGCTTGTCGACGGCGTGGTCGCGCACCGCCTGGATGCTGTCGAGCATCTTCTGATTCGCCAGGCACGCGTTGAAACTGTCCTCGGTCATGCCGAACTGCTTGGCGATTTCCTTGAGCGGCGGCAGCGGCTCCTTGACCACCCAGTCGGCCTGTTTGGCGAACAGGGTCTCGACCATCGGCATATATTTGTCGTTGCCGGCGCAACGCGCCAGCATGAAGCCGGCGGCGGCGAGCGCATCGAGCGGGAAGGCACGCAGCGTGTAACGGACCTTGCCGGTATCGATATAGCGCTTCTGCAATTCGGGGAACGTCGTCGCCGAGAAATGCGCGCAATGGGGGCAGGTCATCGAGGCATATTCGATGACCGTCACCGGCGCCTTGTCGGAGCCGAGCATGACGTCGCCATCGGGGCCGGCATCGGCCAGGTCCGCCGGCGCGGGCGCGGCGTCGTCCGCGAAGGCGGGGCTGATTAGCGAGGGTGCAAAACCGGCCGCCGCAAGGGTGAAAAGCGCAGTAGCCGAAAGCAGTTGGCGACGGGTGGGCGACAAGGTCAGCTCCTGATTTGGGGACGGAATTGTTGCAGCGCGAATGTGGCATTAGCACGCCATCACGCCAAGTGGGCTAGGCACTTTTGCCTTAAGGCCCCTGGCACGGGCATGGTCACACTCGCTTGATCGCCGCCCCAAGCCGTGCCAGCGCATCTTTAAGGTCGTCGTCGCCGATATCCGACAGGCTCTCGGCGATCCGGGCCGCCGCGACAGGATCGGGGGAGCGGGCCTTCTTGCGCTCGCCGCGGCGTAGCGGCGCCTGGCGCAGCGCCAGGCGGCCGACGGCGCGCCAGCCGAGGAACTGGTTGATGCGTTCACAGATGAGATTGGCGAAGTGCTGAATTTCGATCGCGGCCGGCCCCTCGACGCGAAGGATCAGAGTGCCGGGTTCGGGGTCTTCGCCGGCAGCGGCGCGCTGCCACTGGATCTTCAGCGGCTCGCTATAGGCGGCAACCTCGGCGCCGGCGATTTCATGCCAGCGGGTGACCAATTCGGCGCTGGCAAAGCCCTGCCGCCGAAAGCTTTCGCCGACGATCTTGCCGGCGACGTCGCGCAATTGCTTTGGGGCCGGGTAAGCGGGCTTGTTCATGGAGCGGGGCTCTGTCATCCCTCGGCCGAGGTGGGCGAATGGCGGTCTCAATGGCGGGAAGCACGCTAGCAGCGAAGGCAGCCGGAAAACAGCGTGCGAAGGGCGGCGCGACGATTTCGTCACCACAACCGACCGAGCTGCTCGCCTGGTATGACCGGCATCGCCGCGCGCTGCCGTGGCGCGCGCCGCCCGGCCGGCGCGCCGATCCTTACCGCGTCTGGCTCTCCGAAATCATGCTGCAGCAGACGACGGTCAAAACCGTCGCGCCTTATTACGCGAAATTCTTGGAACGCTGGCCCGATCTGCCGGCGCTTGCCGCAGCTCCGCTCGACGACGTGCTCAAGGCCTGGGCCGGACTCGGCTATTACGCCCGCGCCCGTAATCTACATGCCTGCGCCCGCGCGGTCGCCGAGCGGCATGGCGGAAAAATCCCTTCGACAGAAGCCTCGCTGCGCGAGCTTCCCGGCATCGGCCCTTACACCGCTGCCGCCGTTGCAGCGATCGCCTTCGGTGAATGCACGAGCCCGGTCGACGGCAATATCGAGCGTGTCATCGCGCGGCTCTACGCGCTCGAAACACCGCTGCCCGCCGCCAAGCCGGAAATCGGAAAGCTCGCTCGCGTTCTGACGCCGCAACAACGCGCCGGCGATTTCGCTCAAGCCATGATGGATCTCGGCGCCACCATCTGCACGCCCAAGACGCCGGCATGCATCTTGTGCCCTTGGAACAGAAGCTGCGCCGCTTATGCGCGCGGCGATGCCGCGACTTATCCGCGGCGTGTGCCGAAGCGCGAAGGCGATTTGCGCCGCGGTCAGGCTTTCGTTGCCCGGCGCGCCGATGGCTTCGTTCTTTTGCGGACGCGGCCGGCAAAGGGCTTGCTCGGCGGCATGACCGAAGTGCCGACGACGGAATGGTCGAAAGATTTCGATGGCAGCCAAGCGGCGGACAGTGCGCCACGCTTTCCCTCACTGCGAAAGCAAATGGCATGGCGGAAGACCGCCGGCATGGTGCGCCACGTCTTCACGCATTTCCCGCTTGAACTTACGGTCTATGTGTCGGACGTTCCGCCGCGAACTGCGGCGCCAAAGGGCACGAGATGGGCGAGAATCTCAGAACTTGGCGGCGAGGCTTTGCCGAGCCTTATGCGGAAGGTCATTGCGCACGCGCTGCCGTCGGATCGACTAGCTAAGATGTGAAATTGGAAACCGGGAAAGGAACAACTATGTCAATCGAGCGTCACGAAGCCGGCCCGCGCATGAGCAAGGCCGTGGTCCACGGCAACACCGTCTATCTCGCCGGCATCGTCGCCGATGCGCCCAAAGGCAAGAACACTACCGAGCAAACCAAAAGCATTCTCGCGCAGATCGACGGCTTTCTCGCCAAGGCCGGAACCGACAAGAGCAAATTGCTGTCCGCCAATATCTGGATCACCGACATGGCGAATTTCGCCGAGATGAACGCGGTGTGGGACGCCTGGGTGTCACCCGGCAATGCGCCGGCACGCGCCACCGTCGAGGCGAAGCTCGCCACGCCGGACTATAAAGTCGAGATCATGGTGGTGGCAGGGAAATAGAGCGCCGGATCAGGCCGCGCCCATCTCGGCGCGCACCTTGGCGCGTAGCGTGTCGATCACGGTGAGGCCCTTCGGTGTTTCGATATGCCAGAAGGTCCAGCCGTTGCAGGCTTCGAGCCCTTGCGCCAAGGCGCCGATGCGGTGGATCGAGCCGACAGTTTCGCCCAATGACAGTGCGCCGTCGGCGCGCACCAGTGCCTTGTGCCGCCTCTTAGCATCGACGAGCTTGATGCCGGGCGAAACCAGCCCACGTTCGATCAGGGCTGCGAACGGCACGCGCGGCGCCTCGCGCGCGGTCATGAAGGAGGCGAGCGCCGGTTCGGCCATCGGCTCGACCGCGGCGATCCGCTCGCGGGCAGCCGCGGCATATTCGGAGCTGCGCTCGATGCCGATGAAGCGCCGGCGCAGCCGACGCGCCACCGCGCCGGTCGTGCCGGTGCCGGAAAACGGATCGAGCACCAGGTCATCGGGCCGCGACGCCGAGAGGATGACGCGCGCCAGAAGGCCTTCCGGCTTTTGCGTCGGATGCAGCTTCTTGCCGTCAGAGCCTTTGAGCCGTTCCTCGCCGGTGCACAGCGGAATGAACCAATCGGAACGCATCTGGACGTCGTCGTTACCCGCCTTGAGCGCTTCGTAATTGAACGTATAATTGTGCTTTGAGGCATCGCGCGCGGCCCAGATCAGGGTTTCGTGCGCATTGGTGAAGCGGCGGCCGCGGAAATTCGGCATCGGGTTGGATTTCCGCCACACGATGTCGTTGAGGATCCAGAAGCCGAGATCCTGGAGTATCGTACCGACGCGGAAAATGTTGTGATACGAGCCGATGACCCACAATGTGGCGGCAGGCTTCATCACCCGGCGGCAAGCGATGAGCCAGGCGCGCGTGAAATCGTCATAAGCGGAGAAGCTCGAGAATTTGTCCCAGTCATCGTCGACGGCATCGACGCGCGAATCGTCGGGACGCTTGAGGTCGCCTTGGAGCTGCAAATTGTACGGCGGATCGGCGAAGACGAGATCCACGGACGCGGCCGGGAGCTTCGTCATCTCGGCAACGCAATCGCCGACGACAATATGTGCCGAACGTTGCGCCTCGACGTGCGCCACTTCGGACTCAATACTCACGCGGGGCGTCCTTGCGGACGCCCCGCGACGCGACACAACCATGACTCAGGACTCTGACTCAGGCGACGCGAGCCGGCGACGCGGGACCTACAACCGACGAAGCGGACTATGCCGCGCCAAGGTAAAAAATCGCCTAACTGCAAATCGTCGTCACTAGGCAATAAATGCCGAGAAACACTTAGTTAATCGCTGGCATGCGGCGCGTGATCTGGCACTTGAGAATGGCGCAGCCGCAGGGACTTTCCATCCGGATTTGCAAGCCGGACTTGTAAAAGGAGACGGACATGCGTTGGGATGATTTCCGCCGCAGCAGCAATGTTGAGGACGAGCGCGCGGATTCCGGCGGCGGCGGCTTCAAGATGCCGGGCGGCGCCGGCGGTCTCGGCATCGGCACCATAGTGATTCTCGGACTGATCGGCTGGGCGCTCGGCATCGACCCGAGCGTGCTCATCAATGGCGCGCAGATTCTCTCCGGCGGCGGCGGCGGAACGGTGACGCAACAATCCGGCGCGCCGGCGCAAACCAGCCCGCAGGATCAGCAAACGGCGGACTTCGTCGCCGCGGTGCTCGGCGACACGGAAGACCGCTGGACCGAAATGTTCCAGGCGAGCGGCCGCACCTACCACGCGCCGAAGCTCGTGCTGTTCTCAGGCGCGATCCAAGGCGGTTGCGGCGTGGCGCGGTCTGCCATGGGCCCGTTCTATTGCCCCCGCGACCAGCAAGTTTATCTCGACACCTCGTTCTTTCGCGACATGCAGAGGAAATTCGGCGCTTGCTCGGATGACAATGCCTGCAAGTTCTCGGAAGCCTATGTCATCGCGCATGAGGTCGGCCATCACGTCCAGGACGAGCTCGGCATCCTGCCGCGGGTGACACAAGCGCAGCAGGCCGCGTCAAGCCAGGCCGACGTCAACGCGCTTCAGGTACGCATCGAATTGCAGGCCGATTGTCTTGCCGGGGTATGGGCGAACCGGGCGCAGAAGAAGCACAACTTCCTCGAGGCGGGCGACGTCGACCAGGCTCTGCAGACCGCTTCGGCGATCGGCGACGACCGGCTGCAGAAGCAGGCGCAGGGCTATGCGGTGCCGGATTCCTTCACCCACGGCACGTCGGCGCAGCGCAAGCGCTGGTTCATGAACGGCTTCAATTCCGGCGACGTCAACGCTTGCAATACGCTGAAGGCGGATTCGCTGTAATGCAGGCTTTAGGATAGTGTGGTGCGTTAATCCGGCTCCGGGTCTTTGCCTGAGCGGGGAAACGCGGATCGTAGTGTAGCGTCAAGGTGTGTTCATGCCTGGAATTGATGAGACCAAGAGCTTTGTACCGCTCAAGATCGCGGTGCTGACGGTCTCCGATACGCGCACGCTCAAGGACGACAAATCGGGCGCGCTGTTGGTGCAGCGGATCGTCGCGGCGGGCCATTTCGTCGCCGAGCGCAGCCTCGTACCCGACGACATCAACACCATTCGCAGCCGCGTCAAGAATTGGATCGCCGATCCGATGATCGATGTCGTCATCACCACCGGCGGCACCGGGTTCACCGGCCGCGACGTGACGCCGGAAGCGGTCGAGCCCTTGTTCGAAAAGAAGATGGACGGCTTCTCGGCGCTGTTTCTGGTCGTGAGTTTTCCGAAGATCGGCACCTCGGCCATTCAATCGCGCGCTACTGCCGGCGTCGCCGGCTCGACCTATATCTTCTGCCTGCCGGGCTCGCCCGGCGCCTGCAAGGACGCCTGGGACGAAATTTTGGTGCATCAGCTCGACTATCGCTTCGGGCCCTGCAATTTCGTCGAGATCATGCCGCGGCTCGACGAGCATCTGCGCCGGCCGAAGGCGGGCGGCGCGAGCGTCTAATTCAACTCCAAATCCCAATATTCGCTGACCACGGGCTGGCCCCAGCTCTTGTGCTTTTCGCTCCGCATCAGTTTGAAGCCGGCCTGCTGATAAATATGCCTCGCCGCTTTGAGCACGCTGTGCGTCCATAACGTCATTTTCCTGTAGCCGGCTTCGCGGGCGAAACGGACGGCCTCGTCGGTCAGCCGTGCGCCGAGACCCAGGCCGCGCGCCTTCGGGTCGACCAGCAACAGCCGGATGCGGGCGATTTCTTCGGAATCCTTAGCGACGAAAATGCAGCCGACATTCTCGCCGTCCAGCTCCGCGATCCAGCAGCGCTCGCGCTTGGCATCGTGATTGTTGACATAGTCGGCGACGATCTGCGCGCACACGCCCTCGAACGGCTCCCGCCACTTGTATTCCTGCGCGTAGAGCTCGGCATGGCGCTTGACGATCCAACCGAAATCGCCGGGCACCGGATCGCGCAGTTTATAGCTGCGGCGTTGCGGCGCTTTGGACCCGGACGCGCCTTCGAGCAGCGTCTCGATCGTGCCCATCGCCGCGATCAATCGCGATTGATCGGCGGGCGAAAGCTTGTCGAGCATCGCGCCGATGTCGCGCTGCGACAGGTCGTCCAATAATGTAAATGCCTTTTGCCCGCGCGGCGACAGTGCGAGGTGACTTTGCCGCGCATCTTTCGCCGAGACTTTGCGCTCGAGGAGGCCGCGCTTTTCGAAATTGTGCAGCACCCGGCTCAGATAGCCGGCATCGAGATCGAGCGCGCGGCCGATATCGCTCGCCGTCGGCGATCTGTCGCTCGCGATTTCGTAAATCACCCGCGCTTCCCCGAGCGAATAGGGGCTGTCGAGAAAATTCTTGCGCAACGCGCCGATCTGCCGCGTGTAGAAGCGGTTGAAGCGGCGCGCCGCGGCGATGCGCTGGTCGCGGGCTCGGTTGGCCATTTTCCGATCCGACATGCGCTAAGGTTCGGCCCGATAGTTGATAAAGTCAAGTATCTAGGCCGCGCCCGTCCGCTGCGGAAAGGCGATGACCGCGTCGCCTTAGCTAAGCCGAGTGAAAAGCGGTGGCCGCGAGCGTCACGATGCGGCGGCGGCCGAGGCGGCGGATGAATTCGGCGGCCGGATCGGCGGCGCTTTCGGAATGGCCACCGAGCTCGTCATAGAGGGGCTTCGTGATGATGAGGCCTTGCTCGGGCCGCGCCTTCCTAAACGCTGTAATCAGGAACGACGCGGCCTCACGCAACGCGGTTTGCGGGCCAGCGCCGCGGCGAAAGACGGCGGCTCTGTTGCGCGGCGCCGGCTGCTCGACAAAGCGTATGGCGTCGTCCGTCCAAGGCGCATAAAGCACGGTTCCCGGCTGGATGAACATCAGCCACGGCGCGCGCGCTTTGGCCGCGGCCATTTTGAGCCGGTAGCCGAGCGGTTCCTTCAGCGCGAGAAAGTCGCAGCCGGCGATGTCGGCGACCACCGCGGTATCGTCCTGCGAGCCGCCATCGGCCACCAGCACCTCGCTGATAAGGCCGGCCGTGGCCCCCGACACCAGCGCGGCCAGCGTCGGGACCAGCGCCTGCTCGGAATTACGGGTCGGGATGATGACGCTCAGCATGAATTGCCGGTTCCGTGGTTCGACGCTGAATAGGGCCTGACGCCAACGGCTCCAAGTGTCTTCACATTTTCCGGTTTACGGGGATGGGCTCGCTGATTTTTGTTCTTGTTTTGTTCACATGGACGCATTAGCTTTAGGCCGAGAGCTTGGAACCCCGAGTCGCCCAATAAGTCGGTGTGTCTCATGAGTTGATCGTCAGCTTTAAAGCGCCCGCCGGCACCGCTGCCCTCCACGCCGGCGGGCGAACCCGCGGTGGCAGTCGAGCGCGAACGGCGGCGCGGTCGCGGCACGGTGTCGAATGCGTCGGGACGGTTTGAGCCGATCGCGCGCGTCGCCTTCGATGACGGCTGGCAGGGGCTCGAGGATTTGCCGCCGTTCAAGACTACGGTGACGGTCGATTCCACGCGCAAGATCATCACCAAGAACGACTTGCCCGATATTTCTTTCGACCGCTCCATCAATCCCTATCGCGGCTGCGAGCACGGATGCGTCTATTGTTTTGCGCGGCCGACGCATGCCTATCTCGGGCTGTCGCCGGGGCTCGATTTCGAGTCCAAGCTGTTCGTGAAGCCGAACGCGCCGGAACTGCTGGAGCGCGAATTGGCGGCGCCCGGCTATGTGCCGAAGATCATCGCCATCGGCACCAATACCGATCCCTATCAGCCGATCGAGCGGCGGCATCAGATCATGCGCCGCATCCTCGAAGTCTTGGAGCGCGCCGGCCATCCGGTCGGCATCGTGACCAAATCGGCGCTGGTGCTGCGCGATCTCGACATCCTCGCGCGCATGGCGAAACGCGATCTGGTCAAAGTGGCGATCTCGGTGACGACGCTCGATGCGAAACTCGCGCGCACCATGGAGCCGCGCGCCTCGACGCCGCCGCGCCGGCTCGAAGCGCTCAAGCAATTGGTAAGCGCCGGCGTGCCGGCCTCCGCCATGGTGGCGCCGGTCATTCCCGCCCTCAACGATGCCGAGATGGAACGCATCCTCGACGCCGTTGCCGAGACCGGCGTGCGCAATGCCGGTTATGTGCTGCTCCGCCTGCCGCTCGAGCTGCGCGATCTGTTCCGCGAATGGCTGATCGAGAATTTCCCCGACCGCTATCGCCACGTCATTTCACTCATCCGCGACACCCGCGGCGGCAAGGATTACGACGCCACATTCGGCAAGCGGATGACCGGATCCGGTCCCATCGCCTGGATGATCGGCCGCCGTTTCGAGCTCGCCTGCGAGCGGCTCGGTTTCAATGTGACGAGCGCGCGGACGACGACCGAGCATTTTCAGCACCCGCGCCCGGCGTCGGAGCAATTGGATTTGTTTTAGTCTCCAATTCATCCCCGTAATCCTCCGACGACAATAACGTGCGTTGCGGATGTGGCGACTGCATGGGCATGATGCCCGCATGAGTCGCCAAGCCGCTATTCGCCAAGCCGCCGTGCGCAATGGAACCGCCAAAGCTGCGGCGCGCCTGCCGCTCGGCGAAGAGATCATGCGGCCGACATTCCGCCGCGAGCGTTCGGCGCTCAAGCGCGGCATATGGCCGATCGCGGGCTGCGACGAAGCGGGCCGGGGCCCGCTCGCCGGCCCGGTGGTCGCGGCCGCCGTCATTCTCGACCCGAACGATGTTCCGCGAGGCCTCGACGATTCAAAGCGCCTCACCGCGGAACGGCGCGAAGTTCTTTACGAGCGCATCTGCGCGCGGGCGCAGGTCGCGGTCGCTATGGCGCCGCCGTGGCGTATCGACCGCGACAATATCTTGCGCGCCTCGCTGTGGGCGCTGGCGCGCGCGGTTGCCGCGCTGCCGGTCAAGCCGCGGCTGGTCTTCGTCGATGGCCGCGACCGCATCGATACCGGCTGCGACTGCGAGGCGGTCATCGGCGGCGATGGTCTGGTCGCCTCGATCGCGGCGGCCTCCATCGTCGCCAAAGTCACGCGCGACCGGCTCATGACTTGCCTGGGCGCGGCTCATCCCGGCTACGGCTTCGAGCGGCATATGGGCTACAGCGTGCCCGAGCATTTCGCCGCGCTCAACCGGCTCGGCCCGACGATTCACCACCGCCGCTCGTTCTCGCCGGTGGCCATCGCGCTCGGGCTTACCGACGAGGCGGCGGACGAGGCCCAAGTCGAGGCTAAAGTCGGCGTCTTGCCGCTCTAGCTTGCCTCGAAAGCGTCACCGCCGTATAGGGCAGCGCCAAACCGTTGCGTGACTTTTCATTTGGCGATGTTGCATTCGCTGCTCGCCAACCCCGGCTTTTCTTGCGGGCTATTCTTGCGGGCCTTTCTTGCAGATGTTTTTTGTTCCGATTTACATCGAAGCGATCCGCGCCCGCCCGCTCTTGATCTTTTGGGCGGCGGCGCTGGCGCAGGCCGCGGTCTGGATCGTGGTGCCGATGTTGTTTTACTCAGCCCCCCCGAGCGATCTGGCGCAGCTTCTCGCCATCGGCCACGAGTTCCGCTTCGAAGCCGGCGTCGGTCCGCCGCTCGCTTATTGGCTCGGCGAAATCGCGTTTCGCGCCGGCGGCCTGTTCGGCGTTTATGTGCTGGCGCAGATTTGCGTGGTCGCGACCTATTGGTGCGTCTTCGAACTCGGCCGCGCCATTGTCGGCGCTTCGCATGCGGTAATGGCGGTGCTGCTCATGGTCGGCATTGCGCTGTTCACGGTGCCGTCGCCGGATTTCGGGCCGCCGATCCTGACCATGGCGCTATGGGCCGTGGCGTTGCTGCACTATTGGCAAGCGGTCATCCAAGGCCGCAGGCGCTCATGGTACATGCTCGGCGGCGCCGCCGCGTTGCTGCTCATGTCCAGCACCGCCGCGTTCCTATTGGTCGGTGCGCTTGTCGTATTCACGGCGGCGACCGTGCGCGGCCGCAAAGCGCTTGCAGCGACCGAGCCGTGGATCGTCGGCACAGCGCTCGTGGTTTTTCTGTTTCTTCATCTGATCTGGCTGCAAGGGCTTTGGCTGCATAATTCCGCCGACAATTTGACGCCGCTCGTCGTACGATTGCGCGAAGCGCAAAGCGCCGGCCTCAACACGTCGGCTTGGCTGCGGCTCCTCGCGGCGCTTGTTCTCGCCCATGCCGGGCTAGCGATCCTCTTGGTGCTGGCGGTCGGCTGGCCGCGCGTGCGCGCGGCGCCGGCGCCGCCGATCGCGCGGGAACACGCCGATCCTTTCGCAGTGACGTTCGTTAAAATCTTCGCGCTGGTGCCGCCATTGCTGGCGACGATTTGCGCCGTACTGGTCGGGCAAAAGCTCCCGATCGGCGGTGCCGCGCCGCTCGTCGTTCTGTCCGGCCTCGGCATCATGCTTGCCGCGAGCGACAGCATCGCGCTTTATCATCAGCGCGTTCTCGGCTTCGCCTGGTCCGGTCTATTGCTCGTGCCGGCGGTGTTCGTCCCGCTCCTGATCGTGCTGTTGCCCTGGACCGTCGGTACCGATCTGAAAATCGCGCAGCCGGCAAACGCCATGGGCGAATTTTTCGCCGAAAGCTTTCAGCGCCGGACCGGACAAAAGCTTGCCATCGTCACCGGCGATCCGCGTACCGCGGCCTTGATCGCGCTCGCCGCACCGAGCCGCCCGAGCGTATTCTTCGACGCCGACCCCTCGCGCACGCCTTGGGTCACTGCCGACGACATCCGCAAGAAGGGCGCCGTCGTCGTCTGGCTTGCCGCCGACACGTCGCCGTCGCCGCCGCCCGACATAAAGATCTATTTTCCCGATCTCGTTGCCGAAGTGCCGCGCACTTTCGATCGGCCGGTCGAAGGCCGCTTGCCGCTGTTGCGGGTCGGCTGGGGCGTCATCCGGCCGGGCAGCGTGGCGCCGGCCCGATAATGTCGCGGCACACGTTACATTGGTTAGGTGGCGAGCGCCTTCTTCAGCGCCAGGAAATCGCGCCAGGCGAACCGCTTTTGTAAGGGGCTGCGCAACAGGAAGGCCGGGTGGAACGTCGCCAGCGCCCTGATCTCGCGTGTGCCGGCATCGTAGGGAAACCAGCGCCCCCGGCTTCGGGTAATGCCTTCCTTGATGCTGAGCAGCGTCTGCATTGCGGGTCCGCCGAGGCAGACCAAGATGTCCGGATTGGCGAGCTCGATCTGACGGCTGATGAACGGCAGGCAAATTGCGGTTTCCTGCGGCGTCGGTGTGCGGTTCCCCGGCGGCCGCCACGGCACGACATTGGCGATGTAGGCATTGCTGCGATCGAGGCCGATCGCTGCCATCATGAGATCGAGCAGCTTGCCCGATCGGCCGACAAAGGGCTTGCCAGAAATGTCTTCGTCATAGCCCGGTGCTTCGCCGACGAACATGACGCGGCTTTGCGGATTGCCGTCGGCAAAGACGAGCTGGGTCGCGGTTGCGCTGAGCGCGCAGCCTTCAAATTTGTCGAGCAGCGCGCGCAACTCGTCCAGTGTTCCGGCGCTCTTGGCCGCCTCGCGCGCCGCCATCGCGGCTGCCTCCGGCGAAGCAGGAGCGGTCGGCTGAAACGACGTCTTGCCTTCGGCAAGGCCGGTCCCCGCGTTCCGGTGGGGAGAGATTGGCGGCAGCCCATCGCGCTTGGCCGGCGCCGGCGGGCGCTCGTCGGCCATGCGGTCGACCGGCTCCTCGCCGAGTAGCGCGTCGGCGCCGGCGTCGATGTAGAAGGCGATCAATTCGCGCGCTTCTTTGTGGCTGGGCGTATCCACGAGCCTGACTATGAGCTTGTCCGTGACCAGAATATTCATGAGCGAACGCGACCCGCACCGCAAGGCGGCGATTGTCAGCGCGCTAAATTCGTGAACAATCGTCCTTGAGCCACCGGGATACGGAGCAAGTCATGACTACAGCGGAGCTTCCGGCCCGGGAGGCAATGGAATTCGACGTTGTCATCGTCGGCGCCGGGCCGGCCGGCCTTGCCGCCGCAATCCGGCTCAAGCAACTCGCGCCGGAGACCTCCGTCGTCGTCGTCGAGAAGGGCTCTGAAGTCGGCGCTCATATCCTCTCCGGCGCGGTGATCGATCCGATCGGGCTCGACAGTCTGATCCCGGAATGGCGCGGCGAGGACACTCCGATCAAGACCGCCGTGAAGTCCGACCGCTTCTACATGCTCGGCTCTTCGGGCGCGCTGCGGCTGCCGCTTGCTTTGATGCCGCCGCTGATGAGCAATCACGGCAATTTCATCGTTTCCCTCGGCGACGTTTGCCGCTATCTGGCGCGCAAGGCCGAAGCGCTCGGCGTCGAAATCTATCCGGGTTTCGCCGCATCCGAGGTTTTGTTCGAGAACAATGCGGTGGCCGGTGTCGCCACCGGCGACATGGGCGTCGGCAAGGACGGCCACCACAAATCAGGCTTTGCCCGCGGCATGGAGCTGCGCGGCAAATATACCTTGTTCGCCGAAGGCGCGCGCGGCAACCTGTCGAAAATGCTGATCGAGCGTTTCGGGCTCGGCCGAGGATCGGGAGCCGCAGAAATTCGGCATCGGTCTCAAAGAGCTGTGGCAGGTCGCGCCGGACAAACACCAAAGCGGCCTCGTGCAGCACACGTTCGGCTGGCCGCTCGACAACGGCACCGGCGGCGGCTCGTTCCTCTATCATTTCGATGACAATCTGGTTTCGGTCGGATTTGTCGTCCATCTCAACTACAAGAATCCCTATCTGTCGCCGTTTGAAGAGTTTCAGCGTTTCAAGACGCATCCGCTCGTCAGCGACACGTTCGCAGGCGGCAAGCGGATTTGTTACGGCGCCCGCGCCATCACCGAGGGCGGCTACCAATCGGTGCCGAAACTCGTGTTCCCGGGCGGCGCACTGATCGGCTGTGCCGCGGGCTTCGTCAATGTGCCGCGCATCAAAGGCAGCCACAACGCCATGCTGTCCGGAATGTTGGCGGCCGAACACGCGGCGGCCGCGCTGACGGCGGGCCGCGCCAATGACGAACTGTCGACTTACGAGGAGGCGTGGCGCGCCTCGCCGATCGGGCGCGATCTATGGCGGGTGCGCAATGCCAAACCGCTGTGGTCGAAGCTCGGCACCCTTGTCGGCATCGCGCTCGGCGGGCTCGATATGTGGACCAACACGCTCGGCTTCTCGCTGTTCGGCACGCTAAAACACGGCAAGCCGGATTTCGCGACGCTCAAACCCGCCGCGCAATGCAAGCGCATCGCCTATCAAAAGCCCGACGGCAAGCTCACCTTCGACCGGCTCTCCTCGGTCTATCTGTCCAACACCAACCACGAAGAAGACCAGCCGGTACATCTCGTGGTCCGTGACGCCGCTTTGCAGAAATCGTCGGAACATGACGTCTTTGCCGGGCCGTCGTCGCGGTATTGCCCGGCCGGCGTTTATGAATGGGTCGAGGACGGCGGCCAGCCGCGCTACGTGATCAACGCGCAAAACTGCGTGCATTGTAAGACCTGCGATATCAAAGATCCGAACCAGAACATCAGCTGGGTGCCGCCCGAAGGCGGCGGCGGGCCGAATTACCCGAATATGTGAACTGCCAAATCCGTGATTTTCCCTGCCGCGATTTCGCCGCCGTTCGGGCCTAAACCGGCGCCGTCGTGCTGGAAACACGAGGGGACGACGCCCGGTTCACATCGGCGGGCATCCTTGCGGCGGCGCGGTAAAAAGGCCATTCTCGCGCAACCAGATATTCGGCGCTTGATACCAGTTCGCGTGCTGTCAGGTCGCCGACCCAATTCGCCAATGGAGATATCGTGATTTATTCGCTGCTGCCCCGGCATGCCGCCATACGTGGCACTGCCTTAGCTATTGGCGCTGCCCTAGCTTTCGGTTTTCCATCGATGCTTGCCGCTCAGGCGGCGACCGTTCAGACGCCGGCGCAAGCGGAACTTTCGCCGGAAAATGCGGCCGGCAGCTATCTGGCCGCGCGCCATGCCGGCGCCGAGCGCGATGCCGCCGCCGCCGCCACCTATTACATGGACGTGCTGAAGCTCGATCCGCGCAATCCGGATTTGCTGAGCCGCACCTTTCTCTCGGTGCTGACCGACGGCGATATCGATCAGGCGAGCAAGCTTGCCGAGCGCATGCTCGACGTCGATCACACCGACAAGATCTCGCATCTGGTGATCGGCATTCGCGAGCTCAAACTGAAACATTACGGCGCCGCCAAGCAGCACTTCGCGCAATCGGTGCGCGGGCCGGTGACCGACCTGACCGCGGCGCTGTTGTCGGCCTGGGCGCAACAAGGCGCCGGCGATGCGCATGCCGCGGTCGACACCATGGACAAGCTATCGGGGCCGGACTGGTACGGCATCTTCAAGGATCTGCATGCCGGCTTCATCCTCGATCTCGGCGGCGACAAGAAGGGCGCGCAGAAGCGTTACGAGAGCGCCTACAAGACCGATCCGACGGCGCTGCGCACGGTGCAAGCCTATGGCCGCTTCCTGTCCCGCAACGGCAGCAAGGACGATGCGCTGAAAGTCTATCAGGATTTCGCCAAGGTGCTGCCGGACCATCCGCTGATCAACGAAGAGATGAAGGCGATTGCCGACGGCCAGAAACTGCCGTCGCTTGTCGATTCGCCGCAGTCAGGCGCTGCCGAGGCGCTGTACGGTCTCGGCGCCTCGATCGGCCGCCGCGGCGGCGAGGATTTGGCGCTGATCTATCTGCAGCTTGCGCTTTATCTCCAGCCCTCGCATGCGATGGCGCTGTTGTCGCTCGGCGATCTCTACGAGGACCTGAAAAAGCCCGACCTCGCGATCAAAGCCTACGAGCGGGTGCCGGCGAATTCGCCGCTGTCGCGCAATGCCGAAATCCAGATGGCGGTCGATCTCGACGCGCTCGATCGCACCGACGAAGCCAAGCAGCGGCTGGAGCACGTCATTGCGCAGCGTCCGAAGGATACCGAGGCGATCATCGAGCTCGGCAACATTCAGCGCGCGCGCAAGGATTTTGCCAGCTGCGCCGACACCTACAGCAAAGCCATCGACACGGTGGCGAAGCCCGAGAAGTCGAACTGGGTCATGTTCTACTTCCGCGGCATTTGCTACGAGCGTTCGCATCAATGGCCGGCCGCCGAAGCCGATATGAAGAAGGCGCTCGAGCTGTTCCCCGAACAGCCGCTGGTGCTGAACTATCTCGGCTATTCCTGGGTCGATCAGGGCGCCCATCTCGACCAGGGCATGGACATGATCCGCCGCGCCGTCGAGCAGCGGCCGGATGACGGCTATATCGTCAATTCGCTGGGCTGGGCCTATTTCCGCACCGGCAATTACGACGAAGCGGTCAAGAATCTGGAACGCGCCGTCGAACTCAAGCCGGAAGATCCGACGATCAACGATCATCTCGGCGACGCCTATTGGCGCGTCGGGCGGTCGCTCGAAGCGCACTTCCAGTGGTCGCACGCCAAGGACTTCAAGCCGGAGCCGGAAGACCTGCCCAAGATCGAGGCCAAGCTCAAAGACGGCCTGCCGCCCGACACGTCGTCGGCGGCCGAAGCCGGCAAGACCCCGGCCGATGCGGACAAAGGCAACGCCGCGTCGGACGCGAAAAAGACCGGCAACGGCGGCTGAGTCGCGCCCTACCCGTTCCGCTCGTTGAGAACGCGCCGGCCAAGGTCAATCTGACGCTGCGGGTGCTCGGCCGCCGCGCCGACGGCTATCACGAGCTCGAAAGCCTGGTCGTGTTCGCCGATTGCGGCGACCGGCTGACCTTTGCGCCCGGCGGCGCGCTGTCGCTGTCGCTCAGCGGCGCAACGCGCCGCGCAGGCCGGCAGCAACGCCGACAATCTCGTGCTCAAGGCGGCGCGCGCGCTGGCCGCGCGGATTCCGGGCGTCACTTTGGGCGCGTTCCATCTGGATAAAAATCTGCCCGTCGCGGCGGGGCTCGGCGGCGGGTCGTCCGATGCCGCGGCGGCGCTCCGCCTCATCATGCGCGCCAACGGTCTGGCGCCCGATGCGATCCGCGACTCTACGAGGCCGCGCGCGCGACCGGCGCCGACGTGCCGGTCTGTCTCGATCCCCGCCCGCGGCTGATGCGCGGCATCGGCGAAAAACTTTCCGAGCCGCTGACGCTGCCGCCGTTTCCCGCGGTGCTGGTCAATCCCGGCGTTGCGCTTGCGACCAAGGACGTCTTCGCCGGATGGAACCGGGCGCCGCGGCGGCCGCACCGCTCGACCTTGCGGCGCTCGCGAAATTAGAGAGCCGCGAACAGTTGCTGCGGATCTTGCAAACCCAGCCGAACGATCTCGAAGCGCCGGCGATTGCGCTGCAGCCGGTGATCGCCGAGGTGCTTGCGGCCCTGCGCGGTTTTGCCGGCTGCCGGCTGGCGCGCATGTCGGGCTCGGGCGCGACTTGTTTCGGATTATTTTCGTCGACCGACGAAGCCGATGTCGCGGCGAAGATCCTGCGCGCCAAATATCCGGACTGGTGGGTGCAGGCTTGCGCGCTCGGCTAATGCGTGCGCGCGATGCAGAAATCGACGGTCTCGACCAGCGCCGCCTTCATCGCCGAATCCGGAAACAGCGCCAGCGCGTCGCGGGCGATCGCGCCGTAATGATGCGCGCGGCCGATCGTGTCTTCGAGCGCGCGGTGCTTGACCATCAGCCCGATGGCATGATCGAGATCGGCGTCGGTGGTCTCGCCGCGTTCGAGCGTGCGCCGCCAGAATTCGCGCTCGGCGTCGCTGCCGCGGCGGAAGGCGAGCACCACCGGCAGCGTGATCTTGCCCTCGCGGAAATCGTCGCCGACATTCTTGCCGAGCTGGGCCGCGGCGCCGCCGTAATCGAGCACGTCGTCGACCAGCTGGAAGGTGATGCCGAGATTCATGCCGAACGAGCGGCTCGCGGCCTGTTCGGCCTTCTGCCGCGCCGAGAACGCCGGCCCGACTTCGCAGGCCGCGGCGAACAGTTCGGCGGTCTTGGCGCGGATCACGGCGATATATTCGTCTTCCGTGGTCGCGGTGTTCTTGGCGGCGGCAAGCTGCATCACTTCGCCTTCGGCGATCACGGCGGCGGCCGAGGACAGGATTTCCAGCGCTTTGAGGCTGCCGACCTCGACCATCATCTTGAACGCCTGGCCGAGCAGGAAATCGCCGACCAGCACGCTCGCCTCATTGCCCCACAGCATCCGCGCCGCCATGCGGCCGCGCCGCAATTCGCTCTCGTCGACCACGTCGTCGTGCAGCAGCGTCGCCGTGTGCATGAATTCGACCGCGGCGGCGAGCTTGATATGGCCGTCGCCCGCATAGCCGGCGAGCCGCGACAGCGCCAGCGTGAGCATCGGCCGCAGCCGCTTGCCGCCGGAAGTGATGAGGTGGTTGGCCACTTCCGGGATCATCGTCACCTCGGAACCGGTGCGCGAGATGATGGTGGCGTTGACGCGCTCCATGTCGGCTGCGACCAGCTCGACCAGCGGCTCGATCGAGGGCGCACTCGGGACTTTCGAACGGGACGACAACTGCCACTTGAGCATTCTCCACAGAGGACGCAAAAGCATAGAAACGCTATGGTGATGCGGGCAAGTCCGCAGGCAAATATAACTACCGGTCGCCGGTTATCGCCAGCTCCGACGTGGCGGCGCGAGAGGGGCGAATGTCAAGCAACGACCGCGCCGCGGAACGCATAGCTCAAAGCCGGCTTGACGTGGCGGTTCTGGTGCCCTGCTACAACGAGGAACGCGCCATCGCCAAAGTGGTGGCCGATTTCCGCGCGGCGCTGCCGGGGGCGACGCGTCTATGTCTATGACAACAATTCCACCGACGGCACGGTCGAAGCCGCGAAACACGCCGGCGCCGTGGTCCGCCGCGAGACCCATCAGGGCAAGGGCTACGTGGTGCGGCGGATGTTCAACGACATCGAGGCCGACATCTACGTGCTGGTCGACGGCGACGCGACCTATGACGCGCCGAGCGCGCCGGCGATGATCGACAAGCTCGTCGCCGACCGGCTCGACATGGTGGTCGCGACCCGCGTCGATCGCGAGCAGGCCGCCTATCGTCCCGGCCATCGTGCCGGCAATCGGCTGCTCACCGGCGATTCGTCGCCAATATTTTCGGCCGCGCCTTCACCGATATTCTCTCCGGCTATCGCGTGTTCTCGCGGCGCTTCGTGAAATCGTTTCCGATTCTCTCCGGCGGCTTCGAGATCGAGACGGAGTTGACGGTGCACGCGCTCGAGCTCGAATTGCCGGTCGGCGAGGTGGCGACGCCGTATTATTCGCGGCCGAGCGGTTCGGCGTCGAAACTCAATACCTGGCATGACGGCTTCCGCATTCTCTGGACGGTGCTGAAGCTTTATCGCGCCGAGCGGCCGCTGTCGCTGTTCGGCGCGTTCGGCATCGCGCTCGTCATCATGTCGATCGGCCTCGCCATCCCGATCTTCATCACTTACGTGCAGGAAGGTCTGGTGCCGCGGCTGCCGACCGCGGTGCTCTCGACCGGTTTGATGCTGCTGGCCTTCCTGTCGATCGCCTGCGGCCTGATCCTCGACACCGTCACGCGCGGCCGGCGCGAGGCGAAACTGATCGCCTATCTGGCGCTGCGTGCGCCGGGCGAGGAGCGGCGGCGGAGCTGACCATGCGCGAACTCGTCCGCACCAACGATGCCGTGCTGATCTCCGCGATCGAAGCGCTGCTCAAGGGCGCGGATATCGGGCACATGGTGGTCGATCAGAATATGAGCGTGCTGGAAGGCTCGATCGGCATTTTTCCCCGCCGCATTCTGGTCGAGGAGGATGAGGTCGACGCCGCGCGGCGGCTGCTCGAGGATGCCGGCTTCGGCGACGAGCTTCGCCCCCATGACGACTGACATGTCGGCTAAGATGTCCGCTGAAATCGGCAGATTGGCGAACGTGAGCGAGGACGCCGTCCTCGGCGGCAAGCTTGTGCTGCGCCAGCCGCTGCGCGGCCATCGCTTCGGCCATGACGCGATCCTGCTTGCCGCGGCGGTCGCGGCGCGTGCCGGCGAAAGCGCGGTCGAACTTGGCTCGGGCGTCGGCGCGGCGGGACTGGCGCTGGCGCGCCGGGTCGAGGGCCTCGATGTCACGCTGGTCGAAATCGATCCGGCGCTCGCCGCGCTGGCCGGCGACAATGCCGCGCGCAACGGTCTGGCGGGGCGCGTGCGCGCCGTCTGCCTCGACGTCACGGCGCCGGCCGCCGCTTTCGCCGCCGCCGGGCTCGCGCCGGAGTCGGCGGATCACGTGTTGATGAATCCGCCGTTCAACGCCGCCGCAAAATCCTTCGCCCGATCGCGGCCGCCGCGCCGCGCACGTCGCTCCGACGAGACGCTTGCGCAATGGCTCAGCACGGCGGCGCGGCTTCTTCGCCCGGCAGGCGATGTCACGCTGATCTGGCGCGCGGACGGACTGGGCGACGTGCTCGCAGCGCTTGTCGCCGGGTTCGGCGCGATCGCTGTGCTGCCGGTCCATCCGCAAACCCGGCGTGCCGGCGATCCGCGTGCTGGTGCGCGCGGTCAAAGAGCGGCCGCGGCCCGCTCGCGCTTCCTGCCGGGTTTTGTCCTCGCCGACGCCGATGGCAAGCCGACCGTTGCAGCCGAAACCGTGCTGCGCGACGGTGCCGCCCTGGCTCTCACGCAAAGCTGAGCTGAGCTTCGAATCCGGCTACTCACACGCAGTGTGAACTGGATACGAGGAATGAAAACGGGATTGCGCAATCCTTAAAATCATACAGTACTGAAACGCACGTCTGCTCAGCGCTTAGGCATCACGCTGGCAGCGAATCGGGCCGCACAGCGACTGCTTTGCTTCGCCTCGGTCGCGGATCGGAATATAGGAAAGCCCAACAAATACGCTGATTATCATCAAAAGGAAGTAGATCTTCATCGCTTCTCGGCCTCCGCCGATGTTTCGGCGCACCACTCACCAAGCAAGAAGCGTTCCACCGATTAACAAACGGTTACTTGAGGGTTAACGCGACCGCTCATATTTGATGCTTTCATGACGGACCAGGATGCCGCCAACTGCCGGCGGAATGCGTCCAAGCGAATGTTAACGGCGTTGACCGGCGCGCTTAGCGTGCTGCGGCCGCTCATTCCCAGCCGCTTTCGCCGCGACCAGCCGGTCGTGCCGGTGGTGCGGCTCACCGGCGTCATCGGCTTTTCGACGCCGCTGCGGCCGGGCCTAAGCCTCGCCGGCGATCGCCCGCACGCTCGATCGCGCTTTCGCCACCAAGCATGCTGCCGCGGTCGCGCTCGCCATCAATTCGCCCGGCGGATCGCCGGTGCAATCGCACCTGATCTTCCGCCGCATCCGCGAACTGGCGGCCGAGCACAAGCGCCACGTCATCGCTTTCGTCGAGGATGCCGGCGCCTCGGGCGGCTACATGATCGCCTGCGCGGCCGACGAGATCATCGCCGATCCGCATTCCATCGTCGGTTCGATCGGCGTGGTCGGCGGCTCGTTCGGCTTCGACAAGCTCATCGCCAAGCTCGGCATCGAGCGCCGGCTCTATACGTCCGGCGAGCACAAGGCGATGCTCGATCCGTTCCTGCCGGAAGAACCCGGACGACGTCGAACGGCTGAAGAAATTGCAGCGCGAAATCCACGACGATTTCATCGCGCTGGTGAAATCGCGGCGCGGCGGCAAGCTCAACGGCCCGGAAAATGACTTATTCTCCGGCGAGTACTGGACCGGGCGGCGGGCGCTTGGAACTCGGCTTGGTCGACGCCATCGGCGATTTGCGCGGGACTTTGCGCGAACGATTTGGCGACAAGGTCGTTACGCCTCTGGTACCGCCGAACGCGGCTTTTTCGGCCGGCGGGTGCTCGGCGTCGGCGGCGGCGATATGCTGCGAGGCGGACAGGTCTGCTCAGTTGGTCTTGCCGAGGACCTGATTTCGGCGCTTGAAGCGCGCGCCATGTGGGCGCGTTACGGGCTTCATAAGCTCGTTCAGGAGGCGTCGCATGCCGCCGCTGATCGTATTCGCGCTTGGAGTGATGGGAGCGGCCGTCTTGGTGCGCTGGTGCGTCAAGGAAGTGCACCGGGTGAATTCCGAGCTCGACGAGGTGCGCGCGCGCGCCGTCGAGCCGCTCGACCGCAACGCGTTGCCGAAGCTGAAGCCGCGATCCGAAGACCGGCGAATACCGGCCGGGATAATGACTAGCCCTACTGCGTGTCCTTGATGCCGCGCTCTTGGACCACGCGGCCCCACTTTTCGTATTCGGCTTTCATGAAGGTGCCGAAGCTTCCGGCGTGCCGCCGACCGGCGTCGCGCCGGATTGAACGAGCTTGTCGCGGGTCGCCGGATCGTTCAGCGCCGCGTTGACGGCGCTGTTGATCTTGGCGATCACCGCCGGCGGCGTCTTCGCCGGCGCGAGCAGGCCGTACCAGTTCGACGCGTCGGTGTTGGGATAGCCTTGCTCGGCGAGCGTCGGCACGTCGGGCAGGATGGCGTCGCGCTTGTTCGCCGCCGCGCCGATCGGCGACCAGAGCTGCCGGCCTGGATTTGCGCGATCAGCACCGGCACGTCGGCGGACAGCACTTGCACCTGGCCGCCGAGCAGATCGGTCAGGGCCGGCGCCGCGCCGCGATACGGCACGTGCAGGAATTTGACGCCCGCCGACGCGCCGAGCAGTTCCTGCGCCAGATGCGGCGGCGAGCCGATGCCGGTCGATGCGAACGAAATGGCGCCCGGCTTCTCCTTGGCGAGCGCGACCAGCTCTTTGACGGTCTTGATGCCGGACTTCGGCGTGACGACCAGCACTTCGGTGACCTTGGTGACGAGCGCGACCGGCGCGAAATCGCGCAGCGCATCGTAATGGATGTCGGCCATGATATGCGGCGACACCGTCACCGCGCCGGCCGTGGTCAGGAACAGCGTGTAGCCGTCGGGATCGGACTTGGCGACGAATTCGCCGCCGAGCGTGCCGTTGGCGCCGGGCTTGTTGTCGATGACGACGGCGCTGGCCGAGCGCGTCGCTTCATCTTTTCGGCGACCACGCGGCCGACAAAATCGGTCGGGCCGCCGGGCGGAAACGCGATCACGATATGGACCGGCCGGGTCGGAAAATCGTCGCGCCTGCGCAATTTGCGGCCGCGACGAAGCAGCGCCATGGCGCCGGCGATGACGGCTCCGTGATCAGACATGGCTGCAATTTTGCGCACAATTCCCCCTATCGTCAGGCATCACAGACCGGGAATCAGGTATCGGACCGAGCTATCGCTCATGTTTCCGCCCCGGCCGGATTTCCGATACCAGCATAGGAGGTGCAACGCTATGCGTCATCGCGGCCACAAAGGCTTGACCTCGCGCCGCCATCCACCAACAACGCCCCATGACCGGAACATCCGCCTCAACCGCCGACCGATCTGCCGCCCTATATGCGCCCGGAGCGCTCGTTCCAGGGCCTGATCCTGGCCTTGCAGCGCTATTGGGCGGATTGGGGCTGCGTCATTCTGCAGCCCTATGACATGGAGGTCGGCGCCGGCACGTTTCATCCGGCGACGACGCTGCGCGCGCTCGGGCCGAAACCGTGGAACGCCGCCTATGTGCAGCCGTCGCGCCGGCCCAAGGACGGCCGCTACGGCGAAAACCCGAACCGCCTGCAGCACTACTATCAGTTTCAGGTGATCCTCAAACCGTCGCCGGACGATTTGCAGGATCTTTATCTCAAATCGCTCTACGCCATCGGCATCGATCCGAAGATCCACGACATCCGCTTCGTCGAGGACGATTGGGAAAGCCCGACGCTCGGCGCCTGGGGGCTCGGCTGGGAATGCTGGTGCGACGGCATGGAGGTGTCGCAGTTCACTTATTTCCAGCAGGTCGCGGGCTTCGAATGCGCGCCGGTCGCCGGCGAGCTCACTTACGGCCTCGAGCGGCTGGCGATGTATGTGCAGGGCGTCGAGAACGTCTTCGAGCTCAATTTCAACGGCCGCGACGGCGCGCAGAAGGTGAGCTACGGCGACGTGTTCCTGCAAGCCGAGCAGGAATATTCGCGGCACAATTTCGAATTTGCCGACACCGACATGCTGTTCGAGCAATTCCGCATGGCGGAGCAGGCCTGCAAGAAATATCTCGAAGCCGGCTGGGAGCCGACGGCGACCGCGAACGCGGCAGACATCTGATGGCGCTGCCGGCTTACGACCAGTGCATCAAGGCAAGCCACGTCTTCAATCTGCTCGATGCGCGCGGCGTGATCTCGGTGACCGAGCGGCAGAGCTATATTTTGCGGGTGCGCGAACTGGCCAAAGCCTGCGGCGAGGCGTGGCTGGCGACGGAAGGCGGAGGGAAAAACATGAGCGGAGCGGAGGAACGAAAATGAGTGAACCTGAAATCGGCGGACGCAAGCCGATCCCGATCAATGTCGAAGCCGGCAAGAGCTATTGGTGGTGCGCCTGCGGCCGCTCCAAGGCGCAGCCGTTCTGCGACGGCTCGCACAAGGGCACCGCCTTCCTGCCGCAGGAATGGAAGGCCGGAGAAAGCGAGGAAGTCTGGTTCTGCGCCTGCAAGCGCTCGTCGCACCAGCCGCTGTGCGACGGCAGCCATAAGCAATTGACCTGATGCCTGACCTTCTCCTCGAACTGTTCTCCGAAGAAATCCCCGCGCGCATGCAGGCGCGGGCGGCGGAGGATTTGAAGAAGGCGGTGACCGACCGGCTGGTCGAGGCCGGCCTCGTCTATGAGGGCGCCAAGGCTTTCGTGACGCCGCGGCGGCTGACGCTCGCGGTGCACGGCGTGCCGGTGCGCCAGCCGGATTTGCGCGAGGAGAAGAAGGGCCCGCGCGTCGGCGCGCCGGAAGGTGCCATCGCCGGCTTTCTCAAAGCCGCCGGGTTGAAATCGATCGCCGAAGCCAAGGTGCAGCCGGACAAGAAGGGCGACTTCTATGTCGCGGTGATCGAGAAGCCGGGCCGCGCCGCCATCGACGTGATCGGCGAGATTATGCCCGACGTCATCAAAAGCTTTCCCTGGCCGAAATCGATGCGCTGGGGTGCGGCGTCGAAAGAGCCCGGCGCGCTGACCTGGGTGCGGCCGCTGCATTCCATCGTCGCTACTTTCGGGCCGGAGACCGAGGAGCCGGACATCGTGCCGTTCGAAGTCGGCGGCATCGCTGCCGGCAACGAGACGCGCGGGCACCGCTTCCTCGCGCCGGCGAAATTCACGGTGCGCCGGCTCGACGATTATCATGCGCAAGCTCGACAAGGCCAAGGTCGTGCTCGACGCCGAGCGGCGCAAAAGCATCATCCGCACCGAGGCGAAGCAGCTTGCCTTCGCGCAGGGGCTTGAACTTGTCGAGGACGAGGGCCTGCTCAACGAGGTCGCCGGTCTCGTCGAATGGCCGGTGGTGCTGATGGGCTCGTTCGACGAGCAATTTCTGCGGATTCCGGAAGAGGTGATCCGCGCCACCATCCGCAACAACCAGAAATGCTTTGTGCTGCGCGACGCCGCGCATGCCAAGCTCGTCAACAAGTTCATGCTCGTCTCCAACCTCGAAGCCGAGGACGGCGGCAAGGCCATCGTCGCCGGCAATGAGCGCGTCATTCGCGCGCGGCTGTCGGATGCGAAGTTCTTCTACGAGACCGATCTAAAGATGCGGCTCGAAGATCGGCTGCCGAAGTTCGAGCATATCGTGTTTCACGAGAAGCTTGGTTCGCAGGCCGAGCGCATCGCGCGCATCGAGCGGCTGGCGGCGGAGCTTGCGCCGCTTGTCGGCGCGGACGTTGAAAAGGCAAAACGTGCGGCGCGGCTGTGCAAGGCGGATTTGCTCACCGAAGTCGTCGGCGAGTTTCCCGAACTGCAAGGCATGATGGGGAAATATTACGCCGAGGAGCAGGGCGAGGATGAAGCCGTCGCCCATGCTTGTGAGGATCATTACAAGCCGAAAGGGCCCGATGATCTCGTGCCGAGCGATCCGGTGTCGATTGCGGTCGCGCTGGCCGACAAGATCGATACGCTGGTTGGCTTTTGGGCGATCGATGAAAAGCCGACCGGGAGCAAAGACCCTTATGCGCTGCGGCGCGCGGCGCTGGGGGTGATCCGTGCTCATTCGATAGCACGCAACAAGCTCCGCCTCCGTGCTTCAACAGCTCCGGAATAGTTCGCTGGCCATCGACCGCCAGAGTTCTGCGCGATCTTCTTGCCTTCTTTGCCGACCGCCTGAAGGTCCAGCTTCGCGACCAAGGCGCGCGGCACGATCTGTCGATGCTGTATTTCGCGCTGCGAAGGCCAAGACGATCTTCTGCTCATCGTCCGCCGCGTCGAAGCGCTCGGAAAATTCCTCGACACGCGAGGACGGCAAGAACCTGCTCGCCGGCTATCAAGCGCGCGACCAACATCATCCGCATCGAGGAGAAGAAGGATTCGCGCGAATATACCGGCGCGCCCGATCCGAAGCTTTATAGCCTGCCTGAGGAAAAGGCGCTGGCGCAGGCGATCGACGCCGCCAAATCTGACGCCACACGTGCGGTGGAGAAGGAAGATTTCGAAGCTGCGATGCGCGCGATGGCGAAGCTGCGGCCAGCCGTCGACGCCTTTTTCGACAAGGTGACGGTGAATGTCGAGGACAAGGCGCTGCGCGAGAACAGGCTCAAGCTGCTCAACGAAATCCGCGCCGCGACCCGCGCCGTGGCGGATTTCTCGAGGATAGAAGGCTAGCCAACTCCAGCCGTCATGCCCGGCCTTGTGCCGGGCATCCACGTCTTCTTCGGTGCTGCCAAAAGTCGTGGATGGCCGGGACCAGCCCGGCCATGACGAGTGAAGAACGGTTTTCAAATGTGCAGAGCGTGCTAGAACCGAACCGCGGCTCGCGCGTTGAGTGATTGTCGATTTCCAGCCGCACCTTCAAATTGCATCAGATCTCAAAGCCCGAAATTCAAAGAGGACAATCATGGTCATCACCGCCGCCCATATCACGCCGCTTGTCGCCTTGATTGCCGGCATTCTCATCCTCGTCATGCCGCGGCTCTTGAACATCATCGTCGCGGTCTATCTCATTATCGTCGGCTTGATCGGGCTCAATGCCATCCATCATTTCATCCAATAACACTTGATCAGGCGCGAGTTGCGTCTGACGGCAATTGCGATCTAAAAGCCGCTGAATCCTCACCGCCGAACCCCTGCCGTCATCGAACCACCATGGCCAAATCTCGCTCCAAGCCGAAAGTCTCCCGCAGGCCCGTAAAAAAGGCCCGCGCCGCAAGTGCGCGCAAGCCGGCGAAGGCCGCCGCTAAATCCTCGGCGTCACCGCCGGCAAAGGCAAATGGGTCTATGCGTTCGGCGGCGGCAAGGCGGCCGGGCGCGCGTCGATGCGCAATCTTCTCGGCGGCAAGGGCGCGGGGCTTGCCGAAATGGCGCATCTCGGCCTGCCGGTGCCGCCCGGTTTCACCATCACCACCGAGGTCTGCACCTATTTCTACGCGCACGGCAAAACCTATCCGAAGGATTTGAAGGCGCAGGTCGAGGCGGCCTTGGCCGAAGTCGGCCGCATCACCGGCAAAAAGTTCGGCGACGACAAAAATCCGCTGCTGGTCTCGGTGCGCTCCGGCGCCCGCGCCTCGATGCCGGGCATGATGGACACCGTACTCAATCTCGGCCTCAACGACGTCACGGTCAAGGCGCTCGCCGAAAAATCCGGCGACCGGCGCTTCGCCTTGGACAGCTATCGGCGCTTCATCACCATGTATTCCGACGTGGTGCTCGGCATCGAGCATCAGAACTTCGAGGAAATCCTCGACGAGCATAAGGAGCGCAACGGCTATACGCTCGACACCGATCTCGACGCCGACGATCTGCAAGCGATGGTCGAGCGCTATCAAGGAGCGCGTCGAGCAGGAACTGGGCAAGCCGTTCCCGCAGGATCCGCACGCGCAATTGTGGGGCGCCATCGGCGCGGTGTTCGGCTCGTGGATGAATCAGCGCGCCATCACCTATCGCCGCCTGCACGGCATTCCGGAAAGCTGGGGCACCGCGGTCAATGTGCAGGCCATGGTGTTCGGCAATATGGGCGAGACCTCGGCGACCGGCGTCGCCTTCACCCGCAATCCGTCGACCGGCGAGAAAAAGCTCTACGGCGAGTTCCTGATCAACGCGCAGGGCGAAGACGTCGTCGCCGGCATCCGCACGCCGCAGGAGATCACCGAAGCCGCGCGCAAGGAATCCGGTTCCGACAAGCCGTCGATGGAAGCGGCGCTGCCCAAGGCCTTCGCCGAACTCAAGCGCATCCACGGCGTGCTCGAGCGGCACTATCGCGACATGCAGGATCTCGAATTCACCGTCGAGCAGGGCAAGCTCTGGATGCTGCAGACGCGCAACGGCAAGCGCACCGCGCAGGCGGCGCTGCGCATCGCGGTCGAACTCGCGCAGGAAAAGCTGATCACCAAGGAGGAAGCGGTGGCGCGGATCGATCCCGCCGCGCTCGATCAACTGCTGCATCCGACCATCGATCCCAAGGCCGAGCGCAAAATCATCGCCACCGGCCTGCCGGCTTCGCCGGGCGCCGCGTCGCGGCGAGATCGTGTTCTCGTCCGAAGAAGCCGAGCTTCTCAAGAGCCAGGGCCGCAAGGTGATCCTGGTGCGCGTCGAAACCTCGCCCGAAGATATTCACGGCATGCACGCCGCCGAAGGCATTCTGACGACGCGCGGCGGCATGACTTCGCATGCCGCCGTCGTCGCGCGCGGCATGGGCAAGCCCTGCGTCTCCGGCGCCGGCTCGCTGCGCGTCGACTATCGCGAGCAGACCATGACGGCCGGCGGCGTCACCCTGAAGAAGGGCGATACGCTCACCATCGACGGCTCGACCGGCCAGGTGCTCGCCGGCAAGGTGCCGATGACCGAGCCGGCGCTCGCCGGTGAATTCGCCACCGTGATGAAATGGGCCGACGCCGTGCGCAAACTCAAAGTGCGCGCCAATGCCGACACGCCTGCCGACGCCCGCGCCGCGATCAAGTTCGGCGCCGAGGGCATCGGGCTCTGCCGCACCGAGCACATGTTCTTCGAGGACGAGCGCATCCGCGCCGTGCGCGAGATGATCTTGGCCGGCGACGAGACGGCGCGCCGCGCGGCGCTCGCGAAACTTCTGCCGATGCAGCGCGCCGATTTCGTCGATCTGTTCAAGATCATGGGCGGGCTGCCGGTGACGATCCGGCTGCTCGATCCGCCGCTCCACGAATTCCTGCCGCATAGCGAGAAGGAAATCGCCGAAGTGGCGGCGGCCATGGGCGCCGATCCGCAAAAGCTCGCGGATCGCGCGCGCGAACTGCACGAATTCAATCCGATGCTTGGCTTCCGCGGCTGCCGGCTCGCCATCGCCTATCCCGAGATCGCGGAAATGCAGGCGCGCGCCATTTTCGAAGCCGCGGTCGAAGCCGGCCGCGAAACCGGCAAGGCTGTCGTGCCGGAAATCATGGTGCCGCTGATCGTGAGCAAGATTGAGCTCGATCTCGTCAAGGAGCGCATCGACGCCATGGCGAAAAAGGTCGCCGCGGAGAAGAAGACCAAGCTCAACTATCAGGTCGGCACCATGATCGAGCTGCCGCGCGCGGCGCTCAAAGCCGGCGAGATCGCCGAGACGGCGGAATTCTTCTCGTTCGGCACCAACGATCTGACGCAGACAGCGCTTGGCATCAGCCGCGACGATGCCGCGAGTTTCCTCGGCATCTACACCTCGAAGGGAATTTTGCCGGCCGATCCGTTCGTCTCGATCGACCGTGAAGGCGTCGGCGAACTTATTCGCATCGCCACCGAACGCGGCCGCAAGGTGCGGCAGAAATTGAAGCTCGGAATTTGCGGCGAGCATGGCGGCGATCCCGCTTCGGTCGCGTTCTGCCACGAGGTCGAACTCGACTATGTGTCGTGCTCGCCGTTCCGCGTGCCGATCGCGCGGCTTGCCGCCGCGCAAGCGGCGCTCGGCAAAGGCGCGAGCAGTACCGCGTAATCAATCCGCGCATTCATGCGAAGCGAACGCGAGTTCCTCGCTCGCGCGAACGCGCGTCGCTTTGTGGTTCGCGCGGGAACTCGCGTTGTTTCGTGGTTAATGAAACGCAACTGCGGAACTTTATCATCGTACCTGCGGAACTCGCTGCAGCGTGAGTATTTCCCGCGATTTGATTTGCGTTTCGCTGTTGCCTGCGCGGCGCAGTTCCGCGCGCGCGATCGGCGCACATTAAGCCGCAGATGCGGCTGATCCAGGTGCAGTTCCGCGCGCGTCGGCGATTAACACCTTCGCAACGTTAACTCGACAATAAATCGTCATGTCGAATTTGCGCCACCGCGGTGGCGTTTGCTTTACCGTGTACGCGTTGCGTTGCGTGGTGGGGTTTAGGGGTAATGGTGGCGTCGCGTGTTCGGGTGTTGCGCGCTTCTAACGCGGCGCGCTTCTGGCTCAGCGCGTTCTGTATCGCGTTGATGCCGACGTCGGTCGGATATCAGGATTTAGCCGCGCTCATCGCGCATCGCCCCGCCGTGTCCGCGAGCTGGGGCGGCGAGCATTTGATCGCGTCGCCGTTCGGCACCATCGAGCCCGCGACGTTCAACTTCACCCGCCCGATCGGGACGGTCATTCCCGAACCGCTCGATTTTCAGAGAGTCAATTTCGATCCGCGCTCGCTCGATGCCTATGCGTGGAAGATCGACGAAGCGCTGACCGGGCGGCCGGTGCGACCAGGTCGAATATCCGACGATCAACCGCACCAATAAAGGCGACCGGCTCCCGCCTGCGACGCCGGCAGCGATCGATCCGAAAACGCTCCCGCAACTGCAACCGATCAACGCACCAAGTGTAACCCCACCTGCGACGCCGGCGACGGCGCAGCCCGCAGCGTCGATTATGGTGCCGCCGCCGGCGAATACCGAAATTCACGCCGAAGGCCAAGACGGGGCGCCGGCCGCCGCGCCAACCAGTGCAGCTGCACCTACCGCGGCGGACGCCACCACCGCCGTCCGGATGGATGCGGCCAATGCCGCTTCCGCCCCGCAGGCTGCAAGCGTTGCCGTGGTCGACACCGCCAACCCTGCGATGTCGGTGCGCACGCCCCCCGCGGCGCGTTTGGACGAAGCCGGCAACACCATCGCGCAACGCTCCATGGCGCCGGTCGACCGCGGCAATGTCCGCGGCGGCAACGACGCCGTGGAGATTGCCGACAAGCCGCCGGAAATTCCGCCGCCCGGCGAGATGATGCACGGTTGCGCAGTCGACCTTCGGCGAGGCCTCCTTCATCGACGGTTCGCCGGTCGATCGCAGCGCGCAGATTTATTTCGGCGGCAGCGTCATGGGTCCGAATACCGGCTTGCAAAGCTGGGCGCCGGGCGCCGAGCCGATCCTGGTGTCGCCGTCCGATTCCGGCATCAAGCTGTCGTCGCTCGAAGGCAGCGACAACGACGATTACGGCGGCGACGAAACCGTCACGGGCAAGGACGAGAGCCGCGTGCTCAGTCCGGCACAGCGACTGGGCCTTGTCGGCAAGGCGCTTGCCGAAGCGCAGAAATGCCTCGCCGACGCGGTCTATTTCGAGGCGCGGGGCGAAGTGATGAAGGGCCAGGAAGCCGTCGCCCAGGTGGTCGTGAACCGCGTGTTCTCGGGCTACTACCCGCACGACGTCTGCGGCGTCGTCTATCAGAACGCCCACCGGCATCTCGCCTGCCAGTTCACCTTCGCCTGCGAAGGCAAAGACCTCAACAAGATCGACGAGCCCGATATGTGGGAGCAGGCGAAGCAAATCGCCCACGACATGCTCGACGGCAGGATCTGGCTCGGCGAAGTCGGCCACGCCACGCATTATCACGCCTACTGGGTGCACCCGAGCTGGGTGCACGAGATGACGCGGCTTTACAGATTGGGCGTCCACACTTTCTACCGGCCGCGCAATTGGGGCGATGGCGACGACGCGCCGATATTCGGACCGAACGCGCCGGAGACGACCGCGAGCATAGATCCGGCGAAGATTGCCGCATTCCTGCGACCCGATCCGGAAGTGCTGTCGGAAAGTCCGCTGCCCAATCCGGCGGTGCCGGAAGCGAGCCTGAAGGGCCCGGAGGCTGCGGCAGGGCCTGCGCCCGCGGCGGATCAGAGCGTGCCGACGGCGAAGCTCTGACGGCTACATCTCGATATCCAAGCCGACATCGAGATTCTGCACCGAGTGCGTGAGCGCGCCTGACGACAAATAATCCACGCCAGTTTCGGCGATCGCCGCCGCGCTCTCGAGCGTGATGCCGCCTGAGGCCTCGATGACGAGGCGGCCGGCGACCATGGCGACGGCTTTGCGCATCGATTCGAGATCGAAATTGTCGATCATCACCACGTCGGCAAGCCCGACGTCGAGCACTTCCTGGAATTGGTCGAGCGAATCGACCTCGATCTCGATTTTGACCAGATGACCGGCGACCTGTTTCGCCCGCGTCAGCACCGCTTTGATGCCGCCGGCGACTGCGACATGGTTGTCCTTGATCAGGATCGCGTCGTCGAGGCCGAAGCGGTGATTGAAGCCGCCACCGCAGCGCACGGCGTATTTCTCCAAGGCGCGAAGCCCCGGCGTCGTCTTGCGCGTGCAGACAACGCGCGCTTTGGTATGCGCGATGCGCTCGGCAAATATCGCGGTCGCGGTCGCGATGCCGGACAGGTGACCGAGATAATTCAGCCCGACCCGCTCGGCGCCGAGAATGGCGCGGGCATTGCCGGAAATCGTCATCAGCTTGGTGCCGGCCTGGATCGCCATGCCGTCGCGCGCATGCGCAGCGATCTCGATGCCGGGTGAGAGCTTGCGGAACGCCGCCTCGACTAGCGGCAGGCCGGCGATGACGCCCGATTTGCGTGCGGCAAGCACGGCGCGGCCTTGCGTGTCTTCCGGCACCGTCGCGATCGAGGTGACGTCGCCGGCGCGGCCGAGATCCTCTTCGAGCGCGCGCGTCACCGCGGCCTCGATCTCGAGCGGGGAGAGAAATGCGTCGGCACGGAGGAGGGATAGCATTGGCACAGCCTTAAGCTGAAAACGGAGCGCAAATCCTTAGCCATTGGCGGACAATATGGCAAACCGAATGGGCTGATCTGCCATGCGCTGAGCGCTCACGAGACCGCAATTTTCGTTTGGGCGATTCGGGTGCAGGCTTTATGCTGCACAACTTTCGAAATCTATTTTGTCGGCCGGGGCGATATGGACGACGTCACACGAATCACAAGCACACCTCGCGTGCCCGTATCGGTCAGCGCGAACTGGCGGACGCCGGCGCTGGTCATCGGCTTCGGTAGCCTGATCGCGCTGATCGCGTTCGGGCCGCGCTCGACGCTCGGCTTCTTCCTCACGCCGCTGTCGGCCACCAATCACTGGGGCCGCGATGTCTTCGCCTTTGCGCTTGCGCTGCAGAATTTGTTGTGGGGCATCGGCCAGCCGCTTGGCGGCATCGTCGCCGACCGTTTCGGCACGGTGCGCGTGCTGTGCGGCGGTGCGCTGCTCTACGCCGCAGGCCTCGCGCTGATGTCGCACGCCGACAGCGCGCCGATGCTCGACGTTTCGGCCGGTGTTCTGGTCGGTTTCGGTCTTGCCGGCTGCTCGTTCCCGGTGGTGCTTGCGGCGCTCGGCAAGCTCGTGCCGCCGCAATCGCGTTCGCTTGCGTTCGGCTTCGGCACCGCGGCGGGTTCGTTCGGTCAGTTCCTCTATTCGCCGGTCGCCGTCGTATTGATGGATACGTTCGGCTGGCAGCAGACGCTGCTGATCTTCGCCGTGAGCATGCTCGCAGTGCTGCCACTGTCGTTGGCGCTGGCGACGCCGCCGTCGGAAACCGGGCATCACGCGCAATCGCAGTCGCTGACGCAGGCTTTGCGCGAGGCCTTCGCGCATCGCTCCTATATTCTGCTCGTGCTCGGCTTCTTCACCTGCGGCTTTCAGCTTCAGTTCATCACCGTGCATATGCCGTCTTACCTCATCGATCGCGGCCTATCGGCGGAAATCGGCGGCTGGACCATCGCGACGATCGGGCTGTTCAACATCATCGGCTCGGTCTCGACCGGCTGGCTCGGCAATCGCGTGCCGAAGCGCTACATCTTGTCTGCTCTTTATTTCACCCGCGCCGCCGCGATCCTGACTTTCATTTCGTTCCCGGTCACGGCGGTCACCTGCATCGCCTTCGGCGCGATCATGGGCCTGACCTGGCTCTCGACCGTGCCGCCAACCAACGGCATTATTACGGTTATGTTCGGCACGCGCTGGCTGGCGACGCTCGCCGGCTTTGCGTTCTTCAGCCATCAGGTCGGCGGCTTCCTCGGTGTCTGGCTCGGCGGCATCGTGTTCGACCGCACCGGGTCCTACGACGCGGTGTGGTATCTCGCGATCCTGTTCGGCGTGCTCTCGGGCCTGATCAATCTGCCGATCGAGGAAAAGCCGGTCGCCCGCATGGCCGCGGCAGCGGCCTAACTCAAGCCGTCATGCCCGGCCTTGTCCCGGGCATCCACGTCTTGCTAACTTAGCCGCTTCAAAGAAGTGGATGGCCGGGACAAGCCCGGCCATGACGAGCGCCAGAAGGTCGTGGCATGTCAACTTTCAAAGCCATCGTCGTCGATAAATCGGACGCCGGCCAAACCGTGCAGCTGACCGAATTCGACGAGAAAAATCTGATGGACGGCGACGTCACCGTCCGCGTCGAATATTCGACGGTGAACTACAAAGACGGCCTCGCCGTCACCGGCAAGGCGCCGGTGGTGCGCCGCTTCCCGATGATCGCGGGCGTCGATTTCGCCGGCACCGTGGAATCGTCTTCCCATCCGGCCTGGAAGCCGGGTGACAAAGTCATCCTCAACGGCTGGGGCCTGGGCGAGACCCATCTCGGCGCCTATGCACAGAAGGCGCGCGTCAAAGGCGACTGGCTGGTGCGGCTGCCGGCGAGCATGAGCGCGCGCGACGCCATGGCGATCGGCACCGCCGGTTACACCGCGATGCTCTCGGTCATGGCGCTGGAGCATGCCGGGCTCGAGCCCAAACGCGGTCTGGTGATCGTGACCGGCGCCGCGGGCGGCGTCGGCTCCGTCGCCATAGCGCTTCTCGCCAAGCTCGGCTACGCGGTTGCGGCCTCCACCGGGCGGCCGGAGGAGGCGGACTACCTCAAGGGACTCGGCGCCGCCGAGATCATCGAGCGCAAGGAATTGACCGGGCCGCCGCGCCCGCTCGGCAAGGAACGCTGGGCCGGCGGTATCGACGCCGTGGGCTCGACCACGCTCGCCAATGTGCTGTCGATGACGCGGTATGGCGGTGCGGTCGCCGCCTGTGGACTGGCCGGCGGAATGGACTTGCCGACATCGGTGGCGCCGTTCATTCTTCGCGGCGTCTCGCTCCTTGGCATCGACTTCGTCATGTGTCCGTTGCCGGTACGCCAAAAGGCTTGGCAGCGTCTGGAGACGGATCTCGACCGGTCGAAGATCGCCAAGATGGTGAGCGAAATCGGGCTCGGCGACGTCATTGTGGCAGGCCGCCGCATCGTCGAGGGCCAGGTCCGCGGGCGGATCGTGGTAAAAATAGGGTAACCGGTTCAGGATTTAGCTACCACTTTCGGCGAGACTGCGAGGGCGCTATGGTAAGGGGACGGTTAAGAAGTTTTGTTAACGTAGCCCAACTGTCCTCCAAGGCAGTGCTGAGTAACAGAGCGTCGAGAGTGGAGTTATCGATGTTGGTCCGCGTAGCTGTCGTGAGTGCGTGCGTATTGGGCGCCGGTCTGTTCGGCGCTGGATTAGCCACCGCCGAAGAACTGGGGCCGGAACAGGCCCGCTCGTTCGTGACCGGCAAGCTGTTCTCCTACACTTGCTTCGAAGGCACTGTCGGCCAGGGCCGCATTTTCGCAGATGGCTCGGTGGTCGGCACCATTCGGATGCGCGGGACCGGCGAGACGCGCTTTGCCGCGCTGCCCGCCGGCACCATCCGCGTCGACGGCACCTCGATGTGCGCGCATCTGCCCGGCCTGCCGATCACGCCGTGTTTTCGCGTGCAGAAAATCGATTACCGCAGTTTTCGCGGCTCGGTGTCCGGCATGGGTTTCGCCTATTGCGATTTCTATCAGCGCAATCCGCGCTCGCAGCTGATCAGCGGCCCGGCCGAAGCACCGGCGGCGACGCCGATCCCGGCCATGCGCCCTTCGCTGCGGCCGTCGCTCGACGAGTAGGCCTCAGATCCTGAAATCTTTCGAGCCTGTGCGCCAAGGCGGCCATCATCCGCCTTCGGTGCGCACCGCCGTCTGCGGATAGAGCACGCGCTGGTACAGCCAGCCGATGCCAAGGAGCACCACGCCGAGCCCGATCACCGACAGCGCGCGATAGATGCCGGCGATGTTGGCGGTATCGAACAGAAACACCTTGGCGATGGTGAGGATGATGACGCCCAGCGCCAGCAATCGCGCCGGCTGCGAGCGCAGCACGAAGCCGACCGCGAGCAGCACGATGCCGAAGGCGAGCCACACCGTCGAATAGGTGTATTGTTCGGCGTCGCTGGTCGCTCCCGCCAAGACCGGGCCGTGAAACAGCCGCCGCACTTCGAGCGTGAGATAGAACAAGGCAAGTGTCACCGCTGCGACCGCAGCGACGACGCGATAGGGCATCGGACGCGTGGTGCGGGCGATCAGCGCCAGCGTGATGGCAAGCACGGCCGGCAGGCCAAAGCCGAGCAGAATAAGATTGAAAAAAGTGCCGCCCGCGAGCGGTGCAAAGTCGAACTGCAGGCTTGATCCGGCGATCAGGTCGGCGAGCACAGCGATCAGAGTTAGCGCCGCGACGATTATCGCACCGCCGTCGTGGATGATATTGCCGGTGCGCACCCGAATATGTTCGAGGCCGATGGTCATCGCCAGCCCGATATTGGCGTAGAGCATGATTTCGGTGGGGCCGCTCATCGGCCGGTACACGTCGCCGCCGGTGACGTAATGGCGAATTTCCATCACCACGAGCAGCACGGTGAACAGGATGGCGCCGGCATCGACGATATGCGCCGGCAGATCGTCGGCGCGCTTGCGCAACAGCCATCCGCCGAGCCAGAACGCGGCGGCCGGAATGCCGTAGCCATAGAGCAGCCAATTGAAAATCGGCGTCGTGCCGATGTCGGCGCCGACGATGCGCGGCTCGTAGGCGATGCGCGCCACGACGACGCCGACCATGATAGCGGCGAGCCAGCGCAGCCAGGGCAGGGGGCGCTCGCCGGCGATCCAGGCGGCGCCCGGCGCTATCAATGCCAGCGCGACCGTGAGCCAGCCTTTTTCCAGCGCGAAGGTGAGTGTCAGCGCCAAGGCCGCGAGCGCGCCGGTCGCGGTCATTGCGCTTGCGGCCATAAGTCCGGGACGTTGCTCGCGCCGTACCAGCATTTCCGTCGCCAGCCCATAGAGCGCGGCAAGAAGGAGCGCTAGGCCCGCGAACGGCAGCGAGCGGTCCAATGCGGCAATCCGATAGTAGAGCGCGACCAGCAGCGCGAGCGGCGTAACCACGCCGGACGCGGCCCATAGCATCGGCACCAAAGCGCGCGCGGAGCGGCCTTGCGCCAAAAATCCGGCGCCGCCGAATAGCGCCGCCCAGAAGGCGGCTAGTGCAAAGTGCGAGCCGTAGTCGAAGCTTCCGGGCTCGGGGATCGCCGGCGCGGTCGGGCCGGACGGCGCGAGCAGCGCGTCGAGATTCATATGCACCGCCCAATGCGCCATGACCGCGATGGCGAAGAGTGCGGTCACCGGCACGGCGGCGGTCGCGGCCTCGGTGCGCCAGGCGATGCCGACAGCCGCGATGGTGAGAATGATGAAGGCCGTGAGCGCGATGGAATCGTGCCGGCTCGCCAGCACCAGGAGCATGGCGATCAAAAGATAGACCGACAACGCGAAGGCTGAGACGTGGTCGATCTCGCCGGGATCGCAGGGCGGCCCATAAAGCAAGCCGCAGACAAGGAACGTGGCGACGAGCGTGAAGCCGGTCACCGCGTGGAACACGTGTGCGCCGAGCGCGGTGACGGCGCCGAGATCGGGATTGGTTCCCGGCAGCGCCCACAGCGCGCCGAGCACAAGCGCGGTGAGCGCCAGCCAGCGCCACAGCCGATAGCGCGCCAGCACGAAGGCCGCAGCGTTGACGACGGCGATGTAGATATAGAGCGACCAGTAATCCGGCTCGGTCGACGCGACCAGCATCGGCGCCAGATAAGCGCCGACGATGCCGAGACCGGCGAGCGCCGGCCCGTGCAGCAAAGCGGCGGCCAAGCACAGCAACGCCACCGCGCCGAGAATAACGAAGGCGACAGGCGGCGGCAGGAAGTCGTAAAGCGCGTAGGCCGCATAAGCGGTCGCATAAGCGACGGTGGTGCCGGCTGCGGTCAAAATGGCCGGAATGTTTGCCGAGGGCAGACTGGGCAGCGCCAGAACCTGTTCGCTGCGCCGCTGCCATTCGCCGGCGGCGACCAGCGCCAAAGCCAGCAAGGCGCCGAGCATGATCCGGACGCGCGGTCCGATGAGCCCCTGCTCGATCGTATAGCGCACCAGAAATATGCCGCCGAGCGCGAGCGCGACGCCGCCGACCCACACCACCCAACGCGTGCCGAAGCGCTCTTCAAAGCCGATGTCCCGCGCCGGCGCCGCGCTTGAGACGGGCGAGCTTAGAGCGGGCGAACTTGGAACGGGTGAAGTTGGAACGGACGAGCTTGGGACCGATGCGGCCGCGGGCTGACGTGGTGGCGGCGAGGGTGGGGACAAAGACGGCGCAGGTGAAGGCGACGGCGCCTGAAATGGCGGCGGCTCTGTCGCAGTTCGGACGGGCTCCGGCGCGGCCGGTTGCGGCGGAGCTCTTTCGGGTTCGGTCAAAGGCCGCGGCGGTGCAGCGGCAGCGGGCGCCGGCCTGTTTTCCAGCGCCGCAACGCGCCTTTCGAGGCGGCGCAGGCCGTCACTAATCCCGGACGCGTTCACCAGCGCGACAATGGCGAGGACCGGAGCGGCCAGAAACAGAATAACAAGCAGGACGATAAAACCGTCCATCGAACCCCCCGGCGTCAAATCGGCGCGAGGAGTTTAGGCGCTGGCCGTGACAGACGAAAGCCTCAACCCTTGCCTGTGGTAACCGGCAACGGAGCTTTGTCTATTCGAGGTCGAGCCGGAACGGCTCGGCCTCCGTCGTCATCATGCCGTGGCCGATGGTTTCGATCGCTGCGACCATGCGGCCGTTGCGGCCGAGCAGCTTGTCGGCAAGCGACACGATGCGGATATTCGGCGTCGCGGTCGGCGAGGCGCGGCGCAGCGCCTGCGCGATGCTTGCTTCGTCGCGTTTAGGATTGAGCGCGCAGACGCTGGCGAAGGCGCTCGCGGTCGAGCGGCTGATGCCCATATAGCAATGCACCACGAGCGGCGCCTTGCGGTCCCAGCTGCGCACGAAATTCAATAGTTCGGCGACGTGCTGCTCGCCCGGCATGATGTAGCCGTCGAGCGGCGACGAAATGTCGTGCAGGCACAGCCACAGATGATTTTCCGGCGCGACGCTCGGCGGCCGTTGCAGCCGGGCCTCATCGCCGATCAGCGACACGACGTGGCGCGCGCCGGTATCCTCGACGGTTTCTTGCAGGCGCGACAGCGAGCAGACGTGGATCATGTTTCTTCTTTTTCCTTCGCCCTCTGCCGCTTCCGCCCGCCCAACCGGGACGGGATAATAGAAATCGCAGGCGGCGCAAGTGTGACTTATTCGCCAATCAATTTCCTGATCCGCTCGGCGAACCGCACCTCCGCGGTCTCGGCGGGCCAGGGTTTGAGGTAATCGCGTTCCATCGCCGCCGAGAATATCGGCGGCCGGCCGAAGAATTTCCGTGCCTCGGCGGCTGCGAAGCCGGCCAGGCGTGTCGCTTCGAGATAGGCCGCCTGCCGGTCGGCGGCCTTGGTCAGCGCCTCGATATCGGGCGCCGATTTCGGCGGCAGCCCGAAGCGCAAATGGATCGCCGTGAGCAGTCGCCGCTCCGTCACTTTATAGGCATCGCCGATGACGGCTTTGAACGGCGAGATCATGTCGCCGATGACATATTCCGGCGCGTCGTGAAGGAGCACCGTGAGACGCCGGCTGTTGTCGAGCCGCGGTGTGCGCGCGCGCGCCAAGGCCTCGACCAAGAGGCAATGTTGCGCAACCGAAAAAATATGTGCGCCGCTGGTCTGTCCGTTCCAGCGCGCCACGCGGGCGAGACCATGCGCGATGTCTTCGATTTCGATGTCGAGCGGCGAGGGGTCGAGCAGATCAAGCCGCCGCCCCGACAGCATGCGCTGCCAGGCGCGCGCTCCAGACATGCGCGCTCGAGACACGGGCCGCGGCTTCGCCGGCCGCGCCTTATCGGCCAAGGCTGTCTCGTCAGACAAGACCGTCTTATCAGACATGCTCCTTGCGCCCGAGCTTTTGGCAGGCCTCGTGACGGTAGCAGGTCACGAGATGGTCGTTGACCATGCCGACCGCCTGCATGAAGGCATAAACGATCGTCGGCCCAACGAACTTGAAACCGTGCTGCGCCAAATCCTTCGACATTGCCTGCGATATCTTGGTGGCGGCCGGCACTTGACCCTTGGTGCGAAAGTGGTTGACCTTCGGCTTGCCGTCGACGAAATCCCATAAATATTTGGAAAAGCCGGGGCCTTTGTCCATGATCTCGAGCCAGGCGCGCGCCGAGAGCACGGCGCCCTCGATCTTTTGGCGATTGCGCACGATGCCGGCGTCCTGCATCAGCCGCTCGATCTTGGCCGGACGGTAGCGCGCGATCTTCTCCGGCACGAACCCGTCGAAGGCGCGGCGGAAGTTTTCGCGCTTCCTCAAGATGGTGATCCACGATAGGCCGGCCTGAAAGCCGTCAAGCATGAGCTTTTCGTAGAGCGCGCGGTCGTCATATTCCGGCACGCCCCATTCCTCGTCGTGATAGGCGACGTAGAGCGCATCTTCGCCGGGCCATGGACAGCGTTTGAGGCCGAGATCCGTCATTCCGCGGCCTTCTTAACAGCTTCTTTGGGTTCGCCGGGGAATGGGAATCGCGCCCAGTCCGGCTTGACGAGATGGATCGGCACCGCGCCGACCGAAATCGTGTTGCCCTCGGAGAGGGCTTCGTCGACGCGGTCGAGGCGAAGCAGCGCCACACCGTGCCCGCCGCTCGCGGAGCCCATCGTGCCGACGGAACGGTCGCCGGCCGTGACGGTGGCGCCGGATTCGGGGGCCGCGCCGTCGTAACGCACCGGCACGGCGCGCGTGCGCGCAGTGCCGCGATGCTGCATGCGCGACACCACCTCCTGGCCGACATAGCAGCCTTTCTCGAAATCGATCCCGCCGAGCTGGTCCATGTCGGTCTCGTGCGGGAAGGCGTCGCTATAGGCGAAGTCCACACCACCGCTGGGCACGCCGAGCGCGATACGGTGCGCCTCGTATTCACCGGCCTCGACGAGCCGCGCACCGAGCCCGGCCGCCGCCGTCGCGGCAAGATGCGGCGGCACCATGACGCGCATGCCGAGCGACGGGAGGCGTGGATCGGCGTAGCTCAGGCCGTATTCGGTCGAGCGAGTTTGCGTGGTATTTTGCCCGTCCCAGGCCGCGAGCACGCCAAGCGTCTCGGACACATCCTCGATGCGAACTTTGGCGCGCAATTTGTAGAGGTTGAGTTTCTCCACAAGCGACACGGCAAGTGCGCGCGGCACGTCGAGAAAAAAGCCGCCGTCATTACCACCCCCTTGGCCGCCTTGCGGCGCCGCGCTTTCGACGACAATGAAATCGGCAATGATTTTCCCCTGCGGCGTCAGCAAGGCGCAAAACAGCGCCGCCCCAGGCGTGAGCTTGAGGATATCGGCGGTGACAAGGCCGTGGAGAAAATTCCGTGCGCCGTCGCCGGCGACCTTGACCACACCGCGGTCAGGGAGGAGGGCAGCATTCATGCGATGATGGGTAAGCCCGCCGCCAAATAACCGCAAGACCCAACGACAAGGTCCAACCCACAAGGCCCGATCTCGCGGTCCCTGAAAACCGGCGACTGGGCCGTATTGTCGGGATGATGAGGCCGCCGGCGGTGTTCTTGTCGCAATTCTTGGCCGGTGGGCGCTCAAATGAAGAAGCGGCCCAGGTCGCCTTATTGCCGCGATATTTTGACCGAGAATTCGCCGTTGCGAATTTTCGCCGCTAGGTTTTCAGAGTATTTGGCGGTCGCTTCCTCGCCATAGGTTGAAACCAGTTCAGCGAGAGCCAGAAACAGCGAGGTCTGCGCCAGGCAATCGGCATCGACGCCTTCGTGGAACGCCTCAGCCCAGGCGTCTTGAAGACGAACAAGCGCCAAGCGCTTTTGTTCAAGCTCAGGCGTCTCGTGAGACGCGAGATTTTGCGTCGCTGTAGTATTCATTGTTGACACTATTCACCGCGGCTTGGCGGCGTCCCTACCCACCAAAGTGTTAGCACGGCTCAGCGCCTTTGAGAGCGAACCTTTAGGCAAGGTTAACACGGCCGGGAATGGCGCTAATTCGCATAGCGCGCGGTAATATCGCGTGCCAATTTTGCGCCTTCTTCGAGATAGCGGCGAATGACGATGTCGGCTGCGGGCGTGCAGGTACGGTAGCTCTGCTGAAAGCCGCGATAGCCGCGATTAAAGCTCGCAACCATCTGATCATGCCGGTCCCCGCTCGGCGCTTCGGCGTCGATCAGGGTCTGCGCCTCATCGCGCCATTTCTGGGCTTCATTGGTGCCGCAAATGCCGCGCAGAAAATGCAGCGCGCCGAGAATTTCCGAGAGCCGCTGCAGATCGTGATCGTAAGGGGCGGGCTGGTCCTGCACCGGAGGGGTCGTTGGGCCGGTGGTGGCAGGCGCGAGTTTGGGCAGCGCCGGGCCTTGCGGCTGCGACTTTGGCGCGGGCCGTGACGGCTGCGAACCGAACGGCATCCAGAATTGCGCGCGCGCCGGGCCGGCGGCGAGCGCCAGGATAAGAAAAATCGCGAGGGCCCTTGGCGAAATATTTGGCATCGCGGCGAACATAGTGGCCAGACCGGTCAAACGGCAAGGAGGTAAGCGGGCCAGCAAGCAGAAGTATCCGAAGCGGGGTTCCGGCGCCAAAATATCGGCGTAATGCCTATTAGCGCAATACCGCGAGCCGCGCGCCCGCCGCGGCCACCACTTCGGCCAAGCCTTCGGTCGTCTTCAATTCGGAAAGCACCGAGGGATCGCGCCAATCCGCTTCCGACAGTTCCTCGTTCAGCGAGATCTCGCCCGCGACATAGCGCGCCGCGAACGGCAAAATGACGAAATGCCGTTCGACGCGCCCCGCCGCATCGTGGGCGATGGCCTGGCGGAAACCGACAAGCTCCACGGGCTCGATATCGAGCGCGGTTTCCTCGCGGACTTCGCGTATGACGGCCTGTTGCAGCGTTTCGCCAAGCTCGACGCCGCCGCCGGGCAGCGTGTAGAGGCCCTTGGCCGGCGCCCGCCCGCGCCGCACGATCAGCACCTTGCCGTCGCGGAAGATCGCGGCGCTGACCGCGAGATAAGGCCGCGTGGGATAAGTCCGCCCGTCGGTCGCGTCAGTCATTAAAGTCCGATCCGATTCATCTTATATCGCTTAGTCATGTGCGGACGCTATGTCATCATCTCCACGCCCGAGGCGATCCGAAAGCTGTTCGGTTATGGCGAACAGCCGAATTTTCCGCCGCGCTACAATGTGGCGCCAACCCAGCCGATCCCCATCGTGCGGCTCGCCGACGGCAAGCGCTCATTCGCCCTGATGCGCTGGGGCTTGCTGCCGTCCTGGGTGAAGGATCCCAAGGCCTTTTCGCTTCTGATCAATGCGCGCAGCGAAACCGTGCTGGAGAAACCGGCGTTCCGCAACGCCATGCGGCGGCGGCGCTGCCTGATCCCGACCGACGGCTTTTATGAATGGCAAGCCGGCGCGAGTGTGGGGCCAAAGACCAGCGGCCCAAAACGCCCCTATTTCATCCGCGCCAAACGGGACGCCACAGGCCACGCCCCGCCGCTTGCTTTCGCCGGCCTTTGGGAAACCTGGACCGGGCCGAACGGCGAAGAACTCGACACCGCGGCCATCATCACCACGACGGCAAATCGCACCCTGTCCGCGCTCCACGACCGCATGCCGGCGTTCATTTCGCCGGACGCTTTCGACATGTGGCTCGATTGCGCCAATGTCGAAGCCGATGTCGCCGCAGCGCTGATCCAGCCCGCCGATGACAGCCTGCTCGAAGCCTATCCGGTCTCGACGGCGGTCAATCGCGCGGCGAACAATTCTGAAATTCTGATCGTGCGGGCTCCGGCGGAACCCGCCGTGCAGGCCGCGGCGATGCTGGCCACTGTTTCGTCCACCACCACGACGGCAAAAGCAAAGCCAAAGAAGGCGAGGGAGCCGGACGGTCAGGCATCGCTGTTTTGAATAGACAGGAGCGCGATGGAACGCGTTATTGGAAGAGCAGGTGCCGATCTGTCCTAAAGAGGACATTCGCACTGGCGGCAATGTTAGAGGTGACCAGGAGACACGAACTCATCAATCCTTTGTCCCGCATTGTCACACGCGCGACCTACGGCATCAGCCAGTTGCCGCGGATCGCCTGGTATGTCGGCCACGGTGTCGCGCTGCGCCGGCTGTCGCAAGCCGCGCAGCGGCGGGACGGTGCGAGCGCGCGGCCGCGCGCCACGACCGCTGCGCCGGTGCCGGATCGCAACCGCCTCTACGCCGACATGGCGGCGCTCTTCATGCAAGACCTCGCCAATGTGGAGGCCGGAATTTATCCGCTTCCCGCCGATCATGACGGATCGCTGTCGAAGCTCATCCGTCGCTCGCGGCTGTTCTTCGCGGATCTCCCCGAGGTCCATGAGCGCCGCAAGCGCCGCGCCCATGACGAAATCCTCAACGACGAAACGCGCGGCAAGCGGCCGCGCTACTATCTGCAGAATTTTCATTTCCAGTCAGGCGGCTGGATGACGGAGGATTCCGCGGAGCGATATGACACCCAGGTCGAGGTGCTGTTCAACGGCGCGGCCAATGCGATACGCCGGCAGGCGCTGCCGCCGCTGCAGGAGGCTTTTGCCGGGCGCGATCAGCGCAAGCTGCGGCTTCTCGATATCGGCTGCGGCACCGGGCGGTTTCTCGACTTCGTCAAGCAGGCCTGGCCGCGGCTTTTGGTCCACGGCTTGGATATGTCGGAAGCCTATATCCGGCACGCCAGACGCCATTTGCGCGGCCGGTCACGCACTGGCTTGGCCGTCGGCAAGGCTGAAGCGATCCCGGTGCCAGACGGCAGCCAGGATGCCGCCACCGGGATCTTCCTGGTTCACGAATTGCCGCCGAAGGTGCGGCGGGAGGCTTTTGCCGAATTTGCCCGCGTGCTCAAGCCGGGCGGACGTTTGGTGCTTCTGGATTCGCTGCAGCGCAGCGATCATCCGGATTATGAGGGGCTCTTAGAGCTGTTCCCGCAAAATTATCACGAGCCATATTATTTTGAGCTATCTCGACGAAGACTTTTCGGCGCTTGCCGCGGATGCCGGCCTCAATCATGTCCGCAGCGTCAAGGCGTTTATTTCCAAGGTGATGGTGTTCGACAAGCCGCCGGCGGGCGGCCATTGAAGCTGCCGGTCGTCGGTGTTTCGGTCAGGCGGCGTTTTCGATCTTGCCGCCGCCGTCGTAGACCTGATCGAAATCGATCTCGGCGGCGGGGCCGGGGCGTTTGAACAAATAGCCCTGCAGTGAGGTCACGCCGGCGAGCCGCAATATCCGGTATTGATCGACGGTTTCGACGCCCTCTGCGGTGGTTGCGATATTGAGATTCTGGGCGAGCGTCAAAGTCGCCGAGATGATCGCCGCGCATTCGCTGCGTTTGGTCAGATTTTGCGTGAACGACTTGTCGATCTTGATCTTGTCGAACGGGAACATCGCCAATTGGCTGAGCGACGAATAGCCGGTGCCGAAATCGTCGAGCACGATGGTAATGCCGATTTGCTTGAAATGACGCAGCGCCGGCAGGCATTCGGCTGCGGATTCGATGAGCGCCGTTTCGGTGATTTCCAGTTCCAGCCGCTTCGGCGGCAGGCCCGATGCTTCGAGGCTGCGCATCACGGTTGCCGACAAATCCGCCTTGCGGAATTGCACCAGCGATAGATTGACCGCGACTTTGATGTCGGCCGGCCATTTCGTCGCTTCGGCGCAGGCGGTGTCCAGCACCCATTCGCCGATTTGGGTGATGAGGCCGGTTTCCTCGGCCAGCGGGATGAAGTTGTCGGGAAAGATCAGGCCCTTGGTCGGGTGCCGCCAGCGCACCAGCGCTTCGGCGCCGCAGATCTTGCGCGTCTTGGTGTCGATGATCGGCTGATAGTGCAGCTCCAGCTCGTTTTGCGCGATCGCGCGCCGCAGCTCGATTTCGGTCTCGTGTCGGGCGCTGGCGATCTCGCTCATCTCGGGATCGAAGAAACGGTAGCCGTTGCGGCCGCTGGATTTGGCGCGATAGAGGGCGAGATCCGCCATTTTCAGAAGATTGTCGGAGCCGGTGTCATGTTCGGGCGCGAGCGCGATGCCGATGCTGGCCCCGATATTGATGTCGCCGCCATCGATGTCGAACGGCTTGCCGAGCGCCTCGATGATGCGGTTGGCAAGCCCGGATGCGGCCTCGCGCTGATTGGTTTCGCCGGCTTGGACGATGGCGAATTCATCGCCGCCGAGCCGCGCCAATGAATCGGTTTCACGAACCAGCCTGTTCAAACGCACGGCCACTTCGGTCAGCAGGGTGTCGCCGGCGGGATGGCCAAGCGTATCGTTGACCTGCTTGAAGCGGTCGAGATCGAGCAGCAATACGCTAAATGGCTCGCCGCGGCGGCGTAGCCGGGCGGCGGCTTCCTCGATCTTCTGCGTCAAGGCGGCACGATTGGCGAGACCGGTCAGCGCATCGTGATGCGCCAGGAAGGCGATGCGCTGGTCGGTTTTCTTGCGCTCGGTCACGTCGTCGATGACGGCGATGAGATATTTCGCGTCGCCCGCCAAGTCGCGGATGACCATGCGGCTGGTCGCCTGCATGCGTAGGCCGCGCCTCGGCGATTCGACTTCCTGCTCTTTGACGACGATGTTGTCCGGCGCATCGAGCGCTTCGGCGTCGAGTTCGTTGATGAGGACTGCGTCGTCGTGGTTGAAAATGTCAAACACCGTCCGGTCAAGCAGTTCGGAGCGCGGCATGTCATGCATCGCTTCGAAGGCCCGGTTGACTAGGATATATTTGAACGTCTTGGCGTCCTTCACCACCACCGAGATCGGGATGTTCTCGACGATGGAGTTGAGGAACCTTTTGGTCTTGTCGAGCTCGCGCGCCGCGGATTGCTGCTCGGTGATGTCGTCGTGAGTCGCGACCCAGCCGCCGGTTTGCAGCAATCGCCGGGTGATACGGACGAGGCGGCCGTCGGAATGCTCGTCGATTCGCGTCGATTTCTCATTTTCGAAGATTTCCGATAGCGAGAGAGTCTGCCGGCCGGCTTCGCCTTTGACGAGGCTGATCTTGACACGATACGCGATGATGTCGCGGTAAAGCGCGCCCGGCCTCGCCAGTTCTGCCGGCAATTTGTACATCTTGGCGTAGATGTCGTTGCAGACGACGAGCCGGCCGTCGTTATCGAACATGCACAGGCCCTGCGTCATGTTCTCGACGGCTGCATTCAAGCGCAGGCTCTGTTCGGCCAAGTCGCGTTGCCGGTTGAGCTCGGCTTCGGCCAATGCACGGGTCTTTTCCGATTCGATGATTTCCGCGCGCGCCGCGTCGAGGCGGTCCTGCTGCTTCCACGACCGGGCGATCAGGTAGACGGCAGCGACGATGAGAATGATCATGGCCAGCGTGACAAGTCCCGTTGTCAGCGCAGCCCTGCGCCAAGCGGCGAATGCCGCGTCGTCGGTTTGCGTCACGATGACGGCCAGAGGATAATCGGCGAGCCGATGCGCCGCGGCGATGCGGGCTTGATGATCGATCGGACTGACGGAGTGCGAAGCACTCGATTGCGTATTGGCGAGGCTTCCGAGAACCGAGGCGGGCAGAACCGTGCCGATGATCCCGGCATTCGGAAATCGCGCCAGCAAGGTACCGTCACGGCGCAGCAAGGTGACCGCGTAGCCGTCGCCGAGCGAGGTGGCGCGGAACATCTCCTCGCAATAGATCATGTCGGTCGAGGCAAACACGACGCCGAGAAAACGGCCGTCCTTCGCCACGACCGGGCGGGCGACGATCACCACCCATGTTCCGGTCGCGAAGCCAGCGATGGGCTTGCTGACAAACGACTTGATGTTCGGATTGGCGCTCAGCTCCGTGAAGTATTCGCGGGCCGAAAGATCGACCGCTTCGGTCGGCCAGCTGCGCGATTGGCTGATCCGCATGCCGTCGGGGTCCAAGGCGCCGATCGTGTCGATCTGCGGCAGTTCGGATTTTTTCTCGGCGATGAAGTCATGGAATTCCCGCGAGGTGACGCCGCGCAAATCGCCGGTTGCCGCGACCTCGGCCCGCATTTTTTCGGCGACGTTGGTGAGCACCAGATCGGTGGACTGAAACGTGTGATCGACCAGTTCCGAAAGCGTGAGGCTTTGCCGCTGCAGATCTTCCTCGGTGTCGAGCAGCGTGCTCTCGTGCATTTGCGCCAGCACAAACGCGTTGGCCGCGACAATAGTCGCAATGACGATCGCGGTGCCGACGATCAGCCAGCGCAGACGATGCGGCGAAAATTTCCGATCGGAAGAAAGCAAAATCATCTCGGTCGGCACCGGGAACTTGAGCTGAGAAATCTGTTCGTGAACGAGGCGGCTATGTTGCGGCGAGTAAAAATCCAAAAATGACGTAGTTCTAATCAGATATCTAACCCGACTTGACTTGCGTTTCGGTAAACCTCAGCCGTCATTAAGGAATGCTTAGTCATAACGCGCCGCCCAACACGTCCGTTTGTTTGTTGATCGCGCCGCGGGCGCCATTGTGTTTGTTTGCTGGGGTTTTGTCGGCGCGGCATATCTGATTAGGATGGGGTCCACGCCTGTTACAACCAGCTTTGCGGGAGCCGAAAGACGGGCTGATGCCGGCCGGGGCCGTCAACGAAAACGCCGCGTCAACCAAATCGGCAGAGCGGGCGGGGATTTCCGAGGGCGGATTGCCAAGGACGGGTTGCCTAGAACGGGAGGATCACCCGGCCGGCCCTTTGGCTCCTGACGTTTCGCTCGGTGAGGGCTCCGAGGTCGCCGCCATGATGAGCACGGCAATTACATTGCCGGCAGCGCTGAGAAGGATTGGTACCGTGTAGCTGTGGCTGACGTCGAAGGCGAAGCCGGCGGCGGCAGGGCCGATGAGCGTGCCGATGCCGGCGCTGGTGTAAAGCACGCCGATGATGCCCGAGACATTGCGGCCGCCGAAATAATCCATGACCACGGAGGGCAGCAGCGCGACCCATCCGCCATAGGCGACGCCAAAAACAAATGCGAAAACGGCGAGCGGCCAGAACGTCGTCGCGATCGCCCAGATCAACAGGCTCGTCGCCATGCCGACGAACATCGCCGACAGCGAGAGCCGCCGCCCGAGCCGGTCGGCGAGGCCGCCGAGGAAGAAGCGCCCCACCGTGCTGCCGATGCCGATCACGCTCACCAGGAGCACGGCGGAGGATTTCGCCATGCCGTGATCGATGGCGTAAGGGGTCAGATGGACGAACGGAACGAACACGCCGAACGCACAGAACAAACATGCCGTATAGAGTCCGAGGAAGCGCTTCGATTTGACCGCCTCGGCGATCGACAGCCCGATCGCCTGCCCCGGCTGAGAAGCGTCGATATAAATGGCGCCGTCCGGATGCAGCCCGCGATTGCGCGGATCGTTCTCGATCAAAAGCGCCGCGCCGACGCCGACGCAGGTCGCCAACACGCCGAGCACGAGATAGGCCTCGCGCCATCCCCATTGCGAAATGAAAAGCGCGACCAGCGGCGGCACCACCAGCGTGCCGGCGCCGATGCCGCTCGAAGCGAGGCCGGAGGCAAAGCCACGATGCTTGATGAACCAGCGCTGCACTGCGCCCATCGCCGGCACGTAAGAACAGCCGACGCCGAGTCCCACGCCGAGCCCATAGGCTAAGTAAACCTGGACGAGATTTCGCGCCATGCTGGCAAGCGCCAGGCCGACGCCGATCAGGATCATGCCGATCAAGGCGGTCCGCCGCGAACCGAAACGGTCGGCGAGCGGCCCGCTGACGGTGCCCACGGCGAAATAGAGAAAGCCCGCCAGCGAAAACACAAGCGATACCGAGCCGCGCGACGCGCCGAAATCCTGCTGCAATGAATCGATGAAGGCGCTGAACGAATAGACGCAACCGAAGCCGACGAAGGTGACGGCGAAGCCGCCGGCGACGACCAGCCAGCCATAGAACAAACGTGGCGATTGCTTTGCCGACGCCGGATTCGTGCTGTTCACGGCCGCCTCCATTTCTTCTCTCTAACATCGGCGGCGGCGGTGCTGCCGGCCACCCAGAATAGTTCGGCCGCGAACGAAATATCGATGGTGGCAATGAGCCCCCGCCCAGCACATATTCCCACCATGTCGAACGCACCACAAATCGCTGAGGTCGCGGCACTGGTCGGCGACCCGGCCCGCGCCAATATGTTGTGCGCCTTACTCGGCGGCCGCGCGCTGACCGCGACCGAACTGTCCACGGCGGCCGGCGTCTCGCCGCAAACCACGAGCGGCCACCTCGGCAAGCTGTTCACGGCGCGGCTGGTTGTGCTGATGAAACAGGGCCGCCATCGCTACTATCGGCTGGCCGGACCGCAGGTCGCGCATATGCTGGAAAGCATCATGAATGTCGCGCTCGACGGGCCGCCGCGCTTTCAGCCCAAGTCCAAGACCGACGACGCGATGCGGCAGGCCCGCACCTGTTACGATCATTTCGCCGGCATGCTCGGCGTCGGCATTTCCGACGCCTTGATCGCGCGCGAATTCGTCGTCCTCGGCGACGAAGCAGGCGAGGTCACGCCGTCCGGCATGGAATTTCTGTCCAGCCTCGGCGTCGATCTTTCCGGCGCGCGCGCCAAACGCCGGGTATTTTGCCGGCCCTGTCTCGATTGGACCGAACGCCGCCCGCATATCGGTGGCGCGGTCGGCGCGGCCTTCGCGCTGCGGTGTTTCGATCTGAAATGGATCGAACGCATTCGCGACACCCGCGCTCTCGCCGTCACCGCGGCCGGCCGGCGCGGGTTCAAGGAAGCGTTGTCGCTTTCGGTCTAGCGCTATCGCCGTTAAGGTTTGCCTGCGGCATCGGTAATACGATCCCCCTGGGGTGGGATCTTTCCTTGATATTGCACAGCTGACCGCAGCGCAGAGAGAAATTGAAGTCAAGGATGCCATGGCAAAGCTATGGGCACCGCCCATTAGCGCGTTTACGCGCGTGGACGCGCTATCGTAGGCGGCGGCCCTTCGGGCCGTCCTTGAGTTCAATTTCTCTCTGCGCTTCAATGCGGACGTGCAATATAAGGATAATTGCCTGCGCTGCAGGCGGAGGAAACGATGGCGGGGCAAAATCTCACAAGACGCGCGCTGTTAGCAGCGATGGCCGCCGCGCCTTTGGCGGGCCGCGCCAACGCCCAAACCGCATGGCCGGACCGGCCAGTGCGCGTCATCGTGCCCTATCCGCCGGCGGGCGGCGCCGACACCACCGCGCGCATCCTCTATGCCAAGCTGGGCGAAGATATCGGCAAGGCGTTCGCGATCGAAAATCGCGGCGGCGCCGGCGGCACGATCGGCGAAGAAGTCGTCGCCAAATCCGCGCCCGACGGCTACACGATCTTGCACGACGCCACGGCATTCTCGGTGAACGCCTCGCTCTACCCGAGCCTGCCGTTCGACTACCGCAAGGATTTCGATCCGGTCGTGCTGGTCGGAGAGGTGGCGAATATTCTCGTCGTCACGCCCTCGGTGCCGGTGACAACCGTGGCCGATGTCATCGCCTATGCCAAGGCCCGCCCCGAAGGCATCGACATGGCATCCTCCGGCAATGGCACGCTGCAACATCTTTTGCTTGAATTGTTCGGGCGCACGGCCGGCATCAAGGTCAATCACGTGCCGTATCGCGGCGGCGGGCTGGCGGCAACCGACGTCATGGCGGGGCAGGTAAATTTCTATTTCGCGAATGGATCCGCCGTGGTCGGATTGATCAAAGGCGGCAAGCTGAAAGCGATCGCGCATACCGGCAAGGGCCGGTTGGCGAGCCTGCCGGATCTTCCAGCGATGTCCGATACGGTGCCGGGATTCGAAGGCTACGACTGGAATGGGGTCTTCGTGCCGCACGGCACACCGGCCGCCATCGTGCAAAAGCTCAATGCCGCCGCCAACATTGCGCTCGTTTCGCCGCAGGTGACCGCGCGCTTCGTCGAACTTAACGTCGAATCGCATCCGAACACGCCGGACGAATTCCGCAGCTTTATCGAGAGTCAGATGAAGCTGTGGAGCGGCGTCGTCAAGGAAGCGAATATCAAGCTCGGCTGATGGATACCGAACCGCCGCGCATCGCCGGCCCGGTGGCGCGGCCAAAACGCCCGCGTGTTGCGCCGCCGCCAGGCGCCTGGGATTCGCATTTCCATATTTTCGGGCCGTCGGACAAGTTCCCCTATACGCCCGGGCGCGGCTACACGCCGCCGGACGCGCCGGTCGAGACGCTGCTCGCGCTGCTCGACCATCTCGGTTTTACCAACGGCCTGATCGTGCAGGGCAACGCCCACGGCTACGACAATCGCGTCGTGCTCGACGCGCTCGAGCGCTTTCCGCAGCGCCTGCGCGGCGTCGCCATCACCGATACGCGCATAACGCCGGAAACGTTGCGCGACTGGCATCGTCTCGGCATGCGCGGCTTGCGCTTTCATCTGTTCCCGCAAGCGCCGAATTACGTCCGCGGCGTCGGCCTCGACGTGTTCGAGGTGTTTCGCAAGACCATGGCCGATCTCGGCTGGGTGGCGCAATTTTTCTGCGACTATCGCATGCTCGCGCCACAGGCCGCGGCGTTGCGCGATATTTCGCGCGACATGAACGTCATCGTCGATCACCTCGGCATGGTACCGGCGCTTGCGGGCGTCGCCGATCCGAATTTCCAGGCGCTCCTCAAACTCGTCGGCGACGGGCACGCTTACGTGAAGCTTTCCGCGGTGTATCGCTGCTCGGAGCAATATCCGGATTATGCCGACGCCAGGCCGTTGCACGAGGCGCTCGTTGCTGCCAATCCGGAGCGCATGATCTGGGGCACCGATTGGCCGCATCCGTCGATCCCCGCAGCCGTGATGCCGGACGACGGCCATCTGCTCGACCTGTTCCATGACTGGACGCCGGACCAGAAGATACGGCATTGCATCCTGGTCGATACGCCAAAGCGCCTGTTTGGAACATGATCTCGAGCCCACGGTTTTACTTCGGGCGCGGCCTAGCCCGGCTGCCGCAACTCACCTAAGATCGCTGGAAACAACCGTGTCATGACGGTGTCACGGGGAATAATCCACTTTCGTCCAAGGAACTTTTGTCCAGGAGATTGCCGGCGAGGGGCAAGCCGGAGAGGTGTAATTTTGATGCGCGCGAGCGAGAGTGATCCGCATGGGCGATCTCAGGTGACCGATCTCATATGACCACGGCTACCCCAGAAGAAATTCACGGACCGGTCGTTCCTCATGTCGCTCGCACTGGCCTTGCGCTCAGCGGGCTTGCGGCGCTCGGCATCGTGTTCGGCGATATCGGCACGAGTCCGCTTTATACGCTCAAGACCGCGTTCGATTTCCTGCACGGCGACCCGACGCCGGACCGCATTCTCGGCATCCTGTCGCTCTTGATCTGGACGCTGTTCATGATCACGACGGTGAAATACGTCGCGGTCGCGATGAGCATCGACAATGAAGGCGAGGGCGGCATTCTTGCTTTGATGTCGCTGCTCGGCGTGCAGCGGCATCGGCGTCCGCTGATCGTGATTGCCGGCCTCCTCGGTGCAGCGCTGATCTATGGTGACGGCGCGATCACGCCGGCGATTTCGGTGCTCTCGGCGCTCGAAGGCCTCAACATCGCGGCGCCGAGTTTCGAGCAATATGTGCTGCCCTGCGCGGTCGTCATCCTCGCCGGATTGTTCGCGGTGCAGCCGCTCGGCACCGCGCGCATCGGCGCGGCCTTCGGGCCGATCATGGCCGTTTGGTTCCTCACGATCGGCGTGCTCGGCCTGTGGGGCATATCCAAGGATCCAAGCGTGTTGCTCGCGCTCAATCCGCTTTATGGCGTACGGCTCCTCGCCACCAACGGCTATGGCGGCTTCCTGGTGCTGGGCGGCATCTTTCTCTGCGTTACCGGCGCCGAGGCGCTCTATGCCGATATGGGGCATTTCGGCAAACGGCCGATCCGCGCCGCGTGGTCGTGGATCGTGTTTCCGTGCCTGCTGCTCAATTATGCCGGCCAGTGCGCGATCGCGCTCAAGGGCGCGTCGATCGGCGACAATATTTTCTACCGGCTCTGCCCGGAGCCGCTGCTGGTCCCGCTTGTCGGGCTAGCGACGGTGGCGACGATCATCGCCAGCCAATCCATCGTCACCGGCGCCTTCTCGATGACGCGGCAGGCGATCCAGCTCGGCTGGCTGCCGCGCCTGCACATCAAACAAACCTCGGAAAAGGGCTACGGCCAGATCTATGTCGGCGTCGTCAACTGGCTGCTGATGATCGTCACCATCGCGCTGACGCTTCTGTTCCGCAAATCCGACAACCTCGCCGCCGCTTACGGCATCGCTGTCTCGCTGACCATGCTGATGACATCGTTCCTGTTGTTTATCGCCATGCGCGAGGTCTTGCGCTGGAGTCTTTGGGCCAGCGCCGCGCTTGCCGCAGTGTTCATATTCATCGACGCCGGCTTCTTCGCCGCCAACTCGCTCAAGATCGCCGAAGGTGGTTACGTGCCGCTTCTGCTCGCCGCCTTGGTCTATGGCGCCATGCTGGTCTGGCATCGCGGCTCGGTCGCGGTCGCCAACAGCTTGGAGCAGACGCCGGTGCCGGTCGCGAAATTTCTCGACGATTTGAAGGCGCGCAACATTCCGCGCGTGCCGGGCACCGCCGTCTTCCTCACCCGCACGTCGAACGGCGTGCCGCCGGTGATGTTGTGGCACATCAAGCAAAACCGCGCGCTGCACGAGCACGTCTTGGTGTTGCGCGTGCTCACCAAATCGCGGCCGCGCGTGAGCTGGCCCGATCTGATGACGATCGCCAAGGAAGGCGAGAATTTCTGGCGGGTAACGACGCATTTCGGCTTCATGCAGCGGCCGGATATTCCGCGGCTCATGCATCAAGCTGCGCAGAAAGGCTGCGAGATCGGGCTCGACGACGTCATCTACTACGTCGGTCACGAGATCATCCTGCACAAGGAGCGCGGCCCGGCGCTGCCGCATTGGCAGGAGGCGATGTTCGCGGCGATGCTGCGTAATGCCTCGCACGTCACCGACTATTTCCGGCTGCCGAGCGAACAGGTCGTCGAGATCGGCCGGCAAATCTCGATTTGAAACGGCGTTGCGACCGCCACTCGACCGCTGCTTGCCCGCCGCTTGCCGGGACTTGAGCGCGGGACTTGAGTGTAGGACAAACGCTCTTACAATACGACGCGCCGGAACTGCCGCTCTTCGCAACAGCGACGGCCAAAAGCGATTGCGGGTGAGGGGGTGCGAATATGGACGCCACAGACAGTTGGGGGCGCACGGCAGAGCTAACCAAGCCGCGTGCACGAGTAGGCCTCATCATCCCTTCGGTCAACCGTATGACCGAGCCGCAATTCAATCGTTTTGCGCCGCCGGACCTCGGTATTCACGTGGCGCGCGGCCGCGTCGCCGGCGAGCCGGCAAGAACGGTCGCCGAGCTCACCGATGAGATCGCTCACGCCGCCGGTACGCTGGCCGACGCCAAGCCCGATCTCATCGTCTTTCATTGCACGCATACCTCGATGAAGGAGGGCGCCGACGGCGAGTCGCGCATCATCGATCTCATTCAGTCGAGGACGGGTGTCGAGGCGCTGTCGACGAGCAGGCTTGTCAACGACGCCTTACGCGCACTCAAGATCAAGGCTGTCTCGGTGCTCAGTCCCTATAGGACCAATGCCGACATCATTGCGTATCTCACGGCCGCCGGCTTCACCGTGGTCAATGACGTCGCGCTCAACTGCAGCACTCCCGCCGAGTTCGAAGCCGTGGAGCCGCAAACCTGGTACGAGCTCGGTTTGAAGAACGATGCGCCGGAGGTCGACGGCATCTTCTTAAGCTGCACCAATACGACGCAAATCGAAGCGATCGCGGCGATCGAGCAGACTTTGCAAAAACCCGTGGTCAATAGCAATCAAGCCGTGCTCTGGGGCTGCCTCACGCGCTTGAAGCGGGTGTTCGGCGATAAATGGTCCATCCCCGGTCTTGGACGCTTGCTTGAACATCGTTCTGCATGAAAGTATGCGCGGAAGAAGAACGACAAGCCGCACATAAATACCAAGCACACACAAATACCAAGAAAACATTGGGGGGAAGACGATGGGCACAGAGTCCGCTGGCCAGACGCCATTTCATTTCCGCCGCGGCTGGATCTATGTCCTGACGCTGGCATTGGTTACGATCAACTATATGGATCGCTCGGCGCTGGGGGTAGTCGCGCAGGCGGTGCGCGGCGAATTTGGCCTGTCTCCCGTCCAGATGGGCTTTTTGTTCTCGTCGTTTCTCTGGAGCTACGTGATCTGCCTGCTGCCGGTAGGCATCATGCTGGATCGCTTGAGCGCGCGAAACATCAATTCCGTCGGCGTCACGCTGTGGTCGCTGGCGATGGCCGCGACCGCCGGCGTGTGGAGCTTCGGCACGCTGCTGGTCACGCGCCTGATCATGGGCGCCGGCGAGGCGACGTCGATCCCGTCCTGCGGCCGCATCGTCCGCGAATGGATGCCGGCGCAGGAGCGCGGCGTCGCCAACGTATTTTGGAGCGCCGGCAGTTTCCTAGGCCCGGCGCTCGGCGCCGTCATCGTCGCGTCCATCACCAGTGCCTGGGGCTGGCGCGCGGCTTTCGTCGTCCTCGGCGCGCTCGGCTTCGTCTGGCTCGCTTGCAATTTGATCTGGTTTGACCGGCCGGAGACGGCGAAATGGCTTTCGGTTGAAGAGCGCGAGAAGATCTTGAGCGAACGCTCTGCCGGTTCACCCGATGAGATCGGCGTTGGCGGCAGCCCCGCAGTACTTCTGGAACTCCTCAAATCGCCGTCACAATGGGGCGCGATGATTGCGCAGGCTTCCGGCATTTACACGCTTTACCTGCTGCTGTTCTGGTTGCCGAGCTATCTGCAGGACACCAAGCACCTGACCATCATGAAGACGGGCCTGTACACCGCCATACCTTGGGCCGTGGCGGTGCCGGCGAGCATCGTTATCGGTGTCCTCAGTGACCGGGTGTTGAAAAACGACACGCTGCTTGCAGGCGGTCGCCGCACCGCTGTGATGTGCTGTGTGCTGCTTGCCGCGACCGTCGCTTTGGTTCCTTTCACCGACAACACGGCATTGATCCTGACATTGTTTGCGTTGTCGCTCACCGGCATCAATGCGGCGATCTCGCTCAATCTGTCGCTGGTGACCGATCTGGTCCATCGTGCCCGCGACGTCGGCAAGGCGATCAGCCTGACGATCCTGAGCGGCAATCTCTGCGGTCTCGTGGCGCCGATCGTCACCGGCTATGTCGTGGCGGGGCTCGGCTCTTACGATTGGGCGTTTGGATAGCCGGCATTCTCCTCGTCATCGGCGCCATCGCCATAGGCACGATGACGCGAAGCGTGATCTTGCGCGCACCCGACATGGTCGTGGAGAAGCAAACAACGTGACGGCGCGACCGGATCGTCGGCTCTTGATCTGAGCTGAACCCAAAGTTCCATTGCCTTTCTTTTGTCTCATTACGGGACGCTGTCCACAGTTCTTGTTGTACGCGAGCAACAACGGCCCTAAATCTTGATGGGAACCGACCCGCCGGAGGCAAAGCTTCTTGTCACGGCGCATCGTGCGTGGTCGCATTTCCGCTCTGGGCGCGTAACGGAACCGTCGGGGGCGGAGGCGTGAAGGCTTTCCAGTTCGCGGGCATCGTCATCGCGGCAATGACAATTGCGTATCCGTTTTCGGAACGTGAGCCGGAGCCCGTACCGCCGTCGCCTGTGCCTCAAGAAGAATCTGCCGCGGACATTTCGGCAAGATTGACCGAGGCAAGCGTTCCGTTCGAGGACAATTACCCGGATTCGATGCCGGTGAAGCAGGACCTCTCGTATCTGGCCTATTACGCCTATTCGGAGGTACCGCCCGACACTAAACCGGCGGATATCGTTTTAGCCGCGCTGAAAGATATTCCGGCTGGCGCGCCTCTCGATGAGATCAAACTTGCGGCCGATGCGCTTGGCTTGGACGTGAGCTTCATGAAGGCGGTTGCCAAAATCGAATCCGGTTTCGATCCCAAGCAACGCACCGGATCGTATATCGGCCTCTTCCAGCTCAGCAATTATGAGTTCAACAAGTTTGGATCGGGGGATATTACCGATTCTCGCGACAATGCCGTGGCCGCGACCTACAAATTCATCACCGCAGCGATTCTGTTTGAATTGAACACGCACAAGAAACCGACTTTGAGCGATCTCTACCTCATTCATCAGCAAGGAACCCAGGGCGCCGAGGAACATGTCGGCCATCCCGACCGGATCGCGTGGAAATCGATGTGCGCCACCGACGAAGGCCGCGTGAAAGGCGAGAAATGGTGCAAGCGCGCCGTTTGGCAGAATACGCTTCCCGCCATCAAGCAGATCTGGAAATCGGTCGACAATCTGACATCCGGCGCCTTCGTAGCCATGTGGCAGGAGCGGGTCGCGCTGTTCTATTCGCGCTATTCCGAGGCGATTGCCGACAAATAGGCGTGCGGTCTAATGTCGGCGGCAAAAGCACGTCACAGTTGACCCGTCAGGTCGTGCCGGCGCCAATCCCCCGGCCGCTTCTTCCCCCGCTTTCCCTATCGGTGGCGATGAAAGTCCAATTCAAGTCGATTGCGATATCCCTATCGGCGGCATGGGCGATGCTGTGCGCTCAGGCGGCAACCCTTGCGGCGCCGCAGCCCACGGTCCAGCACGCAGCGCAGCCCGCGGCACAGCACGCTGTGCAACACGTCGTGCAGCACGCTGTGCAACGCCTTGAAGCGGTTCGATCATGCCGTCACCAGCCAGAAAGTGGTCGCGCTGACGTTTGACGCCGACATGACGTTGAAAATGCGCAACGAGCTCAAGAGCGGCAAAGTCGCGTCTTGGTACAACGCGAATGTCATCGCGACGCTCAAGCACGAGAACGTTCCGGCGACGTTGTTCCTCACCGGCTTGTGGATCGAGGCCTATCCCGCCGTCACCAGGGAGCTGTCGGAGAGCCCGCTATTTGAGCTCGGCAATCACAGCTATTCGCATGGCGGTTTCCGTTCGCCGTGTTACGGCCTGCCGGCGGTGAAGAAATCGAACGAAGCTGCCGAAGTGCAAAAGACCGACGATCTCCTGAAGAGATATGCGGCCTCGTATAAAAGATATTTCCGCTTTCCCGGGCTTTGCTTCGATGCCGACGACGTCAAACGCGTCGAAGCGCAGGATTACACCGTCGTCGACGGCGACGTCGATGGCGGCGACGGTTTCGAAAAGAGCGCAAAGCCGATTGTCGCCAATGTGGTGGCACATGTGCGTCCGGGCAGCATCGTCATCCTCCACATGCACGGCGGCCCGAACGCCCCGGAAACGGCGATTGCGCTTCCCGACATCGTCAAGAAGCTCCGGGCGGAAGGCTATGCGTTCGTCAAAGTCTCGGATTTGCTCAAGCTCAATTGATCGAACCGCGGGTCCGCCGGCCGCCATGGCTTGCAAGCGCGAAACAAGCTGCTGTCGACCCGCCGGCCTGACGGCGACCGCCGGCAGCCGCTCAACCGCAAGTCGCTGATGACATCGCGCGAATTTGCTGCATAGTCGCGGAAATGTCTCGACGCTCTTTCCGCATCGGCCGCTCGGCAACCGGCCTTGGCATGTTCGCAGTCAAGCCGATCAAACGGCGGGCGCATATCGTCTCCTATCGCGGGCCGCTTTTGACCAACGAGGAAGCGGAGCGCCGCGAGGCGCGCGACGCGCGCTACCTGTTCATCCTCAACAGCAAATGGACCATCGACGGTTCGCCGCGCTGGAATTTGGCGCGCTATATCAATCATTCCTGCTGGCCGAACGCCGAGCCCGTCACGCGCAACGGCGGCATCGTGATCGTGGCGGCGCGGCGCATCGAGCCCGAGGAAGAAATCACTTACGACTATGGCCCCGAGTATCGCGACTACTTCTTCAAGGGCCGCCGCCGCTGCCTGTGCCAGCCATGCCGCGAGAGCGCGGCGCGACGCCGACGCAAAAAACTGACAGGCAGGAAAACGGCCGGCAAGAAACCGGCAAGAAAACCGGCAAGAAAACGTCCAGCAAGAAAACGGCAAAGCGGAAAAGATCGCGCTCAAACTAAAAATCCAGCGCAGCGATCTCAGGGCAGTAAGCCGATCTCACATGCCTTGATCTGCAAGCCCAGATATTTCGAATAAATGCGGCACTGCGCGAAACTGCCGGCGATAAACCATAGGCCCGGCTGGGCGGTGCGTGCGAACATGTTGCGCAATTCCTGGTTCTCGCCGAAGCCCCAGATCGGGCCGATGCGGCCGGCTGTGCCGTCGCCGAACAATTTACGCACCAGATAGTTCTGATCCTTATAGCCGGTCGCCAGCACGATCAGGTCGGCGGCGATTGTTTCGCCATTCTTCATCCGCGCTCCGTCCGCGACGAATTCGGCGATATCGGCAAATTGCATCAAGCCGATCTCGCCTTTGACGATGAGATCGGAACAGCCGACATTGAAATAATAGCCGCCGCCGCGGGTCAGATATTTGAACTGCCAGCCCGTTCCGTCGTCGCCGAAATCGAGCTTGAAGCCTTTGCGCGCAAGCCCGTCGAGCAGCTCCTGGTCGATCTCTTTTGCCTTCTCGGTGAGGAGCTTGTGGCTCTTTCTGGCGAGCGGGAGCGGCACCGACATCGTGATCAAGTCGCAATCCTCGAGCGGTCCTTCGTTATAGAGCGCATAGGGCAGCTGCGCGCTCGGCTCGACATTAACGACCATGGTCGAACTACGCTGCACCAGCGTGACCTTGGCGCCGCTGGCGTGCAGATCCTGCGCGATGTCGTGGCCGCTATTGCCGGAGCCGATGACGAGCACGTTCTTGCCCTGCCATGTGTCGCCCTCGTCGTATTGGCTGGAATGCAAGACCGGCCCGACGAATTTGTTCAAGGTCGGAATGTCGGGAACACTCGGCACGCCGCTTAAGCCCGTCGCCATGACGATGTGGCGCGGATGCGTTTCGCGTGCCGTGCCGTCGGCGTTGCGCAGCGCGACGGACCATCGCCCGCCCTTTTCATCGTAAGAACCGTGTTCGAACGTGGTGGACGTCCAGTAGTTGAGCTCCATGCTGTCCACATAGGCCTCAAACCAGCCGGCGATCTTGTCTTTGGGAATGTAAGCCGGCCAGTTCGGCGGAAAGCGCATATAGGGCAGGTGATTGACGTGCATCTGGTTGTGCAGCACCAGCGCATGATAACGCTTGCGCCAATTGTCGCCGATCCGCGGTTCGCGATCGACGATCAGCGTGTCGACACCCAATTGCCCGAGGCAGGCTGCGGCCGAGAGGCCAGCCTGACCGCCGCCGACAATCAGCACCGCGGGATGGCGATCGGCATAAGCGGCTGAGGCTTTCCTCACATCGAGCCAATTGGGCCCGCGAAAATCCCGCGAATAGGCCTTGTCTCCCGGCAGCGACCGTTTCCCTTCGTGTCCTTTGATCTCTTCGAGCGCAGTGAGCAGCGTCCAGACTTTGAGCTTGCCGCCGTCGCGCGTATCGGGCGTCAACCGCAACACGCCGCTGCCGCGGCCTTCCTTGGTCTCGAACTTGAAGATGGCTTCGATCGCGTCTGTGCCCGCGCGCGTCACCCAGCGCGGCGCCGAGCGATCCTGGTCGATCGCAAATGCCGTAGGCCGCGCCTCGCCGGCTCGCGCCTTGATCTCGTCGATGATGGCGTTCGCGCCATTGATCGTCGTGATGCGCCAGGTCAGCGCCAGCACGTCGCGCCAATAGCTGTCGGCCTGAAACAGCGTTTTAAGCCAAACCTGGTCGCCCGCGGCGAGGGCCTCTTGGAACTGCGTCAGCCACGTCTGCGCCGCTGCTCGCGCCTCCGAATGCGTTTCCTTTGTTGGCGTTTCTATTTTTGTGAGCATCGCCTCCGTCCCGGCAATCGTTCTTTGCTTGTCTCCATACTTTACCTACTTTCGAACCCACTGATGAGTCCCCTAGAGGAGGAACTCGGCGTTTTTCGGTTCCTGCGGAACCCGAGGAACATCGGCGTTGCCTATTGCCGCTGAGGAACCTCGCTTTCGTTTCATCGTTGTCTCGACTTCAAGCACGTGCATTCGACCAAGTGCAACGGAGGCACACGATGACATCGCTCGGCAAAGCTCTGCTCGGTGCGGCCTTGGCTGCCGCTGCTCTGGCTGGCTCGTGGGTGGGCGCCTCGGCGGCGATCGCCTGCACCAGTAATGTCTGCTGGCACATCCACGAGAACTACGCCTATCCGGATGGCACCCACGTGACCGTTCACCCCGACGACTGGGCGCCGGACGAGCACTATGTCTGGCGCGAGCACGACGGCCAGGGCTACTGGCACGGCGATGAGTGGCGAGAGTGGTAACAAGCCTATTCGCCGCTCAGGCGGCAAAAGAGCAAACGAATCCGCGGCTTCGTCGTGATTGCGAGCTGCGGCCGCTTCCGCCCGACCGACCCTCAGCTCTCACTAGCCCAGTTCCTCCGCGCGCTGCAGGCTGGCGATCATCGAGGTGCGGAGAAGATAGTCCCGCGTGCGCGCGGGATCGCCGGCAATGGCGCGCAGCGAGCGGCCGAATTCGTCGCCGGACGATTCCAGGTTTTTCTTGTTCTGGATCGTATATTTCTGGATGTATTCGAGCGTGACCAGCCGCCGCTGCTTGTCGAAGCGGTCGAGTTCGGCGTCGGGCGCCTCGCCATGCCAGACCGCGGCAAGCCGCGCCGCGAGATTGACGGCGTCGTGGATGCCGCCGTTCATGCCCATGCCGCCAAGCGGATTGTTGATGTGAGCGGCGTCGCCGACCAGGAAGATGCGGCGCTCTCGGAACGTCTTCGCCACCCGCTGGTGCACTTTATAGAGCGTGATGTGGTCGATCGCGTAATTCGCGATGCCGGGCACGACGCCCGCCATCAGCTTTTGAGCAAATTCTTCCGTCTGCACCCGCTCGTCGCTCGCATCTTCGTTGACCAGAAACATGACGCGCCACAAGCCGGGGATTTGCAGCAGAAAATGCCAGCGCTCCGGATCGGCGACGTAGCTCACGGAAATCGAGCCCCGGGATGGCGGCGTGGAAATCGAACGGCGTGCTCACCACGAGGAGACGGTCCGGCCACGTGAAACCTTCGAATTCGATGCCCGCCGCACGGCGGACTTTGCTGCTCGCGCCGTCGGCGCCGATCAGATAGCGCCCGCGATGCCGTTCGCGCTTGCCATTGCCGTCGATCGTGATCTCGACGCCGGACGCGTCCTGGCTCACGTCCATGACCTCGCTGTCGAAGCGCAATTCGAAATTGGGATGGCCGCGCATCAAATCGTAGAGAATGCGGGTGAGCTTCGATTGCTCGCATTGCAGCCGAAACGGATGCGCCGTAGCGTCGGCGATGGCCGCGAAATCGAACTGCGCCAGCAAGCCGTGCGTCTTCGAGCGATATTGGAATGCCGGCGCTTTGAGCCCCTGCGCGATCATCGGTTCGGCGGCGCCGAGCGCATGCAGCATGTCCAGCGTCGGCGGATGGAACGTCGAGGCGCGCGATTCCTCGGACAGATTTGGTCCCGCCTCGAACACCGTGACCGGAACGCCGCCGCGGGCAAGATGCGCTGCGGCGGCGAGCCCGACGGGGCCTGCGCCGGCAATGAAAACTCGTTCGGTCAAATCGTCACGCGCCCAAGTAGAAAATACGAAAACGTCGAAAGTACTTAAAGCACCTTGCCCGGATTGAGAATGCCGTTCGGATCGAGCAGGTGCTTGATGCTGCGCATCAGGTCGAGCGCCACCGGGTCTTTCACCGAGGGCAGAAGATCGCGCTTCATCACGCCGATGCCGTGCTCGGCGGAGATCGAGCCGCCGAATTTCTTCACCACGGCGAAGACGACGGCGTTCACCTCGTCCCAGCGTTTGAGATAGTCGGCTTTGTCGGCGCCGACCGGCTGGGTGACATTATAGTGGATGTTGCCGTCACCGAGATGGCCGAACGGCAGCGGCCGCGCGCCCGGAATGAGCCTGGTCACCGCCGCATTGGCCTCGGCGATGAAAGCCGGCACCGCCGCAACCGGCACCGAGACGTCGTGCTTGATCGAGCCGCCGGCGTGGCGCTGCACCTCGCCGAACATTTCGCGAATCCGCCAAAATGCTTTCGCCTGTTCGAGACTGTCGGCGACGGCGGCATCGGCGATGAGGCCGCGCTCCAAAGCCTGTTCGAGAATTTCCTCGAGCACGAGCCGCGTGCCTTCGCTTTGCTGCGAGGAGAGCTCGATCAGCACATACCATTCGTGCGGGGAAGTGAGCGGATCGCGGCTGCCGGAATCGTTTTCGAGCACCAGCTCGATGCCGCGCCGGGTCATGATCTCGAAGCTCGTGACGTCGTTGCCGGCGCGTTCATGCGCAAGGCCCAACAATTC